>NZ_FTNC01000001.1 GCF_900156285.1 Halanaerobium kushneri
AAGGATATTTTACAAAATAGCAGGTAATATCTGCGGCAGCGGCTGGTACAAACACATCCGCTTTGCCCCAAATAAACTGCTGGAAAAAACAATTAAATATCTTAGAAAAGCACTAACAGATTTTAGAAAGAAGGTGGTGCTAAATTAAAACCACCAGTACAGTTTAGACTAATTTTTTAAGCTATGAAAACCATAGTTTAGTTAAGTGCGTCTAAAATCTGGAAGCTGGACAATTTATTTAACTGGCTATTTAAATTGAGACTAAATATTTAATTTTAATAGATTGAAATTATTTTTTAACGGCAAAAATCTAAAAAGAACTATTTTAACTTTTTACTTGCCGAATTCAAGTTAAACAATAGTGAAAGATTTCCCTTTATTTTTTTAAAATTGTTTAATACTTTAAATTAGCTATTATTGTGATATAATTCAAAGCAGAGAAATCTCAATTGCTCAAGAATTCTAATATTAATAGTCGAGTACAGGAAAGAGAGGGATAATTTGAAGCAGGAAATAGAAAATTTAATTCACGATTTTATTGCTAACTATCAAGAAAAAGATGATATAAAAAGCAGCTGGAAAGAACCGATAATAAAGTATGCAGCGGCTGATGATCCAATGTTTGGTGAATTAAAAAAAGCAGTTTCCGAGGACCATTTAATGCCTGAGGATTTAATGCCCGGGGCCAGAACAATTATTGCTTATTTTATTCCATTTTCTAAGGGGATTGCAGATTCCAATATTGAAGGAAAATACAGCTCAGATCAGTGGGCAAAAGCATATATAGAAACCAATCAGCTGATTGCAGATTTAAATCAGCATTTAAAAGAAAAACTTTCTAAAAAGGGATATCAGGCCAGTCTAATTGCCGCCACCAATAATTTTGATAAAGAAAGATTGATCAGCGACTGGTCCCACCGACATGCTGCTTATATAGCCGGGCTCGGAACCTTTGGTCTTAATAATATGCTGATTACTGAAAAGGGCTGTGCCGGTCGAATCGGAACTTTAGTTACTGATCTAAATATTGAGGCTTCAGAGCGGAGTGAGCAGGATAAGTGCCTAAATAAGGCTGGTTTTAACTGCAGCAAATGTGTTGACCGCTGTGTCAACGGCTCACTGCAGAAAGACTCATTTGACCGTCATCAGTGTTATCAACTGCTTTCAGAAAATGATAAAATTCATCCGGAGTCAGAGTTAACTGATGTCTGCGGCAAATGTTCGGTTGATTTACCCTGTTCTTTTAGTTCCCCAGTTTAAAAAGGAATAATCGTTACTGGTTGAGTATAATATTAATAGATTTCTAAATTTATTAGAGGAGGGAATTGGATTATGGATTTAAAAATTAAAGGTAATTCAGCAATTGTTACTGCATCGAGCAGCGGGCTTGGAAAAGCTGCTGCAGCTGCCCTGGTTAAAGAGGGAGTAAACGTGGTTATTAACGGCAGAGATCAGCAGAAATTGGACAGTGCTTTAAAGGAATTAAATGAGCTAAACGGAGGCAGGGTAATTTCCTGTCAGGGAGATATAACTAAAAAGGAAGATATTAAAAGGCTGGTTAAAACTGCAGTTGATAACTTTGGCCGGCTCGATCACCTCGTTACTTCTGCCGGCGGTCCACCAGCTAAGTCTTTTCTGGAAACAACAGAAGCTGACTGGTATGATTCTTACGAGCTGCTGGTGATGAGTGTGGTCAGACTGATCAAAGAATCAGTAGAATTTTTAAAAAAAGATGGTGGGGGAACAATAGTAAATATTACTTAATTCTCAGGTTGAAAATGGTGAATTCGAAAATTATCAGGAAGCTTTAAATGCAAAAAGTAAAAGTGTACCCGTCAAAAAAATAGGTACACCGGAAAACCTCGGTGATTTAATAGCTTATTTATCATCACCAAAGTCTGATTATATTAATGGCAGTTCGATAGTTGTTGATGGAGGAGCAGGGAGCTCAAACTTATAAGCGCGCATAAATACAGTCTTCAACCAATTCTATATTATTTTCGGCTGCAAAATCTCTAATCTCCTGACTCCTTGTCCCTGGCTGCATCCAGACATATTTAATTCCCAGTTTCTTAATTTCTTCCATAACATTAATCCCATGCTTTGGATTAATAACCATATCAACCACATCAATTTTAGCGTCTATTGCGCTCAGGTCATTATAGCATTTTAGCCCGGCAACTTTTTCGAATTTTGGATTAACGGGAAAAACATTATAGTCATTTTCCTTTATTTTTTTAATAATTTTGTAGCCGAATCTATTTTTCTTTGTAGTGGCACCAACAACTGCCCAATTTTTTAACTTCATGGTTTTTTCGATTAGACTCACAATATCAGCTCCTTTATATTTTGATTAGATGAATCTTATTGTTTGAATAAAGTTTATCAGTTAAGCCTTTAAAATGTCAAAATCTATATCATCTTTTTTAATCTTATTTTTTTTCATCAAAATTAATTAAATTCGGATGAGCTAGACTTAAAATTTCTGGTTGATGTTTATTAAAATTTTGTTAAGTGGTTTTTAGCTTTAGTTTATGCAGGATATTTATTATTTAAATCAAATATATTATATAGTAAGTTAAAATAAATACCTTAATATATGAGAAAAAAGAGGAGGATAATGATGATAGATAAAAAATTAAAAGTTTCAATTATTACCGGTGCCCTGCTGGGTGTGATCTGCATTATTGGTGGTGGAATCAGAATGGGCTACAGTGGAAATGGACTTTATCTTTTTGCCCTCTGGTATAACAGGCTAATCATGGGTTTTTTAATTGGTTTGACCCAGATGAAACCTGGTTTAAATGGGCTTTTCAAGGGCGGTTTTCTGGGTTTAATTGTATCTTTAGCTTTTTATCTTTCTACTGGAATGAATGATCATATTTCGTTTTTGGCCGGTATTATTTATGGAATTATAATTGTAGCAGTTGCCAGAAAATACGAATAATTTTAAATGTAAGTAATTTAAATGTAATTAATTTAATAGAATACTTAAGAATGGGAGGTATTTAAAATCGAGACTATAGATTTTGAAAAATATTTAAAAAAATATGATCAGACAACAGGACTCTATCCCGAGAAATTGATGCAGATTGGAGAAAAATATCATCAAAAAGAATATCTAACAAAAGATGAACTATATCAGCTGGCTCACCTCAATTCTACCCGCAGTTCCTATCATGTAAAAAAGAATCCAGCCAGACGGGTAGAAAAAGTAACAGAAGCTGCCTACCAGCTCTATGATGATTTTTGTCGTCTGGCCCTTTATACGAGCTTAATGGGGATTGGGACACCAACTGCTTCGGCTATTTTAACTTCGCTGGACCCTCAAAAACATTGCGTTATTGATACCAGAGTCTGGGCTACTCTGTATAATCTGGGCTATTTTGAAGAAGAGAAGGAAAGTTTTAAGCCAGATGATTATATTAAAATAATAAGAATTGTGCGGAAGCTGGCTGCAGAATCAGAATATACTACTGCCGAAATTGGTTATGCTTTATTTGCCTATGATACAGTTCATCGCAGGGGAAATTTACATTGATTTTTTAAATAATTAGCAAATAGTTAAATTATAAATTTGATATGAGGTGTTAAAAATGACTGAAAAAAAACAGCTTAAAATAAAGATTATTAAAGATGGACCTTATTGTGTTTTTGGTGCTGTTCCCTTATCTGAAAAGATAATTACTCCAGTAGGAAAGCATTATGAATACAGGGAAGGTAAAAAACTCCCTCAAAAAGAAAATTACTCTCTCTGCCGCTGTGGAGAGACTAAAACGCCCCCCTTCTGTGATGGCTACCACAACCAAATTGATTTTGATGGAAAAGAAACTGCTTCTAAACTTGACTATAAAACAAGAGCAGAACTTTTAGAAGGTAAAGAAATAGACTTAAGAGATGATCATCGCTGTGCTTTTCTCCGTTTTTGCCATACGGAAAAAGGGGATACCTGGAATTTAATAAAAGAATCGGATAAAAAAGAAGAAAGAGAGCTGGCGCTTAAGTCAGCAGAAGAATGTCTGGCAGGTAGATTGACTGCTGTTTCGAAAAGCGGTGAGATTTTAGAAAAAGAATTTGAACCAGCTATAGAAATTCTGCAGGATCCAGAAAAGAATGTTGGGTCTGCTATTATTGTTAAAGGACAAATAGAAATTGAAGGGGCAGATGGAGAAAGATATGAGCCAAGAAATTCGGTTGCTCTCTGCAGATGTGGTAAATCAGATAATAAACCCTTTTGTGACTGTAGTCATGTCCATGTCAATTTTCAGGAATAGTAAGCTCTTTCTGAGTTTGAACTTAAAACAAAAGAAAGTGCTTTTTCTTTTAAACGTTGCTAAAAAATGCTATAATAAAAAGGCATCTCAGACAGTTAAAGGGGAGGGAAGTATTTTAGACCTGGTATGAAAAAATTAGAAGAGGAAATTAAATTTTATCGAAAAATTTTTATTTTGGCGGCAGCTGCTTACTTAATTTTTGCTGTCATCTATAGATTTACGCCAGAACTTACTGATCCAATGTCCTTAGCTGAAAGATTAATTTCGATATCAGTTTTTTTAATGGTTTTTATATTATCATATAGATCGGACTGGGTTAAAAGGCGAATTGAGGGGATATCTTATTTGGTCTCTCTGCTGGCTATTTTTCAACTTATTTACTATACATATCTGCAGAATTTTAGAGTAGCACTGGCAATTTTAATTATTTTAATTACAGCAATTTTTAATCTTATTTTTAATTTAAATCTGCTAAAATTTTTAACCAATTTACTTTTAATAATAGTAATGATTTTTACACTTTATTTTTCGGATTCAAAACAGATTGTAGTTCCAATTTATTTCAGCTCTTATCTTATTATTACTGCACTCAGTTTTTATATTAGCTATAGTATTGAACAGGCTCAGAATAGAATAGAAAAAAACTTAGAAGAATTAAGAGCCCAGTATAAGTTTCAGAAAACCCTGGCAGATGTTTCTTCCAGATTGGTTAATCTGGGGCTTAATAATTTTAACTATAAAATAAATGAATCTTTAAAAGTCCTGGGAGAGTTTTTTGATATTGACCGCAGTTATATTTTTAAAGTATCAGACGATAAAAAAACTATGTCCAACAAATTTGAATGGACTGCTCCAGGTATAAAATCAGAAAAGGATAAATTACAGAATTTAAGCACCCAAAAATTTAAGTGGTGGTTTGAAAAATTAAACCAGAAAGAATTAATAATTATAGAAAATCTTGAGGAGCTTGATAATCAGGCTGATCCAGAAAAAATATTACTGAAAGAACAGAACGTAAACTCGCTGATTGTAGTTCCTATTTTTATCAGTGATGAACTTTACGGTTTTTTTGGTTTTGATCTGGTAGAATCTGAAATGGATTTTAACCAGGCTAAAATCAATCAGCTCAAGATTTTTGCAGATGTGATTACCAGAGCTATCTCCAAACATCTTGATAATTTAAAAATTAAAGAATTAAGTTACTATGATTCTCTAACAGGTCTTTATAACCGCAGGTTTTTTGAAGTCGAGATGGAAAGACTGGACAGTCAGAGACAGCTACCTCTCTCGATAATTATGGCAGATTTAAACGGCCTGAAAATTATAAACGACAGCTATGGTCATAAAAAAGGAGATCAAATGCTTAACAAAGCTGCAGAGGTTTTAAAGAGTTCTTTAAGAGAAGAAGATATACTGGCCCGGCAGGGAGGAGATGAGTTTATAATTTTACTTCCTCAGACTGATCAAAACGGGACTGCTAAGATTATTCAGAGAATTAAAAAGAAAACTGCTGCCGTTAAAAATCTTGAGCTGCCGCTGTCAATTGCTCTTGGACAGGCAACAAAAACTAATTCTGAAGAAGATATTGAAGAAATTATCAGGCAGGCAGATAATCAGATGTATGAAAATAAGCTGTCTGAAAGTAGAAGCAGTAAAAGCAATATCGTTCAGGGCTTAATTAATGCACTTGACGCTAAAAGTAGTGAAACTAAAGAACATGCAATGCGAATGACCAAACTAGCTTTTGATTTTGGCGAAAAAATAGGTCTAACTGAATCTGATCAGAACCGACTTTCTCTGCTGGCTACTCTTCATGATATTGGTAAAATTAATATTAATGAAGAAATCTTAAATAAAGAGGAAAAACTGACTGATAAAGAATGGAAAATTATCAAAAAACACACCGAACAGGGTTATAAAATTGCTTCTTCTTCGGAGGAGTTTGCTGCTGTAGCTGAAGAAATATTTTCTCACCATGAAAACTGGGATGGAAGTGGTTATCCTCGTAATTTAAAAGAAAATTCTATACCATTTTTAGCTCGAATTATTTCTCTGGTAGATTCTTTTGATGTAATGACACACGAAAGACCTTACAGCAGAGCAATGTCTAAAAAAGAAGCGCTGACTGAGATTAGAAGGTGTGCGGGAAGTCAATTTGATCCTAAACTTGCTGCAGAATTTATTGAAATGCTGAAGTGATTTTTTGGTATCAGTTATCAACTGCTGGTTTTTAACTGGTTATCAGGTTTTAATTTGCAAAGTTGAGGGGGAAGATAATGAGTTTAAAGATTATGCATACAGGTGATCTGCATCTGGGAATGAAATTTAATCAGTATCCAAATATTAGTACAGAATTGGAAAATGCCCGTTATCAGGCGTTAGAAAATATAATTAGAGAGGCTAACAGGAGAAATACAGATTTACTGGCTATTGCTGGAGACCTTTTTGATAGAGCAAGTATTAAGAATGTAAAAATAAAGGAAACTATCTCTATCCTAAATGGATTTGCTGGAGATGCAATTTTAATCCTGCCTGGAAATCATGATTACAGTGATGGAGTTAGCAATCTCTGGTCTCAATTCAAAACAGAAATTAAGGGAAGAATGTTGATTCTGGATCAGGAAAAAATTTATCTGCTCAATGATTTTGGAATAAATGCAGCAGTCTATCCAGCCCCCTGTGATAGGAAACTTTCGGCAGAAAACAGGTTAGGCTGGATTAAAAATCTAACTGAGCGACCTCAAACAAATTATCATCTGCTGTTGGCACACGGAGCACTGGCAGGTTTTTCGCCGGATTTAAATGATGATTATTTTAAGATGACAGAAAAAGAACTTTTAAATTTAGAAATGGATCTTTATCTGCTCGGTCACTCTCACCTTCCTTATCCAAAAAAAGAAAAGCTGAGTGGTTATAAGATTTTTAATAATGGAACTCCAGAACCAGACGGTATGGACTGCAGTCATCCTGGATCTGCCTGGTATATAGAATTAAATAAAAAAAAGGAAGTTGAAGCATCCCGGATTAAAACTGGAAATTATCACTTTTCAGACCAGGAAGCTGAGCTTAATTCGCTTAATGATCTGAAAAATCTAATTGATAAAATAATAGATTCTGAAGCTAAAACTAAAATTTTACGGTTGAGGCTCAAAGGAGAACTACCTCGAGATGACTTTGCCGAAAAGGATAAACAGCTTGCTCGTCTGAGAGAAAACTGTTTTTATGTAAAGATAGATCAGAATGATTTAACTATTAAAATTAACCAGGAATTAATTACAGAAGAATTTGCTGAAAACTCTTTTCCTTTTCAGCTTCTAAAAGAACTGGAAGACAATCATCAGGCTCAATATCTTGCTTATAAAATGCTGAAGGAGGTCCAGCAGTGAAGATTAATAATTTCAGTACTGAAATTTTCGCAGGTATTAACAACAGAAACTATCAGTTTAAAGATGGTTTAAATATTCTTTTAGGAGACAATGAGGCGGGTAAGAGTACAGTGATCAATGCTATTTATGCTTCTTTGTTTGTCAACCCGCAGCTCAAATTGAATACCACAGAGGGGAGAGAGTTTAAAGAAAAATTTCTACCCTATCCAGATGGTGATTTTGCAGAGGCAGAAATTGAATTTCAAGCTGGAAATAATAATTATAAATTTTATAAAAAGTGGAGCAATAGTAATTATCGGGGTTTTTTAGAGCTGCCTGATGGTCGCAGAATAGAGAAAGTTAGTAAGATTAAGGAATATAAAAATGATATTTTTCCCTATGGTAAAAGCACCTATAATAATATAGTTTTTAGCAGTCAGCAGGATATTAAGTCAACTTTAAAACGGATTAATGCTGAGGAAAACCCAGAATTGATTGATACAATCAATTCTTTTTTGCGGCGAGCAGTGATGGAACTGGATGGCATTTCAATTGATAAGTTTCGCAGCAAAATTGAAAATGAGCTGGAAGAACTGACCAAAAAGTGGAATCTTAAAGCTGATGCTGTCCAAAACAGCAGCCGTGGAGTTAATAATCCTTATAAAGTTGGTACAGGAAAAATTTATGACTCCTATATTGCCAGGGAACAGCTGAGAAGCAGGATTAAGCAGAGTCAGATTAATGAGAGAAAATACGAAGAGCTGGGACTAGAAATTAAAGAATTAAAAGATAAAGAGGCCCGGATAATTGCAGAAATCAAAAAGCTCTCTGAAATTGAGTCCGAAATAAACCAGCGGGCAGCAGTTGAACTGGAAATAGATAACTTGAGTGAGAAAGTAAATAAAATGACTCAGATAGCTAAAAAATGGCCTGATTTAAAGTCAGAGCTCAGTAAATTAAAACTCAATCAGGAAGCGGAATCTAAAAAGATTGAAAAATTAAAAGAAGAAATAAAAAGAGCTGAAAAATTAAATGAAAAGCAGAAGATTAGCGAGCAGCTAGAGCTAATTAATACATCGCAAAAGAAGCTTGCTGAACTGGAAAATTTGAAAACTGAATTTACTGTTAGCCCGAGTCAGGTAAAAAATATGGAAAGATATAAAAATAAAATTGCAGCAGCAGAGGCAAGTCTTAAGGCTGCAAAGTTAAGAGCTCAGCTCAATTATTCTGCAGCAGAATCGATTAAAGTTTCAACTGGTGTTGAAGGTGAAAAAATTATTTCTGAAGGAGAAATTTTTGAAGCTGATGGCTATTTAAGAATTAAAACAAAAGAGATCGATATAGAAATTGAATCAGCTGAAATTGATTTTAAAAGTTTGAAAACAGAATTTAAAGAAAATCAGCAAAAACTTGAAAAATTAAAAACAAAAATGAAAGTCGATAATCTTAGTCAGGCAAGAGAAAAACTGCAGCAGTTAACGGAAATAAAAGGCAAAATTGAAGTTGAAAATGATAAGATTAGTGAACTACTGGCTGGAAAAAGTATAGAAAAACTAAAAGCTGAACTTTCCAAATTGGCGGAACTGCAGCCAGCCAGAGAAGCTGATCAGATCAGAGAAGAAATAGACAGGCTTACTTCTAGAAGAGCAGATCTGAAAACAGAAATTAAAATTAGAGAAAATAAAATAAAGGAATTTAAAGAGGATTATGGTTCTTTAACATTACTCAAATCTGAGTTAAAGCAAAAAGAAAATAAAATAGATATCTTAAAACAAAAATTAAAAGATTTAGCTTCCTTACCTCAAAAATATAAAAGTACAGCTGAGTTTATTAGTAATTTAAAAGCTAGAAGAGAAAAAAGAGAAATGATTAATCAGAAGCTGAGAGAAAAAATGAATAAGCATAAAGAATTAGAAAATGTGCTGCCTGATACTTCCACCCGGGAAATGGAAGCAGAGTTTAAAGAACTTAAACAAAAATTAGAAAAGCAGAAAAATAAGGCTCAAAATCTACTGAAAATAAAAAGAGTTTTCGAAAATAAATTAGAGGAAATGGACCAGAACTCTTTTCAGCCGCTGGTTAATACTTTTAGCAGAAATTTAGAAATTTTAACTGCTGGTAAATATGAGGCTGGTTTTATCGATAGTGATTTTTCGATAAAAATTAAGTCGTCTCAAAGCCGGGAACTACCAGGAAAATTTGAGCTGCTCTCTTATGGAACCTATGATGCAGCAGCACTTGCCCTGCGTCTGGCAATCTTTGACAATCTATTCAGTGAATATGGAGGTTTTATTATCCTTGATGACTGTCTGGTTAATTTTGATCCAGAGCGTCGTAAAAAAGCAGTCAAACTGATTAAAGAATATCAAGAAAAATATCAGATAATTTATACCACCTGTGATCCAGAGCGGGCTGACGAATTTGAAGCAAATATCATAAATATTTAACAATTTCATAGCAAAAAAGGTGATTTGATGTTAAAAGATTTAAGTTTAGAAACAGTACTCAATAATTTAACAATGGGAATAGCAATTTTAGATGAAGAAAGAGATTTTGTCTATATCAATGATTTAACAACCAGGATAACTGGTTATTCACTTTCTGATATAACTAATCTGGAGCAGTGGTTTGAAGCAGCTTTTCCTGATCCTGTTGAGAGGGGAAAAATTTATTCAGATTTTAAAGGAAAACTGGCAAATGGAGAACACTATAACCGGGTTTCTGAAATCATGACTAAATCAGGAGAGAAGAAATTTGTTGAATTTAGAGTAAATCCAATTGAAAAAGATTACTTATTAATAAATTTGGTTGATGTCAGCAGAAGAATAGAGAGGGAAAAAGAAATTAAATATTTATCCTATCATGATGAACTGACTGATTTGTATAATCGTCGTTATTTTGAAGAAGAAATGGAACGTCTGGATGATTCACGTCTTTACCCAATCAGTATTATAATTGGAGATCTGGATAATTTAAAAGCAGTTAATGATAATTATGGACATCTGCTTGGTGACGAATATCTTCGTAAAGCGGCTCAAATTTTAAAAGAACTGCTGCGGTCTGAAGATGTTGTTGCCAGAATAGGTGGGGATGAGTTTGCAATTTTGCTTTCGGAAACCGATAAAAAAGCAGCTGCTCATATTTGTGAGCGAATTAAAGCAGAATTTAATCAATACAATAATGCTGACAGTTTTCCAATTGAATTCAAAATCTCTCTGGGCTGTGCCACTGCCCGAAAAAAAACTAAAAAACTAACAGATATTTATAATCAGGCTGATAAAAATATGTATAAAAATAAGGGTAGAAGATAAAATTTGGATAAAAAAATTTAAAAAATTAGACATAAAAAAATCAAGGTTCTGACGAATCTTCTTCGATTGCCTGTTTACAGTTGATTTTTTTACTTTTCTTATTTTTTCTTATTATTTTTGATTTAGTCCTCCATTACTATCTTTGATTTGCTCAAAGATCATTATTAAAGAAGGCTATCCCTTAATAATTTCTTTTTGCTTACCATTAATAGTAACTTCTTCGGAATTGATCTTAATTAACTTTGATCAATCTCAATCAACAATCTTACTTCTAAATCTCAAATAATTTTACTTAAATAAGAATTTCAAAATACCACTTATAAACATTTAATCTTAGGACTTCCTCAGAACCTTGTAACTATATTATAGTCCTCTAAGTCAAAAAAATCAAAGTCGAAATTTGTCGATTAAAATAAAATATCGTTAAATATCTTCTGTTTTTAAGCAGAAACTAAATATCCCATCAATTTTCAGAATACAGGTTCAATTCAAACTACTTTTTAGCCTTATTGTTTTTAAAGCTTAATATGGGAATGACTTGATAATCTGCAGTTCTACCTGTATTATTTACATTAAGAAAGATAAAAAAACGAAATCTTTACTACAGGAGGTAGGGAAATGAAAACAATTGGATTAATTGGCGGTATGAGCTGGGAGTCTACAGTTGACTATTATAAGATATTAAATCAAGAAGTAAAAAATAGCTTAGGTAATCCACATTCTGCTGAAATAATTATGCATTCAGTCGATTTTGCAGAAATTGAAAGGCTGCAGGAATTGGGGGACTGGAATAAATTAACTGAAAAGATGATAAAAATCGCCAGAGAATTGGAACAAGCACGAGCAGATATGATTTTAATTTGTGCTAACACAATGCATCAAATGGCACCTGCGGTTGAGGCTGAATTGGAAATTCCTCTGCTTCATATAGCTGATGCTGCTGCAGAAAAAATAAAAGCAGATAATTTAAAAAAAGTTGGTCTGCTGGGAACTAAATATACTATGGAAGCTGATTTTTATAAAAATAGAATAGAAAAAAATTATGGGATTGAGGTTATAATTCCAGAATCAGATGATCGAAGTTATATCCACCAGGCTATCTATCAGGAATTAGTTGCTGGTATCTTAAAGACTGAAACTAGGGAAAAATTTAAGGGAATAATTGATAATCTTAAAATTCATGGTGCCGAGGGAGTAATTCTGGGTTGTACTGAAATTCCAATGTTAATTAAAGCAGAAGACAGTGTTTTGCCTGTTTATAATACAACTGAATTACATGCCAAAAAGGCAGTAGAACTGGCACTGAATTAAATTTAGCTAATATTGATTGCTTAATTTTATTGAATTAATTGAATTATATATATCTTAAATTACAGCAGGGGTGAATTTTTATGTTTAGCAATAAATTAGTTGCAAGAGCAATGGAATATGCGGCTCAGGCACATCGTGGTGATACACGCAAAGGTGGTGAGGTGCCATATATTGTTCATCCATTTGAAGTAGCAATGATCTTAAAAGAAAATGCTTTTGAAGATAAAATAGTGGCAGCTGGATTACTCCATGATTTACTGGAAGATACAGAAGTTGGAATAGGGGAGTTAAGAGATGAATTTGGAGAAGAAATCCTTGAGCTTGTACTTTCAGCTTCAGAAAAGCTGGAAGGGAGAGATAAAAGAAGCTGGAACAAAAGAAAAGAAAACACAATTAATTATCTAGAAGAAGATGCAGATTTTATTAATAAAGTGATAGCCTGTGCTGATAAGCTGAGCAATGCTCGCAGTATTTTGAGAGATTTAAAAACCGAGTCAGGAGATTTTTGGCAGCGATTTAGTGCACCAAAAGATAAACAGAAATGGTATTACGAATCACTGGTTTACAGTTTAAAAGAGCTTGATGGCTTGAAGATGTATACTGAATTTAAGTCAGTTGTGGCAGAAATTTTCAAATAAAAATTAAGATAAATAAACCCGATTTGAATAAATTCAATTTTAAAAAGTCAGGTTTCAAACCGGGTTTTTTGATTATTTATTTTATAAATAAACTATATAAACCAGCAGACCATGTCCTGCAGCCAGAATAAGGGTAAGATAGGCAAATATTTTGTGTAGTTTTAAATTTAAACGGGGATTAAGATTAAATACCTTTCTAAAAAATCTGATACCCAGTAAAAAGGTTATTACAAGAGATGTTAGAGCACTAATGCCCGCTGGAATAATCCACTGCCCCATATTAATCTCCTCCTTCGCAAATAACAGTAAATAAAGAAGCTGGATTAAACTATTTATTCTACATTAATTTCATTTTCTCTACTTCCAAATTTATTACATTCTGCTTTCAGACGAATAGTGTCTCCAGATTTTGCCCCCGGGATCATATAATGTAAATATTGAACCTCATTGTTAGTCTGCATAATAAAATCTTGTTCAATATGCAGGCTGTCATTTAAATAAACTTTTACATTTTTAACAAAATGTTTACTGTTATCATTGGAGTTATGAGGTATTGTAACTTCTAGCATATTATTTTCATTATTAAAAGACATTTCTATATTTCCAGGTGGGTGAGCATAAACACTGAGAGATAAGCTGAGAATCAGAGCAATAGTTAAAAACAGAACTCTTTTCATAATTAATGACCCCTTTCATATTTTATTTAATAGAACTTTGTTTATATAATTTGTCATAAAAACAATTATTCCTTCCTTAATCAAATTAATTTTTCACAAAATCTGTAAAATATTATAATTAGCTTTGACTTAAACAAATATATAATTAATTTGCTATATTAAAAATCTAAAATGATATATAGCTTTTGATTTCTTGTTTTAATTGCAAGTGAGGATTTTTCTTTCTAAAGAGGATTTTTCTTCTGAATGCTGAATTATAGTTAAAGAACTAAATTAATTAGTTATTTAAATTTTGTGCCTGGAAAATCACAAAAAAGGGGAGAATTTAAAGTGTGGACAAGAAGCGAACTTAAGAATATCGCAAAGAAAAAGTTAAAAGGTTTTTACTGGCAGGCTTTTTTAGTTAGTTTAATTCTGGTGATTAGTGGAGGCAGTCATAACAGACTTGATTTGGGTGGTTCCAGCAGCACAGGCTCTACTACTACTGGTGGTGGGGGAAGTGAATTTACCCTGGGTATAGTTTTGATTGCTGTAATTGGCGTTTTAGTTTTTTTAGCTCTCAGAATTTTTCTGGGATATATTCTGGAAGTTGGTGGTAGAAAATATTTTATTGAGTTAAGCAGAGGCGAATCTGAGATTTCATATCTGCTTAAATTTTTTGATAAAAAATATTATAAAAATATTATTACGGTTCTTTTATATCGTGGAATTTATATTTTTCTCTGGTCACTACTTTTAATTATTCCAGGGATTATTAAAATGTATCAATATCGTTTTGTTGCCTATATCATGGCTGAAAATCCTGATTTAGATCATAATCAGGCTCTGAATTTAAGTCGAGAAATGACTGCGGGACAAAAACTGGATATTTTTATTCTGGATCTTTCTTTTTTAGGTTGGTTTATTTTAGGAGCTTTATTTTTTGGTATTGGAGTGCTATTTGTGCAACCCTATTATGATGCAGTTAATGCTGAACTTTATCAGAAAGTTAAAGCAGAGGCATGATCTTCGAAATATTTGATTTTTGACAGGCGATTTATTAACTGATTGTTTAAATGACATTTTATTTTGCAGTCAATTGGGGGAAACTATTATGGCCAGCAGAAAAAAAGTTAGCCAGGCAGTTCAGTGGTATAAAAAGGAGAGAAGTAAATATATAGAGCTAAGAGCAGAAGTCGAAATAATATTGAGGGAAGCTTTAAATCAAAATGAGATTGTTTTTCACAGTATAGAAAGTCGGGTCAAGTCAATAGAAAGTTTCAGAGAGAAAGCGGAGCGCGATAAATATAGTGATCCGGTAAATGAAATAACAGATTTAACTGGTATTAGAATTATTACACTCTTTGAAAAAGAAATTCATCAGATTAGTGATATTATTAAAAAATTATTTGAAATTGATTATCAGCGCAGTGAGGATAAGTCTGATCTGCTGGAAGCTGATAAAATGGGATATAAATCAATTCATTATATTGCGGAGCTGAGTCCTGATAAAATAGACCAAACAGAGCTGGGTAAATTTTCTGGTTTGAAATTTGAAATTCAGATTCGAAGTATCCTGCAGCATGCCTGGGCTGAGATTGAGCATGACCGTAATTATAAATTTAAAGGTGAGCTGCCTAAAAATCTGCAGCGTCGTTTCTATGCTCTGGCCGGGATGCTGGAAATAGCAGACAGGGAATTTAACACACTTTCAGAAGAAGTTGAAAAATATCGCCAGCAAAATAATTAATTTAAAGCGAGGTAATTAGAATGTATAGAAAAGTAAAAAGTTATTTTGAAGGTAGAGAAACTCAGGATGGGGCAGGGGTTAAACTCAGACGCTGTTTTGGTTATCATCAGATTCCAGACTTTGATCCCTTCTTAATGATGGATTTTTTTGATTCGAAAGACCCTGCAGATTACAGACGCGGGTTTCCCTGGCATCCCCACCGTGGTATTGAAACTGTAACTTATCTGATCAAAGGAGAAATCGAACATGGTGACAGCATTGGCAATAGTGGAGTTATAAGGGATGGTCAGTGTCAGTGGATGACTGCGGGTTCGGGTATTTTGCACCAGGAACTACCCCAGCCCTCAGAAGAAATGTTGGGAGTTCAGATCTGGTTAAACCTAGCTGCGGTTAATAAAATGACTGAGCCGCAATATGGTGACATTACCCAAGATATGATTCCAGTCTATCAAGATGAAGACAAAAAAGTCCATATTATAGCTGGTGAATATGGAGGCTTAAGTGGTGAGATACAGAGAAATGATACCAGACCAATATTTTTTGATGTCGAATTAAAAGCAGATAGTGAAATTATCTTTGAACTACCGACAGATTTTAATGCCTATGCTTTTTTAATTAGAGGCGAGGCCAATTTTGATCCACAAAAGAAAAATTTAAAAAAATATCCTCAGGGAGTATTATACGAAAATGGGAGTAAAATTAAAGTTGATACAGCTAAGAATCCAGCTCGATTTCTCTTTCTAGCAGGCAAAAAATTAGAGGAGCCGATTGCCTGGGGTGGTCCAATTGTAATGAACAGCAGAAAAGAACTGGCAGCAGCCTCACAAGAATTAGACAGAGGAACTTTTATTAAAAATAAAAAGGAGAAAAATGTAAGTCAGATCAATGAATTTTATCAGGATGATTAAATATTAAAAATCAGGAGAGTTAAAAATGAGTAAAAAAGTAGTTTTAATAACTGGAGCTTCAAGTGGTATCGGAAGAGCTGCGGCAGTAAAGTTTCTTGAACAGGGTTATATAGTTTATGGAGCAGCCAGAACCGAAGCAGATCTTAAATATTTAAATGATTATCAAAATGGACATTATATATTGATGGATATTACTGAGGAAGAAATGCGAAATAATTGTATAAATCAGATACTAAAAAAAGAGACAAAAATTGATATCTTGATAAATAACGCTGGCTATGGTGCTTATGGAGCTGTAGAAGAGGTTCCACTGAAAGATGCTAAAAGACAGTTTGAAGTTAATTTATTTGGCCTTTCTGAATTAACTAAACTTGTAATACCAGTTATGCGCCAAAATGGTTCCGGCAGGATTATTAATATTTCTTCTATAGCCGGTAAAATTTGGACTCCACTTGGTGGCTGGTATCATGCCAGTAAGTTTGCACTGGAAGGTCTGAGTGATTGTCTGAGAAATGAATTGAGAGAATTTGGAATTAAAGTAATATTAATTGAACCTGGAGCAATTGAAACTAACTGGGCCAGTACAGCCGGGAAAAATTTAATTAAAAATTCAGGTGAGGGTGTTTATCAAAAACAGGCCGAAAAAAAGGCAGTTAAATATGAAGAAATGTATGGTGAAAATGGTATAGCAGCTGACCCTGGAGTTGTTGCCCGAGCAATTTTTAAAGCAGCAGAGGCTGGTCATCCAAAAGCGAGATATGCAGTTCCCTTCCACGCAAAATTAATATTATTTTTTCGCTGGCTGCTTCCAGATAGACTCTATGATTTTTTTACTAATAAATTTTTTTGATAATTTTTTCATAAGTGATATAATAAGTAAGTGAGAGAATTCATAGAAGGAGCTGTTTTTATGGACGAAGACAATATTCAAAGACTTGAGTATGCAGGAAAAGAAATAATTTTAATTCCAACTGCTCATATTTCTAAAAAGAGTGCAGAACAAGTTAAAGAAGTTATAGAAACTGAAAAACCAGATAGTGTTTGTGTTGAACTGGACGAGGAAAGATACAGTTCAATTAATGATGAAGATAAGTGGAGTGAAATGAATATTTTTCAGGTGATTAAGCAGAAAAAATCTTTATTATTACTGGTTAATTTAATTATAAGTTCTTTTCAGAGTCGGATGGCCGAAAAATTAGGAATTAATGCAGGTCAGGAAATGCGGCAGGGAATTGAGTCTGCTAAAGAAATTGGAGCAGACCTGGTGCTTGCTGATCGAAACATCCAGATTACTTTTAAAAGAGTCTGGCGTGGACTTGGTCTCTGGGAAAAAATGAAACTCATTTTTCAAATTATTTCAATGCTTTTTGTAGACGAAGAGATTACTGAAGAAGAGATGGATGAACTAAAAAACGGAGATGCTTTAAGTATGATGCTGGAAGAGATGGGTAAGTCTTTTCCGGGAATTAAAAAACATTTACTTGATGAGCGAGATCAGTATCTGGCTAATAAAATTAAAAATGCTTCTGGTGAAAAAATTGTTGCTGTTTTAGGAGCAGCACATGTTCCAGGAGTAAAAAAAGAAATTTATAAAGAACAAAATTTAAAAAAAATAACAAAACTTCCACCTAAACCAAAGTGGGGTAAAATATTTTCCTGGGGAATCCCAGCAGTAATTTTAGTAATTATAATTTCCAGTTTTATCAAAAATATTGGTACCGGAATTGAGGTAACAAAAGCCTGGTTTATCTGGAATGGTTCCTTATCAGCTCTGGGAGTACTTTTAGGCAGAGGTCATATTTTGACCATTCTGACTGCTTTTTTTGTAGCTCCATTAAGTTCCTTAAATCCTGCACTGGCAGCTGGTTGGTTTGCAGGGCTTACGGAAGCCTATCTTAAAAAGCCCCAGGTTAAGGATTTTCAGAAACTTTCGGAAGGGATTTCTATTAAAGAAATTTATACAAATAAGGTTACCCATATACTTTTAATTGTAATTCTTGCTAATTTAGGGAGTGTTATTGGTACAGCTGTGGGTGGAGCAAGTGTAATCAGGACTTTTTTAGAATTCTTTAATTTTTAAAATATGTTTTGTTATTTACTTAAAAAATTAATATTAATTTATAAAAAAACTCTTCTCAAATTTTCGAGAAGAGTTTTTTAGCTATATTACTTATATTTAAATAAATTTAAGGTACCAAAACAGTATCGATTACATGAATGACACCATTACTTGCTTCAATGTCTGTTGTTATAACACGGGCATCATTTATATAAACCATACCATCTTTAATTGAGATTTTAATATCTTTACCCAGCAGAGTTTCCACCATCGCTCCATCCATAGTTAATACATCTTCTGCCATTACTTTACCGGCGACTACATGATATAATAAAACATTTGCCAGCTGCTCTTTGTCAGCAAGCAGACTGTCTAGTGTGCCTTCCGGTAGTGCCGCAAAAGCAGCATCAGTTGGTGCAAAAACTGTAAATGGTCCATCGCCTTTTAGGGCTGAAACTAAATCAGCCTCAATTATTGCTGTTGTCAAGGTGTTAAAATCATCAGCTTCTAAAGCAACATCAAGAACATCGGGACCACTTTCAACATGTCCAGCCGCCAGCACCATTACATTCAGAGAAAACATAAAAGCCAGAACCATTAGCAGAGAAACAATAATTTTTTTGGAATTACTTAAAGACTTTTTCATTTAAATTTCCTCCTTATATTTTGAGTTAAGTTTTGTTAAATTTAATATAGCACAACTTATTTTAGATGTCAATAGTATTGATAATTATTTTCAAAAAGTGTATTTCAGGTAACATTATATTTTTCTCTATAAATTTATCTCAAAGTGTCGACAAGTTAACAACTCCTTGATATAATGTTTAATAATAGAGTAGTTAGAAGTAAGCGATATAAGATTACAGGAGGTTATAATTTTGCTTAGAATAGGGATTTTAGGACTTGGTACAGTCGGTAGTGGAGTAGTTAAGATTCTGGAGAAAAATTCGGAGAATATAAAAAATAAGGTTGGAACTGAGGTTACAATAGAAAAAATTCTGGTTAATAACCTGAAAAAAGAAAGAGATGTTGAAATTAAAAAGGAATTATTAACAGATAAAGTTGAAGATATAATTAATAATTCGAATATAGATATTGTAGTCGAATTAATTGGTGGAGAACAGCCTGCCTATGACTATATAATTAAGGCTATAGAAAATGGAAAGAGTATTGTTACAGCAAATAAACTGGTGATTGCTAAATATGGGAAAAGAATATTTAGAAAGGCAGATGAAAATGACGTTCAGGTCTGTTATGAGGGAAGTGTAGCAGGAGGTTTGCCAATTATTCGTCCCCTGCAAAATTCTCTTGCCGCCAATAGAATTGAAAAAATTTATGGTATATTAAATGGGACTACCAATTATATTTTAACTGATATGAGTAAAGAGAAAAAAGATTTTGCTGATTCTTTAAAAAATGCTCAGGCACTTGGGTTTGCAGAGGCTGATCCTAGTTCTGATATTGAGGGCTATGATGCAGCTTATAAAATTACAATTTTATCATCACTGGCTTTTGAGCGTTTTGTTGATGTAAATGAAGTTTATGTTGAAGGCATAAAAGATATTGATATCGAGGATATAGAATTGGCACATGAAATGGGTTATGTGATTAAACTTCTCGCAATTGCTAAGAATTCATCTGAAGGTCTTGATGTTAGAGTTCACCCTGCATTTGTTCCAGAAGATCATCCCCTGGCTATGATAAATGGCACCTATAACTGTGTTTACCTCCATGGTGATGCAGTTGGTCAGGTAATGTCTACAGCTCGTGGAGCAGGTCAAATGCCTACTGGTAGTGCAGTAACTGCGGATATTATTCAAGTAGCTAAGGATATTAATCATAATCAGCGCGAAGTTCAGCGTATGGATTCTTTTTTAGAAAGTAATGTAATTAAAATTGATGAAATCGAAAATAGCTTTTATCTGCGCTTTGAAGTTAAGGATGAACCAGGTGTGATGGCTCATATTGCCAAAATATTTGGAGATAATAATGTCAGTCTGGCTTCAGTGCTGCAGAAACAGAAAGAGAATCCTGTTGTACCACTGGTATTTATTACTCATTCAGTTAGGGAAAAAGATCTAAATCAGTCTCTAGCTAAGATTAAAAAGCTTGATGATGTAATAGAAATTAAAAGTGTTATTCGAGTTGAAAATAACATTTAATTCAAATCCCAGGATAAATTCCGTTATTAAAACGGTTTTTATCTTTTGAATAGATTGTGATAATTTTATCATAAATATTATTTTAATTGTGGAGGAGATTTGATGCGAAAAATATTTTTGTTCATTTCAATTTTTTTGCTATTCAGCAGTAATCTGGTAATGGCAGCTGAAATTTCAGAAGCAGACTGGTTAAGTGATCTCAATTATCTGGAAAATGAACTGCCGGCAGAGCATTATAATTTGTTTTTTAAGCTTGAAAAAGAAGAATTTATGAAAGAGATGGACAAATTGAAAAATGATCTGCCAGAACTTTCAAATCTGGATACAACTTTAAGGCTGGCTGAAATTTTTGCTAAAATTGGTGACACTCATACAGCTATTGATAATACTCGTTTTTTAACTGAATATTATCCACTTTTTTTAAAAAAATTTGAAGATGGTTATCGAGTAATTATGACCGATAATCAATATAAAAAAATTCTGGGAGCAAAATTAATAGCTATTAATAATTATTCCATCGAAGAATTAAAAGACCATTTTAATAAAATTATTACTGCTGATAATCAGATTTCTATAGATTACAGGATCAGTTCATTTCTTAAATTAAATGAGGTGCTCAAATATTTAGGAATAGTTGATTCTAAAAATGAATTTTTATTTGAAAAAGACGGTGAGAAAATCAGAATTAATTTTGAACCTTTAAAAATAAAGAATATGGCTTCCAGTAATAACAGTTTAAGCAAATTAGATTATCAGACTGGTTATGTACGGTCTAATGCCAATCAACTTTTCTGGTCAGATTATATTGCAGCAGAAAAGATGGTTTATTTTCAATACAATAGCTGCTGGAGTAGGGAACTGGCCCAAAAACATGGGAAGCCTAATTCTGAACTCCCCTCATTTGCTGCAGAAGAATCTGAAATTTTAAATTATATCAAAAATAAGGAAATAGATAAGTTGGTAATTGATCTTCGTTTTAATTCTGGAGGTGACTCAAGTCAGGGGACAGAACTGGCTGAAAAATTGAGTAAATATCAAGATCAATTTGAAACTTATATTATTATTGGAGCTGATACTTTTTCTTCTGCAATAATTAATGCTCTTGATTTTAAAAAACAACTAGATGGCTATTTAATTGGTACAGCAACTATGGGCAAACCAAATCATTATGGAGAAGTCAGGACTTTTAATCTTCCAAATACAGGTTTAAGAGTAAGTTATTCTACTAATTATTTTAAACTGCTTGAAAACAGTGATCCTGATTCCCTATACCCGGATATTACAGTAGAAACAAAATTTGAGGATTTTTTAAGTGGAAGAGATAGCATTTTAGAAATAATTAAAAATATTGATTGAAATGTATAATGTAGTTTAATAGTTAATAGTTAGTAAAATATTTGATGGTCTAATAAATTTAGTTAATAAAAAAGGAATTGATTAAATGGAGTTATTAATGGAATTTCAAACTCGGATACCAGAACTAAATAATGTTTACAGACGCAAAAGATTACTTAAAGCTCTGGATAGGCTGAGTAGAGAAAAGAAAGGATCACTGGCATTAATTACAGCTCCGGCAGGTTTCGGCAAAACAACTCTGGCTGCCGACTGGATTGAGATCAGCAGCGAGTCTGCCTCCTGGCTTAGTATTGACAATAATTTTAAAGATGAATTTATATTTATTAGGGGAATTATTACTGCTTTAAAAAAATCAACCAAAAGAGATTTTTTAAATACTGAAGCAATTTTAAGGATTCCGCTTAAATTAAATGCAAAAAAAATAGTTTTTAGTCTGCTTAAAGACCTTAAAAGTGTAGAAAATAAAATAAATTTAGTTATAGATAATTTAAATTTAATTGAGCAACAGCCCGTATTTGATATTTTAAAATACTTAATTGGATTAATGCCTGATAATTTAAATCTTATTTTAATTAGTAGAAAAGAAATTCCTTTTTTAATTGAAAGACAGAAAATTAAGGGCCAAATTGTTAGAATTAAAAAAGATGATTTGAAATTTAACTATCTTGAATTGAAAAAAATTATCCAGAGAGAAAAAAATCTTAGTTTGAATGATAATAAAATTAAAAAGCTTTATCAAATTACTGAAGGATGGCCTCTGGTGATAGAATTTTTTCTATTTAAACTTTTAAATGAACCGGAATATGATCTTAATAATTTAAAAAATGAACTTGAATTAACCAACAATAACTTGTTTCAGTATCTAAATCAAGAAGTTTATTCTAAACTTAAGTTAGAAGAAAAAGAATTTCTTTTAAAAACATCAATTGTAGAAAGCTTTTCCGTAGAGCTTGCTGATCAGCTGGCTTCATCTCAGGAAAGCAAAGTTTTAATTGATAATTTACTTAAAAAAAAGATTTTTATAGAGGCTGTTGATTTAAAAAATAATATTTTTAGATATTTTAATCCTTTTAGAAATTTTTTGCTCAGTCAGTTGAGTTTTCTACAAAAACGCAGGCTTTATTTAAAAGCTGCAGCCTGGTTTGCAGAAAATAGTTATTTTCAGGAGGCTATTTTTTATTCACTACAAATAGATGATTATTATTCTGCAGTAAACTATTTAGAAGATTCCATTCCAGAATATTTAAAAACTGGGGAATTAAAAGAATTTTTAAATTTGTCAAATTCAATTCCCGGTGATTTTTTAAAAAATCATCCTCTAATTCTAATGATAAAAGCCTGGTCTCTTTTTATTCTGGGGCAGTCTGGAGAGGCTGCTTATTATCTTAATTTAATAAATAATAAAAAGAACTTAAGTCCAGAAAATAGAGGACGTCTTTTAACATTAAGTTGTTTGATGGATAAATATCAAGATGCTGAAGAGCACTGTAGTTTAACTGCAGAGGCTTTGAATTTAATCTCAAATACTGATTATATTTTTAAAATTAATGCTTTAATGAGTCTGGGACAGATTCAATCATCTTATTTAAAAATTGAAGAGTCAATCGAATCGTTTCGCAGTGCTGCTTTTATGGCGAGAGAAAAAGAACAGTATTTAATGGAAATTAATTCACTGATGAATTTGATTTTAAAACTGACACAAAAGGGCAGTTTAAATAAGGCTTTTAATCTTAATTTGGAAAGTATAAATCGGTTTAAAAAAAGTAAAAAAGTTGCAGCTGAGTTGATTAATCTTCTTTCTATTCCGATGGGTATAATCTATTTTTTAAAGGGAAATTATTCGAAATCAAAAGATTATTTAATTAAAGGAATTGAAGCAGGTCAATTTTATGAATTAATTCATGTGTATTGGCTGCCAATGATTTATTATGCCCGCAGTTCTTTTTATCTAGGGCAAATAGAAGAGGCAGAAAATATAATTTTAGAGACTTTAGAATTATGTAATAAATATAATTTAAAAGTTAATTACCAGCTGGTAGAAATGGAAAAATTAAAATTCGAGCTAATTAATGCTCAGAAAAACAATAAAATAAGTATCCTTTTGAGAAAAAAGATAAAAGCTAAGGAGGAACTTATAGATAAGCAGACATTTTTTGGAGTCAGAGTAAAAGCAGTTTTTTTAATTACAGAGCTTCTGATAGTAGAAACTAATTATCAGCAAGCATTAAATTATCTGCAGAAAATTGATTATCAAAATTTTGACTTTCTTGATCGAATAAAGAGACAAATTTTAATGTCTTTTATTTTTTTAAAATTAGAAAATCGCACTCAAAGTAGAAAATTACTTTTAGATACACTGATTTTGCTGGAAAAGGAAAGTTATTTAACTGTTTTAGAGGAATATAAAGAATATTTAGCAGAATTACTTCTAGAATTTAAGCAGCTGCAACAGGAAGTAATAGTAAAATTTAATTTCAAATCTGAAACTAAAAGAAAACGGCAAAATAATTCAGAGCTTATTGATCCTCTAACTGAAAGAGAAAAAGAGATTATTGTTCTGCTGGCGGAAGGACTAAGCAACAAAAAAATAGCCGAAAAATTATTTATTACCGAAGGAACAACTAAATGGCATTTAAGCAATATTTATTCTAAACTGGCTGTTAAAAATAGAACTAAGGCTGCTGCCAAAGCCAGAAAACTTAATATAATCTAATGATTTTTGGCCTCACCACCTATCAGGTACAGCAAAACCTAACTTTTGATAGGTGTTTTTTTATTTCAACCAGGTTATTATTGTACTATCAGAATTGAGTGAGGTGGAAGAATTGGATTATTTAAAAATATTTGTGATTTTAAATCTGCTTTTTAAGAAAAGAAAATATTGATTAAAATAAAATATGATATCAATTAAAGCAATTTGATTTTATTAAAAGCCAAAATTCTGTTATAATAGATATATCTACGAAATTTTTATTTTATCAGTCCACAATAAGTAGAGAATAGAGGAGTGAGAATGTGGAAACTAAAGACTGGTTAATTAAGGATTTAAAGGAAAATTGGCTTGAAGATAGAGCTAAAAAAGTTGAAAAGGTTAATAAGATTGATAAAGAATATTACAGACAGTATGATATTAAACAGGGATTGAGAAATTCTGATGGGACAGGTGTAGTAGTTGGTTTTACAAAAATTGGTTCTGTTCATGGTTATACTTACTGTGATGGAGTTAAAACTTCAATTGAAGGTAAATTATTCTATAGAGATATAGAAGTAGACGAACTGGTAAAAAACACTGGCGAATTTGGTTTTGAAAGTATTGTTTACCTTCTGCTATTTGGAGAACTCCCTCAGCAGGAGGAATTGAGAAAGTTTAATGCTATTTTAGATGGATTTAGAAAACTGCCAACTCATTTTACTGAAAATACAATTTTGAAAAGTCCCAGCAGAGATGTAATGAATAAACTTCAGCGGGCAATACTCGTTCTTTATTCTTATGATGAAAAACCTGATTCGCTTGATATTGATCGGATTTTAATTCAAAGTTTAAAATTAATTGCTAGATTTCCTACAATTATTTCTTATGGATTTCAGGCTAAAGCACATTATTTTGATGATCAAAGCCTCTACCTTCACAATCCTAAGGAGGGACTGGGGACTGCTGCCAATATATTACATATGATTAGAGCAAATAACAAGTATACCCAGCTGGAAAAGGATACTCTGGATTTATTATTAATTCTTCATGCTGAGCATGGGGGTGGAAATAATTCCGCTTTTACAACTCATGTAGTCTCCTCCAGTGGAACAGATACTTATTCTGCTGTGGGAGCAGCTGTGGGGAGTCTTAAAGGGCCAAAACATGGTGGTGCCAACTTAAGAGTTAAAGCAATGGTTGATGATATTAAAGAAAACCTGGCTGATTATTCTGATCGCCGTAGTCTAAAAGAATATCTAAAGAAAATTTTAAAAGGCGAAGTTTTTGATCAAAAAGGGTTAATTTATGGAATGGGGCATGCAGTATATACCAAAAGTGATCCGCGAGCTGTTATTTTAAAAAAGAAGTCTAAAGAGCTAGCTGCAGCCAAGGATAGACTTGATGAATATGAACTTTATGATAATATTGAAAGTCTAACCAAAGAAATATTTAAAGAAGAGCGGGGAGAAGATATAGAAATCTGTGCTAATGTGGATCTTTATTCTGGTTTTGTCTATCAGCTTTTAAATATCCCCCAGGAATTATTTACCCCTTTATTTGCTACAGCGAGAGTTGCCAGTTGGTGTGCACATCGTATCGAACAGCTTGTTAGTGATCATAAGATTATTCGTCCAGCATATAAATCTCTAAAAAATGAAGAAAAATGTACAATCAGATGATCTTCAATGCAAAAAAATCAGGCTTTTTATGTATTGTTATAAATTAAGTCGATAAATAAAGGGAGGCTTTTAAATGAACAGACAGATAATTGATCAGCCTAAATTGGAGATGTTTCAAAAGAAATTTAAACAAAGAAAAAATAATGATATTATTGCTAATGCTGTAATAAAAAACGGAATCAATAATACGGCCTTAAATAACAATTCGATTAAAAATATGCACTATGATTTTTCGGTAGAAATTGATGTTGGCCGGGTAACAAACCAGAAAAAAAGTGGGCGCTGCTGGATGTTTGCAGCCTTAAATAATATTCGCTACAGTATTTCAAAAGATTTAGAGATTAAAGACCATGATTTTGAGCTTTCTCAGGCTTATACAATGTTCTGGGATAAGCTGGAAAAAGCAAATTATTTTTTAGAAAATATTATTGCAACAGCTGAGCTTGATCTTGACAGCCGTCGAGTAATGTGGCTTTTAAATGAGCCTACCAATGATGGCGGTCAGTGGGATATGTTTACTGCTTTAATCGAAAAATATGGTATTGTACCCAAATATGTGATGCCCGAAAGCTACCACAGCAGTAATTCTCGCTATATGAATAAAATTTTAAGTTTAAAATTAAGAGATCTGGCACATACTCTGCGGAAAGATTATAAGCTGGGTGCAGATAAAGAAAGTTTAAGAGAAGAAAAAGAAACTATGCTGGCTGAAATTTATTCAATTCTGGCATATTTTTTAGGTGAACCGGCTCAGAAATTTGATTTTGAGTATAGAAATAAAAATGGTGAATTTTATAGAGATGCTGATTTAACACCACAGGAATTTTATCATAAATACTCGAAAGTAAAAATGACAGATTATGTAAGCATAATCAATGCTCCTACTTCTGATAAGCCTTTTGATCAGACTTATACAGTAGAATTTTTGGGTAATGTAAAAGAAGGCCCCCAGATTCATTATTTAAATCTCCCGATTGATAAGTTAATTGATTACAGCAAAGAACAGCTAAAAGATGGAGAACCCGTCTGGTTTGGCTGTGATGTTGGTCAGTGGTCAAATAGAGATTTAGGTATAATGGATACTAAACTATTTAATTATGCAGAGGTGCTGGATACTAAATTTTCTCTGGACAAAGGTCAGCGCCTGCAGTATGGCGAAAGTATCTTAACTCATGCTATGGCTTTTACCGGAGTTAACCTAAAAAATGAAGAGCCACTTAGCTGGAAAGTTCAAAATAGCTGGGGAGAAAAGGTTGGTGATGATGGATTTTTTATTATGAGTAATGACTGGTTTAAAGAATTTAATTATGAAGTAGTTATTAATAAAAAATACCTATCTGAGAGTGATCTTGAATCATATCAAAAAGACCCCGTTGTTTTAAAACCATGGGACCCAATGGGTTCACTGGCAATTAAATAAAAAATAAATTTTGGAACAGAGCTGCTGTATGAATACAGCAGCTTAAGCTTTTTAATTTTATTTTAATAGCCGAAAGTCTAAATCGGAGGGATAGTTTAAATGAAAATTAGAGAATTTTCAAACAAATTTGATTTAAGTTATGATACCATTCGTTATTATATGAAATTAAAACTGATTAATCCCCATAAAAACGGAGGACATTATGAATTTAATAATGAAGATCAGGAGGATATGGAAGAAATATTAAAACTAAAAGAAATGGAGTTTTCTTTAGAAGAAATCAAGGAAATTTTAAGCTTTAAAAGGATTGGCAGATTGAGTAATTATCAAAAAAACAGCTATTATCAAAATCTATATCATCGAAAACTTGACAGTTTAGAAAGAAGAATTATAGAGTTAAAAGATGCCAAAAATGCTTTGCACTCTCATTTAAAAAAATTAAAATCAGCAAACAATGACAGGCGTAATGATCTCAGTTTAAATTTGAATTTGCTGAGTCTTTTTGCCTGCCCGGCCTGTGGGTCCGATCTAACTTTAACTGCAGAAAAAATTGAAAATAATAGAATTCATCTGGGAAGTCTCAACTGCAGTTGTGGCGAAAAAATTTTAATTGAAGATGGTATTATATATACTAAAGATGTTTATGAGAGAAAAAAAGGTGACGAAGTAATTGAAATAGATCCAATTTATCATGTAACAGATTATATTAAACAGACTGATTCTGAATTTATTGATCAATCATATCAGAGTCTGGAATGGTTGAAAAATAGACTTGATTATTCTAAACTGGAAAATCAAGTTATTTTAGAACCCGGTTCTGGTTATGGACTCTTATTAAGAAACATCTATGATCAGCTGCCTTCTAATTTAACCTATATTTGTGTTGAACATGATGCTGAGCTGAACAGATATCTTAAAACCTTATTGGAGTTATCCCCCTCTGGTCCGGAAGTTATTTTTTTAACAGCTGAGCTGCCAGATTTGCCACTTAAAGAAAGCAGTCTTGATTATTTGATTGACTATTCCGGAATTTCTAATTTTTCATTTCATAACAGAGGATTTTTACCAGAGCTGCTGCTCAAATATTTTAAAGATCATTTTACAATGACAGCAGTCTTTATTATTTATCATAAATTTGGTGCTAAGAACATAGTTGAAAGAGAGTACAGAGATTATTTTATTTATTCGAATATTAGAACTAAATTAAAGGAAATAGGTTTTGAATTTTTAACTGAGAATAAATCAGAGCCTAAAAAGATTAATAGTTCTTTTGGTAAATACGAAGAGTTTGCTCAAATTGGAGATCAGATTTATTCTTATCAGCTGCAGGCAAAAAAATAAATTTTAAAAGTAGAGTTGGCTCTACTTTTACGAAAAAATCTTCTAAAAAAATTTTTAAGAACTCTTGCACTTGAGTTACCTCCATTTTTTATAATTGATTTAGAAAAGAGGAGGTAGTTAAAATGTTAAATTATCAAGAAGACCAAGCTGAAATTAATCAGGAATTAAAAAGTGACAGACAGGAAAAATTAAATTTGCTGCTATTTTTATCAGGAAAGACAATTTCTTTATTCGGATCAGCAATTTATGCGTTTGTGATTGGACTTTATCTTTTAAGGACAACATCTTCTGCATTCTCTTTTGCTTTGAATCTTGCTCTATATACTTTGCCAGTTGTTTTATTTAATCCAATTGCCGGTGTTATGGCAGATAAATTTAATAAAAAAATTCTGGTAGTTGGTTCTGATCTGATTAATGGTTTATTTCTTTTTCTGATCTATTTGGTGATCACAAATTTTAATTTTAATCTTTATATTCTATATCTCAGTACTTTTGTAATGACAACTTTAACAGTCTTTTTTGATATTGCTCTAGAAGCTGCCAAACCAGGGCTGGTAAAAGAATCTGGGCTGGTTAAAATTAATTCTCAGGCCAGAGTTATAGAGTCATTATCTCAAATTTTAGGACCACTGCTTGGTGGATTAATTTATGGTTTTATTAATTTGGAAGGTTTTATCTTAATTAACGCAATTTCTTTTTTGATCTCTGCTTTGATAGAATATTATATTGATTACCAATATAATCAGCAAATACAAATGGAAACTGGCAGCAATAAAGATTCAGATGATTTTGTTTATAGATTAAAAGAGGGGTTTTATTATATTTTTAGATCAGAAAATTTAAGAGCCTTAGTTTATATTTTTGTGGCTTTAAATTTCTTTTTTAATTTTACTTTAATTGTGCCTTTACCTTATCTATTAAATACTGTCTGGAAAATAGATCCTAATAATTATGGTATAATTCAGGCAGCTTTTCCGGTAGGTATGATATTGGGAGCCATATTAACTGAAAAGATAATGAATAAAATAAGCTATAACCTTTTAATAAAGAATATTACTTTTGTCGCTGCAGTTGGAGTAACGACTTTTGCTCTGCCTATTATTATTTTTCAAAATACTCCGGCCTCAAATTTTGTTTTAACTTATTATAGTCTGCTGATGTTTTTAAGTGGTATTTCAGTTGCCTGGATAGATGTACCCGCAAATGTAATAATTCAAAAAAGTGTACCTCAAAATATACTGGGACGAGTTTTGAGTGTTAAAATGAGTATTATTAAAATTGTTGTACCAATTTCACTTTTAATTTCATCTCTAACAATTAAGTTGCTTGAGGTGGAATATGTTATATTTGTTGGGGCTTTAATTTTTTTTGTTTTCAATATTATTTTTTTTAATTCCAGTACCGGGAGAAAATTTATTCAGCAGAAAGCAGATCAAAAAAATTTATAAATTATAAATAAAACAAATTTAAAACACTTGACTTTATGAACAATATTCATTATAATATTTATAGTGAACGATATTCATAAAGTCTTTTTTTAGATTAAAATGAACATAATTCATAAAAATAAATGGAGGGAAAAAATGTATAAAGATGAAAAGACAAAAAAACTGGCAACGACTCCAATTCCTCAACTTTTGACGCAGATGTCAATACCTGCAATTATTGGTATGCTTGTTTCAGCGGTTTACAATATAGTTGATACAATTTTTGTAGGAAGAATTGGTACCGAAGCCATTGGAGCAGTGACCATAGCTTTTCCACTTTTTATGGTTATTTCGGCAATCGGCTTAACTTTCGGTATTGGTTCAGCCTCCTATATTTCGCGACTTTTAGGAGAAGAGAACAGAGAAATGGCTAATCGAGTTTCGACAACTTCAATTGTAACTACCTTTATTTTAGCTGTAGTTCTGGCTGCAGGAGGTCTTTATTTTCTCAAACCTTTACTCAGGTTATTTGGAGCAACTGAAGTGATAATGCCCTATGCAGTTAATTATACGGCTATTATTATTATCGGTTCAATTTTTACAATGAGTAATATGAATATGAATAATATGGTGAGAGCAGAAGGTAGTGCAAAGATGAGCATGATTGCTTTAAGTACTGGAGCTATATTAAACATAATTCTAGACCCGTTATTAATTTTCACTTTTAAGATGGGAATTGCTGGAGCTTCAACTGCCACTGTAATTGCTCAGGCTGTATCGACGGTAATGTTGATTGGTTTTTATAAGTCAGATAATAGTGTTCTTGATTTAAAACTAAGAGAATTTAGACCTTCTCTTTCTATCTATACAGAAATTATGAAAATAGGTATTCCTACTTTGATTAGACAGCTTTTAAGCAGTGTAGCAATGACTTTACTCAATAATATGGCTGCAACTTATGGGGCGGTTGTTGTGGCTTCAGTCGGGATAATTAACCGAGTTTTTTCTTTTGGCTTTTTTATAACAGCAGGCTTTACTCAGGGATTTCAGCCGGTAGCTGGTTTTAACTTTGGAGCCAGAAAAATTGAAAGGCTTAAGGAATCAATAAAAGTCACTGTTAAGAGAACAACTTTATTTGGCTTAATACTTTTTGCAGTTTTCTTTTTCTTTAACCGGGAGGTCATTGGTGTTTTTAGTCAGGATCCGGAAGTTATAAAAATTGCTGCAATGGGATTAAGACTTTACGCAGTTGTTCTACCACTTATGGGATTTTCTATAACCACCAATACTCTTTTTCAGGCATTGGGGCATGGAATCCCGGCAACTATTCTTTCCTTATCCAGACAGGGTATTTTCTTTATACCAGCAATCTTTCTGCTGCCAAATTATTTCGATTTAAAAGGGCTATTTATGGCTCAACCAGTTGCGGATGGTTTTACCTTTCTCCTGACAGTAATATTGTTTGGATTTGTTTATAAAGAAATTAAAGAACTGGAAGGAGAGGCAGGAATCCGTAATTTAAATCTAGAATATGATAGTGAGGGTGCTTAAATAAGATTAATAAGTTTTCTGTAATATTTTAATAAAGGGAGTATAATATGCCTAAAATAATTGAAAATCTGGAAGAAGAAATAGCCAGAAGTTCTTTAAAACTATTTAAAGAAAATCCATATCAGAATGTAAGTATGCGTAGAATTGCATCAGAAGCCGGGATAGCTGTAGGTACTTTATATAATTATTATCCAAATAAATGGGAATTATATATTGGGGTTTTTGAAGAAAGCTGGAAGGAGACCTATCAGATTTTGAGCGCTAACTGCAAAAATACTGATAATGATTATTTAAAAAATTATATTGAAGTTCTTTATTCTGAAATGAAAGAAAAAAAATCGATTGTGCGAGAACTTTTTCGTTATATAATGAATGATTTAGAAATTGGTGAAGAAGAGCAGAAAGAGAAATTTAAGCGAATTAGATTTCCCAATGTAGTGATTAATCAGATATATGAACTTTTTATTATTATCTTAGAAAAAGAGTTTAAGGTTAAGTTAGAAAAAGATGATGAGGATCTATATCGACTTTTTGCTATGCTCCAGACTAATATTCCGCTGCTACAGCAGAACTTTAAAAAAGAAAAGCAGAACATTGATTTTCTTTATGATTTGATTTGTTCTTTTGTAGAAAAGAAAATAGTATAAAAGATAAAAAAAGAGGCTGAACTACTCCTGAAAAGAGTAATTCAGCCTTTAATTATTTTTGCCCAATAATTTTTAGCTTAGTTATTTAAATATCCCCTTAATTCTTTACTCCGGGTAGGGTGTCTTAACTTTCTTAAAGCTTTGGCCTGAATCTGTCTGATTCTTTCGCGGGTAACACCAAACTGACTTCCAACTTCTTTTAAAGTTCTCTGTCGCCCATCCTCAAGTCCAAATCTTAATTTAATAATTCTTTTTTCTCTATCAGTTAGAGTATCCAGAACTGTTTCCAGTTGATCCTTTAAAAGTTCAGAAGAGGCAAGCATTTCAGGAGCCGGAGCATCCTGATCTTCGATAAAATCCTTTAAATGGCTGTCTTTTTCTTCACCAATTGGAGTATCTAAAGAAGTAGGCTGCTGGTTCATGGCCAGTTTCTGAATTTCTAAGACCTTTTCTGGTTCCATATTCATTTCTTCACCAATTTCTTCCAGGGTTGGTTCTCTTTCTAAATCTTTTTTAAGTCTTTTTTCAATTCTTCGTAATTTGTTCATCGTCTCTACCATGTGTACCGGAATTCTAATAGTTCTTGCCTGATCAGCAAGAGCTCGGGTAATAGACTGCCTGATCCACCAGGTGGCATAAGTACTAAATTTATACCCCTTGGTATAATCAAATTTTTCAACTGCTTTCATTAAACCTTTATTACCTTCCTGAATTAAATCCAGAAAAGACATACCCTGTCCTATATATTTTTTAGCAATACTGACAACAAGTCTTAAATTAGCTTCAGTTAGTTTTTCACGAGCTTCCTGGTCACCCTGTTCAATTCTTTTAGCCAGTTCAACTTCTTCTTCCTTGTCAAGCAGATCTACTTTTCCCATTTCTTTTAAATAAACACGTACGGAATCATCAATACCTGCTCCATCAGGTATGGAAAGATCTAGATCATTTTCTTCTTCAGTACTATCATTCTGGTTATCATTATTTTCATTATTAGCTTTTTTAACCATTTAAATTCCTCCTCAATGCATAATGCCTGACACAATCATTAATTGTAGCATAAATTTGATTAGATTTAAAGCTATTGTTCAAATTAATTCAAAAAATCGACAAATTTCATTTTTTTAAAGCTGTTTTTTTCTAAATTCTTTATTTCTTTGTAAAGTTCCTGCATTTCCTCATCTTTAAAAATATTTTTTATTTCAAATTCTTCATCAAAAAAATTGGTCTGATAACTTTCCCAGATAGAAATTTTATCTGCTTCACTTAAAGGTAAATAACTGCCATTTTCAGTTTCAGCAATAATATTTTTTTCTTTCAAATTCTTAAGCTCAGTTTTGATATCCTCGGCTGGAAGATTAATTTTTTTAATCAACTCGGCAAAGGAGAGAGGCTGGTTGTTTTTGCTTTTATAATTTTTAAAAAGTGTCAATAAAATTGCTGTCGGAATTAAATCTCTTAAACCCTGGTTGATTTTTTGTCGGTTAAGCATATATTTAAGTCCTGATCGATGTTGAAAAACATAAGAAATCACAGCTCCTAAAAGTATAATTAGCCAGATTAAATAAAGCCAGAGTAAAAAAATAGGGATAATTGAAAGTGGACCATAAATCTGATTATAGGTTATTAAGTTAGCAGTATAAATATTGTAGAGGTTTTTGGATAAAATAAATAACAGTCCACTAAACAGCCCGGCAAAAACTGCTGCTGTAGGTTTTACCTCAGTATTGGGAACAAAATAATACGCAATAATAAAAATTAAAAAATTAAAAGAAAATAGAATATAGTTAAAAAAATTGCTTTCACTTATCTGTTCTCCGCTCAACCATAGCCCCAAATATTTTTGAGCAAATAAAAGGCTAAGAGTTAGAAATAAAGTGATAGAAAAAGTACCGAGAGTGATAAAAGTCCAGAAAGAAACAAATCTTTTAAACAAATCACGATGTTCTTTTAGATTCCAGATTTTGTTAAAGGTAATTTCGACTCGGGCCAGCATAAACACAATAATAAAAATTAAAGTTACAAAACTTATTATTCCCAGCTGTTCAATATCAACATTAAGAATATATACTTCCAGATAGTTAATTAAATTTTCTCCAGTACCGGCCGCCAGATTGTTTAAAATTAGAGTTTTAATTTCCTCTACAATGGTATCAATTTTGCCAAAAAAATTGAAAAGAGTCATAATATAAAATGAAAATATCAAAAAAGGTACAATAGAAAGAGTGGTGATATATACCATTCCCATTGCGTGCATAAAAATATCATTTTCCCTGGCTTTCTGGTAGACTCTTTTTATAAAAAGTATTATCAGGTCTAAAGAGATCAGCGTTTTAATTTCTTCTAGAAGTTTATTTTTATTATTCATCTGCGCCACCTCTTATGAAAAATTAATTTATCTCTTCTAATTAATATATTCTTTAAATAAAAAAATTCTCCTTCACCGAATTAAAAAATATCGACTTCTAAACTTTGCTGTTTATTTAAATTTTGTTATAATTAAAATATCAAATACATAAATGGGGGTTTTAATAATGGACAAAAGAAAACTTGGTATTTTATTGATAACAGTTGGACTGTTTATTCTGCTTAATACTTTAAATTTAATCAGCGATGATATTTTTCTTTATCTGCTGAGCGCAGGTTTTATTTTTACTTATTTTATGCTGGGGGCCAGAAAACATTATAGAAATATCGGTTTTTTAATTCCAGGTTCAATTTTGCTGGCCATTGCTCTTTTTTCTGATCTAGAGAGATTAGACTTTGTAGATAAACTTGGCGGAGGCTTTTTCTTTATTATGCTTGGATTGGCATTTTTAATTGTTCTAATTCATACCAGCGCTTTTAAAAAGTGGGACTGGCCGATTTATCCGGCAGCAGCTCTGATTGTTTTTGGATTATTTGTAATTTTTGTTGATAATAATGATTTTATTCAGAAAATGGAATATTTAAATTATATAACCCCCCTTGTTCTAATTGGTCTGGGAGTATTTTTTCTTTATCAAAATAAGCAAAATAAATGATAATTCAAAAAATTAATAATATATTCTGTGATTAGATATTATCCAGTAATTGTGGTATACTAAAAAAGAATATAAATAAATATGAGAGTTTTAACAGTTTTCGTGTAGTTTTTGGTGACTGAAAATACTTTATTAATAACTTCTACCTCATTTGGGGTAGAATTTTATTAAATATAAATACTTTAAACTATTAAAGAATTAAAGAAGGGAGATTTGAGAATGTCGAAAAATTTTAAAAGAGTTTTAGTGGCCAATCGGGGAGAAATAGCAATTAGAGTAATTAGAGCCTGTAAGGAGTTGGGCATTAGAACTGTAGCAATTTATTCCGAGGAGGATAGAACCGCCTTATTTAGGACTAAAGCAGATGAAGCTTATCAGATTGGCAATAACAAGGGGCCAATTGAAGCTTATCTTGCTATTGATGAAATTATTGATTTAGCAGTAAAAAAAGATGTGGATGCTATCCATCCTGGTTATGGTTTTTTATCAGAAAACCCAGAATTTGTCCGTCAGTGTGAGGAAGCCGGAATCAAGTTTATTGGACCTGATGCAGAAGTAATGGAGAAGTTAGGAGATAAGATTAAATCTAAAATTCTGGCTCAAAAATTTGATGTACCTACAATTCCGGGTTTGGAAAAACCTATCAAAAAAGAAGAAGAAATTAAGAACTTTGCCAAAAAACATGGTTATCCGCTGATGCTTAAGGCGGCAGCTGGTGGTGGTGGCCGGGGAATGAGAATAGTTCGTTCTGATGAAGAATTGATCTCTCAATTTAGAGATGCAAAAGAAGAAGCTCGTAAAGCTTTTGGTGTAGACGATATTTTTGTAGAACGTTATTTAGAAGATCCAAAACATATTGAGGTACAAATTTTAGGTGATGAACATGGTAATCTTGTACACTTATTTGAAAGAGATTGCTCAATTCAGCGACGTCATCAAAAAATTGTAGAATTTACCCCTGCAGTTGCCCTCAGTGATCAGAAAAGAGAAGAGATTCTGCAGGATGCCCTTAAATTATGTAAGGGAGCAGGTTATAAAAATGCAGGTACAGTAGAATTTTTGGTTGATAAGTACAATAATCACTATTTTATTGAAGTTAATCCAAGAATTCAGGTTGAACATACAGTTAGTGAAATGGTAACTGGAATCGACATTGTTCAGAGTCAGGTTTTAGTTGCTGAGGGATACAGACTTGATTCAGAAGAGATTAATATTCCCTCTCAGGAATCAATTAAGATGAATGGATATTCTATCCAGTGTAGGGTGACAACAGAGGATCCGGCAAATAATTTTATCCCTGATACCGGTCGCCTTGACCATTATCGTACTGGTTCTGGTTATGGTATTAGACTTGATGGGGGTAATGGATATACTGGTGCAGTAATTAATCCTTACTATGATAGTCTGCTGGTTAAAACTATTTCCTGGTCAAGAACCTTTTCGGATGCGATTAGAAAAGCCATGCGTTCAGTTGAAGAAATGAAGGTGCGAGGAGTTAAAACCAATGCTTCCTTTTTAATTAATGTTTTAAATCACGAAGAGTTTAAAAAGGGAACCTGTGATACAGGTTTTATTGCCAATAATCCAGAACTTCTAGATATTAAACCAGGTTCAGATCAGGAACAGAAGATTTTAAGTTATCTGGGTGAAAAAATTGTCAATGAAACTCGGGGAAATAAACCTGATTTTGATGTACCAAAGGTGCCTAAGTTTGAAAAAATAGAGAGCCTTGAGGGTACAAAACAGATTTTAGATCAGGGTGGTCCAGATGCTGTAGTCGAATGGATTAAAGATAAGGAAGAGATTCTTTTAACTGATACAACATATAGAGATGCCCATCAGTCGCTGATGGCGACCAGAATGAGAACTGTGGATATGGAAAAAATTGCAGAAGCAACTTCTCATCTGGCCAAGGATTTATTCTCACTTGAGATGTGGGGAGGCGCAACCTTTGATGTTTCCTACAGATTCTTAAAGGAATCACCCTGGGAGAGAATTGAGCGCCTGCGTGATAAAATACCCAATATTTTATTCCAGATGCTTTTAAGAGGATCCAATGGGGTAGGATATAAAAATTATCCTGACAATGTAATTCGCAGTCTGGTTGCAGAAGCAGCTGAAGCTGGAATTGATGTCTTCAGAATCTTTGACTCTCTAAACTGGCTGCCGGGAATGGAAGTTTCAGTAGATGAGGTTGTCAAACAGGGTAAAATTGCTGAGGTATCGATGTGCTATACAGGTGATATCTTAGACGATAAACGTGAAAAATATGATTTAGATTATTACGTGGAATTAGCAAAGGGAATTGAAGAAATGGGAGCTCATATCCTGGGAATTAAGGATATGGCCGGTTTATTAAAACCTTATGCTGCCTATGAGCTGGTCAAGGCTCTTAAAGCTGAAATCTCAATTCCAATTCATCTGCATACTCACGATACAAGCGGAAATGGTGCGGCTACTTTATTGATGGCTGCTGAGGCTGGTGTTGATATTGTGGATACTGCCTTTAATACTATGGCAGGTTTAACAAGTCAGCCACCTTTAAACTCAATTGTAGCAGCACTTACAAATACCTATCGTGATCCAGAAATGGATATTGAAAATATTCAGAAGATCTCAAATTACTGGGGAGCAGTTAGACCTGTCTATTCCCAGTTTGAATCTGAACTTAAATCTGGAACAGCAGAAATCTATAAATATGAAATTCCTGGAGGTCAGTATTCTAACTTAAAACCACAGGTAGAAAGTGTTGGTCTCGGCCACCGCTTTAAAGAGTTTAAGGAAATGTATCGCAAGGTTAACTTTATGCTCGGTGATATTCCAAAAGTTACACCCTCCTCCAAAGTAGTAGGAGATCTGGCAATATTTATGGTGAAAAATGATCTGACACCTGATAATATCTGTCAGGAAGCTAAAAACATGGCTTTCCCGGATTCAGTCGAAGCTTACTTTAAAGGTATGCTCGGTCAGCCTCCTGGAGGTTTTCCTAAAGAACTCCAACAGCTGGTCTTAAAAGGTGAAGAGTCCATAACTGTTAGACCTGGAACTCTGCTGGAAGATTATGATTTTGAAAAAGCTGAAGCAGAGTTAAAAGAGAAATATGATTTTGAACCGACTCAAAAGGATCTCTTAGCTTATGCTCTTTATCCTAAAGTTTATACAGACTACCTTGACTATCTGGCAGAGTATGGTGATTTAAGCCATATGGGAAGTGATGTTTATTTTCATGCTTTACGTGAGGGAGAAACCAGTGAAATAAAAGTTGAGGAAGGTAAAACTCTGGTGGTTAAACTATTAGAGATTGGAAAGGTGGATGATCAGGGTTACCGCAGATTGGCCTTTGAGGTTAATGGTTTCAGAAGAGAAATTAAAGTTTATGATGAGGCAAGTACTGCTGCCTCTGATGTAAGCTCCAAGCAGATGGCTGATCCTAAAAATGAATTGGAAATTGGAGCCAGTCTTCCCGGTAATATTGTTGAAATCTTAGTTGAAGAAGGGGAAGAAGTTGAGAAAAATCAGAGTCTTGTAATTATGGAAGCCATGAAGATGGAGACTAATATTACTGCTCCAACTAATGGTACTGTGGCTGCAATCCATGCTGCAGCGGGACAGCAGCTTGAATCTGGAGAATTAATTCTGGAATTAGAGTAAACTAAAAGTTATCATCTAAATGGAATATAAAATTAGCGGCCGCCTCTTTTAAGAAATTTGAGGCGGTTTTTTAACCTGCTAAACTGCTTTTTAATTTTTATATTTTGTGTTAAAATATAAATATAAGAAATAATTAAATTTTCTGAATAAAAATTATAGAAAAAAGGGGGATAGAGATTTTATCTAGTATTTTTTGAAAGATAATAATCTCAAATATTATGTATCATAAAAAAACCAGTCTCGGTCTTGATGAAAATGTAGAAGCCATTCTGGCTTATGCCGGTATCTGGGTAACAGGTTTAATCTTTCTATTTATAGAAAAAGACAATAATCATGTTCGTTTTCATGCAATGCAGTCACTGATTACCTTTTTTTCTTTATTTATTGCTTCATCACTGGTGCTTGTAATTCCATTAATTGGAATTCTGATTTCTTCATTAATAACATTTGTGGGTACAATTCTCTGGCTTTTATTAATGTATAAGGCTTATAATGGAGAAATATTTAAACTTCCTTATGTCGGTGATCTGGCTGAGGAATTAACCTTTGGTGAAAGTTTTGAGGACAAGAGTAAATAATTAAGAGAATTATTTACTGATTATAGTATTTATTGATTATAATTTATTAAGTTTAAATAGCCTGCTTCTAAAAAGAGCCTGTAGAATTAAAACTCTACAGGCTAATTAAATTTTATTTAATTTTTTTTAACTGACCTGGAGGTAAATTACTTTCATCTGTATCATTTTCTTTGGGATCTCCAGGTGGTTGAGGATCAATACCATTTCCAATTCCATTATTCCCTTTGTCTTTGGAAGGTGGTTCTGGTTCTTCAGGATCATCAGGAGGATTGACAACAACAGCCAGAGCGGTTAAAGTGATACTAAAGATTAGAACTAAAATCAAAAAAACTGCCAGCACACGATTCCAATTTTTCATGAGCTTACCTCCTTTTAAAAGACCTTACTCCAGGGAGGAGATCTGGCAGCCTGGCGGCCCTGAATGGGTCCATGGCTTTGCGCCGCATTTTTACAAATGCTTAGCTATTTTTGCTTCTCCTTAATTATAAACTAATTATATTCCTAAAATTTGGACAAGTCAATGTAACTGCTTTACATATAAAATAATTTACAGGATTTAATTCTTTTATATAGAATTAATATTAAGAGACTAGTTTTTCTATTATATTCAAAAATATTTAAGAAAAAGGGGAATAAGATGTTAAAACCTTCTAAGAGATTTGTATATTTTACAATTCGTTTTATACTGGTCCATGTTATAACATATGTTTTTATCAGTGTAGTATTTAAAAATCTTCAGAATTATGCCAGTGCTTTTATTACGATGGATGCATTTTCTAATTTTCGTTCACCCGATTCCACAATTGTCAGGCTGGCACCTGTTTTTCAAATTTTTAGAGGAGCTTTTTTTGCTTTTATTTTATACCCTTTTTATAATACTTTAATTAAAAGTGATTATGCCTGGGTGAAAATGTTTTTTTTGATCTGGGGATTTTCTCTAATTGGCTCAGTAGCGCCAATCCCGGGTTCAATAGAAGGAATGATTTATACAAAGATGTCTCTGGTCGAACATTTAATTGGACTGCCGGAAATTACAGTACAGATTTTTGTTTTTAGTTGGTTTTTTGTAAAATGGGAAAACAGAACTGAAAGAGACTACAGCTAAGACTGGAGGAGTGTAATGCCGAAACCAATTAAATTTATACATACAGCAGATGTTCATCTTGGAAAAGAATTAAGCTGTAATGGAATAAATAATTCTAATCATAAAAATTTATTTTCTAATGCCGGCAAAATAGCTTTTGAGAACTTAGTTGAATTGGCCGTTAATGAAGAAGTTGATTTTATTGTAGTTGCTGGTGATCTCTATGATCGGGAGGCACGTTCAGTTAAGGCCAGCCGATTTTTTTTAAATCAGACTCAGTTTTTAAAAGAAAAAGGAATAGATATTTACTTGATTTCTGGTAATCATGATCCCGCTGGTATGGAAAACGAGGTTTTTGAACTTCCAGAAAATGTACATTATTTTTCTAGCGAAGAAGTAGAAGTAAAAGAATATCAAAAAGAAGGAATAACAGCTGCCAGAATTATAGGTCAATCATACAGACAAAAATTTGAGTCAAGAACAATGTACAATTTTTATACTGCTCCTGATAGTTCTATTTTTAATATTGGGCTACTGCACACAGCACTGAGCAAGGATAATAACCACTATGTTCCAGTTAATAAAGGTGAACTACTTACAAAAGATGATATTGATTACTGGGCTCTCGGACATTTACATCAGTATCAAAAAATAAATCAGCAACCTGCCATTTATTTTTCGGGAACTCTGCAGGCTCATAACATCAGCGAGGAAGGTAATAAAGGAGTAATTCTGGTTGAGGTTGATAAAAATTTAAATAGTAAAGAAAAGTTTATTTCGCTGGCGCCTGTTATCTATCTAAAACTTAAAATTAATTTAGAAAAAGAAGGATTAAAAAATATAAGTCAACTTCAAAATTTAATTACTGATGAAATTAACAAAATGAGAGATAAAATAACAAACCAAAACAGAAATAAAAATTTTCAGATTAAAGCAGTTATTATTCGTCTGCTGATTGAAGGGCGGACAGAACTGCATCAGCATGTTGAAAATAACAGAGAAGAGCTCGAAGCAAGTTTAGTCAATTATTTTCGTCAGCAAAATTACAGACATTATCCTGTTGTTTGGATCCATTCTCTTATTTTTAGAACTGCTAAAACATTACCTGATCTGAAAAGTTTAAAAAATAATAACCCACTTTACCAAAATATAAAAGAATTAATTGAGGAAAGCCTTACTGATGCAGAACTTAATCAGGAACTGCTAGCAGAATGGGGACAGATCTGGCAGGGAAATCAGGATAATGAAGATAGAGAAAACTATAAATTTTATCCAGAGAAAAAGCTGCAGCGTGAAATTTTATCCGAAGTAGAAAGAATTATAATTTCAGAGTTAATTGAGGATGGCGATTAAATGTATTATAAGAAAATATATATTAGAGATTTTGGTATTTTTAATAACCAGAATTTAGAGGGGATTTCAAAAAATTTAGTGGTAATTGGCGGTAAAAATAGAGCCGGGAAAAGTACTTTTTTAAAATTACTTCGCTACTTACCTTTTGGTCTGCCAAAAGATAATTCTATTCCTCCAGCAGTAGATAATTATTATATAGAAGCAGAACTAAAAAAAGCAGATAAAAAATTTAGCCTTTTTATAGATGGATATGCAGCTCCGAAAGTTATAGATGATGATCAGCAGGAAAAGAGTGCTTCGGAATTATTTAATAATCTTGATCAGTTGAGTTATCAACATCTTTTTAGTATCAGTTTGAATGAATTACAGGATTTAGCTAAAATTGCCAAAGGAAAAAAGAAAGAAAAACGTCTTTATTCAATTTTGCTTGGAGCAGGATTTTCAGAATTGGTAAAAGTTCCAGAAATTGCGGATAAATATTTTAATTATGCTAAAAGTATAGGCGGTAAATTAGGAGATCCTACTGTAGCATCTTTTAAACCTTATTATAATCAGATTAGAGAAGCAGAAGAAAAAAGGGATCAGGCTCTATTAGAAGTTGATGAGTTTAGACAAAAAAATAAAGATTTAAGTCAGTTTCAGAATAAGTTAAATAGTAAAAGGCGGGAAATAGAAAAACTGGAAAACCATTATATTTTAATAGACTTATTAAAAAATAATTACTCTGAATTGAAAGAAATAGTTAATTTGAGTCAAAAATTGAATAAAGTCATAAACAAAAATTCTCTCCAAACTTCTTCTCAGTTAAATAATTCAGAAATTAATGCAGAAAATACCGGTCTGCAAACAAATCTGGATCAATTTTTAATTTTTATGGAGCATGAAAGTAAAAAAATAAGAAAATTTCAGCAAAAAGAGGAGAGTCTTAAAGAAAGAATAAAAAATTATCTTCTGCAGGAGGATAAAATAGAAAAATCAAAACAGCAATTGCTGTCAGAATTAGAAAATTTAGATACCAGCTGGAATAATGGCCTGCAGCAGCTGGAGAATATTAAAGTTGATTTAATTAAAGAAAAAGATATAAATCAGAAACTCAAAAAATACCGAGATCTTAATTACGATATTGAAAAAATTGAATCAGAACTTAAAAATTTAAGCTATAAACTCGAAGAAAACAGACAGGAACTGGAAGAAATAGATTTCAAAAAACCTTCTTTGATTTTAAAACAGAGCTATTTTGTTCTGGCCCTGTCTTTTTTGACTCTGGGGTCTTCTTTTTGGATAAATATTGAGCAATTAAAATATTTTTCTTTAGTGCTGGCTCTGACAGCCTTTATTTACTACAGCTCAAATTATAGAAGTTCTAAACTGGAAAAACAGAGATTATCGAAGTTAGAAAAAGAAGAACAGTTAAATAAAAACCAGCTGCAGAATAAAGAGCTCGAATTAAAGAAAAAAACTTCTTATTTAGAGCAGGTTAGAGCTGATTTAAATAAATATGCAAAAATTTTAGGGATTTCAGAAGCTGATTATCTGTCTTTTATAGATTCATATTTAAGAGAAGTTCGTGATAAAAAAAGAAGATATAGAGAACTTAAAATAAAAAAAGAAGAAAACCAAACTGAAAAACAGAAATTAAAAATGAATTTGACCGGAATAAAAAATTTAATCAAAGAAAGCTCATCCTACTGCAGTCTGGATTTTAATACTTTTGCTGGAATAGATTTAATAGAAAATTATCAGATTTTATTTAGTGAGTTTGATAAAATTAAGGAATTAAAGGATCTGACTGAAGAATATAGGAAAATTAAATCTCAGCTAAAACATACTCTAAATGCCTCTGATACAGTAAAAACAGCTCTTTTTGAATTAAAACAGGATAGAGATTATTATCAGACATTTATTGGCTTTTATCATAAATTTACATCTCAATCTGCTGTAGAAAAAAAGAAAGAATCATTATCTGTTCAAATAAATAATTTAAAGCAGGAGAAAGAATCACTGGAAGAAAAAATAACTACTGTAAAAAATAGAATTAATGCTTTATCTACTTCCACAAAATTAGAATCGGCTCAGCAAAAAATTGATCTGGCTCAGACCGGGCTGGAAAAACAGGCTCAAAGTTATGCGGTAAATAAAAGTGTTAGTTTTATTCTTAAAAAGTTACGTTCCCGAATGATTGAAAAAGCTGAAACAGAATTGTTAAAGCCTGCTTCTGACATTTTAAGCAGAATTACCAGTCATCATTACTGTGATCTCAAAACAGCTGCGGAGCTTGATCAACAGGATTTCAGGGTTGTTACAGAAAATGGCAGGCAGTTTAATAGTACAAAAGAGTTAAGTCGCGGCAGTCTTGAGCAGCTATTCCTGGCAGTAAGGTTGAGCAGAATAAAAGAAATTAAACCGCCCTTACCACTGGTGCTGGATGATTCCCTTGTTAATTTTGATCAGAATCATTTATATAATACTGCTAAATTACTTGTTGAACTCGCCAGCAGACATCAGATATTTATTTTGACCTGTCATCCACAGTTAATTTCTTTTATTAGTCAACTATCTAATGCTGCTCAATACTGGAAATTAGATTCGGGACAATTCGAAACAGCTTCTCCCAAAAAATTAGCAGCTTATTTAAAAGAGTAATTTTAAGTCGAAAAAACCTGTGGGTAAAATTCTCTTTGTCTTTGATAGTTAATTATTTACTTCTCTAATTTTTAAAAATAGATCTTTGGCTTTGTTTCGGTGTCTGATATTAACTTTATTATCTCTAATCAGTTCATCCAGCAGTGGTAATGCTTTGTGATTCTGGTTGTGCTTGTAGTATAAAACCGAAAGTAATAAACTTAATTTATTAGTTTCTTTTTTAGGATGATTATCTGTTGCTTTAAAATAAAATTCTTCCAGATTATTTAAAGCTTTTAATGATGCTTTTTCTGAAAGTTGATTTTCACCAAGGTCTTCGTAGATCCAGCTTAATTCACGCCAGAGAAAGGCTTTTCTGTCTGCATTAAGGTCTATATAATTATAAAGTTTTAAAGCAAGATAATGGGCATCGAGGACCTGGTTGATACTCCTGGGTTCGGAAAATTCTATTTTAAAATCATTACTTAATGTATTTTTTATCAAATCCTTAAAATTTTCTTTTATAATTTGTTTTTTGCTTTTAGAAATGTTATTAAAATCTTTCCTTCTGGCTGTAAATAAACAATTAGAACAGGAGAGGATACTGTAATTATAAAGATTGAAATCTTTATATAAGGGGCGTAAATCTTCTCGGATTTTTTTAATACGAAGTCGAGAGTTTCTGATTTTCTTAACGGACATTTTCTTAGAACAGACCGGACATTCAATTTCTTTATCATAAAGGTAATATTCATCTTTAGAATCTGTTTTTTTCTCATAAGTTTTGTGTCCCTCTAAATAAAAACCAGATCTATCTTTTATCTCTTTTTTAATTTCCTTTTTTTTATTAATTTTATTTATTGGAGGCAGATTAATTTTATTTTTGTTTTCTAATTTTTCAATATAACTGGAGAGGTTATTGATCATTTTACTGGCAAAAGAAACATTTTTCTGCATAATAAATTTTAAATCAGAAACCTTAAACTCCAGTATTTTTGTATTCAAATATGCTTCTGCTCGAGAACTGTAGTGATCTGCAGTAAAAGCACTTTCACCAACAAAACTGCCGTTTTTTTGACGCTGGATTTCTAATTCCTGATCATTATCCCTGATAAATACTCGAACTAAACCATTTAAAATAAAATAAATTTTATCTGCATTTTGACCATAACTGTAAATATTTTTGCCTGATTTAATCTCAATCATAGTGCTGTGATTTGCTAATAAATCTTTTAGGCTGGTTTTTTCTAACACTGATAAACAATCCTTTCTAAAGTTTAATTATTTGAAAGTCAAAGCAATTATATTATAACACAGATTCCATTATTTTCATAATAACAGTTTAAGATTATGTTTTAAGCTTCTGTTGGAAGATGTTAACTGTTTAAAAATATTTTATTTTCAATTACTTTTATCTATCCATAATTACTGTTATAATTAAAAATAGAATTAAAATTACTGGTTAGAGCTTAATATTATTTTTTTAATAGGGGTGATTTAATGGTAGAAAAAATTGATCACATCAAAGATGAAATTAATAACTATCTAAACAAAGAGGAAAATGTAAAAGAAGATTGGATAGAAGATAATCATCCTATTGATATTGCAGAAGCTCTTTCTGAACTTGAGGCTTCTAAAATAAATAGTTTTACAAAATTGCTGGAAACAGAAGACCTTGCAGATATCTTTGAAGAATCGGAAAAAGATTTGCAGATTGATATTTTGAAATGTAAAAACTCAGAAGAAATTATTGAGATTTTCTCTCATATGGCAGCGGATGATATTACTGATATTTTAGGTTTACTGCCAATACAAAAAAGAAAAGAACTGCTGAGACATATGAAGCAGGATGATGCTCTAGTAGTAAAAAATCTGCTGGGATATGATAGAGAATCTGCTGGTGGTATTATGACCACCGAATATCTTTTACTAAATAAGAATTTAAAAACTATAGAAGCTCTGCAAAAATTAAAGAAAATTGCTCCTGATACAGAAATAATTGATACTATTTTTGTTTCTGATGATAACAAAAAGCTGGTGGGAAGTGTTGATTTAAGAGATATATTGAGTTCCGATGATGAAAAAAAACTGGAAGATTTAATGGATGATAATATCATTAAAGTTTCTGCTGATGTAGACCAGGAAATTGTTGCTCAGCAGGTAGCAAAATATGATCTAACAGTAATCCCTGTAATCAATAAAAGTGGAATCTTAATTGGAATAATTACAGTTGATGATATTATTGATGTAATTGAGGCTGAAAACACTGAGGATTTATATAAAATGCATGGAGTGGATGAAGAGGAAAGCTCAGATGCAACTCTGTTTCAGTCTGTTAAAAGTAGATTGCCCTGGATGTTTATAAATCTGGCAACAGCTTTTTTAGCAACCTTTACAGTTGCTATATTTGAAGATGTTATTTCTCAGGTTGTTGCTCTGGCAGCTGCGATGCCAATAGTTGCAGGTATGGGTGGAAATGCAGGAACTCAGACACTTTCTATAGTTATTAGAGGAATTGCTCTGGGAGAAATTGATTTTAAAGATAACTGGAAACTCTTACTTAAGGAAGCGATGGTTGGAATTATCAATGGGGCTGCTACCGGTCTGGTTACAGGTTTGATTCTGTATTTAATGTATGGAAATTATTATCTGGGAATAATTATCTTTATGGCTATGATTCTTAATTTATTGATTGCAGGTATGTTTGGTTTCTTAATTCCCCTTTCATTACAGTCACTGGGAATTGATCCGGCACTGGCCTCAGCAATATTCTTGACAACTGTTACTGATGTCTTTGGTTTCTTTGTTTTTCTTGGCCTGGCCAGAACATTTTTAATCTATTTAGTTTAAGTAAAAATTTAAAAAAATGGCAGAATATATCATTGTGAGAATATAATTAATATATAGACTTTCATTAATTAAGAAAGAGAAAAAGGATATTCAAATTAAATCTTGAAATATTATTAGGGGATAAGAAAATAATATATAAATGAGGTGCTAAAACAAAAGTGGAAGAACAAAAAATCACAAAGATACCATTTGGGCAACTGGGAATTATTGTACATGATAGCTGTAAGGGGCTGGGTAAAAAAGTAGATGATTATATTGTTAACCGAAGAAGAGAAGAATTTGCCAGCAGCTGTAGCGAATATCATGTAGATGAAATTAAAGATTCCTACATTATTGATAGTAAAATTGTTCGATTTGCTAATGGAGAAGCAAAAGCACAGCTTAAAGAATCAATTAGAGGAAAAGATATTTATATTTTAGCTGACATTGGCAACTATAATGTGACGTATAATATGTTTGGGATTGAAAATAGGATGAGTCCTGATGATCATTTTCAGGATATTAAGCGACTTATTTCTGCAATTGCAGGTAAAGCCAGAAGAATCCATGTTATTATGCCGCTTTTATATGAAGGGAGACAGGACAAAAGAAATAGTAGAGAGTCTTTAGACTGTGCGATGGCCCTACAGGAGCTAGAAAATTTGGGTGTTGAAAACATTTTCACCTTTGATGCTCATGAGACCAGAGTCCAGAATGCTATTCCTCAGACTGGTTTTGAAAGTTTACATTCTACCTATCAGATTATTAAAGCAATGCATAGGGTTGATGACCAAATTTGTTTTGATAAAGATGAAATGATGGTTATTTCTCCCGATACTGGAGCAATGGATAGAGCAATCTACTATGCAAGTGTACTTGGACTTGATGTAGGTTTATTTTATAAGCGAAGAGATTACAAAAAAATTGTTGATGGTAGAAATCCGATTATTCAACACGAATATATGGGAGCAGAAGTAGCAGGTAAGGATATATTGATTGTAGATGATATGATTGCTTCTGGGGGTTCTGTTTTTGAAATTGCCAGGGAGCTCAAAAAGAAAAATGCACGTAATATATATGTTGTAGTTTCTTTTACTTTCTTTACCAATGGTATAGAAAAAATGAATGAATACTATGAGAAAGGTTATATAACCAAGTTATTTTCAACTAATATGACCTATATTCCACAGAAATTTAAAGATGCAGATTGGTTTGAAGAGGTTGACATGTCTAAATTAATTTCACTGCTAATTGACACAGTAAATTATGATGATTCGGTCAGTCCATTATTAGATGCTACCAATAAAATCAAAAAAATTGTAGGTAAATAAGATTTAAAGAGAATAATCAGCTGATTATTCTCTTTTTTTGAAGGAAAATTAATGGAAGGGTGATTTTAGTGGCTCAGACTCCATCTGATAATCAGAAACTGATGCAAAAAATAGAAATGAAAAGAAAAAATAATGCTGCTGGAGCTTTTTTTGGTCTTATAGTCGGTGATGCCCTGGGAGCTGCAGTAGAATTTAAAAAAAGAGATAGTTTTAAAAAAATTACTGATATGAGGTCTGATGGTCCCCACGGACTTGAGGCAGGATATTGGACAGATGATAGTTCTATGGCTCTCTGTCTGGCAGAAAGTTTGAGTAAAAAAGGGTTTAACCAACAAGATCAGCTGTTGAGGTATTTAGACTGGTATAGAAATGGTTATTTAAGTTCTACCGGAAGTTGTTTTGATATTGGAGCCAATACAGCACATTCTCTGGAATTTTTTGAAGAAAATGAAAAGCTGCCCCCGGTAAAAGATAGAGCGGCAGGTAATGGTTCTTTAATGAGATTAGCTCCTGTTCCAATTTTTTTTCGGGATGATTTTATGGATGCTGTAAAATATTCAGGTGAAAGTTCATTAACAACCCATAATAATCAAATGGCGATTGATAGCTGTCGTTATTTTGGTGGTTTATTACAGCAGTTTATCAATGCTCGAATTGAGATGGATGCATTTAAGGTAAAAGTAATTAAAGATACAGCTGTAGATCTTAATTTAAATGACAGAGTAATTCTGGCAGTTAAGGGAGCTTTCCAAAAAAATAGAAGTGAGATTAAATCTGATGGTTTTGTAATCAATACTCTGGAAGCAAGTATCTGGTCTTTTTTAAAAACTGATTCATTTAAAGAGGCTCTTATTTTGGCTGCTAATTTAGGTGATGATGCAGATACAGTGGCAGCTGTAACCGGTCAGCTGGCTGGAGCTTATTATGGTTATGACTCAATTCCTAAAAAATGGACTGCTAAACTTGCTAAACCTGATTTATTAGAAAAAATTTTTAAAAATTTATATAACCACTAAACTTAAGATTTTAATTTAAAATCAGGAGGCCCCCCTTTTTACGGTTTTAAGCAGATAAGATTATCAATTCTGCTTTATCGGAAAGGGGTTTTTAAATATAAAAGATATTATTTTGATAAAAGAAGGGCAGAGCAAATTTTTGGCGAATATTATAAATATAACAATTTTTATAATAAATATGTAGTATAATTTGATCATAATTTTTATTGAGGTGTTTATAATTGAATTTTTTGAGTCTTTTAGAACTTGGTTTTACATATATTTATTCAGCCGGGTTTATCATCTTTGCCCTGGGAATTTTTTTATTGTATCAGAGAAACCAAAATAGATATTTGTTGTATTTTACAGTCTTTGCGATTTTGAGTTTTCTGGCCAATGCTGTAGATATACTATATTATTATTTTGATTTTGAAATTTTATATACTTTCTATGCAGTTTTTATAATTTTTGAAGCCTATTACCTGTTAAAAGCTGTTCATAGGTATTTTCAGCTGGAGTTAAATTCAGTTTATCTTAAAATTTTAAAATTATTGGTTTTAGTTGTGGTTTTTAGTTCTTTTACTTTTAATCGTTTTATTATTTTTGCACCTGCCCTGATTTATCTAGCTGCTGCTTTTTTTAAAAGTGCAGATGTTTTTTTTAATCAGGCATTTAATAACTATTTTAATTTTTTGGGTTTTAATAGTCTGGCTCTGGGGTTAACTGTGCTTTTTTTGCCCTATCTTCGTTTTAACTCTTATTTTGAAAAATACGGTATTTTTTTCAAGGGACTTTTTTCGCTATTGTTTATGCTGGGAATATTTGCGATCTATTATGAAGATTTGCATTACCGCTTAAAAATTAGAGAAGAGCAGTATCAAAAATTATTCAATCAATCCCCGGCTGGAATGCTTTTACTTAATAAGGACGGAAAAATAATTACTGTTAATGATGCAATCTGCCAGTATACAGGTTACAGCAGAGAAGAATTAGAAGGAGAAATGATGTTTAAGAATTTAGTTCCGATTGAGTATAAAATAAGAGCACAGGAAAATATTCGTGATATATTAAATGGAGAAGACAAAGAGTATATCATGAAAACATATAATAAAAACGGTAGTTTAAGATATTTTTTGATGAAAGAAACTAAATTTGTACAGGCAGATTTTAGTACAGCAATTTTGAGTATGAGAATTGATTATACTGATTATAAAACTAAAGAAGAAGAAATCAAATATTTAAGTTATCACGATAATCTAACAGATTTGTATAATAGGACTTTTCTGGAAGAAGAAATGACAAGATTAAATTCGTCCAGAAAACTACCTGTCTCAATAATTATGATTGATGTCAATGGACTTAAACTCTTTAATGATACTTTCGGTCATCAAAAAGGAGATCAGCTTTTAATTAAAACTGCCAGAATTCTTAAAGAATCAACAAGATCTTCTGATTTAGTTGGGCGCTGGGCCGGAGATGAATTTGTTATTATATTACCGGATACGAGTGAAGCAGATATGAAAAAAATAGTTCAAAGAATCAAGGAAAAATGTAATAAAACAAATAAAGAAGAAATTATGATTTCACTTGCTGTCGGTTCAGCAGTTAAAAATAAAGAGAGTGAAGATTTATTTGAGATCTTTAATCAGGCTGATAAGAAGATGTATCAGGAAAAGATCAGCCAGAGCAAAGAAGCTAAAAAGAAGTTGATTTCTAATATTTTAAGCTCACTTGAAGCAAAAAGTTATGAAGACAGCTTACATCTTCAGCGGATGAAAAAAATAGCAGCTGGTTTTGCAGATTATCTGGAACTAGAAAACACAGAAAAAAGTAAGTTGATTGAACTGGCTGAACTGCATGATATCGGCAAAATTTCAATACCAGAACAAATATTAACTAAAAAAGATAAGTTGAATTCTAAAGAGTGGGAGAAAATAAAAGAACATTCAGAAGTTGGTTATAAAATTGCTGCAGCTTCGAAAGAATTTGCATCACTGGCAAAAGCAATTTTATATCACCATGAAAGATGGGATGGAAATGGCTATCCTGAGGGCTTAGCAAAAGAGGAGATTCCATATTTATCAAGAATAATTTTGATTATAGATGCTTATGATGCTATGTTAAATAAAAATTATTATTCTAGAAAAATGAATAAAAAAGAAGTGATGACAGAGCTGGAAAGAAAAGCAGGCAGTCAGTTTGATCCAACTTTAACTGCCAGATTTATTGAATTTATTACTGCTAAAAATTAAATATTATAGTTTATTTTATCTGCATAAATCTTCCCCAGATAAGGTAAAAGTATAATCTGAGCTCCAATTAATCCGGTGCCCTTTTTGTGTTGATCCATTGCCAGGAGTAAAAGGAAATGTTCTATAAAACCATAACCTATTAAACCTACAATAACTCCTCCTAAATATACAAAAATATTTAAAAAATACCAGAGGTATTCAGGCATGCGATAACGATATTTATTGAACCACATTTTTAAATTATGTATTCCCCAGAAAGCGGAAGTAAAAAAGAAAGAGAAAATAATAGCAGTAAAAGCTATTGCTATTATAGAAAAAGAAAGTAAAAAAGCAGCAATAAGTCCGCAAAGAAATCCAATTAAACCACTTATTGTTGCTTTTCTGCCAAGTTTTATTATAAATTGATCCTGATTATACATCATTATTGAACTACACCCCGTAATATACAATTTTAATATTTGAAGTATGTTTAACTTAATTGTTAGATAGATTTTAATTTAACTGTAAATAAGTCTGACATAAATGCTTTGATTATAATTTCCAAAATTCTCTCCAAAAATGGTTAAACCACCTTTATTTTCAGCTTTTTCCGGTACAGCCAGTTTAAATTTAAAATTACTTTTATGATCAAGCTCAAGGTCATCAATTGTAACTTCCGAAATTTTAGAGCCATCAATAAAAGTTCCATATTTACTTACAGATAGTAATTTTAAAAGGCCGTACTGATTCCAATTAGGATACCACCAGGAAGGTGTGAAAATCCCCTTAGTTTCACCAAAATCTCCCGGACTTGTCCAGCTGCCAAGTTCATGATCATTTAAATAAAAGAATATATCGGAAGGCCAGTCATTACAGACACCTGGCGCCTCAGAACTTATTTCCATTGAAATTTGTATTTCGGTAAGTTTTTGTCCTGGTTTTAAATAATTAGGCAATCGATATTCTATAAAACCTTTAGTAAACCATAAAATTTGACTATTTATTCTTTCTGGATCGGCAAAAAAGCTGGGATCATCAACTTCTCCAATGATGTGGTCTTTATTAGCAAGACCACAGGTAGGATAGACATCATAGTCAGAAAAATGACCAACTGCAATTTCAGACTCATAAAATTTTTCTTTTCTTTTCTTTTTTAAATCAAAAATAAGTTTATCTTCATGTAAATAACAAAGCTTTTGATTACCTCTGGCGGCGGATTCTGTTGAAACCTTGATCAATCCACATTCTTCAAGTTTTTTGACATGAGAGGTAATGGCACCATTTGTTAACTCAAGCTTTTCAGCAAGCTCATTCATATTAAGCCTGTTGTATTCAGACAGCAGTTCTAAAATTTTAATTCTAGATTCAGAACTCAGGGCTTTAAAAGTATTTAACCCGTCTCTTAAATTATCTATTAAAATCAAATTCTTCCCTCCAAACTTTATTTATTTTAGTCAATTATAAAACACTTTTAATGAAAAATCAAATTTAAGTTATTTTTTAAAATTAACAAGGCAAATTATTTTGATTTAAATTTAATTAAAACAAAATATAGTTTAATATTAAACTTTTGAATACTGATATAGCAGTTATTTTGAAGCAATTATAAAAATTATTTGATTATTTAGCAAAAGTGATTTGACATCAATCTAAAGCATATGCTATACTTTTAATGAAAACTAAATAACTAAACTAATCATTCAACTTTTAAACCAATTTTAGAAGCTCATAAAATCTTTATTTGCTTATAATAAGCCGTTTTTTAGAAATGTTCTTTAGTTAATACTAAAACAAAAGCAATTAAGTTAACAATTGGATAGTGAGGGTAATTAATTTTGTAGGAGATGGAGTTTTTGAAAATATATTATTATAAAGAAGGGAAGAAAATTATGACAAAAAAGAAAGCCAATGTTTATTTAGATCGTAACTTTACAGTTAGTGAGGTAGATGAGAGAATTTTTGGTTCCTTTATTGAACATCTGGGTCGTGCAGTTTATACAGGGATTTATCAGCCCGATCATCAAACAGCAGATGAAAATGGTTTTAGAGAAGATGTATTAGAATTAATTAAAGAAATAGATCCTCCAATTATTCGCTATCCTGGTGGGAATTTTGTTTCTGGTTATAACTGGGAGGATGGAGTTGGTCCTGTAGAAGATAGGCCGAATCGGCTTGAACTAGCCTGGAGAACTGTTGAGACAAATGAAGTTGGCACCAATGAGTTTATGCAGTGGGCTGAAAAAGCAGGAACTGATGTTATGATGGCTGTTAACTTAGGAACTAGAGGAATTGATGCTGCCCGCAATTATTTAGAGTACTGTAATCATCCTGGTGGAAGTTATTACAGTGATTTACGCAAAGAACACGGCAGAGAGGAGCCCTATAATATCAAAACCTGGTGTCTTGGAAATGAGATGGATGGTCCCTGGCAGATTGGACATAAAACAGCTGACGAATATGGACGTCTGGCTTTAGAAACAGCAAAGGTTATGAAGGGACTTGATCCCGATATTGAACTTGTTGTTTCTGGAAGCTCAAACCGTCAGATGCCAACTTTTGCTGATTGGGAAGCAACTGTTTTAGAACATACTTATGAACATATTGATTATATTTCTTTACATCAGTATTTCCGTAATGATGAAGATGATATTAAAAACTTCCTGGCTCAGACAGAAAGTCTCGACGATTTTATCCATTCAGTTGTTTCAATATGTGACTATATTAAAGCTAAGAAAAATAGTGATAAAACTGTTAATTTATCATTTGATGAGTGGAATGTTTGGTATCACTCTGATGATGCTGACAAAAAGAGAGAGCCCTGGCAAGTTGCACCTCCACAGTTAGAAGACATTTATAATTTTGAAGATGCACTTGTGGTGGGATTGACCTTAATTACTTTATTAAAACATGCAGATCGGGTTAAAATTGCCAATCAGGCTCAACTTGTAAATGTTATTGCACCAATAATGACTAGTGAAGATGGAGGGAGCTGGAGACAGACTATTTTTTATCCTTATTATCATGCTTCTAAATTTGGTAGAGGTACTGTTTTAGACAGTCGAGTAACTTCTCCCACATATGATAGTAAAGATTTTAAAGATGTTGATCTTTTGGATCAGGTAACAATATTTGATGAAGATAAGGATGAACTTACTATCTTTGCCGTTAATAGAGATACTGAATCTGCTCTGGAATTAGACACTCAGCTAAATGGATTTGAAGATTATCAGGTTGTTGAACATATTGTCCTGGAAAATGAGGATCTTAAGGCTGTTAATACTGAAGAAAATCCAAATAATGTTAAACCTCATAGTAACGGCAGCTCAGAAGTAAAAGGAAACAAACTAACTGCTGAATTACCCAAACTATCCTGGAATGTTATTAGACTGACTAAATAAAAAATTGATGATGTTAGGAGTGTAGTTATGAATAAATTAAATATTAATTTAGATGAAAAGAAAGAAAAAATAAATAAAAATATTTATGGACATTTTGCCGAACATTTAGGCAGATGCATTTATGAGGGTTTCTGGGTTGGAGAAGATTCCGATATTCCCAATCAAAATGGGATTAGAACAGATGTAGTAGAAGCCCTGAAAAATATTGATATTCCTGTTTTAAGATGGCCGGGAGGCTGTTTTGCAGATGAATATCACTGGAAAGATGGTGTTGGCCCCAGAGAAGAAAGGGCAACAATTGTAAATACTCACTGGGGTAATGTAACTGAAAACAATCATTTTGGAACTCACGAATTTATGAAATTATGTGATCTGCTGGGAGCAGAGCCATATATTTCAGGCAATGTTGGCAGTGGAACTATTAGAGAAATGCAGGAATGGGTTGATTATATTACTCATGACGGAGAATCTCCAATGTCCGACTGGAGAAAAGAAAATGGCCGCGAAGAGCCCTGGCATTTAAAATATTTTGGAGTTGGAAATGAAAATTGGGGCTGTGGTGGTAATATGAGACCTGAATATTATGCAGATCAGTATCGTAATTATCAGACTTATGTCCGCGACCATGGTGATAATGAAATTTTTAAGATTGCCTGTGGTGCTAATATAGATGATTATAACTGGACGGAAGTCTTAATGGAAAATGCAGCCAGCCAGATGGATGGCTTAAGTCTTCATTATTACACAATTCCTGGTGATTTCTGGGAAGGTAAAGGGTCTGCAACTGACTTTAAAGAAGATGAGTGGTTTATAACTTTAAAGAAAGCTCTCAAAATGGATGAATTGATTTCCAAACATGGTGCAATTATGGATCGTTATGATCCAGAAAAAAGAATCGCAATGATTGTTGATGAGTGGGGAGCCTGGTATGATGTTAAGCCAGGAACAAATCCTGGGTTTTTGTATCAGCAGAATACTTTAAGAGATGCACTGATTGCTGGAGTAACTTTAAATATCTTTAATCAGCATGCTGATCGAGTTAGAATGGCTAATATAGCTCAGACTAATAATGTACTCCAGGCTATGATATTAACTGATAAAGAGGATATGATTTTAACCCCAAGTTATCATGTGTTTGAAATGTATAAAGTACATCAAAATGCAGAGCTTCTTCATTTTGATCTTGAGAGTGAAGCTTATAAATTTGATGATCAGGAAATTCCGGCATTAAATGCATCTGCTTCAGTAAATAAAGAGGGAGAAGTAAATATTACTGTTTGTAATTTAGATCCAAATAAAGAAATAGAATTAAAAACTAACTTATTAGCAGAAAACTTAAATTTGTCTGAAGTAAAGGCTAGAGTTCTAACAGCATCTCAGTTAAATGCTCATAATAGTTTTGATAATCCTGATAATCTTAAGCCTGTAGAATTTAATAAAATAGAATTCGCTGAGGCTCAGCTTAAAGCTAAGCTGCCTGCAGCTTCGGTAACTTTAATTACATTGAGTTAGGTGGGATAAAAATGAATAATTATACTGAAGAAATTACAAAAATTGAAGCAATAGCAATTGTCAGCTCTGATCCAGCTGCAATTGAACTACCAGAAAAGATTAAAATTTTTCTGGATGATAAATATAGCTACAGGGGTGTTCAGTGGGAGAATATAGATCTGGATGAACTGAAAGCAAAAGGGGAATTGGTAGTTAAAGGTAAACTAAGCGAGATTAATTATCCTGAGCCGTTGGTAGAGAAGAGAGCTGATCCCTATATCTATAAACATAGTGATGGTTATTATTACTTTACAGGTTCTTATCCTGATTACGATCGGATTGTTCTAAGAAGAGCAAAAAATATAAGTGATTTAAAAAACGCAGAAGAATATGTGCTCTGGGAAAAATATGACCAGGGTGAAATGAGTAAACATATCTGGGCACCTGAAATTCATTATATTAATGGCAAATGGTATATTTATTTTGCTGCAGGTAAAAAAGATGATATCTGGGCTATTCGCCCTTATGTTCTGGAATGTCAGGATGAAAATCCTCTTACTGGCGAATGGATTGAAAAAGGTGAAATTAATATTGAATTTGAAAGTTTCAGTCTTGATGCAACTACCTTTAAACATCAGGGTAAAAGGTATTTAATCTGGGCGCAAAAAGTAGCTGATAATACAATTTCAAATCTCTATATTGCAGAAATGGAAAATCCCTGGACAATTAAGAGCCAGCACTTACTTTCAGAACCAGAATATGACTGGGAAGTAATTGGTTTTGATGTAAATGAAGGTCCGGCTGTAATCAAACGAAATGGGAAAATATTTGTTACATTTTCTGCCAGTGAAACAGGAGCTCCTTATTGTATGGGGCTTTTGAGTGCTGATCAGAACAGTAATCTTCTGGACCGCAGTTCCTGGACTAAAAGTAAAAAGCCTGTTTTAAAAACCAGTGAGGTGACTTCACTTTATGGACCGGGTCATAATTCTTTTACAAAGTCCGAAGATGAGGTTACGGATTTATTGGTCTACCATGCCAGACCATATAAAGAGATTGAAGGAAATCCACTTTATGATCCCAACCGCCATGGAAGAATACAGGAAATTTTCTGGCAGGAGAATGGAAAACCATATTTTGCTTATCCAGGACTTAAAATTAATGATAGGATTGAAGTTGAAGCTAAAATAAAATTAAAAAAATAAGATCAAAATTCGAGGGAGTTTAGCTGTCTATCTGGTGAGCTCCCTTGCTATTTTTTATTAGATATATTATTATTGCATATAGAGAAAACTTCAAATAAATCGAGGAGGTACAAATAATGAAATATCGAAAACTCGGCAAAACTGATTTGAACGTATCAGAAATCACTTTTGGTGGAATAATGTTAATGAATACGCCCCAAAAAGAGGCCGATCAGATAGTTGAAGCTGCTGTTAAAAAAGGTATAAACTTCTTTGATGTAGGTCCAACCTATGGTAATGCACAGAATATTCTGGGTCCTGCCCTTAAACCTTATCGTGATAAAGTCTATCTGGCCAATAAAACAGAACCTGGTCAGACAAAAGAACAGGTAAAAAAAGATATAGAAAAGTCGCTAAAATTACTGGGAACAGATTATTTTGACCTCTACCAGCTGCACGAGGTTACAGATGAAGATGCACTAAATAAAGCACTTGGTTCTGGTGGTGCCCTGGAAGCAATTATTGAGGCTAAAGAAGAGGGATTGATAAAACATATTGGATTTTCAGCTCATAAAGAATGGGCTGCTTTAAAATTAATTAAAAGTTTTGATTTTGATACCATAATGTTTCCTGTGAACTGGAACTATTGGTTTAACTTTAATCAGGGACCAGAAGTAATTAAGCAGGCTAGAAAAAAAGGAATGGGAATCATTGCAATTAAAGCTCTAGCTCAAAAACGCTGGCAGGATGGTCGTCAAAAAAATTATAATACCTGGTATAAACCAATTTATGATAATGATCGTCTGGCTGAACTGGCACTTAAGTTTACCCTATCTCAGGATGTAGATACAGCTGTCAGTCCTGGAGATAATCGAATGCTAGATCTGACATTAAAAATATATCAGGAAAATAATCAGGACTTAAAAATATCTGGAACTGAATTGGAAGAATTAAAAGGATTTTTAGATAGTCACGGTGGTAAATTATATCCAATACCAAAATAAAAATAAGTTAAAATTATCAATACCGTTCTTTTAAAGTTAGATGGTTATAAATCAACTGTCTTAGCTTTAAAGAACGGTATTAAATTTAGATTATTATTATCTTGATTTTTGAAAATGATTTTCTTTTAACAGTTGATCTATAAACTGTCTGGCTGAACGTCCGGAACGACCATTATTCCATCTGCTCCACTGCAGTGCTCTTTTTTCTAATTCATCTTTTTTAAGATTAATATTCTCCTGAGCAGCCAGACCTTTGACTATTTTTAAATACTCATCCTGGGCTGGATTAGAAAACATTAAAGTCAGACCAAATCTTTCCGAAAGCGATAATTTTTCATTTAAAATATCATTTTCATGGATTTCCGATTCTCGATCCTGCCACTTTTCTCTAACCAGATGTCTGCGATTACTTGTGGCATAAAATAGAACATTATCTGGTCGGGATTCAATTCCGCCCTCCATAACTGCTTTTAAATATTTATAATCTGTTTCGAACTCTTCAAAAGAAAGATCATCCATAAAAATTATAAAATAAAGTCCTCGTTCATTTAAGTATTCAAGAATTGAGGGTAATTCTTTAATTTGAGAGCTATTTATTTCTATTAAACGAAGTCCCTGCTGATAAAATTTGTTAACCAGGGCCTTAACAGAAGATGATTTGCCTGTACCACTATCTCCATAGAGCAGTACATTATGAGCCTGAAATCCATTTAAAAAACTTTTAGTGTTTTCTATTAATTTTTGCTGTGTTTTTTGATAAGAAATTAGATTCGCAAAAGTAATTGGATCAGAATTATTGACTCGAGTTAATTTGTTATCCTGCCAGAAAAAAGCTCGGCTTTCATTTAAAATAGAAGCACCATGATTATAATAAAAATTTATTAACGCTTTTAAATTATCATCAATAGAAGCAGAGACAAAGAGTTTTTTAAATAAATTTTCTTTCTCAAGATTTCGATCTGTTTCAGCTAGTTTAAAATTACCTAGATGTTCAAAATCCTCAAAATCAAGGTTAATAAGCAGATCATTAAAAGAAAATGAAAATAAAGTGGTGATAATTTTAATATCATTTTTTGCCAGCAGGTAGAGGCTGGAATCTTGATCTATTGTACCTTTTTCAGCTTTTAAAGAAAAGATATTTTCAGAATCAGTGACAATTTTTTTGAGATAGTTATGCCAGATATCCCCCTGCAGACCTTCTTTGATATTTAACTCAATAAGCTCATAAATTAAATTAGTTAGAGTTTGATCAGAATTATCTAATTGATCTGCAATTTCTTTTAAACTACTAATAATTTTATTTTCTTTAACTTCTCTAAATAGAATTATTTTTTCAGTAGATTTTAAAATATTTAGTAATTGATTATCATGCAAGCTATTTCCCCCCTGTATTATCTTAATATTATTAGTTATTATAACAGATTTGACCTAATTTTTACATGAGAGATAAAAAATTTCTAAAAAATCCTTGCAAAATTTTTTGATATATATTAATATATAAATTGAGAAAAGCACTAAATAATATTTTTTTGTCGAATTGTGCAAACGATTGCGCAATTAATTTATTGTTTGATTTGAAGTTTGAAAGGAGTTTTTTAATGGATAATAGTGAAGCTCTACTGCAGGGTAAAAGCAGAGATGACAGCAGTGATTATAATAAACTGCAGGGTATTTTAAATTATAGGATAAGGAATAACAAAATTATATTTGAGTTTAAACATGCAGAGGCTGTTATAAAATTTTTAAGTGCTGACAGTTTTAGGCTGATTATGGCTCATTCCAATCAATCTATAAATTACCGGAGTACCCCAGCAGTAATTAAACATAATTTAAGCTATGATAATTTTGATATTAAAGAAAAGGATAATCAAATTATTATTGAAACTGAAAAACTTTTGCTTAAAGTAAAAAAAGATAAGTTTTTACTTAAAGTTTATGATAAAAAAGGCAATTTAATCCATCAAGATTATTCTAATCATGCTCTGGGCTGGAAAAAGCAGAAAGTAAGAGCCTGGAAATCTTTTAAAAATAACGAAAGGTTTTATGGTCTGGGTGAGAAAACAGGCTGGCTTGATAAAAAGGGCAGACGTTATGAAATGTGGAATCATGATACTTTTGTGCCCCATGTTGATGATACTGATCCCTTATATCAATCGATTCCCTTTTTGATTTCTTACAGCCCTGAAAATAGTTATGGTATTTATTTTGATAATTCCTATAGAAGCTTTTTTGATCTTGGAAGTGAGGGGCAGGATTATTATTCTTTCTGGGCTGAAGGTGGAGATCTGGATTACTATTTTTTAAATGGTCCCTCCATAAAAGAAGTAATTCAGAAATACTCAAATATAACCGGCAGAATGCCTTTGCCACCCAAATGGTCACTTGGCTATCACCAGTCACGCTATAGCTATTATCCTCAGGCTGAGGTTGAACAGCTGGTAAAGACCTTTAGAGACAAAGAAATTCCCTGTGATGCTTTTCATTTTGATATCCATTATATGGACGAATATAAGATTTACACCTGGGATGAAGATCGTTTTCCTGACCCAGAGGCTATGTTTACTAATATGGCTGACAATGGAATCAAAGGAGTTACAATAATAGACCCGGGGGTAAAAAGAGATCCTGAATATAAGCTTTATCAGGAAGGTATGGAAAATGACTATTTCTGTAAATATCTTGATGGTAAGGTTTTTATAGATAAGGTCTGGCCGGGAAAATGTGCTTTTCCAGATTTTACTCAGTCAGAGGTAAGAGACTGGTGGGCCGGTCTGCAGAAAGATTATGTGGAATTAGGAATTAAGGGTATCTGGAATGACATGAATGAGCCAGCTGTCTTTAATAAAACTGATACTATGGATGTAAATGTAATGCATCAGAATGATGGAGATCCTGGAACTCACCGCAGGTTTCATAATCTTTATGGCTTTTTAGAGGATAAGGCTACTTTTGAAGGTTTAAAAGAAAGCCTTGAAAATGAAAGACCATTTGTGCTAACCAGGTCAGGTTTTGCTGGTATTCAGCGTTATTCAGCTGTCTGGACTGGAGATAACCGAAGTTTCTGGGATCATATAAAAATTGCGATGCCAATGCTGATGAATCTGGGCATGTCAGGGGTAAGTTTTTGTGGAACAGATGTTGGAGGTTTTACAGGCAACAGTAATGGGGAACTCTTAACCCGCTGGACTCAGATGGGAGCTTTTGTTCCTTTCTTTAGAAATCATTGTGAGGTTAGAGCAATTTCTCAGGAGCCCTGGTCTTTTGGAGCAAAGCATGAAAAAATAATTAAAAAATATATTGAGCTGAGATATAAATTAATTACTCATCTTTATAATCTTTTCTATCAGGCTTCTCAAACTGGTATTCCTGTTATGAGACCTCTAATAATGGAATTTCCAGAAGATCAAAAATGTGAAAATTTATCTGATCAGTTTATGATTGGAGAGAGTTTATTGGTAGCTCCAGTATATCAGCCGGATCAGAAAAAAAGAATGCTTTATCTGCCGGAAGGAAAATGGATTGATTTCTGGACAAAGGAAATTTATCAGGGTGGAGACCATATTATAGTTGATGCACCATTAGATACTCTACCACTTTTTGTTAGAGCAGGAAGTATTATTCCGCTTAATAAAAAATTAAACTATGTTGAAGAAGAAAAAATTGAATCACTGAAATTAAATATTTTCTTAACTGAAGATAATAATTTAGGTAATTACAGTCTATACGATGATGATGGTATCTCATATAACTATCAGGATGGTATCTATAATTTGACAGATTTTAATTATCAATATACTGATAATCAGATAATTTTTAATATAGAAAGAACAGAAGAAAACTATCAGCAGGAATTTAAAGATTATAAGTTGATTTTCAATAATTTAAATAAGGATCCTCAAAATATCTATGTTGATGGTAATAATTTAAATGAGTTTATTTACTCTGATAACACACTGGAATTTAAAGTTCCAGTTGTTATAAATAAAATTACCATAGGATTAAGTTAAAACAAATTAAAAGGAGGAATTATTAATGAGAAAGTCAATTATCAAAGTTTCAATTTTAGTTTTAGCTTTAGCACTTATTTTTTCTGGAGGTGTTGCTGCTCAGCAGAATCTAGATAAAAAGGAAATTACTGATCAGGTAACACTAAAATTATGGGAAGCCGATGAAGAAAGAATTGATAATGAAATTTTAGATCCCTTAATCAAAAAATTTGAAAACAAATATCCAAATGTTACTGTAGAAAGAACTCATGCAGGTAGTGTTGAGGATCTCAGACAGAACACCCAAACTGCTTATATGGGTGGACAGGGACCAGATCTTGTATTAAGCCCTTTTGATCATATTGGTCCATTTTCAATTATGGGACTTGCTCAGCCATTAGATAAACTGATGAGTCAGGATATGAAAGATAAGTATATTGATGCTGCTCTGCCAGGTATGAGTTTACATGGTAAAACTTATGGTGTTCCTGTAACTATGGGAAATCATTTAATGTTAATGTATAATAAAAAGATTGTAGATCAAGCCCCAGAAACCTGGTCTGAGTTAATTAAAGTTGCAAAAGCAAATACAGTTGATGAAGATGGTGATGGTCTAGTTGATAAATATGGCTTAGCATATAATTTAAATGAGCCCTTCTGGTGGGCTGCTTTCCACGGTGGCTTTGGCGGCTGGGTTTTTGACGAAGATTATAAGCCAACATTAAATACAGAAGCTACTGTAGATTCTCTGCAGTTTGTTCACGACCTGAAGTTTGAATATGAAATTGTACCTAAAGAATCTGATTATGATCTGATGGATAGTCTCTTTAAAAAAGGCGATGTTGCCTTTATTATTAATGGAGACTGGTCAATTGAGGGTTATAAAAATGCCGATAATATTGATTTAGGTGTAGCACCAATACCTAAATTCGATAAAACAGGTAAATATGGCCAGCCGATGACCAGTGGTAAAGGCTTTATTATGCTGTCAGATCTACCTGAACAAAAACAGATTGCTGCAATTAAGTTTATTGATTTTATGACAAGTACTGCAGCTCAGGAGCTTTATGTTGATAATAATTTCCTACCAAGTAATGATCATGCTTATGGATTACCACAGATTCAGAATGATCCAATTATGAAAGGTTCTGCAGAACAGTTAAGAAAAGGAAAGGCGATGCCAGTAGTACCGGAGATGAGAGGTATCTGGGATGCTGTAAGACCAGCTCTGCAGAGTGTTATGAGTGGAGATTTATCTCCAGAAGCAGCTGCTGAACAAATGCAGAAAGAAGCAGAAGAAAATATTAAGAGCATGCAGTAAAAAAGTCATTTTACAACTAAAAAGGGGGGACTAATCCCCTCTTTTTCTTTATGAAAAAGGGAGGTAATTAAATGAGCCAATCTGATGAAAACTTAAGGTTTACATCAGCCTTATCAAATTTTTCTATCAAAGATTTCTGGAGAGAACACAAATTTTCTTATATGATGTTGCTGCCGGCTTTTATAGTGGTTTTATTTGTTGTGATTTACCCATTTTTTTATAACTTTAGGCTTGCTTTTTCTAATCTCAATATGTATAACATGAGACAGTTTATTCAAAGTGATCAGCTTAGCTATATTGGGATTGACAATTTTATTCAGATTATAACTGAAAGTTCATTCTGGATTATTTTACTGAGAACTGTTGCCTGGACAGTTATTAATGTTGTAGCTCATGTAGGTTTTGGAATATTTTATGCCATTATACTTGATCGTGATTTAATGTTTAAATCAATTTATAGAACTTTATTAGTAATTCCCTGGGCTATTCCTCAGTATATAGTAGTTTTAATCTGGAAGGGTATGTTTAATTTTCGTTATGGAGCAGTAAATTTACTTTTAAGGAAAATTGGTGTACCGGGGGTGGCCTGGCTAAGTCAGGCAAGTACAGGTTTTTCGGCAGCCTTAATTGTTAATATCTGGCTTGGAATTCCATTTATGATGATGATTGCTCTTGGTGGTCTGCAGAGTATTGATCCTAATTTTTATGAGGCAGCAGAAATTGATGGAGCCAGTAACTGGCAGCAGATTAAACATATCACTCTACCTCTATTAAAACCAGTTATGTTACCTGCTGTAATTTTGGGAGTTGTCTGGACTTTTAATAATTTAAGAGTTATTTATCTTTTAACTCAAAACACCTTAACAAATAAAATAGATATTCTGGTTACCCATGTTTATCGTTCTGCTTTTGAGTTTTATCGATATGGATATGCAGCAGCATTTTCATTAATTATTTTTGTTATTTTATTAGTCTGGGCAATTAGTTTTATTGACTATATAAATGAAGACTAAAGGGAGGTAATTAAATGTCAGTAAAAAAAGATAGCAAATGGAAGCGAATAGTATTCCATATAATATTACTTATTTCTGTGGTAATCGCAGTTTATCCGGCCTTAAGAGTTTTTGGTACTTCCTTAAGACCGGGAGATTCACTACATTCTACAAGCCTGGCTATTATTCCTGATGATGCAACCTTTGATGCCTATAAAACTTTGATTTTTGATAAAGGTTTTTTAATCTGGTTGAGAAACTCACTGCTGGTGACTTTCTTTACAGTGGTTATAGGAGTTTCTTTAGCATCAACAGCTGGCTATGTTTTTTCTCGCAAGAGATTTCCGGGGCGCAAATCCGGTCTAACATTTTTTCTGCTCACTCAGATGTTTCCTGCTACAATGCTTTTGCTGCCGATGTACATTCTGCTGGCCCAGTTTGGTTTAACTGATCAAACAGTTGTAGTTCCATTTTTGGGAATGGCTAAAGCTCACATAGGTTTAATTATCATGTATTCTTCGACAGCTCTACCTTTATGTGTCTGGCAGATGAAGGGATATTATGATACAATTCCGGAAAGTCTTGAAGAAGCAGCACTGGTTGATGGCTTAAATCAGTTCCAGGCATTTTATAAGATAATTTTGCCCCTGGCAAAACCGGCACTGGTAATTACAGCCTTATTTTCTTTTATGACAGCCTGGAATGAATATATGGTGGCCCGAGTGGTAATGACAGACAATAGTTTATATACTCTGCCAGTAGGGTTAACCAATCTGGCCGGTCAGTTTAACACTGCCTGGGCAGAATTTGCAGCTGCTTCTGTACTAATTATGCTACCTGTTATGGCAGTTTTCTTACTGTTATCCAGATTTTTAGTTGGTGGTCTGACTCTGGGTGGTGTAAAAGGTTAATTTTAAGTTTAAAAACCATTGATGAGCTTAAATTAGAATAATTGCCATATTATATTTAAATCTGAGTAAAATTGTTATATAATATTGACAGAGATTTATTATCTATCTTAACTAAATTATAAGGATTGATCAAATATGCCTACTTTAAAAGATGTGGCAAAAAGAGCTGGTGTAGCGCCATCCACAGTATCTCGAGTCATTAATGACAGTTCTCGGATTAGTGAAGAAACTAAATTTAAGGTTAGAAAAATTATGGATGAAATAGGCTATCATCCCAATATAAATGCCCGTAATCTGGTCAAACAGCGATCACATAATCTGGGACTTGTGATCCCTTATTCAACAGAAGAAGCTTTTGCTGACCCTTTTTATTCAGAAATTTTACGCGGAATAGGTGTTCTGGCACATTCAAAGGGGTTTAATTTACTGTTACTAACCAGCAATGGAGAAGATGAAGAAAAAAAGACTGTTCTAAATGCTGTTAGGGGCAAACAGATTGATGGAGTTTTACTTCTGCGTGCCAAGAAAGAGGATGGTTTAATTGATGAGCTAACTAAAATAAATTTTCCTTTTGTAATTGTTGGTCGCCCGGAAGAACAGGATAAATATTACTGGGTTAATAATGATAATATAGCTGCCAGTGAAAGAGTTGTGGATTATTTAATTGCAAATGGTCATCGAAATATTGCCATGATCGTTGGCGACGAAAATTATATAATGAATGAGGACCGTCTTCAGGGATATAAAAACTCTTTGCGTAAAAACAATTTAAAAATTAAGGATGAATTAATTGTTCAGTCCGAAAAAATTGATTATCAGAGTATTTATATGCTTTCTCAAAAAATGATCAAAGAATATCCAGAAATCACAGCTTTTTATGGGATGAGCGATACCATGGCTTATACAATTATGCAGGCTATGAATGATCTACAGATGAGTATACCAGAAGATATATCAATAGTTGGTTTTAATAATAATCCAATGTCAAAAATTGTCTCTCCACCTTTAACAACAGTAGATATTAATATTTATTTACTCGGTAATAAAGCAACTGAGTTATTAATCGGAGTTATTAATGGTCAGATTGACAAGTATCAGCATACAATTGTACCGGCTAAGATTATAGAAAGAAGCTCCTGTAAAAAATTAAATTAATTTACATTTTAGATTCCGACAGATTATTTCTGTCGGATTTTTTCTTAAAAAATTTAACGAAATTTGTCAGATATCTTTTTTTACTTTCAGCTTTTCTTATAATATAATTGTTTTAGAGAAATTATATTAGGTATTTATATTTGAATTATTATGATTTAGTTAGATTATTAATTAATAGAAGGGAGAAATCAAATGTCAGATAAAAAGAATTTTGTAGATAAATATTTTAATATCAAAAATTCTCTTCTATATTTTGCTCTCTTTTTACTAATTTCAGCAGTTTCGCTGTATTATGTTAATAAAATATATTCTCAGGGGAGTAATTTAGATGTCTTATTTTCTTTTTCAACCAAGATTTTAATTTCCTTATTTACTCTGTTATTTTTCTATTTTATTTTTGATGGTTTAAGACTATATTTTGTCTTAAAAACTTTGAATGCCGGCATTTCATTCTGGAATGTTTATAAATTAGTTTTTATAAATATCTTTATTTCGAATATTACCCCACTTGCAACCGGAGGAGGTTTTGCTCAGGTTTATTTTCTGCAAAAGAAAGGAATTCCTCTAGGTAAATCTTCAGCAGCTGTTTTAATCAGAACTTTATTGTCAGCGACAATGTTATTTTTAAGTGTGCCACTGATTGTGTTTCGTAATCGCTCAATGCTCAATTTACTTCCAGGAGATTATATCTTTGTTTATCTGGGATTATTTCTGGCTTTATACATTCTGGTTTTTTATCTTTTGATTTTCAAACTAAGAACGATTATGAAAATAATTTATAAGTTTTTTTATTTTTTAAAGTCTAAACATCTGCTGACCAAAAAGCGTTTTAGAAAAATTACCAGATATATTTTTAAAAATCTGGAACTCTTTTCTGAAGATCTGGCATTTTTTATTCAGGGGAAGAAAATATATGTTTTTCTGTCTTTTTTATTTACAGTTATTTTTCTGCTGGCAGAGTTTTCTTTTTCTTATCTTATTTTGAAGGGTCTTGGATATGAAATTCATTTTTTTAGAATTTTAACTCTCCAGGTATTGGTTGTTTTTATTATGTACTTTGCTCCTACTCCAGGGGCAGCAGGAATTGCAGAAGGGGGTTATTCACTTCTGTTTTCCAAATTCGTTAATCAGAGTGATCTCTTTCCTCTATTATTTTATTGGAGATTTTTTAGCAAATATGTTGGTATTTTAATTGGAGTTTTTGTTTTTTTTCATTTAATTATTAGAGGGGGGATAGAAGTTGAAGAAGAGTAAAGTCTATATATTTATTTTGATAATAATTATCTTAATTTTATTTTCTTATAAAATCTATGTCCCTTATACAATTCAGGATTTTAATGCTGTAAATGTTAAGAATATGGATTTAATTAAAGATAATGTTGATCAAAAAAATTATTCTTTTGCTGTAGTTGGTAATATAGAAAATTCTATTTCTATTTTTGATAATCGAATTTTAGAAAAAATAAAGAAAGATAATGTGGATTTTATACTGTCAACTGGAAATAATTTGCGTGATGGAGATGAAACAAAATATAGAGTTTTTTATCGTACTCTGGGAAAAACAAATATTCCTTTTTTAACTGCAATTGGGAGCAGGGAAATGAGAGATGATGGGAATGAAAACTTTTATAAGTATTTTGGTCCCTTTTATTTTTCTTTTCAAATTGATAATTCTTATTTTATCTTTTTAGATACAACGGAAAATACAAATTTAAGCTGGCAGCAGCAGTGGCTGCAGAGTCAACTTGAGCGAGCAGTAAGTTATGATAAAAAGTTTGTTATAATGAATAAAACTCCGGTTAAAATTGATAATGAAATTCTTAAAGATGATGATGACTTTAAATATATTGAATCAGAAGATTTAAGGAATTTTTATCAGGATTTATTTAGTCGTTATAATGTGGACTCCGTTTTTTCTTCTAATATTGAAATATATCATCAGGAAGAAATTAAGGGGGTTGATTATTATATTAGTGGTGGTGCTGGTGGTGAGTTAATTTTTGATAATGATAATAGTTTTTATCACTACCTTTTAGTAAATGTATCAGATTCAGGAGTGGAAGTAAGTGTTGAGCGACTCGAAAATAACCCCAGTACTTTTTCGAAACTGCTTGTGAATATCTGGGTTGCACTGCAGTCGTTTTTTTATGCTAATTATATTAATATTTTAATTGTATTATTTATTGCTTTGACTGTTTTTTATATTCTGCATCGGGAGATTAATAAAGAGGTAGATTATTATCGTGATTTTGCCTATTCTAATAAAAAAATTAAGGAACAGAAACTGAAAATTGCGATGTTTACCAATAATTATTTTCCGGTCATTGGCGGTGTTCCAATTTCAATACAGAGACTGGCAAAAGCTCTGAGAAATAGAGGCCATCAGGTTAAAATTTTTGCTCCAGAGTATAAGGAACAGACTGAGGATGAAACCGATATAATTCGCTGTAATTCTATTTATTATTATGAAGAATCTGGGCTGGCTTTTCCAGTAACCAATATTTATTCACCTCAGATAAAAAAAGATTTTAAAGCGGGAAATTTTGATCTTGTTCACGCTCATCATCCCTTCTGGTTGGGAAATAAAGGGCGCAAACTTGCCGAAAAATTTAATCTTCCGCTTGCCTTTACCTATCACACTCGACTGGAAAAATACTCACATTATGTACCAAATATTTTATTCATGCGTAAGTTTTTTAAAAACAGACTTTCGCATTTTCTGATCAGAAATTTTGCCAATAATACAGATGCTGTTTTTGCTCCAACAGAATCAACTAAGGAATATCTGCGTAATGTTGGGGTTAGCAGATTTATTAAAGTGATGCCAACTGGAATAGATTTTGATCATTATAATTGCCCGGATGAAGTGATTAATAAATTGAGAAAAAAATTAATTGGTGACGCGGAGCAGCTTTTAATTTCAGTTTCCAGACTATCTAAAGAAAAGAATCTATATTTTCTTTTAAATGGTATTAAAACCTTAAAAGAAAAAAGTAATCTTAATTTTAAATTAATTATTATTGGCAGTGGTTCAGAAAAAGATAATATAGAAAGTTTTATTGAGGAGAATCAGCTGGAAAATGAGATTGAGCTTATTGGAGCTGTTGACTTTAGAGAAATGGCTAAATATTATTTGGCTGCAGATTTATTTGTTTTTGCTTCGACTACGGAAACTCAGGGTATGGTTTTACTAGAAGCAATGGCCGGTTATAATCCTGTAGTTGCTGTTAAATCGAGTGGAATAGATGATGTTATTAAAAATGATTATAATGGCTATAAAACGGAGGAAGACACAGATCAGTGGAGCAGTCGAATTATAGATATATTAAATAGTAATGATGATTTTGAAAAAACAGCTCAAAATGCAAGAGAAATGGCCGAAAGCTATTCTATTGATCAGATGGCTGAGACAGCAGAAGAACTTTATTGCAGAATCTTACAGCTAAAAAAATATCAGTGATTGTTACAATGAACTATACTAATTTAATCAAGCAGATTTAATCAAACAGGAGGTAATATGTGATGATTGATTTTTTTAAAGATAAAAATATTTTTCATTTACAGAATAAAGAAATCAGTTATGTAATAAAAATATTAAAAAATGGTCAGCTGGGCCATCTTTACTGGGGTAAAAAAATAAAAAAAGCAGAAAGACTGGAAAGATATAGTATCTCTCAACATCGTCCCTATGAGGCTTATGCAGTTAAAGAGGATACCGGTTTTATTCTGGAAAATATTGCACGGGAATATCCTTCTTTTGGTCAGTCAGATTTTAGAGAGCCTGCTTATCAAATTGAATCCGAATCTGGATCAATTATTGCTGATTTAAAATATAAAGATCATCGGATTTATGCAGGGAAGAAAAAATTAACCGGTTTACCTGCAACTTATGTAGAAAATGATGCAGAAGCAGAGAGCCTGGAAATAACTCTTTATGATCAAGTTTTGGATTTAGAAGTTATTTTAACTTATACAATTTTTAGGGATTATCCAGTTATTACTCGTTCAGCTCGCTTTATAAATAAAGGTAAGCAAAAAATTAATCTCAAAAGAGCTCTCTCGATGAGTATTGATTTTGAGAATAAAGATTTTGAGTTATTACAGCTATCCGGTGCCTGGGGCAGAGAAAGAGATATTATCCGCCGTCCACTAGAACAGGGGATAACCAGAGTTGACAGTAAAAGAGGAGGCAGCAGCCACCAGCAAAATCCTTTTGCTGCTTTAGTAGAACCAGCTGCTGATGAATACCAGGGTCAGGTTTATGGATTTAGTCTTGTATATTCTGCCAACTTTATTGCTCAGGCTGAAAGAAACCATTATGGAAAAACAAGATTTAATATGGGGATAAATCCCTTTAATTTTAATTGGCTGCTGGAAAGTGGTCAGAGTTTCCAGACTCCTGAGGTTGTAATGAATTATTCCGATCAGGGTTTAAATAAAATGTCACAGAATTATCATCAGCTTTTTAGGAGTCGCCTGGCCAGAGGTAAACACAGAGATAAAGAAAGGCCTGTATTAATCAATAACTGGGAGGGGACCTATTTTGATTTTGATGCTGCTAAAATCCTAGAAATGGCAGCAGCTGCTGCAGAAGTTGATATTGAACTTTTTGTGCTTGATGATGGCTGGTTTGGTAAGCGTAATGATGATACTTCTTCTCTGGGAGACTGGTATGTAAACAAAGAAAAGCTATCCGGTGGTCTCAAATATTTGGCAGCTGAAATCAATAAATTAGGAATGGATTTTGGTCTCTGGTTTGAACCGGAAATGATTTCTCCTGACAGTGATTTGTATCGTGAACATCCTGAATGGGCAATTCAGGTTGAAAATAGAGAATCCTCACTTTCGAGACAGCAGTTAATCCTGGATTTAAGTAGACAAGATGTTCAGAACTATATAATAAAAAGAGTATCTGCCGTTTTAAATAAAGCAAATATCAGCTATGTTAAATGGGATATGAATAGACCAATGACCGAATATGGATCCTTAGAGCTTGCTGCTGAGCGTCAACGCGAGTTAAATCACCGCTATATTCTGGGTTTATACAGAGTTTTAGAGGAGCTTAGAGCTGAATTCCCTGAAATTTTATTTGAAAGCTGTGCCGGTGGTGGAGGTCGTTTTGACCCGGGAATGCTCTATTATATGCCTCAAACCTGGACCAGTGATGATACAGATGCAGTAGAAAGATTAAAGATCCAGTATGGGACTTCAATCGTTTATCCAGCATCAGCAATGGGAGCTCATGTTTCTGCAGTACCCAACCATCAGGTGGAACGCAGCACCTCACTTAAGATGCGATATGATGTAGCAAGTTTTGGGAACTTAGGCTATGAGCTTGATATTACAAAATTAAACAAAGAGGAAATGGAAGCAGTAAAAAAACAGGTCAATCATTATAAAGATATCAGACGGCTGGTCCAGTTCGGTGATTTTTATCGTTTGAAAAGTCCTTTTGAGGGTAATTTTACTGCCTGGTCTTATGTTGGGCAGGAGAAAAAAGAGGTTTTAGCTGGATTTTATCAGGTGCTTGCTGCTCCGAACCCAAAAGAACAGTTTATAAAATTGAAAGGATTAAATGCTGATCAGGATTATAAAGATTTAGATAGTGGTAAGGTGTATGGTGGCGATGAATTAATGAATTATGGTCTTAAAATTCCATTTTTAAAATCGGATTTCACTTCTAAAATATGGAGATTTAAAGCTGTTTGAAAATTTACTTTATAGTAAAAAAAAGAGATACTTTGATTGCACAATCAAAGTATCTCTTTAAATAGTAAATGGTAATTAAATTATTTTTATAATTATTTAGATCTTGCAGCCTCAATATTGATTTTTGTTCCCTTGATATAATTGTCTTTCATAATTTGTAATACTTCATGTCCTTTTTCTCTGGGAACTTCAACAAAGGTAAAATTGTCATAAATATCAATTGCTCCAATTAGACCACCTGGCATTCCTGTTTCTCCAGCGATAGCACCTACAATATGGCGGGGTGATACTTTATCTTTTTTACCAATATTAATAAACAATCTAACCATCCCCGGTTCCGCTCCTGTATCACCAAAGCTCTGACCTGAATTTTCATTCTGGTCTTCTTCGTCTTCTCTTTCCATCGATTTTTTCATCAGGGCAGCAGCAATTTCTAGAGCAGAATACTGCTCGTCAATTAAGTCTTCAATTAATTCAATATATTTCCCTAAATCAGTTGAATCCATATAAGTACCCAATTCATCACTAAATTGCTCAAATTGAGCTGCTTCAATATCAGATTGAGAAGGAATTTCAGATCTTTTAATTTTTGATTGGGTGAATTTTTGAATATCTCTTAGTTTATAAATATCTTTTCCAACTACAAAGTTGTGAGCTTCACCACTTTTACCGGCTCTACCTGTACGACCAATTCTGTGGACATAATAATCAGTATCCTGTGGTAGATCATAATTAAATACTGCTTCCACATCATCTACATCGATTCCCCGGGCTGCGACATCAGTAGCTACCAGTATTTCAATAATTCCATTTCTAAATTTACCCATTACTCGATCACGCTGATTTTGATTTAAGCCACCATGAATAGCATCTGCAAGATATCCACGGGCCTGTAGTTTAATGTTTAATTCATCCACCATTTTTCTGGTATTACAGAAGACAATGGCCAGCTCAGGATTGCTTAAATCGAGAATTCTGGTTAAAGCTTTTAGTTTATCATGTCTTCTTATTTCATAATAATACTGGTCAATAGAAGGCACAGTTAATTTTTCGTGAGCAACTCTTAAAAATTCCGATTTTTTTTGATATTTTTTACTTAATCTCTTTATAGATTTTGGAATAGTTGCAGAAAAGAAGAGAGTCTGTCTCTCTTCGGGAATATCCCTTAATATAGTCTCAATATCATCAATAAAGCCCATATCAAGCATTACATCAGCCTCATCAAGGACAAAATAATCTATGTTATCAAGTTTTAAAGTTCCCCGACGAATGTGATCCATTACTCTTCCAGGTGTACCAATTACAATCTGAACCCCCTTATTTAAGGCTTTAATCTGACGGCCAATGGACTGCCCACCATAAACAGGGAGAGTATAAATTCTGTTTTTGTATTTTGCCAGTCTTTTTAATTCTTCCGATACCTGTATAGCCAGTTCTCTTGTTGGACAGAGAATAATTGCCTGAGGATTTTTATTTTCAGCATCCATTTCCTCCAGGAGGGGAATACCAAAGGCAGCTGTTTTACCAGTCCCTGTCTGAGCCTGTCCTACAATATCTTTACCATCAAGAACAGCTGGAATAGCATTTGTCTGAATAGGAGTTGTTTCTTCAAAACCCATTTCTTCAACTGCTTTTAAAATCTCGTCTGATACATTCAATTCATTAAATTTAATCTTTTGCAAATTTACTTCCACTTCCTTTTTTAATTATATTCTTATACTAAACCTACCAACTATGCCATTTTCTTAACAAATAATACTGCATCCGGTTGATAAATTTATTCTTATAGGTAGATACTAAAAAACCCCGACTACAAACATATAGTCAGGGCTTAGTTGCTATATTATCTATTAAGTTGTAAAACACTAATTTTTTAGTCAGCTTTCTTAGTATAACCCAGTCTGAAGCTAAAGTCAAATTTTAAGTGATAGTATAAATTTTTTTCTGCTGCAGCCGGGATTAAAAATAATTCATATCAAATATAAAAATTTATAAGCAGGATTATTTAAAGTTTAGAATAATTATATTAATAAATAGTCTGAATAGGAGGATTTATATGGCACTTTTAGAAATGAACTTGTTTAGCGATAGTCTAGGTATGGCTTCTTCGGTTAATATAATTTTACCTGAGATCCTAAAAAAATCTATTAAATCAGAGCAAGATGAGAGAAGAGATTTTAAGACAGAATATCCTGTATTGTATTTATTACACGGGCTTTCAGATGATCATACGAGCTGGATACGCAGAAGTTCTATTGAACGTTATGCAGAAAATGCCGGGCTGGCAGTTATTATGCCTGCGGTTCACAGAAGCTTTTATACCGATATGGCACAGGGACAAGATTACTTTACTTATGTTAGTCAGGAACTTCCCAGAAAGTTAGAAAAAATATTTCCGCTGACAACTAAAAGAGAAGAGACTTTTATAGCAGGCCTCTCCATGGGGGGATATGGTGCTTTTAAACTGGCTTTGAATTTTCCAGAGAAATTTGCTGCTGCTGCCAGTTTATCTGGTGCTTTAAATATCGGCGAACATGTTACCAGTAAAACTGAGGCAGGAGAACTTTACGAAGAATTCAAGTGGATTTTTGGAGATTTAGAGAAAGTTAAAAATTCAAAACACGATTTATTTTATCTTCTTAAAAGATTAAAAGGCAGACAGGCTGAGATTCCCGAATTATATCAGTGCTGTGGTACTGAAGATTTTTTATATCAGGATAATCTAAAATTCAAAAAATTCTGCAGTAAAAATAATATAAAATTAAAATATGAAGAAGAGAAAGCTGACCATGAATGGTGGTACTGGGATAAAAAAATTAAATCGGTAATTGACTGGCTGCCTGTAAAAAGTAAATAGTAAATTAAACTAAGTAGTAAATAAAGTATAAATTTAATGACAATTTTTAATTTAGATATCAGTTTGACAGACTGGAGTTAGTTTGTTATTCTTGTTAAGGAGTTGAGCAAGCGGGTTGAATTTATCCCGCCTTATTATCAGAGTTATTAGCTTGCTGATAATAATAAATTAACATTAATTTAATTATATGGTTTAGGATTTGTTCCCTGAGAACACTTTCTAAACCTTTTTTAATGCCAGTAAATTTATGGCAAAAACAAATAAAGAGGTGAAAATATTGAAGATAAAAGCGGAAAATCTCTATAAAATATTTGACGGTAAAGGTCAAAAAGAGATCGAAATGCTGAAATCGGGTAAAAGCAAAGATGATATTTTAGAAAAAACTGGGGCTACTGTTGGAATCAATAATGCCAGTTTTGAAGTAGAAGAAGGCGAAATATTTGTGATTATGGGACTTTCCGGTAGTGGTAAATCGACTCTATTGAGAACCTTAAACCGCCTGGTGGAGCCTACTGCCGGTAGTGTAGAAATTGATAATACAAATATTATGGATTTAAATAAAGATCAATTACGTGAATTTAGAAAAGAAAAGTTTGGTATGGTTTTTCAAAACTTTGCTCTTTTTCCCTACCGTACTGTTTTAGAAAATGCAGAATTCGGTTTAGAAATACAGGGAATGGATAAAGATAAAAGAAGAGAGAAAGCAATGACTGCTCTTAAACAGGTCGGTCTGGAAGGGTACGAAGATCAAAAACCTGATCAGCTAAGTGGTGGAATGCAGCAAAGAGTTGGGCTTGCAAGAGCTCTAGCTGTTGATACAGATATTTTACTAATGGATGAGCCATTTAGTGCTTTAGATCCGCTGATCAAAAAAGATATGCAGGATAAACTTTTAGATTTATATGAACATATAGATAAAACCATTATTTTTATTACTCATGATCTTGATGAAGCATTAAAATTGGGAGATAGAATTGCGATTATGAAGGATGGAGAAATTGTTCAGGTTGGTAATCATGAAGAAATTTTAACCAATGCTGAAAATGATTATGTAGCAGAATTTGTTCAGGATGTTAATCGTTCTCGAGTTCTGACAGCAGAAGATATTATGGACAAGCCAGAAGCTGTTCTCTATCAACAGGATGGCTTAAGGACTGCACTCCATAAAATGAGACATAACGAACTGGGTAGTATTTTTGTGCTTGGTAAAAATAGAAGATATAGAGGGATTGTTACGATAGAGGATGTTGTCGAGTCTTTAAATAAAGATAAAGAAAATCTTACGGAAATAATTAAAGAAGTTCCAATAGCACAACCTGAGGAAAGTGTTAATGACTTATTTTCAAAAATTGCTGATATAAATACACCTTTACCGGTCCTTGATGAAAATAAAAAGTTAAAAGGTATAATTGTAAAAACACATGTTGTAGCAAATCTAGCTGCAGAAAATGTTTAAATTTAATTAAGTAAATTTTTATTATATAATTTTCTTTAAGTTAAATTAATTAAATAATATCTCTGGAGGGATATAAATGTACAAGACAAAATTAATTTCAACTTTACTAATCGTTCTACTAGGATTTGGAGTATTTGCTGCAGTACCACAGGTTCAGGCAGCTGAGGATACAATCGATTTTGGTTATGTTCAGTGGCCTGGAGTTACAGTAAAAACCCATGTCGCAGCAAAAGTTGCTGAGTACTTAGGTTATGATACTAAAATGACAGCAGCTCCAGAAACAGTTATCTTTAAGAGTTTAGAAAATAAAGATCTTGATGTGTTTTTAGGTAACTGGCTGCCCACAATGGAAAAAACTTATAGTGAATATCAGAAAAAAGGTGTAGTTCATAATGTTCGAGTTAATCTAGAGGATGTTGTCTATAGAACTGCTGTACCGGAATATGTTTATGAAGCAGGAGTTAAATCGTTAGCAGATTTAAAAGAGTATGCTGATAAATTTGACAGTAAGATTTATGGTCTTGAACCAGGTAATGCCGGAAATATTGTAATTCAGGATGCCATTAAAAATAATAAATATGGTTTAAAAGACTGGACTTTACAATCCAGTTCTACAGCTGGCATGCTTTCTGCAGTTCAGAGAGCAGTTAACAGTAAAGAGTGGATTGCTTTTAACGGTTGGAAACCTCATTATATGAATTTGATGTTTGATATTAAATATCTCGAAGATCCCGAAGGTATCTGGGGAGAAAGTGACAGTGTTTATACTGTAGCACGAGAGGGATATCAGGATGAAAATCCGAATTTCTATAAGTTCTTAAAACAATTTACCGTAACAGCTCCTATTCAAAATAAGTGGATTGACGAATATCAAAATAAAGACCGAGATCCTGAAGCTGTAGCTGAAGACTGGATTGCCAATAATTTAGATATTGTCAATCAGTGGGTATTTGGAGTTAAGAGTACTGATGGAAGAATGGGCAGAAAAGCAATAGCTGAAATAGTAAATAATTAAATTAAATAAAAATGATTCTAATCTAAAAAACTGGTGGTGTCATAATATGATGCCGCCAGTAAAAATTTAATAAAGGATGGTGATTATTATTAACAGTATTATTGAACTCTTTACAACAAAAATTCCTCTGGGGAACTGGGTAGAAAATTTGGTTAATTTTTTAATAAATAATTTTAGTGGTCCTTTAAATACATTTTCATCATTAATTGAATCAATAGTAGGTGGAGTGGAAGTAGTGCTTGCTTTTCCTCATCCACTGGTTTTAATTGCAATTTTTGCTGCAGCAGCCTGGAAGCTTAAAGGGAAAAGACTGGCAGTGTTTGTAGCTTTAGGATTGGGTCTTGTATTGAATATAGAAATGTGGGATCCGCTGGTTATTACTTTGGCTTCAATAATTACTTCTGTCTTGGTGGCTCTTGTAATTGGAATTCCAGTTGGAATAATTAAAGCTCATAATAAATGGGTGGATTTAATAACTCGCCCTATACTGGACTTTATGCAGACAATTCCACCTTTTGTTTATTTAATTCCTGCTCTAATGTTTTTTGGTCTTGGTAATGTATCAGGAGTAATTGCTACTGTAGTTTTTGCAATTGCACCTCCTATAAGATTAACCTATCTCGGGATAAAACAGGTAGATGAAGAATTAGAAGAAGCCGGTCATGCATTTGGGGCAAACTGGTGGCAGATTTTATTTAAAATTGAACTACCGGGGGCAATGCCATCAATAATGATGGGGATTAATCAGTGTATTATGCTCTCACTTTCAATGGTAGTTATTGCAGCCATGATTGGAGCCGGTGGTCTGGGAAAACCAGTGTTAAGATCTCTTAATGTTGTTGATATTGGACTTGGTTTTGAAGCAGGTCTCGGAGTAGTAATTATTGCTATGGTTCTGGATAGAATGTTTGGTAGGGACTCATAATCGAAGATAAGAAATGTTATTATAATTAAAATTATTACTTAGATAAATAATTATCAGCTTAATAATATAACATTAATAATATTAAAATCCCGCTCCGGTTTTAAGTTTACGGGGCGGGATTTAATATTTAATATTTCTTTATTAGTTTAAGATTTTAAAAACTAAATTAAACAATTCCCTGATCTAACATCGCATTAGCAACTTTTAGAAAACCAGCAATATTTGCTCCAGCAACCAGGTCTCCTTCCAGACCATATTCCTTAGCTACTTCACTGGCATCTTTATAGATATTAACCATAATTTTTTGCAGTTCCTGGTCAACTTTATCAAATGTCCATTCATCAAACATTGCATTTTGAGTCATTTCGATAGCTGAAGTTGCAACACCACCAGCATTGGCAGCTTTACCGGGAATATAGAAAATATTATTTTCTTTTACCAATTTAATTGCTTCTGGAGTTAAAGGCATATTGGCCCCTTCGCCAATGGCAATTACACCATTATCGATTAATTTTTGTGCTCCTACTTGATCCATTTCATTTTGGGTGGCACAGGGAAGAGCAATATCACAGTCAACTGACCAGATATCACTGCAGTTATCATAGTATTCAGCTTCTGGATATTCTTCCAGGTATTCTTTAATTCTGCCGCGATTGACTTCCTTGATCTCTTTAACCAGATCAAGATCAATACCATTTTCATCATATAAATAACCGGATGAGTCACTCATGGCTACAACTTTAGCTCCGAGCTGAGTTACTTTTTCGTTGGCATATATTGCAACATTACCGGAACCTGAAATAACTACCTTTTTATCATTTAATGAAATTTTATTATCTTTAAGCATTTCTTCTAATATGTAGACCAGACCATAACCTGTAGCTTCAGTTCGGACCAGACTTCCACCCCAATCAAGTCCTTTACCGGTTAAAACACCAGCCTCATATCTATTTTTAATTCTTTTATACTGGCCGAAGAGATAACCAATTTCTCTACCGCCGACACCGATATCACCAGCCGGAACATCAGTTTTATCACCAATATGTCGGGCAAGTTCTGTCATAAAGCTCTGGCAGAAACGCATAACTTCCTGATCTGATTTACCCTTAGGATTAAAATCACTTCCACCTTTACCTCCCCCAATAGGGCGGCCAGTCAAAGCGTTTTTAAAAATTTGTTCGAAGCCAAGAAATTTCACTATACCTGTATACACTGAAGGATGAAATCTTAGACCACCTTTATAGGGACCAAGTGCAGAATTAAATTCGATTCTAAATCCACGATTTACCTGGGTATTGCCCTGATCATCAACCCAGGGAACCCGAAAAATAATCTGTCTTTCCGGTTCAACAATTCTTTCTAAAACACCATTTTCTTCATATTCAGGGTGTTTTTCAAAAACAGGGTTTAAAGATTCTAATACTTCTTCAACTGCCTGATGAAATTCCACTTCACCAGGATTTCTTTCCTTAACCATTGTTAAAACTTTTTCCGTGTAATTGCTCAAACTTCTCACTCCTCAAAATTTTTTTATATTATTAAACTATCACAAATTAATCTTAATATATATTTAATCTAAAATCAATTGATTTGACCAAGTTTTGTCTGTATACAAGTATACTTCTTTAGCCCTTTAACTTGATTAATTTACTTTAGTTTAATCAATCTCAGTGACAGATAAAATTTATCAGTTATTTCTTGACAACTTTTCTTCAATTATATATACTTAAACAAAGTAAAAAGATAATAAATTTTAATAGGAAAATGCCTCATTGTTCTAATGAGGTAGAGGCGCAAATTTTGATCAGTAATCTGCTTGCTTAAGGCTTAAACCGCTGCAGCAGAGGAAAGGCAAATTTGCCGAAGTTTTCAGTCAGGGTTTAATGGCTGTTTGCTGGGTCTGTATATAATATATGCAGAACTGTCATTAAAAGTTTTCCAGGCTTTTAATGTTGAGCTATCTCAAAAGATGTAAGAGGTGATTTCTCTGATTAAGTATTTAACTCAGCGATTTCGCTGAGTTTTTGTTATCTATAGATATTTTTTATTTTGACATTGAATTATGATAAAATAATTTTAGACAATAATTTAAAAATGGAGTAGATTTATGAAAACAATAACTATACCTGAATTAAAAATTAGAGAAATTGTTAAAGAATATGGAACGCCTTTTCATATTTATGATGAAAAGACAATTGTTGACCGTTTAAATAATTTGATTTCTTCTTTTGACTGGGTTGATTTTAAAGAATATTTTGCTATTAAAGCCAATCCAAATCCACATATTTTAAAAATAATGCAGGAAAATAATTGTGGTGTTGATGCTGCTACGGTTTCTGAGATTAAGCTGGCAGAAATGGCTGGCTTCAGCGGGGAAGAGATAATGTTTACTTCTAATCTGACCACTCTTGACGCCTATCAATATGCAGTTGAACGTGGTTGTATTATTAATATTGACTGGGCAGCAGATATTTATGAACTTTTGGAGGCAGAAATAATACCTGAGAATATCTGTTTTAGATTAAATCCAGGATCAATTGAAAATGAAATTATGGGGGATTCTAAGGAATCCAAATTTGGTTCTACTGCAGGGCAGATTAAAGAAGCGATTGCTTTTTTAGTTGAACAGGGAATTAAATCAATTGGACTGCATACAATGGTTGTTTCGAATGAAAATGATCCTCAAATTTTTGGTGAATATACAGAAATGCTTTTTAACTTTGCCAGAGAAATAATTGAGGAATATCAAATTAAAATCGATTTTATTAATATTGGAGGCGGAATTGGAATTCCCTATCAATCTGAGACAGAGGTTGATGTTGAAGCAATTGCAGGTGCAGTCAATGAATCGTATGATAAAATTTTAAGAGAAAACGGACTGCAGCCTAAAATATTTATGGAATCTGGCCGCTATATTACAGGAGAGTCAGGTTATTTAGTGACCAGAGTAATCAAAGAAAAAGAAACATACAAAAAATATCTGGGAGTAGATGCTTCAATGTCAGATTTAATGAGACCTGCAATGTATAGAAGTTATCATTATATAACCAACCTTGATGCAGAGGTACGTGGAAAAAAGAAAATGATCGAATATGATGTTATCGGCTCCCTCTGTGAAAATAATGATAAATTTGCTATTGACCGTAAACTTCCCGAAAGTAAATTAGGGGATCTGCTGGTTGTTCATGACACAGGGGCCCATGGGCATGCAATGGGTTTTAATTATAATGGAATGCTCAGAAATGGAGAATTTTTATATACAATTGATGGCGATATTAAACAGATCAGGCGTGATGAGACTTTTGAAGATTACACAAATACTGTAATAGGAGGCTATTAATATGTTTAAGGGTGTTGGTACTGCTTTAATTACTCCTTTTAAAGAAAATGGTGAAGTGGATTATAAAATGTTTGAGAAAATTTTGGATCACCAATTAGAAAATGAGATTGATGCTCTGGTGGTCCTGGGCACAACCGGTGAATCTCCAACTGTTCATTTAGAAGAAAGAAAATTACTTACTGAAATGGCTGTCAGTAAGGCTGATGGTGAGATTCCGGTAATTGTGGGCACTGGAACTAATGATACTTCCAAAGTTATAGAAATGAATGAGCTGGCAGCAGAACAGGGAGCAGATGGAGTTTTAATAGTTACTCCTTATTATAATAAAACAAGCCAGCAGGGTTTAGTTGACCACTATACTTATGTTGCCAGAAAAACTGAGCTGCCAATAATTGCCTATAATGTACCTTCCAGAACTGGAGTCAATATTGAGCCAGAAACTTTTCAAAAAATGTCGAAAATGCAGGACAATATTGTGGCAATCAAAGAAGCCAGTGGGGATATGAGTCAGATTTTAAATGTAATTAAACTTACCAGAGAAAATAAAATTATACTATCGGGTAATGATGATCAGGCACTTCCCTTAATGATGTCAGGTGGAAGTGGTGTTATCTCCGTATTTTCTAATCTGCTGCCGGGGGTAATGAAAAAAATTACTTCCTATATTTTAGCTAACGATTATCAGTCAGCCAGAGATTTACATTATAAATACTTAAAATTGATGCGCTTAATTTTTGTTGATGTAAATCCAATTCCAATTAAGTTTGCTATGCAGCAGATTGGTCTGTCAAATAATAATTTGCGTCGACCTCTGGTTAATTTAAATAAAGAACATCAAAAATTAATTTTAACTGAAATGGAGGAGCTTGATATAGTATGAAGTACGGAATTATAGGTTATTCAGGCAGAATGGGTCAGGCGATAGAAGAATTGTTTTCTGAAGCTGGCCATGAGTTAGTCTATCAGATGGATGAAAATGGTGAAAAAGAAATTGAGAAGCCAGAAGTAGTGATTGATTTTTCTTTAAAAGAAGCCTTTGCTGATACAGTTAGAGTGATTAAGGAAAAAGAGGTACCTCTGGTTATTGGGACAACAGGACTTGACGATACTGACTTTGCTAAATTAGATGAGCTGGCAGAAAAAGTAGCAGTAATTCAGAGCTTTAATTTTTCGATTGGAATTAATATTCTATCTGAATTAATCAAAAAAGTTAATAAGTATGTAGATCGGGATTGGGATATTGAAATTTCCGAAACTCACCACCGTTTTAAAAAAGATAAACCATCTGGAACAGCAATAATGTTGGGAGATCTTCTGGAGAGGGATGTTGAAATGCATTCCAAAAGACTGGGTTCAGAATTTGGAGAACATGAAGTTGACTTTGCCAGTATAGGTGAAGTGCTGACCTTAAAGCATAGAGCTTACTCAAGAAAAGCTTTTACTCAGGGAGTGCTGTTAAGTGCAGAAAAAATTCTGGATTTAGAACCTGGATTTTATAGCTTTTCTGAGATTTTAAAATAATAATTAAAATAAAATAATTGTTGAAGTTATCAAATAAACTATAATTGGAGGCCAAAAAATGAATTCTTATGATTTAATTGATTATATTTCAAATTCTACTAAAAAAACACCCGTTAAGTTTTATATTAAAGGTAAAGAATTAAAAGATTCTCTAAGTACTTACGAATATTATGGAGATGACAGTTCTGGAGTTGTTTTCTGTGAGTTGAAAGAGGCAGAAGCCTTAAAAAAAGAACTGGACGATAAATTAACCCAGTCTAGAATTGAGATGGATAGACTAAATTCTGCTATTCCTTTAGCTGATTACAGTCAGTATAACTGCCGGATTGAGCCTGGTGTTCATATTCGTGATCAGGTTGAAATTGGTGATGGCTGTGTCTTAATGATGGGAGCTGTAATTAATATTGGGGCCCAAATTGGCAAAAATACAATGATTGATATGAATACAGTGCTGGGAGGTAGAGCAACTGTTGGTGATAACTGCCATATTGGGGCAGGAACTGTACTGGCTGGAGTTATTGAACCTCCGAGTGCTGATCCGGTAGTTGTGGAAGATAATGTTTTAATCGGTGCCAATGCAGTTGTTTTAGAAGGAGTTCAGATTGGTGAAGGTGCTGTAATTGCTGCCGGCTCAATAGTAATTGATGATGTACCTGCAGGTGCTGTCTATGCTGGTGCTCCTGCTAAAAAGATTAAAGATGTAGATGACCAGACAAAACAGAAAACTGAGGTAATGGCCAGTCTGCGTCAGCTTTAAAATAAAATTTAAAAAAATAAATTTTAAGCTGGCTGGATTTTTATTCTGGCCAGCTTTTAAAACAGGCAGGAATTAAATTTTCCCCAAATAATTTTAAAAAGGGTGTATTAAAATGCGTTATTTAGAACTTTATAATAGTTATGATTTTACAATTGAGAAGGCAGAAGGAGTATATATTTTCGATACGGATGGTAATAAATATTTTGATACATTTTCCGGGATTGGAGTGCTGGCCCTGGGCCACAGCCATCCGGAGGTAGTACATGCAATTAGTGATAAACTGCATAAATATGCACATACATCAAATTACTTTTTGGATCAGGATACCGAAACAGTGGCTGAGTTAATTAGTGATCCAGGAGATAAAGTCTTTTTTGTTAATTCTGGAACTGAGGCAACAGAACTTGCTTTAAAAATTATCAAAAAGAAAATTGGAGCAGGTAAAATTTTATTTTTCAGCAATTCCTTTCACGGCAGAAGTCTGGGAGCTCTTTCGGTTAATGGTTTCCCCGGTATTAGGGATCAGTTTAAACCACTGCTGCCAGATACAATCGAAGCTGAGTTCAATGATATAGAAAGTCTAAGAGAAGCCGCAGCCAATAATCCTGATATCAAAGCTGTTTTCTTTGAACCTCTGCAGGGATCAGGTGGTGTCCAGCCTGCTTCTGAAGAATTTGTAGCTGAATTAAATCAATTAATTGATCAAAATAACTGGATTCTAGCTGTAGATGAAGTTCAGGCCGGACTGTACAGGACAGCAGAAAAATATTCATATCAGAATTTTGATTTAAGTCCTGATTTAATTACTGTTGCCAAAGCACTTGGTGGAGGTCTTCCGTTAGGTGGAGTAGTCATGAAAGGAGAAATGACAGGGGTTTTAGAACCCGGTGATCATGGCTCAACTTTTGCTCCTAATCCACTTGCTTTACGAGGAGCCAGAGTTGTAATGGAAAAATTAGAGAGTATGCAGGATTCTATTGCAGAAAGAGGAGAATACTTTTTAAAAAAATTAAAAGAACTGAAATCTGAAAAAATAAAAGAGGTTAGAGGAATTGGCTTAATGCTGGGAATTGAATTAAATGAAGAAATACCTGACTTGAGAGCTAAAGCTCAGGCAGAAGGAATTCTGCTGAATATTGTTAAAGGCAAGGTGATTCGTTTTTTACCGGCTTTAAATATTACTAAAGATGAGATAGATCAGCTGCTAGAGAAGCTAAAAAAAATAATTTAATGTTTTGTTAGATGATACCGGGAACCTGGATTAATTTTTCAGGTTCCCGTTTTTTGCGTCTCTTTATTTTATTAAGCTTTAAAAATCCGGCATTTCGTCAATGGCATTTTTCTTTTCTTCGGTATCGACATGAGTATAAATCTGAGTTGTAGACAGATTGGCATGACCTAAAAGATCCTGCAGGACTTTAATATCCTTAGTCTGCCGATAAAGAGTAGAAGCAAAAGTATGGCGGAGTTTGTGGGGAGTTATTTTTTCAGCTCTACTCAAACCAGCATTTTTTGCATATTTTTTGACAAAAAGTTGAATTGTTCTGGGACTGATTCTCCTGCCGTGACGAGAGATAAAAACAGCCTGTCGGGCATCACTATCTTTAATTTTAATCGAATTTCTTTCTCTCATATAGCGTCTGATTGCTAAGATTACATCATTATGCAGCGGTACATAGCGCTCCTTTTTTCCCTTACCATAAAACTTGATCGAAGCATCTTCAAAATCAATATTATCAAAATCTAAATTAACCAATTCTGAAATCCGGAGTCCAGCATAAAGGAAGAGTTTAACTATGGCCAGATCACGTAATCGGTTAATTCCACCATGTTCTTCGATGGCACTGATAAATTTCTGTGCCTCCTTAAGCTTTAAATAAATTGGTTCCAGCCGGTTATCAGTTTTACTGCTTTCTATTGCTTCTGCTGGATTTTTAGTCACAATCCCATAGTGGAGTAGATATTTATAAAAAGAGCGGACAGCAAAAAGTTTTCGATTTCTGGTAACCGCTTTATTATCATTAATAATTACTGCATCAGCCAGAAATTCCGAAATATCAAGTCGATCAACCTCATCTGGTCTAAAACCTTCCTTAAAATCAAGTTCTTCTCGTAGATATTTATGTAATTGGTGTAGATCACTATCATACTCCTTAATTGTCAGCTTAGAGTATCCCTTTTCCACATCAAGATATTTTTTAAATTTATTTAAAGCCTGTAAAAAATCAAGTTGAGAAATTTTAATCACTTCCTTTCATTTATTGGTACTGGGTGCCTGGTACCCTTACATTATTTATTCAATTAAAAACTTTAAAATCCTTTTTTTACTACTTGACCTTCTCTGACCTTTGTACTATAATTAAACTAGATAATAAATTAAAATTGGATAAATTGTATTAAAGGAGGAAGATAAAAATGGATATGGAAAAATTTACACGGAAAGCACAGCAGAGCCTGGTAGAAGCACAAAATGTTGCTCAGGATTATCAGCATCAAGAAATCTTTCCTTCCCATCTATTTAAAGCCTTATTAAATCAGGATGATGGAATAGTCATCCCACTACTGCAGAAGGCAGAAGCAAATCTGCCAGAACTTAAGACAGAAAACGAAAAACTGCTCAAAAAATTACCACAGGTTTATTCAGAACAGAGCGGACAGGCATACATGTCTCATCAGCTCAATGATATTATGCGAGAAGCTGAAAAACAGGCAGATGCTTTAGATGATCAATATATATCAACTGAACATTTTTTACTTGCTATTTTAAGAGATCGCAAAACTGAATTAGGAAAGATGCTTTACGAGAAAAATTTAAACTATAATGATCTTAAACAAATCATTCAGGAAATGCGGGGAGGCAGCAAAATCGATTCCCAGCAGGGAGAAGAGGGTTTTAACGTTTTAGAAAAATATACAATTGATATTACAGAACAGGCAAAAGACGGAAAACTTGATCCGGTTATCGGCCGTGATAATTTAATTAGGAGAGTTATGCAGGTTCTATCTCGCCGCCGCAAAAACAATCCGGTTTTAATTGGCGAACCAGGTGTAGGTAAAACGGCAATTGTAGAAGGTTTGGCTCAGAGAATAATTAATGGTGATGTTCCAGAGGGTTTAAAAAATAAAAAAGTTATTTCTCTCGATATGGGTTCCTTAGTTGCAGGAACCAAATTTAGAGGTGAATTTGAAGAAAGATTGAAATCAGTTTTAAAAGAGATTAAAAAAGCCGAAGGCCAGATTATACTCTTTATTGATGAAATGCATACTTTAGTTGGAGCAGGAGCTACAGAAGGATCAATGGATGCAGCTAACCTCTTAAAACCAGCTCTGGCACGCGGTGAACTACACTGTGTAGGAGCAACTACTTTAGCAGAGTACAAAAAGCATATCGAAAAGGATGCGGCTTTAGAGCGCAGATTCCAGCCGGTTCAGGTTTCGGAGCCTGATATCGATGACACAGTTTCAATCTTAAGAGGTTTAAAAGAAAAATATGAGATTCACCATGGAATAAAAATTACTGATAATGCAATTGTAGCTGCCGCTAAACTTTCTGACCGCTATCTAACTGAAAGGTTTCTACCTGATAAGGCAATTGACTTAATTGATGAGGCGGCTTCGAAAATTAGAATTGAAATTGATTCTATGCCTTTAGAAATTGATGAACTTGACCGTAAAGTAAGGCGCCTGGAAACAGAAAGAGAGGCCTTAAAAAATGAAGATACTGAAGAGGCCCGGGAAAGACTCCACGAAATCGAAGAAAAGCTGCAGGAATTAAAGGATCGGCGTGATCCCCTGCGCTTAAAATGGAAAAATGAAAAAGATCAGCTGGCTAAAATGCAGGAATTGAAAGAAAAAATAGATCAGATTGAATATCGAGCTGAAGCTGCCGAAAGAGAGGCCAATTATGAGGAAGCAGCACGTCTTCGCTATGGTGAACTGAATGAGCTTCGTAAAGAACTGGCAGAGGTAAGTAAGAGGGTAGAAGAATCTCAAAAAGATGCCAATCATCTGGTTAAAGAAGAGGTAACAGAAGAAGATATTGCGGAAATTGTATCTCTCTGGACCGATATTCCACTGCAGAAGCTGATGGAAGCAGAAAAAGAAAAGCTGATTAACTTAGAAGATGAGTTAGAAAAAAGAGTTGTTGGTCAGCACGATGCAGTTAAGGCAGTAAGTAATGCAATTCGTCGCTCTCGCACAGGTCTCCAGGATGCAGATCGACCACTGGCTTCATTTATGTTTATGGGACCAACTGGAGTCGGTAAGACGGAGCTGGCTAAGACACTGGCAGCTTATCTTTTTGATGATGAACGGGCTCTAACCAGAATCGATATGTCAGAATATATGGAACGCCATGCAGTTTCTAAACTGATTGGTTCACCCCCCGGTTATGTCGGGTTTGAGGAAGGTGGACAGCTAACAGAAAAAGTTAGACGCAATCCTTATTCTGTGATTTTATTTGATGAAATAGAAAAAGCTCATCCGGATGTATTTAATATCCTGCTGCAGATTCTTGATGATGGTGTTTTAACAGACAGTCAGGGTAAGGAAGTTGACTTTAGAAATACAGTTATTATTATGACTTCCAATGTCGGTTCCCAGTATATTCAGGATTTAGATGATGAAGCAAAGATTAAAGAAGAAATTGATGAAGCCCTAAAGGAACAGTTTAGACCTGAATTTTTAAACAGAATTGACGAAAAAATTATTTTCCATTCCTTAAGCAAAAATGATATCTTTAAAATTATTGATATTCAGGTTTCATATCTGCAGGATAACCTATCTGAACAGGATATTGAAATAGATTTAACTAGAGCGGCTAAAGAAGAGCTCTTAGAACTTGGATTTGATCCCGCTTATGGTGCTCGTCCGTTGAGAAGAGTTATTCAAAATCAGATTAAAGATGAGCTTGCCATGCTCCTACTGGAGGAAAAGATTAAAGAAGGAGATACAGTAGAAGTTGATTTTGTAAATGGAGAATTTAGATTTAAAAATTATAACAATTAAGTATTATTAAAAAAAACATTTTTTAGGCAGACCGGTAAAATTACTGGTCTGCTTTTTTAATGAAGGAATATATTTATCTATCACGAAGTATATTTACTGTACATAAATTATTTATCAGATTAACCAATATATATAGAAATGAGAGGGTTTTAAATGTCTAAAGAAAAGAATAATATACGTTTATTTATTTTTGTCACAGCTTTTTACTGGTTTTCCATGTATGCCTATATTCCAACTTTTTCTCCCTACATAGAATCACTTGGTGCCTCACATAAGATGATTGGTTTGATTTTAGGCTCATATGGTTTTACACAGATGTTAATTCGAATTCCACTGGGTATTTATTCTGATAGGATTAATAGAAAAAAGATTTTTGTAAATATCGGAATTCTGCTCAGTCTAATTAGTACTACCGGGATGTGGTTTGCTGAGACTCCAGCTTTAATTTTGATTTTTCGTTCACTTGCAGGAGCTTCTGCAGCTACCTGGGTTAGTTTTACAGTCTTATTCTCTTCTTATTTTAAAAAGGATGATACTGCCCATGCTATTGGTCTAATTAATGCATCTAATAAATCCGGTCAGGTCGCGGGTATGCTTTTAGGAGGAATAATTGCTCAGGCCCTGGGTCAGCAGTTTCCATTTTTACTGGCAGCAGCTGGGGCAGTAATAGGTTTTATTTTAAGTCTCAGTGTGGATGAAAAGAAAGATATCGATCACAGGGCAATTACTTTTCGCGAAATCTTGAAGGTTGCCAGAAATAAAAGTCTATTGACAGTTTCATTTTTGGCAATTTTAATGATGATGATTGCTCATTCTACCACTTTTGGCTTTATTCCGGTAGCAGCTAAAAATTTAGGAGCAACAAGTTTCCATTTAGGACTATTGACCACTATCACAACAATTCCGGGGATTCTTTCTTCCTATCTAAGCGGCAGCTATTTCAGTCAGCGACTTGGCGAAAAGACTACAGTAACAATTGGATTTATCTTACTAGCATTTTCCTGTTTAATGGTACCTTTTATTGATCATCTCTACATATTATATTTTAACCAGATGCTAAATGGCTTTGCTCAGGGGATGATTTTTCCTGTCTTAATGGGACTGAGCATCAAAAATGTAGAAGCAAACAAAAGGGGAACCGCGATGGGTTTTTTTCAGGCAATTTACGGATTGGGAATGTTTATCGGACCAATTTTTGTTGGCACGATAAGTGATTTTGCTGGATTGAAAATGGGCTTCTGGATGATTGGGTTGGTAGGAATTTTGGGGGCGATTTTAAGCCGTTTTTATAAAAATGAAAGAGTTTAAAAATTAGTCAATTGAAATTTATTAGGTACTATAATTAATATAATGATAGGAGAGCAAGATGAATCAAAAACAAATAATAAGGCAGTTAAGTAAAAGTAAAAATAAATATATAAGTTTGATTGGAGTTATAGAAAACTATGGGATAGAAAGCAGTTTTCAAGCTGGGGACTCACTTTTGATTACTGTCAAAACAGACCACTTATGGTGCTATCCGGCTGTCGAATGTGAAAAAGATTTAAAAGAATTATTGGGAAAATTTCAATATCAGACACTTTATTTTGCTTCTTTAGAAGAGTGGATGCTTCCGATTATCGATCAGCAAAGAAAAATTGAATGGGAATTGAAGACTGAAAGACTAATACTGCCTGAAAAAATTGTAGTAAGTAATAATAACAGCCTTAGTGGAAATAAAAAATTTATGGAAAAAGACTTTAAAATCAGGGAGCTTAAAGCTGAAGATACCGATTTTATCTTTTCCCACTCTCACTACCAACAATTTACTTCAAAAGCATATATTAAAGAACGGATTGCTGCAGACTGTTCAATTGGGATTTTTCTTGCAGATGAACTTGCTGGCTGGGGTTTGACTCATGATGATGGCGCATTAGGTTTTATTCATGTCAGAAAATCTTTTCGGAAAAAAGGTTTGGCCCACCTGATTATGGAGCAGTTAATTAGAGATAAAAGAAGTAATAAACGTAATATCTTTTTAAATGTAGAACCGAATAATTCAAAGGCAAAAAAGTTATTTTATTCACTTGGCTTTAAGTTTGACAGAATGATTAGTTGGATAAAGTTAAAAGACTAATTTTTTATTAAAGGCAAGAATAAATAATTCACGGTGGATTAATTAAATAATTGGAGGGAATAAAAATGAAAGAAAAAGAAATTATTGAAAAGACCGACAGGCCAATAACAAAAAATTCTTTGGTCAAAGATCTAAAAAAGCTTAATTTAGAAGGGGAGATAGTAATTGTCCATTCCGCCCTCAGTAAACTTGGCTGGGTCTGTGGAGGAGCGGTAGCTTTAATTGAAGCTCTGCAGGAAGCTGTTACTGATGCAGGAACTCTTATAATGCCTGCCCATAGTGGTGATTACTCAGAACCAAAATACTGGGGAAACCCTCCTGTACCTGAGGAGTGGTATCAGATAATTAGAAATGAAATGCCTGCTTACAGGCCAGAAATAACTCCCACCCGAGGACTTGGTTTGACACCAGAAATCTTCCGTAAATTTCCAGATGTCTTAAGAAGTGATCACCCCTGTCTTTCATTTTCAGCCTGGGGAAAGGAAGCAGAAAATATCACGGCAGATCATAAGCTGGATTATGCTCTGGGAGATAATTCGCCCCTGGCCAGAATTTATGAAAGAGAAGGTAAGATACTTTTAATTGGAGTCGGTCATGACAGCAATACCTCATTACACCTGGCAGAATACCGGGCAGAACATGATCTTAAAATTAAAATATTTGGTTCTTCAATCTTAAAAGATGGGGAAAATGTATGGACAACATATCAGGACATTGAATTTAATGATGATTTATTTACTGTAATTGGAAAAGAGTATGAGTCAAAATATAAATATAGTAGAGCAAAGGTGGGACTGGCAGAAGCAAAATTATTTAATCAGAAAGAAATGGTAGATTTTGCTGTTAACTGGTTGGAAAAACGAGAAGAATAGTTAATAATTTATTGATTTTAGGCATTTAAAAGGAGAAAATAATGAAAGCATTAATTTTAAATGGTGAAGAACTGAATGACATTTCTTTGGATCAGGTTTCAAAAGAGATCAGAAAAGAGCTTCTGTTTAAAGATTTTGAAGTTAAAGAGATTCTATTAAAAGAGAAAGAGATTGCTGATTATCTGGGTTGTTTTAAGTGCTGGGTTAAAACACCTGGAATCTGTATAATTAATGACTATGGTAGAGAGGTTGCAGCTGAGCTAATCAATTCTGACCTTTTAATTTTTTTGACTCCAGTGGTTTTTGGAAGCTACTCTTATCAGCTGAAAAAAGCACTGGACAGAATGATTCCACTTATTTCTCCTTATTTTAAGAAAGTAAAAGGAGAAATTCATCATAAAAAACGTTATCCAAAGTATCTCTCACTTTTAGCTGTTGGAATAATGAAAGAAACCAGCCAATTTCAGCGTAAAATCTTTAAAGAACTGGTAAAAAGAAACAGCCTCAATTTTCATTCCCCAGCTTCTGAAGTTGAAGTTTTTAATGCAGCTGATTTTGACAGTTTAAAGCTTAAAGATATTATAAAGAAATTTTCCGAAAAAGTAGGTGAAAGTAATGACAATTAAAAAGGCCATTTTATTAATTGGGAGTCCTAAAGGTATGGAAAGTTCATCTGCCAGTCTGGGGACTTATCTGCTTTCGAAAATTGAAGAATATGATATTATGACTGAAAAGGTACATCTTCATTCTGAAATAGCAACTGAAGCTAAAAGAATTATGTTTTTAGACAAAATTGAGGAAGCAGATTTTATAATCCTCGCGGCTCCACTTTATGTTGATACTCTGCCGGCAAAAGTAATAAAAGCTTTAAGACTAATTGCTGAGAAAAGAAAAACCTTATATTTTGATGACATTAAGTCTGCAAAAAATCAGAGTTTTATTGCAGTAGTTAATTGTGGTTTTCCAGAAGCCGAACAGAATAAGACGGCACTTAAAATTTATCAGGAATTTGCCAGGGAGGCTAAACTTAAATATCTAGGTGGAATTGCAGTTGGCATGGGAGGTGCAGTTAGCGGTAAATCTCTTTCAGAAATGGGAGGAATGGCTAAAGATTTAGTTGCAGGTCTTGATCAGGCAGCAGATGATATTGTGAGGAACCATCAGTTATCAGATTTTGTAGTTGAAAAAACTTCTAAACCTATGATTTCTCAGAAATGGCTTTATACTTTAGTTGGTAATTTTACCTGGCGTTTTCAGGCTTTAAGGAACGGTGTCTACAGTAGAATGAAAGATAGGCCTTATCAAAAGGAGGAAGCTTAATGATTAAGAATCTGGAATTAAATAAAAAATTGTGGCTTATAACTGCAATTTTATCACTTCTAGTTTCTTTAACTGGTCTGATTAATCAGGATATCTATTCTAAAGTTGTCAGCAAGGAAATACTACCGGGGGTTGTTTCTCAGGATTTGATTACGTTTATCATAAGTATTCTGTTGATCTATATTACCCTTAAGGTTACAAAGACAGCAATTAAACCTCAAATAATTGCTTTAAGTTTTTTAGCCTATATATTTTATGCCTACAGCATTTATGTAATAGAACAGATCTATAACTCATTTTATTTATTCTATCTTTTACTGAGCTCACTTTCTTTCTGGTCAATAGTAGTGACTCTGACCAATTATGATAAAAGCTATTTTAAAGAATTGAAACTGAATAAATACCTTAAATACCTTACAATTACCTTTTTAATTTTAATTCCCCTACTTTTTTGTTTTCTCTGGTCAAGTCAGCTTTTACCGTTAATGGCAGCAGGAGAAAAGAAAGAATTTACCTTTTCAATCTACATTCTCGACCTGATTTTTGTGCTTCCTGCCATGATAATTACAGCTCTAATTTTAATAAAGGATAAAATTATTGGTTATTTGTTGGCTCCAGCTCTTTTTTTTAAAGCTTTTACTTTGCTTTTTTCTGTTGCCATTGGTAGTTTTTTGCGACCATTATACAATGTTAATTTCAGTGCAGAACAAGCATTTTTTTATCTTATACTTTCACTTTCTTTTCTGGCCTTATCAATATTAAATTTTGTACAGCTTAAAATAACAACTAAAAAATAAATTTATAAAAATAAAGGAAAAATAAGCCAGATAAAGAAATATAAGAATATGGAAACTAATAAGAGATAGGAGCTTATCTATTAAATGAGATTAACGCTAAATCAAGGCAAAAATCTGATTTGTGTACGTTTTGATTATGATGAAGTTGTAATTAGAAAAATGAATACAATCCCTGGTAGCCGCTGGAATCCAAAAAGAAAGTACTGGACTTTTGAAAATAATTACAGCAATTTGGCCCTGTTTTTAGAAATGTTTAAGCATAAATATCTACTTTTTGAGTCAAGAATAAAAGATTTTACTGCGCCAGAATTAATAGCAAATTATTTTAATTCTTATTATTTACCACAATTTGAAAAGAAGTTGAAGTTAAAAGGTTATTCTCAAAATTCAATTAAAGCATATTTAAATCACAATAAGTCATTTATTAAATATATTAAAAAAGATCTATTTAGAATAGAAATGTCTGATGTTAATGATTATGTATTATATTTACTGGAAGAATTAAATAATACTCATTCGTATGCCAACCAGTTTATCAGTGCTTTCAAAACTTTTAATAATTTAATTTTGGAATTGGATGGAATTAATAATAAATTGTTTCGGCCAAAAAAGAAAAAGAAATTACCTAAAGTTTTAAATAAGACAGAGGTTAAGGATATTATTTCAGCGGTTGATAATCTAAAGCATCAGCTTATTTTAATTTTAACTTATTCTGCTGGTTTGAGAGTAAGTGAGGTAGTGAAATTAAAAATTTCTGATATTGATTCTAATAGAATGTTGATTTATATCCGTTCTGCGAAGGGGTATAAAGATAGGTATACTCTGCTATCTAAAAGTGCTTTAAACAAACTAAGACTATATTTAAAAGCTTTTCGGGTGCATAAATATGATGCTCAGTGGCTTTTTCCTGGTCAGGATAAGGATAAGCATCTGTCAAAGCGGAGTGCCCAGAAGATTTTTAAGCGCGCCTGCAGACAAGCTGGAATTAATAAAGAGGTCGGAATTCATTCGTTGAGACATTCTTTTGCTACCCATTTGCTGGAGCAGGGAGTTGATTTGAGGTATATACAAAATCTGCTGGGACATAAGAGTTCTACAACAACAGAAATTTACACTCATGTTAGCAATAAAAATCTAATTGAAATTACTAATCCTTTTGATAAGTTATAGAGATATACAGATTTTAACGAAATGACATTCGTGAAGATCCAAAAATAATGATTTTAATGAAATTTCATTCGCAAATAAGCAAGTTATACGCAATAATGATTAAACAGCAGCAAATTAAGAAAAAAAGATAAGAGAAGGGTTGGGGCATCGCTAACTGAAGCTAATTTACTCCCAACCGCTTAGAAATTAATAATTGTAAGTTTCTAGTGTTTAAACAATAAACCTGGGCAATTATAATTTAGCAAATTATTTGCATATATCAAAGAGTAAATTAGTCACTGTTCGATCTTCACGAACTTCGTGAAGATGTAATATAGTACAGAATATACGAAGGCTTGTTGGTAAAGTGTTGATATCATAAGTCAGCAAGTTGAAGAAAGATAAAATTTTTTATGCGGCAAATCATTACAGCGCATAACATGGGATTGAAGATTCCGCTGCGCTCCATCCAAATTCGTTCGGTAAGGGCAGTCGCCCTAGACCTCACGAACTTCTTAAATCCCAGTAACGTTATATGCAATACTGATTTAGCAGCGCAGCAGCAATAAAGAGAGAAGAAAAAGGGTTGGATCATCGCAAGATGAAATTAATTTACTTTCTCCGGGGTAGGGAAATAGAAACTGAAAGTTTTCTAACTTACATAAGTGCTTTTAGAAAACCATAAGAGCAACTTTATGATAGGCAACAGCATCTATCTTCAAATTCCATGAGTATTGTTATTCAGGCACTTCATGAAGATGTAATATATTTAGATATTTATGAAATGCTAGCTAGTTAAGGGAATCGATGAAAAAAGGTTAGCAATTTGAAGATAGAAGTAGTTTATCAGCTTCGATAAATCAGTACAGCATATAACATGGGATTAACGGCATGCCCTCTGGCACAAAGTTAGCATTTAAACAATTACGGATATGATAGCTAACTTTGCACCAGGTCTGTGGACACCGGGCACACCGCGAATCCCAGTACCGTTATACGAAAGCGAGGCGAAAATCAAAATAATTATAAGGAGGACATATATGTCAATAAATTTTAAAAGAATATCAAGTGATGGGGAGGATTTTGAACTTTTGTGTAGAGATCTATTAGAGAGCAAAGGTATAGAAGTGATTTCTCAACCATCTCGTGGACCAGATCTAAAAAAAGATTTTATTATTAAAATGAAGACAAAAGATAAAATAGGAAGAAAAGAAGAAATAACTTATTTAGTCCAGTGCAAGCATAAGGCTCATAGTGGTAAATCGGTTTACGAAAGTGAGATAGGTAATTTTCAAAGCGCATGCGATATACATAATACTGATGGTTATTTTTTAATAACTAGTAGTGTACCTTCTAAAACAGTTCAAGAGCAATTAGAAGCTTCAAATAAAAATAACAAATTAAAAACTTGTATTTGGGATAGAAAAAAGCTTGAATATGAAATAGAAAATAGTACAAATTTTAAATCCATAATTGAACGTTACAATTTAAAAGAGCCTTTAGAAACTATTTTTACATACATAAAGAGTTTCGCTTTACAGGAGCTATCTAATTTTTTCGATTTTAATAAAGAAGTTAGTAAGGATGATTTGAAAGGATTAATATTTACACAAATAATTTATAATGAAAATGGGCAGAAAAAAGAAGAAAATCATGGTTATTTTTGTACACTAAATGAATGCACAGAAAGTTATATTAAAAAGTTAAAAAAACAATATAAACTTGAAAGTTTAATTATTGTAGATAATGATACTACTGGTGAAAACATTCTTGATACAGAACAATTTTATGAACATATTCAAGAATATAAAGATAGTTGGTATCAATATAAAATATGGGAGCTATTTAAATATTGTGGTCCTGTAAATCCTAGTTGGATAAGGGTAATAGAAAAGATAATTAGACAATTACCATTTAAAGCTCAAAAAATAACTATAGAAAATTTAAAAAAATACGTCTCTTTTAATTCGAAACAAGTTAATATATTTCTTATAATTGAAGCGGCAAATGCGATTGCTCAATTAAACTTGCAAGAATTGAAAAGGGATGTTTTTAGGACCATTAAAAACATTCCAAATTTAAAAACAAATAATGATACTACAATTTCATTATTGACTTCAAAATTAATATTTTCATTAATTAAATTAGAAGAAGAAAATTTAGAATTGAAAGAAGAATTTATTCAACTTTTTAGAGAATCAGACAATGTGAAATTTAAATGTTATATTTTAGACTATTTTGCTATGTTTGAGATAGAAGAAATTTCTTCTGATGTCCTAGAAATGCGTAAAAGTTCAGGTGAAAAATATATTTCACTTAATCATGGAATTCATTATAATAACAAACAAATAAAAATTGTTAAAAATCATGCTAAAGTATCAATTTCAAAGCATACTGAAAAATATTTAAATAGAATTAATAAATGATTATTAGTAAAAATGCCTCGCCATCGTATAACATGGGATTGGCGTCATGCCTTCTGTCATAAAGCTTGCAGGTTAACCAATAACGGATACGGAAAAGCAAGCTTTACGCCAGTTCCTACGGAACCAGGCACGAGCGCAAATCCCAGTAACGTTATGTGACATAATGCCAAAGAATTTGTCATATGTTAGACATTGGTAAATATTCGTAAGGTTTTTGTAGTTAGTTTTTATACGAATATACATTTGATAGTTAAAATTAAGAAAGGGGGGGAGAATGATGGCAGTAAAGCATATAAAAACTGGGATCGTACATAGTGGAGTAAAAGGCGGAAAAACTGGTTGTGGAATTGATACTAGAAAAAAACCAAGTCATTGGGTAAATACCAGTTCTAAAATTACTTGTGATAAAGACGGCTGCAAAAACTAATTATCATAAAATCAAGTAACCGGCATCTATATTAGTAGGTGAACGGTTACTTGGTTTTGATTGAGCTGGTTTATTGAAAAAATCTTTTAGCTTTGGGTTTGAATTGTGTATTTATCTGTGTACGCATGTAAATTTCTTTCAGTAATGTTTATGGTGAGGGATAAAAATGGAATTTGGTTTTTTAAATGAAAATAATAGTTATACTACTAAATTTATTGAAATAAGGCCGTTAAATGATATTAATAAAAAAATAAAATTTTTAAAAGATAATTTTTATATAAAAAACGGTTGGATATATCCACCTATAAAAACTGATATAAAAGGAAATTCTACTAGACCTGTGGTTTGGTATGGACTTCCTAGTTCACATAAATTAGTTTTAAAGATTTCAAATAATAAAGATTTACAGGATTTTATTCCAATATTTTTTGGATTTCTAAAGGGATTACATATGTTTCGTGACGGATGGGGACATTATTATAAAACTCCTATAAATGAAGGTAAATTAATTCGGTTTTATTGTACAAAGGAAGAAATTTGTATAATTCTCGATAAGGTAATAAATTTGTATAAAAACGACTATGACATTTTTAAAAATTACTATGCTGCAATTCATTGGTTTTTGTTTGGACAAAGTTATTCTCATGTGTTTGAGAAATTTGATGCACAGTATCGAGTGTTAGATTGTTGCTATAAGATATCTACAGAGTTAAATCATATTAATAGAGCAAGATATCATGCCGAAAGAATAGAAAAGTTATGCACTTATTATGATATCTTTTTACCCAATTGGGCAAAATCAAAGGATGGAAAGTCAACTTTATCAGAATTAAGAAATAACTTAATACATGAAGCAAAATATGCTGGAGAACCAGTTGGTCTTAATTCTGATGACAAACAACTTTGGTTCAATTTAAAATTAATAAATGAAAGAATTTTATTATCAATATTAGGAGTTAAATCTAAAATGTTTTCAAATAAATTAGTTAGGTCTCGTTATGCCTTAGATTGGATAAAGTAATAAGGCATTACGTCGCATAACATGGTATTTCCGCAGACGGCAAAACCCAGCCTGCCCTTCGGGACATTGACTTTGTCATGATTAATGCAAAATTCGGCATAAATCATGACAACCCTATGGGACGTCAACGTCGGAAATACCAGGGACGTTAGACGAAATCTATTAAATTTATTAATTTTATAAGGAGGAATTAGATGGCTGATGTTCGTGATTTTATATATTTAGACCAAAGAAGAGTTTTATCATTTGGATCGCAATTACTTGGTGGACTAGCTGATACTATCATTACAAAAGAGAAAACTGAAAAAAATAGTGTTAAAAACATAGATGTCAAAGGGAAAATTAGTGGTGGTGCTAAGATAGGAGAGGAGTCTTTAGCATTAATACAAACTCTGATCAGTTGGATAGGACAAGCTAATATTGAAATTTCAGGCGAATTAAATCCACAATTTAGCAGTAAAAAAATTAATAATAATGAAAGAACGCAGTCGAAATTATTGGATCACTTTCAATTTTCATTATTACATAATGCTTTAGTTGAGCAAAACTTACTAAAAAATTTAGATAATTATAAACCACATGAATGGAGTAAAGGAAAAGTATCAAAAGATCTTAAACCTGGAGATTTTATAGAAATAACTTCAAGGGTTAGGATTTTTGATGTATCACATTTAGAAGGAATAGCTACTGGGTTGGAAAAGTTTGTAGAAGTGTTAGGACAAATATCCGCTTCTGAAAAAGTTAATACAATGATTAAAAATGGTACAAATCCTGATGAAGCGTTCGAATATTTAAATGAAAATGCAATTGAAATTGGTTATAATGGTTTATTATCCGCATTTGGAAATGATACAAATCCTTTGGAATTAAATGCTATGATTGATTTGATGAAAGACATAGCTAATGGTGGATTTGCTAAAGTTCCTATGCATGTGATAGCAAGGCCTGTAGTAGCTTCAAGTAAAGATACTAGTTTTGTTGCTCCTATAAGGACAGAGCATTTATTGGATAATAAAGATGAGTTAATTTTTAAATATGGACATGAGCCAGAACAAGATTGGAAAGTATTAGGGCAAATTTGCAAAATACCTAAAATAAAAAGTAATAATAATTTTAATTTCAAAACCCCTGATTTCTCAAATGCTAATAAAATTAATGAATTTATAAAAGAAGTTACAAACATTTTTACAGAAATAGGTTCACAAGTGGGAATTCAATCTTTTGTAGAGCACCCTAATATTTCTATTAATTTGATAGCATTATATAGATAAGAATAGACTTCGTCTAACAGCAAGGTTTACGGTTCCACTATCGTTCCACCCAAATTCAAGTGCCTAACATAAGAGCTATGTAAGGCCCTTGAACTTCGTAAACCTGCAGGACGTTAGACGAAAGGCTAAGTAGGTGATTTAAATCAAAACAATACTTAAATTTATAGAAAAAAATCTATATGCTTTTTCTTACTATGATGATTCATGGGATTCATATAATAATATGTATTTTTATGACTTTAATGGTCGACTATTATTCATTGATTCTGGTAAGAGCAAAAATAAAAATTTATTAATTAATACTTTTGATTTATTAGGACTTTCTACATCAGATATTGCTTGGTTTTTAGCCACTCATGGTCATAAAGATCATATAGGTGGAGCAAAGCTTTTCACCAATGCAGAAAAATTTATTCATAAGGATGACTTTGATTTATTAAGTTCTGAATCTAAATTAGATTTTATAGATGTAAAAAAATTTAATAAAAAATTAAAGAAAAGTTATAAATATGAAATAATTCATTTAGGGCATCATACAGAAGGCTCAATAGCAATATATGATAAAGAATTAAAAGCTTTATTTATTGGCGATCATATATGTTTTTTTGGTTTTCCAATACCTGATGATAATCTCGTATATGAGGGTGAAGAATTAAGGGAAAAACAAAAATACTTAATTAAAGAAATTGTTGAAAAACCTAATTCATATAAAGAAAATAACTTAAAGAAATTTTTTGAGGGTTTAAGAGAAATAAAAAAATATGATATCAAATATCTTTGTACAGGACATGGAGTTATATTAAAAGATAAAATTGATAAATTTATTGAAGAGCTTATTAGCCTGAATATATATAATTAAACTATTATGTCCGCCCAACGCATAACATGGGATTGGCGTCATGCCTTCTGTCATAAAGCTTGCAGATTACCCAATCACGGATATGGAAAAGCAAGCTTTACGCCAGTTCCTACGGAATCAGGCACGAGCGCAAATCCCAGTAACGTTAGATGAAATAAAAAAGCTTTAAATTTTTTAAATATGAAAGGTGAATATAGTGAATAAAGAAAAGAGTGATAATAAAAAACCTAATAATTCTTATTTGTTTGGGAAAATAACTGGAGGTATTTTATTTTCAACTATAATTATAAATCATTTTGATTTGATACCAAAATATAGTTATATAATTGGATTAATTTTAAAATATATATTATTAGTACTGTTATTTGTATTTTTTATAAATGTATTTAGTTTATTAATAAGAAAAAATACTGTATTTTTTTCTTTAACGAATATATTCTTGTTTTATTCAGGAGTAATTTTTAGTCACGAACTTTTAAAATTATTAATACAACTAACAAAATATTTTAAAACATTATTTGGTTTTCCTAAAAATATTTTCCTTGATATTTTATTTTTTCTTTTAAATATTGGAGCCTATATATGTATATTTAAAAGTAATAATATTTATTTATTATATTCATCTATTATTATTTTAATTTTTAATGTGTATATAACTTGTTATTTATTATTTACTTGGATAATGAATCCACTAGTATCAATGAAATGGGCAAATTATTATGGTAAAAAGCTTTGGGATTTAATTGTTAGAGGTATAAAAAATCAAAAAGAAAAACTTTATCCAGATCCTGCTTTTAAAAAGCTTTTAAATTACTTTGAAGAATCTATAATTAGGAAGCTTAATAATAAATATATTAATAAATTTTCAAAAGAAGTTAATTTAAAAAATAAATTAATTAGAAGTTTTTTAAGCTTGTTATTAACTTTTTTGATTCTTAATGTAATTAATTTTTCATTGAATTTCTATGCACTATATAAAATAGAGGCTAATAATATAATTGGTATCAATAATAATTATTTTGATTTTTTACTTTTTAGTATAACTAATCTAATAAATTTTAATTTTGAATCTGTTATTATAAATTCATATTTAGCAAAATTCTTAGTTATTAGCGAAAAATATCTTTCAATATACTATTTAACAGTAATAATTTTTGTCTTCACATCAATTACAGAAACTGCAGCAGAAATAAGGATAAAAGAAGCTCAAGAAACAATAACTAAAATAAAAAATCAACTAGAAGACATGAGAAAAAATTGTGAAGATTGGATAGAAGATAATAAGAAGAATAATAAAAAATAACTTTTTTACTTCATCTAACATGGGATTGAAGGTTCCGCTGCGCTCCACGCAAATTCATTCAGCAAGGGCGGTCGCCCTAAGCTTCATGAACTTCTTAAATCCCAATAACGTTAGACGAAATGGTATAAGCTTTTAAAAATAGACCAGTTTTAGGAGGAAAAATGAAGATGAAATTAAATAATTGGACAATTATTAGTGGTGAGAATGGTCAAATAGATGATGGACAATTGATTTATGAACCAGAGGATGAAAAAGGAAATCCAGAAATGTGTTATTTTAAAAGTGATAAATATTTTAACGAAGGTGAAATTTCTTTTAAAGTAAAAGCTGAAACTTCCTGTACTAGTATAGGAATTCAACATAAGATCAGGGAAAATGGTGAAATAGTTAATATGAAAATCGGACATGCCTTTAAAAGTGAAGCTTTTGGTTTTGATATAGAGGGAATTGGAAATAAAAAAGGTTCTTTAAAACATTTTGATTTAAATAATGAATTATTCTTTAAAATCAAAGTAAAGGGTTCAAAAGTTAGATTATTAGTTAATAATATTGAAATAATTAATAGTACAGCAAATTTATTGGAAAATCAACTAACTTTTTTTATGAGATCTAAAAAGAGAGTAAAAATTCATGATGTTGAGGTTAACTCATATAAATTAAAAGCTTTTGTTGTAATGCAATTTTCGGAAGAATTTAACCAATTATATAAAGATGTTATTGCTCCAATATGTGAAAATAAAGATATTGAAAGTATAAGAGCTGATAATATTTACTCAAGTACTCCGATACTTAAAGATATAACTGAAAATATTAAGGATTCTTCTCTAATTATTGCTGAAATTACTCCTAATAATCCGAATGTTTTTTATGAAATCGGATATGCTCATGCAATTAATAAACCAACTATACTATTGTGTGAACGAAATAGTCGTGACAAATTACCTTTCGACCTTTCAGGATTTAGAGTCATATTTTATGAAAATACAATTGCTGGAAAAAAGAGAATTGAAAATGAATTAGAAAGATTTCTTGATAATATATTCCGTAACGAATAAAAAGAGTTTTATTTAAAAACAATTTTAAAGTAATATAACAACCACTTCGTCTAACATGGGATTGAAGGTTCCGCTGCGCTCCACGCAAATTCATTCGGCAAGCCAGGTCTGGCTAAGCCTCATGAACTTCTTAAATCCCAGTAACGTTAGACGACATAGACTTAGATAGTTAGCAAAGTGCATTTTCATAATAATATTGGAAAGGAAGAATATTTTATGAATAAAAAGAGAGGACAGTTTTTTAAACTAGAACTAATATGGCCACAACTCTCAAATTTGGTCTTAGAAAGAATGAGTGGTAGTGATAATAGCAATGAAATACAAAATATTCTCAATAATAGTTCTTTATACATGATTTGTCAAAAATCTGTTGGATATTTTGAAATAATTAATATTGATAGGAATAAGCATGAAATTAAGTTGAATTATATAACTAAATATAAAAATAAAATAAAAAGTAAGTCATTTTTAAAAATTAATTATGCCGAATATTTTAAAAAATATGATTTAAAAACTGAAAATATTGTATTAGTACCTGAACCTTTAGATGAAGGTGATATAAAAAATAATAAAGACATAATTAGAGCTATTCTATTTGTTGATCATTTAAATAATGAAATAATTACAGCTATAAATCCTGAAACAGCTGTATATTCAGCTTCTACCAATGAGAATTGGATAGAATTTAAGGAATATAAACAATATATTACATTTGATCTTCACTATATAGGTATTTCAAATAATGGTTCATATGAACGTTTAATAAATAATCCCCATGGAAAAAGATTAACAATATTATCAAAAGAAACAAGATATGATACTCATGAGAACTTAACAAATGAATTATTTTTATTGTTTTTTAATTTAAAGCCTATTGTAGGCACTAATGAATTTAATTCTGAAAGTGAAATTTTAGAAAAAGATTTTGATTTTTCTTATGATAACACGAAACTTACTAGTGATGCAGAGAAAGCACTTATTTCTATTTTAAAACCTAAGTATAATAAAATAGAATATTCTAAATATCCGATTTCTAAAGATGGTTTTTATAATTCTAATTTAAATACTGTATCATATTTAATAGCTAATGATATTATATTAGAAACTGAAGTTGGGAAAATACAAGGGAAGTATTCAACAGATAGTTACTCTTTAATATCTGATTCAAATATAGATATATTTTCGTTTCATTTTTAAATTAATATATTAATAAAAAAGTCTACGTCGTCTAACATTGGATTGGCGTCATGCCTTCTGTCATAAAGCTTGCAGGCTAACCATAACGGATATGAAAAAGCAAGCTTTACGCCAGTTCCTAACGGAACCAGGCACGAGCGCAAATCCCAGTAACGTTATGTGACATTAGGCTAACTAAGTTTTCTTCGGCTTGGGAGTGCCAAGATGGATTCGTAAAATGCTATTGAAAAAATAAAAACCAATAATAATTAAATCTATAATTTCAAATCTAATAGTTAAGATCAAAATAAATTACAGTTGAATCGCTTATCAAAAGTCTCAGGTATAAAGTCTTAATGAACGAAAAATGTAAAAAGTTATTAAGCATTAAAAAATATTTTGAGTAAATCTTAATGAAGTAACTTTCGTGAAGATAGTAAAAGCAAATTATCAATGATAAGCACTGCAGCAGATACTATTAATTTAATAAAAAAGAAGAGAAGAGATCTTAATTAATAATAAAAATATTTTTGATTAATCTTTAATGTGAATTGTTAATAAACTGAAAATATAAAAGCCTTATTGTCCATTATAAAAATTTAGTAAATCTATATGAAGTAAGTTTCGGGAAAATCTAGAATTTTAAGTATCAATGAGAAGTATAGCAGCAATAATAAATAATAAAAAAGTAAAGATTTTTACGCCTAACAGTCACATTCGTGACATTAGGCTGGGTCAATTATCTTTATCTCTTAGAAGTTCCGAGATGGATTTATAAAATGTTCGTAACTAATAAAGAAATAATTAATAATTAAACCTGCAATTTTGCAGGTATTTTTTGCTATTACAAGAATTATATTATTAATGTTATAGTTTTATAGAAATAATTATTAAGAGAAGAGAACGTTATAAAATAGTTTTAAGCTAATATAAAATTCAAAGCAGCAATGATAAGTATTAAAATAAAAGATCAGAAAAGAAAAACGTTGGGCGAGAATACTTATAACCGCCTAACAGTCACATAACATGGGATTGGCGTCATGCCTTCTGTCATAAAGCTTGCAGGCTTACCAATTACGGATATGAAAACGCAAGCTTTATGCCAGTTCCTGACGGAACCAGGCACGAGCGCAAATCCCAGTAACGTTATCTGAAATACTAAGCCAATCATCTAATAATAATTTTTTTCATAGATTTTATTTATATCAATAAAAATGAATTGGGAGGGATATTTAATGGAATTTTATGAAAAGGATAAAGTTAGAAATTGGAGAAACTATAATGGGTGCATTTTGGGCGAAAAAGTATGGGGTAGATTCCAAAATAATATTTTCATACCCAATCATGGGGGATATGAAAAAGGTGAATTTCCAGTTGTTTGGTGTAATCATGACGAAAAGCCTTGCGATGTAGACTTAGAAGAATTGTGTGTAGTAAGAATTGATCATGAGGAAGAATAGCATTTCTCATTATAAAATAATTAAAACTTGTTTTAAATAAATAATCATTATGCTAATACTGATATAAAATAAAAGGAAGGAGTTTTTATGACTGATATAAGAAAAGGAATTAATGAAATACTTGCTCAATTTTTAGAAGACCCTAGCAGAGAAGATTTGAAAGAATTATTTATGTCTCATTTAGGAGAAACCAATTCATTAGATTTCAAAGAGTCGTGGCCTGAAAAATCTAAAATGGCTAGACATGTACTAGCATTTGCAAACAGTGGTGGCGGTTGTATATTATTTGGGGTAACTGATGATTATGATAATATAGGTTTATCAGAATACAAAGATGAAGCCACTTTTAAAGATGAAGTTGAAGGATATGTTCCAAATAGAGTTATAAGTAAAGATATAGTAATAATAAATTTTAATTTTGAAGATGCTGGATATCAAGAAATTGAAGGAGATAAATTCCAGGTTTTAATTATAGAAGACGATCCAAATTATATCCCATTTATTTCTAAAGAAAATGGTAGCTCTATAAAGAAAAATGCTATTTATACTAGAAAAGGTACAACTTCCGTAGAATCGTCATATGAAGATTTACAAGGTATGATATCAAGAAAAATCAAATCAGGATATACGACTAGTTTAGAATTAGATGACGAGATGAATCAGTTAAAACTTCTTTATTCAAATATTGATGAGTATTATAGATATAATGTTCTTGAGAATTTATCTGATGTATTTACTAGTTCTGGATTAATTCAGCATAGACAAGAAAACCCACATTTTCCTGAAGAAAGTTTCGATGAATTTGTTTCTAGAATGATAGACGGAAAAAAGGAAAAAATAGAGAAGATGCTAGGTCTTAAATAATTAAAAATATAAATTTTCGTACTTCAGATAACATGGGATTGGCGTCATGCCTTCTGTCATAAAGCTTGCAGGTTAACCAATCACGGATACGGAAAAAGCAAGCTTTCTGCCAGTTCCTAAAGGAACCAGGCACGAGCGCAAATCCCAGTAACGTTATACGACATTAAACTCGGTGGGTGCGTTTCAGCGTAGAAAGAACGAGATGGATTTGTAAAACTCTCTAAGGTAATTGAAGAGCATTAATAAAAATTAAATCAATAATTTTAGATCTTATGGTTAAGATCAAAATAATTCTTGAACAAATCGCTTTTTAAAAGTGTCAGGTGTAAAGTCTTAATTAACGAAAAGTGTAAAAAGTTATTTGTCATTAAAATTTTCTGCTGTAAATCTTAATTAAATAAGTTTCATGAAGATAGCAAATTCAATATATCAATGAGAGGTATTGCAGCAACTAATAATAAGTGAATTAATAAAAGAAAAGAGATAATAAAAAATTTATCCGCCTAACAGTCACAGTTGTGACATTAGGCTGGGTCAAGTGTCTTTATTGCTTAGAAGTTTCGAGATGGATTGACAAGATGCGCTTTAGAAAATCAAAAAAGAGAAATAATAATTAAACCTGTTACTATGCAGGTATTTTTTTCTTTTACATGAAGTATATTAATAATAAATCGATTTCTGCAAGTAAAACTAAATTAATAGATTTTTATTCTGCAACTTTCGGGAATATTAATTGCAATCCTTTAAAGTTGGTAAAAATATTATGAACTTAACTTCGTGAAGATCTAATAATTTTAGTAAAAAAATAATTATTTTAATTAAACATACTCATTTAAGGCACTAATGAGTATGTTTAAGAGTTACTGAGTATATTTATTCAGGAACCAAAATAATAAAAGAGAAGAAATTAAAAGAGCTGTCGTTTAACAGTCGTATAACATGGGATTGGCGTCATGCCTTCTGTCATAAAGCTTGCAGATTAAACAATAACGGATATGAAAAAGCAAGCTTTACGCCAGTTCCTAACGGAATCAGGCACGAGCGCAAATCCCAGGGACGTTAGACGAAATCCCTTGAAACCAATAAGGAGTGAAACTATGAAGAAAAGTGATATCAATATTGTTAAAAAAAGAGAAATGATTAATAAAGAATGCTTTTATGATAGTAATATAGATAATACATATTATTCGTTGGATATAAATGAGAAAAATCAGTTATATAGTTTTAATATTGACAATAAAGATTTGGGGAAAATCCTTTTAAAATTAAAAGGTCAAATAGAAATGACCTTGGGTTATGATAAACTGAAAGATTCTTGTGATGCAACAAAAGAAGAGCTAGATCAAATTGTAAATTATCATGTAAAAAATCACGAAAAATGTTCAACTTGTGATTTGAAATTTGATCATTGCTATAAATGTGTATTTGATTATGAGACTCCTTTAGAAAAATATTTATTTAGAGAATATAAAAAAAGAAATATTGATGATAGAGATTTTAAAGAAGACTTAGAAAAAATAAAAGATGCTCATGAAAATTTTGAAAGCTGTCAAGGTTATTGTAAATTCCAAAATGAGAATTGTTATGATTGTATTTTAACCTGTCAGAGTCCCTTAGAGCAAATATTTTATCTTGAAGCTTTAAAAAGAGGGTTAGGATCAAAAATAAAATTACAAATGATAATAACTAAAGAAGGCAAAATTTATGATGATATAGATAAAGTTAATAAAAATAATATATTAACAATTCCAGATTTTTATTTAGATAAAGAAGATCAAAAATTATGTTTATATACAGATGGATTTACATATCATGAAAGAACTGAAAAACAAGCAATAAGAGATCGAAATATAGATAGGGAACTTCAAAAAATGGGGTTTGAAGTAATGAGATACACAACTAAAGAAGTTAGGAATAATATTGAAGACATAATTTCTTCAATTATTTAGTACTTATTATAAAAAGACGGGACTTCGTCTAACATGGGATTGGCGTCATGCCTTCTGTCATAAAGCTTGCAGGTTAACCAATAACGGATATGAAAAAGCAAGCTTTACGCCAGTTCCTGCGGAATCAGTCACGAGCGCAAATCCCAGGGACGTTATATGCAATAACAGCCTGGATTGCAAGTAAAGAACATCTCTAGCAGGAAGGATAAAACTTATGAAACCCAAATTAGAATCTGCTTACATAGCTGTAGAAAATATTGATAGAGCAATAAATTTTTATGAATGGTTTTTAGAAAGATCAGCAACTAAGAAAGGGGAGAGTTTATATCTCTTTGATGTAGATGGATTTCGCCTTTTCTTGTTTGATCATAATAATGAGAATGAAGAAGTAAAGTATGGAGATAACTGCTTATTAAGTTTTGAAGTTGATGATGCTAGAAAAACAAAAGAAAAGTTAGAAGACCGTAATTTAAAGATCGTTTTTCCGTTAACTAAAATCCAGGATAATTTAGTATTTGAGTTCGAAGATCCTGAAGGAAACCATATAGAGGTCTTTTCTAAGGTATCAGCATCAAAATAAAGTAATAATTAAGGAAAAGTTCATCGTGACTATCGGCTGTTACAGCATATAACATGGGATTGCCGTTAGGCTAAAGAGCAAGCCTACCCTTCGGGACATGCCTTCTGTCACAAAGCTTGCAATAATTGCAGCAAGATATCTGGAAGGCAAGCTTTCCGCCAGGCCTGAGGGCACAGGCACGTCGGAAATCCCAGTAACGTTATGTGAAATGCTAAGTTTAAAATTTTTGTGGACTTTTGGAGGAAATTTATGAAATTAAAAGAAATTTTAAAAATAAAAAATTTAGACAAATATAGAATTAAAATCGTTAGACATACAACTGAACGTAAATATATTAAAGATTTGATTTTGCAAGATAATTTTGCTCTTTATCAATCGGTTCAAAAAAATGATGTTTTTAGTAAATATGATTATATTATAACTTTTAAAGCAATTGAAGGAACACATTCTTTGCTTCATCGGATGTATGAAATTAATGGATTTAAAAAAATTGATAGTTTACCAGAAAATTTATTATCAATAAAGGAACCCGAAAATTGGGGAGTAGGCCCTTTTTACAAGTATGATATGAAAAGAGTTAATAAATTAAGCGATCTTGAAGAAAGATTAGTTATCGATTGGGGAAAATCAGCACTTTCATGGCATCAAAAAAAATTAGATAAAAAAGTAGTAGAAATATTACCAGAAAGTTTTGTTAAAATTTTTCCTGGTTATGAAGAGGTTATATTATCTTTTGAGGAATTATCAAAAATGATAAATAACCCAGTATCTAATAGGCAATGGAAAACAGCTCTATCAAGTGTTTACGGAGTATATTTAATATTAAATAAAAAGAATGGTATGCAATATGTAGGATCTGCATATGGTAACGAGGGTATTTGGGGGCGATGGTCAACTTATGTAAGAAATAAACATGGTAATAATAAGTTAATAAAAGAATTATTAAATTCTAATCCAAATCATTATAAACATTTTCAATTTAGCATCTTAAATATAGTTCCTAATACTGCCATGAAAGAAGAAGTTCTTCGGCTTGAGGCAAAGAACAAAGAGAAATTAGGATCAAGAGTTTTTGGGCTAAATGATAATTAATATAAAATTACGCACTTCACATAACATGGGATTGGCGTCATGCCTTCTGTCATAAAGCTTGCAATATTAAGCAGCAAGAAATATTACGACAAGCTTTACGCCAGTTCCTGGCGGAACCAGGCACAAGCGCAAATCCCAGTAACGTTATACGAAATAATAACTGAACATCGGCAAATAAGAGAAAAAGATAAAAGAAGGGTTGGATCATCGCTTACTGCTATGAACTAGCTCCTCCAAATGAAGAAAATAATCACTGCAGATTTCAAGTGGTTTTAACAATAGACTTGGACAATTATAATTTACAAAATTATTTACATATATCAAAGAATAAATTAGTCACTGATTGATCTTCACGCACTTCGTGAAGATTTAATATAGTGCAGAATATACGAAGTACTAGCTGGTTAAGAGTTAATATCATTGTTCAGTAAGTTGAAGAAAGATAAAATATTTTACGCAGCCAGTTATTACAGCGCATAACATGGGATTGAAGATTTCGCTTCGCTCCATCCAAATTCGTTCGGTAAGGGCGGTCGCCCTAGACCTCACGAACTTCTTAAATCCCAGTAACGTTATCCGAAATAACTATAACCAAGAGAGGAGTTAAAAAGTGTATATTAAAGAAATAGCTATATCAGGTTATAAAACTTTAGTAGATTTTAAATTTGAAGAGATACAAGAAGGTTTAAATATATTAGTTGGAAAAAATAATGTAGGAAAAAGTAATATTTTAAAGGCTCTTGAAATTTTTTTTACTCGTCAAGGTACTTTAAGAAAAGATGAGATTGCAAATTCTTTTGATTCATTTTTAAATAATAGAGATAACATTTATATGGAAATTGTTTTTGCTAATGCTTCCAATATGTTTAATAATAATGAAAATGAGGTAAGTTTAAAAATTGATTTGAATGAAAATAATAGAAAATATATGTTAAAAAAACAAGGCAAATATATAAATATGTCTAAAAATAGCTTTTTTAAAAATAATCCAAAATATATTTATTTTGGTGATTTAAATGAAATTAATTTTAATTCAGATGATTTGCAGCAACTATATTCTATAAATAATTCAAATGAAAGAAGAAAAATTGAAACTAATGCTTCTCAGTTTTTACAATTTATTTTAAATACAAACATTAATATTTCAATTAATATAAAAAATGATAATACCTATAGCATTGATGTAATTGATAGTTACGGAAATAGTAATTTATTATCGAATAAAAGTTCTGGTTTACAACAATTAGTTTACTTAGGATTAGTTTTTTCTTTTAATTTATTGAAAAAACCAGAAAATATTATTTTAGGTATTGAAGAACCTGAATCTAATTTACATACTTCATTACAAAAAAGACTTTTTAAAAGAATAAGGGAGATTTCTGAAGCATATTCTATACAAATTTTTTTAACAACACATTCTCCAATTTTTATTGATAAATTTAATCATAAATCTGTCCATCATGTTAAAAGAAATAATAAAATGCATACAAAAGTATTAAAAGAAAGTTATAGAAATAATTGGTTTGACATAAGAAAGGACTTAGGTTTAGGTGTTAACGATTCGCTATTTGTAGGAGAATTTAATTTACTTGTTGAAGGACCTACTGAAAAAATTATATTCCCAAAAATAATAAAAATATTACATGATAAAGATTTAATTAGTTTTAGTGAAGAAGATATTAATTTGTTAAGTGCTCAGGGAGCTTCTAACTTACATTATTTTTCTAAATTAATATCTCAAATGGAATTACCAACTATTGTTTTAGTAGACAAAGATCAAGAAGGAAATAATGCAAAAGATAAAATTGAAGAAGATAATTTTTTTAACAAGTTAAGGGTTATCTCGTTAGATAAAGAAGAATATGAAGAATGTGAAATTGAAGATTTAATTAGTGATGATATATTATTAAAAAGTATAAATGAGTTATATAATAGCTCATTAAATAATGAAGATCTATTAAAAGCTCGAAAAAATGAACATCATGAAGAGGCAGGTTTAATAAAGTTTTCAAAGGCATTTAAGAAACTTGATCTAGAAAAAGATAGAGATTTATCTAAATTAAACCTTGCAACAAAAATAAAAAGCAATTTAGATGAAGAATCTGATTTAAAATTAATTCAACAATTTTTTATAGAAATGGATAGTTTTTATAAAGAGTTTATGTAATATAGTTACTTCGGATAACATGGGATTAGCGTCATGCCTTCTGTCATAAAGCTTGCAGGCTAACCAATCACGGATATGAAAACGCAAGCTTTACGCCAGTTCCTAGCGGAACCAGGCACGAGCGCAAATCCCAGTAACGTTAGACGAAATGCAAATGGTTATATATAAAATAAAATATAATGTTAAATAATCAAAATATGAAGGAATAATAAAGTTAATATAGAAATAAAGATTAGAGAAGATAAAAATTAACATAAATATAGGAGGAATAATATTAATGAAATATTGGCATGAAACGATAAAAATTCCAAACTTATTTATAAATACTGAAAATCCTAGATTTGAAATTGCAGATAGTCAGAAAGAAGCTATTGAAAATATGATAGAAAATCAAAACCAAAAGTTATATAGGTTAGCTGTAGATATTATTGAATCCGGTTTAAATCCTTCTGATCTTCCTATTGTAACTTCATTGGATGATTCTAAAAATCGATATAGAGTTTTAGAAGGAAATAGAAGGATAACTGCTTTAAAGTTATTATTAGAACCTAATATAGCGTCTTCCAAAAACAATAATTTAAAGAAAAAATTTAAAAGACTTAATAAACAATATGATATAAGTGGTTTTGAAGAAATAACTTGTGTGGCTTTTGAAGAAGAAGCCGACGCTATTCATTGGATTGAAATAAAACATTCCGGACAATTAGATGGTATTGGTACTGTTACTTGGGATGCTACTTCTAAAAGAAGGTTCGAAAGAAGATTGGGGAAATCAACTAAATGTTTGCAGGTTTTAGAATTTATAAAAGAATCAGATATACTAAATGAAGAAACAAAAAATAATTTTAATTCTATAGCAATTACAAATCTTGAAAGATTAATAAGTGATCCAGCTGTAAGAGAATTTTTAGGAATAGAATTCATTGATGGTAATTTACATATAATTCATCCAAAAGAAGAAGTCTTTAAAGGACTTGCAAAAGTGATTAAAGATTTAGTTCATAAAAATATAATTGTAGATGATATTTATTATAAAGATGATCGTGCAAATTACCTTGAAAATTTTGATGCTTCTCAAATACCTAATACAGAAGTAGTATATGAAAATCCAAAAGATGCATTTGATGAAAACAAAGCATCTGATAAAACAGATGAAAATAATAATAATTCTAATAATAATTTAGATTCCAAGAGAAAAGATGCTGAGAAAAAAGAAAATAATAAAGAAAAAAATGAATCGAAAGAGAACAATGATGAAAAAAGGAAACCTAAATCTAAAAGAAGGTCTTTTTTTAGACACGGACTTATTCCAAGCAATTGTATTTTAGAAATAGAAGATAAAAGAATAAATAAGATTTATATGGAGCTGAAAAAAATTGAGGTTGAAAAGTTTCCTAATTTGACTGCTGTTTCATTTAGAGTCTTTCTTGAATTAAGTTTAGATCATTATATTGAAGAAAATAATTTAGAAAATATAAGTATTGATTCTAGGCTTTCTACTAAAGTTCAAAAAGTAGCAGAAGATTTGAAAGATAAAGATTTATTGACTGACCAAGAATTGAAACCAGTTAATGTATCAGTTTCTAATCCTGATAGTATAATTTCAATTAATACATTTAATGCATATGTTCATAATAAAAATATGCAACCAATTGCTAAAGATTTAAAAATCAATTGGGAAAGATTAGAAAATTATTTTAAAGGAATATGGAATAACTAAATAATAGGTATGGTGATTATATATGAGATTTTATTCTCCTTTGCGTTATCCTGGGGGAAAAGGAAAATTATCGGATTATATGAAATTAATAATTAGAAAAAATAATTTATTAGATGGAACTTATGTAGAACCATTTGCTGGAGGGGGAGGAATTGCTCTATCTTTATTATGTAATGAATATGTATCAGATATTTTAATTAATGATTTAAGTAATTCAATTTATGCTTTTTGGTATTCTGTGTTAAATCATACCGATAAATTATGTGAGTTGATTTCTGAAACTTCAATAACTGTTGATGAATGGCATAAACAAAAATCTATCCAAGAACAATTTAATAGTTCTATTTTAGAATTAGGATTTTCCACTTTTTTTCTTAATAGGACAAATAGATCAGGTATTTTACAAGGGGGGGTTATAGGAGGCCTTGAGCAAAATAGCAAATGGAAAATTAATGCTAGATTTAATAAAGAAAATTTAATTAAACGAATTAAAAAGATTTCTAGGTATAAAGATAGAATTAGATTATATAATTTAGATGCTGCAAATTTAATAACAGATGTGATTCCTGATTTACCAAATAAGACTTTAGTTTATCTAGATCCTCCCTATTTTAATAAAGGAAAACATTTATATGAAAATTATTATAAAGAGGAAGATCATGCTGATTTAGCTGAGATAATAATTAATAAAATTGAACAACATTGGATAGTCACCTATGATAATACTCCAGAAATAAGTAAATTATATAATGAATGTTACCAAAAAATTTATTCTCTTAGTTATAGTGCAGCTAAGAAATATAAAGGTTCTGAAATTATGGTGTTTAGTGATAAATTAGTTGTTCCTAAAATCGACACTCCAGTGAAATTCAATGTTAATGAATAGATATTATTTTATATTAGTATTTTCTATATAAATACTTGCACTTCGTCTAACATGGTGTTAGCGACATCTAGTTGCAATATATAAAATTTAATTAGATATAATTTATGAAAGTCTGGGTAATTAATACTCAGACTTTTAAATTTATACTAGACGTCGCGAACACTAGGAACGTTATACGACATAATGCCAAAGTAAACTTTAGGGGGAAATATGATTGAATTTGGTTTTTTAAATGAAAGCAAAATCTATTCAAGTGATTTGATGGAGATTATTCCTTTAGATGATATTACAGAAAAATATGAGTTCTTAAAAGAAAATTTTTATATAGAAAATAGTTGGTTATATCCACCTATTGGATATGATAAAAAAAATAAACCTACTAAGTGTGTAAGTTGGTTTGCACTTCCAAATTCACATAAATTGTTATTGAAAAGTAAGTTTAAAAAAAATAATGAGTTACAAAAATTTATTCCTACTATATTTGGCTTCTTAAAAGGATTACAGATGTATCGCGATGGTTGGGGACACTATTATAAAACACCTATTAAAGAAGGAAAATTAATTAGTTTTTATTGTAACGATAAAGAATTATGTAAAATAATTGATAAAATAATTTTTTTATATCAAAAAGATTCTAATATTTTCAAAAGTTATGCTGCAGCTATTCATTGGTTTTTGTTTGGTCAAAGTTATAAATATGAATTTGAAAAATTTGATGCACAGTATAAGGTTTTAGATTGTTGCTACAATATTGCTACAAAGATAACAGATATTGATAAAGCAAAAACTCATGCCCAAAGAATAGAAAATTTATGCTTATATTATAATATTTATTTACCTGATTGGGCTAGAGTAAAAAATGGAAGATCAACTTTATCAGAATTAAGAAATAATTTAATACATGAAGCTAAATTTGCTGGGGAGCCAATTGGAGTTAGCTCAGACGAAGAAAATCTTTATTTTAATTTACAATTAATAAATGAGAGAATTTTATTATCAATACCAGGGGTAAGATCAGAAATGTTTTCTACTGGATTGACTAGGTTTCCATATAGTTTAGACTGGATAAAGTAAACTGGCATTACGATCGTATAACATGGGATTGTCGTGATGCCTTCAGTCATAAAGCTTGCTGGCTAGCCAATTACGGATATGAAAAGGCAAGCTTTAGGTCAGTTCCTGACGGAACCAGGCACAAGCACAAATACCAGGGATGTTAGGCGACATAGTGTTATAATAGATTACTAATTGAAAAATACTATGTGGTTATAATAACTAAAATGAAAAATATATTCTATTATTTATTTTGATAAGGGGAGTATTAGTTATGGATAAATATATTGAAATTAACGGAGCTTGTGAAAACAATTTAAAAAATATTTCTTTAAGAATACCAAAGTATAAAATGGTTGTTTTAACTGGACTTTCAGGTTCAGGAAAGTCCTCTTTAGCAATGGATACCTTACAAAAAGAATGTCAAAGACAGTATATGGAATCCATGGGGAAAGTAACTGATTCTTTAAGCAAACCTAAAGTTGATTCTATAAAAGGACTGTCACCATCAATCAGTGTTGGACAATATAATAATAATAAAAATCCTCGCTCTACAGTAGGAACGGTTACTGAAATTTATACTTACATTAGAGTTTTATTTGCAAAATTAGGAGAGAGACCATGTCCTAATTGTGGTAAAATTATAAAACCTACTTTTGAACAAGATGAAGAAGTAGAAATTTGGGATGATGAATTGGGAGATGAAAAAGTTGTCTGCTCTAACTGCAAGGAAGACTTGGAAAAGTTAACAATGGCTCATTTTTCATTTAATAAGCAGAAAGGGGTTTGTCAAAAATGTAAAGGATTAGGACTTGTTACAGAAGTTGATTTAGATAGTATATTAGATGAAGAAAAAAATATTCTAGAAGGAGCAGTTAGTGAGTGGAAAGGATGGCAGATTGAATATAATGCAGATGTATTACAAGCAGCGGCTGAACATTATGGCTTTTCTTTTGACCCTAAAAAAGCTGTTAAAGACTATAATGAAGTACAACGTGATTTATTATTACATGGAGTTAAAAGTGAAGAATTTAAAGAACACTTTCCAGATATTAAAGCTCCTAAAAAAGTTGGGGATGGTAATTTTAAAGGGATAGTTACTAGAATATTAGAAAATTATTCTGAAAGTACTGATAATCCTAAAAAGCGTAAAAAACTTAAGAAAAAATTAATACAAAAAGAATGCCCTAAATGTAAAGGAACTAAGTTGCGTGAAGAAAGCCGATTAGTAGAAGTTAATAATACTGTTATTACAAGTTTATTTAAATTTTCTCTTAATGATCTTTTAAACTGGCTTAAAGAATTAGAAGATAATATTTCTAAAGCATCATTAGCTGTTGTAAGGCCAATCATTGATGATTTATTAGAAAGAATAAAAGGATTAATTGATGTAGGCTTAGATTATTTAAATATAGATAGACCAGCTGTATCATTGTCTGGCGGAGAAGCTCAAAGACTTAGATTGGCTTCGTTATTAGGTTCTGGACTTACTGGAGTTTTATATATATTAGATGAACCTACTGCTGGTTTACACCGCAGGGATACAGATAAATTGATCAAAGTTTTAAAGCAATTACGTAATCGTGGTAATACAATATTGGTTATTGAGCATGATATAGATTTTATTAAGAAAGCAGACTATATTATTGATATAGGACCTGAAGCAGGAGAAAATGGTGGAGAAGTTGTTGCTACTGGAAGTCTAGAAGAAGTAATTAAGAGTGAAAAATCTATTACTGCTTCTTATTTAACGGGAGATAAAAAGGCTAGATATATAAAAACTAATAGTAGAGCAATTAACAGAGATTGCTTAAGAATAGAAAAAGCATCTGAACATAATCTTAAAGAAATAACAGTTGATATTCCACTAAATAATTTAGTATCTATCACAGGAGTTTCAGGATCAGGTAAGTCAACATTGGTTTTTGATATCTTAGATAAAGCAATCAGACGTAAATTTTATGATTCAAGTGAAATGCCTGGTAAGTATAATAAAATTAGTGGGATAGAAAAAATTAATAAAGTGATTACTGTTGATCAAAGTCAAATTGGCAGAATGTCAAGATCAAATATAGCAACTTATACTGACATTTTTACAACAATCAGAAAGCTTTTTTCTAATTTGGAACAAGCAAAGAATAAAGGCTTAAGCTCTAAACATTTTTCTTTTAATTCAAGTGGCGGTCGATGTAAAAAGTGTAAAGGTTTAGGAGTAATAAATCTTGATATGCATTTTTTGCCAGATGCTCAAGTTACTTGTCCAGTCTGTCATGGTAAGCGTTTTAAGAAGGATATATTAGAAGTGAAATATCGTGACTATAATATTTCTGAAATATTAAATCTTACTGTGAATCAGGCTATATCTATATTTGAAGATGAAAAAAAGATAATAGATAAATTATTACTGATGTCTGAAATTGGATTAGGTTATTTACGCTTAGGTCAGCCTACTACTACATTATCTGGAGGGGAAGCTCAAAGAATAAAGTTAACTAAGGAATTAGGTAAAAATAGTAATGGTAATACTTTATATTTACTTGATGAACCTACTACAGGTTTACATCCTCACGATATAGATGAGCTATTTATCTTATTAAATAAATTAGTTAACAGAGGGAATACGGTAGTTGTTATAGAGCATAATCTAGATTTGATAGCTAGGTCTGATTGGGTGATAGATTTAGGGCCAGAAGGTGGTAAAAATGGAGGATATATTGTGGCAGAAGGTACTCCTGAACAAGTAATGAAAAATAACCAAGGATATACTGGAAAATATCTTCAAGAAGTAATAAATTAGCATAAAAGCCACACTACGTCGCCTAACATGGAGTTAGCAACATTCAGCTTGCTGGTTAAAAGTAGGACAAGTGGGGACTCATGAAATTCACCAGTTAGAGTGTAGATTCAGAGGGGTAGCGTGAACGTCGTGAACTCCAGGGACGTTATACGACATTGGGCTAAGTAATTACTGCTACTGGAACATCAATACTTTTAGCTGCTCTAATTAATTTTTTATCTAATGTTACTAAAGTAGCATTTTTACGCCTGCTTGTAACTAAATACATAGCGTCATAAGCAGGATTACTTATCTTGCATGAAAGTGGCAAAGCTTCTTCAAAAATATCTTTTGCATCAATAAATTGATCTACCATTTTATAAAGATATTCAATTTTTTTCATAATATCTTCTTTGCTATAATCTTGATATCCATGATATTTCCACAATGTATTACTAGCTTCATAAATAAAAAGAGAAGGAGCAATTACCCAGTCTGCGTCATTTAATATATTTACAATTTCTTGTTGTCTTTTACCACCCACCACTATTTCAACAGCTGCACTTACATCGAGTGTAATTCTCATCTTTCACGGTCCTCTCTAACTAATTTTACAGGATCTAATATTTCTTTATCTTTCTTTTCTTGACTGGTTTCTTCTTGTATTTTATTTAAAAGTTGTTGACGACGTTTTTTGTTTTCTTTTTCTATATTTAAAGCTTTTTCTAATAATACTATTGTTTCCTGAGTAATACTTCTTCTGTCAGCTTCAGCTAATCGGACAATTTCTTGATAAAGATGTTCTGGTAAATCTCTAACTTGTAAAGATGGCATAACAAAAACTCCTTTCGTCTAATGGTTAATCTTTTAATCTGTTTATATTATATCACTTAACACTAATGCATGTATAATGGTTTTGATATTTATGCAGGTATTTATTTCTATTAAAAGAATTATATTATTAATGTGTTTTTTGCAAGTTAAAATTCCCGGTTTTTGCAAAGTTTTTTTAGCAGCCACCCAATAGGGAAAAATTAAAGTTAATTTTGGGCTCCTTTCATCAGTGAATTTTTGATTCTATGACTGTCACCAGGAAATACAAGTAGGTGACTGTGGTGTACCAATCTATCAATTAAAGCAGCTGTCATCTGCTCATCATAAAAAATATTAGCCCATTTACTAAATTCAAGATTAGTTGTGATTATCAGGCTCTTTTTCTCATAACAGTCTGAAATTATCTGGAACAGGAGCTGAGATCCCTCTCTGTCGAGAGGAATATAGCCCCATTCATCACAAATTATTAAGTCTGCTTTTTCTATCTTTTTAAATAATTTGTCCAGTTTTCCTTCTTCTTTTGCCTTGCTTAATTGATTAACCAGGGTTGCTGTTCTAAAGAACAAAACTGATTTTCTCTGGCGGCAAACTTCCAGGCCAATCGCCGTTGCAAGATGAGATTTCCCGGTACCAGCGGCCCCATACAGTATTAAATTCTCTTTTTTCTCAATAAAGCTTCCTGTTTTTAGATCTTCAATTGATAGTGCAGAAGGTATTCTGATTTCATCAAACGAATAGCCTTCAAAGGTCTTAATAGTATAAAATTTAGCCTGTTTAATCAGTCTTTCTATCTTTTTGGCTTTACGGTATTCAACTTCATTTTGCAGTATTTCAAGTAGAAACTCATAACGATTTTCAGCTTCAATACTTTCAAAATTATCAGCTATGTTCTGACTTAATTTAAGAGTTTTGCAGCAGGCTGCAATCTGATCTTTAATCATTGGCTTCAACTCCATCTGCTACTGTATAGAAAGTATCATAAAAACTAATATCAGGTTTTATTCAGGTAATTCAGGTGCATTTTTAGCTGCTAAATGTCCATCAAGTTCCATAATCTTAGAGTTCTTTCTCTTAAATAGGACCTGGATGCTGTCAGTATCACTTGCTCCATGAGAGATAGCATCTAAGAGTGCATCTACTGCTGCCTCAAAATTTGTTTCTTCTGTCAGTGTATTTAGAGTTTTTAGTGTTGCTTTTAAGTTCTCGTAATCTAAAGTATCAAAATAATCTTTAGCTGCCTTAGGAAATAGATCATAAATCCCAGTATATTTTAAAGCTGTTGGCCTTTTTGATATTTGACCTAAATAAAGAATCCAGTTAATTGATTCCTGTTTTAAGTCACCATAAAGCCTGTCATGAGTCACAATTTCTTTAAGGTCCTGTTCTAAGATTATCACTTTCTCAGCTGTAAGTTTAACAAAAACATTGCTTTTAGCAAGACTTGGTTTAGTAGAATATCTGTGTTTACCTTTATGAATAGTAATACAGGCATTGGCATCAGCTTTCTTGGAAACAACCAATGCTGGCTCAAATTTGAGCTCAGGCAGTGGTAATAATGCTTTTAGATCAGCTTGAAACAACTCATGCTGAGTAGCATTTTTCCTGTAGTGTTCACGATACTGATCATCATCAAGTTCAGTAAGTAATGATTTATTGAATTCATCTAAATTATCAAATTCTGGTGGTGGCACAAAATAGTTGCGTCTGTGATAGCCAACTTTACCCTCGACATTGCCTTTTTCATGCCCACTTGCTGGATTACAAAATACAGCTTCAAATCTAAAATGGTTTTTAAACATCATAAAGTGTTCAGTCAGTTTTCGATATTTGTTTTTTCCGATATCTGAAATCATACTGGAAGCATTATCAAAAACTATTCTGGAGGGAACACCACCAAGATGATTAAATATGTTTATCATGCCCTGTTCTAAACACTGCAGATTTTCACCCTTAAATAGCTGGGCATAACCAGTATTACTCTGTGGAAAGCTAAGATTTAAATGGCGGCCTTCATAAAAAGTCCCATTTTCTCTAAAATCTGTTCTACCAAAGTCAACCTGAGCTTCTCCAGGCAGATGTTTTAACGGTAAAAAGAATTTAGGCTCATCAGAAAATATTTCTTTCTTTTTGATTTTCACATATTCAGCTAACAATCGATAAGAGCAGTCATATTTACTACCATAGATTTCAGTTAATCTGGTATGTATCCTTTTTGCAGTATGACGCTGTTTTCTCCAGACTTTTTTATCAGCTTCAAGCCACTCATCAATAGTTTTCTTAAATGGGTCCAACTTGGAGCCACGCTTGGATCTTTCAGGTGTTTCTAAAACTAGATTAAAATCAGTCATATCGAGGTATTTATTAATTGTTTTGCGATCATGACCCGTTTTTCTCATTATTTCAGCCACATTTAAACCTTTCTTAAAGTACAGTTTTTTGATATCATTAATATCAGTCATTGCTAATGTCATCTCCATTTTCCTCCCTTATATAAGTTGTGGTTGACTTAATATAAGGGTACGGTATTTTGGGGGTGACTGCAATGACTTTTTTATTCTGCAATAATAGGGAATTTTAGTTTGCAACTTCCGGGAATACTACTTTGCAATTCCCGGTAATTTTAGTATACAACAAATAATTAATGTTCTTAATTAATAAAGATAAGAGCAAAACCAACGGTCGTATAACATGTGATTGGAGTCATGCCTCCTGTCATAAAGCTTGCAGACTTGACCAATTACGGATATGAAAAAGCAAGCTTTAGGCCATTTCCTGACGGAATCAGGCACGAGCGCAAATCCCAGGAACGTTATACGAAAGAGCTGGTTTACAAAAGTCTTTTAAAATAATATATAAATTCTAAGCTAAAACACTTCTATAAATCAAAACTAAAAATATTACAATAGATTTTACATATAATTTAATTAAGATAATCATTTATGAAATATTTTAATTTATGGAGGTGCCGATAATGGTTACTTTAAGAATTGATAGAGAGCATATGGTCTCATCTTCTGAAATTGTTCGTAATTTTAGTAAAATGTTAGATAAAACAAAAGAAGGCCCGCTTTTTATTACCAGAAATAATGATATTGAAGGTATTATGATGGATATTGAAGAATATGAAATGTTACTAGAACAAATTGAATTTCTGGAAAATCAAATTGAAGATGTCCATATTGAAAAGATTATAGCCAAAAGAAAAGAAAACTTTGATCTTAAAGATGCAGTAAGCGAAAAAGAAATCATGGATTTATTAGATAAAGAATAGATTTTAGGGGACTTAAAAAGGGGAGATAAGCCTTTTTAAATTTATGATAATTTCTAAAATTTATCAGAATAGCAAACCACCTATGGGATTGAAGATTCCTTTACGCTCTACGAAAATTCATTCGGCATGGGCAGTCGCACTAAACCTCACGAACTTCTTAAATCCCAGGGACGTTATATGAATCTTAGCTAATGCTTTAATATTTTAAAACTTATAACATAAGAAAACAGTGCCGTTGAACCTTTAGCACTGTTAATTAAATCTAATTTCAAGTTTTTTACCAAGTGCATGAGCAACTTTATCAAGAAATTCAACACTCGGATTATAATCATCATTTTCTAGTCTGGAGATGGTAGACTGTTTAGTTCCTATTCTATCTGCTAATTCTTTCTGAGTTAAATCATTTTCTATTCTATACCTAATTATTTGTTTTTTTATTTCATACATAACATTCATTTTTTCATATTCTTCTTTAACTTCTTCAGATTCAAAAAGTTCATTTTTAAGACTTTTATGATCAATAAAGGCCACTTTGTTTCACCTCACTTGATAGAATTAAATATGGTTATTTTCAAAAAAGATATATAATTTAACTAAAAAAATTTATGAAGTATTAGAATATGTGCTTATATTACATAAATTATTCTTCAAGCTCTTTTCTAATCTTTTCTATAAGGTTATCATGAGAAGTACCAACCATATTATCTTTACTTTCGTTTTCAGCTTTCTCTAGTTCTCGGAATAATTCTAAAAGTTCTTCTTTTTTCTCATCATTTGTTATATTATAAAATTTTTCACTATCACCTTCAGGATTGGCTAGTCTTTTTAATGCTTGATCATATTTTTTCTTTGTTCGTAAAAATGCTTTTAAACATTTTTCAAATTTCATTTTCATCACCTATTAATATTATACTATTTGTATTATTTATAAAGCAAGTAAAAACTATATTTTTAAACTTCTAATTAACCAAAAATAAAAACCAATCTCTAGGAAGTATAATAACTTATGAAACCTAAATTAGAATCTGCTTACATAGCTGCAGAAAATATTAAGAGAGCAATAAATTTTTATGAATGGTTTTTAGAAAGATCAGCAGCTAAGAAAAGGGAGAGTTTATATCTCTTTGATGTGGATGGATTCCGCCTTTTCCTGTTTGATCATAATAACGAGAATGAAGAAGTAAAGTATGGGGATAACTGTTTATTAAGTTTTGAAGTTGATAATGCTGAGAAAACAAAAGAAAAGATAGAAGTCCGGGGTTTAAATATCATTTTTCCTTTAACAAAAATCCTGGATAATATAGTTTTTGAGTTTGAAGATCCTGAAGGAAATCAGATAGAAGTCTTTTCTAAGGTATCAGATTAATTTTATAAATTTTCTAATTAAACAAGGGGGAATCATTTATGAAGAAAAGAAGAAAGGGAAGCACCGGTTTAATGGTATCAGAAGTTGGTTTTGGAGCCTGGCAGTTGGGTAATACAAAGAGTTGGAAAGGAGCCACAGATAAAGAAGCGATTAAACTTGTTCATAAAGCTATAGACCTGGGCTGTAATTTTTTTGATACTGCTCCAAACTATGCAGGTGGAAAGAGTGAAGAACTTTTAGGTAAGGCTTTAAAAGGAAAAAGAGAGCAAGTAATAATCAGTACTAAGTTTGGCCATTTCGCTGATGGACATACAGATTATAGACCTTCTTTAATAAAAGATTCGGTCGAGACCAGTTTGAGAAAGCTGCAGACAGACTACCTTGACTCCGTATTGTTACATAGTCCACCACATGAGATTATGAGAGAGGAACAGAATCATTATCAAGTTTTAGAGGAATTAAAACAGTCTGGTAAGATTAAAAGTTTTGGTGTATCTGTTGATACTAGTACTGAAATGAAATATGTTTTAGAAAATAGTGATTCAGAAGTTTTGGAGATATTCTTTAATATTTTTCACCAGGAGACAAAAGATGCTTTTTCTTTAGTTAGAGAAAAGGATGTAGGGCTGATAGTAAAAGTTCCTTTAGATTCAGGTTGGTTGACTGGCAAATATGATCACAATAGTGAATTTTCTGGAATAAGGGACCGCTGGTCACCTCAGGTTATTAAAAGAAGGGCAGATTTAGTTGAAAAAGTTAAGGAGATAAAGAGTAAAAGCAATAGTATGGTACAGGAGGCTTTAGGGTATATATTGAGTTACCCTGAAGTTTCGACAGTTATCCCCGGTGTTAGAAATGAGAAACAGTTAAAAGAGAATATGAGTGCAACTGATAATATATCTCAAGAGAAGATTAAAGAATATGAGAGACTCTATAGTGAAAATATAGAGGGTAATTTACTGCCGTGGTAAAAAAATTAAAAAGAATGGGCTGGCCTAGTGCTGGCCTTTTTTGTTTATGAATATTAAATTTTTTGTATTATTAAAAAATCAGATGTTTTTCTTGTATAAGCAGGTTTTTTTTCTTTTAGATGAACTATATAATAATATATATTTTATGAATTAGTTTTTAATACTGCTTATCATAAGTGTTTTCTGGAATATTGGTTTTGGAGTAGATAAAGTTGATATTAAACAAGATAATAAAGGTAAATCATATATTATAAAATTTGCTTAATGACAATGATTGAGGGGTGAGATTAGTGGAAAAAGGTGATAAATTATTTGTAAGAATAGATTATAGAAATAATAATAAAAAATTTGAAACTAATGATTTTGATGATCATATAGATTACCTGGAAAAAATTGCAGCGGAGAGATTTTTTATTGGTGGCGGATTTGAGAATAAAAAAGGCGGAATGATAATTTTTAAAGCTAAAAATTTGAAAGAAGCAAAAAAAATTGCAAAAAAGGATCCCCTTATCAAAAAAGCTTTATATACTTATAAGATATATGAATGGAACTTAGTATTATTATCAGAGAAAATAGAAGGTTATTAATATAATTTGTTCTGCTAATCCAAAGGAGGTAAATAAAATGATTGATAAAAGTAAAGAAGTAATGAAGTTCTGGTTTGAGGAATTAACTCCAAAGCAGTGGTTTAATTCATCTGATGAGCTTGATGCCAAAATTTGTGATCGATTTGGTATGATTCATGATGCCGCAGCAAAGGGAGAACTTGAATCCTGGCGGGTGACACCGGAAGGAAGCCTTGCAGAAATAATAGTCCTGGATCAATTTTCTCGAAACATTTACCGTGGAAAACCGGGTGCTTTTGCAAACAATCTTGGCGCTTTAGTTCTGGCACAGGAAGCTATTCGAAAGGGTTTTCACATCAAGGTTGAAACTTTCAAGCGCAGTTTCTTCTATATGCCATTTATGCACAGTGAATCTCTAAAGGTACACAAAAAGGCAGTGAGACTTTTTAATGAACCTGGCATGGAAGATTCTTTTGATTATGAAATCAAGCACAAAAATATAATAGAGCGATTTGGAAGATTCCCTCACCGCAATGAAATACTCGGACGAAAATCTACTGCTGAAGAAATTGAATTCCTTACTCAGCCAGGTTCGTCCTTCTGAATTCATCAATAAAAAAACTGCTGAGTTCATTGCCAGGATCACAAGTGATGATGATTATGGTACAGGAGTCCACCGCGGAGAAGACCTATATGAGGTAGGTGGGTTTATTGTTCATTTCTTTAGTGAGGAAAAAGTAAAACATTTAGCAAAAGGATTTAATATGGTTGAAATTAATGAATTTGAAGAAGGAGGACTTCCGAGAAAATTATTTCAGGTAACACTCAAAAAAATAGATAATAACTGAAATTATGATTATTAATTTAATTATGGTTAGCAGAGAATCAGGGGGATAAATAAAATGAATCTTTTAACGCTATTTTATATTCTCAATGCAACTTTATTAATACTTCACGAGATTGAGTCAGGGTATGAAAGGGAGTGGAAAATACTAAAATTACCGGGTGAAATAACTAGTTTTCTTATCCTGCATGTTCCCATAATTTTTGTTTTATTCTATGGTTTATTAGAAGTTGATCAGCTATCAAATTTTAGATTTATTATGGGACTATTAACAGGTTTAGGAGGAATTATCCCCTTTTTAGTACACAAAATATTTGTTAAGAGAGAAGAAAGATTCAATTTGTTAATTTCAAATATTATTATTTATTCTAATATCTTAACTGGAATTATATTATTTATATCCTCCTTATATTTTTTGATATGAAAAAATTGATTTTAAAAGGAGACTAAAATGACAAAAGAAAAGATAAAAGGACTATTTAAATTATTGCGGCCAGAATTACCTTTTGCTGCAGGAGTTTCTGTGATTTTAGGTGAAATAATTTCACTTGGAAATTTACCCTCATTCTCAGAATTGTTTTTGGGCTTTATGTGGGGTTTTCTTCTATCAGGATCAGCAATGATTTTAAATGATTTTTTTGATATTGAAGTTGATAAAGTAAATGCACCAGAACGTCCTTTAGCATCAGGCTTGATTTCTTCAACTACAGCTATAGTTTTTACTATTATTATATCATTATTAGGTTTGGCGGTATCATTTTTTATTAACAGAACTGCTGTTTTGTTATACATTGTTTTTTGGATTGTTGGTTTTTTATATAATTGGAAGTTTAAAGAAAAAGGTTTAGTGGGTAATTTATTTGTCAGTTCTTCAGTTGCAATTACAATCATTCTTGGAGGAATAGTGGTTGGTAACCCCTGGAATACAGCGGCTGTGATTTTTAGTATGATGCTTTTTGTTTTTGATCTTGGGGAAGAAATTGCAGCAGATGCAATGGACGTTGAGGGAGATAAAAAGAGGAATATTAAATCGATTGCTATACTAATGGGAAGAAATAAAGCTCTTTATATTTCATTTTTATTATTTTTAATTTTTATGGTATTAAGTTTTCTCCCAGTTATTTTAGGAATATTTGGTAACTTTTATTTGATTATTATTTCTGTGACAAATATTTTAATTTTATATTGGGGTATAAAACTTATAAAAACTCAAACTATAAAAGAAGGTCGCCTTTATGTCCGCAGATTATATCTTAGTGGTCTGTTGGGATTGCTTTTAATTATCATGAGTATGATTGATATTTAATTTAGAAATTAATATTAGGAGGTTCTTTAGCATGCCTGAAATAAGAGCTATGAAAAAAAACGAAGCAGAGCAGGTTAGAAGACTTGGGAAAAAGACCTTTGAATGGTTTGAGAGCCTTTTTATACCAAAACCAAAAGATTGTTATGTTGCTCTTGAAGACAATAAAATTATAGGTGCAGTATTATATAAATATTTAACTATAGCTGATAAAAAGATTGGTTATGTTGATTATATTTTTGTGGATAAGGCTTTCCATGGAAAAGGTATTGGTAGCAAACTGGTTGATCACTGTTTAGATACAATGAAAAAAGAAGAATGTGATGGTTATAGTGCCGTAGTAAGAGATGATAATGTTGGATCCTGGAAGATGTTTATTAATAAAAATTTAAAAAGAGTTGGATTAAATGATCTAATTAGACAATTTGGAGTTCTGGGTATGCTTAATCTGACATTTAAAACTCCTTTCAATTTTGCAACAGGTATGGACTATTATCTAAAGTTAGAGGATAATGCCATCTCTCAGAGTGGAGAAAAATCAATTTTTCAGATTTTTAAATATTTAATTTTTACCGCTTTATTATTACTACCACTATTTATTTATGGTTTTAAAAATGCTTTTTATATTATTGGAGCGGTAGTATCAATTTTAGCTATTAGATTAGTTTTTGGCTATCTTGGGACATTATTTTCAAATGAAAATTGGTATTTTAGAGTCTGTGATGGTGGTTATCTAATACCTTTTATAGCTGCTCTTTTGGGAGGAATATTTTTTATTTCAGGGAACTGGTATCCAAAAGTTTACAGACAGCAGAAAGACTTTAAACGCTCTCTGGGTTTAACAGCTTTGACCCAATTGATTTCTTTATTCTTGATAGTATTTCTAACAAGAACACTTCTAAGCGAATTTAGTTTTTTTAAAACTATGTCATCTATCTCTGCTACTTTTATGATAATTAATGTTGTTCCTTTTTATCCCCTGGCTAGCTTTGGCGGGAAGAGATTATTTGAATGGAATAAATGGCTTTATGCTATTGTTTTATTAATTTCTATTTATATAATATTTTTGTATTAGTTAAAAGGTTGATTTTGCAAATTTTAAAAATTATTATTTAAAGATCAATAATTTATTTATCCTTTCTAAACCATTAATTTCTTGCTATAATGATTACAGTAATTTAAATTTTATATTAGTTTAGAAAGGTGATCAAATGAGTTTATCAATAATTGCAGCAATGGATCAAAATCAGTTAATTGGTGAGCAGGGAAAAATCCCCTGGAAATTACCGGCTGATTTAAAATATTTTAAAGAAATAACTATGGGAGCACCGGTCATCATGGGAAGAAAGACTTTTAAATCAATTGGTTTTCCCTTGCCCGGCAGGAAAAACATTATTCTAACAAGAAATAAAGATTATACAGCTGAAGGCTGTGAAGTAGTTCATTCAAAAAAAGAAATATTGAATGAATTTTTGAAGAAAAAAGAAGAGGCTTTTATCATCGGTGGTGCAGAAATTTATAAACAGTTTTTAAAATATAGTGATAAATTATATCTAACAATCATTGAGCATCAGTTTTCTGGAGATACATATTTCCCGGAGGTAGACTGGCAGAAGTGGTATAAAGTATCAGAAAAGAAGGGAACTACTGAAAGCGATAATCCATATTCATATTCTTATCATATTTTTCAGCGAAAAAATCAAAAATCTAGGAGTGATTTTTAATGAAACAGTATCTTGAGATGTGTCAGCAAATTTTAGACAGTGGAGTTGATCGCGAGGATAGAACAGGTACAGGTACCAGGAGTATTTTTGGTCATCAGCTGAGATTTGATCTGCAGAAAGGTTTTCCTCTAATGACCACTAAAAAGGTTTACTGGAAAGGAGTTGCCCATGAGCTGCTCTGGTTTTTAAAGGGAGATACAAACATAAAGTATTTAAATGATAATGATGTACATATCTGGGATGAATGGGCAGATGAAAATGGAGATTTAGGCAATGTTTACGGTCATCAGTGGAGAAGTTGGGAAGGCAGAGAGGGTACAATAGATCAAATTTCTGAGGTAATTGAACAGATTAAGGAAAATCCATATTCCAGAAGATTAATTGTGAATGCCTGGAATGTTGGAGATTTAGATAAGATGGCCCTCCCCCCCTGTCACCTACTTTTTCAGTTCTATGTGGCCGATGGTAAACTTTCCTGTCAGCTATATCAGCGCTCCTGTGATACTTTCTTAGGCGTTCCCTTCAATATTGCAAGCTACAGTTTATTAATTCATATGATAGCCCATGTAGTTGGACTTGAAGTTGGAGAATTTGTCTGGACCGGTGGAGATGTACATATATATCACAATCATTTTGATCAGATAAAGGAACAGTTAAGCAGAGAGCCGAGACCTTTACCTCAGCTAAAAATAAATAAAGAAACTGATAATATTTTTGACATTAAATTTGAAGATATAGAACTGATCGGATATGACCCACATCCTACTATTAAAGGAGAAGTTTCTGTTTAATATATTCATTTATATTCAAAACAAATATCTACAGCCTGGCTGTTGAAAATACTGTCAGGCTTTTTATACAAAAATAGTCAATAAATTTTTTTAAGATAAACTTGACAGCATATATCGCAAATGATATAGTTTGATTATATTAATTAGATTGTACTAACTAAAATTAATATAAGGAGGGAAAAACTAATGGAACCACGCAAAGCACTAGTAGATGTAGTTGAAAAGATATCTTCCATGATGGGAGAATTTGAAGATAAAGCCCTAAATAGTGATGAATTATCAGATTTGACAGTTAGGCAATTGTATTATCTTGACATAGTAAAAAAATTAAGCTATCCAACCTTTACAGACTTAAGTGAAGAGATAGGTGTAACCAAACCCACAATCACTACAGCAGTTAATAAATTAATAAAACAGGGTTACTTAAAAAAAGTACACTCTATCGAAGATAGAAGAGTTTATAATTTACTTTTAACAGAGGCAGGAAAAAGAGTTGTAGATATTCATGATAAAGCCCATAACGATTTTGCTCTGATGATATCTAACTGTTTAAATGATCAGGAATTAAACAAAGTGGTTGAAATATTTACAAAGGTGATCGACTGTCAATAGAAATTTTTTTAAATAATTAATTAGATAAATCAAACTAACTATTTATTTTATATAATGTTTAGAAATCAAATTAATTTAAAGGGGTGAATATTTTGTTTGAAGAAAAAAGGTATAAGATTGGAAAAAAGGTGAGTATTATAGGTTTGATAGTAAATATATTATTATCAATTATTAAAATTATAGTAGGTATAACTTTTTCAAGTATGGCTTTAATTGCTGATGGGCTCCATACTGTTTCTGACATAGCCTCTACTATAGTTATTCTGATAAGTATTAGGTTTTCACAGACTCCAGCGGATAGAAATCATCCTTATGGGCATGGGAAAGCAGAAGCTATAGGAACTGCATTACTTGGACTTATTTTACTAACTACTGGTTTTTTATTAATCAAAAATACTTATTCTAGTATTTTTGATGAGAATATAATTCAACCTGGTTTTATAGCTTTGTGGATTGCATTTTTTTCAATAATTATAAAAGAAGCTTTATATCAGTATACAGTGAAAATGGGGAGAAAAATTAATAGCAAGGGTTTAATAGCGGATGCACATCATCATCGTTCAGATGCATTTTCTTCAATTGCTGCTTTAATAGGGGTAACTGGATCTAGACTCGGGTTTTCTTATCTCGATCCTCTTGCTGGTCTAATAGTTGCAATTTTTATAGCCAAAATAGGATTTGATATTTTAAAAGACGCCGTTAATGAATTAATGGATTGTATACCCGACCTAAGTCAAGTCAAGGAGTTTAAGCAGATTGCAAACGCAGTTAACAGGGTAAATAATGTTGGTGATATCAAACTTAGATCATATGGTCCAAGTATTTTTGTTGAAATATCAATTGCAGTAGATAATAATTTGACTGTTGGAGAAGGACACAATGTTGCAAAAGATGTAGAGAAGCGACTTAAAGATAGTGATGAAAGTATTCAGGATGTGTTAGTCCATGTAGATCCCTGGTAAAAAATTAATTACTTGCAGGAATTATTTTATTTAGCGCTAAATTTATTATATAACTTTTTTTAAAATGAAAAAATAATCTCTATCTACCGCACTGATCCACAAAAAGACAGTAAGACTTTTCAACGAACCTGGGGGGATTATTGGTGGAGGTTTGTTAGAGGAAACTGGTTGGACTGGTTTTGCAGTATTATATTTACGGAAAAAATACAGTATATTATCTATCGGTTTTATAATTGGTTTATTATCATGATTATGCTGAGAAATGAATAAATAAATGATCAATTTAGGAGTAGGCTGCAGTTTAGAAGATTTCAAAGATAAAAAATTTCCTAAAGATTTTTCTCTTATAAATATAGAAAATCCTTTATATCCAGGCTATTTAGAAAAATATAATGACAAAGATCTTTTATTTATAAAAAAATTAAAAGAATTTAGATATATTGTTGATGGTGCCTATATTGATTTAAATCCAGGGACTAATGAACCAAAAATTAGAAAAATAACAAAAGAGAAAGTTATAGAATCAATAGAATTTGCCAAAAAAATAGAGGCTGAAGAAATTATTTTTTTATCAACTTTTATCCCTTTTATTAATGTTGAATTTTATGAGCAGGGTTGGTTAGATGAATCAAAGAAATTTTGGGATGAAATACTTGAAGAAGAAAAGAAAATAAGGATTTCGCTCTGCTTTTATCAAAATCTTAAGGAGGAAAATATGCATATTCCAGAAGAAATAAAAAACTTACTTGAAAATAAAAATTTATGCACAATGGCTACCACATGGGAAGATAAACCCTATTTATCACTAATGAATTTTACCTACTTGGAGTCAGAAAACAAAATCATTTTAAGCAGCAGAAAAAACAGCAGGAAATATTATAACATTCAAAAAAACAAAAACATATCACTACTTGTATTCTCCAGTTCAGATAAACTGAGTGCTACTTTATTAGGAACTGCTGAGACTATTGAATCAGGAAATGCAAAAGAAGAGCAATATAGAAAAACACATCTAAAAAAGAACAATATGCCTCAATTCATTTTAGGAGATAACATAGGTTTAATTGTTTTCAGCATTAAAGAAATTATTATTTCAAACAGCCAGGATCAGGTCAGATATATTAGTGACTTCTCAGAATAATTTTTAATAACGAAAAATATTTTTTGATTAATAAATATAAAATTTACTAATGGGGGAAATTACAATGAATAAATCAATAAGAAAAGATATTACAATCCGTCCAGAAACTCACAAAGATTATAAAGATATTGTATCTCTCGTCTTACGTTCTTTTAAGGAGGGAACCCCATATTCAGATGGCACTGATATTATTGCATTAATTGAAGAAATTAGAGATTCTAAATATTATATTCCTCAATTGTCATTTGTAGCTGAACTAAATGATAAAATTGTCGGTCATTTTCTATTTTCACACTTCCCCTTGTCTCCAACCAAAGAAGGGGGACATAAAGATAAAGCTGAAAGTGAAATAGTTATGCTTGCACCGGTAGCAGTACATGCAGATTACTTTAAAATGGGAATAGGTACAGCTATGCTGACTCAGGGAATTGAAAAAGTAAAAAAATTAGCATATAGAGGGATAACAGTTGAAGGAGATTTCAATTTTTACAACAGAGTTGGTTTTGAAACTTCGAGCAAGTATGGCATCTATCCAACAAGCGGCTACCCTATGGAAGAACCAAGATGTATGATGTGTCAGGAAACATTTCCGGGCTCCCTTGCTGAAATTGATGGCTATGTTGTTTACGATATGTATTATAATGCTTAGATATTGCTGAAAAAGTATTTATATTCTTTTATATTAAGCATATTTTTTGAGGAGATAAAGATGAGTGAATTAAAAATTTCAACTGAAAGACTATTTTTAAGAGGAACAAGTATGTCTGATGCAGAATCAATGTTTAAATATCGATCCAATCCAAAAATATATGAATACCAAGTGAGATAGGATATTCACTATCTTTGAAATATCAAGGAAAAGGACTTGCTACCGAAGCTGTAACAGCTGTACTAAATTATTTATTTTTTGATTTAAACAAACATAGAGTAACTGCTTCTGTTGATCCGGATAACTTAAAATCTATTAATCTTTTAGAAAGACTTGGAATGAGAAAAGAGGCACATTTTAAGAAAAGTGTTTTCATTAATGGAAAATGGAAAGACGATATTATTTATGCGGTATTAAAAGAGGAATGGATTTGAAAGATATCTTAATCAATTGGAGACAGATATAAAAATATAGAAAGGCAGTGTTATTTTTATGATAAAACCCGAAGGATTAAAAAGAGGAGATAAAATGGCAGCAGTAAGTTTGTCATGGGGTGGTGCAGGAGATCAAGATCTTAGATACAGATATGAGATAGGTAAAAAAAGAATTGAAAAATTATTTGGACTAGATGTTGTTGAAATGCCAAATAGTCTAAAAGGGAGTGAGTATTTATATAATCATCCAGAGGCAAGGGCGGAAGATATGATGAGTGCTTTTAAAGACAAAGATATTAAAGCCATTTTTTCTAATATAGGTGGAGATGATACGCTTAGATTATTACCTTACATAGATTTTAATGTTATAAAAAATAATCCAAAAATATTTATGGGATATTCAGACACAACAGTAAATCATTTTATGTGCTATAAAGCCGGGTTGAGAAGTTATTATGGCCCTAGTATTTTAGCTGAATTTGCAGAAAATGTAGAAATGCATGATTATACGGTAAAGTGGATCAGGAAGGTTTTATTTAGTAATGAAATCATAGGAGAAATTAATGAGAGTAAATATTGGACTTCTGAATTGCTGCCCTGGGAAAACAAAGAAAAGAGTAAGATAAAAAGGAAATTAAATAAAGAAATAAGGGGCTATGAACTTCTTCAGGGGAGTGGTAAAGTAAGAGGTGAGTTGATTGGCGGCTGTATTGAAGTAATGGATTGGCTGAGGGGAACGTTCTTATGGCCTGATTTAAAAGAATGGGAAAATAAAATATTATTTTTAGAAACAAGTGAAGATAAACCCTCTCCAGATTACATAAGATGGTATCTTAGAGCTTTAAATGCTTTAGGAATATTCGAAAGAATAAATGGATTAATTATTGCTAAACCTCATGATGAAAAGTATTATGAAGAATATAAAAAAGAGTATTTGAAAGTAATAAAAGAGGAAGCAAAACGAGATGACTTACCGATACTATACAACATGAATTTTGGCCATACGGCGCCAATGTTCATATTACCTTATGGAGCAGAGGCTGAGATAAACTGCAATAATAAAAAATTTATAATTAATGAATCAGGTACTAAATAATTTAATTTTAGTAGGTGAACAAATGAAATTAGGAGCTTTCTCAATTAGTCTAAATGTAAAGGATCTTAAAGTATCAAGAGATTCTTATCAAAGTTTGGGATTTGAAATTTTTGGCGGTAAAATTGAGCATAATTATTTAATTATGAAAAATGGAGATGCACTGATTGGTTTGTTTCAAGGAATGTTTGATAAGAATATTCTTACCTTTAACCCCGGCTGGAACCAGAATGCTGATGAGTTAGATGAATATTCAGATGTGCGTGAGTTATATAAAAAAATAAAAAATAAAAGCATTGAGACAGAACAAGAATCACTTGACGGTGAAAAGGGGCCAGGTAGTTTTGTAATTATTGATCCAGATGGTAATCCTATTTTAATAGATCAGCATATTTAATAAAAATTTTAAAAACCCTAACTTTAGATGGGTGTCTTTTTTTATTTAATAATATATTATTAATTTAAGATAAATCTTTAGGAGGGTAATTATGATATTTTCAGTCAATCAGTCAAGTCTTTTGCCGGTTAATACGATTATTTCATTTGCAGTAATCTTTATTTTTTGCTCACTTATCTTGGTATTTTCATTTATTGCATTAAGAAAGAAGCTGCAGGGGAAAAGAATAAAAATATTTGGGGGTTGGACTGTTCTTTGCTTGCTTGCGGCTCTCATATTATACTATACAGGCTTTTTTGGCACTTATATTAATGTGGAAGCTGCTAAAAGTAAAACATACAGTAGAGAGGAATTAGTTCAGGATCTAAAAGAAATCGAAAGAACTATTATGGATGAAAATCCTCTTTTCTTTGCTAATAAAAATGAATTACAAGCAGATTTTGCTAAAACTTATGGTCGAATTGAAGAGGGAATGACAGAGTCAGAATTTTACAGATTAATTAATCCTTTAGTTGCCGATATTAACTGTGGCCATACAAATTTATATATTTCTGAAGCTTTAGAAAAAAATAGAGAAGATAAGGTAGAATTTTTCCCATTAAAAGTAACTCTGATAAATGATGAACTTTTTGTTTTGGAAGATGATCAGGATAGTGGAATTAGAAGAGGTAATAAAATTAAGTCAATTAATGGTTTGAACAGCAAAAAAATTATAGAAAAGTTAATTGAAAATATTAGTGGTGATGGAGAAGGTGAAGCAAAACAGAGATTTATAATCAGCAAATATTTTAACAGTAGATTCTATGATTTTGTTGATAATTCAGATAGATTTAAGGTTGAGTATCTTAACGAAGATGGAAAGTTATTAACTGCAGATTTAAATGCCGAACAAAATAAAAGCTATAACTTAACTTCCTGGAGCCTTCACTTTGCAGGTTATAGGGACGGAAATTATTATGATAATCAAATAGTTAATGATTATGCACTGCTTAATCTAAATGTTTTCTTGCAGGAAGATGAAGAAAAATTTGATTCATTTTTAGAAGAATTTTTCCTGAATTTAAAGAAGAGAAATATTTCTAATTTAATTATAGACCTCAGAGGGAACTTTGGGGCCAATCCATTTATGTCAAAAGCTTTACTTTCTTATCTAGTTGATAAAGAAACTGAATATTTTACAGATGAGCTTCCTTTTCTCCAGCGATTATTGGGCTTTACAGACCCAATTGAAGCTGCTGAAAACAATTTTGAGGGAGAGGTAGTTCTGATAACAGATGGAGCAAATTTTTCAACCGCCGCCCATTTTACTGCATTTTTTAAATACAATAAACTTGGTACTATAGTAGGAAGTGAAACTGGTGGTTCATATGTCTGTACTGATAGTTCAAAAGATATTGTCTTAAATAATACCAGGATGCGCCTTCATTATTCTACTCTGGTATATGAGCTTGCCGTAGAGGGTCTTCCCAAAAATAAAGGGATTAAACCCGATATAATCGTTAAAGAGGATATAAATGATATATTAAATCAGAGAGACCCTCAGTTGGAACTTGCTTTAGAAATATTAGAAGTAAGTTAACTTTTAAAAAAATTTTTCTTGACCCTCCCCTTAGAGGAGAATTTATACTTATTTTACAGGATAAAAATTAGAGAAAGGAGTTAGCTGATGTATCAAATAGGAGAGTTTTCAAAAATTAACAGAATAACTGTTAAAACATTACGTTATTATGATAGAATAGGACTTTTAAAACCTGCATTTGTAAATGATAGTAATGGATACCGTTACTATACTTCTGAGCAATTACCAGTAATCCACAAAATCATTGCTCTCAGACAGATGGATTTTTCTATTAATGAAATTCTAGATATTATTAATGGGAAAGATAATAATAATGTTTTTAAAGTGAAGAAAGAAAAACTCCTAAATGATATTCAAGAAAAAAAAGACCAGCTTGCTCAAATCACACATTATCTTGAAAAAAATAAGGAGGGTTTTAAGATGAATTATGAAGTTGTGTTAAAAGAACTACCTGAGGTTATTGTTTATGCAAAGAAAATGCTGGTACCTAATTATGATTATTATTTTGAGGTAATCCCTAGAATTGGAGAAAAAATAAGTGAGGTCAATCCTAATTTAAAAGCTGCTAAACCAAACTACTGTTTTACAATTTATCTTGAGGGAGAATACAAAGAAGAAAATTTCGAAGTAGAATTTTGTGAAGCGGTAAATGCTTTTGGCAGGGAAACTGAAGAAATCAAATTCAAAAAAATCAGGAAGGTTAATCAGGCTGCCTGTGTATTCTATAAAGGCTCTTATGATAATATAGGAGAAGCATATGCCCATCTATTTAAATGGATTGAAGATAATAATTTTATGCCAAGTGATAATCCAAGAGAATCATATATTGATGGAATTTGGAATAAAGAAAACCTATCAGATTGGTTAACCGAAATACAAATCCCGGTTAAAAAAGTCCTAATTAACTAAGATAGAAATTTTATTTAGCTCCATTTCTATAAATAATTGCTTAGATAAATTATTTTTAAGAAATGGGGCTTTTTTAAAATAATATAATAAGGAGTTAATAATATGCTTAAGTTTCAAAAGGCTCAAAATGGTGATGAAGAGATCCTTAAAAATATTGCGGTTAGAGCTTTTCAAGATGATAAAGATAAATATGGTTCATTTCCTCCAGGAATTAATTTTGTTGACTGGCATAAATCTCAGATTCATAGTGGTATGTATTATAAAATTATATTTAAAAAGATAATAATTGGAGGAATAAGGCTATTTGATAAAAATAATGGACATTACAGACTTGGGGCTATTTTTATAAGTCCAGATTACCAAAATAGAGGAATAGGACACAAGGCTATAGAGTTTATAGAGAATTTATATCCAAATGCTAAAAAGTGGTCCCTAGATACACCATATCAAAATTACAGGAACCATTATTTTTATGAAAAACATGGATATGTTAAGGTTGGTGAGCTTCAGCCAAATAAAGAAGATGATTTTTATTTATTTTTATATGAGAAGGAAAAGTAAATTTATTTTTAATAGAATTAACCTAGTGCAAAAAATAAGATAGTAGTTGGAGGACCAAAATGATATTTGAAATTGAAAAAGAAAATTTTAAATCTATTTATAATATATTAGATGATGAAATTGACAATGTGGAAGTCAAAGCAGTTATTGAAGGAAATAATCCAGGCTGGATCTTTGCAGACTCTCTTAAGTCACCTGAAACTGCGGTGATCTGGTCAAAAGGTATTCAGGGTTTCTATTTTGTTGGAGATCATAACAATTCGAAATTTAATAATTATATCAGTGATTATATAGATAATGAAATTATTCCAAGAGCTAAAAAAGAAAAATTAGATCGTTTTGAATTTAGCGGAGAAAATAAAAAATGGTGCCATAAACTGGAAGAGATATTTGCTGAGAGAAAATTAAATAAATCTAAACAATTAATCTATAAATTAAAGTATGATCAGTGGAAAGTTCATAAAAAAAGAAGGTTAAATGATAAGTTCAGCTTAAAAGAAATTAATGCTGAATTATTAAATGACAAGAATATAGAAAATTTGAATTATATAACTTCAGAAATTCTCCGCTGGTGGGATTCCTGTGATAAATATTTAGAAAAAACTTTTGGCTACTGCATAATTTTTAATAATAAGATAGTAAGCTACTGCATCTGTAATTTTGTCTATGATAATATTCATACTATAGGAATTGAAACCTTAAAAGATTATAGGAGAAAAGGTTTATCACAGGCGGCAGCAGAAGCTTTTATAGAAAAATGTACGTCAGAAAAACTAGATCCTCACTGGGAATGCATGGAGAGTAATATAGCTTCGAGAAATTTAGCTGAAAAGTTAAAGTTTAAACTGGAACGAGTTTATAGATTATATTCATATCCACTTGACAAAGTATTAAATTAAATAGTATAAGATAAAGAACTATTTAAATAATTATTTAATTACAAATGATATTTACATAAAAAGGGGAGTTGAATTATGAAAAAGGCAATTATTATTGGAGCTTCTTCAGGTATTGGAAAAGAACTGGCAGAGATTTTATCTGAAAATAATTATATTCTTGGCTTGGTCAGCAGAAGAGAAAAGCTCTTAGTAGAAATTCAAAAAAAGCTGCCGAAAAAATCATTTGTGAAAAGTTTTGATATTACATCTGCAAATAGTAGAGATTATTTAGAAGAGCTGATTCAAGAAATGAATGGAGTAGATTTAATTATTATCAGTGCTGGCCGCATATTTATTAATCATCAGCTTGAATTTGAGAAGGAAAAAAAGACCATTGAGCTAAATGTTTTAGCTTTCACTAAGATGATAAATACTGCCTATAAATACTTTTCTCAAAAGGGAGAGGGGCAGATAGTAGGTATTTCATCAGTTGCTGCCCTTAGAGGCGGCTATGATGCTCCTGCTTACCATGCATCAAAAGCTTTTGTTTCAAATTATATGGAAGGTTTAAGAATCAAAGCCAAGAAATCAAAATTACCGATAACTATTACAGATATCAAACCAGGCTATGTAAATACTAGAATCCTGGTAAAAGAAAATCTTTTTTGGGTGGCAGAGCCTGAAAAGGCAGCCTTACAGATATATCAAGCTATTGATAAAAAGAAAGATCATGCTTATATTACAAAGCGCTGGACATTGATCGCCTGGTTACTTAAAATAGTGCCAGATTTTATTTATAAAAGATTTTAAGATTAAAGATAAATATTATTATTCTTTTAATATATCCTCATTCTTTCTGCTAGAAAAATACTGCATTATCAAATTAATTCCAAAAAATAATAGGAGAAAAATACTGCCACTGACTAATGCCTCAAATATTGTACCATATTGATTATTGAAAAAATTTATTATCAAAAAAACTACTGCAGCGACAATTGAGTTAGGTAATAGCTTTTTCCAGTTAACTTTGTTAGTAAGCAGACCAGAGCTAACTCTTTTTGCGGCTAAATAAAAGGTTACTCCAAAAAATAGAATGGCCAGATCCAAATAGTCTGATATAGGACTTTTAATAATATACTGTCTGTATAATAGAGCAAATAAGAGTCCAAAATATAAAATACTAAAGCCTAAATTATTTTGCTTACGAGTTTCCTGAATAATTCTTTCATCTGTTATTTGTTTTTTCATGATTGATCCTCCTCTTTCCAAAATAAATCATTTAAGGTTTTATTTAATGCATAACAAATTTCTAAACATAAGTTTAATGAAGGGTTATAGCTGCCCTTTTCAATTAAGTGTATGGTCTGCCTTGTAACACCTACAGTATCTGCCAGTTCTTGCTGGGTTAGTTCAAGCTCCATGCGAGCTAACTTAATGCGATTAATCAAATTAGAGCTCACCTCCTTTATTATATTGTATCATATATCTTACATATGTTAAATATATATTACATAAATAATTTAAATGCAGGTATTATTTTTTCTTGCAAGAACTATATTAATAATATTTTTAAAAGCTTAGAATTTGATATAAATTTATACCTAAATAATATATAGGAAAGGGGCTTTTGATGATTAATCACAACGGAACTCAAAAAATTAAAACTGAAAGATTAATCTTGCGCAAATTTAAGATTAGTGATGCTGAGTATATGTTCAATAACTGGGCCAATGATTCTGAGGTAACAAAGTATTTATCCTGGCCTTACCATAAAGAACTTGCTACAACTAAAAAGATTATTAATATTTATCTAGAGGAATATAAAAGTTCTGAAGTTTATAATTGGGCAATTGTTCCTAAAGAATATGGTGAGGTTATAGGATCAATAACCGTTGTTGAAATGTCTAATGAAAAAGAGCAGTGTGAAATTGGATATTGTATATCAAAGTCATACTGGAATCAGGGTATAACTACTGAAGCTCTTAAAGCTGTAATTAATTATTTAATTAATGAAATAGGTTTTGAGAGAATACAGGCTAAACATAATAGTGATAATCCTGCTTCTGGTAAAGTTATGCTTAAAGCTGGAATGAAATATGAAGGAAGGTTAAGAAAATATAATAAAAATAATGCAGGTGAATTAGTAGATTGTGATATGTACTCTATACTGAAAGAAGAATTAGTATATAATTAATAAAAAGGTAGTGCTATTATGCAAAAAATATCTTTATCAAATAAAATATATCTGCTTCTGATTATAATTCTCGCTATTTTATCAGCGCTTAATGTATTTTTACCTCAGGGTGATTTTTTAGCTGTACAGGAAATAGAAGTTTCCAAAACGGTATTGGCCTCTGGAATTGCAGCTCTTATGCTTATTTTATATGGTGGACTGGGATATTTTGGGTTAAAGCTTTCAAAAAAAATAGCTTTTGCAGATATCTGGGATTCAAAAGTTTCTAACAAAGAAAGGTTTTTATTTCCTGCTTTAATTGGAATCTTTCTCGGAATTATTTTTATTATTTTAGATCTTATATTAACTCAATTTCATACTCTGGGATCAATTCCACATCCACCGTTTCCAACTTCTATTATAGCTTCAGCTACTGCTGCTATTGGGGAAGAGATAATTTATCGACTGTTTTTTATTTCCTTCTGGGTATGGCTTATTTCAAATCTAATATTAAAAAGAAAACGGAGGAATAAAGTTTTCTGGATTATAACACTATTTTCAGCTCTTTTATTTGCTTCAGCACATTTGCCCTCAATAATCGCATTATATGGTTTAAATACTTTAAGAGAGATTCCATTTGCTATTATTTTAGAAATATTTATTTTAAATGGGTTATTATCTATCTCTGCAGCTTATTATCTTAGAAAATTTGGCCTGCTGGCTGCTGTTGGTATCCACTTTTGGGCAGATATTGTCTGGCATGTTCTTTGGGGATTATTTTAAATATAATTATTAGAAAAGATCTAACTACAATTATTAAGGCTCCTGATGGTGAATACGCCTGTTACGCACTCTTTTTATAGTAAGATTTTAGGAGAGTTAAATCCAATACCAATATTTCTAGTTTTTGGAATAGCAGCTTTTCTATCATTTTATTATATTAAGCAATTTGATCTTTACTTTATTAGTAAATCTGTTTCAAATAAAAAATTAATTTTTTATTTCTCAATTTCAATAATACTTGGATTTATGCCAGTTTTAATAGATCTTTTTATAACTTTTCCAAAAGATATAAATATATTATTTCCTGAATCAATTCTATTTTATCCGACTATTGGAGTACTTGCAGAGATAATTTTTCATTTACTTCCAACAACTCTATTACTTTTTATTTTTGGTTTTAAAATCAGAAATCATCCTATGTTAATAATTATTATAATTGCTGCAGTTGAACCATTTTTTCAAGTTTTTATTGGTACAGGCTCCAGTAATATTGTTCTTCGAGATGTACTTGTATTTTTGGAAGTTTTTATTTTTAGTGTTATACAGATGCGTGTATTTTTTAAATATGGATTTTTGGCAATGTATATTTGTCGTATTGGTTTTTATTTAACCTGGCATTTTTTATGGGGAACTATACGCTTAGGAATAATATAATAAATATGATTTATTATCAAAAAGTTTAATATATAATATCAGATAAGGGGGAAAAAGATGAATAAGTTTATTAAACAAATAGAAATGGGAAAATCCAATGCTTATTTAATAGAGACTGCAAAGGGTTATATTTTAGTTGATGCCGGAACGCCAGATAAAGTTGGAGAAGTAGAAAAAATTTTGGCTGAAAAAAATGCTGATTTAAAAGATATTTTGCTAATTATAATAACCCATGTTTATTATGACCATGTGGGCAGTTTAGCTGCTCTCAAAGAAAAGACAGGTGCTAAAATACTGGTTCACGAAAAAGAAAAAGAATTCTTAGAAAAAGGCAGAACTGATTTTCCTGCCGGAACAGTTATTATATCTAAGTTAATTTCTAAGCTGAGCAATCTTATTTCAGAATCTAAGTTTAAAGCACTAAGCCCAGATATTACATTTGAAGATCATTATGACTTAAAAAAATATGAAATCGATGGGGAAATCATCCACACTCCGGGCCATACCAGGGGATCTATAAGTGTAATAATAAATGGAGAAGATATAATTTGTGGTGACACTTTATTTAACTTTATGCCTCATTCTGTATATCCTCCCTTTGCCAATAAAAAAATATGGCTTAACTGAAGAGGATAAGGAAAAATTAATTGAAGAAATAAAATACTATTTTGAAGTAGAAAGAGATGAACAACTAGGTATTATTGCCTCTGAAAAAATACTGGATTTCTTTTTAGAAACCATGGGAGATTATGTCTATAATAGAGCTCTTGATAATACAAAACAGTGGTATGATAAGCGGATGAAAAATATGGAATCAGATTTTTTTGCACTTTATAAATATTAATTTTGAACTTGGTTAATTGAAAAAATTTTGAATATGAAAGTGATTCAAATGACTGACCCAGCTGAATTTACTCCCTGCATAGAAATTGGATGGAGATTAAAAAGCAAGTATTGGAACAAAGGCTATGCAAAAAGAATTCGATCATCCCAGTTTGGAAAAAATGCAGAATTAAGGGGTCCAGATGGATGTAAAGGTTTTGCAGCTTTATATCAAAATAAATTGGCCGGATTTAAAGAATATAATAAAAAAGATGATTTAATAGAAATGATAAATTTTATATAGCTTTTTTAAAAAAAGGTGATTAAAAACATAAAATAATACAGGAAAAGGAGTCAAATATAAATGAAAAGGAATATAAAAGTTTATCCTAACAAAGCAATTTTTGGTTGGGAAGGGGATAATGGAATAGGTGAAATGTTAATTAATCAGATCATAAATGGTGAAAAAACAGCAACCTGTAGTTTTAAAATTGAGTATACTGATGAAGAATTAAAAGAATTATATGCAACAAAAGGTAAAATTGTAACTGTTGTAAATAAAGAAGGAGTTCCAAAGTGTAATATAAAGATCCTGGATATTTTTGAAACTAAGTTTGGTGATCCTGATCTGAGATTGGTAAAAGGTGAGGGAGATGGAAATGATGTAAAGAAATTTCAGGACGATCACAGAAAAGCCTGGAATGAAACAATTAAAGATAATGATATAACTGATGATACTAAATTAATTGTAGAGCTTTTTGAATTAATAGAAACTGCAGAGTGAAAAATAATCTATATAATCACCTACCTTCATCATATATATCAGCAGGTTTTAAGTTTTAATTAAATAAAGTTGAATAGTATTTTTATCTTATTTATATTTGAAAGGGGAAGAAATTATGAGCAGTAATGAAAAGCCTAAATGGCTTAATATTAATCAATATCCCTTTAAAGATCATTTTTTTAAAACAGAAGCCGGAAAAATTCATTATCTTGATGAAGGAAAAGGTGATGCAGTAGTTTTTGTGCACGGAAATCCTTCCTGGTCATTTGAATTTAGAAATTTGATAAAAGAGTTGAGAAATACAAATCGATGTATAGCACCAGATCACATTGGATTTGGATTATCAGATAAACCTCTTAACTGGTCATACCGACCAGAAGAACATGCCAAAAACTTAAATGAGCTTTTAAATTCATTAAATTTAAACAATATCACCTTAGTAGTTGGAGATTGGGGTGGCCCAATTGGACTATCTTATGCAATAAATAATCCTGAAAAAATCAAAAATATTGTTATTACAAATACCTGGTTCTGGTCTGTAAAAAATGAGCTCTATTATCAAATTTTCAGCAAATTTGCTGGTGGTTTTATTGGCAGATATCTAATTAAAAAGAGTAATTTCTTTGCTAAATATATTCTTAAGCTTCTTTATGGAAATAAAAAAAGATTAACAGCAGAAGTTCACCGCCATTATTTAATGCCACTTATTAATCCAAAAGAAAGAAAAGGAAATTGGACATTTCCAAAAGAAATTATTGACTCTTCAAAATGGCTTGAATCAATTTGGAATAAGTGCAGTGTTTTAAAAGAGAAGAATGTTATTATTGCCTGGGGGATGAAAGATATTGCTTTTAGAGAAAAAGAACTTAAGCGATGTATAAGAGCATTTCCTGGAGCAGAAGTCATCCGTTTTCAGGATGCCGGGCATTTTCTTGCAGAAGAAAAAGAATTTGAATTTATTTATGAGATTCAAAAAATAATTTAAGTCTACTAAAATTTTAATATCAGATATAGAAATAGGCTAAAAATTGCTTTAATAGTTATGACAAAAGAATTGAGATTTCCCAGGCTTTTATTTTAGGATTTCATTGAAATAATCGAAGCAACTAAAAGTCCTAGACCTAAACCTACCAGAATACTTCCTACAAATGCTAAAGCAGATTCACTTAGGAAGAAGAATCCAACACCAAGACCAACAATTAATCCTCCCCCAACTGCCCATGAACTTTTATCTGATTTATTGTTCATCATTTCACCTCCTTTATTTGATCAAGTTTTTGTTATATCAACTATATTGTATATTAAAATAATATCATAAAAATTTTATATTTAAAATAATTTTTTGTAATATTTGTTATATTTATAAACATAAATGATCTTAAAAATGGTATAATTTAATTAAGAATAATCTTCTGCTTAAAATTTTTTAAAAAACTATTAGGCCCAACTTAACTGGGTTTTTTATAAAGACTTATGGGTATTTCTTAGCTCAGATAAAAAAATTATTGGTGGAATTGCAGTTGAAGAGAAATCTGATTTAGAGTTTTTAAGAAAATAATTGAAGAAGGTAAATTTAAAGCTGTTATTGGTAAAACATTTTCTTTAGAAGAAATATCAGAGGCCCATAAATATGTTGAAACAGGTCATAAGGTTGGAAATGCGGCAATAAAAATTAAATGAGGCCTGCTTTTTTCTTAGAATAATGAGGTGAAAATTATGCCCGAAAATAAAGAACAAAATTTATCCTTTCCCAGAGGTTATTATGATTTTCATAAAAACCAGTTATTTAATTATCAGCTTAACAGGTGGTATTCACTCGGCCTTGCAGACTTTGAAGATTTCAAATTAACTGCTGAGAAAATAAATTCATTTGAAAACTGGAAAACTGAAATGGAAAGACTGGCAGAAAAAGTTCTTTCAGAAAATAGAATTATGAATGCGGCTATTTATTATCGGGCAGCTGAATTTTATACTTTTAATAAAGAGCAAAAAGAAAAATTATATGATCAGTTTTCTGAGTTATTCTACAGAGCTATATCGGATGAAAAAATAGAAAAACTAAAAATACCTTATGAAGCAGGATATTTACCAGCAATCAGATTAAGCCCTGAAAAAGAGGAAAAAGGGACAATAATCTTACATGGTGGCTTTGATTCTTTTATTGAAGAGTTTTATTATCTGATCAAATATCTTAAAACCCATGGTTATCAGGTTATTGCTTTTGAAGGACCGGGCCAGGGCAATGTTTTAATCAAACAGGAAATTGCATTGGATTATAAGTGGGAAAAAGCGGTTAAGGAAATTCTGGATTACCTTCATTTAACCGATGTCTCGATTTTTGGTATTTCTATGGGAGGCTGGTTTGCTTTAAGAGCAGCAGCCTTTGAACCCAGAATCAAAAATGTAATTGCCACCGGCCATGCAGTAGATTATATGAAAATTCCACCTGCTGCAGCAGCCTGGCTTATGCTCTTTTTTATAAAACACTTTAGGAATTATACAATTAAATCTTTTAAAAAAGAAATTGAAAAAGGTGGGCAGAACAGCTGGCAGATAAGAAATTTAATGCAGATCACCCAAAAAGATAATCCTCTTGAGGCTTTTGAATATGCAATGAATTTAAATAAAGAAAATCTTCATCCTGATTTAATTAAAAAGAATCTTCTTTTAATGACTGCTGAAAATGATCACTTTATCCCCTTTAAGCTGCAGAAGATACAGAATAAGACCTTTTTAAATGCTAAATCTCTAACTGAAAGAATATTTACAGAAGATGAGCAGGCTGATAATCACTGTCAGATTGGCAACATCCAGTTAATGCTTGATACTGTTTTAGACTGGCTGAAAGATAAATAATTTCACTTTTTATAAGTATTTAATAACTAAGCTAATATCCAGGAAGTGATGAAAATGAATAAAAAACAAGGTCAATTTAATTATAAGAGAATTACTACTTTTATAATAACAGCTTACACAATTTCCTGGCTGATCTGGCTGCCAAATCTAGTCAGCCACAACTTTAATGTTGGCTGGAGTCAGTCTAAGCTCTTGCATTTAACTGGTGGTTTTGGACCACTATTTGCTGCCATTATTTCTACTAAGATTTATTACAAGAAAAAAGGTTTAAAAGAATACTTAAAGCACAAATTTTTAAAGTTTTCAGAGTCAAAATGGATACTTATTGCCTTATTAGTTCCGGGCGGCTTTTTTCTATTTTCTTATTTAATTAGAGGGGTAATTTTTGGAGAGTGGACTGATCCAACTTTAATTGGAATTAATTCTAAGGTCCCTTTTGAAAATCAGTTTTTAATCTTATTGAGCTGGATCTTCTTTTATGGAATTGGAGAAGAAAGCGGCTGGAGAGGTTTTTTATTTCCTGAACTTATGAAAAAATTTAATTTACAAACTTCAGCATTATATACAGCTTTAATCTGGGCCGGCTGGCATTTACCAATCTTTTTTTATGATAATAATTTTCTGGCAATGGGAATAATGGGCCTATTGGGCTGGCTGGTAGGTCTTATTTTTGGATCATTTATTTTAGGCTGGCTTACTCTAAAGGCAGAGTGGAATTTATGGCCGGCAATTTTATGGCATGCTGCATTTAATTTCTTTACAGCCGGTGATAAAATAACCCCTCTATATCCTGCTCTAATAACAATGATGCTCATAATTTTTGGACTGTGGCTTTCCAGAAAATATAAGTTTGAGTAATTAGTGCAATATCAATTCTGAATTCTAAATAAATAATAATCAAACAATCACTTTTTAAAGGAGCAAAAAATGAAAGATAAAAATAAAACACCCAAATTAATGAAAATATTTAAAAAGCTAAAAAAAATATTAGAACCGTATGAAGCTTCATTAAGGCTAAAATTTGACCTCAAAGAAAAATATGAATTATGGACTGATAAAGAAGTAAAGATTGCTGGGAAAAATAAAAAAGAGATATTTTTTGCAGGTGTCACCATCCAGAAAAATTATGTTAGCTTTTATTTTATGCCTATTTATGTTGAGCCAGAGCTTAAGCAAAAGCTTGATCCAGAATTATTAAAACTATTAAAAGGAAAATCTTGTTTTCATATAAAAAGCATAGATCAAGAGCTTGAAAATAAAATAAATGACGCTCTGCAGAAGGGATATAAGCTATATCAAGATAATGAGTTTATCTAATTTAAAAGGAGGAAGAAAATGGAATCAAATAAAATGAAAGCGGCTTATAGAAAAGAATATGGAGCTCCTGAAAGCTTAAAAATCAAAGAATTAGAGATTCCAAAGATAAAGGGAAATGAACTTTTAATAAAAGTACATGCAGCAACTGTCAATAGAACAGATTGTGCAGTGCTCAGCGGCAGCCCTTATATAATGAGGATTTTTACCGGTTTATTAAAGCCTAAACTGTCAATTACCGGCACGGATTTTGCTGGAGAAATTAAAGCTGTTGGTAATAAGGTAGACTCTTTTAAAGTAGGTGACAGAGTTTTTGGTTTTAATGACAGCGGCTTAGCTTCTCATTCCCAGTATATGAAGATATCAGCAGATAAAGCTTTAAGTTTAATACCAGAAAAATCATCTTACGAGGAGGCTGCAGCCAGTCTTGAGGGGGTCCATTATGCCTACAATTTTATTAAGAAAGTCGAAATAAATGAGGGAGATAAGGTTCTTATTAATGGAGCAACAGGGGCAATTGGTTCTGCCTTAGTCCAGTTGGCAAAATACAACGATGCTTATGTTACAGCAGTAGGCAACAGCAAAAATATAGAATTAATGAAATCTTTGGGTGCTGATAAAGTTATTGATTATCAGACAGAAGATTTTACAGAAGATAAACTAAAATATCAATATATCTTTGATGCAGTTGGTAAAAGCTCATTTGCTAAATGCAAAAATATTTTAAAAGCAGATGGAGTTTATATATCATCAGAATTAGGCAGCCTGGGAGAGAATCTTTTCTTAGCATTAATAACTAAGATATCTTCTGGAAAAAAGGTTATTTTTCCTGTTCCCTCAGATATTAAGGGCAGTATTGAATTTATCAAAAAGCTGATAGAAGAAGATAAGTTTAAGGCGGTTATAGATAGAAAATTTCCTTTAGAAAAAATTAGTGAAGCCTTTACTTATACTGCAGGCGGTCAAAAAACTGGGAATGTTGTTTTGAAAATTAATTAAAATATATGTTTTTTTATAAATTTAAAAATTAGCTTAAATGAGGTTTGATATATGAAATATAATTTTATAAACAAAGTAAAAAAAGAAAAATTCAGAATAATTATTATCGCATTAATAACTGCAGTTCTTTTATTTTCTGCTGCAAAAATTTATCCTGATGGAAGTATTAATGAAGATCAAAGTTTAGATGAATTTATCAATGATCTTGATTCTCGAATTTCTATTTTGATGAAAGATTATCAAATACCCGGACTCAATATTGCTTTAATCAAAGAGGGTAATTTAAGCTGGATAAAAGCTTATGGTTATGCAGATCTTAGTGAAAATAGGGAAATGACTACTGATACTTACTGCAGGGTAGAATCTATATCTAAATCTGTTACTGCCTGGGGGATTATGAAACTGGTAGAAGAGGAGAAATTAGCTCTCGATGAACCAGTTGAAAAGTATATAAAAAACTGGAAGTTTCCAGATTCAAATTTTGAGCATCAGAAAATAACTGCAGAGCAATTATTAAGTCATACTGCAGGTCTGCCGCTGGGGACTATTGGTGAAGATGCTTTATATCACCCTGAAGAAGATATACCTTCTCTTAGGGATGCTTTAAGCAGTGAAGTAATTCCTTTCCAGGAAACTGCTAAGTCTTTTTACTATTCTGATACAGGCTATAATCTCTTAGAACTGCTCATTGAAGAAATAACCGAGCAAAATTTTGCAGAATATATGAGAAAAGAGATTCTGCTTCCACTTGGAATGAACAATTCAAGTTACAGCTGGAGTAAAGAGTGGAAACCTGAAGTTCCTAATGGTTATGATGTTAACGGAAAAGCTGTACCTGTCTACACATATTCAATGAAGGCATCTGGAAATCTATATTCAACAGTTGAAGACACTGCTAAATTTGTGATCGCTGGTCTTAACAGTTCATTTAATAATAATCAACTTCTTAAATCAGAGAGTCTAGAGAAAATGTACAAGCCGGCAGTAAAAGATATCCCAGGCTATTATGGAATTGTATTTGAATCCTATGGTTTGGGCCATTATCTTGAATGGTTTAAAAATGGGATGAAATCAGTCTCACATGGAGGCCAGGGAACTGGCTGGATGTCTCACTTTCAGTCAGTACCTGAAACAGGGGATGGAATAATTATTTTAACTAACAGTCAGCGCAGCTGGCCTGCCTTTGCTTATATATTAAGAGCTTGGACCTCCTGGTCCGGTCTCTCTGCAGCCGGAATGGAGATAATTATTACAGGGCAAAAACTTTTATGGGGGATTACAGCCTTACTTATATTTATTTCTCTCTGGAAACTATCATTAATTATTGAAGGGTTGATCAGCAGCAGACAAAATTTTTCACCTAAAAAAAAGATTTCAAAAATTATTCTCATTTCTAAATTAGCATTATCTCTATTAATTATTTTTATTGTATTATATGCTGTCAACATGGAATATCAGCCCTTATATTCCATATTTCCCATAGCTTCTCACTGGTTTTTTTACTCGCTGCTGAGTGTAGGTGTTTTAATTATGCTTCAGTTATTATTCTCTGTTCAAAGAAATTAGTGAATATATTTTTTCAAAGGTTTAAAGTTCTACTGATAAATATTTTCTAAAAATCATTAAAAAGAAAGAGGGATCAGAATGAAAAAAATCATGATATTTACAGTCGTTTTAATAATTATCTCTTTAACTTTAAATGTTAATGCTCAAACTGTCACAGAAATAGAAATATCTGAGCTGGAAAGAAGCAGCAGAGAGTTAATCTTAAAACAGCTTCCCTATACAACCGGAGATATCTATGGTGAGCAAAAACTTATCCTATCCAGAAAAAGAATCTTTAATAGTGATTTATTTAATCCAATAACTTTTCAGCTTTCAGCTCAAGAAACAAAAAATAATAACTATAAAATATTCATTAATGCTGAAGACAGCGGCATCTTTATGATCCATCCCTGGGAGTTTGCAATTAGAAAGACAACAGGTCTGCTTGGAGAAAAATTTGAACAAAAAATACGAAACCCTCAGGGTAATGGATTAAGTTACTTATTTGCTCTAGACTGGAGTAATGATTCCTATCAGGACTATGGGCTTGAGTATCTTGGGAAAAAGGGCAGAATTTATAACTTTAATTACAGAAATTTTGATAGAGATTTAGAATTCAATCAGCAGGACTTTAAATCTAAAGGAGATTTTTATCAGTTTAGTCTAGAAAGCATCCCGACTGCAGAGATAAAAAATCAATACAGCCTTAAATTTCAGGAAAATGATTACCAAATAAATAACTTAATTCAAAAACAGCAGTACTTAATTCCTGTATATAATTTAAACTATGATAAAAGTTTCAACTTTGAGTTTGAGCTCAGCCGTGCATTTTCTTTAAATGACAATTATAATGATTTTAACAGTTTTAAACTCAATTTAAATAAAGAATTCAAGCTTAATAATAAATCAAGAATTATTGCTGATTTCAAAGGGGGATTCAGCTCAGATAACACCCCACTTAATTACCAATTTACTGCCGGAGGATTTAGTAAAATTGATGGTGGGATTCCTATTCGAGGACAGGACTATGAGTTTGCAGGAACAAAATATATTAAAAACACTCTGGAATATCACAGGATGCTCTGGAGGAGGGACTTATGGGGAGTTATTTTTATTGATAATGCTAAAATTGCAGCTGCGGATAAGGAATTTGGAGATCTCAGCTGGGAAAATGATGCTGGCTTAGGATTGATCTATTATACATTTTTAGGGCCGATTAGAGCAGATATTGCTTTTGATAATGGAAATAGTTCACCACAATTTAAGATTGGTTTTGGAAACTCATTCTAAATTAAATTAAAAGTGGTTGAAAAAAATGTTAAAATTAGAATCTGATAGATTAATTATTATAGTCCTTGATTTAAAAAACTTATTGGTACAAAATTAATAAAACTAATTAAAGTAGGTGATATCATGAAAAAACTGCTTTTAAAAAGCATAATTACAGCTGGATTATTTCTGATCTTTGTACTTTTATTAAACACAGCTGCCGCAGCTGAAGAGCAGGGGATAATTAAAGCCAAAGCTGCTGAACAGATAATTAAGGAAAAGTCTGAAAAAGTAATAGGGCTCATTGCTGCCAGGGATTTTAAGAAGCTTGCTGATTATGTGCACCCAGAAAAGGGACTGCGATTTACTCCCTACACTCACGTTAGGCCAGAAAAAGATATAAACTTGACTAAAGAACAGGTAAGCAATTTTTTTAAGATCAATAAAAATTATCTCTGGGGCTATTATGACGGCAGCGGTAAAGAAATAAGATTAACTCCAGAAGAATATTATCATCAATTTATTTATACTAATAATTTTATAAATGCAGAAAAAATTGGGTATAATGAAATATTAAGCAGTGGTAACATGATAGAAAATCAGTTTAAAGTATATGAAAAACCAATTATTGTTGAATATTATTTTCCAGGTTTTAAAGCAAAATTTGGAGGAATGGACTGGAAAAGTTTACGCCTGGTCTTTGAAAAATATAAAGATAATTGGAAATTAAGAGGGATTATCCATAATCAGTGGACTATATAAATAAATCAAATTTTATGAGGAGAATAATCTTGAAAATTATTAAATATGATAAATTTACAGATGATTTAAAAGATAAGCTATTAAATTATAATCAAGTTACCGGGTTAGTTGCAGTAGGTTCAATGTCTAAACAGAATCATCAGCCAGATGAATGGTCTGATCATGATTTTTTTGTAATTGTAAAAAGCGGTTATCAAAAAAAGTTTCGTGAAAATTTATCCTGGCTGCCTGATTTTGAAAATATCTTATTATCTTTTCAGGAAACTGAACATGGCTTAAAAGTTTTCTATAATAACGGCCATTTAATTGAATTTGCAGTATTTGATAAAGAAGAATTGTTCCTGGCAAAAATTAATTCTTATCGTATTTTAATTGATAAAGCAAATATCAAAAAGAATATAGAAAAAATCAAAGATAAAACAACTGTTCAAACTAGTTCATATATTGATAATGACCTTTTAATAAAACAGTTTATTACTAAACTAGTTGTTGGAATTGGTAGGTATAATCGTGGTGAAATAATTAGTGGCCATCAATTTGTAAAGGTTTCTGCTCTAAATAAGTTATTACTTTTAATCGAGAAAAATACTGCTTTCACTAAAGATAAACTGCTTGACAATCTCGATCCATTGAGGAGATTTGAATTTGTATATCCAGAATTAGGATCAGAAATAAATAATCTTTTACTTAACCAATACCTAAAGCAGCGAAAGAACTATTAAATATATTAAAAAGAGAATTACCGAATGAAATTAAAACAAAACATAAAAAATCTATTAATATTGTCCTGGAAAAATACTTGAAATAGTTTCCGCTTAACATATTTTAATAACCATTTATTTTAATGTTTGGATTCTGAAAGCAATTACCTAGAAGTATTTTCTTAAGTCTTAAAAATGAACTGATAATATAAAGAATGAAACTTGATTTAGCAAGGAGAATTTAAATGAAATTAAAAAAACTAAATAAAAATGATTATCAAGAAATGAAAAATATTTTTTTAGATGTCTTTTCTCATAAACCCTGGTTTGATAAGTGGGAAGATGAAAAACAGCTGGAAAAATATCTGCATCAACTCACAGATAATAATAATTCACTCTCCCTACTTTTAGTAGATGATCAGGATGAAATTATTGGTGCCTCTCTGGGCTATACTTTTAGCTGGTGGCAGGGAGATGAATATTATATAAAAGAATTTTTTATAAAAAGAATGAGGCAGAATGAAGGACTGGGAAGTAAATTTATTGAAAAAATAAATAATCATTTGAAAGATAAAGATTTTAAATATATCATATTAAATACTGATAAAGACACTCCAGCCTATCATTTTTATCAAAAAAATGGTTTTCAGCTTGAAGAAAAAAGTGTTTTTATGAGCAAAATAATTGACTAATATTTAAATAAAGGAGTTTTTAGATGCAGCAGATAAACAATCCATTTTTAGAAAATATGAGACCAACTGATAATACATCCTTAAACAGATTACGGGTTATTGATATACCAGATATTCCAGTTGATCCTGAAGTCAAAGGCAAAAGAGGTTTAAGGCTCATGTCAGCTGATAACTTAATTAAAGAAATTAAAAAAGAAAGTAAATATCTTGATTTAGATTTAGAAAGTATTGCAGATGTAAAACTGCCAGTCTATTTAAATAAAGCCCTGGAGTCAGAAGAACTGAAAGTCAGGCTGACTGCAGAAAACATTGCCCGACGCTTAGGAAGAAATTTAGCCTTTATCTTACTCACTTTAAAAAGAGGTGATCAGGTTAATAAAGACGCCAGACCGGACTGGGGAGATGAGCACTGGGATTACTGGCAGCAGGTTGAAAATATTATTTTTGCTGGAGGATTATGCAACAGCATTTTAGGCCAGAGATTAAAGTACTATATCGATAAAATATTTAGAGAAGCTGAAACACCACAGTATAATATAAAAATTGCTGAAAACCCTTCTTTAATCCCCATGATCGGAGCTGCCAGACACGCACCAGAGAAATGCAGCAGATTATTAGTTTTTGACTTCGGTCAAACCTTAATTAAGCGCGGTTTAGCAGTTTTTAAAGAAGAGAAGTTAAAAGAAATTATTCAGTTTAACAGTTTGGAATCTGAACATGTTGGGGAAATAGAATTTAAAAATAAAAGTGAAGAAAAAATGGAAGCAGTTAAGTTAAAAAATCATATAATTAAAATCATAAGTGAGACCTGGAAAGAAATAGAAAGTGAATATAAAAACCCCTGCTCTAACATTTCAGTGAGTATAGCTAATGATTTGATTGACGATAAGTTTTTTGGAGGGGGTTATGGTAAATTAGGATTATTATCGGATAATCTGCAGGAAGAGATAGAAGCTGAAGTAAGCAGTCTGATTGATAGAGAGATAGAGATTTCCTTTATCCATGACGGGACTGCTGCTGCAGATGCCTATGCTGAAACAGATAATTCTGTGATGTTAAGTTTTGGTACTGCTATCGGGGTTGGCTTTCCGATTGAAAAACCAGGATTGAGATCAGTCTCAGCTGATTTATTATAGTTTTAATCTTGACTTAGACTTGTAAAACAGCAATCCCATTTATTTTAGTGAAAGCAGGGATGAAAATGGAAAATGGCAGTTTATTTAGATTCTGGATTTATAAAAAGAGCAGTAATCAGCTTATCAGCAGAGCGAATATAGATTAGAAAGCAGAGAAAAGTTAATGGAATACGGAGATTTAATGCTTAAATACACACTGCTCCATTCTGATGTGAAATCTAAACCCAGGCTGAAAGAGTGCTTAATTAGAAGTGAAAAGAGATTAAACTCATTTATCAGAAATTAAAAGGGAGTGATTATATTGGAATCAAAACTTATATTAGTTGAGGGGATTCCGGGAGCGGGCAAAACAAGTACCGCTGGAGGTCAATAAATGAAGAGAAAAAGACTGAGAGAGTTGGGTTTTAAAATTGGTAAAATAATTATGCATTTTTCTGAAATTTGAGATATAATTTACTTAGAGAAAGAAATTAGATATCTTAAGCCTTTTCTGAAGTTGATCAGGGATTTTATTTTATTAAATTTTTAATTTATATTGTTAGAGGTCAATAAGGAGAGGATTGAAATGAGGAAAAATGCTGTTGAAGAAGAAGTATGCTGTCCGCGCTTTGATCACGAAAAATGGGATGGAAAACTATTCGAATGGGAAGATAAGAATTTTGTTAAAGATAAAGTTCACACTGCTTTCCATATGCCAATTCGCTTTGGAGCAGTGATGAAAAAACTGGATCAGAAAATTACTGAGGCTGGAGCAGAAATTGAAGATAATCTTTGTCTTTCTAATCATACTTCCAGATGGAATATGGATCTCTATCTAGCAGTCGACAGAAAAATTCCGGGCATGAAAAATGTTTCTTTATCTGGTAAATTTCTCTGCAAAGTATATGAGGGAGATTATAAAGAAACTGAGAAATGGTGTAATGACTTCGAAAAATTTGCAGTTAATAAAGGCTATACTATAGAAGACTGGTATATGTGGTATACAACCTGTCCTAAATGTGCAAAAAAATATGGAGAAAATTATGTGGCAATTATTGCTAGAGTAATTTAGTAATAATCTTCAGCTGCAGAGATTAATATTTTATTCTTAATAATAATAGCTAAAGAAGAATAAAGCCTCACTAAGTTGAGGCTTTTCTTTAGTAAAAGCGGGAGTGATCGGATGCTAAAACTAAAAAATAAATGCTTTAAAATTATTTTTGAAAATCTAAAAGAAAAAGCAAGACCAATAGACAGAGAGCGTTTTAACTATCATTTTAATAATGCAGGGCCAGAAAAACTGCTTCGAGAAATAAAAAAGTATCAAAATGAGGATGGAGGTTTTGGTCAGGCTCTGGAGCCAGATTTCAGGCTGCCCCATTCAACACCAATGGCGACTTCAATTGCTTTAAGCTATCTAAAAAATCTTGATAATATTAAGCCAGCTCAAGCACTTATCAAAAGGACAATTTCTTATCTTGAAAAAAGTTTTAATCAAAGTAGAAATGGCTGGTATGCAGTCAGCAACGAAGTCAATAATTATCCCCACACACCCTGGTGGCATTATGATGAAGAAGCGAAGATGATAGTTATTGATAAAAACTGGGGTAATCCCTCAGCTGAACTGCTTGCCTATTTATACAGATATAAAGATTATAATAATTCAATTGATCTGAATCCACTAATTGATTATGCAGTTGAGCAGATTAGTGAAAAAGATAAATATGAATCAGAAAATGAAATTTACTGTTATTTAAAATTATATGAAGAAGTGGATTCTAAAACAAAGTCTAAATTAAAAGCAGCTATTACTGAGGGGATAGACGAAGTTATAGTTTATGAGCAGGAAAAGTGGGAAGAATATGTGCCGCTACCTCTTGATTTTGTTCCAGCACCAGAAAAGGAAAGCTTTGGTGTAAGTGAATCTAAAATCGAAGCTAACCTTGACTTTTATGTTGAATTGATTCAACAAAGCAAAAATACTCTTGTCAAACCACCCTGGGGAGACAGTTTTTATCAAACAGATCTTAAAGAAGCCTATCAGGAATGGCAGGGTAACTGGACCCTTAAAATCTTAATTGCTTTAGATAATTACGACAGAATAGAAAAGTAATCCTTACTCAATATTTTAAGAAAGAAATGAAAGATGTGAGTGGTTGATATCTATTAAATAAAAGTATAGTAAAGTGAGTGAGAATAATGGATAAACTATTATATCAAAAAACAAAAAATTATCTAAATTATTTTTGTGAGGAAGTTAAGGACCGTTCTGTCGGCAGTCCCGGCAACCGCAGGGCAACAAAGTTCTTTAATAATACACTTAGGGAGCTGAACTGGCAGACAGATATCCAAAAATTTGATGCCTTTGACTGGGAAAACGGAGGTGCTGTTTTAAAAAGCGCTTCTGAAAAATATGAAGTCTTTGTCAGCCCGTATTCCTTAGGCTGCAATCTAAAAGCTGAACTGGCTGCTGCCTCAAATATTAAAGAGCTCAAAAATGGCAATTTTGTTGATGAGATTCTGCTTTTACACGGTGATATTGCTAAAGAACAGTTAATGCCCAAGAATTTTGTTTTTTATAATCCAGAAGAGCATCAGCAAATTATTTCCTTATTAGAAAAGAGCGGGGTAAAGGCAGTCATTACAGCAACTGACAGGAATGCAGCCCTTGCTGGCGGAGTCTATCCATTTCCAATGATTGAAGATGGAGATTTTGATATTCCATCAGTCTATATGACAGCTGAAAATGGAAAAAAACTGCTCGCTCAGAAAGGGAAGGAAGTTTTACTTAAATCTAATTCAAAAAGAATTGCTGGCCCGGGCTATAATGTTATCGGAATCAAAGGGAAAAACGAATCTCAGCGAATAGTACTAACAGCTCATATAGATGCTAAAAAAGGCAGTCCCGGAGCTATAGATAATGCTACAGGTGCTGCAGTCTTATTAGTTCTGGCTGAACTTCTAAGAGATTATGATGGTGATAAAATGATTGAACTTGTTGCTTTTAATGGTGAAGATTATTATTCAGTACCAGGACAGATGGAATATATAAAAGCCAATCAGGATAATTTTGATAGTATTATATTGAATATCAATATTGATGGAGCGGCTTATGAAGAAGGTAATACAGCTTTTTCCACTTATGATCTAAAAGCTTCACTGGAAAATAAAGTAGATGAGCTAATAAAAAATTATCCAGGAATCGTTAGGGGCAGCAAATGGGCTCAGGGGGACCACAGTATCTTTCTGCAGTATGGTGTGTCCGCAGTAGCTATTTCTTCCAGTTGGTTTATTGATAATCTTGAAACTCAGCAGATAACACACACTAAAAAAGACAATTTAGAAATTGTTGATAATACTAAAATAATAGAAATTGCTGAAGCTTTAAATCAGTTTATCAGAAAAATATAATTTTATTAAGAAAGGAAAAAATAAAATGAAAGTTAAGCAGAGCAAAATCAAAATTATAAAATGGACGGCCAGAATAATGGCTCTGGGCTTATTGCTATTTTCTCTTCCCTTTTATTTTGGTTACGGTAACCCGGTTCCTTTTTTAAACCCTGATTATTCTTTTTTAGATAATCTCTGGCTGCTGATCTTCCCGCTAGTTTTTATTAGTCTTGCTCTAGGCTGGAAGTATGAAAAAATTGCCGGCTATCTGCTTATAATTTCTATTTCCACTGGTCTTCTGGCTACAGTTCTCATTGAAAATGAATTTATATTTGAAATGCTGATTCCACTTTTTATCGGTATTTTATATTTGATTACAGCTTTTAATAAAGAAAATGAAACTTAGACTATTTATCTTGAATTATTTTTGTTCTCAAATTATAATTATATTACTGGGAGGATATTAATGTATACTAAAAAAGATTTGATTAAGGACTTTCAAGAAATTGTTATAGACCCAAAAGGAACACTGCTCGTTCATTCTTCAATGAAAGCAATTGGTGAAGTTAAGGGAAGGGCGGATACTGTTATTGATGCCTTTATGGAGTATATGGAAAGTGGTTTATTAGTTTTTCCAACTCACAGCTGGAGTGAAGAAAATAATGAGGACGATATTTTTAATCCCAAAACTGAAAAATCCTGTGTCGGTATTTTGACAAATATTTTTAGAAAAAGAGAAGGGGTTTTAAGATCTCTACACCCAACTCACTCACTGGCAGCCTATGGTAAAGATGCAGAAGAGTTTATAAAAGGTGAGGAAAAAAGAAAAACTCCCTGCTCTAGAGAAGGAACCTATGGTAAACTTTATGATAGAAATGCACAGATCTTATTTTTGGGATGCACTTTAAAGAGCAATACCTTTATTCACGGAGTTGAAGAATGGAATCAGATCCCTAACCGCCTGGCTGATGATACCGTTGATTATAAAATAGTTTTGGCTGACCGAACAATTGAAGTACCGATTCATCCCCATCGGGCACCGGTCGAAGATGTTTCAAAAAATTATGATAAACTAACTGAAGGGTAAAATAGGTGATGCGACATCACCGTTACTAGAAAAAAAGATCTGTCAGACTATCTCTGTCAGGCAGAGGAAATGGCAGATTTAACTTCCAGCTTTCTTCAAAAAAATCCGGACCTTTTTCTCGATAATCAGCCTGTTCCTAAAGAATGGTATCAAAAATAAATAGATTAATATTTTTAGCAATAGGTTTCAACTACTGTAATTATGGAGAGTGATATTTTGCGTTTAAATCAGAAATTTTATCAAAAGGATGCAGTTCAGACAGCAAAAGACCTCTTAGGAAAAATTATTGTCAGAAAATACTATGGAAAAACCATTAAAGTTAAAATTGTAGAGACTGAAGCCTATTGTGGAGCAGAGGACAAAGCCTCTCATGCTTATAACAATAAAAAAACTAAACGTACAGCCCCAATGTTTAAAGAGGGCGGCCACTCCTATATTTATTTAATCTATGGCATGTATTACTGTTTTAACGTAGTGACAGCATCTGAAAATAATCCGCATGCTGTTTTAATCAGGGCAGTCGAACCTCTAACAGGAATAAAGCAGATTAAGGAAAACCGTCAGATTAAAAGCAGCAGAACTGAAGATTTAACAAATGGACCAGGAAAATTATCTCAGGCCTTAAAAATTAATAAAAGCCTTGACGGCTGCAGCTTAGTTGAAAACTCCTCTCTCTATATAATAGATGGCAGTGCTGAAAATTTTGAAATAAACAGCTCTCCCAGAGTCAATATTGATTATGCTGAAGAATATAAGGATAAAAAGTGGCGATTTTTTATCAAAAATAATAAATATATTTCAAAATCCTAACTTGATTATAAATTTCACATATTTGTGCAGGATAATTAAACTTTTTGTCTAATCTTTTTAATAAGCCCTAAAGATAATAGATAATAATTTTCTTAAGTTATAACTTTTTGTTTTTTATTAGGCAATTTTGAAAGGGGTTGATTTTAATGAAAATTATTGATGTGCTGAAACTGGATGAGAATGCTGAAATCTTAAATAAAAAAGAGCTTGAAAACATCAAAGAACTTCCCGCTGTCTTTATGTCTAAAAAAGATGAGAAAGCTTTTAAAAGTGGTGGCCAGTGGCTGGTTTTAGGTGAACTGCTGGAAATTGATAATCAGTATTTACTAAATCTACAGGATAAAGAAAATGAATTTACCTGGATCAAACTGCCGGATAATTATGTAGAAGAAGATTATATGGTTGATTATGAAGCTGAAGATCAGTGCCCCTTAGGAATTGATGTTTTAATTAAGGAAGACGGTTATCCGATTGGTGTTATACAGGGCTGTGACTCTGTTAAACAGGCTAAAGTAGATAACAATTTGGATGGACACAGATATAAGGGTGAATTAGGGTTAACACTCAATAGTCAGTATTTTTTAACTTTTAAAAAAGAGAATGAAGAATTTAAAGTTGTCAAAACAAATGTAGATTGGGATAGGGGTAAACATACAATTTAATAGAAAATAATACAATATTAAATCAGGGCTGTTTTAATGCAGCCCTTTTAAATGGAGGAGTCAGATTAATGGCAGAATTTGAAGATTTTATGAAACTTGATATTCGAGTAGGAAAAATAATCAGAGCTGAAAATTTTGATAAGGCTAATGATCCAGCTTATAAGCTGTGGCTTGATTTTGGAGAAGAAATTGGCAAAAAAAAATCCAGTGCTCAGATTACTGATTTATATAAGATAGAAGATTTATTAGAAAAACAGGTGTTGGCTGTGGTAAATTTTCCCCAAAAACAAATTGCAGATTTTATGTCAGAAGTACTGGTGCTTGGTGTTTACGGTCAGGAAGGCGTTGTTTTAATAGAACCAGAACAAAGGGTAAAACTTGGTTCACGTTTGGGATAATTTAAATCTGATAAGTTAATACATATATATTGATTTACCCAGAAAAAGCCAGAATTATGGTTGACACAAATACTTTTATCTGCTAAACTTTTATTAAATTCAAAAAATTTGAGATGGAGGCTGAGAGAATGAATAAGAAGAGTCGAGAAGAGAAGAGAGATGGTTTTTTTGGTGAATTTGGAGGCAGTATTGTTCCTCCAGAATTAGCAGATGTTTTAGAGGACCTAAAGAATGCATTTTATGAAATTAAGGATGATAAAGAATTTAGAGATGAACTTGCCTATCTTTTTAAAGACTATGTTGGCAAACCAAGCCCTTTATATTTTGCAGAAAACTTAACTAAGGAAGTTGGAGGAGCAAAGATCTATCTTAAACGTGAGGATCTTAATCACACTGGGGCTCACAAAATTAATAACTGTATTGGTCAGGCTTTACTTGCCCGAAAAATGGGTAAAAAAAGGATAATTGCAGAAACAGGTGCAGGACAGCATGGTGTTGCTACTGCTACTGCCTGTGCTTTGTTTGATATGGATTGCATTATCTATATGGGAGAAGTTGATACTAAACGTCAGGCTTTAAATGTCTTTAGAATGGAACTTTTAGGAGCGGAAGTTAAACCGGTCACTGCTGGAGATGGAACCCTAAAAGACGCTGTTGATGAGGCTTTAAAAGATTTTGTTGAACACGCTGATAATACTTTTTATATGCTTGGTTCTGCAGTTGGTCCTAATCCCTACCCAACAATGGTCAAAGAATTTCAGTCAATTATTGGTAAAGAAGCCAGAAAACAAATATTTGAAAAAGAAGGGAAACTACCTGACTATCTTGTAGCCTGTGTTGGTGGTGGAAGTAATGCTATCGGTTTATTTGCTCCTTTTGTAGAAGATGAAGAAGTAAATATTCTAGGGATTGAACCAGGAGGTACTGGTGACAAGCCAGGACAAAACGCTGCTCCATTAACTTATGGTAAACCTGGGGAACTACACGGCTTTAAAAGTTATGTTCTTTATGATGATCAGGATGAAAATGTTATATCTCATACACATTCAATTGCAGCTGGCCTTGATTATCCGGGGGTTGGTCCGGAACACAGTTATCTTAAAGATTCTGGTAGAGCTAAATATACAACAGCTTCTGATCAGGAAGCACTTGATGCTTTCCACTTATTATCAGAAAAAGAAGGAATTATCCCTGCGTTAGAGAGTGCTCATGCAGTAGCCGGGGGAATGAAAGTTGCTGCTGATTTAAATGAAGATCAGATTGTGATTATTAATCTTTCCGGACGCGGAGATAAGGATGTAGCTCAAATTAAGGAATTACATGAAAATGGAAAATTAAAATAATAATAAAATTTTAAAAATCAATAAATATAGGCTGAATATTTCTTTTTAAGTTATATTCAGCTTTTTTGTATCATAATTTTCATATAAAATTTAAAAAGAGGTGTTAAAATTGAAAAAAGTGGATTTTAGTCAGGTTTTAAATGACTATAATAAGATACTGCCTAAAGGAGTATTTTTGACAACTAAAAATGATGGAGAAATTAACACAATGACAATGGGGTGGGGAACTGCTGGCTTTATCTGGAATCAAAATATTTTGATGGCTCCGGTTAGAAAGTCACGCCACACTCATCAACTTATAGAAAATAGTGATTATTTTACAGTCAGCGTTCCACTAAACGGACAGCTAAAAAAAGAGCTTCAATTTTGTGGAACTAAGTCAGGGAGAGATTATGATAAAATTAAAGAATTAGATTTAGAACTGGCAGAGGTTAAAGAAGCTGAAGTTCCGATTATCAAAGGTAATGATCTGCATTTTATCTGTAAGATTAAATATCAACAGGATATGTTGAAGGAAAAACTAGATCAGGATATTTTAGATAAGAAATATCCTGATAAGGATATGCATACTTTTTATTACGGAGAAGTTGTGGCAGTTTATAAAGAAGAATAAAATTTAAAAAAGCAGAGGCTCTAGAAGCAAAAAGTTTTCGCTGGGATGGGGATTTGATCAGCTTTTTAATTTATGAGGCTTTAGTAAAAGTGGAGATTATAGATAAAATTTACTGATTTAAGCTCATTTTAGCGGAAATTTCTTTTTTAAAGTAAAAACTTCGTAAAATTATGATTTTACGAAGTTTAATTATAGTGCTTTATATTTATTAAAAATATCCAGAATTATTATATTAAATTAATTCATCTTATTTATCCCATATCTTAAGTTTACTTAGGTTTTTGGGATACCAAAAAATATAAAAACCGGATACTTGAAAAAATATTCAGGTACCCGGCACCAATCTTAAACTTCTAATTGCTCAAAGTTTTCTTTTAAATGAGCGGCTGACTCTTTAAAAGCTTTTTCTTCTTTTTTAGAAAGCGGCAGCTCTAGAACTCTATCAATTCCATTTGAATTAATGATTGTAGGTAAACTTAAACTTATATCTTCAATTCCATAATAAGATTCCATTAAACTAGAAACTGTCAGTACTGCATTTTCATCTCTTAAAATTGAGCGCGCTATTCTAGCAACTGCCAGTGCTACTGCATAAAATGTAGCTCCCTTTTTTTCAATAATTTCATAAGCAGCATTTTTGACCTGACTGCTTATCTGTTCTAAATCATCTCCACCACAAGCTTTGCTGCAAATTGGACAATACTGACTTATAGGAGTTCCTGCTATATTAGTCAAACTCCAGACAGGAACTTCACTGTCACCATGTTCTCCAATTATATAACCATGAACATTACTTGCTGCTACTCCACAATTTTTACTGAGTAAAGATCTAAATCTTGAACTATCAAGAACTGTTCCTGATCCAATAACCCTATTTGCCGGAAAATTAGAAAGTCTATAGGTTAAATAGGTCAGAATATCTACAGGATTGGTTACAACAAGTAATATTCCATCCTTATTATATTCAGTTATTGAAGAAACTATATTTTTAAAAATACCTGTATTCTTTTTTATTAAATCAAGTCTTGTTTCACCTGGCTTTTGTGCAGCTCCTGCAGTAATTATAATTAACTTAGCATCTGCAAGATCACTGTAATCTCCGGCATAAATATCAACCGGATTAACAAAAGAGGCTCCATGTCTTAAATCCATAGCCTCTCCTTCAGCCTTATCTTTATTTACATCAATTAAAACTATTTCTGAGCCAATGCCCTGGACCATTAAAGCATAAGCCGTTGTTGCTCCAACTCCACCTGCTCCAATGACGGCGATCTTATTCGGATTTAAATTCTTATTCATCTTATATCACCTCTAGAAAAATAGTATATTTATCAATCTTATAGTATCCTTATTAAGTATACCACTTTAAATAGAAATTAAAGGTAAAATAATTTATATTTTAAAATGATAAGAACCCAAAATAGTTTCAAATTATAAAACTATTTCATTATTCTTTTGATATTCCTGATAACGCCTGTGAACAGTAGATTTAGAAACATCATAACCAAGCCCCCTCAGTGTTGCTGCAATATCTTTAAAAGTAAGATCTAATTTTCTGAGCCGTATTATTTCTTTTAAAGGAATTTCTTTGCGATCGCGTCCTCCTTGATCTATATTTTTTAAATTATCTGATGGATTAAATTTCCCTTCTGCTATCTTATTTTTCATTGCTCTACTGATATTCTGATTTCTAAGTTCCTGTTGATAATTTTCTACTACTGATAAAATTTCTAAAATCATTTTTTCTAAGTCATTTAAAGCAATTGCACCTTTATCTGCAAGTGTATGTATTTCGGCTCCCATTTTTTCAACCTGGTGGATTATAGCCATTTTAGCATTTCCCCGACCAAGTCGACTGCTGTCTTGAACCAATAAAATTTCTACTTTTCTTTTTTTGATTAAATCTAAAACTTCTATAATACCCGGCCTGCTCTCATTAAAGCCACTTTCTTTTTCTTCTACAGTTTTGATGACTTTTAGTTCATTTTCCAGGGCATAACTTAAAAGTTCTTCCTTTTGACGCTTCAAACTTGTACTTTGACTTTCCTTTTGAGTGCTAACTCTAGTATAAATAATTGTTTTTTTCAATTTTGATCAACCTTTCTTAATATTAGTTAATTTTAAATTAGTATAATTAAATAGTGTGATTTATAATTAATTATAACAAAAAAATGATTGCAAAACAGTGATTTTACTGGTTTACAATCATTTTTAAAACAATAATATTTTTATTTTATTATCATAAAATTTACTTTAATGGTATTATTAATTCTTTTCCAGGAGTAATTATGGCAGAATCTATATTATTAATTTTTTTGATTTCATAAATCATTTTTCTTAAATCTACCTTACCAGTTTCATAATAGTGGGCAGCTATGGACCATAGAGACTCTCCAGGTTTAATCTCATGTCTGGTAAAATTACTGCTATTTTCTCCAAATCCAATTAGTGAAAAAATCAAAATCAACAACATGCTCAGCGAAAATATAACAACTGCTGCAGTTAAAAAGCTTTTTAAAACAGTTTTTTTCTTTTTATTTGTTGATTTAGCTCCCTGATAATTTAATGTATAAGAATTTAGACCGTTCATAAATAACCCCTCCTGTTATATTTTAAAACACCTGTACTAAACAACTGTTTGTTATTTATATTATAGCAGTACACATGTTCATTGTCAAGGGCTATTTGAACGATTGTTTGTCTATTTATTAATTTTATGTTATAATAGAAGAAACTAAGAATGGAGGAATAATTATGGAAGAACTATCTGAAAGACAACAAAGTATTTTACAATTTATTATAGATGAAATTAAATCCAAAGGTTATCCACCTTCTGTAAGAGAAATTGGCAAGGCTGTCGGACTTAAGTCTCCTGCTTCTGTTCACAGTCATTTAAAAACTTTAGAAAAACTGAATTATTTACGCAGAGACCCTTCTAAACCACGGGCGATTGAGGTAATTTATAATAATGGTCAGGAAGCTGCGACTGATAAAGAAATGATTAATATACCGGTTGTTGGTAAGGTTACAGCTGGTGCTCCTATTTTAGCTGAAGAAAATGTCGAAGATTATTTTCCTCTCCCATTAAGTTATTTAAAAGTAGGAAATAATGATTTATTTATGCTTAAAGTGAGTGGAGATAGTATGATTGAGGCAGGAATTCATGATGGAGATTATGTAATTGCAGAAAAGCAGAGTTATGCCGAAAACAACGAAATTGTAATTGCTCTTCTTGATGAAGAAGCAACTGTAAAACGTTTCTTTAAAGAAGATGATCATATTAGACTACAGCCTGAAAACCCAGCCTATGAACCAATTATTTCTACAGATGTTAAAATTCTTGGTAAAGTAACAGGTTTATTTAGAAAATTTGATTAAATATCTTATTTTTAAACATAAACAAAAAAACTAAGCAGCTTAATGCTTAGTTTTTAATTAAAAATTTATTAATTATTAAAATAAAAATGGAAAATTGAATATTTGTAAATTGAAATTACCCGCTGCTAGATAATTCTTTTATCCTGTCAGCGGCTTTTTTTATTAATTTAAAATCATGCCAGCTATACTTTTTCATTTTTTCATTTCTAAGTAAATAGGCAGGATGGAATGTTGGTAAAAAGTATATATCTCCTCTTTTAAACCATTTGCCTCTTACCTTAGTAATTGACTTACCTGGATTAATTAAGTATTTGGTTGCCGTTGAACCAAGAGTCACGATAACCTTTGGTTTGATAAGTTCAATTTCAGCTCTGAGAATGGAAACACAAGCCTCAAATTCATTTTGATGGGGAACTCTATTGCCCGGAGGACGACATTTTATTACATTAGTAATATAAAGTTCTTCTCTCTTTAAATTAACAGCCTGCAAAATCTTATCCATTAATTTACCTGCTCGTCCCACAAATGGTCTGCCTAAACGATCTTCATTTGCCCCGGGCCCCTCGCCTATTAACATAATTCTGTTATTGATATTTCCTTCACCCATTACAACTCCCTTTGCCTCTGACCGAAGTTGACAGCGGTGACATTTTAGGGCTTCTGCTTTCAATTTCTGGTAATTACCATTGGGATAACTAAATAATTGTTGAATTTTAAAATTGCCCTGCTGGTCAAATAACATCAAATTCCTCCTGCAATAAATTATAATTATTCTGCAAAGTCTTGATACTCTTCACTGGCCAGAGCCTTAAATAAATTTCTGGCACTTGCAGCTTCAATAACAGCTCTAAAATAATTACCATTTTCATAATAAGCATAGCCTTTAATTAGATGAGAATACTCATTTTCTTCCATTGAAAGTGCCTGATCAGCATAATTATGCGCTTTATCAAATTCATTAATTTCAACCAGAGCAGCCGCGGCATGATTTAAAGCCCATAAGTTTTCTGGATCAATTTTGAAAATATATTCAAACAGTGAAACAGCTTCTCCATAATTTTTATTTATTACTTTGCTAAAAGCAGCATAATTTAAAAGCAATAAATTATCATAATCTAAATAATTTTCCCAATCAGCTAAATATGGAGAAACAGCAGTGTTAAATTCTTTACGACTTACACTGCTGCCAAAAACATCTATAATATCATATGCTTTTTTTATCTCTCCAGTATTAGCATAGGCTACTGCCAGGGTATAATTTAACAAAATATTACTCTGGTTTTGTTCGAGCTGTTGTTGAGTAGCTCTGATCAACTCTTCCCAGTTATATTTTGACTCAGCCGCTGCATTTGTGGTCAGAAATATTATTATTAATGAAATTATTATTAAAATAAACAACTTTTTTTTCAAGAATAAATCAGCTTCCTTTATTTCTAGATTATTACTAAATTTATTAGTCAAATTACCTCTTAGTCAATCTATTCCTCTTCTAAATCAAGAAGACCGCTTATTTTTTCAACTGGAGCAATAGTAGAAATTGCATGCTTATAGATCATCTGGTCCCGCTCATCACTTCTCAAGATAACTGTAAAGTTATCATAGGCTGTAATTCTTCCCTTTAACTGATAACCATTAACAAAGTAAACAATAACCTCGATGTCCTTTTCGTGAACACGCTTTAAAATGTGGTCCTGATAATTAATATTGTTATTACTCATCTCTGCAGCCCCCTTTTATATTTTTAAAAGCTTCCTATATTATAAATTCAATATTATTTTGAAAATTCCTGCAAAGATAAATAAATATTGTTTATTATTTATTATCAGCTAATTCTTGAAAATATGAATTGCCACTACCAAAGTAAGATTTTAACTGGTAATAAATATCATTGGGAGATCGAACCCCAAACCCAGTATAAACCGCCTCACCATCTTTAAAAACTTTGGATACCGGAACTGAATTAATTCCATACCGTTCAAATATCTCAGGAGCATCAGCTAACTTTAATTGATATAGCTCCAGCTGTGGAAAAGAATCAATAACTTTATTTATATTTTTTTCTGCAATCTGACAGTAACCACAGCTGTCATTTGAAAAAAGCACAAAAAATGCATCTTTTTCTTCTAAAAGACGGTCAAATTCTTCTCCATTAGAAATCAATCTTGTTTCTTTTTTGGTATTCTTGCTCATAATCTTTTTCTCCTTTAATTAATTTTAGCATTGTTTTTAAAATATCTTCACGTTCTTCTCTTTCAATATTAAAAACTATTAAATTTTCTTCTTTACGCAGCCAGGTGAGCTGTCTTTTGGCAAAATGTCTGCTTCTTTTTTTAATTTCATAAACAGCTTTATCCAGACTTATTTCACCATTCAGATGAGATATTAACTCCTTATATCCCAGGGCCTGTAGGGCAGTATCACTTAAATTTTCATAGTTTTTTAGAAGAGACTTAACCTCTTCTAAAAGCCCATCTGTCATCATAAGTTCAACCCGCTGATTTATTCTCTGGTATAAGTTCTCTCGACTTCTAATCAGAGCAAACTTGTAAGCACTGTAACGTGGCGGCCGCTGCTCCTGTTTTTCTTTATAAAAGCTTTTCGTTTTACCGGTCTGCTCATATATCTCAATTGCTCTAATTACCCGCCTCAAATCATTGGGATGAAGTTTTGCAGCTGTTTTTGGATCTCTTTCTGCAAGGATTTGATGTACTCTTTCAGTTCCCTGATCTTCTGCCATTTTTTCTAATCCATCTCGTAGCTGATAATCAGGTTCTATGTCTGGCAGCATAAACCCTTCCAGTAAAGCCCTTAAATAAAGGTGAGTTCCTCCCACCAGCAGTGGCATTTTATTCCGGGCTTTAATTTCATTTATAATTAAATCACAGTCATCCTGAAATTGAGAAACTGAATAATCTGCTTCAGGGCTCAAAAAATCAATCAAATAATGTTTTACAAGCTTTCTTTCGGTTTCAGAAGCTTTTGCGGTACCAATATCCATCTGCTGATAAATCTGCATTGAATCTGCAGAAATTATTTCAGCATCAATTTTTTGAGCCAGTTTTAATGATAGTTCTGTTTTGCCAACTGCAGTTGGTCCTGTTAAAACTATTAAATCTTTCATTATCTACCAAGTCCTTTTTCTATTTCTTCTCGACTGATATTGATCATTATTGGTCGGCTGTGAGGGCAGCGATAGGGATTTTCAGTTTTGTATAAATCCTTAATCAACTGAACACTTTCTCTTTTGGTCAGTGGCTGTCCGGCTTTTATTGAAGATCTGCAGGCTAAATATTCGAGCATTGTATTTTGAATTTCTGCTGCAGATTTTGTTTTTCCTGCTTCTGCCAGCTCTGCAATCATCTCTTCTATAATATTTCTTGTTGACTTATTTTTCAGTAAAACAGGAACTTCCTGAATTAAAATAGTGTTATTTCCAAAATCACTAAAATCAATCCCAATTTCTCTAATTTGATCTTCATACTGTCTTACAATTTCTCGTTCTTCTGCTGAAAGCTCAATTTTCACAGGCAGCAGCAGTGATTGAGATGCTCTATCTTTTTGATTAAATTCGGTATAAAATTTTTCGTATAAAATTCTTTCCTGAGCATTATGCTGATCAACAATTTTTAAACCTTGATCAGTTTCAATCAAAAGATAACTGTTAAATATCTGCCCTAAAAACTTAAAATAGCTTTCTTCTGCTTCAACATTTTGCAGAGAAAATTCCTGATTTTCATTTTCTTCAATTATTTGGTTGAAATCAGATTTTTTTTCTGAAAGTTCTTCCTCATGCATACTACCATTACTGCTGTAATTAATATTTTTATTCAGATCCTTCTTTCTGTAATTTTTATTATTCTGCTTACTGGATTGATTCTTAGAAGTATAATTATTACTCTTATTTGATTTTTGAGGCCTAAAATTATTTGTTGAAGATTTATTCTCAAAATTAGATCCATCATTATTCTGCTTACTAGAATCAGAATTACTTGCTCCAGATTTTTGACTGCTTTGATCCCGATTATCTTTAAACAGCCTCTCCCTGTCTGGAGTAGTTTCACCCTTAATCTCCTGATCTTTTTTATTTTTATTTTTATTCTTTTCTAGTTTTATTCTGGTAGTCGGATCATTCTCTTTTAGCGTTTTACGAACAGCTTTTTTTATCACATCAAAAATAATCTGACTGCGACTAAATTTAACCTCTCTTTTTGCCGGATGGACATTAACATCTACCAAAATTGGATTAACTTTAATAAAAAGAAAAACAATTGGTCTGCGACCTGGATCAATAAGTTTATTGTAAGCAGTTTCGACTGCTCGAGCAGTTAGATTGTTAAATATTGGTCTTCCATTAACAAAGAATAGTTCATGACTTCTACTGGAACGAGTTAGTTCAGGACGACAAAGATAGCCGCTTAGCTTAATATACCGATCTTCTACTTCAATTGGTATTAAATTATCAGCAATTTCACTTCCATATACAGCATAAATAGTGTCTTTTAGTTTGCCGTTACCAGGAGTTGACAAAATCTGTCTGCCATCATGGAAGAGTTTAAAACTTAAATTACTGTTAGCAGTAGCCTCTGCACTAACAATTTTACTAATATGTGAAAACTCAGTTGTTGTGGTTTTTAAATATTTGTAACGGGCAGGAGTATTATAAAATAAATCTCTAACAGTTATTTCTGTACCGACTGTTGATCCAATCGGTTTTTTATTAATTACTTCTCCACCTTTTATTTTGATTTTTTCAGCCTGATCACTGTCCTGATGACGGCTGATCATTTCAACCTCTGCTACAGAAGCAATGCTTGCCAGGGCCTCACCTCTAAAGCCCAGGCTGTATAGTGAATAAAGATCATCAATATCTTCAATTTTACTGGTTGCATAGCGATTAAAAGCTGATTCAATATCATCAACTTGAATCCCGTGACCATCATCTTTAACTTTAATCAGCTCGCGACCACCATCTTCAATTTTAATTTCAATATTTTCAGCTCCTGCATCAATTGAGTTCTCAATTAATTCTTTAACTATGGAAGCGGGTCTTTCTATAACCTCTCCCGCAGATATTTGATTTGCAACATTTTGGGGAAGCTGTTTTATAATTCCCATCTTAATTCTCCTCTTTTTTAAGATCCTTTTTCAACTTATATAAAAAGTTCATGGCATCCATTGGAGTCATCTCTAAAATATCCTGTTCATCTAATTTCTTTAAAACTGGGCTTTTTTCTGTATTAAATAAAGGCAATTGTTGATGTTTATCATCCATAACTGTTTTTTCAAGTTTGCGAACAGGCATCTTATTATTTTCTTCCAGCCGATTTAAAATTTTCTGAGCACTAATAATGATTTCTTCCGGCAGACCCGCCAGACGAGCAACCTCAATGCCATAGCTATCACTGGCCCTACCTTCAACAATACGGTGTAAAAAGTGTACCCCATCATTATCTTCTTTTACCAGTACATTATAATTTTTAATTCCATCATACTCATCTTCCAATCTGGTTAATTCATGATAGTGTGTTGCAAACAATGTTCTGGCACCGATACGCTCTGGATTATTGAGATATTCACTGACAGACCAGGCAATAGAGACTCCATCATAGGTGCTGGTTCCTCTTCCGACTTCATCCAAAATAATTAAACTTTTTTCCGTGCTGTTGTTAACTATATTTGCCACTTCGTTCATTTCTACCATAAATGTACTCTGACCAGTTGTCAGATCATCACTGGCACCAACTCTGGTAAAAATTCTATCTGTTAGGCCAATTATTGCTTCTTCTGCCGGTACATAAGAGCCCACCTGTGCCATTAAGACTATCAGGGCAACCTGACGCATATAGGTTGATTTACCAGACATATTGGGACCAGTAATAATAATAAAACGCTGATCACTCTGATTTAAATAACAGTCATTGGGCACAAATTGTTCTGCAAACATCTTTTCTACAACTGGATGTCGTCCATTTTTAATCTTTATTTCATCACTATTTGTCACCTCTGGACGACTATAATTATTTTCTATAGCTAGATAAGAAAAAGAAAGTAAAACATCAAGTTGAGCTATAATTGCAGCTGTCTGATTGATTCTTTCTACTTCTGCTGCAATTTTATCTCTGATTTCAACAAATAACTTATATTCAAGATCATTAATTTTTTCTTCTGCTCCTAATACCTCAGATTCCTTTTCTTTTAGTTCAGGAATAATATAGCGCTCACTGTTGCTTAAAGTCTGTTTGCGCTCATATCTTTCAGGAACTTTATCAGTATGAGAGTTTGTTACTTCAAGATAATAACCAAAAACTTTATTAAAACCAACTTTGAGTGTATTGATCCCTGTTTTTTCTCTTTCCTTTTTCTGCAGTGAGGTAATCCAATCCTTACCACTGCTGACCAGCTTTCGGAGTTCATCAAGCTTTGAGTCATAGCCGTCTTTAATTATTCCACCTTCAGTAATTGTAGTTGGGGGCTCTTCCTTAATTGACTCATCGATTAGAGAATAAATATCATCTAATAAATCAAAATCTTCCTGCATTTCAAGCAGCAGAGTACTATTAAATTCAGTTAGTAATTCTTTAACTGCTGGTAATTTAGAAAGAGAATTTCTTAAAGCTATCATATCTCTGGCATTTGCAGACTGATAGGTAATCTTACTCATTATTCTTTCTAAATCATAAATTTCTGATAGTTCATTTCTTAATTTCTCTAAAAACATATAATTATCTATTATTTCTGCTAAAGCATCATGTCTATTTGTAATTGCTGGTTTTTGAATTAAAGGCTGATTTATCCACTTTTTAATCTCTCTACCTCCCATAGAAGTGACTGTCTGGTCAACTATGGAGAGCAGAGAACCTGAACGCTGATTATCTCTAATTGTCGATGTTAGTTCCAGATTTCTACGGCTGGCAGAATCTAAAACCATATAGTCTTCTAGATGATAAGCCTTTAATGCAGTAATTTGATTGACAGTTCTCTTCTGAGTTTCGCCTAAATAGGAAAGAACCTGACCGGCTGCATAAACAGCAGCTTTCATTTCTTCACAGCCAAAACCTTCCAGTGATTTTAACTGAAAATGCTCAAGTAAGCCCTGATATAGCCGTTTAAACTTTTTATCATTTAAAATATTTAAAGTAAAATTATAAATATTCTGCAGTTCCTCGATTAAATCAGTTTCTGCCGTTTTTTGATCTATTAATATTTCCTGAGGTGAAATACGGTTGATTTCATCTTTGAGTTTATCCTGATCAGCTGCCGAAAACTCTGTTAGATAAAATTCACCTGTTGAAATATCTGTATAAGAAAACCCATAATAATCGCCAAATTGAAAGGCTGCAGCCAGATAGTTATTTTCATTCTCAGATAAAATTTCGTTTTCAATTACTGTTCCAGGAGTAACAACTCGAATAACATCTCTTTCTACAATTCCACTGCTTTCTGAAGGATCTTCAAGCTGTTCACAGATAGCAACTTTAATCCCACTTTTTATCAGTTTTTCTATATAAGAAGCCGCCGAATGATAGGGAACTCCTGCCATCGGTATTTTTTCTCCGCCACCTTTATTACGAGAAGTTAAGGCGATATCCAGTATTTTAGCAGCTTTTTTTGCATCATCACCAAACATTTCATAAAAGTCTCCCAGGCGAAAAAATAACATTGCATCTTGATACTTATTTTTTAAGTCATGGTACTGCTGCATCATTGGTGTTAATTCTGCCAAATTAATCCCTCCAAAAGTTTATATAAATAAGTTAAGACCTGAAAGATCTATTAAATTATCTCCCAGGTCTGTTGTGTGTATCATTTTTCCTGCAGCTAGTATAAAATTAGTATTTAGTACCAGCTGCCAAATATATTAAATTACTGTTCCCTCTAAAGTCCAGCTTTTTGCATCCTCAATCCGTACCTTAACAAGTTCTCCAATTAAATCTTTATTTTTTTCTATAAAACAAATTTTATTTGTAGAAGTTCGACCTTCATATACTTCTGGATCATTACTGCTGGGACCTGTCACCAGAATCTCCTGGGTACTACCTATTAATTTTTGGTTCTTATCATAGCTTATCTTATTCTGCAAATCCATTAATCTCTTTAAGCGGTCCTTTTTAGTTTTTTCATCGATCTGATCATCTCTCCGGGCAGCCGGTGTTCCACTCCTGGGGGAATAAATAAAGGTATATGCCATATCAAAATTTAATTCCTTAACAAGTTCAATTGTTTGTTCAAAATCTTCTTCGCTTTCTCCAGGAAAACCAACTATAAAATCTGTTGAGACTGCAGCTTCTGGAATTTCAGCCTGTATTTTTTTTACTCGGCTGATATAATATTCACGTGTATAACCTCTATTCATTTCTTTAAGTACCTTATTACTACCTGATTGAACTGGTAGATGAATATGATTGGCCACTTTTTCCAGATTTTTGATCTGTAATAATAACTCATCAGAAAAATCTCTTGGATGAGAAGTCATAAAACGAATTCTTTTCAGTTTTTCCACCTTATTTAATGCTTCCAGTAACTTTGGAAAATTAATTTCGTTATCCAGATCATTTCCGTAGGAATTAACATTCTGACCTAAAAGTGTAATTTCTTTAACTCCCTCTTCTGCCAATCGCTCAGCTTCCTGAACAATAGAATTAACTGGTCTGCTACGCTCTCTTCCTCTTACATAAGGAACAATACAGTAGGTGCAGAAGTTATCACAGCCCTGGATAATCGATATCCAGGCCGAATGATCAGAATCACGTTGAGATGGAAGATCAGGTATTAAGCCCTCTTCCTCATCCCAGACTTCAACAACTCGCTCTCTTGTTTCTTCTATTTTTTTAATCAAATTGGGTAAATGATGAATATTATGGGTACCAAAAATCAAATCGACATGACGATATTTTTTATACACCTCATCAACAGGTTCATCCTGCTGCATCATACAGCCGCCAATTCCTATAATTAAATCGGGATTTTCTCGTTTATATTTTTTAAGTTCACCGAGTTTACCAAAAACCTTCAATTCGGCATTTTCTCTGATAATACAGGTATTTAATAAAATTATATCTGCATCAGCCAGTTCTTCTGTATGCTGATAACCCATTTCCTCAAGCATACCGGCCAGTCTTTCCGAATCATGCTCATTCATCTGACAGCCGTAAGTTATTATATTGTAATATTTATTTTTATTCATTATTTCACTCCTGTTTATAGTTAAAACTATTGTGTCTCATCAAAGTTTTTCAGTTTTTCTAAACTTTCATTTTTCCCCATTACAACCAGACGATCAGCTTCTAAAATTTTATCACCAGCTCCAGGAGAAACATTTAAGTTCTCCCCCCGCTTAATTGCCATAACATTAACATTAAACTTTGATCTAAATTCCAATTCTTTTAAAGTTTTGCCAATCATTTTATCTGTAGCAATAATTTCAATAACACCATATTCCGGGGCAAATTCTATATAATCAAGCACATTAGAAGAAATAAGGTTATGTGCAATTCTTGCTCCCATATCCCGTTCAGGATAAACGACTCTATCTGCTCCTACTTTACTCAACACTTTACCGTGTAAACTGTCTGGAGCCTTAACTATTACATAAGGCACTCCAAGCTCCTTCAAAATTAAAGTACAGAGAATATTTGCAGAAACATTATCTCCGATGCTAACAACTGCTACATCAAAATTTCTGACTCCCAGGGTTTTTAATGCTTCTTCATCTGTAGCATCAGCCTCTACTGCATGTGTAACCTGATTTGATATTGACTGGACTCTTTCCTCATCCTGATCAATTGCCAGAACATCGTAACCATTATCAGCCAGAGTAGTAGCAACACTGGAGCCAAAACGTCCCAGACCAATTACAACAAATTGTTTCATCTTATTTCCTCCTGTCAAATAAACTTCTAATTACTTATCCAACCATTACTTTTTCGGTTGGATAATGATAAGTTCCTTTTCGCTGTTTTTCTCCAATTGCTACCGCCAGAGTCAGTGGTCCTACTCGGCCTGCAAACATAGTAATCGTAATCAGAACCCTACTAATGTCTGATAATTGACCTGTAATGCCTGTAGATAAACCAACTGTTCCAAAAGCAGATACTGTTTCAAATAAAGCATCAATAAATCTAAAATCCTCAATGATCAATAATAATGTTGTAACAAGGATAACAAGTCCGGCAGCAAGCATTGTAATTGTAAAAGCTTTATAAACAATCTGTTTTTCAAAACGTCTATTATATATTTCCATATCTTCTTTTCCGGTAATCATATTTTTCATTGTCACCAGAATAACACCAAAAGTTGTAGTTTTAATTCCACCACCCGTTGAACCTGGTGAAGCACCAATAAACATCAGAACAATAATTAAAAATAATGAAGACTGTTTTAGAGCTCCAGTTGGAACCGTGTTAAAACCTGCAGTACGAGGTGTCACTGAAAGAAACATTGCTCCCAGAGTTTTATCAAGAAGTGGTAAACCAGCAAGGGTGTTGTTATACTCTAAAATAAAGAAACTAATAAATCCAAAAACAAGTAAAACAAGTGTCATTACAATAACTATTTTTGTCTGCAGAGTAGTTTTTTTAAATTTTACCCGATTATAGGCTTCCATCATTACACCAAAACCAATTCCACCAAGAATAATCAAAGCCATAATTACTATATTAATTGTTAAATCTCCAGTAAAATTTTCCAGACTATTACCGAAAAGATCGAAACCAGCATTATTAAATGCGGAAACTGCATGAAAAATTGATAAATAAACAGATTTCCAAAATGGATAATCCTGACTCAAACGCAAAAATAAAATTGCTGCTGCAGTACCTTCAATAGCAAAAGTAAAACCTAAAAGATACTGGACAAGCCTAACCATACCGGAAATCTGATACTGATTAAGATCTTCCTGGATAATCAGCCTTTCTTTTAAACTTATTTTTTTACCAACTATAAAGGCAAAGAGAGTGGACATAGACATAATTCCGAGTCCGCCAATCTGAATTAAAAACATTATAACTGTGGAGCCAAAAATTGTAAAGGCTTCCTTTGTATTTACTACAATCAGACCGGTTACACAGGTAGCTGAAGTAGCTGTAAAAACTGCATCGACAGCCCCCAAACCCTGGCCGTCAGTTGTGGCAACTGGCAGCATCAAAAGCAGTGATCCGAGCATAATAATTACAAAATAGCCACTCACTAAGTATTGAGCTGGTGTTAAATTCTTTTTCTTTAAATTCATTTTTTCCCCCGCCCTGTATCTTATTCGAAGTTATTATACTATAATTAATTTTGAAAGTAAAATAAAAACTGGGGTTCAAGCCCCAGCTTTTAAAAATATTAAAATATAAGTAATATTAGCCATCATATGGTTCGAACATATCTTTACCTACACCACATTCAGGACATGTCCAGTCATCTGGAAGATCTTCAAAAGATGTTCCTGGCTCAATTCCACCTACAGGATCTCCTTCTTCTGGATCATAAATGTACATACAAACTGTGCACTGATACTTCTGCATATTAAGTCTCTCCTTCCTCATTTTAATATTTATTTACTTAACTAATTATAAAACAGAAATAGCTGAAATGTCAAGTTTTTACTGTTTACAGACGTTCAAAATATTCCGGCGAATAGGCTGATTTTAAGCCACTCATATCTGCTATTCTTTCCGCAATAAGAGAGGCAATTAAAAGCGGAATTGTCAGACTGTAATTATGAGTAAACTCCAATATAATAAAAGTAGCTGTCAGGGGTGCTCTAATAACCGCGCTGATTACTGCAGCCATTCCAATTAAGGCATACAAAGAAGGGGAACCACTTAAAAAAGGTAAAAATCTATAAAATAAAGTTCCGATAATTATACCAGTAAGGCTGCCGATAAAAAGCGAGGGTGAAAATATTCCACCTGAACCACCTGAACCAAGAGTTAGCGAAGTTGCCAGGATTTTGAATATAATAAGCAAAAATAAAAATCCCAAATTATATTCCAGCTGATTAAATAAAGACACAATAATTCTATTTCCCGAACCCATAATCTCAGGCAGTTTAAAAGCAATTATGCCAAGCATCAATCCACCTAAAGCAGGTTTGAAAATAATGTCAATCGGTAAACGGTCAAATCTATCTGACAACTGCCGCAAAATAGTAACAAAAATCACTGCAAAAACTGCTGCAAAAACTCCAATTAAAGCAGCCGCTAAGAAATTATAGGCACTTCCCACCTGTCCCAGATTTAGATCAGCCAGAAAAAGATCTTTTCCACTCCAGCGAACTACCATATCTGCAGAAATAGCAGAAATAGCAACCATTATCAGGCGGTTTTTTTCTATTTTATTATATAATATTTCGGTTACAAACATAATCCCACCCAGAGGAGCATGAAATAAACCAGCAATACCGGCAGCAGCACCACAACCTAAAAAGGTTTGATAGTCAAAAAGATTAAAGTCAAGCTTATAGGCAATTAGGTCTCCCATTCCTGCTCCAATCTCAACAATTGGTCCAATTCTTCCACCTGAACCACCACTGGAAATAGTAATCGCTGAGGCAAAACCCTCAGTTAAAAGATCACGATATGTTAAATGTCGTTCTTTACTTTTGATTGAAGACAAAATGGCGGGAATACCATGTCCTTTAGCGGACATGCTGCCATATTTTATTATAAATCCAACCAGTAACCCCCCCAGTGCAGGCAAAAATAAAAATGTAAGGCGATTATAAAAAGTCAGTTCCATTCCTATATCAATCAGCGAAAAAGTAAAAAAATCTAAAAGATGGTTATAAATAAGAGCAATTAAGCCTACTGTCAGACCGAGTAAAAACACTAAAATTATTTTTGAAAATATATTATTGTATTTTCTTTTAGCTGACAAAAAATCACCACCTCAATAACTTTTAACTGTTAAACATCTATAGTCTGGGCAAGTTCTGCATTGTTAAAGATAAATTCTTTTCTCAAAGAAGCATTTGATCCCATCAGACGGGTAAATATATCATCAGCTTCAATATCATCATCAATTTCGACCTTCTGCAGCACTCGATTTTCAGGATCCATGGTTGTATCCCAGAGTTGCTCTGGATTCATTTCTCCCAGCCCCTTATATCTCTGCAGAGAAAAATTGTTTTTCTCATTTGCTGCTCTAAAATCTTCTAATTCCTGATCACTGTATAAATAATGACTTTTACCTCGTTTAGTAACCTTATATAAAGGAGGTTTGGCCAGATAAATATGACCATGATCAATAAGCTCAGGCATATAGCGATAGAAAAGAGTTAAAATTAATGTAGCAATATGAGCCCCATCCACATCAGCATCAGTCATGATAATAATTTTATGATAACGCAACTTCTTGAGATTAAAATCTTCTCCAATCCCGGCTCCCAGGGCTGTAATGATTGAAGCTACCTCTTTATTGTTTAAAATTTTATCCAGCCTTGCTCTCTCTACATTTAATATTTTACCTTTAAGCGGTAAAATAGCCTGAAATTTACGTTCTCTCCCCTGTTTTGCCGAACCACCAGCTGAATCTCCCTCAACTATGAAAAGTTCGCTTTTTTCGGCTTTTTTGCTGCTGCAGTCGGCTAGTTTACCGGGCAGTGAATTAGAAGAAAGAGCAGTTTTTCTTTTAGTTAGTTCTCTTGCCTTTTTGGATGCTTTACGAGCTCTAACTGCCTGAACTGCTTTATCAATTACTTTTTTAGCCAGTTCTGGGTTGGTGTCAAAATATAAACTCAGATATTCATAAACTTCGCTCTCTACAATGCTTCGAATTTCGCTATTTCCCAATTTTGTTTTTGTCTGTCCTTCAAACTGTGGTTCCGGTAGTTTAACATTAATGACAGCTGTTATACCTTCTCTAACGTCCTTTCCATTCAGAGAAGATATCCTGGCCGGAAGCTGATTATTATTTTTAGCAAAATTATTAATAGATCTGGTTAAGGCGGTTTTAAAACCAGTCAGGTGATAACCACCGTCCACAGTATTAATATTATTAGCATAAGAATAAATCCGTTCATTATAACCATCGTTATACTGAACTGCTATTTCAACCTCATACTCATCAGGTTTTGACTCAAAATATATAATATCATCATTAATTACATTACGATCCTTATTTAAAAATTCTACAAAAGCTTTTATTCCACCATCATACTGAAAATTTTCCTCTACAACCTCTTTTCCCCGTTCATCTCTTAAAATAAGAGTCAATTCTTTATTGAGATAAGCAGATTCCTGCAGTCGATGAGCTAAATTTTCATATTTAAATTCTGTAGCTGTAAAGATTTCCGAATCAGGTTTAAAGCGAATCACTGTACCACTGCGATCAGTTTTACCAATCTTCTGTAATTTATCCTGCGGAATTCCTTTTTTATAGTGCTGCTGATATTTATTTCCTTTCCAGTGAGTTGTAATCGTTAACTTTTCGGAAAGTGCATTAACTACTGAGACACCAACCCCATGCAGCCCACCGGAAACCTTATAACTATTATTATTAAATTTTCCTCCCGCATGCAGAGTTGTCAGAACTACTTCTACAGCAGGCAGGCCAGTATCCTGATGAATATCCGCCGGGATACCACGACCAAAATCTTCGACCGTAACTTCTTCCCCTTCGTGAATAGTAACCTTAATTTGATCACCATTTCCAGCTAAAAATTCATCTATACTGTTATCTACTACCTCCCAGACAAGGTGATGTAAACCTTTTATCCCTGTACTTCCAATATACATTCCCGGTCTTTTACGAACTGCTTCCAGACCTTTAAGCACCTGTATCTGATCAGCATTATAATCTACATTATCAAAAAGTGTATCCATAAGTCTTCACCATCCTCCATTTCATTATTATAACAAAGAGATTTAGAGAATGCCAGTCGTTTAAGCTTTAAATTTGCAAATTCTATGATAAGAATGATATTATAAATTAGCAGAAAACGATTAAATTTGAGAGGAGATAGATAATGAAAGAAGAAATTTATCCAATTGCAATTGAAGATAAAATGAAAGACGCTTACCTGAATTATTCACTTAGTGTAATTATTGGCAGGGCTCTGCCTGATGTTAGAGATGGTTTAAAACCGGTACATAGAAGAATACTTTATGCTGCGAGAGAACTTGGGCTTTTGCATAACCGTCCTCACAAAAAATCAGCTCGCCTGGTCGGTGAAGTTTTAGGTAAATTTCATCCTCACGGTGACAGTGCTGTTTATGATGCTATGGTCAGGATGGCTCAGGATTTTAACCAGCGTTATCAGTTAATCGATGGCCATGGTAATTTCGGTTCAATTGATGGTGATAGTGCTGCTGCCATGCGATATACTGAAACAAAATTAACAGAAATTGCTGAAGCACTTTTAGATAATATAGATGAAGAAACTGTTAATTTTATTGATAATTTTGACGGCAGTCTGCAGGAACCTGAAGTGCTGCCCTCAAAAATACCAAATCTGTTAGTTAACGGCTCCAGTGGTATTGCTGTTGGAATGAGTACTTCTATACCACCTCATAATTTAGGAGAGGTAATAGATGCTTTAATTCACCTTCTCGACTATCCTAACGCCAGACTGGAGACAATTATTAAAAATCATCTACCCGGTCCTGATTTTCCAACCGGTGCAGCTATAGTTGGCAATGACGGTATAAAATCAGCCTATCAAAATGGTAAAGGGAAAATAACTTTAAGAGCTAAAAGTAAAGTTGAAAAAGAAGGAAGACATCAAAATCTAATTATTACTGAAATCCCATATCAGGTTAATAAAGCAAAATTAATTGAAGAAATTGCTGATCTGGTTAACAAAGGAAAAATATCAGCAGTTTCTGATTTAAGAGATGAATCCGATAAAAAGGGAATTAGAATTGTGATTGAATTAAAAAGTAAGGCAGATCCACAATTAACATTAAATAGACTTTATAAATACACAAATCTGCAGACTAATTTTCGGATTAATCTTTTGGCCCTCAATGATAAAAAGCCAGTTGTGATGGGGCTACTCGAGATTTTGAATCACTTTTTAGATTTCCGCAAACAGGTTATTAAAAATCATACTCAATATAATTTAAATAAATCCGAAAATCGTTATCATATTTTAGCAGGTCTAAAAAGAGCAATCGATGAGCTTGATATAGTAATTAAGGTAATTAGAAACTCTCAATCAAAAAAAGAAGCCAGGGAAAAATTAATGCTGGAACTTGATATATCAAAACAACAGGCCCAGTCAATTCTGGAGATGCAGCTGCAGCGTCTAGTTGGAATGGAATTTGAAAAGCTGGAAGCTGAAAGAGAGGATCTGGCTGAGAAAATTAAGTATTACAAAAACATTTTAAATAACGAGGATGAATTGAATAATGTACTCCGTGATGAACTTAAAGAAATCAAAAAAAGCTTTGATGATCAGCGGCGAACCGAAATAATTGCTGATGACAGTAAAGCTGAAATAACTAAAGATGATTTGATCAAAGAGAAAAATGCTGTTTTATCACTATCCTACCGGGGAATTATTAAACGAAATGAAGAGTTCAAGAATCTAAGAGCGGCTAAAAACGACTATCTTGTTGCAGCAGTTGAAGGTTCTTCGTTAGATCAACTTCTCTTTTTTAGTGATCAGGGAGAAGTATATAATTTACAGGTCCATGATATTGAAGAACATCACGGACTTGCTACCGGAGATAATTTAAGTAAATATCTTCAGATTCCAATCAAGGAAAATATTATTTCATTAAATATTTTAGATAAGGAACAGAATAAGAATCAAAATCAATATTATACCTTTGTTACTCATTCTGGTTTGGTCAAAAGGAGTAATATCGATGAATATAGGACCAATTATAGCCATATTAGAGCAATCAAACTGGACAATGATAGCTTAGTCAATGTTGAAAAAACAAATGCGATAGAAGATATAATTGTTGTTAGCAAAAATGGTTATTTAATTAGATTTAGCGGGGATACCTTCTCGACTACCGGTCGGAATACTCTTGGCAGTAGAGCAATCAATTTAAGCAAAAATGATCATGTAATCTACTTTAACATTTTTGATAAAAATGATTTCTTAATCTCAATTAGTGAGGATGGCAGAGCTAATAAAATTAAATTAAACAATTTTAGATCTCAAAAAAGAAATGGTAAAGGAATTAGAATTTTTTCTAATAGCAAATACAAACTTGCAGGAGCAGTCACAGCAGCCAGAGATGATAAAATATTAATTGCTGCTAAAAATGGAGAAATAAATGAAATAGTTGTCGCTGATATACCAGAAACCTCACCGGGAGGTAATATGTATCAGGTTACAAAAGAACTTGATTTTGAAAAAATAGTGGCTGTCAAAAAAATTATTGAAGTGGAATAAAACTTAATAATCAAAGATAAAAAACCTCAGTCATATGACTGAGGTTTTTATTTAAGCTAAATAAGTTTTTATTTTAAAAACACATGGTTGCCAATAGTTACTACCTTATCTCTTTTAGCAAAAAACTCAGGGTTTCTTGATTTAGCAGGATTATAAAAATAAAGGCTTCCCTGACTTGGATCCAGACCGCTTACAGCATCATAGGCAGCCTTAAAAGAATCATTATCTGGTGATAAATCAATCATCCCATTTTCAACTGGAGTAAATTGCCCAGTTTGATAAACAACCTCTCTAATTGAATTTGGAAATGAAGGATGATAAACCCTATTAATTATAACCGCTCCTACTGCCACTTTGCCCTGGTAGCTTTCACCACGCGCCTCCGCATTAATTATACTTGCCAGTATTTCAATTTCATCTGCACTAAAATTTTTGTAACTATAAAAATCATCCCTTACTGCAACTTCTTTATTACTGCTTTTACCACCGGAAAGAACAACAAGCAAAAACATAAGTCCCAGACCTGTGTAAATATCTTCTTTTTCTATAGATGCTGCTTTAAGTTCTGAAACAGGCATTAAATAAGGTAGAAATACTGAATTAAACAGTAAAATCAAAGCAAGTGTAATTATTATTTGTTTAAAATGAATCTTCTGCATAGACTATTCTCCTTATATAAGATACTTAATGATATTAAAATATAATCAATCTACCATAATCCCTTATTTTAAATTAAAGAATTAAAGCAAGTAATGCCAGTGCTCCAAGTATATAACCAGTATTTAAAGAACCCTTTTCTTCTTTCAGCTCTTTATTGGCCGCTTTCTTTTCAGCTTCAAGTTCTGAAATTCTATTTTCCAATTCTTCAATTCTTGTCATATTAATACTCTGATTATCTTCCAGTTCCTGCAGCTTTTGTCCGGAAACTCCTTCTTCTTTAATAGCATTTAATTCCTTTTCTAAACTATTAATCTGGTTGTCCAGACCGTTAACATTTTCTTCTAATTCTGCCATTCTGGATATATGATCAGCAATATCCTGAACCTCTTCCTGAAGTTCAGATACCCGAACATTAATGTTAGATATATCTTCATCCTGAATCTGGTTCTTATCTTCTGTATTCTGTAATCTTTCTTCAAACTCCTTCTGCTTTTGAGCAACCGTAACCAGTTCATCTCTAAATTCCAGAGAAAGTTCGCGAATTACATCAACATCTTCTTCCGAAAGATTCTGAGAAGCAGCTCCACTGGTGGTATTTTGCAGTACATTAGTAATAATTTCTGCCATTTCATATCTTGTTAAAGGTTGATCTCCATTAAAATCCTCTCCCGAATAAAGACTTAAATAACCTTTATCAGCCAGATACTGAACACTATCATAAGCCCAGTGATCACGAGGAACATCATCAAACTGCTGAGCAAAAACACCTGAAGTAAAGATTAAGACAAATAATAAAGCTATCGAAAATATGTTTTTATATTTTAACATTTAATTTTCCTCCTCTAAAATATTTCTGATTTCAATTTTAAAAGGATTACCAGGTCCATTTACTGCTTTTAGATTACTAATATTTATATTCCCCGGATCCTCTTCCTTTAATTTAAAATGAACTGTTGCAATAATCCCATTTGATTTATTAAATGGAAATTCTTGATTAAATAAAATTTTTCCTCTTTCAGATCTATCCGGCCTATTAAATGGCAGCAGATTGTTATTTTCACCAACAAAGAAATCTCCACGCGAGATATGAGTTAACAGTAATTTTTCGCTATCATAATTGAGGGTAAAGGATATATTTTCAGCTTCTGCAATATTTGCAGCAACAATGTCAACAGCAAAATAATCCTCATCTTTCTGTCCCCTGGTTTCCCTGAGCAAAATAAGTGGTTTTAATTCTGGTAAACTAATCTCTTCAACAATCGTTTTTTGGTAATTATTTAAACCACTAACCTTTAAAGCAAAAGGTAGAGTACCATCAACTCTTAAGGCTTCGATTGCCCAGTTTATATTAATCTTTTCATTAGTTCTCAGAATTCCAATATTCTTTTTACTAATTTCTCTGCTGGCTGTAACTAAACCGGGTGGCAGTATTAATTCTGCTTCAACTCCATAAAGTGAAGTTTCTCCAGAATTATTAATCTCAGCCTGAATTCTAAATGGATTGGGTTCTAATCTACCATCAACAGATTGCACATCCTCCATTAATGTAATATCAGCATTTAGCTCAGGTGGACCAAGAAATTCGACTCGTCTTTCAACTTCATTGGAATCTGTATTGTCAGCATCCACTATAACTCTGTAGGTCATATTTTCAGGAAGATTATCTCTATTACTAGCACTAACATTCCAGGTTATTTGAGAAATTCCTCCCGGCTCCATATCACCAAGATTTCTGCTTAACTGATCTGCACTAAAACCATCGGGAAGTTCAATTTTAATTGATACATTCCGGGCATTAATTTCGGAAGTGTTTTCTAAATATGCTACCACAGGGAAAGTCTGATTATTATCATCCAATGTTACTTCTGCCGGTGATGTTACTCCCAGTGACAAAATACCAGGAACTATTGTTATACCTCCAAGTCCATACTTTGTAATATAGGTTTTAGTTTCTCCAGGCTCAATTATTTCAGGTACCCAGTACATTGCTATAGCACTGTCTATCTCATATTCGCCCTTACGCATAAAATCCTGACCCGGGTTAAAATCAAAATCCCAGACACCATCTGCCAGACTGCCCCAGTCAGAAAAATAAACTCTATCTGGTGTACTTACATCAGGACCAATAAATGATCCCTGAGAAGTAACCTGAGGGTTAGAAACACTATCAAAAGCCTGCCAGAAATCATCAAGCTGTTTATCATAATATAGTTTATCAGTTGAAATGGTGTCTTCACCAAGTCTAAAGGGAGCCCCATCATTTTCCCCCAGCATAGTGTCAAGCATTATTCTGAGCCCAACTTTTTCTTCTTTCTGACCTTCATTTGTAACTCTATACTGTATCTGTGCACTATCTGCCAGTCCAGTTGTTGAACTTTTTACAATTGAAAGAATCTGTTCAACTACAATATTATCAAAACGAGTTCTGGTAACAATTTGGTTATCCTCTACTGTTGGTTCCTGGATAACCTCACCATATTTAGCCCCATCACCAGCTCTTCTCTCTGTTGAACCACCAAAAACATATTTCTGATCATTAATCCAGAGTGAAGTATAGGATGTCCAGGGATTAGGCCGGCCATAAATTAGCGGTTTATTATCATCATTTTCTCGCGCTGGAGCACCACCAGTTGTTTCGACAGCAAACCTCCCCTGCGAGTTTTGATTTTGATTAACCACAATTACTATATATTCATTTCCAAATCGAAGATTATTATCTTCATCTACATTCTGAAAAAAATTATCCTGAGCTGATGTTTGAATTGAAAAGATTAATAAAAGTATTAGTGACACTAAAATTATATTTCTATATTTTTCCATTAATTATCACTCACCTCCAGCAACAAATTCAACTTCTCCAATATTTACTTCCACCTGACTGTTATCAGATTCATCAATATAATATCTTACTGAGACAGGAATTCTATAGGAACGCTGATACTCTTTAAATTCCCAGCCGTGTTCTAAAGTAAGCTGAGCCACTCTGTCCATAGAATCATATCCAGAAGATTCAACTACCTCAATATTATTGACAATTCCACCTGGTGAAAGTTCAACCATTAGTCTAACTGTACCCTCAGAACGACTTCCAACTAAATCTTTGGGAAAAGTTGGTGGTTCAATCAAACCAATCAAATCACCTGCAGTAGGCGGAGGTGGTGGATTAACTTCCTCCTTCTCCTGAGTAGTGTTATTATCTGTACTGGTTTCATCAGAACTAGTTTCAGCTGTTTTCTGTTCAGACTGAGTAACTTCTTCTGGTTTAGTTTGAGAGCTCTGGCTGCTTTCTTCTTTTGGCTTTTCAATATTTTCTTCTTTTGTCTCAGTTTTGTTTTTTTCTATTTCTTTTTTCTTTTCAGGTTCTTTTTGAGCAACTTCCAGCTCGCTTTCACTATCTTTACTGGCCATAATATCGGTTTTTTCAGAACTTGATTCTGCTTCCGGTTCCGGTTTTGATTTAGTCTCAGTTTTAGGCTCAACATCTTCAGTTACTAGTTCTGATTTGACTTCCTGTTTTACAGGTTCCGGCTTAGAATCAGTTTTCTGTTTTTCTACCGCTTCAGAATTATTAACCTCCTTCTTGGGAGCTGGTTTTTCTTCAATCTGAGCTTTTTGCTGTTCTTTAACTACAGGTTCCGGCTCCGGTTTTGTTGCTTCTTTTTTTTCGGGTTCTACTGGTTCAGGTTTTACTGATTCAGTTTTTTGTTCCTCATCTGGCTTTGGCTCTTCTAAGACTTCTTCTTTAGTTTTTTCCTGCCTTTTTTCTGCTGGTTTTTCAGTTAGTTCAGCGTTTTTGTCAACATTTTCTTCATCTAAAGGAGCAGGTTGATATTCAACCATTTGTACATAACCATAATCATCTAATTCATTCTCACTCTGAGCACTCCCATGCAGAAAACCAATTGGAAGAAAATACAAAATTATTAAATGTAGTATAATTGATACACTTATATATAACAGTAATTTTCGATCGTCATTTTTATTAGGCATAAATTCACCATCCCATTAACTACCTTCTTTATCTGCAGCTAGTGCCAGCTGTGTAATTCCTGCATTTCTCATTCCATCCATTAAAGAGACAACATTTTCATACCGCGTATTTTTATCAGCACTAATTACAATTGTCAAATTAGTATTTTCATTATTTGCAACTTCCGCTTCAGAAATAATTTGATTTAAAGCTAAAGATTGGTCTTGATAATAATAATTTCCATCCGAATCAATCTGGACAATAAAATTTTCTGTATCCTGTTCTGTTGCAGTAACTGCCTTTGGAAGCTGCATTTCAATACCCTCAGGAGTAGTTCTAAAAGTAGTAAAAAGCATAAAAAATACTAAAAGAAAAAATATAACATCAATCATGGGTATTATGTTGATTGAACTTTTTTTCTTAAGAGTAGTTTTGAACATCACTGTCACCTCTATTATTACTTACAACATCAACAATCTCCACCATGCTTAAATTCATCTGATGAGCCCTTCTTTCTACTTTATGAGCAAAATAGGAATAGAATATTGCTGTTGGAATTGCAATAATTAATCCTAAAGCAGTACTGATCAGTGCAGCAGCAATTCCAGAACTAATCTGAGCTGGATTTGCAGCACCTGCTGCTGTTCCAAGAATATTAAAACTGCTAATAATCCCCATAACAGTTCCCAACAGACCTAATAGAGGAGAAATCATAGCAACAACATCCAGTATTGGCAAATGTCTTTCCATTTTTTTAATTTCATCTTCTCCAACAGCCTGCAAAACCTCTCTTAATCGAGAAGGATCTTCACTATTATGAGCTAAAGCTGTTGAAAGAAGCTTGGCATTAGTACTCTTTTTTCCTTTTAACTCGTTTAGTGCACTTAAAATGTCACCCTCTTCAACTAAAATTTCAATTCTTTTAATTAAACGAAAATTATTGTCATTATTTCTATAAAAGAATATAGCTTTTTCGATTATTACAGCCAGACTAAAAATTGAAGCTATCAAAAGTGGTATAGTCATTGGTCCACCTAATGTCAACAAATTCCAGATACGATTTAAATCCAATCCAATCACTCCTCTTAAATCTAATAATTAAATAATTAATATGCACTAATTTTTTATTTCAATATAAAAAATCATATTCCTTTAAATTAATCCTTGCTCCTTTTAAAAACCAACTTAAATTCTGTACCATTATTACTACTTTCTACGCTAATTTGACCCTGATGAGCTTCCATTAATTCTTTAGCAACAGCAAGGCCAATACCTGTACCCTGATTTGTAGAATTTCTAGATTTATCAGCTCTGTAAAATCTTTCAAAAATATATGGTAGGTCCTCACTGCTGATTCCAATACCACTATCTTTAATAAAAACATCAATCTCATTTTTTGTTACCAGAGAATTAATTTTAATTTTTCCATTTTCAACATTATATTTAATTGCATTTTCAATAATATTATTGAAAATTTGAAAAATACTATCCTGATCTCCTTTAACATTAAGCTCATTATTTAAAGTTAAACTAAGTTCAATGTTTTTTTCTTTTAGGGCTTTCTGATGCTGATTAGTTATTTTTTTTATAATTGGAGTTAAGTTTATTTTTTCCTCTTTTAGATTAAATATTTTATTTTGAGCATCAGCGAATTCATTTAATTTTTCAATTAAAGTAGTCATTCTTTCAGTTTCTTCCTGCATTTCACTGATATTCTCCTGATTAGCTTTTATTTTTCCATCCTCTATCGCTTCCAGATAACCTTTAATAGTCGTAAGAGGAGTTCTTAATTCGTGGGCTAAATCAGAAGTTGATTCTTTTCTTATCTTTTCCAATTTATTAAGTTTTTTACTCATTAAATTAAAGGACCTAATCAACTCAGTTAATTCGTCATCTCCTTTGCTATTAATATTTTGCTGGTAATTTCCTCTGGCTACATCTAGTGCTGCGTTTTTTAGCTTAATTAAAGGTTCAGTAATTTTCTTTGATAGAATAAAAGAAAAAATAATAACAATTAAAATTACAATTAGAGCACTTAAAACAATTGCTCGATAGATATTATTCTTAAAATAATCATATAACTCGGAATCAATCTGATTTTCTGCATTAACTTCTTTCCAGTATAATGTTAAGACTTTTTCAGAACCAATATAAACTTCCTGACTCCTGGTTCTGCCAGGGTAATTATCCGGTAACTGTCTAACACCATTGAAATGGGAATTATTACTCATCATCCCCATTCTCCTCATCATCTGTGCCATCTGATTATTCTGGGATGGAAAATAAATAAATTCTCCCTGATTATTTTCAACCCAGAGTGGAATTCTATTAGTTCTACTGAAATTATTTACTAAATTTTGGACAGCTGCAAAATCATTATTTTTAAAATTCTCACTGAGTACTGAAGCAAGATCAGAAACATTTTCTTCTCTCTGTAAGTTAATAAAATCATCAAATCTTTCCCCAATAGAAAAGTTTATAAAAACTCCGACCAGTAATAATGAGAGTATAACCAGTACTAAAAATACAACAAAAAGTTTTTGACCAAGTTTTGACATCAAATATCACCTGTAAATTTATATCCTGCTCCATAAACAGTAACAATATACTGGTCTTTATCCAGATTCATTTTTTTACGAATATTTTTTATATGAGCATCAATAGTTCTGTCAAAACCACTAAATTCTAAACCCATAACCTGATCAGCAAGTTGTTCTCTACTTAAAACCTGACCTGCATTATTTATTAGAGTCATCAAAATTTTAAATTCAGTACTCGTTAAATCACATTCCTGTCCCTCTTTTTTTACAGTCATTTCATCAGGATATATTTTAAATTCTCCCCTATTTAGTGAAATAATACTCGCCCTATTTTGATTGCCGCTTCGTCTTAAAATAGCTCTGGTTCTTGCAAGTAACTCACGAGGACTAAATGGTTTAGTCAGATAATCATCCGCTCCATAATCAAAACCTTCAATTTTATTTTCTTCACTACTTTTAGCCGTTAGCATAATTATTGGTACCTCAGATACCTGCCTTATTGTTTGGCAGACCTCTTCTCCACTAATTTCGGGCAGCATTAAATCTAAAATAATTAAATCAAAGTTTTTAGTTTTAAACAGAGATAGGGCTTCTTTTCCATTTACAGCCTCAAAAATATTATATTCATCTTGAAGATAACTTTTAATAACTTTTCTTATCTTCTGTTCATCTTCAACTATCAAAATTTTTTTCATACTGCCACCTCAAAAAATAATCAAATATTCTTATTCCAGATTAATAAATAATCCCTAACTATTATCTATTATATAACTTAACCCCTGTATAACACAAGTTAAAATAAGATTAAAAATAAAAAAAATCTGTCTGCCAGAATGGCAAACAGATATAATTTCTATCTGGGTTCCACAATTAATTTAATTGCGGTTCTTTCCTCTCCATCAATCTCAATATCAGTGAAAGCAGGAATACAAATCAAATCAATTCCGCTGGGAGCTACAAATCCTCTTGCAATTGCTACTGCTTTTACCCCCTGATTTAAAGCTCCTGCCCCAATAGCCTGTAGTTCTGCATTTCCATTTTCCCTGAGAACACCGGCCAGAGCTCCGGCAACTTTGTTAGGACTAGAATTAGATGATACTTTAAGTACTTCCATCTTTATTTATTACCTCCTTGATCTTGATTGAATAATATATTAATTACCTCTATATAATATATTAGCCATATATGAAATAAATTCCTGCTTTTTTTCAAAAAATTATAAATTATTTTTCTTTATTTCCATGATTTGTTTAACAGAATTATTTTGATCATCTGTTTTGATCAAACAGGCTTCAATTTTAACCCTACCAGTACCAACTTCGTATCTAACGGGTAAGGAATTTTTCATTTTTTCAATCATCTTATCCGGTTTCATTCCCAAAATAGAATCAACAGCACCAGTTAAACCAACATCAGTAATATATGCTGTTCCTTCAGGAAAAATCTGTGCATCATTTGTCTGTACATGAGTATGAGTTCCTATGACAGCTGTTACCAGTCCATCAACAGCTCTGGCAAAGGCCATTTTTTCTCCCGTAGCTTCTGCATGAAAATCAACTAAAATAATATCTGAATCCTCAATTTCTGGATAAAGTTTCATAAACTTATGATAAGGAGAATCAACTCCCTGCATATAAACCTGACCAATTAAATTTACCACAGTTAGCTTTGTAGAATTTATTTCAATAGTCTGCCAGCCACGACCGGGATTATTGTCAGGAAAATTTAACGGTCGGATCAGTTTTGGATCCTCATCAATAAATTTAAATATATCTTTATTATCCCAGGTGTGATTTCCCATAGTAAAAAAATCTATCCCATAACCGTACAATTCCTCTGCTACTTTTTTAGTTATACCAAAACCACCAGCAGAATTTTCTCCATTAGCTATTACAAAATCAAGCTTATAGTCCTTAATCAGATCTTTTAAAAAAGTTCTGACAGCACGTCTGCCGGCTCTACCAACAATATCTCCAATAAATAAAATATTCATAAAGGCTCTCCTAGTTTTTATTGTAAATTTATTAAAGGCTCCTCAAAGAGGAGCCCATTAATTTCAGAATTAGTTATTTTTATTTAGCATAATCTACTACTCTGGTTTCACGAATAATAACTACTTTAATCTGACCAGGGTAGTCGAGATTCTTTTCAATTTTCTTAGTAATATCTCTAACCATTTTAGTACTTTCAACATCATTAATTTTATCAGGCTCAACAATAACTCTAATTTCTCTTCCTGCCTGAATGGCATAGGCTTTTTCTACACCATCAAAGGATTCACCAATTTCTTCTAACTCTTCAAGTCTCTTAATATAAGACTCCAGTGTTTCTTTTCGAGCTCCTGGTCTTGCTGCTGAAATTGCATCAGCTGCTGCAACTAAAACAGCTTCTACTGATTTAAATTCAACATCATTATGATGAGCTTCAATTGTATGAAGTACCTTTTCGCTTTCACCATATTTTCTTGCTGTATCAACACCAATATTGACATGAGTACCTTCCATATCATGATCTATTGCTTTACCAATATCGTGAAGAAGACCTCCACGTCTAGCAAGAGTAACATCTGCACCCAATTCAGCAGCCATAATGCTTGCTAAATAGGACACTTCCATAGAGTGCTGTAATACATTTTGGCCATAACTTGTTCTAAATTTAAGCCTTCCTAACAGTTTAACAAGTTCAGGGTTTAAACCATGAACCCCGGTATCAAATGTTGCCTGTTCACCAATTTCTTTAATGTGCTGATCCAATTCCTTCTCAGCTTTTTCTACCATTTCTTCGATTCTAGCCGGATGAATTCGACCATCAACAATTAATTTTTCTAATGCAATTCTTGCAATTTCTCTTCTGATAGGATCAAAACCAGAAATAACAACAGCTTCAGGAGTATCATCAATAATTAAATCAATTCCTGTAAGACTTTCTAAAGTCCTGATATTTCTTCCTTCACGGCCAATAATTCTACCCTTCATATCATCATTTGGAAGGTTAACAACAGAAACAGTTGATTCTGTTACATGGTCCGCAGCAGATCTCTGTATTGCAAGTGAAATAATCTCTCGCGCTTTCTTCTCAGATTCTTCTTTAGCCCGTGCTTCTTTTTCCTTAATCATCTTTGCGTATTCATGATCTAATTCAGATTCAACCTTATTTAAAAGGTACTCTTTGGCTTCACTTTCTGAGAAACTAGAGATCATTTCTAATTTTTCTTTCTGTTCTTTTTTGATTTCTTCAATTTCCTCTTCAGCCTTTGTTAAGTTTTTATCTCGATCTTTAATGCTCTGCTCTTTACGTTCTAAGTTCTCAGATTTTCGATCAAGATTTTCTTCTTTATGCATCAGTCTATTCTCTAACTTCTGCAGCTCATCTCTTCTTTTCTGACTTTCTTTATTTGCTTCTTCACGAATTTGATGAGCATCTTCCTTAGCTTCAAGAGTGATTTCCTTTTTCTTTGCCTTGGCATCTCTTTCTGCATCTTGGAGTATCTTCTCTGCTTCTTCTTCTGCAGACTGCATACGTGCTTTCGCAATATATTTCCTAATTAAATACCCAATTACAATTCCGAGAGGTAGGGCTATTATAAAATAAAATACACCTCCAGTAATAATATTCACCCCCTGTCCTATATTCAATTTTTTAATTTTATATTTACATTTTCTAATAATATTTTAACTTTTTTCGCAGCTTATGTCAAGAAAAGACGATAATCTGGTACTAAAAGGAAAAAGCCTGCCGCCGGCAGACTTTTAAGTCATCAATTTATATCTATTTATCTGTAATCTTATATATTAAATCATAACTAAAACCTTTATTGGCCAGATAATTTTTCAACTTATAACTGGAGCTATCTTCTTCTGTCCGTCTGCGCAACCATTTATCTTTTAAATGATTCGCCATTTCGCGTTCATCTTGATCAGATAAATAATTGTTTAAAGCAGAATTAATAATCCGTTGATTAACTCCTTTATCCTTAAGTTCTTTGTAAATCAATTTTCTCCCTCTCGGATGATGTTTCTTTCTTGACCTGATCCACATTTCTGCAAAACGTTCTTCATTTAAATAATCATTTTCCAGCAAAAAGTCAACTACTTCTTTAATAACCACTTCACTAAAATCTTTTTTTCGCAGACGATCTTCAATTTCTTTGATTGTCCTTTCTCGGTAGCTAAGCAGTTTAAAAGCTTTATTACGAGCTTTAGAAAATTCTTTTTTATCTATTTGAGCCATTGAAAACTATTCCTCTTCCTTTTCTTTTTCACTTTCTGCTTTAACTTCTCCTTCTTCCAGGCCCACCTTAACTCTAATTTTATTGTCTATTTCTTCCATAATTTCTGGATTGTCTCTTAAAAATTCTTTTGAATTTTCTCGACCTTGACCAAGACGAACATCTCCATAAGAGTACCAGGAACCGGCTCTATCGATGATTCCAATTTCTTCACCAAGATCAAGGATACATCCCGACTGTGAAATACCAGTACCATACATAATATCAAACTGAGCATTTCTAAACGGAGCAGCTACCTTATTTTTCACAATTTTTACTTTAGCTGTACTTCCGATCATTTTATCTCCATCTTTAATAGTTTGAGATCTCCTCATTTCAATTCGGACCGAAGAATAAAACTTAAGTGCACGTCCACCGGGAGTTGTTTCCGGGTTACCAAACATAACTCCAATTTTTTCTCTAATTTGATTTATAAAAACAACTGAAGCTTTAGATTTACTGATTGCTCCTGAAAGTTTGCGCATTGCCTGAGACATCAGTCTGGCCTGTAAGCCCATATGAGAATCTCCCATGTCTCCTTCTAATTCTGCCTTTGGTACCAGAGCAGCTACAGAGTCAATGACTACCAGATCTACTGCATTACTGCGGACCAGTGCTTCTCCAATCTCCAGAGCTTCTTCTCCACTATCAGGTTGTGATATTAAAAGGTTATCAATATTTACTCCTAAATTTTTTGCATACTTTGGATCAAGTGCATGCTCTGCATCAATAAATGCTGCAATACCATCCATTTTTTGAGCTTCTGCAATTATATGAAGGGCCAAAGTAGTTTTACCCGATGATTCATTTCCATATAATTCAATGATCCTTCCTTTAGGAATACCACCAATTCCAAGAGCCAGATCCAGCGGCAGAGCACCTGTGGGAATAGCCTCCACATTTAATTTCTGTGAATCACCAAGTCTCATAATTGAACCTTTACCGAATTGTTTTTCAATTCTTTTTACTGCTTTATCCAGAGCTTTTTCTTTATCACTAGTTGCCAAATTCATCGTCCTCCCCAAATTTATTTTAACTGCAATTTTTGTCTTTAAGTATATTATAGAACAAATGTTTAATGATTGCAAGGTTTGATTTCTATTTAATGGAAAATAGTTTAATATATTCTGGACCATCCGCTTTTAGTTTGCTTTGATAAAGATTTACACTTTCCAGACGGGCATAAATGTTTATCAAATACCGCTGTCCCAGTTCTTTTTTTAATTTGAAAGGTTTACCCTTATTACGGCCTAGAGTCAGATGAGGTTTATATTCCCTCACATCTTTTTGAAATCCATTTTTAGAAAGCTTATTTTCTAAGTTTTGATGCAAATCAATCAGTATATTTTTTCCTCTGGAAAGTCCGAGATAAATAATTTTTGCCGCATCCTTATCAGGAAATGCATCCAGTCTTGAAAATTGTAAATACTTATTTTCTACAGAAAAATCAGTCTCTTTTAAAATATCGATTAGTTTTTCTTTTTCTTTAACCGTACTTTCCCCCAGGAATTTAAGGGTAAGATGCCAATTATCCTTTTCCACCCAATTTATTTTATTATCTAATTCAGATTTTAAATTGGATAATCTATTCTCTATTAGTTCTTTGCTGCGCGAATTAATGTCGGCTCCTATAAATAATCTCATTTTAACACCCTTTAGTCTATGTCAAGTTCTCTTTCTATTTTATCCAGCAGTTCCCGAGCTTCCTGATAATTATCATTAATATGCAGTGCTCTTCTTAATTCAGCCCTTGCAGCTTCAAGCATATCTGCTCCATAATAAGCCCGTCCAAGATAATAACGACTTGCTGCATAATCAGGATTGTTTTCTACAGCCAGAGAAAATCTAGAAATAGCACGATAATATTCTTCCCTATCCAGATGGATTTTTCCTTCCCCCAGATAAGCTTCTACATAATTAGGATTGTATTTTAAAGCCTGGCTGTAATAATTTAAGGCCTGATTTAAATCTCCGTTTGCCTCCGCTACTTCCGCCAGTAAATAGTATCCATAGTAAGAATTTTTATTAATCTCAACAGCAGATTTTAGAGCTGTTTCAGCTTCTGTATATTGTCCAAGTTCAAGATAGCTTTCTCCCAGCCCAATATAATAGGGAGCAAAATCTTTTCTATTTTTTATACCCTGGTTAAATATCGAGATAGCTGAATTATAATCTTCTAACTTTTGATATAAGTTTCCCAGATTTAAATAAAGTGAGGATTGAGAGCCATTTAATTCTAAAGCAGTCTCATAATATTCTACTGCCTGATTTAAATCATCCTGTTTTTCCTTTATTTTAGCAAGATTCAAATAATCGACTGCAGTTGGATCGGAATCAATTATTTCCAGATATATAGTTTCTGCTTTTTCAAGTTCTCTGCTTTCTAAATATGCATAGGCTAAATCTCTTTTAAAATTATTACTTTTTAAACCCAGTTCTGCTGCTGTTTTTAGATATTTTAAAGCTTCCTTAAAATCTGCACTATCAAATTGATTATTTTTATTTAAATATAACTCTGCAATTTTCCAGTTGAGAGTCCCGCTTTGAAAACCTAATTTATTCATCTGCTCCAGATAATCGACTGCCTTAGAAGTTTGATATCTATTGACAGCAGTCATGGTAGAATAATAGAGAACACTAAATTCCAGCCCCTCATCCAGGTCTTCTTTAAGAAGCTTATTTAGTTTTTCTTCTGCCAGAGCATAGTTTCCAGAATTATAATCATTTAGAGCTTCAGTAAAAATATCTGCTGCTGTCTGCACCTGAGTAGTTTCGGCATTTTGCTGAGCCAGAACAGAATTGGAAACGGAAAACATTAAAAAAATAATGAATGTTACATAAAGAGATTTTTTTAGCATCTTATTTTTCCTCACTTTCTTTAATCAATTTATAAATTTCAAATAAAACGATCTGCGAAGTATAATAACGATTTAATTTTCGGCCATAATTTTTATGAAGTTCGAAAATTTTAAGCTGTTCCTGATACAAAATGGCAATAAACATTGTTCCTGCTCTTTTTCCATCGTGATTGTCAGGCCCAGCAGCTCCTGTTGTTGCAACTGTAAGATCTGAGCCGAAAATTTCTGCTGCACTCTCAACCATAGCCTGAACACATTCTTTACTAACTGTTCCAAAATTGTTTAAAAGCTCTGTTTTAATATTTAATATCTGATTTTTAATTTTTTTATTATAAGCAACAATTGAACCTAAAAAATAATTTGAACTACCTGCTTTTTCAGTCAATCTTTCTGCAATTAATCCTCCTGTAAAAGATTCAGCTGTGGCAACCCGAACATTTTTAGTTACCAATAATTCATGGACTTTTTCTGTTATACTCTGCTGATCTTCACTGTAGATATAGTCACTAAACTCAGACTTAATAACTCTCACAGCCTGATTTAAAAGTTCAGTTTGATCTTCAATATTTAAAGAGTTATTCTGAATAATTTTGAGTCTCAATTTAACCTCCGCTTTACCAGCCTGATAACTAATTATCAATTCTGAAGGTAAATTAAGTTGCTTAACTTGGGAAGCCAGAGTCGACTCACCAATACCAATAAAATTAAATTCTCTAATCATTATTTTATTCTGACTAATCTTTTTTAAATCCTTTAAAACCTTATTCTTAAACAGATATTTTAATTCAGCAGGAACTCCTGGAAGCAAATAAAAAGTCTTATTTTGTTTTTCCAACTTTAGGGCAGGAGCTGTTCCTCTCTCATTATTAATAATTTCTGCCCCTTCTGGAATATATGCCTGAGATAAATTATTAGAACTCATATCTGAACCATGATTACAGAATATGGTTTTTAATTTTTTTTCTATTTCTTGAGAATAAATTAGTTCCAAATTCAGGACTTCTGCAAAAGCTTCTTTGGTTAGATCATCTTCTGTAGGACCGAGACCTCCTGTTACAAAAACTAAATCCGCATTTTGAGAAGCATAATAAATAGTATTTTTAATACTTTCTTTTTGATCCCCGCAAATTAAAATATTTTCAATTTCAAAACCAAAATTACTAAGATTTTCTGCTAAAAATTTAGAATTGCTATCCTGTACAAGTCCATTAATTAATTCCGAACCTGTTGCTACTATTGCTGTCTTCAATAAAAACACCTCAATATGATTATATCATTTTAGAATAAGAAAATCGACCTAAAATAGGTCGATTTGATTAAAATCAGATTAAATTTCTCAAATTAATAATATTATTATTTTTAAAATAACTAATGAAGTTAAACCAGCAAGAATGTCATCAAGCATTACTCCCCAGCCAGCTGGTAGTCTCTGAACCTTATCAATCAACCAGGGTTTAGTTATATCAAATAATCTAAATAGAGCAAATCCTCCTATTAAAACCGGTATGCTTGTTTTTAGAGTATAAAAAGCTAATAACTGTCCTGCCATCTCATCAATAACAATTTTACTGTCATCTTTTATCCCAGTCTGCTGTTCCTCAAAGTTTGCAATAGCAATTCCACCAATGGCAAGGGCAGATATAAAATAGATGTTGTTAAGAATTGGAAAGAAAAAAACAAGCAAAACCATTAATAGAGAGCCCCAGGTTCCTGGAGCCAAAGGCAAATGACCACTGTAAAATCCACTTGCTAATAAATGATTCATTTTTTTAAGCATGGTTTTCCTCCCTTACGAGTAATCAACTTCTGCCGCAGCAAAATAAGTATATCCCGAATAAATTGTTATTATTACTGTCAGCCAGACTAAAGTTTCAGTTAAAATTAGTGGTAAGTTAAAAATTTGGGGATTAATAATTAACGCAATTGCGGTTATCATCTGAATTGTTGTTTTTGTTTTACCCCAGATATTTGCAGGAATTACCGATCCCTGATCAGCTGCTACCACTCTTAAACCTGTAACTGCCAGTTCTCTTGCTACAATAATCAATAATGGCCAGATAGAAAGAACTCCAATTTGAACAAAAGCTGTAAAAACACCAATAATTAATAATTTATCTGCAAGTGGATCCAGAATTTTTCCAAGTGTAGTTATTAAATTATGTTTTCTAGCATAATGTCCGTCGAATTTATCAGTTAATGCTGCCAGAATAAATACAGCCAAGGCCACAGCACTGCTAGATAAAGAGTTAATTAAAAGCAGATAAATAATTATCGGTACCAGCAGAATTCTTAAAATTGATAGTTTATTTGGTAGATTCATCCTCAATCTCTCCTATTAAATCATAATGGAAGGCCTCTTTGATTACAGCCTGATAGATCTCTCCAATTTCAAGTTCACTTTCCTCAACTGGAATATAAATCTGGTTATCAATCTCCGGTGAATCATAACGAGATCTGGCAAGATAATTTTCCTGTTCACGATCTTCAATTATAATCTCAATTTTACGGCCAACCAGTTCTTTATTTTTAGTCAGCGAAATTTCCTGCTGTAACTGCATTATCTCTTCTTTTCTTTCTGCTTTTAGTTCTTGCGAAACTCTCTGATCAAAATTATAGGCTGCAGTTCCTTCCTCTCTTGAAAACTCAAAAACTCCTAATCTATCAAATTTAGATTTTTTGACAAATTCTTTCAGCTTTCTAAAGTCTTCCTCATCTTCACCTGGGAAACCAGTAATCAGTGATGTTCTAATTTTTGCATCAGGAATTTTATTTCTAATCTTATTAATAATATTAGCGATATCTTCTTCATTTCCTCTGCGATTCATTAACTTTCTTATTTTTGCAGAAGAATGCTGAATTGGCAAATCAAAATAATTGCAAATTTTTTCTTCTTCAGCAAATACTTCAATTATTTCATCTGTAATAAATTCTGGATAACTATACAAAACTCTAATCCATTTAATCCCCTTAACTTCAGCTAATTTTCTCAAGAGTGGTGCCAGAGCAGAACGACCATAAATATCAACTCCATATTGAGTTGTATCCTGAGCAATAATAATTATCTCTTTGATTCCAGATTCGGCAATTTTTTCAGCTTCTGCTTTAATATCAGCAATTGATCTACTTTTTACAGTTCCTCTAATTTGAGGAATACTGCAGTAAGTACAATTATTATTGCAACCTTCGGCAATTTTTAAATATGCATAAACATTGTTATCCAATTCTCTGGGCAGAGCAGAACTATAATCAAATCCGGCTTCTTCAATTCCACCAGTCTCTTTTCCTTCCAGACTTTCTCGTATTACTTCTGCAATTTTATCAAAGTTTGAGGTGCCCAAAACAGCATCAATTTCTGGAATTTCAGTTTCTAATTCCTCACTATAACGCTGAGTTAAACAACCTGTTACTATAACAGACTTACACTGATATTGTTTCTTATATTCAAGAGCAGCCAAAATAGTTTCAATGGATTCTTCTTTGGCATCCTGAATAAAGCCACAGGTATTAATAATTATAACTTCTGCTTCTTCAAAATTATCTGTATATTGAAAATCTTCTTCTCCTCTTAAAAAACCATTCATATGCTGACTGTCAACTTCGTTTTTAGGACAGCCTAAAGTCATTAAAGAATATCTTATCATTTTTACTCCTTTATAATGTCAAATTTAATAAATAAATATATAATATCCCTAATTTTAAGGCTCTATAACTACAAAAAAGCCCTCCTAAGGGCTTTAATACTAAAATGGTCGGGCTATCCGGATTTGAACCGGAGACCTCTACACCCCCAGTGTAGCGCGCTACCAAGCTGCGCCATAGCCCGTTGCCAACAAAAGATATTATATATAAATTAAGTCCTTTTGTCAAATTAAATTCTAAACAGCTACTTTATAAAATCAAGTTTCTTTAAATATTCCATAGTTTTGTCTGGATAATCTGTTACTACAAAAACCTCCTGCAAAGATGAACTATTCTTTGCAATTAATTTAATACCACTTCTTGTATTATATTTCAACTGAATGTAGGCAGGAGTTCCACTACCCTTTCTTCTATTTATTCTACCTGGAATAATACTTTTAACCAGTTTAGAAAGAGCAATATCCTCCAGCAGGGGTAATATATCTTCGATTATAGTATGTTCCTGTTTGATCTTATTCTGCCTGTATTTATTTGCCAAATTAATCACATCCTTTATTAATTATAGCATTGAAAGTATAGCTCCGCAAATTTTAAAAGCTAGTAGCCTAGAACAAAAGAAAATAATATTTTGATAATAAAAAAAAGAAGTCGCTAACGACTTCCTTAAAATTCAATGGAGCTGATGACCAGACTTGAACTGGTAACCTGCTCATTACAAGTGAGCTGCTCTACCAATTGAGCTACATCAGCATAATATAAAATTGAAAATGGCAGGGGAGACAGGAGTTGAACCTGCAACCAATGGATTTGGAGTCCACTACTCTGCCAGTTGAGCTACTCCCCTAAATCGAGGCGTTTTTCAATCAAGCAATAATTATTATAATAGAGTTAGAGGTATAGGTCAAGTCTTATTATTGGAATTATTCTACTTTAGATTAGTTTAATTTATTTTATCTTGAAAATACTTGCTTATACCCTGATTTTCAAAATTTTTAGCTGGATATTTAATAAAAATATTCTAAATATTGCATATCTCAGCTTTAAGAATGTAAACTATAATACATTTTGTGTTTTTAAACACTAAATATAAAAAATAACTTGAAATTGATTTGAGAATATATTATCATATATATCGCAAAACTTAAATATAAGTAAATATGAGGTGGTTATAAATGGAAAAACATGATTTAATAGTAATCGGTATGGGACCGGCAGGCATGGCAGTAACAGCAATGGCTGCAAATATGGAACTTGATGTTTTAGCAATTGAAAAACATAAAGTTGGGGGAGAATGTTTAAATTATGGCTGTGTACCAAGTAAAGCCTTATTGAAAGCTGGAGAAGTTAACGAAGTTGCTGAAAATTTAAGACAGTACGGAATAAAATTGTCTGGAAAAACTGAAATTGAAAATCCTTTAGAGATAGTTAGAAACAAGGTTGGAAAAATTAGTGGTAATAAAACAATGAAAGCTTTTGATAGAGCAAAATTAATTGTTGATCAGGGTGAAGCAAAATTTGTTGATAAAAAAGTAGTAAAAGTTGCCGGGAAAAAGTATACTGCTGACAAAATATTTATTGCAACCGGTACAGAACCGATGATTCCTCCAATCCCGGGTCTTAAAGATGTTCCCCGCTTAACTAATCTAAATATCTTCGAACAGGAAGATATACCTGAAACTCTAACAATTATTGGTGGAGGTGCAATTGGATCCGAAATGGCTCAGGCCTTCTCTCGTCTTGGAGCTAAGGTAAATATCTTTCAAATTGATGATCACCTGGTTCCAACCGGTGATCAAGAAGCCGGAAAAGTTCTAGAAGAAAAATTCAAAAAAGAAGGTATTGGAGTTCACAATAGCACAGGAATCAATAAAGTAGAAGAAAAAAACGGAAAAATAATTACTCATACAGATGTAGGAGTCTTCGAATCTGATAAAATTTTAGTTGCTACCGGACGTAAAGCTGTTTTAGAACCGTTAAACCTTGATAACGCAGGTATTGAATCAGCTAAGACTGGAATTAAGGTTAATAAACGTTTAGAAACTAATATAAAGGGAATATATGCTGTTGGTGATTGTAATGGTAAGGCTCTTCTCTCCCATGCTGCCATGCATCAGGGAATGCTGGCTTTAATGAATGCAATTAACCCGACTCCAATCAAACAATTTAATTATGATGATTATCTGGTTCCCTGGTCAGTATTTACTAAACCAGAAATTGCTCAGGCTGGAATTACAGAAAAAGAGGCAAATGAAAAAGGTATTAATTATCAGATTGTAAAAGAAAGATATGAAGATTATGGAAGGACAATAGCAGATGGTAAACCAGAAGGATTTGTCAAAGTTATAACTAACAGCAGGGGAAAAATATTTGGAGCCACAATTGTTGGAGAAGCAGCAAGTGAACTGATCCATGAATGGATCTTGGCAATTCAGCATAATATTTCAATGTTTGATATTATGATGACTCAACACTCCTTCCCAACTATTTCCTTAATGAACAAAAGAGTAGCAGAAAAATGGATAATGAACAAAACTGATTCAGGAATTATTCCCAAATTGGCTAAAAAGTTTATATAAAATTAAAAGCAGGTTTTAGCCTGCTTTTAAATCCTTTTTTTTACTGCTACTACCTGTGGGGGAGGACCTGGCTGATTTAAAAATTTATAATTTAAAACATTATATTTTTTATAATCCAGATCAGCTACAAATTTTAAGACAGCATCTCTTTCGTCATCTCCACCAGGATGACCACTGTAAATAACCAGAACAACAATTCCATCATTTTCTATCAATTTAATTGTCTTTTTAAGAGCTTTGACTGTGCTTTTAGCTCTAGTTATAATTTTTTTATCCCCCCCTGGTAAATAACCCAGATTAAAAATTGCAGCATTAATTTTATCTTCTAAATAACTGTCAAGTTCAGCGTGACTGGCTTTGATTATTTTAACATTTTTTTCTAAATCAGCTGTCTGCAGCAGTTTCTGGGTGTTATTAACAGCTTCTTTTTGGATATCAAAAGAGAAAACTTTACCTTCCGCACCAACAAGCTCAGCTAAAAATTTCGTATCGTATCCATTACCTGCTGTAGCATCAAGCGCTTTATCACCAGGTTTAAGTGTCTTTTTTAATAATAAATGCGAAAATTCGACTGCATTAAATAAATTAACTGACATAAAATCACTCTTTCCTAAATTTTTGTTTTAAGCTTTAAAGTTAAGAAAATACTTAAAAAAAATAGTATTAACTACTTAATTTAATATCAAAGTAAATAATCACTATCAAATTAAATTGACCAACTGCTAAAGTTACTATATACTATTAATTGTGCTTGTGAAAAAGCTATCTGCCCTCATCGTCTAGGGGTCCAGGACACCAGGTTTTCATCCTGGCGGCAGGGGTTCGAATCCCCTTGAGGGTACCATTTTAAGATCTAAGATGTCAGAAGTCTGAAGTAAGATTAATTCTATCTCTGACTTTCTAAATTTTAATATTAAATTAGTTAGAAGTATTTTGGGAAATTATATTTTATTTCTTATCTTGTCCAACTTCTAACTTTCAACCTGGAGGGGTGCCCGAGTGGTTAAAGGGAGCAGACTGTAAATCTGCCGGCGATGCCTACAAAGGTTCAAATCCTTTCCCCTCCACCATTTGAATATTTAAAACACCCGTAATAACGGGTGTTTTTTTATGTTCTATTATTTTTTATCTTTTAAAAAACAGGATAAAATTAATCACGCAAATTATTTATTACTATATCTTCTCCCTCATTAACAAACTCTACCTCTGCTATTTCACCACTTCCAGCCCAGGGACCGTAAGCTTCTCCATTTATCTCAGCTGTTATTGCTTTTCCATTCCCTATTTTTATATAAAGTCTCTCATCTATTTCAAATTGACGCTGATCACCTGCTTCTAAAATACCGCTAAATACATTGCTTCCATCCAGATCAACTGTAACCCAGACTGTATCAGAAGCTAAAAATAAAAGTGTATTATCAAAGTCCGGATTAGCCTCATCCTCAACAGAACTGCTTGCAGTTTCCTCTGCTGTAATTTCTATCTTACTCTGATTATTATCGATCTGAGTATCTGACTCCAACTCAGGCTGTGTTTCTGATGTTTTCATTTCTGCTGAATCAGTTTCTTGTGTTTCAGCATCTTCAGAAACGATTATTTTGTTAATTTGGCTCTGCTCCTGAGAATTCAAACCATCCAGTTCTTGAAAACTATTCTGATCTATTATTTCAGTATTTTCCTCCGTAAGCACATCAGAATCCATTGAATCAAAAATTTCAGCTGTTAAATCATCAGCAGGAGAATTATCATTATTAAGTACATTAAGTTCAGAATTTTGATCGGCTGCTGAATTTTCACCTGTTGTCTCCTGGTCTTTATTTTTAACTTCCTCTGCTGCTGAAGCTGAATCATTATTATTTTGAACTTCTAAAAGTTCAGATTCTTCATTTATATTTTCTTGACTATTATTCTTTTGATTTAATAAGCGAATCTCAGAATTATTTACATACTGATAGGTATAAACTGCAGCAGCTCCTAAAAATAATATTAATAATATAATAAAAATGATTTTTACTGGATTCTTACGGTTTTTATTTTTATTGGCTGTAGAAACCTTAGTCCCATTCAAATAATCTTTTTGTAAATTGCTTTCTTTTTCTTCTTTAATATTCAAAATCTTGTAATTTTCAAGTAGTGCCTGATAATTAATACCTACTTCTCTTGCATAACCTTTAATAAAAACTTTTAAATAAACATTTCCGGGAAGTACATCAAAATTATTTTCTTCAATAGCTTCAAGATATTTTTTTCTAATCTTTGTTTCTTCCTGAATATCATCCAGGCTTAATCCTTTTTCCTGTCTGGCTTTTTTTAATAAAGTGCCAAGTTCAAGTTCCATTTCTTCCAATTTATTGTCCTCCTTACGCACTAATTACTATTAACAGCAGTTAATAATTTATTAATAAATTTTTTTGAAATTCAAAATAAATTTACACTATTTATTATTATAACATACTTTAGTAATTAATTTAATCTTTTTAAGCTTATTTTTTATTTTTGAGAGGAAATAAATAAAATTTTACATAGAAAATAAAATTAAGGACAGCAAAAATGCTGTCCTTAATTAGTAATCTATTATATTAAATAATTTCTATTTTTCACCTTTATAATATGGTTCTCCAGAAGCTGCTGGTGGTATAGATTTACCAAAAAATCCAGCCAGTACAACTAAAGTAAGTACATAAGGAATTGCACTGATTAATTCCGAAGGTATAAAAGCAAAATCGACTCTAACCGCAATTGCTTCGGCAAAACCAAATAACATTGCCGCACCAAAAGCACCAAAGGGATGCCATTTACCAAAGATCATAGCCGCCAGAGCAATAAAACCACGTCCTGCAGACATTTCTCTAACAAAAGCACTACCATCTCCTATGGAAAGATGAGCACCAGCCAAACCGGCTAAAACACCACTGATTAGAACACTAATAAATCTCCATTTATTAACACTAATCCCCAGGGTATCCGCAGCTGCCGGGTGTTCACCAATTGAACGAATCCTCAGACCCCAGTGAGTCTTGAAGAAAATAAACCAGACTACAGGTACTAAGATCAGTGCAATATAAGTTATTGGATTAAAACGAACTCCAAAAAATCTATATGCTGGCAATCTTCCAACCATTGGTGAAGTTCCTTTTACTCCAAATAATACCTGAAGTAAGAAAATAGTAATACCAGAGGCAAAAATATTAATACCAGTTCCCACAACTATCTGATTAGCTTTAAAAGTTACACAAACAAGAGCCAAAATAGCTGCAAAAACTAAACCAGCAATCATAGAATAAAGCACACCAATCCAGGGATTTCCTGTACTTGCACTACCATAAACAGCAGCAAAAGCACCGATTAAAATCATTCCTTCCAGAGCAATATTTACAACTCCTGATCTCTCAGAAAAAATTCCTCCTAAAGCAGCCAGAATTAACGGAGTAGCAAAACGAAAGCTGGCCAAAAATAACGACAAAGAGAAAATTTGTTTTAAAGTATCCATTATTCAACCCCTCCTTTTGCTTTTCTTTTAGCAAGATATACTTTAAAGACCTGGAGGGCTGCAACAAAGAAGATTACCAAAGCCTGTATTAACATTACAATTTCAGAAGGAATACCTGAAAACTGCATTTCCAGACCACCCTGTGCTAAAGCTCCAAATAAAATACCACCCAGAATAACTCCAATTGGATGAGTTTGACCTATTAAGGCAACAGCTATTCCTGTAAAACCATAACCGGCATCCATACCCTGCATAAAGCTAAAGTGAGTACCCAGAACTTCTCCGACTCCAGCCAGTCCAGCTACAGCACCACTAATAAACATAGCAGTTATAATACCTTTACTGGCATTAATACCACCATATTCTGCACCATCCGGATTAAAACCAACAGCTCTCATTTCGTAACCAAGTGTTGTTTTAAATAATAAATACCATAAAACAACAGCTGCTGCTAGAGCAAGAAAAAAGTTAATATGAAGCCTGATTGCAGGATGAGCAAATAATTCTGCAAACGGAAGCTTAGAAAGAAAGGGATGATCCATAATATTTTTGAAATTAAACATAGCTGCTGAATCCATAATTCTTGGAGTAGCAGGCCGACCTGTATCTCTAAAAATATTTATTCCATAATTAATAGTTAAAGCAATGGCAATATGATTTAACATAATTGTTGCAATAACCTCGTGAACATCCATTTTTGCTTTTAAAAATCCGGGTAAACCTCCCCAGAGTCCGCCAACAAACATACCTGCTATAATAGCAAAAGGAAGGTGAATAAATGCAGGTAAAGAAGTAAAATAAAAACCAACAACTCCTGCAGTAAATCCTCCCATTAAAAGCTGCCCTTCTGCACCAATATTAAACAGACCAGCTCGAAAAGGAAGCGCAACAGCCAGTCCGGTTAAAATTAATGGAGTTGAGCGCCATAGAGTATTTGCAATTGCACTAAAATTACCAAAAGCCCCTATGTAAAGAGCAGAATAGGCGTCCAGAGGAGATTTATCTGTTAGAAAAATAAATAAAGTACCTACAATTAATGCCACTACGATTGATAATAAGGATAAACCTAAATCAGTTAAAATAGATTTTATTTTATCTGAATAATTATTCATTGCTCTCACCTCCTGCTTCAGATTTAGAACCGGTCATTAATTTACCAAGTTCTCTTTCGTCTGTTTCTGAAGCCTTTAACACATCAACAATTTCTCCTTCAAAAATAACTGCAATTCTATCACTTAAAGATAATACCTCACTTAATTCGGCAGAAACTAATAAAACACCTGCACCATTATCGCGTCTATCTATAATTTGTTTATGGATAAATTCAATTGAACCAACATCGACTCCTCGAGTAGGTTGAGAAGCAATTAAAAATTCAGGGTCATGAGAAAACTCTCGAGCAACAATTAATTTCTGCTGATTACCCCCTGATAAATTTTTAGCCTGTGCCTCCATACCTCCACCACGAACATCATATTTATCAATCAAATCCTGTGTATATTTGGCAACATTATCATACTGCATAATTCCGTTTTTAGAAAAAGGCTCCAAATCATGATAGCCCAGAATAATATTCTCTTTTAAATCAAAATCCATAATTAAACCACGTTTTTGTCTATCTTCCGGTATATGAGCTACCTTTTCGCGCTTAATCTGCCTGGCATTGTATTTACTAATATCTTTACCGCGAAGATTAACTTTACCACTTTCAACATTACGCAGCCCTGTTATGGCTTCAACTAATTCGGACTGTCCATTACCTTCTACACCAGCAATTCCCAGAATTTCACCTTTGCGAACCGATAAAGAAATATTCTTAACTGCTGGAATATCTCTATTATCCTTTACGTTTAAATTATCTACACTAAAGATTTCTGCTCCTGGTTTTGCCTCGGTTTTTTCAACCTCCAGTAGAACCTGCCGCCCTACCATCAGTTCGGCAACATCTTCTTTTGTTACATCGGCTGTATTTACAGTATCAATACTTTTTCCATTTCTTAAAACAGTTATTCGATCAGAAATAGTTTTAACCTCTTTTAATTTATGAGTAATAAAAATAATAGTTTTACCCTGTTCTTTTAAAGATCTAAAAATTTCAAATAATTCGTCAATTTCTTGAGGAGTTAAAACAGCTGTTGGCTCATCAAAAATCAATAATTCAGCGCCACGATAAAGAGTTTTTATAATTTCAACTCTCTGCTGCATTCCAACAGAAATATCCTGTATTTTGGCATCCGGATCTACAAAAAGCCCATATTTATCAGAAATTTCCTTAACTTCTCTTTTGGCAGTTTTCTGATCTAACATCAAACCACTGCGCGGTTCATTACCAAGCACAATGTTTTCAGTTACAGTCAATGGGTCCACTAACATAAAGTGCTGGTGAACCATTCCAATCCCTAACTCAATTGCATCCTGAGGACCATCTAAATTAATTTTATTTCCCTCATAAAAAACCTGACCTCCATCGGGTTCATAAAGGCCATATAAAATATTCATTAAAGTTGTTTTACCTGCACCATTTTCACCAACAAGGGCATGAATTTCTCCCTTTTTTATTGATAAGTTAACATTATCATTTGCTTTTACACCTGGAAATATTTTAGTTATATTCTGCATATCTAAAATATAATTATCTTCCCTGGGCATTATTATTCCTCCCTAAAATATACTAGAAATTAAGTAGGCTCTGCTAAAAAGCAGAGCCCTTTAAGTTAAATATAATTTGTACTAATTATTAAAGGTTATCAGGTCTGCCAGTTTCTCCCCAGTTTTCTACTTCGATTTCGCCATTAATGATCATTTCTTTAATTTCAGCGATACGATCTGCATAAGGAGAAGTTACATTTTCTTTCATTTGTCTGATAGTTTCCAATTCTTCATCAGTAATTGTTCCATTATCGTGAGCATCTAATACTGGCTGGCCAACCTCAGTTAAACTGGTTAGATCAACACCACCATCAGCTAAGGTAAAGTATAAGTTATTACCTCCCTGATAGTTTCCTTCTACTACAGATTTAACTGTATCAAATACAGCATTATCTACTTTTTTAAGCATACTTGCAATTACATGACCTGGAGCAACATAGTTCTGATTTGAATCTACACCAATTGCATAAATGTCTTCTTCTTCAGCTGCCTGGAAAACTCCAGAACCAGTACCACCAGCTGCATGATAAATTACATCTGCACCATCATCAATCATACCAAGTGCAATTTCTCTACCTCTTGCTGGATCACCAAAATCATCAGCATATCTGCTCTGAATTTCGATATCAGGATTAATATATCTTGCCCCCTGATAGAAACCACCTTCAAAACGGTGAATTAAAGCAAAATCTACTCCACCAACAAAACCAACATTACCATTTTCACTTGTTAGTGCAGCAAGAGCACCAGCAAGGAATGAACCTTCCCATTCAGCAAAGTTAAGGCTGACAATGTTATCAGGAATATCTTCAAAATACTGATCAACATGAGCAAATTTTGTATCAGGATATTCACCAGCAACAGTTCTTAAACTATCTGCCATTTGAAAACCTACACCAATAACTAAATCATAACCTCTGGAAGCAAAACGGCGTAAGGCTGTCTGATCTTCAGAAGGATCAGCAGGTTCAATATAATCAAATGAAATACCCAGTTCATCTTCTGCTCTCTGCAGACCGCGGTATGCTGCATCATTAAATGATAGATCTCCAAGACCACCAGTAGATAAAACAATACCTACTCTAGTGTCCTGAGCAGCTGCTGGAACTGCGGCAAATACCACCATCATAACAAAGGCAAAAACAATAGCTAAACTTAAAACTTTCTTCAAAATAATGACCCCCTCATATATTTTTTTAATGGTACCAAAATTTGTGAATTGCAATTATAATATAACATTTTTATATTATATTTGCAACATAAAACACTTCAAATATAGTTAATTGTTCCAAAATTAACTATATTAAAAATAATTAATAAATTACCTACTTCTTAAGACTTTAAACTGGAATTGATCACTTCTAAAATAATTTTTTGAATATAGAAATAATCTCTCCTGTTCATCATAATGCATCTGTTCTAAAAGTAATATTGGACTGTGTTTTTTTACATTTAATTTTTCCATTAATTTTCCTTTGGCTGTAACTGGTATAATTTCTGCCACAGCATATTTAATTTTTAAGTCATATTTATTCTCCAGTAAATCAAATAAAGAGTGACTAAAATCATCATCAATATTAATTGGAAAAAGATTTGTATTTAAAAAATCAATACAGAAAACAACAGGTTTTTCATCTGCCGTTCTTATTCTCTGTAATTTTAATATTTGATCATCCTCGTTAATATTCATCTTTAGAGCAAGATGTTTGTCAATTTTTGTCTTTTTAATTTCCAAACCTCTTGTTCCCGGGGTAAAGCCTTCATTTTTAATTGTATCAGTTACACTAAATAGCTCTTCAATTCCTCTTTTAAAACGGGGAATTGGTTTTGAAACAAAGGTTCCTACCCCCTGACTTTTAATAATTTTACCTTCTTTTTCTAAGACTCGCAGCGCTTCTCTTAGGCTGGCTCTGCTAACATCTAATTCTCTTGCAAAAGCTGTCTCAGAAGGAAGTTTGTCTCCTGCCTCATAAATTTCCTGATCAATTAAGTTTTCAATGTGCTCCTTAATCTTTAAATAAAGTGGTCTCTTATCATGTTTTAGTATATCCAAATTCCCAGTCCACCCCTCCTTTCTTCAGACGTCTTACCTGTCTGACAACTACCTAAATAGTATCACAATTCAATTTTTTTGTCAAGATTTTAACTCTTTTGATCATTATTTTTATTTTGCTCATCCTCATACTCACCATTCAAAATTGCTTCCAGATCTTCTTCTTCCACCAGAACTTCGCGAGGTTTACTGCCGGCATAGGGACCTACAATGCCATCTTCTTCCATAGTATCGATCAACCTTGCTGCCCGAGAATGGCCAATATGCAATCTTCTCTGCAGCATAGAAATAGAGGCTCTATACTTGACAACTAGCTTTACTGCTTCTTCGTATAATTCGTCCTGCTCATCATCAATTGATAATTCGACTTCCTTAATATCATCTTTTTCTATTTTGTATTCGGCTGTCGCCTGTTCTTTAACAAAAGATGTTATTTCAGAAATTTCCTGATCAGTTAAAAAAGAACCTTGAATTCGTTGAGGCTTTTGCATTCCAACCGGAGCAAAAAGCATATCTCCTTTACCCAGTAATTTTTCTGCTCCTCCCATATCTAAAATTGTGCGAGAATCAGTAGCAGATGAAACAGCAAAAGAAATCCGACTTGGAATATTTGCCTTAATCAAACCAGTAATTACATCGACTGATGGTCGCTGAGTAGCTATTATTAAATGAATACCTGCTGCTCTTGACATTTGAGCCAGCCGACAAATATTATCTTCAACTTCATTAGCAGCTACCATCATCAAATCAGACAATTCGTCAATTATCACTACAATATAGGGCAATTTATCCTCTGGATCATCAACCTGTTTATTATAAGATTCAATTCCTCTGCTCCCAGTTTCAGAGAATAAATCATAGCGATTTTCCATCTCTTCTACAACAAGTTTTAATACATTGGCTGCTTTTTTGGGATCTGTAACCACAGGAGTTATTAGATGAGGTAAACCCTGATAAATATTTAGTTCTACTTTTTTCGGATCTACAAGTAATAATTTAACCTCTTCTGGAGTGGCACGATAAAGAATACTGCTAATTAAGGTATTAATACAGACACTCTTACCTGAACCAGTCGCACCGGCAACTAAGAGATGAGGCATTTTAGCCAGATTAAAGACTGCAGTATCACCATCAATTCCTTTTCCCAGAGCAAGGGTAAGTTTATCTTCAGCTTTTTGAAATTCTTCTGATACAATAACATCTCTAAATGAAACTGTAATATCATTACCATGAGGAACCTCAATTCCCACTGCAGCCTTACCTGGTATCGGCGCTTCTATCCTTACATCTCTGGCTGCCAGGGCGAGAGCTATATCGTCAGAAAGATTAACAATTTTGCTGACCTTTACTCCGGTGGCTGGTTGAATCTCATAACGTGTAATTGTTGGTCCGTGGTTAACATTTATTACTTTTGCTTCAACTCCAAAACTGCTTAGTGTTTCTTCCAGCAGTTCACTTTTATTTGCAAGTTTAACTTTCTTTTTCCCGGAATCATTTAGAAGAGAAATCCCGGGCAGAGTATAATCACCATGTTTTTCACCCTGATCTTTAACATTTTTTGACTGATCTCTAGTGATATCAAAATCTTCAGTAATTTCCGTATTTGATTCAACAGAATTAGATTTTTCCTCTCCCTGCTTTTTGTTATCAATATTTTGCTTTTTATTCGTTTTTTGCTTAGTTTTATTCTCAGCCAGATTTGGATTAAGGCTAGTATTTTCGGCTGTTTCTGCTTTTTCCTTATCTTTTTTACCTTTATCTGCTCGAACAATGCTATTTTGCTCTTCTCTTTTTTTCTTTTCAGCCTGCTTTTTTTGCTTTCTTGCAGCAGTCATTTTCTTTATTTTAGCAAAAATATTAAATCTAGCTAACGAAAGATTGGCAAAAAAATCTTTAATTTTATCATTTAAACTTAATAATAAACTTTTAAAAGCTAAAAATTGCGCTTTGGTTTTTTGAAAAATATTATGTAAAAATAGATCAAATAATAAAAGAATTCCAATTAATAATATAACCGATAGAATAATATAGGCTCCATTTACAGCGAATAATTCTGTCAAAAAATAGCTAATAGTGCTTCCAATGATTCCGCCTGCTGCATTTTGAGGTGTATTAAGAAAAAATCCTCCACCTTCATTTAAATTAATAATAGATATAATCGCAATAAATGAAACAAGAAGCCCTAAAAATCTGCCTGAAAACTTTATTTTTTTTGACCGAATAAGCTGGATACCCCAGTAGATAAATAAAAGAGGCAGAATATAGCTGCCGCTTCCCACCAAAAAATAATAAGCTCGGCTAATATAATTACCCAGCAGACCTGCTGAATGACTAAAAATAGCAAAATAGCTAATTGCAGCAAAGGTAATTAAAAAGAGACCCAGAATCTCATTTTTTCTTTTTTCAATTCTAGAATCAGTTTTTTGCTCACTCATCTCTGCCCCTCCTGAATTGTTAATTTATTAAAAATTAAATATTTAAAACTCTAATATTAATTAAAAAAATCAAAATAACAAGATTTTCTATATTTATAATTTAATTAGCTGATTAAATTAATTATAATAACTGCAGCAGCTACAGACCAGCAGTAATAACTAAAATAGTTTAATTTTTTTTCTGCCAGCACTTTTAACAAAATTTTAATTGCCAGATAACCTGAAATTACTGCTGAAAAAAAGCCGAGCAAAACAACTTTTAGCTCTAAATCAAAACTTCCGCTATCTACTACTTTTAAAAATTGCAGGAAACCAGCTCCACCAATAACCGGTATTGACATTAAAAATGAAAATCGAGCTGCTGCTTTTCTATTCAGATTCTGAAATAAAGAAGCTGCAATTGTAGTACCAGAACGTGAAATCCCCGGTATTATTGCCCCTCCCTGAGCCAAACCGACTATTATTGGTTGCCAGAATTTTAATTCCGCTACTTCCTTTTCTCCTCCATCAATTTTTTCAGTAATATATAAAATAAGGCCTGTTACAATTAACATTAAAGCTGTTAAATAAGCATTTGAAAAAAGATTCTCAAAAAAATCTTCAAATAAAACTCCAATAATTCCCGTTGGTATGATCGCCAGTAATATATAAAATGTTTCTTTCCTTTTTTCCTGCTTTAATAAAATCATATCTTTAATATCCTGCCAGAAAATAATAAAAATTGGAATCAAAGTCCCGATATGTAAAATAACATTAAATAAAATTTGATCTTCCTTTATCTTAAAAAAATGTTGAGCAATTACTAAATGACCGGAACTGCTAACCGGAATAAATTCTGTTAAACCCTGAATTAAACCAAGAAAAATTGCCTGTAAACTATTCAATTTTAATTCCTCCCTTTCTACAATATGCATTATATCACACTTAGAAACATATGTTCAAATTTAAAACCAGCTGCTTTTACACAGCTGGTTAATTTAAGCTCAGTTTCTATACTTCCATAATCACAGGTAAAATCATCGGATTTCTTTTTATCTTCTGGTAAATATAATTATTAAGTGAATTGCGGATAGTATTTTTAAGCACTGACCACTCTGTTACATTATTATTTTCACAGTCTTTAAGTGCATCCTCAACTCTTTTTGTCGCTGCTTCAATAAGTTCCTCAGATTCTCTGATATAAACAAAACCCCTGGTGATAATATCTGGACCAACCAGAATATTACCATTTTTATCAATTGTTACAACAACAATTATTATCCCATCTTCTGATAATAATTTTCTATCTCTTAACACTATATTACCAACATCACCAATGCCCAGACCATCGATTAAAACATCCCCGGACTGAACATTATAGTCTTTTTCGACCTTTTCTTCAGTGAATTTAATCTTATCACCAACGTCGGAAATATAAATATTATCCCGTGGTATACCAACTTTTTCTGCCAGATCAGCATGTTTGTAAAGATGTCTGTATTCACCGTGTACAGGCACAAAATATTTCGGCTTAACCAGATTAAGCATTAATTTCAATTCTTCCTGACTGGCATGACCGGAAACATGAACACCAGAAACATCTTCATAAATAACATTAGCTCCCCGACGATATAATTTGTTGATAGTTTGACCAACAAATTTTTCATTACCTGGAATTGCAGAAGCAGAAATCATAACTGTATCTCCTTCTTTAATGTTGATATGGTAATGGTCACCGCGAGACATTCTGGTTAGAGCAGCATAAGGCTCACCCTGACTTCCGGTTGTTAATAAAGTTACTTTACTATCAGGCAGGTCTTCTATATCTCTAATATCAACTATCATGTCCTCTGGTATCTGCAAATAACCAAGTCTGCGAGCTATATCAACATTATTAAGCATGCTGCGGCCGGAAAAGGCAATTTTTCGATTATATTTAAAGGCTGCATCTACAACCTGCTGAACCCGATGAATATTAGAAGCAAAAGTCGCAATAATTACCCTCTCTCTTGCTCCCCTGAGTATTTCATCAACAGTTTCGCCCACCACTTTTTCTGATAATGTATATCCTTCTCTCTCAACATTTGTACTATCAGAAAACAGGGCCAGAACACCTTCTTTACTATCTCCAAGTTCTGCCAGCCTGTGAAAATCTGCAACCTCTCCATCAATAGGAGTCTGATCAAATTTAAAATCACTGGCGTAAACAATTGAACCCAGCGGAGTTTCAATAGCAAGAGCACAAGTATCAGCGATACTGTGATTTACTCTTACAAATTCAACTCCAAAATTACCAACCTGATACTGCTTACCAGGATGAACTACCTTTAATCTTGTATCTTTTAAGAGTCGATGCTCCTTTAAGTTGCCTTCTAAAAGACCAAGGGTCAGTTTGGTTCCATAAATAGGAACATTAATTTCCTTTAATAAATAGGGCAGCCCTCCTATATGATCTAAATGACCATGTGTTAAAACAATCCCGTTAATCTTATCTTTATTCTTAATCACATAATCATAATCAGGAATCACCAGGTCTATTCCAAGCAAGTCATTTTCTGGAAATTTAACACCCGAATCAATTATCAACATTTCATCGTCAATTTCCAGAACCCACATATTCTTTCCAATTTCTCCGACTCCACCTAAGTTGGTCATTGAAACATTCTTTATTTTATTGTTATCACTCATTTAAAAAACAAAACACCTCCATAGTATTTTAAAACAAATCTAAAAACTTATTCCAAACAATCTAAACATTCTTCCTTAACTACATATTTATTTTTTAATAATTCCATTCAAATAAATTTACACAAAAAAAATACTTAATTCTGCCTGTAATTGAAAATATAATAGAAACCCGTCCAAAGCGTTAATACTATTATACATATAAACCAAATAAAAAACAAGCAGAATTAAGCTTTTATAATTTTAAGAAAATCTTTTTAGTTCTAAACTAAGTTATTCTCCACTAAATATTCTGCAATCTGAACAGCATTTAAAGCCGCACCTTTACGCAGGTTATTTGCTGTCAGCCAGAGATTGATTCCATTTTCCACCGAATTGTCTCTTCTGATTCTGCCTACTAAAACATTATCATTATTTTCAGTGTCAATCTGGAGGGGGTATTCTTCTGCTGCAGGATTATCAATTACTTCTACATTTTTAGTCTGACTGAACAATTCCTTGACCGCTTCAATTTTAAAATCATTCTGCAGTTCAATATTTAAAGATTCTCCGTGCCCAAAAATTACAGGTATCCTAACACAGGTTGCTGTTACCGGTAAATCAGGATCGTGTAAAATTTTATGAGTCTCATTTACCATTTTCATTTCTTCTTTTGTATAATCATTATCTAAAAAGACATCAATCTGTGGAATTGCATTAAAGGCAATCTGATGATTAAAATTTTCTTTTTTGATTTCTTCTTTATTTAAATAGGCCTTAGTCTGCTCTATTAACTCATCAACTGCTTTTTTGCCAGCCCCGGAAACTGCCTGATAGGTATTTATGACCAATCTTTTTAGACCAAATTTTTCGGCAAGTGGTTTTAAAAGCATTACCATCTGAATAGTCGAACAGTTTGGATTGGCAATAATCTGCTGATGTTCTCTTAAATCTTCTCCATTAACTTCCGGCACAACTAAAGGAGCATCCGGATCCATTCTAAAAGCATTACTATTATCGATAACAATCCCGCCAGCACTTTTTACCTGAGGTGCCACTTCTTTTGAGACTCCACTACCGGCAGAAAAGAGCGCGATATCTATGCTCTCAAAAGTACCTTCCCTGACAGATTCTACGGTTAATTCTCTATCTTCAAATTGAATTTTTTTACCTTCAGAACGCTCAGAGGCAATTACCTTAAGCTGATCAATTGGAAAATCCCTCTGACTTAGAGTCTTAAGCATTTCTCTACCTACTAAACCTGTTGCTCCTACTACTGCTACATTATACTTTTTCATAAATTTCTTCTCCTTTCTCTACTACGGGGCGTCCAAAGTAATTTGTCCCCCAGACACCAATTATGATTAAAACTGCTCCCACTACCTGGAATTTAAAAAACGGCTCATTTCTAAACACGACCCCGGCAATTATAGAAACCACGGTGGTCAGATTGGCAAAAACAGCTGATTCTGCTGCTGTGATTTTAGAAAGAGTGTAATTCATCATAAAAAAAGCCACTACTGACGAAAAAACACCCAGATAAATCACAGATATTAAAACATCTTTTTCCAGCAAAAGATCAAAATAATTACTCAGTTCAAAATTCTTTCTATAAATCGCAATTATGTTAAAAATTAAAGCTCCAAAACCCATCATTACATATGTAATTTCTACCGGTCTAAACTCCAGAGAAAGCTGTCTGGATATAATATTATAAAATCCCGCTGCAATAACTGCTCCTCCCAACAAAAGTAAACCAAAGTAATTAGAAGCAATCGGAGCTGCTCCCCGATTAAAAATAATAAAAAAAGCTCCCCCAACAGATAAACCTACAAAGATACTCTGAATAAAAGTGGGTTTTTCATTTAAAATTAGTGCCGCAAGTATTGTAACTGCTACGGGTATTAAAGCAATCATCATTCCGGCTTCAGAAGAGGTGGTATATAACATCCCGGTAGTTTCGCAGATAAAATAAATTCCGGGCTGAAAAAAAGCTAAAAGAATTAGCTTTTTTAAGTTTTTACCCTTCAAATTGATATTTATTATACCAGTAATTCTTAAAATACTCAAGGAAATAAAAGCAATTGCAAAACGAAAACCAAGTAAGTGGAATGGAGACATTAGCTCCAGTCCCTCCTTGGTAAATAAAAATGAAAAGCCAAATATTGAACTAAAGACCAGACCGGCAAGATGAGGAAAATATTTTCTTAATTCAGTCATTTAACTCCCTCAATTCTTTGGCGGCCAGGGACCATAATACTGATAGTACTGAGTCTCTACCCCACCATTGTAAAGTTTTCTTCTCTTACTGGCTTCTTTACCAAATAATTCTTCAAATTTAGAATGAGAGGTAATAATATAATAGGACCAGGTCTCTAATTTTCTGAACTTCTCTCCCATTTCCCTGTATAATTCTTCTACCTCTTCTTTTTCTCCCATTCTTTCACCATAGGGAGGGTTGGTTATTATATAACCATATTTACGATTGGTTGAAAAATCCTTAAACTTCTGTTCTTGAAAATGAATTATATCTTCTACCCCTGCCTGTTTGGCATGATAGCGGGCAATGCTGATCGCCTCCGAATCCTGATCATAACCCATAATCAGCCGCGGCTCAACATTAATCTTTTTAGCTTTTTTGGCTTCAACTCTGGCCCGGGGCCATTCGAAATCATTAAAAATCGGCCATTTTTCTGAGTTGAATTTTCTTTTCAAACCAGGAGCCTGATTTTTGGCCATCATAGCGGCTTCAATTAAAATTGTTCCTGAACCACAGAAAGGATCGATTAGAATTCTATCCTTATCCCAGCGGCTTAAATAAACCATCCCGGCTGCAATTGTTTCCTGAATTGGAGCCTTAACTGAAAGTTCTCTGTATCCTCTCTTGTGGAGACCGGTACCGGAAGTATCAATTGTTAAGATTGCTCGATCCTTGTAAAGGGCCAGCTCAATAGGATAAAGTGGGCCATCTTCATCAAACCAATCTCTTTGATATTCTGCTTTCATTCTGTCAACTACAGCTTTCTTTGTAACTGACTGACAGGTAGGAACACTGCTCAGCTTGGAATCAATGGACTTGGCACTAACAGGGAATTCTGCATTTTCGGGCAGCCACTGGGGCCAGTTTAGACTTCTAACTCCCTCATAGAGTTGATCAAAATCACGTGCCTTAAAATCTCCAATTTTCAACAGTACTCTTTCGGCTGTTCGCAGCCATAGATTTGCTCTGGCAATTGCCTGCAGATCTCCCTCAAAGGTAATTCTGCCATTTTTAACTTCCTTAATTTTATAACCTAAATCATTTATTTCTTTTTTGACCAGGGCTTCCATGCCAAAAGTACTGGTCGCCATAAGTTCTATTTTATCCAAATAAATTCTCTCCTTTTTAAAGATATATTTGTTCTTATTTTAATCTTTGCTGCTTTTAAAAATAATTTCGATATTGCTATAATTTTTATTATTTTAAATTTATTCCAGCAGCCTTTAATTCTGCTTTTAATTTCTCAACTTTATCCGGATTTACCGCTCTAGTACCGGCCAGAATAATATTTGTTTTGAAACCATTTTTAATACTATCCTGAGCAGTATATTTAACGCAATAGTCAAATGCTAAACCTACAATATCAACTTCGTCAACTGCAAGTGACTTTAAGAGCCCGGCCAGCCCCAGATCTGAACCATCATTATCCTGAAAAGCCGAATAACTATCTACCTCTCTATCTTTTCCCTTGCGCATTATATAGTCAAATTGAACAGTTTTAATCTCAGAATTAAATCTTGCTCCTTCTGACTGCTGAATACAGTGATCAGGCCATAAAACAGGGCCCAGCCCCTGATCATCACTATAAGGGGTAAATGGCTCCTGATTATGATTCGAAGCAAAACTAAGATGAGAAGCAGGATGCCAGTCTTGAGAGGCAACTATTAGTTTGTATTTGTCGGATTCTAAAAGTTCATTGACTTTAGCATTGATTTCTGAAGCCTGGGGAACAGCCAGAGCCCCATTTTCATAAAAATCGTTCTGAAGATCAATAGCCAGTAAAGCTTTAGCCAATTTAATCACCTCTTTTTCTATTCCAGCTTAAAATTTAACCTTTTTCATTTATTAAAATAATTAAAACCGTATTTCAAATTCATTAAAATCGTCAGCTTTTTCTGTTTTAACTTCAAAGTTATCAACACGAGCAAATGAAGGTCCCTCTTTTAATTTATTAATCATTTTCTCTACTTTATTCTTTTTGCCTTTAATTTTAACTTCTACTCTGCCATCTCTAAGGTTTTTTACCCATCCCTTTATGTCCAAAACAGCTGCCTGTTTACGAGTAAAGGCTCTAAATCCGACTCCCTGAACTCTACCTGAAATAAATATGTGCTTTTGAATTTCTTCTGCAGCCATCTTATCCACCTCCATTTGTTTATATTATACATAGTATTATAATATCTGGCAAATTTCTTTGATAAAAAAAGGGTCATCTCCAGATTACAGAAATGACCCTTAATAGTCAGTTTAATTATTTAATTGATCTTTAATAATTTAATTTAAATAATGATTAATTCTCAGGGCCGCTTTAGCACCTTCCGCAGCTGAAATAATAATCTGCTTATCAATAATATCTGTTACATCACCTGCAGCCCAGATACCTTCAACACCTGTTTCGTTTCTCTCGTTAATAATAATTTCTTTTTGCTTATTTGTTTCTAAAAGGTCACTAACAAAAGCGCTATTGGCAACCAGTCCAATTTCTATAAATAAACCATTGATATCCAGTTCTTCTGTTGAATCATCACTAACATTTTTAATTATCACTGTTTCCAGTTTATTATCACCAATAATTTGATCTACTGTTGTTGAAGTATGAACAGTTATATCCTGATTATTATTTACTCTTTCCTGCAGGTATTCATCTCCCATTAGTTTATCCTGCAGCTCAATCAGATCAACTTTGCAACCAATTTTAGCCAGATCTAAAGCGGCCTCCAAGCCTGAGTTTCCTCCACCTACTACAGCAACCGGTTGGCCTTTATAAAGAAAAGCATCACAGCTGGCACAGTAATGAACCCCTTTACCTGTTAATACATATTCCTGTTTCATACCCAGGTGTCTTTTTTGAGCACCGGTTGCAACTAATACAGCTTTAGTTGAATATTCTTTTCCATTATCTGTTTTAATAACTTCCCCCTGTTTTCCAGCCACAACTTCTACGGCTTCTTCTCCAATTACAGTCTCTACTTCGTATTTAGCAATATGGTCCCAAAAATCATAGATCACCTCTGCACCTGTAGTTTCTGCTTTCCCTAAATAATTATCAATTTCATTAGTAGTAATTACCTGTCCTCCTATATCCTTAGTCAATAAGAGGAGATCGATACCTTTACGCGCTGCATAAAGAGCTGCATTTAAAGCAGCTGGCCCGGCTCCCAGAATTATAAGTTCCCATTCTTTGGTTGAAAGGTCTTTTGATTCTCTACCGATCAATTGATTAAATTCACCTTTGTTTTCTAACTCAATTAGATCATCATAGCCCCCAAGACTCTGATCATTAATTATTATCTGAGGTACAGTTTTTCCTCCAGTTCGCTTCTGCATTACTTCATAATTATCCTTTTCATTAATATCAATTTCAGTGAAACTAAGGCCCTTACTTTTTAAAAAAGCTTTTGCCTTTTTACAGTATGGACACCAATTTTTAGAATAAACTTCAATTTTTAACTCATTTGACATAATTAATTCCCCCTAATGCTATTCTTATTTGACATAAGTTGTAGTGGATGTTAACATAAATATGGTTGTTAGAAAACGAAAAAATTTAAATATTTAATTTGAGGTGAATATTAATGGCAACAGTAATGGAACATGCGGAAGATCTTGCAGAAGCAATTGTTGACTCACAGGAATTTCAGGAATTAAAAGAAAAAGAAGAAATCATGGTAGAAGATGAAGACGCAAAATCAATGCTTGATAACTTAAATGCTAAATATCAGCAGGTACAAATGATGCAGCAGAATGGTAAGCAGGTTAGTGATGAACAAAAGCAGGAATTACAGATGATGGAACAAAAGATGAAGCAAAATGATAAAATCTCTGAATTCTATGAAGCACAGAACCATTTTAATCAGTTAATGAACTCTGTTAATCAGGTAATAACTCAAAAACTTCAGGGTAACGAAGAAGACGCTGAGTAATTTACTATATCAAAGATTCACAATTTAATTTTCAAATTAGAACCGCAGTCACTTGGCTGCGGTTATTTTTTATCTAACTCAAATTATTTCCTGCTTTATAGGCTGTTGAAAAGGCTATTTGTAGATTATAACCCCCGGTCATTGCGGCAAGATCTATTACCTCTCCTGCAAAATATAAATTTTTAATCAACCTGGATTCCATTGTTCCCGGATCAATTTCTTCGGTACTGATTCCACCTCTCGTAACTATTGCCCTTTTGAATCCTTTTTTTGCTTTAATATTTAATTTTAGATTCTTTAACAAGTGTATCAGCTCTTCCCTTTCCGCTGCAGTAATCTGGTTTACTGTTTTTTTATATTCAATAGAAGAACGACCTAAGATTACAGGAATTAGCTTCTGCGGCAGAAGATCGCCCAGACTATTACCAAAAAACTTGTTAGAATATCTGTCAAAATCTCTTAAAAGTCTCTGATCCAATTTTTGATAATCAAGTGCTGGTTTTAAATCAATTTCCAGCTGATAATTTTCGGAATCATCGTCAATATACATTGAAGCAGAAATTATAGTTGGTCCATCTAAATAATTACTTCTAATTTCTACATCTCCAAATTGACTGAAAATTTCTTTTCCATCTTTCAATAATTTAAGATTTACGTATTTTAATTTTAAACCTTCTGCCTCATATATCCAGTCTTCTCTGGTTGTTAAACCACATAGCCCGGGTCTGGGAGTGATAATTTGATGCCCTGCGGTTCTGGCCAGTTGAAATCCACTACCATCAGAACCTGTCTGTGGATAAGAACTGCCTCCGGCCGCCAGAACTACTTTTTCAGCTTTAAGCTGGCCCTGATATTTTAATTTTACTCCCTGAGCTTTTTGATCATTAATAATTATTTCTTCAACCTGATCCTGTATTATCCCAACATTTGCTTTAAATAATTCTTTCTGTAAAACTTTTAGTACATCCTGTGAGCGATTGGATTCCGGGAAAACTCTGTCCCCTCTTTCTATTTTGAGCGGCAGACCCAGTCCTTCAAAAAAATAATAAAGTCTGTAAGCGTCAAATTCGGCCAGAGAGCTGTACATAAACTGAGGATTATCTATAATATTTTTTATATGCTGATTTAAATCCGAATAGTTTGTCAGGTTACAGCGTCCTTTACCCGTAATCAATAATTTTTTGCCAAGATTTTTATTCTTTTCGATTAAAGTAACTTTATTCTTATTACTGGCAGCCTGCAGAGCAGCCATCATCCCTGCTGGACCACCTCCAATTATTATTACATCTGTCAAATAAAAACTTCCTTTCTTTTATTTCATTTTATAAATAAGATTCTACAGCAGCTTTGATTCTCTCTAACCCATCTTTAAGTCTCTGACGGGGACAGGCAAGATTCAGCCGCATATGCATTGAGCCCGCATCTCCAAACCAACGCCCCGGATTAAGACCAACCTCTGCTTTTTTGTTCATAAATTCAATTAATTTTTCATCAGTTTTAAAACCAAGCCCACTGCAGTCCAACCAGACTAAATAAGTTCCTTCGGAGGCAACTGCTTTTATCTCTGGTAAATCATTTTTAAGAAATTCATTTAAAAAATTATAGTTTGCTGCTAAATACTTCATCTGTGCCTCTAACCAATCTTCTCCTTCATTATAGGCTGCCCTTAGTGCAAGCAGACCAAAAGGGCTATTTCCAGTTCCAAAGCCATCTTTTGCTTTTTGATATTGCCTGCGTATTTTTTCTGATTCAATAATTGTATAGGAAGTATGTAAACCTGCAATATTAAAAGTCTTACTGGCAGCCATAAAACTTACTACCTTTTGTCGATAATCATTAAATTCTTCCTGCTTCAAAAGTAATTTAAGTACTGGCGTATGCTGATATTCTGGATAGATGAGGTCAGAATGGATTTCATCACTTAAAAGATAGATGCCCTTATTTTTAAGCAGACGAAGAAGCTCCACCAACTCCTCCTGCTGCCAGACCCGACCAACAGGATTATGGGGGCTGCAGAGAATCATTGCTCTTACTTTCTGACCCTTATCCTCTGCTCTTTCTATATCTCTTTTTAAACTATTTAAATCCATTCGATAGTGATTATCTTCTTTTAATAATTGATTTTTAATAAGATGACAGTTATTATTTTTAACTGCGCCAAAAAAGGGTCGATAAACAGGGGGTTGAATAATTACAGCATCATTCTCTCTAGTAATCGCCTTCAGAGTAAAATTTATTGCTGGAACAACACCTGTATCAAACAATAACCAATCTCTCTCAATTTCAAGGTCAAATCTCCTCTTAAGCCAGTTCTCTACTGCCTCATAAATACTTTGATCAGCAAAACTATAGCCAAAAATTCCGGCTTCCGCCCTCTTTTGGAGAGCTTTTTTAACTGAAGGAGCTGTCTGCCAGTCAGAATCAGCAACCCACATCGGTAAAATATTTTCGTTGCCAAAAATATCGCTTTTTTTATCCCATTTAGCCGACATTGTATTTTCTCTATCTTCTAATTTTGAAAAACTAAAGTTTGTCACAGTGATTCCTCCTAGCTACTTTTGCTGAAAAAATAAATTCATCAACTTAATCATTTCTTTTTGATCAGAACTACCACCCAATTCTCGACTGGAATGCATTGCCAGCAGAGGATTACCCAGATCGATACTTTTAATTCCCAGCTGTGTTGCTGCAATGGGCCCAATTGTTGAGCCGCCGCGTTTGTCAGTACGATTACTGTAAATTTGATAGGAGATATTATTTTTTTGCATTAAATCAATCAGCACCCCGGCTGTACCTGCATTAGTGGTATATTTTAAATTAGCATTATATTTAATAACAGGACCTTGATTTAATAAGGGTCTGTTGTTTTGATCATATTCTTCACTAAAGTTTGGGTGTACTGCATGGGCCATATCAGCAGAAATCAGAAATGATTTTTCTATAATTCTGTAATAATCTTCTCTGTCTGCTCCCAGATTGTAAATTATTCTTTCAATTAAATCTCCAGCAAAAGGAGAGTCAGCTCCCTGAGGAGTATGGCTCCCGATTTCTTCATTATCATAAAAAATAGCCATTTGAGTCCAGTCCTCTACCTTAGACATCAGGAGAGCCTTTAAGGAAGCATGAACCATAGCCAGATTATCCTGGCGGCCAGCTGCGATGTATTCCTGGTTTGGTCCCAAAAAATGAGCTTTTTGAGTCGGATAAAGATATAATTCTGTTTCCAAAATTTCAGCTGCACTAAAGTCACTTACCTGGGCAATTAAATCCTTAATTGTTAAATCAGTTTTAGAATTTGATTTAACATTATTTTTTTCTAAATCCTGAGTGAGTAAGGCGCGCAGACCTTTTTTCTGATCAATTTCCCCTTTTTGATTAACATCTTTGTTAAGATGAATTGGCAGATTGGGTATCACAGCCAAATTTTTATTTAAATCAATTAGTCGTTCTTTTAACTCAAATGAATTTTCAGATTTGAGTACAATTTTACCGGCCAGTGATAAATCCCTATCATACCAGGTGTTTAAAATTGGCCCCCCGTAAATTTCAGTATTTAATACATACTGTCCATCACTGTTAATTACTGGGTCTGGTTTCACTTTTAATCCCGGGCTGTCAGTATGGGAAGAAATAATTCTCAGACCCTGATTCAAAAAATCTTTGCCAGTAACGAAAGCTATTAGAGCAGAATCGTTACGGCTAACAAAATATTTTTCTCCTTTTTTTAAATCCCATTTATGAGCGGCGTTTAGTTCCTTAAAACCCGCCTTTTTTAATTGTTTTTTCAATTCTGCTGCTGCATGAAAAGCAGTTGGGGAATTATCAATAAATTTTATCAGTTCTTCTGCCTGTCTATTCATTTTCGTTCACCCCGGCTATATCAATAATTGCTTTGGCATAAATAGCAGCACTTTTAACCAGATCATCAATTCTAATATTTTCATCTTTTTGATGTGCCAGTTCAGGCTGTCCTGGAAAGAGAGGTCCAAATGCTACCCCCTTTTTAACTTTACGAGCATAGGTTCCACCACCAATAGCTATTGGATCACTGTCATCACCAGTAAATTCTCGATAGGCTGAAAGCAGCTTTTTGATAAATGGATCATCTTTTGCAACATATAATGGTTCGGCATCGCTCAACAATTCCACTTCAATAAGTCGATTAAGATTTTCTTTAATGTCAGCCACTACTTTTTCAGCACTGGATTTAACAGGATAGCGAATATTAACAATAAATTCTATCTTTGACTGATCTCCTTTAATAATACCTGTATTAAAAGTTAAAGCAGTTGGTACATCATCCTGATCCTTACAACCAATTGAAGCACCATCGTATTCAAGACCAATTTTATTCTTATAAAAATCCAAAAAATCTTTTACTCCTGAATTTACAAATGGAAGCTCAGCCAGTACAGAAATTAAATACGAAATAGCATTTTTACCATCTTCCGGCATACTCCCATGGGCTGAAATGCCATGATAGCTTAGTTTTAAATTTTCATTTTCTGACTCTAATTTTAACTGATTTTTATCATATTCAAGATCAGATAGCAATTCCAGCAATTTTTCTTTTTTGATTCCTGAAATCACTGCTTCTGCATAATCAGGAACCATATTAGTCGCATTTCCTCCCCTGATTTTTTGAAGCTGAAGGCCTTTCTGATTTTCAACTTTTAGGCTGGCTGAAAATTTAAGATCTAAAATCCCTTTTTCTGCATGGATGGCGGGGAAGGTTGCATCAGGACTGAAGGCCAGATCAGGCATTTGTTCTTTTTTCAGATAATAATCAAGAGAAGCCATGCCCGACTCTTCATTAGTACCGAGAATTAATCGCACTTTCTTATTCAACTCAACTCCAAGTTCCTGCACAATCTTCATTCCATAAAGAGCAGCAACAGCAGGCCCTTTGTCATCTATAGTTCCCCTACCATATATCTTATTATCATGAATTTCAGCAGCATAAGGAGGATATGTCCAATCACTACCCTCAGGTACCACATCCAGATGGCAGAGCAGGCCAAGCACTTCCTTTCCCTCTCCCATTTCTACATGAGCTGCCTGATTATCTATATTCTTTGTTTTAAAACCTAATTTCTCAGAGATTTCTAACGCTTTAGCCAGTGCTTTATAGACTTCTTTACCATAAGGATAATCAGCTTCAGCAGCTGCCTCAACACTGGGGATCCTAACCAGTTCCTGAGTGCTTAGAATCATGTTATCTCTTAAAAAATTTGCTCGTTCTTTAATTTTATCATTCATATTTTAGTTTAATAGTTTAAACTATTAAACCTTTCACCTCCTGCAGTTTAAATTTATTTTCTAAATATCATTCTATCACTTTTATTTATGAATTTAAAATAATATTCTTTTGAATTTTAATAAATGATATAATAAGATTAAAGAAAGAGAAAAAATGGAGGGTTTAAATTGCAATTAAATGAAATAGATAGCTTAACAAAGGTTAATCCTCTTGGAAGAGAGATTAAATATGGTTTTAATGATAATAGAATAAATACAGCAGTACTGTTAATCCATGGTTTTGGAGGCAAAAGCAGCAACTGGGATTTTGTTGCAAAAAAAATTAATAATCAGCTTAATTTAGCTGTATATATACCCAGATTGCCCGGCCATGCAACTAATACATCTGATTTTTTAAACAGCAGTGCTGAACAGTGGCTGCGTAAAGCTGTAGATAGTTATCTTTTTTTAGCAAATAATTATCAAAAAATTTATATTTCAGGTCTTTCAATGGGAGGACTGCTGGCAGCAATGGTAGCCTCAAACTTTAAAGTTGATAAATTATCACTTGTTGCCCCAGCCTTTTTTACAGTCAACAAAAATATAGTTTTTGCTCCTTATCTTAAATATTTTATTAAAAAAATGGACAATAATTTCAAAATTGATAAAAGAAATTTATCAAAAGCAGAAATTGATTATCATAATAACTACAGTTTTAATTATTATCCTCAGGCTCTGGCTGAATTATATAAATTAATGAAAAAAGGAAGAAAAAATGTTTCTAAAATAAAAACCCCAACCCAACTTATCTTATCCAACAATGATGAACAGGTAGCCAGTGAACGGATTAAAAATTATTTAAATAAAAAAATGGGACAATTTTTAATAGATCAGAAAATCTATCAAAAATCATCCCATGTAATCGTCAATGATGTTGAAAAAGAAAGATGTGCTCAGGATATCATTAATTTCTTTAGTGAATAAATTGAAAATGAACTAATTTATATTAACTTCTGCAGCTGTTTTAGATATTTTTTGAATTTAGCAGCTGCATTTTCTATAGCATCCGACTTTTCCATATCAACTCCAGCTTTTCGTAAAATATTAAGAGGATAATCACTACCTCCAGCTTTTAAAAATTCTAAATAATCTGCTGCAGCTTCTGCTCCTTCTGTCTGGATTTTTTCAGCCAGGGCAGCTGCGGCAGAATAGCCAGTAGCATATTTATAAACATAAAAGTTATAGTAAAAATGAGGGATCCTGGCCCACTCATAGTCCAGCTTTTCATCAATTACAAGAGTCTTACCAAAATATTTCTGATTTAACTTTCTATACATTTCTTTCATTTTCGGAGAAGTTAACCCTTCACCCGTCTCTACAGTCTCATGAATCATTTTTTCAAATTCAGCAAACATTGTCTGCCTGTAAACGGTTCCTCTAAAACCTTCTAAAAAGTAATTTAAAAGATAGAGTTTTTCCTCTCTGCTTTCTGCATTTTCTAGCATATAATCTAAAAGTAAGTTTTCATTTAGAGTTGAGGCTACTTCAGCTACAAAAATCTTGTAATCGGCATATAAATAGGGCTGATTTTTATTGGAATAGTAACTGTGCATAGCATGTCCCATCTCGTGGATTAAAGTGAAGAGATTGCTAATATCCTGAGTATAGTTCATCAGAATATAGGGATGAACCCCATAGCAGCCGCTGGAATAAGCACCGGAACGCTTACCTTTATTTTCATAAACATCAATCCAGCCCGAATTAAAACCCTCTTCAACCTTATTAATATAGTCCTCTCCCAGCGGTTTAACTGCTTTTTTTATTATATCTTTTGTTTGTTCATATTCAAACTTAAGGTCAACTTCCTTGATTAATGGTGTATAGGTATCATAAATATGAAGCTCATCCAGATCTAGCATTTCTTTTTTTAGTTCCATGTACTGATGCAGTGGCTTGAGATTATCCGAAACCGTATCAATTAAATTATTATAAACCTCTGTACTAATATTATCATTATCAAGAGCAGATTCCAGTGCACTGTTATATTTTCTGGCACGGGCATAAAAAATATCTCCCTTAACTGAACTGTCAAGTACAGCTGCAAAGGTATTTTCCAAATCCTGATATTCACCATGCATTCCCTCAAAAGCATCTTTTCTAACTCTTCTATCTTCATTTTTTAATAAGTCAATATATCTACCATGAGTCAGACGCAGTTCTTGATTATTTTCATCTTTAATCAGCGGAAATTCGAGGTCAGCGTTATTTAACATGCTAAATATGTTTTCTGAACTCTGTGTAACTTCTCCCGCTAAAGCCAGAATTTTTTCTTCTTCAGCAGAAAGATAATGTTTTTGCTGTCTTAAGATATTATCAAAAAAATGATCGAAAAATTCCAGCTTACTATTTTCTTTTTTATACTTATTTAATCTATCCTCGCCCAGCTGAATAATAGCTGGAACCATAAAAGAGGTTGAGTCAGACAATCTATTATAACACATCATTGCTTTATTTTTGTAGTTCTGATATTTTTCCAGTTGCGTATTTTGATCATATTTCATGTGAGCATAGGCGTATAACCGAGCTGTTTTTTCTTCAATATCAATAATTTCATTTAAAGAAGAAAGTAATTGATCAGCGCTTTCAGTAAAATCTTCTTTTAAATCTTTAATATTTTTAACTTTCTTTAATACCAGTTCCAGTTCAGTCTCAAAAGTTTCATCATCAGCATAAATATCATTTAAATTCCACTTATATTTATCATTAATTTCTGTTCTTTGTTTTAATTCTTTAGACAAAAGAAATCTTCCTTTCTAATTTTTTACTTCTATTATTTTCATGTTTTAATAACCATTCTTTACGCCAGACTCCACCTGAATAATGACTGAGTTTACCCTCAGCGGCAATCACTCTGTGGCAGGGTATAATAACTGCAATGGGATTACGAGAACTTGCATGACCAACTGCTTTTGCACCACCTGAATTTCCAATTGCTGCTGCCAGTTCTGAATATGAAAATGTTTTACCATAAGGAATCTTCTGAATGAATTTCCAGACTTTTAACTCAAAATAACTTCCGCTAAGTTGAATAGGAATGTCAAAAAAGTTTCTCTGCCCCATAAAATATTGATTTAATTGATCAAAAATCAGATTATAAATCTTTAAAATTTCTGGATCTTCATAAAAATTTTTCTGACAGTTGTTTTTTACTTCCCTTAGATGATCATCATATTCAACTCTTAATAATGCCTGGTTATTAAACTCAATTTTTAAGATACCAATTGGTGAGGGATAATATGTATGGTAGCTGGCTTTAGTCAAATTATTCACCCCTTATGTATTTCAATTCCGATGGAGTTCTAAAACGATCTAAAAAATGTGCTGACAAAATAATCATTTCTCTGCGACTCATATTTCTATTTTCAGCCAAAATACCTTCTAAATCTTCAGGTATTAATTTTAATTCTAGAGCTTTCTTAAAATAATCCTTCTGTTCCATTTCTAAAACCCGCTGACTTTCTGCTGCCAGCAATAATTTTAGTGCATTATAAGTACTCAATTTTTGATCTCTACTTAAAGTTTCAAGACTACCAGGAACCCATTCGTATAGAGTTTCTGCTTCCTTTTTCTGCATGATTTTTAAAATTATAGCTGTAAATTCTTTTTCCGTAGGAATAATATTTAATTTAAAATTATTATTATAGCCACCAATAGTAATCCCCCAGGAAAGTAATTTTTCCAGGCTCAATAACAGTTTCTCTTCTTTTATAATTGGTTTTTCGAGAGGATAATTACTTAAATCAAGATTTAAATTGAACCGAATTTTATTTAAACTTGCTTTATCTTTAGCAATCTCCAGCAGATTTTTATTTTTATTTAATGCCTCGGCAGCAGCTATAGCTGCTGCTTCTGCCGTATTCATTCCAACCGGTAAAACTCGACTGCTGGCAGCTGCCAGAGAACTATAACCACTACTGCGTCCAACTATCAATAAATTGTTATTTTTTCGAGCAATTAAAGACCTTAACGGAATAGAATAGTATTCTGGATTAAAAATCACAAAACCTGGATAATCATGATCCGCAGCCTGATAATCCAGCGGATAAGATGCCAGAGTTATAGCATCAAAAAATATTTTCTGACGAAATAAATCATCCACACCAAGCTGATACTCTGTTAAAAAATGTCTGCTTTCTCTACGATAAAGTTCAGGCGGTAAATCAGCAAGTTCTGAGTTTTTAAAGCCAGCTAAGTTTTGTTGAAGATAAACGAGTATTGATTCTGCTTCTACTGCAGCCTTCTTTTTTGCCTGTTTAAGAGATGATTCTAATAGAGGATTTACCCTGAATAAAAGCAGTGCATTGATATAAGCGTCATAGCTTTCTTGATTCTTTATAAAAACAATATTTAAACCCCGCAGACGTAAGTTTGAAGCCTGCGGCTGATAACTTTTGCCAAATTCAGAAAAACCCCAGGCATGATCATCTCTAAAATAACTTGCCCGATATTTATTATTTTTAAGAGCCTCTTTTAGTCTTGCAGGTTTAACATTGGAAAACTTTAAGATCTGGGTAGAAGCCATCCAGCTATTTTTTAAATTCATATCAGCTGTACCCAGGAAAAATTTTTCTCCTGCCTCTGCAGCAAGATCTCCATCCTGAGAAGCATCAATATAAAAATCAGACTCTATATTATAAACAAGATTTCCTTTTTTTATTCTTAACGATTTAATTGTATCATTATTTAGCTTAACTTGCTGCAGTTGAGCTGAATTAATAATTCGAATATTTTCTTCTGCTGCCAGCATTTCCATAAATGCTTTTTCAGCTTTTTGAGGAGTAAAAGAAATGGATCCGCCAACTTTTTGATGCCACTCTGAAAATAATCCTTTATTTATATTATTTGAGTTTCCATCATAATTTAAATCCAGAAAATTGAGAGCAGCATAGGTCATTAAACCTCCCGGCTTTTCTCTTTTCATCACCAGAGTAACTTTTTTATCCTGCCGCGCAGCAGCAACAGCTGCCATGACTCCTTCTGGTTCAGCTGAATAAATTAGAATTTCACTTTTAATGTTCTCAGCTGCAAAGAGCGAAAAATTTATAACTACAACAAAAAATACTGCAATTATAATAATCAGTAATGTTTTTTTCTTTATTAACATCTCTTTTCTCCTCTTATAAAAATAATTAATTATAGTTAAAATTTAGCGTTACCCGGTGTACGTGGGAATGAAATAACATCTCTAATATTTTGCATTCCTGAAAGATACATTAGCAGTCTTTCAAAACCAAGTCCAAAACCAGAATGCGGTACTGAACCATATTTTCTTATATCTAAAAACCACTCATATTTTTCCAGATCCATTTCCAGTTCTTCCATTCTGCTTTTTAGTTTATCATATCTTTCTTCACGCTGACTTCCGCCGATGATCTCACCAACTCCAGGTACCAGACAGTCTACAGCTGCAACAGTTTTATTGTCATCATTCTGACGCATATAAAATGCTTTAATTTCTTTTGGATAATCTCTAACCATAATTGGTTTTTTAAAATGCTTTTCTGTTAAATATCTTTCGTGCTCAGATTGCAAATCTACACCCCAGCTAACTGGATATTCAAAATCCTGGTCACAATTCTCTAAAATCTCTATTGCCTCTGTATAGGTTATACGACCAAAATCAGCTTCAATAATTTTTTCGATCATTTCCCGGCGACCTTCATCAATCCACTGATTAAAGAAGTCCATCTCTTCCTCTGCTTCCTCTAGAGCAAACCTGAATAAATTTTTAATAAAATCTTCCATTAATGTCATCATTTCATCCAGATTACAAAAAGCCATTTCTGGTTCAATCATCCAAAATTCTGAAGCATGACGGGAGGTGTTAGAGTTCTCAGCTCTAAAAGTTGGCCCAAAAGTATAAACATCACCTAAAGCTGTAGCAAGTAATTCTGCTTCCAGTTGACCACTTACAGTTAGACCTGTCTCCTGAGCAAAGAAGTCCTGAGAATAATCAATTTCCCCTTTTTCAGTACGGGGTAAACTATCAAAATCAAGTGTGCTCACCTTAAATATTTCCCCGGCTCCCTCTGCATCACCAGAAGTAATAATTGGGGTATGTATGTATTTAAAATCCTTATTGTAAAAATAATCATGGATCGCATAAGACATTTTGCTACGGAAGCGATTTACAACCCCGAAGGTGTTGGTTCTGGCTCTTAAGTGGGCAATATCTCTTAAAAATTCAAAGCTGTGTCTTTTTTTCTGAAGAATAAAATCTTCTGGTGCTTCCCCAATAATTTCAATCTCTTCTGCTTTCATCTCTACATCCTGTTCTCTACCCTCAACTTTATCAATATAACCTTTGACTTTAATACTTGCACCAGTATTAATCTCAGCCAGAGGATGTTGCTCAGGATTTAAAATAACAAGCTGCAAATTTTTCAAAGCACTTCCATCATTGATTTCTATAAAGGCAATATTTTTTGAAACTCTTTTAGTTCTTACCCAGCCCATGACAATGACATCTTTATAATCATTAATCTTATCTTCCAGAATATCTTTTATTTTTTTCTTTTCAAAATAATTCATTTTATAAATTTCCTCCCCGAAGTTCTTTTAAAGTTATTCAATTTAATATTTTAAACTATTTTTGGATTAATTTCTATTATTATAACTTCTCGCAAGCAGAGCGAAATCCTTTAAGAAATAATTAAATTTTATAATTTATTTCAAATTAAAGCATTTAAAAGCCCGGAGTATAAACCCCGGGCCCAGATTATTTTTTTAATTATTCTTCTAATTTCATCGGCTCCCCACAGCAAACCAGTTCGCCTCCACCAGCTTCTTTTACCTCAACAACATTACCACAGATTTCACAGCGATAAACTTCACCTTTCTTCTTTACATTCATAATTTGGCCTCCTTAAAGTATAATTAGAATAATAAAGTCAGAGCAGTAATTTAAACTGCGAATTTTCTACTGCCTGTTTTAATTATACGCGAAAAATCAAATTTTTGCAATATTTAATTATTAATCTGGTCCAGCTGAAATTCTTTATGCAAAACATTTAAAGCTTTATCTGCTTCTTCTTTTTTTATCAAACAGGAAATTTTAATTTCAGAAGTTGTAATCATCTCAATATTAATATCATTTTCGCCAAATGAAGTAAACATTCTTGCAGCTATGCCTGGAGTTGACTGCATACCGGCCCCAACAATAGAAATTTTTGCAACATCCTGATCTATTGTGTAATTATCAAATTTTAGCTTTTCTTTTATCTTATTTAGAACTTTAACTGCCAGTTTTTCCTGTTCCTGATTAATAGTAAAGGTAATATCATTTAGTTCATCCCGCTGCAGATTCTGAATAATCATATCAACATTGACACCCGCATCTGCAAGAGCTTTAAACATTTTGCCAGCTATACCGGGCTCATCTGGCACTCTCTCAACAGTAATTTTTATTTCTCCTAAATCACTCGCTGCTCCAACTACATTTTTTTTGCCTTCCATTTTCTCATCTCCTCTAACAATAGTTCCTACTGTCTTATTAAAACTTGAAGCTATATATAACTCTAAATTATAATTATTTGCCAGTTCTACTGCTCTGGGATGAAGAACATTGGCACCAAGATTTGCAAGTTCCAGCATTTCCTCATAAGAAATAGAATCAAGTTTACTTGCATCACTAACAACTCTGGGATCTGCAGTATAAACACCATCAACATCAGAATATATTTCACAGCGATTGGCATTCATGGCTGCAGCAACAGCAACTGTTGTTGTATCAGAACCGCCACGACCCAGAGTTGTAAAATCCTGATTATCATTAATCCCCTGAAAACCGGCTACAATGACAATCTTATTCTCTGCCAGTTCTTTTCTGAGTCGAGTAGTATCAACATCTGTAATCATGGCCTGGTTATGTTTTTCATTAGTTTTTATCTTCATCTGACTTCCTGTTAAAGAAATTGCCGGATATCCCAGCGAATGTATTGCCATTGTTAAAAGAGCAATTGAAACCTGCTCTCCAGTGGTTAAAAGCATATCTACTTCTCTTGGATCTGGATCATCAGTTATATTTCCCATCAACTCTATCAAATGATCTGTAGTATCTCCCATTGCAGAAACTACAACTACCATCTGGTTGCCTTCCTCATAACCCTCAATTACTCTTCTGGCAACATTTTTAATCAAATCGGGATTTGCTACTGAACTACCTCCATATTTTTGTACAATTAGTGACAACTGTTTCACCTTCCTATTGTTAATTATATTTGCTAGTGTGTTTTAACTGCTATTACATTATTAACAGTCAGAACTCCTTCTACATTCTCTACTTCTTTTAATAATTTTTCTAAAACTTTTTCTTTAATTTCTTTGGTTATAATTATTACTGGCAGTAGTGGTGTTTCAGTTAAATCATCATGTAAAATTAAATCCGCCAGATTTTTTTCTGAAAATATTTTTTTGATATTTTCTATTATTTTCTTGTCTTTTTCAAGCTGGAGCCTGACATAAAAAGAATTTTCCTGATGCTGATAAAGATCTATTAATTTATTTTCATTTAGTCCAGGCTCTTCTAATAAGACTTTATCATAACCACCTCTAATTCGGGCTGCTTTAATCAAATCCTGACTTAGAAGATTTAAAGGAGCTAAATCATTATTTTCCGCTTTAAAAATAACTTTAGAATTATAATTTGAAATAATTTCAATTCCATTACTGTTTTCATTTACATCTGCCAGAAAAGAATCCTCTGAAATTAAATTAGGCCTTACTCCCAAATATAATTTACCTTTTTCTTTTTTTATAGTACAAATCAATTTTATTTTATAACCCAGTTCAGCTGCATAAATCAAATCATAACTGGTGATTCCTTTAATTCCCCGGGAACTAACTGCTGAAAAATCAAAAGCCTTATTAAAAATTAGCTCAGTCATTAAAATAGATTTATTAAGGCTGTCCGAACCACTTAAATCCAGCTCAGGATTATCTTCTGTATAACTTGCTTCCTTTGCCTGTTCAACTGTTTCCTTCATACTTACAGTGTTTTTTCCCATCTCTGATAAAATATAATTGGTTGTTGCATTTAAAACAGCATTTATTTCAGTTACTTCATCCAGAGCATAAAAGTTATCAATAAGCGTTTTTACTGGTAGTGGTGAAAAAGAAGCTGAAAAAAATAATTTAGTATTAAATTCTGCTTCCGCTTTTTTTAGGATTAGATAATTTTCAGCCAGTACTTTATGATTACTTGTAATTACAATTTTTTTATTTTTCAAAGCCTGAAGTAAATAATCTGCAGAATTAAATTTTCTCTCCAATTCAATGATAATATCAATTTCAGCAGTATTAATAAGGCTCTGATAATCTTTAATAAGCTCTATTTTATTTAGACTGGCAGCTAAAAAATATTCAATTTTATTTTGATCAGAAACATCATAAATATATTTAATTTCCAGCTTTTGTGAGCTTAACTTTTCTATTTTAGTTTTATTTTTATTAAAAAAATTAAGAAAAAGCTCTAATGATTCTTTTTGATTGGCAATCAGGGCCAGTTTAATCATTTTAAGATATCTCCTCTTTTAAATTCTGATACAGACTCTGATTACAGGCTTTTACCTTAAAAATATCCGTTTTGACAGCATTAGATGCAAAAACTTTTTTCATGTTTTGGGCAATCTGATCAGATTTTTTCTGAGTACAGGCTAAAATAGTTGGGCCAGCTCCACTTAATGCAGCTCCATAAGCACCACTTTCATAGGCTGCTGCAAGCACCTGGTCAAATCCTTTAATTAGTTTTTTTCTATATGGTTGATGCAGCTGATCCTCCATTGCTGTTTTTAACAGATGATATTCTCTATTTATAAAGGCAGCTGTAAGCAAACTGACTCTACTCAGATTATTAATAGCACTTGGATAATCTACTACTTCTGGTAAAACCTGTCTTAATTTTTCAGTTTTTAATTCAAAATCGGGCACTACCAGAATAAAATCAAGTTCCTGCTCAATATCTATTTTATAATAATCATAGTTATTTTTGCAATAAAAATTTATTGTTAGTCCACCAACAAGGGCTGGAACTACATTATCAGGATGTTTTTCTAAATCAACAGCCAGCTGAATAAAATCAGTCTTACTAATTAATTTCCCAGAGACAATAGCCGCTGCAGCCAGCCCTCCAATAATAGCCGAAGAGCTGCTCCCGAGACCCCGGGCGAGTGGTGTGTGCATCTTTTCAGTTATTTCGGCTCCAATTAAATCTTCAGCAATAAAGTCAAAATATTTTTGATAAGCCAGAGCCACTAGATTATCTTTTCTGGCAATTTTAATTTCTTTATTTTTGTTTTGATCAATAATTGTAATTTTTAATTGCTGATCTTTTCGCTTTTTAATATCAAAATCATTATACAGGCTTAAAGCAAGCCCCAGAGTATCATAACCGGGACCTAAATTTGCAGATGTTGCTGGAACTTTAATTGTAGACATAACAATTTCCCTCTCCTAATTCTTTTTTATTCCGGTGTGACCAAAACCGCCTTCTCCTCGCTGGCTTTTACTTAAATTATCGACTTCCTGCCACTCGATAATATTTACCTTCTGAATAATTAATTGAGCTATTCTATCATTAAAATTAATTTTGAAATCTTGCTCCCCGTGGTTAATTAAAATTACTCCTACTTCACCTCTATAACCAGAATCAATTACTCCGTCAGCATTTAAAACTGTTACTCCTTTTTTTAAAGCCAGACCACTGCGAGGATAAACAAAGGCTGCATACCCTTCAGGAACAGCAATTTTAAGTCCAGTTTTGATTAATTCATATTCCCCACTTTTAATTGTTAATTCTTCTGCAGCATGCAGGTCAAGTCCTGCATCCTCACCCAGGTGCTGATATCTGGGTAACTCAATTTCTTTATTTACTCTCTCTACCTTAATTATCATTATTATCACCTTTCATTTTATATTGTAAACCAGTTAGAGAACTTATCTGATAATTATTATTATAAATTAGCTCTTCAATTTTGACAAATTGGTAATCTTTTTTTAAGAGTGGAATAATTTCTCTTAATATCTCAACAATATTATTTGAATTATTGTGGAATAAAAGTATATCACCGGAATTAATATTGGAAACAACTCTCTGCAGAATATACTCTTTACCTGGATTCATCCAGTCATGAGAATCAAGACTCCACTGGATCACCTGATAACCTAATTTCCTGGCTGTTTTAATTACAAGATTATTATATTCGCCATAAGGTGGTCGAAAAAGTTTGATTTTATTTTCATGGTTTTGATATTTATTAATTATTGCTTCAGTTTTTTTAAGTTCACTGATTATTTCATCTTTATTTAAGTTGTTAAAATGAGGATGACTGTAGGAATGATTATAAATTTGATGCCCAGCTTCTAATATTTTTTGAACCAGCTCAGGATTATTTTCAAGCCAGATACCGGCAAAGAAAAAGGACACTTTTATTTCCTGCTGCTCAAATAACTCCAGCAGTGCTTCTGTTTTATTACTTCCCCAGGCACCATCAATTGTTAAAGTTATTTTGTTATCATCTCTATCTACTTGATAAATTGGTACCAGCCTTTGGGAACTATAATTATTAATAAAGTTTTCTTGAGCCAGAACAGAGCTGCTGAAAAGTATAATAATTATAGTAAAAAAATAAGCCAGCTTTATTTTAGAAAGCTGGAAAGTTCTGCAAAAATTATTTAACAAAAAGTTCACCCCTATTCTACAAAAACATGATCTCCTATTTTAGTTACTACCCTTCTCCCTTTAAAAAAGCTAACTCTGGTAGCTGTTTTGGGATTATAAAAATAAAGTGCTCCATTTGTCGGGTCACTGCCATTTAAAGCTTCTCTTGCTGCTCTATAAGCAGTCTGATTGGGGCTTAAATTAATTTGGCCATCACTAACTGCAGAAAATTGCCCCCCCTGATAGATTACTTCAGCAAAGGTATCTGGAAACTGATGGCTCAAAACTCTATTGATAATAACTGCTGCTACCGCAACCTGACCGGCATATGGTTCTCCCCTTGATTCACCATAGACTGCACGGGCTAAAAGATCAAGTTCCTGTTTGCTAACTCTCTGATTTAAAATTTGATGTGAAGTTAAATTATTAATTGGAAGCCGTATTCTTTCTCCACTTCGCAAAAAACTATTTTCCCTGTTATTAAGAGCCAGAATTGTCCCGATGGTAGTACTAAAATCTCTTGCCAGATCATATAGAGTATCTCCAGGCCCCACATAATAATTTATAATTTTATCTTCTGGAATTTTATCAATATTTGGTGCCTGATGACCCGGATTAATTCTGGCAGCATAATGAGTATTTATAGTAAAAGATAATTCTTCTTTGGTAGAGTTAAATTCCTTAAATAACAATTTTTTCTTATTTTTGCTTTTCTCACTTTTTTCCTGAGGAATTATTAACTCATCTCCCATTTTTATATTTGCTTTATTGGAAATGTTATTTACTGCTTTTAATTTATTAATATCAACATCATATTCTGCCGCAATCTCGGATAAGGTGTCTCCCTGCTGAATAACATAAATCAAACTTAAGTCTGGAGCAGCAATAACAGTAACTGAAAGTAAAACTATTATAAATGATATTAAAAAGTTTATTGTAAATATTTTTATTTTTAGCATATTCTAAACTCCATTATCTTCAATTTTTTTAATAATATCCTTAGCTTTTATTTCCAGAATCGGACAATCTGATGGAATTGAATCCAAAAATTGGCGTCCATAAGATCTGCTTATAACTCTTCGGTCAAATAGAATGATAAATCCTGTATCTTTTTTAGAACGTATTAATCTGCCAAAACCCTGTCTAAATTTTATAACTGCCTGTGGTAAAGCAAGATTATAAAATGGATTTAAGCCTTTTGATTTTAAAAGATCTTCCCTGGCTTTATAAAGGGGCTCTCCAGGAACCGGAAATGGCAGTTTAACCATAACTAAATATTTGAGTAAATCTCCGGGCAAATCAACCCCTTCCCAAAAACTTGAAGTCCCAAAGATTATTGTTTGATATTCACTTTGAAACTCCTGCATTATATAATTTCGAGATAATTTTGACTGGGAGAGGATCCGAATCCCTTTTTCTTCAAGTTCTGATTTTAAATTATTATAACAATAACTCAGCATTCTGTAAGAAGTAAATAAGACCATAGTTGATCCCCGGGATTTAGATATAATTTTTTTTAAACTGCTGACAAGTTCTTTTAAAAAATTTTTATTACCTGGATCAGGAAAATCTAAAGGAATTAAAAGCTCAGCCTGCTTTGAATAATCAAAAGGAGATTCCACCTTTAGTTCTTCAGCTTTTTTAATGCCAGTTTCTCGATAAAAATAATCAAATGAACCCGCAGCTGTAATAGTAGCAGAAGTAAAAATTACATTTGTTAATTTAGACCAGAGCATGTCAGGCAGAAATTTCCCAGCATCAATTGGAGCTGATTTCTGTACAATCTGCTCAGAACCTCTATAATAGCTTGATTCCAGCCAGAAAACATAATCATCATCTTCGGCCTGCAAATTGAATTCTATACGTTTAATCAGATCCTGGCAGCGATTTAAACTAGATTTGATTTTCATTTCGCTCTCATCAGTTTCGGCTTCTAAACCAAGATATAAATTTTCGTATATGATCTGCAGAAAAGAAAAATTATTTTTCAAATAAGCAGCCAGATCTTCTGCTGTTTGATAAAATTCGTTCCATTTAGGGTTATTTTTCAAATTATCATCGATGGTTATTTTTTTATCTTTATAATTTGAAATTAAATTTTTTAGTTCATTGAAATACTGTGGAATCAGATCTCTAATCTTTTGCGTTGTAGGAATAATTTTTTTGTCCAATATTTCTCGCAATCTTTTTTGATCAGAATCAACTGTAAATGCAATATCTTCCCTAATCTCTGCTAAAAGCGATTTCTTATCACCACTTAATCTTTTAAGCCAGTTGTCCATCAATGGTTGATAAAGAGGGTAGCCAAGATGATCAGTTGCAATTTCACCAATATTATGAGCTTCATCGATAATTAAATGATTAAAGTTAGGCAGAATACCTCTATCAACTGAACCTGTATCATCTTTTACCCTCGCATCAGAAAGTAAGAGATGATGATTGACAATTAAAATATCTGCTTTATAGATCTTCTTGCGTGCTTTCATAAAAAAACAATTAGAATAAAAGGGACAGGAGGTTTTTAAACAAAGGTCACTTTCAGCAGCAATTTGATTCCAGATCTTATTTTGTAACTGAAAATTAATTTCGCTTTTTTCTCCACTTTCAGTATTTTTTTTCCAATCATCTAATTCATAAAAAATTTTTTCTTCAAGCTCTAATTCTTGATTATCAAAATTCTTTTTAAAATTTTTAAATTTTCTTAAACAGAGGTAATTACTTCTTCCTTTGACTAAAACTGCATTAAAATCAAAATCCAAAACTCGTTTTAGAGTAACTAAATCTTTATTAATCAGCTGTTCCTGTAAGTTAATTGTATTTGTAGAAACTACTATCCGGGCCTGATTTAAATTATTATAAAAAAGAGCAGGTATTAAATAAGCAAAGGATTTACCAGTCCCGGTTCCAGCCTCAATAAAATCAAATTGATGTTGATTAAAAGAATCAATAATTTTTTCGGCTGTTATCAGCTGTTCTTTTCTCTCAGAAAAGCCTTTTAATTCCTGGGACAACTTTCCCTCTTTTTTAAAATAACTTAAAATTTCCTTTTTGTTCAATTTTTGCTTTTCTTTTTTAGTTCCAGCTTCGACTACTACATAAATCTGATCTGCCTGATTATTTATAATTGCAAAACCAATTTCTCTTGCAGCCATTTTGGCGGCCAGTCGGATATCTGCTGCTGAGGGAGTTAAATCTCCCGATGGATGATTGTGAATAACTATTTCCCCGGGCATTAAATTATTTATTACTGCAGGTGCAGAATAACTGTTGCCTCTAGCCAGAACTTCAATTTCTTCTATAATATCTTTATTATTCAATTGAGCTCTAATAAAAATTTCATTGCCGGATGCTGCCTCTATTTCTTGTTTTATTTCCTGGCTAACTTCTAATAACATTTCAGCACTAGCAGACAACTTTAGTCCTCCCTTAGTTTTTTTAATAAAATAACATCATCATCTTTCTCTTTATCAAACCATGGTGTTTCTAAAATAAAAACTTTATCTCTTAATTTAGAATGATTAATTATTCGTTTAAACGCCTTGCTTCCAATTTTACCCTCTCCAATATGAGCATGTTCATCTTTGTTAGTACAGCAGTCAAATTTAGAATCATTAAGATGAAAAACTTTTAATTGTTCCAGACCAAGAATATTATCAAAATCACTGATTAATTCTTCTAAACCATTTTTCTCTGCCAGATTATAGTGAGCTGTAAAAGCATGACAGCTATCGATACAAACTCCAAGCCTATTTGACTGATCAACCTGATCAATAATTGCTTTAAGCTGAGAAAATCCTTCGCCAATGCTGGTACCTGCACCAGCAGTATTTTCTAAAAGAATCATGGTTTCACTCTCAACTTCAGCAAAAATAATATTTAGTGCTCTGGCAATCTTTTGGATACCATTTTCTAAACCAGAACCAGTATGACTGCCGGGATGAAAAATCAGGTATTCAGCTCCGAGCCTGTCACAGCGCTGGTATTCAGACTTAAGAGCTGAAATTGATTTTTCCCATAAATCTTTTTTAGGAGATGCCAAATTAATTAGATAGGCAGCATGTACTACAACTGGATTAATTTTATGTTTTTGTCTCGCTTTCTTAAACCTCTCTATTTCAGCTTGCTCAACCTCACGCATTTTCCAGCCACGTGGATTTTTAACAAAAATCTGCATTGTATTACAGCCAATATCAGCTGCTCTTTGAAAAGATTTATCAAGACCACCAGCTATAGAAACATGTTTACCCAGTATCATTTAAGAGTCATCTCCAGTTATCAAGATTATTATTCACTAATATAATACTTTAACTTTATTTATTATATTTATTCTTTATTGTCCAGCTCTTTTTTTGCATCTTTTAGAGATAAATTAATCCTATCCTGATTATCTATTTCAATAACTTTAACAGGAATTTCATCTCCTACAGAAACAACATCGCCAACTTCTTTTACATGATGATCAGCCAATTTAGAAATATGAACAAGCCCTTCTTTATTTGGTAAAATTTCTACAAAAGCACCAAAGTTCATGATTCTCTTTACTTTACCCTGATAAATTTTACCAACTTTAACTTCCTCAGTTAAGCGCTCAATCATTTCTTTAGCCTGCTGGCCGCCTTCCTGATCTTCGGTCATAATCTTAACCAGACCGTCGTCTTCGATATCAATGCTGGCTCCAGTTTCATCAATAATCTTATTGATCATCTTTCCACCAGGACCAATAACAAATCTGATCTTTTCTGGATCAATATTCATGGTGATAATTGCAGGTGCATTTTCTGATAGTTCTGGACGAGGTTCAGGTATAACTTCCAGCATTTTACCCATGATATGCATTCTACCTTTTTTAGCTTTTTCTAGAGCTTCTTCTAAGATATCATAAGATAGACCCTTTAATTTAATATCCATCTGTAAAGCTGTAATTCCATCTTTAGTACCAGCAACTTTAAAGTCCATGTCTCCATTAAAGTCTTCAAAGCCCTGAATATCAGACAAAATTACAACATCATCATCTTTTTTCATTAATCCCATAGCAATACCAGCAACAGGTGCTTTAATTGGTACCCCAGCAGCCATTAAGGCTAAAGTACTACCACAGATACTTGCCTGTGAGGAAGAACCATTAGATTCTAAAACCTCAGAAACAATTCTGATTGTATATGGAAACTCATCTTCGGATGGAATTACTGGCAGTAATGCCTTTTCACCTAAGGTACCATGACCAATTTCTCTTCTTCCTGGTGAGCGCATAGGCGCAGTTTCGCCAACACAGAAGGATGGGAAATTGTAATGGTGCATATAGCGTTTGGTTTCATTTTCCCCAAGACCAAATAGAGTCTGTTCATCACTTGAAGAACCCAATGTTAAAACACTTAAGGCCTGAGTTTCACCTCTGGTAAAGATACCAGATCCATGAGCCCTTGGTACAAAATCAACTTCTGCCCAGATAGGTCGGATCTCATCATAATCTCTACCATCAGGACGAATTCCATCTTCAACTACTAAACTCTTAACTGATTTCTTTAACATTTTTTCAAAAGCTAAAGAAATTTGAGAATCGAGTTCTTCATCCTCTTCAGGATTAATGGTTTCTTTGAGTTCAGCTTTTAATTCATCAATTCTATCACTTCTAGGCTGTTTTTCCTGAATCTGAATAGCTTCTTTCAGCTTATCACCTAAAATCTGATCAACTTTGGCCTGAATTTCCTGATCAACAGTTGGTGGCTCAAAGTGGAATTTTTCTTCTCCAGCCTCTTCGCGCATTTCTTCCTGTAAACTAATAATCTTTTTGATCTCTTCATGCGCAGCTTTCATTGCTTCTAAAACAGTTGCTTCACTTACTTCGTTCGCACTTGCTTCTACCATCATAATAGCATCTTTACTACCTGCAACTACAAGATCCAAATCACTATTTTCTCTTTCTTCTGCATCTGGATTAATAATAATTTCGTCATCAACAAGTCCAACTTTCACTCCTCCGATAGGTCCTGCAAAAGGTATATCAGATAAAGTTAAAGCAGCAGAAGCACCATTTAAAGCCAGAACTTCAGGATCATGATCATCATCTACAGATAAAATTGTTGCTACAATCTGTACATCATGACGAAAACCATCTGGAAATAGTGGTCTGATAGAGCGGTCAATCACTCTAGCAGCCAAAGTAGCTTCATCTCTGGGTCTTCCCTCTCTTCTCATAATACTACCAGGAATCTGTCCGATTGCATAAACTCTCTCCTCATAATTAACCATTAAAGGAAAATAGTTCATTCCTGGTCTCGGTTCATCCATAACAGCTGTAACTAAAACCTGTGAATCTCCACAGCGGACTACTACTGAACCATTGGCCTGTTTGGCCAGTTTACCGGTTTGAAAATTAAAATCATCACCGGCAAAATCAATTGTCCATTCTTTCATGTTTTTTCCTCCTTATTCAAATAAAGAGCGGGGATTGCCCCGCTCTTTTAGTATGCATTATTAACCGCGAATACCTAATTTAGAAATTAATTCACGATAACGCAGAACATCATTATTTTGTAAATATCTAAGTAACTTTCTTCTTTTACCTACCATTTTTAATAATCCTCTTCGTGAATGATGATCATTTTTATGGTCTTTTAAGTGTTCAGTTAACTCAGCAATTCTTGCAGTTAAAAGAGCAACCTGTACTTCAGTTGAACCAGTATCGCCTTCTTCTAACTGATATTCCTTAATTATTTCTTGCTTTTCTTCTTTACTTAACATATAAATTCACCTCCTGTAAAAACAATTCGCCACAGGCCAAGAAGACGTCGGAGAGTCGAAATCCTAGCCAGCGGTAATTTAAAACTTTCTTTATAATTTTAACATAAAAGCTCGCGCGTGTAAAGAATATCTTGCTGCATCTGGTTGATTAATTCTTCTTTAGCAGCAAAATCTTTTTCGCCTCTAATAAATTCTATAATATCCACACATAATCTCTGTCCGTAAAGATCACCTTCAAAATCTAAAATATAAACTTCAAAAGAAATATCCTGATTATTAAAAGTGGGATTATAACCCAGATTAGCTGCTCCAATATATTCTTTTCCACAATGATGTACTTTAACAGCATAAACACCTTCAGGTGGAAGAGCATAATTGGTCTCCAGACTTAAATTTGCTGTGGGAAATCCCAATTTCCTGCCTCTTTTTTTACCATGTACTACCTTACCGCAAATCTGATATGATCTTCCCAGCAGCTTTTTAGCTTTTTTTATTTTACCGTTTTTAAGCAGACTTCTAATCCTTGTACTTGATATCCGGTCATCACTAGCATGAAGTTGAGAAATAATTTTGGCCTGATAACCATGCAGCTCACCCATTTTTTTTAAAATTTCAACATTTCCCTCATTTTTATAGGCAAAACGAAAATCATCACCAACAACTACAGTATTTACTCTTAAGCTAGCAAGCAAAATGTTATTGATAAATTCTTCTGCTCTTAATTGAGCAAATTCCTGATTAAACTCCTGTTCAAAATAATAATCAACACCCATGGCTTCCAGAAGAGAAATTTTCTGCTGTCTGGAAACTATAGAAGGGGGTGGGTTTTTGCCAGGAATAATTTCTAAGGGATGAGGATGAAAAGATAAAACTGCAGCTGGATAATTATTTTTTTTGGCCTCCTTAAGCGCCTGGCTAATAATTAATTGATGACCTTTATGTAAACCATCAAAAGCTCCAATTGCAAGACAGGTATTACTATCTCTAAATTTATTATATTCATTACTTGTTATAACCTGCATATAGATTTCCTCCAGAACTAAATAAAAACTTTATGTGGCTGATAAATATGATAATCATCTTCAAGTTGATGCTGACTGATTGCTAAAAACTTTCCTGATTCTGAAAAGAGAAGAAAATATTCTCCAACTTCAATTTTTAGCTCACTTTCCACAAAATTTTCTTTAATTAAATAGTTGCCATTTTCAGCTCGTTGATATTCCTCGTCTTTAATCGTATAACGGGGTAGTTTTAGTGGCTCATACGGTTTAAGTAAGATATCCGGACCCATTTTTTCAATCTGCTCATAAGTCACTGAATTTTCGAGCAAAAAAGGACCTGATTTAGTTCTAAGCAGAAAAGTCATCACAGCATTGGTATTTAATTTTTCACCAATATCTCTCACCAGTGAACGAATGTAAGTTCCGCGGGATACTTCTGCCTTGAAGCGAATTAATGGCAAATTAATTTCCAGCACTTCAAGATTGAATATCTCAACCTCTCGGCTTTTTCTGTCCACCACAATCCCCCTCCTGGCTAACTGATAGAGTCTTTTCCCCTCGTAATGAAGAGCCGAATACATTGGTGGTATCTGCTGCTGTTTACCCTTAAAACTTATTATAGCTGCCTCAACTTCAGCTGAGCTAAGATAATTCCAATTTAAATCTTCTCTGATAACCTGGCCTTCTAAATCCAGAGAATCCGTTCTTGTCCCAAGTTTCATTTCACAAATATATTCTTTACGACTATCATCTAAAAAGGGTATAGTTTTAGTTGCTTTACCAAAACAGACACCCAAAACTCCAGCGGCAGCTGGGTCCAGAGTCCCTGTATGGCCGGCCTTTTTTTCATCAAGCAGCCAGCGCAAACTTTTGATGAATGCAAAGGAAGAAATACCCGGAGGTTTTAATATATTTGCAGTACCATTAAACATATTTTTTCGCTGCCTCTACCACAGAATCGATTGTTTCCGCCAGAGTTTTAGTAACAGTTGCACCTGCAGCTCGAGGATGACCTCCACCATCAAATTCGGCCGCCAGTTTATTTACCTCTGCATAAAAATTTGACCGCAGACTTACCTTGATTTCCTTTTTTTCTTCCTCTGTAAATAATATTCCTATTTCTACATTTTCTATATCTCTGGCCAGACTGACCAGGCCTTCAGTATAATCGGTTTCAGCTTCATGCATCATTTCTCGGCTGACATAAAGCCAGGCTATTTTACCATCCTTACTTCTATTTAGTGTAGCTAAAGCCAGACCTTTTAACACCAGCGCCTTATAGCTTAAACTACCAAATATTTTTTTGTTTATTTTATAAATATTAACCCCGAAATCCATTAAATCAGCCAGTATTCTTAAAACTCTAGAAGATGTGTTTTCGTAACGCAGAGCACCGGTATCAGTTATAATTGCCGTAGCCAGAGGTTCAGCAATAGTAAGCGGAATATTATCTCCCAAAAATTCTACAGCAAAATTATAAATAATTTCTCCCACTGCAGCCCGATCTGGTTGAACCAGGTTTACTTTGCCAAAACAGCTGTTATCCTCATGGTGATCAATATTAATAATTGCTTGCGCTGATTCTATAAATCCTGGATCCAGATCAATTCTCTCTAACGTTCCGGAATCCAGGGTGATTAATATAAAATCATCAGCCTTTATTTCATTTTTTAGTTTCTCTGAATCAGTATAAAAGAATTCTTCTTTAACTTCCAGAAAAGAAAAAGGAGCCAGAGTATCTCGATTCAGATAGGCTCTGGCTTTTTTGTTTTCTTTTTGTAATAATCGAGTTAAAGCAGTTACTGAACCGATACTGTCACCATCTGCACCAACATGGCCAACAATTAAAAAATTATCATTTTCATTTATAATTTTAATAATTTCTTTAATTTTCTTCTGCATCAGAGTCAGACTCCTTTATCTCTCCTGATTCTTTAAGGTCTTTGATTATTTCTGAAATATGAACTCCATTTTCAATGGAATCATCATAACGGAAAATTATCTCCGGAGTATGATGAATTTTAATTCTTTCTCCCACAAGTTTACGGACAAAACCCTGAGCCTGCTGGAGACCTTCCAGAGTTTCTTCCTTTTCTTTATCACTCCCATAAACACTGATAAAGACCTTTGCATGTCTTAGATCTCCGCTGACTTCGACATCGGTTACAGAGACAAATCCAATTCTTGGATCTTTCATTTCTCTAAGAACAATCTGACTAATTTCCTCTTTTAATAATTCTCCAACTCTTATTGCACGTTTATTTGTCATTTTACCTCACCTCTATAAGGATCTTTTGATCTCCTTATAAGTATAGAATTCAATAATATCTCCAACTTTAATATCATTATAATTTTCAATTCCAATTCCACATTCATAACCTGATTTTACTTCTCTGACATCATTTTCAAACCTCTTGAGAGAAGAAATTGTTCCCTCATGAATAACTACTCCATCCCTGATCAGACGGGCATCATAATTTCGGTTTACATGACCATCAGTAATATAAGCTCCGGCAATAATACCTACATCAGGAACTTTAAAAGTATCTCTAACTTCTGCCCGACCTGTAACTTCCTCTCTTAACTCAGGATCAAGCAGTCCAGCCATAGCATCTTTAATATCTTCTAAAGCTTTATAGATAACTCTATAAGTTCTAATATCAACTTTTTCTTTTTCAGCTGCCCTGAGAGCATTATTATCAGGTCTAACATTAAATCCAATAATAATTGCATTGGAAGCACTGGCAAGGTTGACATCAGTTTCATTTACACCACCAACACCTGTGTGAATAACATTAACTGTTACTTCCTCTGTACCAAGTCTTAACAGAGAAGCTTTAAGTGCTTCAATTGAACCCTGAACATCAGCTTTAATAATAATATTCAGTTCTTTAACTTCACCTTCCTGAATCTGCTTATAAAGATCATCTAAAGAAACCTTGGCATCAGATCTAAGTTCAGCCTGTCTTTTTTCAGCCTGTCTGTCAGAGGCTACATCTCTTGCCTGACGTTCATCTTCTAAGACCTGAACAAAATCACCTGCTGCAGGAACCTCATTAAAACCAAGTACCTCAACAGCTGCAGAAGGGCCTGCTTCATCCAGAGAATCTCCATATTCATTGAACATTGCTCTGACCCTACCGGAAGTTAAACCAGCAAGTATTGGATCACCTACTTTTAAAGTACCATTTTTGACCAGCACAGTTGCAACAGGTCCCCGTCCTTTATCAAGTTCGGCCTCAATAACTATACCTTCCGCCAGTCGATTAGGATTTGCTTTCAATTCTTCCATCTCTGAGACCAAAATAATCATTTCTAAAAGCTCACCTATGTTTTGTTTCTGAAGTGCAGAAACATTAACACAGATTGTATTTCCACCCCAATCTTCAGGAACTAAACCATATTCGGTTAACTCCTGTTTTACTCTTTCGGGCTGGGCATTTGCTTTATCAATTTTATTTATCGCAACAATAATCGGAATCCCTGCAGCCTTAGCATGGTTAATTGCCTCTTCTGTTTGAGGCATAATTCCATCATCTGCAGCAACTACTAAAATCGCAATATCAGTAATTTGAGCTCCTCTTGCTCTCATAGCTGTAAAAGCTTCGTGACCTGGTGTATCAATAAAAGTAATCTTTTTATTATCAACCTCTGCCTGGTAGGCACCAATATGCTGGGTAATTCCACCAGCTTCACTGCCTGCCACCCGACTTTCTCTAATTACATCTAAAAGAGTAGTTTTACCGTGGTCAACATGACCCATTACTGTAACAATAGGGGGTCTAACTACTAAATCTTCCTCTTTATCTTCAATCTCCGGTCCAACTCTTAGAGAAGCCTTCTCTTCTTCCTCGGATTTCAATTTTATCTTTATTCCAAGCTCTTCAGCCAGTAATTCCAGAGTGTCTTCATCCAGACTCTGATTCACATTAGCCATTACTCCCATATTCATTAATTCTACAATTAAATTATTGGGAGCCTCTCCTACTTCTTCAGCAAATTCTTTAACTGTAATTGGAGTTTCGATTTCTACTGCATCCTCATCAGCTTCAATTTCAGTTTCAGTTTCCACAGCTGTCTCTGCTTCTTCTGCAGTCTCAGCCTCAGCTTCAGCTTTGATAGCCTCTTTGTGAGCCTTTTCGTTTTCTTCTGCAGTACTATCTTCTGCATACATTCCTTTTACAAGTTCTGCTGTTTCGTCAGTTATTGTACTCATATGACTTGATACCTCAATATCAAGATCATTTAGTATTTCAATTACTTCTTTACTATCCATATCCAGCTCATGAGCCAGATTATAAACTCTAATTTTTGCCATACTTGCACCTCCAAAATATTCTACTGTTAGTTAATCATGTTTAATCTCCTCCGAAATTTTTTCATAAATTTCATCAGAAATATCTTTCCTTAGTGCTTTTTTTAGAGCACCTTTTTCTACTGCTTTATCTAAACAATCCATATTAGGACAGAGATAAGCACCTCGTCCAGGGGTTCTTCCACCTGGATCAACTAAAATTTCTCCTTTATTATTTACGACTCTTAAAAGTTCAATCTTGTCTCTTCTGGCACCACAACCTACACATTGACGAATAGGGCTTCTACTCTGCAATCTCAATCCTCCTTAAGATTTTTTATTTGATAAATTTAATCCAGTTTTTCTAGCTCTTCAGAATCTTCTTCGACTTCAGCTTCGGTATTAGCCTTAGATTTTTCAGCTGCTTCAGTCTCTATTTCATTCTGATCTAATTCCTCATTACTTTCTTCAAACTCATCTAAACTCTCTGCCAGTTCGGCCGCACTCTGTTCAATCTCCTCAATATTTTCAGGTTCTGCTTCAACTTCAGATTCCTTTTTAATATCAACTTTCCAACCAGTTAACTTTGCAGCCAGGCGGGCGTTCTGACCTTCTTTACCTATTGCAAGAGAAAGCTGAAAATCTGGAACAACAACCTCTGCAATCTTTTCTGATTTATTAATATTAACACTAACTACCTCAGCCGGATTTAAGGCATTGGCAACAAAAACTTCAGGATTATCATCCCACTTAACTATATCAATTTTCTCATTGTTTAACTGATCTACAACTGCCTGAACCCTCATTCCCTTTGGACCAACACAGGCTCCAACAGGATCAACCTGACTGTCAGAACTGCTTACTGCCATTTTAGAACGCTGACCAGCTTCTCTGGCTACAGCTTTAATCTCCACAAGTCCCTGGAAAATTTCCGGAACTTCAATTTCAAAAAGTCTTTTTAAAAGTCCAGGATGAGTTCTGGATACCAAAATTCTTGGACCTTTATTTGTAGTGCTTACTTCAACTACATAGAGTTTAATTCTTTCTCCAATTTCATATCTTTCGCCAGCAATCTGCTCAGATGGTGGCAGTAAAGCTTCAGTTTTCCCCATATCTATTAGTATATTATCATTATGGAAACGCTGAATAGTACCTGTTATCAGATCATCTTCTTTTTCTTTATACTGATCAAAAATTACATCCCTCTCTGCTTCTCTGATTCTCTGCATTACAACCTGTTTTGCTGTCTGGGCTGCAATTCTACCAAAGTTTGCAGGTGTAACCTCTATCTCAACAATATCTCCAATATCATATTTGCTGTCTATATTTTCAGCTTCCGCTAAAGCAATCTCGCTATTTTTATTTTCAACTTCTTCTACAACTTCTTTACGAGAAAAGACTTTAACTTCTCCTGCTTCTGCAGAAATTTCAATTCTAACATTATCTTTAGAACCAAAATCTTTTTTATAGGCAGAAACCAGTGCTGTTTCAATGGCCTCTAATAATACATCTTTAGAAATACCTTTATCCTTTTCTATATCATCCAGGGCCTGAATGAATTCTAGATTCATATTTTTCCCCCCTCAAATTTAAATTTCAAAAGTTAAATTAGCTCTTGCTACCAGACTGTAATCAATAGATATCTCCTGCTTATCAGCCAAAATCAATATTATTTTATCCTTTTCAAAATCTTTCAAAGTACCTATAAACTCTTTTTTTCCATTAATCTTTTTAAAAGTTTTAACCGCAATTAACTCTCCCTTAAAACGCTCAAAATCCTCTTCCGTTTTAAGTGGCCTTTCCAGCCCGGGAGATGAAACCTCTAATATATAACTTTTATCAATTGGATCTTCTTCATCCAGAATTACACTTAAGGCTCTGCTGACTTTTTCGCATTCTTCTATAGTTAAATCACCATCTTTATTTTCAAGAAAAATACGTAAAATCCAGTTACTACCTTCTTTTAAAAATTCAACATCAACCAGGTTTAATTCTTCACTATGGGCAATAGGAAGTACAAAATCGGTTACTGTTTCAGCAACTTTCCCCAAATAAGACACCCCTCTTTCTTAAATATTTAATTTTTATTAAAAATTACCTAAACTATAATAAAAGAGTGGGAAGACACCCCCACTCCTAAAATCAACATTAGTATTTATCAGAACTCTTTCCTTTATAATTCTATCACAGCTTATTTGGACTTGCAAGTTTTTAATGGTACCGGGTTCTCGTAAATATTGAATACATTATTAAATCATTTATTTTAATTTAAGATCAATATTTTCAGGTGTCCAGTAACAATAATTTAAAACAAAGAGAGCTGGTTCCGTTCTGGCATACCTTCCAGGGAACCGTGTTCTCTCAATACTTCAATAACTGTTGAGGTAAGAGAAGTTCTATTTGACAACTCCTCAATTGAGGTGAAATCTGATTTCTGTCTTTCAATTACAACACTTTCAGCAGCACTGCCACCAAGTCCCTGCAGACTGATCAGCGGTGCTAGAAGTTTATTTTCATCTTTTTTGATAAAGTGATCTGCCTCAGATTCATAAATGTCAACTGGCAAAAATTCAATTCCTCTCATCATAGCTTCCAGTACAATTCTTAAAACAGTAAGAGTCCCACTTTCTTTAGCTGTCATGTCATTCCCCAGTGCTTCCAGCTCTTCTATTTTATTAACAACCTTTTCTCTACCATTACAGGCAAGCTGAGCATCAAAATCATCAGCTTTAATCGAAAAATAAGCAGTATAGAAAGCAGCCGGATGATGGACTTTAAAATAGGCAATTCTATAAGCCATTGTTACATAAGCAGCAGCATGTGCCTTGGGAAACATATATTTAATCTTCTTACAGGAATCTATATACCAGTCAGGAACATTATTTCCCCGCATTGCTTCTTCCTCTTCTTCTGTCAGTCCCTTACCTTTTCGAACATGTTCCATAATCCAGAAGGCTGTTGAAGGTTCAACTCCTCGCTGAAGAAGATAATTCATTATGTCATCACGAACTGAAATAACTTCTGCCAGTTCTGCTTTATCATCTCTTATTAAATCCTGAGCATTATTTAACCAGACATCAGTACCGTGCGAAAGCCCACTAATACGAACTAATTCTGCAAAAGTAGTGGGTCTTGTGTCACGTAACATTTGTTGAACAAACGAAGTACCAAATTCGGGAATTCCTAAAGTCCCTATGTCAGTTCCCAGCAGTTCAGGATCAACCCCCAGAATATCAGTACCAGAAAAAATGCTCATTGTATCCGGATCATCAAGTGGTATATCCTGTGGTTCAATACCGGTCATATCCTGCAGCAATCTGAGTGAAGTCGGATCATCATGCCCAAGTAAATCAAGCTTAAGTATCCGACCACTAATTGAATGATAATCAAAGTGAGTTGTTCTAATATCGGTATCCTGATCATTGGCTGGATGTTGAATTGGACTAAAATCAAAAATGCTATTTGCCTTCGGTACAATCATTAATCCACCTGGATGCTGACCAGTAGTTCTGCGAACACCTGTGCAGCCTGCTACAAGTCGATCAATTTCTGCTCTTTTAACTTCCATCCCTTTATCATCAAGGTAATTTTTAACAAAACCAAATGCAGTCCGATCTGCAATTGTAGAAATCGTACCGGCTTTATAGACATAATCTCTACCAAAAAATTCTTCAGTGTATTTATGAATTTTGCCCTGATATTCACCAGAAAAGTTCAAATCAATATCAGGTACCTTATCTCCTTTAAAGCCCATGAATACTTCAAAAGGAATATCAAAACCATCTTTAATATATTCAGTCCCACAGTCAGGACAGATTTTGTCCGGTAAATCAACTCCAGTTCCTATTGATCCATCGGTAATAAACTCATGCTTTGAACACTGAGGACAGCGATAATGAGGTGGCAGGGGATTAACCTCTGTAATTTCGGTCATTGTCGCCACAAAAGAAGAACCAACTGAACCTCTTGATCCCACCAAATATCCATCTTCCAGTGATTTTTTAACAAGTTTATGCGCAATTAAATAAATAACTGCAAAACCATTTTCAATAATTGAAGAAAGTTCTTTTTCCAGCCTGTCAATTACTAATTGTGGTAACTCTTTACCGTAAAACTGATGTGCCCGTTCATAGGACATATTTCTGATTTCTGCTTCTGCTCCCTCAATCTCTGGAGTAAATAATCCGTCAGGAATTGGTTTAATTTTACTAATCTGCTCAGCAATTTTATTTGGATTTTCCACTACAATTTCTCGAGCAGTATTTTCTCCAAAATAAGAAAACTCTTTTAACATCTCCTCAGTTGTCCGGTAATAAATTGGAGGTTGCTGATCAGCATCATTAAAACCCTGACCTGTCTGCAAAATTTCTCTAAAAATACTATCTTTCGGATCCAGAAAATGAGAATCAGTTGTTGCCACAACAGGCTTATTTAATTCCTGCCCCAGCTGATAGATTTTTCTGTTTATCTCTTTAAGATCATCTCTTGAATTAACCTTATCAGGAATCAAAAATTGATTATTCCCCAGCGGCTGCAACTCCAGATAATCATAAAGTTTTGCTACTTTCTTTATTTCATTTCGAGGCCTATTATTAACAAAAGCTTTATAAATCTGGCCTGCTTCACAGGCCGAACCTATAATTAATCCATTCCGGTGCTGTAAAAGTACACTCTTTAAAATCCTTGGTTTTTTATAGAAATTATTTAAATGAGAAATAGAAATTAATTTATAAAGATTTTTAAGCCCCTTTTTATTTTTGGCAAGAATAACGGCATGGAAAGGTCTTAAATCTTTCCAGTCAATCTTAGAAATATAATTATTGATCTGATCTAGATTTTCTGAACCATCCTCTTTAATAATCTCCAGTAAATGAGAAAGTATCTCTGCTGTTGCCGCCGCATCATCAAGTGCCCGGTGATGATTTTCAAGATCAACTCCAAAATATTTAGCCAGAGTATTCAGTTTATGATTTTTACTATCTTTAACAAGAGCTCTGGACAGACCCAGTGTATCAAGCACTGTATAATCATCTTTTTTAATTTCTAAACTTTCCAGGGCTGTTCGAATAAAACCATAATCAAAATCTGCATTATGAGCTACCAGGACCCCAGATTCAACAAAGTCAACAAATTGATTAATTACTGTCTTTAAATCAGGTGCATCAGCTATCATACTGCTGTTAATTCCTGTTATTTCAGTAATTTTTGCTGGAATTTTCACTCCAGGATTGATAAATGATTTGAATTCATCAATTTTTTTCCCATTTTTAATTTTAACAGCACCAATTTCAATAATTTCGTGCTGGGAGGGATTTAAACCTGTAGTCTCTAAATCAAAAACTATAAATTCTGTTTCATCTAAATGAGAGGAATAAGGATTATTAACAATCGGTTCTCCATCATCTACAAGATATGCTTCAACACCATAAATTATTTTTACACCATACTTTTCTCCAGCTGAATAAGCATCTGGAAAAGCCTGAACAACTCCATGATCAGTAATTGCAATTGCTTTATGACCCCAGTCCCCCGCTCTTTTAACTACATCTTTAACATTAATAACAGAATCCATGGCACTCATCTGAGTATGGAGATGCAGTTCAACTCTTTTTTTCTCAGCTTTATCCTGTCTGGTCTCTTTTTCCAGAGGGATCAGATCATTAAATATAATTCCCCATTCCTTGCTGTAAGGATCAAAGCTCACCTTACCCCTGATTTTTAAATGCTGACCTTTATTTAAACCATCTAAAAAATCATCTTTCTTATCAGTAAAAGTTTTAGCTGATATCGAGCTGTCATAATCTGTTATTTTTAAGATATACAGATAACTGCCCTTTCTGGTCTGGCGAACATCAATATCGAAAAGATCAGCTTCAACAATAACCGAAGGAATTTCTGTATCTAATTCTACCAGATCATGGGTCTTCTGACCTCTAATAACTCTGCCATAGCGATTTTTATTCTTTCGTTTACGACCAGAGTGAGAGCTGCCACCTCCCGAACTTCTCCCCTGAGAATAGTTTTGAGCTGGAGGAGCAGTCCTTTCTGAACGCTGCTTAAACTTAGCAGGATCTGATTTTTCTTCTATTTCCGGCAAAAAATCTCCATTATGAACACTGACTTTTTTTATTTCATCTAAATATCTGCTCAAATTGTTTTCTAAAAAAGCAATTACTTTTGGCTGTGCCAGCTTTTTCTGAGCCATTTTTGTTTCTACTTTAATTTTCACTTCCCGCTCTTCTAAAAAAAGCTGAGCTCTTTTTAACCAGTTATTAGAAAAAGAGAAATAGACCTCAAAATTTGCAATTATTTGAGGCCAGATTAAAAATAATTCTTCCTCCAAAGAAAGATCCGAAATGATTTTTAGCTGAAAATCATTCTGCTCTAGAGGGATTTTTCTTTTTATTTCAGCCTCTGCAGCAGCTGATTTTTCAGTTTCTGTAATACAGTAAATAATACTATCTTCCTGATTATAAACTAAATATTTATATAGATTTGATTTTTCTCTTAAGATTACTGCCTTTGTCATTAAATACTCCTTCCAGATGAAAAATTAAAACTTAAGAGATATCTGCAAAAAGTTTTTCTACCTCTTTTTCCAGATTATCAAGTTCAATTTCTAACTTCTTATTATTCTCTCTAATCATTGCCTCCACTACACCATTTTCTAAAGATCGTGAACCAATTGTTAGACGTAATGGAATTCCAATTAATTCTGAGTCGTTAAATTTAACTCCAGCTCTTTCGCTGCGGTCATCAATTAGAACTTCCCAACCCTGAGCTTTTAAGTTTTGATAAATTTCCTCAGATTTTTCCTGAACCTGATCATCATTACCCAGAGGCAGAATAATTATTTGATAAGGAGCAATTGCTTTTGGCCACTTAATACCATACTGATCATTATTCTGCTCAATCGCTGCAGCAACCAGTCTGGTTATACCAATTCCATAACTGCCCATTACAATCGGCTGGGCTTTTCCATTTTCATCAAGGTAATTGGCTCCCATATTTTCGCTATATTTGGTTCCCAATTTGAAAATATGACCAACCTCAATTCCATCTTTGATATTTAATTTACCCTGGTCACATTTTGGACATCGTTCCCCACCTCTTACAGAGCGAAGATCTGTAAATGCCTCTACTTCAAAATCTCTGCCAGCCTTAACCTGTTTTAGATGGTAATCTTTTTCGTTTGCTCCAACAACTGCTCCCGACATATTTTTTAGCCTTTGATCAGCAACAATTCGTACATTGTTCAGATTTACAGGTCCAATGAAACCGGCAACACTGTTAAAGAGCTCTGCAAACTCTTCCTCTTCAGCAGCCCGCAGTTCATTTGCCTGTAGATAGTTTGTTAATTTAATTTCATTTAGTTCATCTTCACCAGAGACCAGAGCTAAAACAGCTTCGCCATCAGCCACCATAGCAACCGCCTTAATCATTTTAGCAGCTGGAACCTCTAAATATTCCTCCAGCTCACTGATAGTTTTTATCTCTGGAGTATGTATTTTTTCTAATTCAGCTTCAACTTCAAAATCTATATCTGTTTTTTTAGAAGTAGCTCTTTCCACATTGGCAGCATAGTCACAGTGGCTGCAGAAGGCTATCTCATCCTCACCAGAATCAGCCAGCACCATAAATTCATGTGAGTCTTTACCACCCATAGCACCAGTATCAGCCTCGACTGCAACTGCTTCCAAGCCACATTCAGCAAAAATTCTTTCATAAGCATCATACATTGCCTGATAGCTTTGATCAAGTCCCTGATAATCGGTATCCAGGCTATAAGCATCTTTCATAATAAATTCTCGTCCCCGCATTACCCCAAAACGTGGTCTAATTTCATCTCTGACCTTAGTCTGAATCTGATATAAATTAAGAGGAAGATCCTTATATGATCTAACTTCATCCCGTACCAGATCAGTTACTACTTCCTCGTGAGTTGGTCCAAGACAATATTCTCTGGACTTTCGATCATTAAATTTAATCATTAATGGTCCAAATTTATCCCAGCGTTTAGAATCTTTCCAGATTTCCGAAGTCTGCATAATAGGGAGCAGCACTTCCTGTGCCTCACTGTTGTCCATATGTTTTCTGGTTATTTTTTCAATTTTTTTAATTACTCGATAACCCAGCGGTAGATAAGAATAGATTCCGGAAGAATGTTTTCTCATCATTCCGGCCCTCAACATCAATTTATGACTAATAACCTCAGCCTCAGCTGGATCTTCTTTTAACGTTGGTAAATACAATTTTGACATGCGCATTCTAATCACTCCTATTTCCAATCTATAAATATATTTTGTCTTCTAAAAGTTTTCTAATATATTTTAAAGTTTTTTGATTTCTTGCATTAATTCTGCTAAAAGTTGATCTTCTTTTACTTTTTTTATAATCTTTCCTTCTTTAAAAATCAAGCCTTCTTCTATACCACCGGCAACACCTATATCAGCTTCTTTTGCCTCTCCCGGACCATTAACAGCACAACCCATCACTGCAACTGTAATCTCTTTATCTATCTTCAACAGCTCTTTTTCAATTTTTTCTGCCAGAGCTATTAAATCAATATTTGTACGGCCACAGGTTGGGCAAGAAATTATTTCAACTCCTTTTTTTCTAAGCTCCAGTGATTTTAAGATCTGCCAACCAACCCTCACTTCTTCAATGGGATCACCGGTCAAAGAAACTCTCAATGTGTCACCATAGCCCTGAGTTAAAAGAGAAGCAATACCTGCTGCTGATTTAATTGTTCCCCGCCAGGGGGTCCCAGATTCTGTAATTCCAATATGAAACGGGTAATCAACTTTTTCAGCCATCAAACTGTAAGCCCTGATCGTTGTGGAGATGTGACTTGATTTCAATGAAATCACTATATCTCTAAAATCATTTTCCTCCAGGATTTTAACATTTCTCAGAGCACTTTCCACCATTGCCTCAGCAGTAGGTCCACCATATTTTTTCAGCAGTTCTTTTTTAATTGATCCGGAATTACTGCCTACTCTAATTGGTATCTGATTTTTTTTGCAGGCCAGCGCAACTTCCTGTACCCGCTGATTACTTCCTATATTTCCTGGATTAATTCTCAGTGCATCAACACCATTTTCAACAGCCATTAAGGCCAATCTGTAGTCAAAATGGATATCAGCAACTAGAGGAATATTAATTTTAGATTTTATCTTTGAAAGCGCTCGAGCAGCCTTTTTATCGGGCACTGCAACCCTAATAATCTCACATCCAACTGCTTCCAGTTCCTTGATCTGCTTTACAGTTGCTTCTACATTCTCTGTTTTAGTATTGCACATTGACTGCACAGAAACTGGTGCTTCTCCTCCTACAGGTTGTTCAGCAAAATTCACAACTCGAGTTTTTCTTCTATTATACATAATCCACCTCTGTAAGTTAGCATTGATAAATTTAAATAATTTTCAACTTCAATTTTGCTCAAAAGAAAGTACGCATTAAATCATTATAGATAATAAAAAGCATTAACAGAATTAAAATCGCAAATCCAATCATATGCACAAAACTTTCTTTGCGCGGATCTACGGCCTTTCCTCTAACCATCTCTATTAATATAAATAAGATTCTTCCACCATCAAGAGCCGGAAAGGGAAGTAAATTGATAATACCTAAGTTAATACTGATTATAGCTGTCCAGTTTAAAACATTCAAAATACCAACTCTGGCTGCCTGACCAATTATTGAAGCGATCATTATTGGACCACCAATATCTTCGGTCGAGCTCTCCCTAAACATCTGCACAAAACCAGAGATTGTCATTACAAAAACCTGATATGACTGCTGTAAGCCAAGAGAAATTGAACTTATAAAAGACACATTTTCTCTAATTAACTGAGGATAAACTCCAATTACTCCACGTTCATTATCTTCACTCTGGACCGGAGTAATATTAATTGTGTTGACCTCTCCCTTCCGCTGATAGCGGACAGTTATTTCCTGATCAGCATTTTCTCTAATTAAAGCAGACATTTCCTCCCAGCTATTAATCTGCTGACCATTTATAGCAAGAATTTTATCATTTGCTCTTAAACCTGCTTCAGCAGCGGGCTGTTCCGGTATAACTTCACCTAAAACTGCATCTTTGGTAGTAGAAGTTGGTACACCAAAAATAGCAAAAGCAAGAATAAATATCACAACCGCAAGCAGAAAATTCATAATTGGACCCATCAAGATTACAGCCAATCTTTTAAGACTTGACTTTTGAGTAAAAAGACGTCCTTTTTCTTTTGCCTGATCATAGATTTTTCTTTCCTCTTCAGGCATTGAATCATCTGCCGGAAATTCTCCCACCATATTGCAAAAACCACCCAGCGGAATTGCTCTAATTGAGTATAATGTCTCACCGACTTTTTTAGAAATCAGCTTGGGACCAAAACCAAGTGCAAACTCAGAAACCATAATATCAGACTTCTTTGCTGTAATATAATGTCCAAATTCGTGAATAAAGACTAAAACTCCAAGGACAATTATAAATGATACAATTGTTAGAACCATTCTTTAATAACCTCCACTGCCAGTCGACGAGCTTCCTGGTCAGAATTCAAAATGTCCTCTAAATCAGGGGCAGTAATATTGTGATGCTGATCCAGAACAGATGCAACAACTCGACTCATAGCTAGAAATGGAATTTCTCCTCTTAAAAAACTATAAACTGCTATTTCATTTGCTGCATTTAAAACCGCCGGAAAAGTTCCTCCCGCTTTACCAGCAGTATATGCATATTTTAAATTTGGAAATTTATCAGTATCAGCCTGGAAAAATTCCAGAGCAGCAATCTGATCAAGTTCAAGCATATTACCTGCAGTTTCAGACCGGCGAGGATAAGTTAAACAATACTGAATTGGTATTTTCATATCAGCTGGACCCATTTCCGCCAGGATTGTTCCGTCAATCAGCCTGATCATCGAATGAACAATGCTCTGAGGGTGAACTAAAACTTTTATATCTTCATAATTACAGTCAAATAACCAGTGAGCCTCAATCACTTCCAACCCCTTGTTCATCAGAGATGCTGAATCAATAGTTATTTTGCTCCCCATCTCCCAGTTTGGATGATTAAGGGCATCTTCAACCGAGACCTGACTTAGTTCTTCTCTGGAATAAGAAAAGAAAGGACCTCCAGATGCTGTTAAAATAATTTCCTCCAGTTCACTTTGATGACCCTTTAAAAGCTGAAAAATTGCATTATGCTCACTATCAACCGGAAGTAGTTTAACTTTATTTTCTTTGACCAGCTCAGTCAACACCGGACCTCCACTAACCAAACTTTCTTTATTAGCTAGCGCAATATCATTACCAGCTTTTGCTGCAGCGACTGAGGGCTCCAGACCAGCAAATCCAACAATTGCATTTAATAAAATATCAACTTTTTCAGCTGCAGCAGTTTCTAAATTTTGTTTACCACTTAAAATCTCTGTTTTTATTGTTGGCTCAGCTGCCAATCTGTTTTTTAATTCAACAGCAGCTTCTTCTTCAACAACAACGACAAATTCCGGGTTGAATTTTTTTATCTGTTTAAATAATAGTTCAGTCTGCTGGTAGGCAGTTAAAGCTTTAACCTTCCAGTTTTTTAATTCACTTATTACTTCTAAAGTCTGGGTCCCAATTGAACCTGTTGAACCCAGTATTGTTATTTCTTTCATGATTTTCACCTCAAAAACTAAATTTGATTATTCTTTTATATCAATTAAGTCAGAATCGACTATTGCCTTAATAATAACTAAAAATGTTGGTCCAACAACAAAACCAATTGCACCTAAAATTCGGTACCCCGAAAAAAGAGCTATCATTGTTGCCAGCGGATGCAGGCCGAGACTTTTCCCCATAATTTTACCTTCAGAAGCAGAACGTATTCCGGCCAGAAATAAATGCAGTATAAAAAGGGCAAAAGCCTGAGAAAAATTACCGAAAATTATCGACATTATAATCCAGGGATAAAATAATAAGGCAGGCCCAATAATTGGTATTAAGTCCAGTACTGCTGCTGTAACTCCAACTATTAAAGCATACTGATTGCCGATTAACTTGACTCCTATTCCCGCCACCAGACCACTAATAGAGATTAAGATCAGCATCGCTCTAATATAACCGACAGCAGATCGATTTAACTGAGTAAAAACATTAGCAATTTTAGGCTGCACATCTTCCGGAAACAGGTTAACTAAAAACTCCTTAATGCTGTCCCGATCTCTGCTAATAAAGAAAGTAGCAATAAAAGCAATAAACAAAATCATAAACAGACTAGGTAATTTAGTTAAAAACTCTAAAATAGAATTTATAACAGAAATCAAAGCATCCCTGACCCCATTATATAAAAGCTGTAAATTACTGTTAATTGCTTCTTTTACTGCATCAGATATTTCCCAGTTTTCCATAAAATTTTCTAACTGCTGATTCTGTTCTGAGATCCATTTAAGCTGAGAATCAATTGATCTGTAATCTGGTAGATTTTTGAGAAGCCTGTTTAACTCCAGATATCCCTGTGCTCCTCCAATTATAATCATTGTCACCAAAATCACGATAACTAGTATGAGCACAATAATAACAGTAAAACCACGATGAATTGGAATTTTTCGATCCAGATAATCTACAATTGGATTTATTAAACTTGCAATTACAGCAGCTATTATAAAAGGAGTGAAATAGATAAAGACATGTTCTAATATTACTAAACTAACTAGTAAAAATAAGAACATTAAAAAATATTTAATATACCATTTATTAATCTTCATTTAACTCACCCCAGCAGTAAAATAATAAAATAATATGTAAAAGGTGCTGTGAAAATAAAGCTGTCAAATCGATCCAGTATCCCACCATGTCCGGGAATAATGGTCCCCGTATCTTTGACATCAAAATTTCTTTTGATACAGGATTCAAAAAGATCACCCATAATTGCTATAATCGGGAATGTAAAAGCAAATATAAGGTAATAGATATTAAAAACATTTAAAAAAACAGCTGTAACTATAATAAAAAGAGCTGTTGTTAATACTCCTCCGACAGCACCTGCTACTGTTTTATTTGGGCTAATGATAGGAGCCATTGGTGTTTTACCAAATTTTTTGCCAGCAAAATAAGCCCCAGAATCCGTTAACCAGGTAGCTATTAAAACCAACCATAATGCACTAGTAGTAAAGAAAGGTCCCTGATTAATATCTCTTAAAAAGACAGCAAAAGATAAGCCCCCACCTATATAAATAATAGAAAATAACTGATGACTTATATTATTAATGAAATTTTCTTCCTGATAATTGTTTAAATTATAAATATAAAGCGAAAAAATAATAATAAAAAATATAATACCTGAAGGAAGGTAATTAAAATTATTTGAGATCAGATAAACATTAAAAACTATTAAAACAGCAGATATAGTAATAATACTTTTCAATATCTTAGATTCAATTTTAAGCATACGATTATATTCTCTGACAGCCAGTCCAACAATCATACTTACAGTCAAAAAAAATGGGAATGAACCGGAAAATACTAAAAAAATTAATAATAAAATACCTATAATTGCACTAATCACTCTTTTTTTAAGCATTACTATCACCGTCTTTTAAGCCACCAAATCTTCTTTCTCTATTTTTAAAATCATTGATTGCCATTTTTAAATCATCTTCAGTAAAATCAGGCCAAAATTTATCTGCAAAATATAGTTCGGCATAAGCGGACTGCCAGAGCAGAAAATTGCTCAAACGAAGATCACCACCGGTTCTAATTAATAATTCTATGTTTTGCAGATTCTGATTATATAAATAACTACCAAAATAACTTTCTGTTAACTTATCCAGGTCAATCTGACCATTTTTATAGTCTTTAGCTATTTTTTTGGCAGCATCAATAATTTCTGCTCTGCCACCATAATTAAAAGCAATATTTAAAGTAAGATTCTTATTATTATTTGATCTAGCCTCAATATATTCAATTTCTCTAATTAAGCTTTGAGAAAGATTACGCTTTCGTCCCAGGAAATTAACTTTAACCCCATTATCTAATAGTTCATCTACCTCATTACGCATTGTTTTTTTCATTAGGGTTAATAAAAAGTCCACCTCGGTTTTTGGTCTTTTCCAATTTTCAGTAGAAAAAGCATAAACAGTTAATGACTCAACTTCTAAATTTACTGCTGCTTTTACTATTTTTTTTAAAGTTTTAACACCCTCTTTATGACCGGCACTTCTACCTTTATTTCTCTGTTTTGCCCAGCGGCCATTACCATCCATAATAATTGCAATATTTCTGGGAGTATTCATAAAATCATTCCTTCCAATTAATTAATTACCCCCTAAAAAGGGGGTATAAATTAGCTGTTATATTGAAAAGACCAGGTTATAAGATAATAATCTGTTACTTTTTCAAGCTTAAGAACTCTCTTAAGACCCTTATTTTTAAATTTATTATCATAATGAGATGGAGGTTTAACCTGTGTCAGTTTGTAATTAAACTGATTTTCTTCCATAAAATCTACTGCTTTTTTTAGTGGAGAAGCTAAAAATTTTTCAAATTCCATATCTATACTTCCATTATCTCTTCTTCTTTTTTCTCTACAATATCATTTAGTTTTCCTATATAATCGTCAGTTAATTCCTGCACGTTATCCAGACCTCTGTGCATATTATCTTCAGAAATCTCACCTTCATCTTCTAACATTTCCAGTTCTTCATTGGAATCTCTTCTGATTGCACGAATAGCTATTCTACCTTTTTCAGCTTTTTCATGTAAAATCTTAACAAGCTCTTTTCTTCTTTCTTCAGTTAACTGAGGAATATTAATTCTAATAACACTGCCATCATTACTGGGATTTAAACCAAGATTTTCCTGCATAATTGCTTTTTCAATTGCTTCAATATTATTTTTATCCCAGGGCTCAATTACAATCTGTCTTGCCTCAGGTGCGAAAACTTTTGCCATCTGCTGAATCGGAGTAGCTACTCCATAGTTGTTTGCTTTAATATTTTCCACAAGTGAAGGTCTAGCACGTCCGGTTCTAATAGTATTTAAATCTTCTTTTGTTTTTTCAAGAGTTTTTTCCATCTTTTTTTCTGTTTCTTTCATTACTTCTCTAAACATAAATTTGTCCTCCTCAAATCTAATAGTTAACTAACAGAAGTTCCAATGTTTTCGCCCAGCAAAACCCGCTTAATATTGCCCTCTTTTTTTACTGCAAATACTTTTAAAGGAATTTTGTTATCCATACAGAGAGAAACTGCTGTGAAATCCATAACTCTTAAAGAATTATTTAATAAGTCAATGTAAGATAGAGTATCGTGTTTTTGGGCATCTTCATTAACAGCAGGATCAGAATCATAAATCCCGTCTACATTTTTAGCCATTAAGATTGCATCTGCAGAAATTTCAGCAGCTCTTAAAGCAGCAGTGGTATCTGTTGAAAAGAAAGGGTTACCGGTTCCAGCAGCAAAAATTACAACTCTCCCTTTTTCAAGATGTCTAATTGCTCTTCTTCGAATATAAGGCTCAGCTATCTGACGCATTTCAATTGCAGACTGAACTCGGGTTTCGATGTCAAATTTTTCTATGGCATCCTGTAGGGCAAGAGCATTAATTACAGTTGCCAGCATCCCCATATAATCAGCAGTTCCACGGTCCATTCCCTTTGCACTCCCAGCAATACCTCTAAAAATATTACCTCCACCAACTACAACTGCCATTTCAACACTTGTAGTTTTAACAACATCACTTATTTCGGATGCAATTTTTTTGATCATTTCCGGGTCAATACCAAAGCCGTTATTACCGGCGAGAGCCTCCCCACTAATCTTAAGCAGTATTCTTGAATAAACTGGTTTTTCTGTCATTATATAATTAACCTCCATTAAATATTATTCTTCAATTTTAAGCTAATTCCTTTTTTATAAGCAAATTTACTTAAAAAAAGAGAACACTTTCTCTAAGTGCTCTCCTTTTTTAATTATTATTGATTTTTTGTCATTGCAGCAACTTCAGCAGCGAAGTCTTCTTCTTTCTTTTCGATTCCTTCACCAATTTCAAAGCGAGTAAACTGCTTAACTTCCATATCATTTTCTGATAATATTTCACCAACAGTTTTGTCATCGTCTCGAACAAAGGGCTGCTCTAAAAGACAGACCTGGGTATAATACTTATTGATCTTACCTTCTACAATCTGATCAATAATATGCTCAGGTTTACCTTCATTTAACATTTGCTCTTTATAAATTTTCTTTTCTTTTTCGATAGACTCTGCATCAACAGAATCACGATCTAAGAATTCTGGATTGATTGCTGCAATGTGCATGGCAATATCTTTGGCAGTTTGGGCTTTTTCTTCAGTGAATTCATTAGCAAATTCAACTAGCACACCAATTTTTCCACCCATATGGATATATCCAAATAAATAACCATCGGTTTCAACTCTTTTAAATCTTCTCAAGTTGATATTTTCACCAATATTGGCAATTGCTGCTTTAATAACATCACTAACTGTTTCATTTTCATCCTTAAACCAGGATTCATTCTCAACAGTTTCTACTGTTTCTGCCTCACTCTGCATTAGATGTTCGGAAATCTCAGCAACAAGAGTCTGGAAATTATCATTTTTTGCAACAAAATCAGTCTCAGAGTTAACCTCAACCAGAACACCTTTTTTACGATCATCACTTATATTTAAGCTAACTAATCCCTCAGCTGCAACTCTACCTGCCTTTTTCGCAGCAGCAGCCATTCCTTTTTCTCTTAAGTGTTCAACAGCTGCTTCAATATCGCCGTCAACTTTATTAAGAGCCTTCTTACAGTCAAGAACACCAGCACCGGTTCGGGAACGAAGCTCTTTTATATCTTTCATTGTAACTCCCATTTATTAAAACCTCCTTATAATAACAAATAAATTATTTATTCTGTTTTGCAAAATAATACTTCAGCATATTCAATCAATATTTAACTAATTTTTGCTAAATATAATTAAATTATGCTAGAAAAAAAGCGCTGCAAAGCATAAAAACTTTACCAGCGCTTTTATTAGTTCTAAATTATTCAGCAGTATTTTCTTCAGCTTCAGCTTCTTCTTTAACTTCAGCTTCCTGTTTACCCTGCTTTCCAGCAAGTACTGCGTCAGAAATAACACTGGTAATCAATTTGACAGCTCTAATAGCATCATCATTACCAGGAATGACATAATCTATCAGATCTGGATCACAGTTAGTATCTAAAATTGATACAATAGGGATATCAAGTTTTCTTGCTTCAGAAACTGCAATATCTTCTTTTCTTGCATCTGTGATAAAGATTACATCTGGTAAACCATTCATATCTCTAATTCCACCGAGGAATCTCTGAAGTTTATCGTGTTCTTTGTTTAACTCGATAACTTCTTTTTTAGGAAGAACTTCAAAAATACCTTCTTCTTCCATCTGCTCAATCTCTTCTAAGCGATCAATACGCTTTTTGATAGTATGATAATTAGTTAACATACCACCTAACCAGCGCTGATTAACATAAGGCATTCCGCATCTTTCAGCTTCTTTTTTAACAGTTTCCTGTGCCTGACGCTTGGTTCCAACGAACAGTACATTTTTTCCTTCAGCAGCTTCTTCTTTAACAAAGTTATAAGCTTTATCAATTAACTTAACTGTCTGCTGAAGATCAATGATATAAATCCCATTTCTTTCGGTGAAAATATATGGTTTCATCTTTGGGTTCCATCTCTTAGTCTGGTGACCAAAATGAACACCCGATTCGAGGAGTTGTTTCATGTTTACAACTGACATAACTCCTGCACCTCCTTTCTGGTTTTAGCCTCCGACAGCATCAACTCTAAACACAACTGTATAAAATACAGCACCAGCATTTAGATCAACTATCGTGTGTATTTTGCCACAAAAAAGTATACCATAGACTTAAACTTTAATCAAGCTTTTTAGAAAAAATATTTTTTTGCTAATATTCAAAAGGCTCCTCATTATATAAGAGGAGCCCGCTAAATCAAATAAAACTGTTAATCTATCGGCAAATATAAATTTATGCTTTAAGTTTTTCTAATTCGTCTAATAGATTATCATTAAGAACTTTAATATAGGTACCCTTCATTCCCAATGAACGAGATTCTATAACTCCAGCACTCTCAAATTTACGCAGTGCATTTACAATTACTGATCTAGTAATACCGACTCTATCTGCAACTTTACTGGCTACTAATAGGCCTTCTTCTCCATCCAGTTCTTCAAAAATATGTTCAATTGCTTCTAACTCGGAGTAAGATAGAGTGTCAATCGCTATTTGAACAGCTGCCTTTTTACGGGCTTCTTTTTCTACTCTCTCACTGCGGGAACGTAAAATTTCCATTCCAACAACTGAAGCACCATATTCTGCCAGAACTAAATCTTCATCATTAAACTCAGACCCATAACGAGCTAAAACTAAGGTGCCAAGTCTATCTCCGCCCCCAATTACAGGTACGATAGTTGTTAATTTATCTTCAAATAAACAGTCCTCACCATCAGCAAATACACACTTGCCATCTTTTTGTTCAATATTTGACTTTGTTTCTCTAATTCTTAACAGACCTTTATTATAGTCTTCTGGAAATTCACCGTGGTCAATCACTTCTTCTTCCATAATATCACATTCAAAATCATCAAGCAGACTATAACCTAAAATTTTACCCTTTTTACTTGTTACATATACATTACACTGCATTGCTTCTTTTAGCACATAAGCCATATCGGAAAAATCTACTGCATTACCACCTGTTCTCTGTAATAAACGGTTGATCTTCCTACTCTTTTCTAATAAACTACCCATTTTTATCTCCTCCATTTTCAGTTTTTAAATTATAGAATATATTTACTTAAGTCTTTATTTGCAACTACATCTTTCAGTTTTTCGTTTACATAATCTACATCAATATCAATTTTTTTGTCTGCCATAGTTGGAGCCTCAAAGGAAAGATCTTCAAGCAATTTTTCCATTATTGTGTGCAACCTTCTGGCTCCTATATTTTCTGTCTCTTCATTAATATCATAAGCAAAGCTGGAAATTTCCTCTATTGCAGTTTCGGTAAAATTAATTTTTATACCCTCTGTTTCAAGTAAGGCTTTATACTGTTTAACCAGAGAATTCTGAGGTAGTAACAGTATATCTTTAAAATTATCGCGACTGAGACTATCTAAATTCACCCGTAAAGGGAATCTCCCCTGAAGTTCTGGTATTAAATCAGCCGGCGAAGATACATGGAAAGCTCCTGCAGCAATAAAGAGAATATGATCGGTCTTTACTGAACCATGTTTGGTACTTACAGTTGATCCTTCAACAATCGGTAAAATGTCACGCTGAACACCCTGGCGAGAAACCTCAGGCCCCGAATTTGATTCTCTTCCTGCTATTTTATCAATTTCATCTAAAAAGATTATTCCATCTTCTTCTACTTTTTCAATCGCTTCTGACTTAACCTGATCCATATCAATTAATTTTTGTGCTTCTTCATCTTTAAGCATCTCTTTTGCCTGAGCAACAGTAACTTTCTTTTTCTGCTTTTTATTTGGAAAAATATTGCCCAGCATATCCTGAAAATTAATTCCCATCTGTTCCACACCAGATTCAGAAAAAACTTCCATCATCTGAGAATTACTTTCTTCTACTTCGATTTCTATTTTTTGATCATCTAACTTACCTTCTTTAATTCTTTTAAACATTCTTTTTCTTCTGGCAGCAACCCGATCGTCAGTATCAGAGTTAGAAGCATTAATATCATCAACCAAGTTCGAATAATAATCATCTTTCCCTTTTGATTTAGCAGGGAACATATGATTAACAATTCGCTGGATCGCCTGTTTTTCAGCCTCCTTTTCGACTGATTCCATTTTTTCTTCCTTTACCATTCTGATTGCTGATTCAGTTAAGTCTCTAATCATAGACTCAACATCACGGCCAACATAACCTACTTCTGTAAATTTAGTCACTTCTATTTTAATAAATGGAGCTCTGGCAATTTTAGCAAGTCTGCGTGCAATTTCAGTTTTACCAACTCCAGTAGGTCCAATCATCAAAATATTTTTCGGAATGATTTCATCTTTCATCTCATCTTTAACCAGTTTTCTTCTGTATCTGTTTCTTAAAGCTATTGCAACTGATCTTTTAGCTTTATTCTGTCCAATAATGTATTTATCAAGTTCAGCAACAATTTCCTGTGGGGTTAATTGATTAATCACCTGTTTCAGACTCACCTCCATCCAACTCCTCTAAAGTAATATTTTCATTGGTATAAATACAAATAGAAGCCGCTATTTTAAGTGCTTCACTGGCAATATCCCCGGCATTCAGACCCTGGCTGTGTTCTGAAAGTGCTGTAGCAGCCGCACGTGCATAAGGGCCACCAGAACCAATAGCAGTAATATTGCCATCAGGTTCAATCACATCACCATTACCCGAAATTATAAGGATTTCCTCCAGATTCGCAACAATTAGCAAAGCTTCAAGTTTTCGCAAAATTTTATCTGTCCGCCATTCTTTGGCCAGCTCAACAGCTGCCCGCTGCAGACTTCCATGATATTCTTCCAGTTTACCCTCAAATTTTTCAAACAGAGTAAAAGCATCTGCAGATGTCCCGGCAAAACCAGCTAAAATTTCACCATTATATAATCTTCTGACTTTTCTGGCTGTACTCTTCATAACTGTATTGCCCAGAGTGACCTGACCATCTCCAGCTAAAGCCATACAACCATTATGTTTCACAGCAACTATGGTAGTTGCATCAAAATCTGTAATTGACAATTTAGAACCTCCTTTACTTATAAGCTTATATTTTTTAAATTGTCACATGATTCAAAATATTTTAATCTATTTTGTTTATATTACCATGAAAAGATCAAAAAAGTCAAGTTATCGCTCTAAATTTCACAATATTTTAATCAATTTTTAATCTTTTACATAGGCAGCGTTTAGTTTTATTAGTTATCATTATTATTGCAAACGCTTTCCTAACAAGGTTTCTAAAAGCTTTCTCCAGAAATAACGCTAATCAATCTGGAGAAAGCTAATTTTTCTGGTTAATTAGTCTGCTTTTTCTGTATGTCCACATTCTTTATTAGTACACTTATAATGTTTACCTTTAGCCTTGGTAGTTTTCTCCACCATTAAACTGCCGCATTCAGGACATGGTTTTTTAACCGGTTTATTCCAGCTCATAAAATTGCAGTCAGGATAATTACTACATCCATAAAAAGTTCTACCTTTTTTGGAAGTTCTTTCTATAATCTCTCCATCCTCACATTCAGGACAGTCAACCCCTGTCTTAATCAAATAGGGTTTTGTATTTTTACATTCTGGATAACTTGAGCAGGCTAAAAATTTACCATAACGCCCGTATTTGACAACCATTGGGCTACCGCATTTATCACAGACTTCATCTGTTTCCTCAACTATTTGAACATTTTCCATATTTTCTCTTGCATTTTCAAGTCTCTCATAAAAAGGTTCGTAAAAATCTCTTAAGATTTTTTTCCAGTCTTCATTTCCATTTTCTATTTCATCAAGTCTCTTTTCAAGTTCAGCAGTAAATTCAACATCTGTTACATCCGGAAAATATTCAGTCAACAGCTCAGTTACAGTCTCCCCAAGTTCTGTTGGTTCAAAATAACGACCATCTTTTTTTACATAATCTCGAGATTCTATAGTTGAAAGTGTAGGCGCATAGGTACTCGGACGTCCTATACCTTCTTCTTCCAGTGTTTTTACCAGAGTTGCCTCAGAATATCTGGGAGGTGGTGTAGTAAAATGCTGCTCGGGATTTGTATCTATTAAACTATAGCCGTCACCTTCCTTTAAAACTGGAAGATCAATATCATCTTCCTTTTCTTTACCAGTTAAAATCAAATGACCTGGGAATAAAAGTCGAGAACCGCTGACTCTAAATTTATATTTATCTCCAGCCTTAAACTGAGCTGAAATACTTTCATAAAGAGCTGGACTCATCTGACTGGCTACAAATCTTTTCCAGATTAAATTATATAATTTATACTGATCCTTGGAAAGATGCTTTTTCATCTTCTCAGGAGTTCTCTGAGTATCAGTAGGTCTAATAGCCTCATGAGCATCCTGAGCATTATTATTATTCTTTGATTTTTTCTTAGAACTCTTTAAAAATTTATCACCAAATTTATTTAAAATATAATCTTTAGCTCCATTTTTTGCTTCATTAGAAAGTCGGGTACTGTCAGTTCTGATATAAGAAATCAGACCTACTGTACCTGAACTGCCGATATCTATACCTTCATAAAGCTGCTGAGCCAGGTACATAGTCTTTTTAGCAGTAAAATTAAGCTTATTAGAAGCTCTCTGCTGTAAAGTTGAAGTTGTAAAAGGTGATTTAGGATTACGTCTTCTTTTTCGCTTTTTAACTTTAACTATCTCAAACTCTTCTTTTTTAATATCAGCTATTACCTGATCAACCTCTTCTTTACTTTCCAGATTAAACTTTTTATTATCAATTCTATATAAATCTGCTTTAAGCTTTTCACCATTTTCATTTTTAAGAACAATCTCTAAAGTCCAGTATTCTTCTTCTTCAAAATTGCGAATTTCTTCTTCCCTCTCACAGATGATTCTTACAGCAACTGACTGCACTCTACCAGCACTTAAACCTTTACGAACTTTTTTCCAGAGTAAGGGACTTAAACGATACCCCACAAGTCTGTCCAATAATCTTCTCGCCTGCTGTGCATCGACCAGATCTTTATTAATTGAACGTGGGTTTTTGATTGCATTTTGAATCGCATTTTTGGTAATTTCATTAAATTCTATTCTGTTATTTTCTGTATCAGATAACTTTAAAGCATAAGCTAAATGCCAGGAAATAGCCTCTCCTTCTCTATCAGGGTCAGTCGCAAGATAAACATCTTCACTTTTTTTGGCTGCTTTTCTTAATTTATTTAAAGTCTTACCTTTACCTCTGATCGTTATATAATTTGGTTCAAAATCATTTTCTAAATCTATACCTAATTTACTTTTAGGTAAATCACGAACATGTCCCATAGAAGCTTCCACTTTATAATTTCTGCCTAAAAACTTTTTTATAGTCTTTGCCTTTGCTGGTGATTCAACAATCACTAGATTCTTTTTTTTCTTTGCCATTAAATTGATACCTCCAGTAAACTCTTAGTTTACTCTCTGCTGTTTTGAAAAATTTCCATCAAATTCGTTAATTTCAGCTGATATTGTAATCATTAATTCAGAATCATCTACAACATCATTTATTATATCCCAGACAAGATCAGCTCTTAAATCATCTACTGATGCAACCTGCATCATTCTATAAATTATTATTTCCAGTTCATCTGCTGATAAAATACCAAGTCTATTAAGTTTATAAATTATTGTTTTTATTTCATTACTAAAATAAAAGCTCTCTACTTTAGTAAATACTCTATTATAGCCACTATTCATTTCGTAGTCTATATAAAAATCACGATCTTCAACTGAAATAACTTCACTAAATATAACTTCAAATGCCTCACTAATATCTTCAATTGTATATCCCTGATCTTCAAGTTCAATTATAATATCGTCCTGTTTTCGCCAGAGATCCTCATCATGGAGCATTTTCTGAATAAGAATGCTTAAGATTTCTATAACTTTTTTATTCATATTATTCTGGCATTTCTGCCGTTTAGACCTCCCTACCATAAGAAAATCTTTAACTAGTATATTATTATATTGGTTTAAGGAGATTTTGTAAACCCTTAAACTGATATTTTTTCCCTTTTAAACGAATTATCAGGTTCATCAGTTCTAATTTTACCAGTATTTGATCCAATTTTTCTGTAGTCAAATTACTTAATTTTAATAAATCATCATAATATATTTCTATTTCATGCTGAAAAAGTTTTAAAACAGTAATTTCCTCCCTATTTAATTCTGGATAAACAGAAGCAATTTGCTTATTATCATCTATAAATTCATTATGATGACATTTGTTTTTTTGTAAGTATCTGCTTAAATAATCAATTATATCATTTATATCTGTAAAGATAGCTGCCCCTTTTTTTATTAATCTGTTACAACCAATCGAAGCAGGGCGGTCAATATTTCCCGGTACTGCCATGATATCTTTGCCCTGATCTAGAGCATAATCTACTGTGATTAAAGTACCGCTTTTCTCTCCGGCTTCTACCACCAGAATTAAATCCGCTAATCCACTAATTATTCTATTTCTTCTGGGGAAATTTTTTGCCCTGGGAGCAATATTAGGATTAAATTCTGTCAGCATCAATCCCCGCTTTATTATTTTTTTTGATAATAACTTATTTTGAGAAGGATAAAGATAATTGAAGCCATTTCCGAGAACAGCCGTTGTTATACCATAATCCGCCTTCAGGGCACCTTGATGGGCTGTACTGTCTATACCCCTTGCCAGCCCACTAATTATATTAATTCCTTTATCAGCCAGAGTTTCAGCTGTTTTTGCTGCCACTTTGCGGCCATAAATAGTCGAATTTCTGGAACCAATCACTGCCACTGCTGGCAACTGAAAGTTTAAGCAGCCTCGATAAAAAATAACAGGAGGGGGATCGTATATTTCCTTTAATCTGTCTGGATAATCTTTATCGGTTAAGGTAAGATAATTTATATTTTCTTTTTTTAAATTTTTTAAAATTTTTACGGCATCAAATTTTTTCTTTTTTCGATTGAAATGTTTTATTTTAGAATCTGTCAGACCAAGCTCTTTTAAATATCTTTTATTTAATGACCACAGTTTTTCCAGATTCTCAAGTTTATTTGTTAAGTTAATTATCGTTCGCGGTCCAAAACCACTTAACTGATTTAAAAAAATTATTACAGCAGCATTTATATCCATATTTTACCTCCTAAGTTTTAATTATATTATATACCTAAAAAATACTAAAATCAATTTTTGTTTCAAACAATTATATCTAAGTTAAAAAAGGAAATAACCCTCGATCCTTGAATAATATAATTAACAGAAATTATCAAAAATCTAAAGGAGGTAAATTTATTGCTAAAATCTACTAAGTATAATACTATTTTATATTTTTTAAGTATTCTAGCCTTTATTATGGCTTTTATTATAGTTATACCTCTAATTCTAGCTTTTATCTATCAGGATGGTAATAATATTTATCAGGCATTTTATTATACGATTATAATTTCTTTAATTACTGGTACAATTCTAAAACTACCAACAGATCCAGAAAATATATATATTGATTTAACTACCGCCATGCTGCTCTGTGCTACAGGCTGGATTATTGTTTCCTTACTTGGGGCTCTTCCTTTTATGATTGGCATCGAAAAATCATTCATTGATTCTTTTTTTGAGGCTGTAAGTGGGTTTACTACTACTGGGATTACCGTTTTTACCGGTCTTGATTTAATGCCAAAATCTATAATTTTCTGGCGCAGTTTAATGCAGCTCCTGGGAGGACTTGGAATTTTAACTTTTTTTCTTTTAATTTCTACTCGAGCTCAGGGAGAAACCTGGCAGCTTTTTAGTGCGGAAAGTCATAAAATTAATGTTTCGCGGCCGGTTCCAAATATCTTTAAAACTGTAAAGATTCTCTGGATGATTTATTTAGGCTTTATGTTTTTAGAAAGTATTATTCTAATTTTTTTGGGCCTATCTGTTTTTGATGCTTTTACTCACAGTTTTACTACACTTTCTACCGGAGGATTTTCTCATTATGATGCAAGCATTGCCCATTATGCTAATAGTGGTTATTCTCATTATATTTTAATTGAATATATAATTACTTTCTTTATGTTTTTAGGCGGAGTCAATTTTCTGCTTCATTTTAGATTCTTTACTGGAAATTACAAAAGTATTAAAAACAACAGTGAATTAAAAACTTTTATCAAGCTAATTCTTTATTCGACAATTTTTATTACTATTTTGATTATTATTTTAAATACTGCTGGTAATTTTAACGCTGAAGAAATCTTTAGAAAAACTTTATTTCAGGTTACTTCTATTATAACTACTACAGGTTTTGGAACTCATGATATTAACTCTACTTTTTTCCCGGCAGCAGCCAGACAGATCTTTCTAGTTTTCATGCTAATTGGGGGTAGTGTTGGCTCTACTGCTGGTGGTATTAAAGTAATGCGACTAAATATCCTGGGACGCTTATTTAAAAGAGAAATTAAAAAAATTTATTTGCCAGATCATGCTGTTCTACCGGTAACACTTGATCAGGGTATTATTGATAGTGATGAAATAAATAAACTAACAGGTTTGTTTTCTTTCTGGCTGGTTTTAATTGTAGTAGGAGGTATTATTACTTCTATCTTTTCTGATTTGGATGGCTGGCAGGCTTTTTCAGGCATGTTTTCAGCCATGGGAAATATTGGACCTTTTTTCTTTTCAGTAGAAAAAATGGCTTCACTCTCTCCAATTATAAAAATGACTTATATAATAGGAATGCTGGCCGGAAGGCTTGAAATTTTACCGATAATCATTTTATTTACTAAAAAAGCCTGGGAGAAATAATCTTTATATTATTTTGAAAATGGAGGTATTTATATGTATATAATAATTGCTGGTGGAGGTATTGCAGGTAGAAATCTTACTAAAAATCTTGTCCAAAAGCACGATGTAATTGTGATTGAAAAAGAACAGAGTGTTGCAGAAAAAATATACAGTAGATATGGGGCAGTAACTGTACTGGGTAGTGCCACCAGAATCGATATCTTAAAAGAAGCTGGAATAGAAAAATGCGATGTGGCAATAGCTGTTATGAGAGATGATGCAGATAACCTTTCTTTTTCACTTTTAGCCAAAAATTTTGGAGTTGATAAAATTCTGGTGAGAATGAGAGAACCTGAGTACGAAAATGCTTATCAGATGGCTGGAGCTACAAATATCGCAGCTACAATGGAGTTGATTGTGGATCGTTTTATTACAGACATTGAAGAACCTGATGTCCGCAAAGTAGCATCACTGGGAGATGGCAAAGCTGAAGTTTCAATTTTAACTATACCCCCGGAATCTCCAATTTCAGGAATGAAAATTTCTGATATAGTAAGTCAAAAAACTTTTCCTGAAAATTGTGTAATCGCAGGAATTTATGACAAAGCTCAGGACAGATATATTGTTCCAAGAGGAAATAGAGAAATTTTTGCTGGCAACCAGGTTTTTCTGGTCGCCTCAAAAGATGATATGGAAAGCGCTGCTGATTTCCTTTTAAATAAATAAAAAGACTGAGTGCAGTTGCTGCACTCAGTTTCTTTTTTTAATATAACTCTAATTCAGCTGAAAGTGAAACACTAATATTAACTTTTTGTTCTGCAAGAGGCACTTCAGAAAAATCTGCTGCTTCTGAACTTCTACTTAATGACCTTAAAGCATCACTGCCATAAATATTTTGCTGGCTAAAATTAAGCTCTTTTATTCTGTAATTTTCTTTGCCCAAATTTTCTGCCATGAAGGAGGCTTTTTCTTTAAGGCTGCTCAAGGCTGCTGCTGTAACTTCCTCTAATGCTTTTTCATTACTTTCTAAACGATAGTTTACATTAACAACTCTATTTGCCCCTGCATTCAGCAATCTACCAAGAAGAACAGGCAATTCTCCTAAATTTTTTGAACTAAATTTTATCTGATTTTTCACCTGATAATAGGTTACTTTTTTTTCAACATTTTCTTCGTCCTGTTTTACATATCTGGTATAGGGATAAACTCTAAAACCCTGTGTTTCTATTTTTTCCAGTTCTTGCGCCTCTAAAATAGTCATTAGATTACTCATTATTTTATTATTTGCTTCTACAGCAGCTGACTGCTCTGTGTCTTCATTTTCAAATCCAAGTACAACATCTACAATATCAGGATCATATTCCTGCTGCTGGCTGATACTTAAATTAGTAGTAATATAATCTTGATCTACTTTTTCTACTGATGTTTCTTTTTCTGCTTTTTCTACAGCTGGAGTATTAAAATACAGACCATTAACTACTATCACTGATAATAAAATTAAAGCTATAAAAACTAAAAACATACCTACATTTCTGTTCATAATTACCCCTCCATTTACTAATAATGCTCTTTATTTGCTTATTAACTAATCTCTTAATTATATAATTCTAATAAGATTGGTAAAATCCTTTTTTATTTTTTTCTCGAAGAGCAAAAGAAATATTTTGATAGCCGTTATTTTTAAATTTTTCTATAAGAAATACCAGTGAAGCAAAATTACTCTCCTGGTCAGCATAGATTTTAACTTTTTCTACCGGGCCAGCATTTAATTCAGCAAATAATTTATCCAGCTGCTGCCTGGTGTATTCATTTTCCTGATAATATATCTGGTTTTGTTGATCCAAAAAGATACTTATACTTTTCTGCTCAGAACTCTGACCGATACTGCTGTCCGGTATGGTAATATTATATAGGGCTTCTTCTCCCTGCAGTGTAGAAGATACTAAAAAGAAAATTAAAAGCAGAAAAACAATATCTATCATTGGAGCCAGATTTAAAGTTGAACTTTTCTTTTTAGACTGATATTTCATTATTATTCAGCTCCTTAATCTCTTTTTTATAAAGAATACTCTCACTTTCTAATCTTAAGTTATTGAGCTGATTATGGAGTTTTTCTATTTTAGCATAAAAATAGTGGTAAAAAGCCGCAGCAGGTATTGATATAATTAAGCCAGCAGCAGTGGTAAATAAAGCTTCTGAGATTCCTACTGCCATCTGCTCCGGACTGCCCCCAACACCTAAAACCTGAAATGTTTTGATCATCCCGCTCACTGTCCCCAGCAGACCTATGGTTGGTGAAACCTGAGCAATAAAATTTAAAAATCCTAAATGTTTTTCAAGCTGTGGTAGTTTATCAACTTCTTCTGCATCGAGATATAAGTTAAACTCTTCTCTATTTTTTGGCTTTTTAGTTAAAGTATTACTATAAATCTCAGCAGCTATTCCTTTTTTATTATTTAAAATACTGGCTTTTTGTTTATTATCATTAAAATTAAGAACTGCCTCTAAATATTTATCCTTATTAATCTGTCTATAATTTAAAAAAAATATTATACTCCTCTCAAAAACTATAAAAATCATTAAAAATGCTGCTAAAAGTAGTGGGTATGCAGCAATACCTGCAGTTTCAATAAACTCTGTAATCATAAATTTTACCTCCATTTAATTTAACTTAAAACGAATTGGCAGATTAACAATTACCTCAACTTTATTACCATCTTTTTCTGCAGCTTCAAATCTCCAGTTGGAAACTGCACCAAGAGCAGCCTGATCAAAAGAATCATAACCCGAGCTCTGACTGATTTTTAAATCATGAGGCTTACCAGCTTTATCTATTCGCAAAGACATTATTACTTCACCTTCAATATTTCTTTTCCTCAAGTTAGAAGGATATTCTGGCTGAGAATAATTTATTATTCCTGGTTTTTTAATTGAATTTGATCTGTCTTTTCTTAAATCATAAACTTTATTTTCCTGACTGACTTTATTTTGCTCCTCATTAGAATTAAGAGGACTATTAGCTGAAGCTTTATCTTCTGTTACACCCTTATCACGAGCTTTATTATTTTTTTCTTCAGAAATGCTGTCCTGATTTGATTGAATATCCTCTCTATCTTGATTCTTATTCTCTGCAATTTGATCAATATTTTCGTCTGCATCCGCCTCCAAATTGGCTATAAAACTATCTAAATCAAATTTTTCTTTTTGATTGTTAGCTTCCGGTTGCTCAGATTTTTCTTTTTCTGGCTTATTTGATGAATTCTGAAGCCAGGCCGGCGGTTCATCTCTATTATCTGCTGTAGTTTCTTTTTCTTCAGTTGTTTTGGCAGGTGGATCTTTCTCTTCTATAATTTCTGCATCAGTTTTCTGAACTTCCGGATTTTCCTGAACCTCTAGCTCTTCCTCAATTTCTTGAGCCTCCGTAGTTTCTGTAGTTTCCATATTTTCTTGAGCTTCAACTTTTTTGACATTTTCTTTCTTTTTATCTCTAATTTCTTCGTCTCTTGGTTCTGAACTATTTTTATCTACTTCCTCTTCTGGCTCTAATTCTGCTGCCGGAGCATTTTCAGCTGAACTTTCTCTGCCAGCTTCATTCTGAGTATTTTCGGCAGGGTTATTAGAAGCAGATAATAATAGTTCAACCTTAACCTCATTTTTGTCTAAAGGTTTTATATCCTCTGCCAGAAGCCCTAAAGAACCAGCTTCCAGCAGCAGGATAAGGGATAATGATAAGAGGAAGGCAGTTAGATATATTAATTTTTGCTTCATTATCATCATCCTTTCTATAGGTTAATTTATAGGTTTAACTAAAATTTGGTGCTGAGGTTAACCATAAAGTTACGACCAGGCATTGGATAGCCATCTACTACTTCATAGTCTTTATCGAAAAGATTGTTAATTTCAAAATCTAATTCTTTGCTTTCGCTTAAATCAGTAACTAATTTTAAATCAGAGATGAAATAAGAATCTACTTTACCTCCACCATAAGAGTTTGTTTCATCAACATAGCTATTGTCTAATACAAAATTATAATTTTCTTTGTCGTACTTTACATTTAATGCAAGCTGATTATAGGGCATATTTAATGACTGACCGTCTACACTATCATCTCTAGCCTCTAAATAGGTATAGGCAAAATCAATAGTCCAATTATCATCAAAGCTTCTTGATGTTAATAACTCAATTCCTTTAATATCAGCTTCATCAATATTTTCCATCATAGATGTATTAGAATTATAAGTAATTAACTGCTCAAAATTTCTTTGGAAAAATGTAATTTCTCTTCTGCAGATTGAATCTAAATATTTAAATCCAAGATCAAAAGTTTTTCCTGATTCTGCCTTTAAATTTTCATTACCTCCAAAACCATATAAATCAAGAAATGTTGGAGCTCTATAAGCTTCTCCATAATTAAAATTAAAATTCCAGTTATCAGTTAATTCATAGATATAGCCAAATTTCGGGCTAAGATTTGCTCCATATTCATCATGATCATCATATCTAGCACCATAAACAAAAATATTATTATTTAATCTAAACTTATCCTGAATATATAAGGCTTTGTTAAGATTTTCATGTGTATTATTAGTTGATAATTCATTATCTTCTACTTCATTTTCTATTATTTCAAAACCATAATTTATTGTGTGGTTATCAAAATTATAATTAGTTTCTTTAAAATTTAAACCTCTTTTTAAAATATCTACATCAGTTATATTATAACCTGCTGGTCCAAACATTGACGCTGGATATCTAGTCTTATCATACATCTCCCGCTCATTATTGTAGACTAAAAGTGTTCTGTCTCTGTTTTTTAAATTTTGATCTAAAGAGATTCTAATGTTTTTATCCTGATCATCACGAAAACCATAATCATCATTTGCATCTGAACCAGGATAATTCGATTCAGTATTATTATATCTGTATGTAAAATTTAAGTTAGATCTTTTACTGAGATTATATTTGTACTTGATAAAAATATCGTCCCGATCTAAAGCTGACTTCTGATCAGGATCATCTCGATGTTCATCACTGCTCAATTTGTCGTAAGAAATAAATACTGAAGAGTTATCAAAATTATAATTTGTTGTCAGAATATAATTTTGAGTGTTATATGAGCCAAAACCAAAATTAACCTCTGTTTCATTATCTTTATCGGCAGCTTGAGTTACAATATTAATTACTCCACCCATAGCATTTGCTCCATAAATTGATGATGAGGCAGACTTAGAAATTTCAATTCGTTTAATAATAGAAATTGGTATATCCTCTAACCTAATAACCCCATCCTGAGGACTATTTAAAGGCTGTCCATCGAGTAAGTATAATATTTGATCCTGTCTTGCTCCTCTAATTATTACATCTTTTTTTCCAGTTAAGCCACTAAAATTTTTAATATAAACTCCACCAGCATCCTGTAGAAGATCTGCTAAATTTCTGGCATTGCTAGCTTCTATCTCTTCCTGATCAATAACTTCAATACTGACTGGAGTCTCCATAATACTTTCCTGATAACGACTTGCTGTCACAACAATTTCATCCAATTCCATAACTTCTTCCTGGGCACTTACCGGCACTGCTAAAATCAAGAGTGCTGTAAGCATGACTAAAACTGTTTTCCTTAACATAAATAATTCCTCCTTAAGTTTTTGTCTGCTCACAGCCACCTAAGACAAAAAAGGCTAAATAAATAGAAAAAGACACCCTAAGGATACATTGAGGGTGTCATAATAGATATAGTTAGCCCACAACCAGTCCTGTCTCGAAGATGGCTGCCATCCTTTCAGGCAGGTCTCCTGACTTTACAGCTTTACCGATTTACCTTCCCCAGCACTATTGATGAGTGAGTGGTAATTAATCGGCCTACTGATTAACAGTGGCGGACCCGTTCAGGAATTTCACCTGATTCCCTATTATCTTCTAATTTAAAGAAGCACCTAAAAAGAGAACATTATTTTCTTTTCTAATAAATAATATTCTTTAAATTTAGCTGAATTCCTTTAATTAATTTTTAATATTGCAAAATAATTATCTTTTGAATATTATAGAAATTACTTATTTAGATATGTCATTATTTATCCTCTCCCAGATTATAATAAAAAAATAATTTTTATGCAGGAGTTTCTATATTTTTACATAATTATATAATATATTCTATTTAAGGAGGTATTTTGATGGCTTTACACAATAAAATTGGAAAAATCGGTGAAGATATTGCAGTAAAATATTTAAGACAGGAGGGTTATTATATTATTGAAAGGAATTATAGAAATAAATTTGGAGAAATTGATATTATCGCTGCTAAAAATAATTACACAATTTTTATTGAAGTTAAGAGCCGCAGCTCCGAAAATTATATTGAGCTGGCCCAATCTCTTTATTATAAACAAATTGCTCACCTGCGTCGAGCCGCTATCTTTTATTTTTCTGAAAAAAACATCCATTTAAGTTTAATCCGTTTTGACCTGATTGCTTTAAAAATTGATCCTGCTGCCAGAAGAATTGATAAATTGAAACATTTTAAAAATATAATTGACTAAATTAAATTATAAGAATTTAAGTAACTAAAAATATAATATACATTTATTGGGAAGGAGAAATCTAAATGTATTCCTATCTTTATTCAGCTGTTATTTATGGTGTTAAAGCAGAAATGGTAAAAGTTGAAGTAGATATTTCAAGAGGGCTACCCAGTTTTAATATTGTAGGTCTGGCCGGAAAAACTGTTAGAGAATCAGCTAAAAGAGTCCGCTCAGCAATTATTAATTCTGGTTTTGAATGGCCAGTCAAAAAAATTACTGTTAATCTGGCCCCGGGAAATATTAATAAATATGGATCTCATTTTGACCTGGCAATAGCTGCAGTGCTGCTTGAATGTTCGGGACAGATTAATATTAAAAATAAAAAAAATAAATTTTTTGCTGGAGAATTAAATTTAAATGGTAATATTAATCATGTAAAAGGACTACTCTCCATGCTGCTTGCCGCTTCCAAAAATAATTATCTCCAGGCTATTATACCTCAGGCAAATCAAAAAGAAGCCCTGCTGGTTAAAAATTTAACACCATTTTTGCTTAAGCATCTGCGTGATGTTAATAATTTAGAAGCAGCAGAAAAAAATAATTTTATATCTGATTCAAATCAAAATTCTACTCTAAACTATCCAGAGTTAAGTCAGATCAGAGGTCAAAAAAATGCTAAAAATGCTCTAATCACAGCTGCAGCTGGCGGACACAATTTACTTTTGATTGGGCCTCCGGGCTGCGGTAAAACTGTTCTGGCAGAATCAATAGTAAAATTGCTGGCCCCACTCAACAAAAAAGAACTGCTGGAAACAGCCTCTATCTACAGTATTAATAATAACTTGAAAGAACTCAATTTAGAAAAGAAATACCGTCCTTTTATCGCTCCTCACCATTCTATTACCTCGGCTGCTCTAATTGGTGGAGGTCAGATACCAGTACCTGGAGAAATATCTCTGGCTCATAATGGTGTCCTCTTTTTGGATGAGCTGCCGGAATTCAAAAATTCTGTTCTGGCAAATCTAAGAGAACCACTGGAAAAAAAGGAAATTAAAATTGTCCGCCAGCAGGGAAGTTACTATTTCCCAGCAAATTTTCAGTTTGTAGCTGCAATGAATCCCTGCCCCTGCGGTTTTGCAGGAGTTAAAGATAGAGAATGTAAGTGTTCAGAAAGAGATATTGTCCGCTATCAGCAGAAACTATCAGGACCACTAAAAGATAGGATTGATCTACAAATTGAAGTTCTTCCTTTAAAAAAAGATGAAATCCTAACTAAAAATATCCCCGAAAAAGAAGTTAATTATCTTAAGAAAATAAAAAAAGCCCGCTTAATGCAGGCTCAACGATATGAAAAAACAAAAATAAAGAAAAATTCGGAATTGATGTTAGAAGATATAGAAAAATACTGTCAGCCTGACAGGAGAGGTAAAAAAGTTTTAAACCAGGCCTATGAGAACCTCAAATTAAGTGTTCGTGGTTATATAAGGCTAATGAGAGTAGCCCGAACTATTGCTGATTTAAACTCCAATTCTAAAATTACAGAATCCGATCTGATTAAAGCTATTGACTTTCGCTGGTATGCTGAAAAATCAGAAATGCTGCTTTAGATATCTAATTAAGGGTACACCAAGGATTAAAACAACAGCTGCCTCACTTAGACCAATCTGGATTACATTTAACCAATAAGGCAGTTCAAATAAAATATGAAGATAGATGCTGATCAAAAATGCGTTAAATAAAATTGGACTTAAATAGGCAAAAATATTATCACTATTTTTGTAGGTAACATAAGCCGCCAGCAAAGTAACCAGACTACCACCAATTATATCTACTAAACCAAGCCCTCCAATAATATTGGCCAGCAGTACTCCTAAAAATAAAGCAGGAACTGCTTCCGGAAATAAAATTGGCAATACAGTTAAAGCTTCAGCAGCTCTAAACTGAATCGGACCAAAACTTATTGGAGCTAAAAAATAAGTTATAACTACATATAGAGCAGTAATAGCTGCACCGCGGGCTAATCTTTTTGTATTCATTTTTCATCTCCTTTCAAAAAAATTGTAACTTTCTATTTTAAACAAATAATAAATTTTTAAATCAAAATCAATACTATTCAGGAACTCGGCCAAAGGATTTACGATGGATTGGAGAAGAGCCATATTTTTCTAAAGCAGCAATATGTTCAGCTGTACCGTAGCCCTTATTTGATTTAAAATTATACTGAGGAAATTTTTCTGCATATTCAAAAATAATATTATCTCTCGTTACTTTGGCAATAATTGAAGCAGCTGCAATAGCATTTACATCTGCATCTCCATTAATAACTGCTTTTTGCTCCACTGTTAAATTAGGGATAACCGCATTTCCATCAACAAGTAGAAGTTCAGGATTTTGATCCAGCTCTGGCAGCAGATCTTTAACTGCTCTCTTCATAGCAACAAAGGTCGCCTCCCTAATATTATACTTATCTATTTCACTACTTGAAGCCTGGCCAATCCCAACCTTTGCTCTGGCTTTGATTTTTGAAAATAAGATTTCTCTTTTCTTTTTAGATAACTTTTTAGAATCATCCAAACCATAAATCTTCGCTTCAGGATCCAGTACCACTGCAGCAGCTACTACAGGACCTGCCAGAGGTCCTCTACCGGCCTCATCCAGACCAACAATTACCTGATAGCCTTCAGCGGCAAGCTCAGTTTCAAGCTGGTTCATCTGCTCCCACTTAGCCCTGATTTTTTGCTGCTTTTTTATTTTACGCTCCAACCTGGCAGCTATCTTTTGAACTCCCTTACGAGAATCCTGATTTAGAATTTCGATTATTTTAGGCAGCTCCTTTTTAACTTTCAGCTCAGAAGTAAATTTTTTTACTTCTTTAACAGTCAGCTGACTGAATTCTGGTAAATTCAAATCATTATTTTTCATTGTGATCAGCTGCTTTTAAATTTTCAGCTTCTGCTGGCTTTTCTAAAGTTATCTGGCCCAGCCTGCCATCTCTAAAATCATTAATTATAATTCCTGCTGCCCGGTTGCGATCTACCTTACCACCGGTCATCAAACATCCTCTTTTACGGGCAATATCTGCCAAAATATCATAGGGATGAGCTTCTAAATAATCAAGACTGTAAGCATCAAGCAGAATATCCTCATTAATTTCAATAATGAATTTAATCAATTTGTAAGCTGCCAGCTCAAAATCAAAAATGTCATTATCCACAGCACCGGTTAGAGCTAACTTATAGGCCTTATCTTCACTACTGAATTTAGGCCATAAAATTCCGGGAGTATCAAGCAGGCGCACCTTTTTGCTGACATTGACCCACTGTCTCCCCCTGGTTACACCCGGTTTATTACCAATAGTAGTAATATTAGAACCGGCTAAAAGATTAATTAAAGCTGATTTTCCGACATTAGGAATTCCAATAATCATTGCTCGCAGACGGCGAGGATTTCTACCTTTTTTAGATAGTTTTGATGCTATTTGATCATAGGTATTATTTAAAATACTCTTTAATTCACTAACTCCCTCACCAGTTAATGAATTTAATAAAACTGCATCTTCCCCGGTTTGTTTTTGAAAATAATTGATCCACTTCTGATTATAAGCTGGATCAGCCAGATCTTTTTTGTTTAAAACAGTAACCTTAGCCTGCTCATTAATTAATTTTCTTAAGTCAGGATTCTGACTGCTAATCGGAACTCGAGCATCAGCAACCTCAATTACAATATCAACTAACTTTAAATCCTCTTTTAATATTCTTTTTGCTTTGGCCATATGGCCGGGATACCACTGTATCATAATCAAAACTCCTTAAAACTTTTTCTGAATATTTTTTAAGTCCATAAATATTGAAAAAAGGTGGAGAAAACCCCCACCTTAAAATAATTATTTTCTTTCTTCTCTTTTTTCTTTAATTCTAGAAGCCTTACCTCTTCTATCCCGCAGATAGTAAAGACGAGATCTTCTAACATCACCACGGCGTACCACATTAATAGTATCAAGTTTAGTACTATGTAATGGGAAAGTTCTTTCCACTCCAACACCGTGTGCAATTTTACGAATAGTGAAGGTTTCGTTTAAACCACCACCATTTCTTCTAATTACAACCCCTTTAAAAGGCTGAAGTCTTTCTTTTCCACCTTCAGAGATTAATACTTTTAGATCTAATGTATCGCCAACAGCAAATTCGGGGATATCATTACGAATTTGTTCTTTCTCTATTTCATTGATAATGTTCATCTATAAACCTCCTCTCAAAAAATAATTAAATTTTATGCCTCCCACCAGGGATCAGACAACAGACGATCCATAATAATTGAAGCAGCACTTCTAACTGAAAGATGATTAAAATCTCCTCTACCCCAGATAGGATAAAGCACATAATCACAGTCAGCAACCATCTCCTTGGTTAAACCATAACCGGTTCCATAAATAATTAAAAACGGGCGGTCAATTTGCTGTAATTCACTGCGCATATCTTTATAGGATATTGTATTTGGATATTCACGAGCATCAGTAGCAATCAGCAGAGGCTCCTGCCCTGTTTCTTTTCGGATTTCTTCTTTTACTTCCTCAAGTTCTGAAGCAATCTCGAGCACCGAAAAAGCCTGATGACGGTTATAAACATAATCAGCACCACGACCACCAGTCCAGTAATCTCTGACTCTTTCTACCAATTCCTGCTGTGATTTAAGATTATTGATAATATAGTATTTATTGATATCATAGGTTTTTGCAGCTCTTGCTATATCGTGTAGATCATAATTTGTTACAGTTGTTGTTATAACTTCACCCAGTTTATTATAAATAGGATTATGGACTAAGCCAAGATAAACATCTGCCTCAATTTTTGCCATCAACTTCACCCTTTAGTTCCAGCTTAATTTCTTTAAGTAATTCTTTTTCTAAATCACTAAGTTTTTTATCTTCCAGTAAATCTTTTCTTCTTAAAAGAGTTCTTTTTAAAGACTCTTTTTTGCGCCATCGCTCAATTAACTGATGATTACCACTTAGTAATACATCAGGAACCTTGAGGCCATTAAATTCTCGTGGTCTGGTATAATGAGGATGTTCTAAAAGGCCATTATAAAACGAATCCTTTTTAGAAGAATTTTCATCTCCCAGTACTCCACTCAAAAGTCTGGAAATTGAATCAACAAGAACCATTGCCGGCAGTTCTCCACCAGTAAGTACATAATCACCGATAGAAATTTCCCGGTCAATAATTGTTTCTCTGACTCGTTCGTCCACACCTTCATAACGGCCACAGATTATTGTTAAACCCTGCTCCTGGCTTAGATCCTTAACTAAATCCTGGGTCAATTCTTCACCCTGCGGACTCATTAAAATAGTTTTTGATTTTTGCCCTCTCTTATCCTGAGTATTCTGCCAGGCCTTGAAGATCGGTTCTGCCTTCATCACCATTCCAGCTCCTCCACCGTATGGTGGCTCATCTGTTGTATGATGTTTATCCTCAGCAAAATCACGGATGTTTACTGTTTTTATATCTATCAAATCTTTTTCTCTGGCTCTTTTTAAAATACTCTCACTAAAAGGTCCCGCAAACATTTCCGGGAAAAGAGTTAAAATATCAAAAAACATAAATTCAGCTCCTAAAGATCTAAGATCCCCGGGATAGGATCAACAATAATTTTTTTGTTTTCAAGATCAATTTCTAAAATCATTTCCCGACTGGCAGGCAGCATATATTCTTTATCCTTGCCTTTGACCAAAAAAATATCTGTGCCTGAAGTGTCAATAACATCTATTAATTTTCCCAGATAGCTGCCGGATGCAAGATAGACCTCACAGTCTATTAAATCATCGACATAAAAGTTATCTTCTGGAAGTAAATATTTTTCAGACTCATCAATTAAAACCTGATAATTTTTAAGTTCTTCTGCTTCATTAATTGAATTAATGTCAAAAAACTTTATTATTACAAATTGTTTATGGAAACGAATATACTCTATCTCCAGTTCCTTAAGCTCATCTCCTCTTTTAAGATAGACTGTATCTAAATCAAAGAATCGCTCCGGAATGTCGGTGGTTGCCTTAACCCTAACTTCTCCTTTATTTCCCTGGAAACGAGTAATTATTCCAATTACTAAGTAATTATCACTCAATTATTTCACCAGCCTGAAAAATTATTTAATATCAACCCTTACTTTTGTTCCTTCTTTAGCAGCTGCAGCATTAACAACGGTTCTAATTGCTTTTGCAATTCGGCCTCTCTTACCAATGACCTTACCCATATCTTCATCTGCAACCGAAAGCTCAATTGTTATCGAATTGTTATCTTCAACCCTGTTAACTGAGACTTCAGAAGGATTGTCTACTATGGATTCGGCAATAAATTTTATCAATTCTTCCATGGAGAAAACCTCCTTTTAATTACTCATTACCGTGGTACTTAGCCATAACACCTGACTTCTTTAATAAAGTCTTAACTGTATCTGAAGGCTTTGCACCATTATTTAACCACTTGAGTGCTTTTTCTTCATCAATATTATATGTTTCTGGTTCAGTTGTAGGGTCATAGAAACCTAATTCCTCAACAAAGTATCCCTGAGGAGCTCTCTTGGAATCAGAAACAATAACTCTGTATGATGCATTACGCTTACTTCCCATTCTTTTTAAACGAATCTTAACTGCCATCTATCAAACACCTCCCTCCGTTAATAATAAAAATTACAAGTCTATTTATTTAATTGAAAAATGGCAGATTGAAACCTCCACCTTTTTTCATTTTACCGCTGTTTAACTGCTTCATCATTTTTTTAGTCTGTCTAAACTGTTTTAAAAGACGATTTACTTCCTGAATACTGGTTCCACTACCCTGAGCAATACGCTTACGGCGTGAACCATTAATGACTTCAGGGTCTCTTCTTTCTTCTGGTGTCATTGATGAAATTATTGCTTCAATATAATCAAGCTGTTTATCATCAACCTGCATATTTTTAAGCTGTTTGGCTCCACCTAAACCGGGAATCATTCCCAGAATTTCATCCATCGGCCCCATATTTCTCACCTGGTCCATCTGCTCCATAAAATCTTCTAAAGTGAATTCATTTTTTCTGAGCTTCTCTTCCAGTGCCTGAGCCTTTTCCTTATCAATGCTCTTTTCTGCCTTTTCGATTAAACTTAAAACATCTCCCATTCCCAGAATACGTGATGCCATCCGATCTGGATGAAAAGTTTCTAAATCAGCAAGTTTTTCGCCTGTACCAGCAAATTTTATTGGTTTACCTGTGACTGCCTTAATAGATAAAGCAGCACCACCACGGGCATCACCATCCATTTTGGTTAGAACTATTCCATCTACGTCAAGGCGCTGATCAAAGTTTTTAGCTACATTTACAGCATCCTGACCTGTCATTGCATCTACAACAAGTAGAATTTCATCCGGTTCAACTGTAGACTTAATAGACTCCAATTCTTCCATCATATCCTGATCAATATGCAGACGTCCTGCTGTATCAAGAATAATAGTATCACAGTTGTGAGAAGAAGCATAGTTAATACTTCCCTTTGCAATATCAATCGGATCACTGTCTTCTCCCATCGAAAATACGGGTAAATCAAGTCTTTCTCCCAGAACCTGAAGCTGTCTGATAGCAGCAGGCCGGTAAACATCTGCAGCAACTAATAAAGGACTCTTACCATCCTTTGATAATTTACGGGCCAGTTTACCAGCACTGGTAGTTTTACCTGAACCCTGAAGACCAACCATCATAATAATTGTAGGGGGTTCAGGTGCAATAGCAATATCTTCTTTACTGCCACCCATTAGTTCCTGCATTTCTTCATTAACAATCTTAATAACATGCTGTCCAGGAGTTAAACTATCCATAACTTCCTTACCAACAGCTCTCTCTTCAATTTTAGAAATAAAGTTTTTTACAACTTTATAATTAACATCTGCTTCCAAGAGGGCCATCTTAACCTCTTTTAGAGCAGTCTTAACATCTTTTTCTGTCAGTTTACCCTTTCCTCTTAACTTATCAAAGGTATCCTGCAGTTTTTCAGCGAGATTTGAAAAAATCATATTTTACCTCCTCTAGAGGATCGATTTAATCGATTCCAGTTTTTTGCGCAGATCCTGATTCTGGTCTGCAGCTAAAATACCCTTAGCCGTCATCATCTCTTCTAAATCATTTATATTTGTTCTGATCTTATTATATTTTTTTAAAAGCCCGAGCTTGGCTTCATAATCTTCCAGGCTCTCCTCACTTCTATGTAGATGGTCATAAACTCCCTGACGACTGATCCCTATATTATCAGCAATCTCAGAAAGAGATAAATCATTATAGAAGTAGCTTTTAATAATCTTTTGCTGCTTTTCTGTCAGCAAAGAGCCGTAAAAGTCAAATAACATTGTAATTTTAATTGTTTTCTTTAGCAAAAAAATCACCTGTAAAGTTAATTTACTTAACACAGGTGATAGTATATGATATTTTGGAGCTTTTGTCAAGCTAAAATTTCAAAACATCCTTAAATTTTTTAATAGGTTAAGATTGAGCCCAGAAAAAATTATCTAAATCTCCAAATTAACTTTTTTGTAGCACTAAAAATTTATATTCATTTAAAATCAGACTACCTTCTTGATCAGCACCTCCTGTGCTGCATTCAGCTACAAACCTCCTGTTTGTAGGTCTGATTTTAAATAAATACTCATTAAGTACTACAATAAAAAGTTACTAAGTCAAGTTTATCTAATTTTTTCTGGGCTCAATCTACTCTTTAATTAAATTTTTAATTAAGTTTTGAAATTTTAAGCTTGCAAAACTCTCTTTTTAAATATCTGGAGGAGAAAGTCAGGCAGATATTTTATTTCTCTAATACTCTAAATAACTGACCTATCTAATCTTCACTGCTGAAAAGTGCCTCTATAAATTCTTCTGGATCAAAGTTCTGCAGGTCTTCTGCTGCCTCTCCAACTCCAATCAGTTTAATTGGAATATCCAGTTCATTTTTAACTGCAATTACAATACCACCCTTGGCAGTTCCATCAAGTTTGGTTAGAGCAACCCCATCAACTTCTACAGCATCATTAAATAATTTAGCCTGAGAAATAGCATTCTGGCCGGTTGTTGCATCTAATACCAGCAGAACTTCAACTCCAGCATTTATTTCTGCTGCCTCTCTATCGATTACTCTTTTAACTTTTTTGAGCTCTTCCATTAAGTTAGTCTGGGTGTGCAGTCGGCCGGCTGTATCGACAATTAAAAGATCTACTTCTTTAGCTCTGGCAGACTGGACAGCATCATAAGCAACTGCTGCTGCATCAGAACCTTCCTGCTGAGCAATCACATTAACTCCCAGACGGTCTCCCCAGATCTGGAGCTGTTCAATTGCACCCGCTCTAAAGGTATCACCTGCTGCCAGCATTACCTTTTTACCCTCTTCTTTATGCCGGCCCGCAATTTTAGCAATTGTAGTAGTTTTTCCGGCACCATTAACACCGACTACCATGATAATATTAAGATCTTTATCGAATTTAAAGCCGCCTTCGTCATTCTGCAGCAGACTCTGCAGTTCTTTTTGAAAATAATCCATTAGTTCTTCTGGTTCAGTAATTTCTTCTTCTTCTACATTTTCTTTTAATTTTTCAATTAAGGTAAAAGTGGTTTTAACACCTACATCTGCCTGAATTAAAACCTCTTCCAACTCTTCAAATAGTTCATCATCAATATTTGTTCTGCCGGTAAAAATATTTGTTACCTGATTTACAAAACTTTCCTTTGTTTTTTTAAGCCCATCCTTTAATCTCTGTAAAAATCCCACTTATAAAGCCTCCTTGATATAATTATCATTAAATTCCTCTGCCTGGTCTAACTTTAAAGAAACCAGACGAGATACACCAGATTTTTCCATAGTCACACCGTAAAGCGAATCAACTTCAGTCATCATATAACGTCGGTGAGTGATGATAATAAACTGTGCTACCTTTGCATACTTTTTAATAAAACTGGCAAATCGAACAATATTAACATCATCCAGAGGAGCATCTATTTCGTCCAGAACATAAAAAGGACTTGGTTTAACCTGAATAAAGGCGAAAATTAAGGCAATCGCTGTTAAAGCCCTCTCACCACCTGAGAGCAGAGATAAACTTTTTAAACTCTTTCCCGGCGGTTGAGCATGGATTTCCACCCCTGTTGTTAAAAGTTCGTCTGGATCAGTTAACTTAAGTTCTGCTTTCCCTCCCTGAAAAAGGGCTTTAAAAACCTTAGAAAACTCTTCCTTGACCTGATAAAAAGTATCTGCAAACATTTTTTCCATAGATTCCTCAATATCCGAAATCACAAGTTCAATTGAATTCCGGGCATGTTTTAAGTCAGCCTGCTGTTCATGCAGATAATCAAGTCTTTCCTTTAGTTCAGCAAATTCTTCTACAGCTGCTTCATTAACCGGATGCAGGCTGTCCATCTTCTTTTTTAAATCATGAATTTTGGCCTCTGCTTCTGCCTCATCTTCATCTGTAATTTCAATTAATTTATTTTCATCAATCTCATTCGGTTTAAGTTCATAATCATTAATTAAAATTGATTTAATGTTTTCTAATTTGTCATCTAGCTTGGTATATTTTAAATCAAGCTGGTGAAAATCATCTTTAACCTTGTTTAACTGCTGCTGCAGTTCTTTTGCTTCTTTTTCCTTGGTTTCAACTTTTTTTTCCAGATTTTTAACTTCAATTGTTAAATTATTTTTTTTCTGCTTCAGCTCTTCACCCTCAGACTCCAATTTCGTTTTCTGCTGCTGAAGTCTAATTTTACGATCAGCGATTCTTTCCAGATCACTGCTAATCTCATCAATCTCTTTTTTTCGCTCTTTTATTTCTTTCTCTTTTAACTCTAAAGCGCGCTTTCTATCAGACAACTTTTCCTGCGCATTATTTCTTTTTTCCGAAATTCTGGCCCCATCCAGCTCTAATTCTTTTAACTGAGGTTCCAGTTCTGCAAGATTTTCTTTTTTTATTTTAAAAGCGGCTTTTAGATCATTGATTTCACTATCCAAATTTTTAATCTCTATTCTGAATTCTTCAATGTTTTGCTGCTTAATTTTAATTGTTTCTTTGTTATCTTTAAGATTATTATCCAACTCAGAAAAATTATTCTGTCTTAAATTCCTGTCTGATTTTAATTCTTTTAAATTTTCTTCAGCTCTATTTTTATCATTTATAATATTGTTTTCTTCCATTTTTAAAGACTGAAGTTCTGATTTTAAAAGCTCTAATTTTTCCCTTTTTTGGTCAAGTTCTTTTTTGTTATTTTCCAGTTTTTGGACAAGTGATTTTCCTTTTTGCTGCAGTTTGTTTTTGCGCAATTTTAGCTCTTCAATTTTTCGACTGCGGCCGATTAAATCTCTGCTGTTACTGGAGCTGCTTCCACCAGAAATAGCACCACCGGGATATACAACATCTCCTTCTGTGGTAACAATTCGAAAACTGCGCTTAATATTTTTCGCCATCTTAACAGCATGGTCAAGATTATCACTGACTACAATTTGACCTAAAAGAAAGTTGAATATATTTTCCAGGCGCTCCGGAAAATCTACCAGATCAACTGCCAGACCAATAAATCCTTTCTGATTTCTCAATTGATTTAAATAACGATCACTAAGCCGGGAACCATTAACCATATTAAGTGGTAAAAAAGTTGCTCGCCCTCTGTTATTTTTCTTTAGGTAGCTTACTGCATCTTTAGCTGTCTGATCATCTTCGACAATAATATTCTGCATTTTGGCTCCAAGTGCAGTTTCTATAGCTTCTTCGTATTCGGCTTTAACTGAGACTATTTCGGCCACTACATCAATTAAACCACTAAACTGTTCTCGTTTTTCTAAAATGCTGCGCACACCATTATAATAACCTTCATAACTTTCCTGCATTTCTTCCATTAACTGCAGACGAGAATTATAATGCTGATAATTCTCCTTTGTCTCTAAAAGCTGATCTTTACCTGCTTCCAGAGCCTGATCTTCTTTTCGGATTTTTTCTTTTAGAGTTTCTAATAGCTGCTTCTTTTTTTCAATCTTAGTTCTAACTGCAGCCAGCTCTTCTTTGATTCTTGAGGTACGAGCAGATTCCTTTTCAATTTTTTGATCTATCTGATTTTGGTCTAAAGATATTTCCTGCAGCCGATCATTAGAAATTTCAACTCTTTCTTTTAATCTTTCCAGTGCTGAATTTTCCTGCTGTATTTTTATTTCTTTTGCTTCAATTTTATTTTCTTTAGAATTTATTTGCTTTTTTAGAGATTCAATTTTTTCCTGATTTTGTCTAATGCTATTTTTTAATTTATCAATTTCATTTTCAATATTCTGCTGGTCAGAATTTATCAGCTTAAAATTTTCTGCTGCCTCTTTAACTTCTTCCTGCTGCCTTTGTCGTTCCTCTTTTAGCTCAGCAATTTTATTTTTTAGATTTTCTTTATTTTCTATGTAATTATTTTTCCTTTCTTCCATAACATTTAGGTTATTTTTAATCTCATTAACCTTATTCTGATTCTGAAAATAGCGATTACTGAGCTCTTCCTTTTCATTTTTAAGAGTTTTAAGCTTGTCTTTATCATTATCAAGCTGATAAGAAATTGCATTATAGGAGCTCTGTTTTTCATTTAAAGTCTTCTGCTGAGCATCTCTATTTTTGCTCAATGCTTTGAACTCAGCTGAATTTTTTTTCCACTGTTTATTTAAAAGGCTAATCTCTAAATCTGAAAGTTCTTCTTTAAATCCTTTATACTTTTTAGCTTTTTCAGCTGCATTTTTTAAAGGATCATGTCTTTTTTCAAGTTCATCCACCAGATCATGAATTCTCTTTAAATCATTATTAGTATTTTCAAGTCTTTTTTCGGCTTCTTCTTTACGAGATTTATGTTTCATAATTCCTGCAGCTTCTTCAAAAAACAATCTCATTTTATCCGGCTTGGATTTAATGATTGAATCAATTCTTCCCTGTCCAACTATTGAATAACCATCACTGCCCAGACCACTATCCATTAAAAGCATTTCTATATCTTTTAACCTGCAGGAAGCTCCATTGATTAAATAATCACTGCGACCATCATCTCTTACCTCACGTCCTAAAGTCAATTCTTTGCCTTCAACAGGAAGGTCTCCACTGGAGTTATCAAAAAATAGAGTTACACTGGCTTTCTTTTTGGCGTTTAATTCTTCACTTCCAGAAAAAATAATATCAGCCATTCTGCTTCCCCTCAGATTTTTGGCACTCTGCTCGCCCAGAACCCAGCGGATAGCATCTACAATATTACTTTTACCACTGCCATTTGGTCCTACGACAGCAGTTATATTTTCTTCAATTTCTATATCAGTTTTACTGGCAAAAGACTTAAATCCTTTAAGCCTAATTTTTTTAAGAAAAATATTAACCACCTACCTTATAAGTAGCCTGATTTTACATTTAAAAACCTACCCTCACGGATAGGTTTTAAAAAATCGTGATTTATCTCGGCTCAACTAAAAATTTAATAGCTGTTCTTTCTTCTCCATCGATTTCAATTTCAGCAAATGCAGGAATCATAATTAAGTCCATTCCATTGGGAGCAACATATCCCCGGGAAATCGCAATTGCTTTGATAGTTTGATTGACTGCTCCAGCTCCTACCGCCTGTAACTCAACCCTTTTTTCTTCCCTAACAACCGCTGCTAAAGCACCAGCAACAGCTTTTGGATCAGAATTTGATGAAACCTTTAATTCTTCCATAAATAATTTAACTCCCCCTTAAATGTAATTATAATTTTTTAAAACAGGTGGAGAATCTTCAGGATTATTAAGAATAATCTTGAGAATATGTAAACAGCTAATTATTTAATTCTTGATTAAAGTACTTATTCCTTCTTTATTACTTAAATTAAAGCATATTTTTCAATTTCGTTACTTCCCTGTCATTTAGATATCTAAATTCACCTTCTTTAACACCATTGAGTGTTAAAAAAGCAAAAGAAATTCGCTGCAGTGAAACGACCGGAAAACCAGCAATTTTGGCCATCCGTCTAACCTGTCTGTTCCTACCCTCATGAATAATTATATCAAACTCGGTCTGATCTTTTTTCTGATTTACATTTGATATTTTAGCAGGTGCTGTTTTTTGTCCATCGATTATCATTCCATTTTCAAATTTTTTAAAATCTTCTTCTTTCATTTCTCCCTGCACAAGAACTCTATATTTTTTATCAACTTCCTTTTTCGGATGAGTTAATTTATAAGTTAAATCACCGTCATTAGTCATAATTAAGAGTCCTGAACTATCATAGTCAAGTCTTCCTGCTGGATACAGACGCTGTTTTAAATCAGGAATTAAGTCCATAACAGTAGGTCGACCTTCCGGATCAGATACAGTTGTAATATAACCTTCTGGTTTATTTAAAAGAATATATCTTTTTTTCTCTTCACTAATCAGCTCACCATCAACAACTATTTCATCCTGTTCTGGATCAACCTTAAATCCCATTTCGGTAACAGTTTGTCCATTTACTTTAACTCTCCCTGCTGCTATAATTTCCTCCGATTTTCTGCGAGAAGCAACCCCTGCATGGGCCATAACTTTCTGCAGTCTCTCCATTATTTCACCTCAAAATTATATTATTTTAAACTTTTTAGTTTGTTTCCTGCTCTGCTTCTAATTCCTTTTTTTCTGCAGCTTCTTCTGCTGCCTCTTCAATTTCTGCAGCAAATAATTTTTCTACTCTTTCAATTTCTGGTAGTTCAGCTAAATCTTCAATATCCAGATATTCTAAAAATTGATCTGTTGTTCCATAAATAATCGGATTACCAATAGTTTCTTTTCTCCCAACTTCTTCTATTAACTCATACTTACTTAGAGTAGTTAAGGTCCTCTCAACACTGACTCCTCTAATTTCCTCAATTTCCGAACGTGTTACTGGCTGTCTGTAAGCAATAATTGCCAGGGTTTCCATAGAAGCAGTGGAAAGAGAAGATACTTTAGTGATATCAAATAGCTGTTCTATCTCGCGGGCAAACTCTTTTTTGGTCTGGAATAAATAACTGTCATTATATTCCTTTAGCTGAATACCAAATTCTCCCCCCTGATATTTTTGCTCTAAATATATAATTACTCTTTCTAATTTTTCTTCTGAAAATGAAGTTATCTCCTTAATTACAGATCGTGGAAGTTTCTTCTTGCTGCTAAATATAAGGGCCTCTACCAGTGCGATATCCTTTGGTTTTAAGTCTTCAAAGCCAAGATTTTCCAGTATTTTTTGTGCTTTTTCTTTTCGTTTTTCACTGAGATAACTTATATTGTCTTCGCTCATTAAATCACCTTTCCATACTAATCCGGATATCAGAAAAATTATTTTCCTGAACCACCTTAATTCTTTTGCGTTTCATCAGTTCCAGTAAAGCAAGGAGACTGACAACTATTTCCAGCTGATTATTTTCTTCTTTTATTAAATGAAAAAATGAAACTTCCTGGTTGACCCGCCTAATATCTTTCAAAATATCTCTAATCTTGTTGCGGATATTAAACTTTTCTTCTTTAAGATATTCCAGTTTAGGGTTTCTTAAAACTTCTGTTTCTTCTTCTTTTTCGGCAGTTAATGCTTTAATAACCAGTTCATGTAATTTAGACACAGAAATTTCCAGATCTACCTGCAGCATTTCCGGCATTAATTCTTCTATATCCACCTGGGCCCGGTAACGATTGCCAGCCTCTTCTTCCCATTCTTTTAACATCTGAGCAATATTTTTAAATAATTCATATTCCCGGAGGCGGGTAATTAATTCGTGTTCACTCTCTTCTTCCTCACTTTCCTCTTCCTGAGGCAGAAGTGCTTTAATCTTGATCTCTATTAATTCTGCTGCTATAATTAGAAATTCACTTGCCAGATCTATGTCAAATTCCCGCATCTGATCTAAATAGTCAAGATACTGATCAGTAATTCTAGCAAGTGAGACTTCACTGATATCAATTTCATTTTTTTTGACCAGCTGGTATAAAAGTTCAAGTGGTCCCTCAAAGTCATCCAGTACTAGTTTATAATCCATAAATTAACCTCTTTCGCTTAGAGTAAGATTCCGTAGATTGTATTAACCAGTGGACCAATAATGCTCCAGAGAATGCCGGTATAGGCCAAAAGCAATAGCAAAACCATTCCGTAAGGCCCTTCCAGTTTGCGGATATATTTATCAAATTTAGGTGGTAAAATACCCATTAAAATTTTCGAACCATCCAGTGGTGGCACTGGTAATAAATTAAAAAAACCAAGACTTAAATTTATAATTACTGCCAGTTGAAAGAAAACAAAAAATGTCTGGACAAGATTTCCATAGCCAGCTGCTTGCAGTTGATATAAACTGGCTGAACTAAAGAATACTATTACTCTTGCTATTAGAGCAAATAAAGCTGCCAGAAAAAAATTTGACCCTGGACCAGCCAGACTAACCAGCATCATTCCTCGCCTTGGATTTTTATAGTAATTCGGATTAATCGGAACCGGTTTGGCCCAGCCAAAACGTCTGGTTAAAATTAAAACCAGACTACCAATGGGATCTAAATGAGCCAGTGGATTTAAAGTTAATCTCCCCTGCGATTTAGGGGTTGGATCTCCAAGTTTATATGATATATAACCGTGCATAAACTCGTGTAAGGATAAAGAAAGTAACAGCACGGGTATTAATAATAATAATTCATAAATTGTACTCATTATTTCACCTCTCAAAATTTAGCTTTTAAAAAATCTACCTAATTTATATAATCTCTTTTAAATATTCCAATGCCTCTCTGCGACTGCTAATCTGCCTGCGGAGTATCTGATCCCGCACTTCCAGCAGATACTCTCTAATTTCCGGGCCCTGAGCAACTCCCATTTTCAGTAAATCATGACCGGAGATAGGGATTTCTATTTCATCTCTCTGCTGGAGATGATTAAATATTTCTTCCACATATTCCTGTTTAAAATTTTGCACAGTAAACATAATTAATTCCTCAGGCTGATAGGATTCCAGCTCTCTAAATCTTAAAGCAGGATCTTTAAGATCAAAAACAGAAGCATTTAAATCCTGCCAATTTTTACGAATAAAAGTCTTTTTTTCAGGAATCGAAAGTGGCCAGGATTTAATTATTCTTTCTTTACTATTATAAAACAAAATCATTAATCTGACAAGAAAATGGTTCACTTCAACTTCTTTTTCCCTACTTAAAGCAAGCATTTTTTCTCCTTTAAGAAAATTAGCATCGATACTGCTGTTAAATTCAAAATTATCTTTTATTAACTTTAAAACTGGAATCTGATTTAGCAGTATAGAAGAAAACTGAGAAATATCTCTTTTAGAATCAAATAAATATGCCAGTTCTGTAAAAACTCTTTCCAGTGCAAGTTTATGATAATCATAATTTTTTAAGGAACGTCTGCTTAATTCCACTGTTTCTGCACTCAATTTAAAATCTTTTAATATTTGAAAACGAATCCCTCTCAAAATTCTTAAGGGATCATCTCGAAAACTATAATTATGAAGAACTTTTAAAATGCCATTTTTTAAATCATTAATTCCACCAAAAAAATCATATAATATTCCTTTTCGATCTGGATGTAAATCTATTACTAAAGTATTAATTGTAAAATCTCGACGAAAAAGATCGGAAAAAAGATCAGCCTTTTCTACCAGAGGCAAAGAACCCGGAAAATGATACTTTTCTTCTCGACAGCTTGCTATATCTATAGAATATCCGTATTCATTGTGCAAAAAGCCAGTAGAAAATTTATTATTATAATCATACTGATAGCCAAATTTTTCTTCTAAATGATCAAAAAATTCTTTTAAATCACCATCGAGTAAAAGATCTAGATCTTTATTTAAAGGCAGATTAATCAATAAATCTCTTACCTGTCCTCCAACCAGATAAAGATTATAGCCAAGTTCGGCCGCTTCTGCAGCAAGTTTCAGTAAAAGTTCTTTCCTTTCTTCCGGAAGTTCTGCTAATAAATTTGATTTATAATGAAGAAATGAAGCCTGATTATGATTGTTTTTTTGATATTTCTTTAATAAATCGAGTCCTTTATCAAGATCAATACTGAGACTCTGATATCTGTAGTTATTAAGATAAGGTACTTTATGCTGACCGGATTTAATCTTGCCTAAAAATTGAATTTTATACTTTAACAAATTTACACTTTCTTTATTAAAATATACATTATCCTGATCAATTAGATAATTATTTTCTATATAATATTTCTGGTCTTCTTTATCAATTTTAAGAGCAATCTTTTGAAAATCTACTTCTTTTAAATTATTAACCTTAATTATTTTATTATTAAAACTAAAATATTCTTCGGCCATTGAATTAAGAAGCTTATTTAACAAATCATTTTTATTTTTCATAATTAGTCACCACTTTAAAAGACTGTCTCCAAAGAGACAGCCTGAATTATAATCAAATTTTATCTCTTTATTGGATTTCACTCAGATCGATTTTTTCCAGTTTTGAATTATCTGCAGGTGAACGACCTACCTTTGCCAGATCAATCCACTCTCCATCAACTTTAACCTTAACTACATCAGCTGTAAAATCATTTTTTGTACCTTCACAGGAACAGTTCGATAAAAGCCAGCTGCCCACTCCATAAATATCAACCGGTACCTGAGATGATTCAAACCGGTCAATTTTAGCTGGTTTAAAACCACCAGTTGCAATGATTTTTACTTCCCGACAGTAATTTTTAGCCATTTCCAGATCCTCAGGTCTTAAATCCCAGTCCTTATAGGCATTATCCAGAGCATTGCGCAGATTAAAAATCAATCTGGCATTAACACCATTATCGAGTTCTTTTTTTCCAAGAGGCTCAACACTCTTATCCCTTAAGTCCGAAGAATTATCAGGTCTGACTCCAAATAATTTGTATTTTTTTGCTTCTTCTTCCCGACCATTTTTCAACAAATCAAGGTATTTATCAAACATTGATTTTAGAACCTCAAGACTGGTATTAACACAGTCATTATCAAAGTCTACCAGAGCAATTCGATTTACATTAAGCGGCATCAGACGGCAAAACTGCAGCATAGCTTCTGCAGTATCCCCTAAAAATGAAGCTACATAAGAATGGCTTATTGTTCCTCCACCCTTACCTCCCCACCAGGCTCCCTGTTCATCTGTAGAAATATAGCGCTGCGTATTAGTTCCATATTCATTATTATATGCATTAACACCTAAAGAATAAGCATAACCATGCATAGCCTGCGACTTATAATGAGTAAATCTGGCCGGGAAGAATAAAATATCCTTTCCCCGGGCAGCAACCATAACCTGATAGACATTTGTAGCAATTCTCGAAGCCTCAGTTAATGAACCGAGCATAGGAGTTTCTAAAATCGAAAAATCACGATACCTACCTCTAATTTTAATAACTGGATCAACATTATGGGGATTACCCTTATAATAAGCTTTCTCACCATCATGACAGGCTTCTACTTCAAGATTTGAAGAAGTATTTACAAAGTTTCCAGCTTCATCTTTATAACCAGTTGCAGTTTTTAAAATTGAAAGTGCCTCATCTATACCACCTAGAATACAAAATGGCTGTCGTCTGGGGAAAATCTGCATTTCCACTTCAATATTTCCAATATCCTGTTCCTTAAACTGATATCCTTCTTCAGATAAGGCAGTTAAAATACCTGCAATATTTCGAAAATAAACATCTGAATACCAGCCCTCGGCCATTCTTTTTCTGTCTAACTGGAATAATTCAGTCTCCAGACGCTCACCATTAAAAATAGTCATAAACTCACCTCTAAAAATATACTTATTTAATTATCTCATATATTAATTTGTTTTTCTCTTTTTTTGCCTCTGTAATTGTAAATGCTTTTAATAGTTTTTGTTTGGCTTCTTCCAGATTCTTCTTATTATTATAGTGAAGAATAGCCAGAGTATCGCCCTTACTTACCTGATCTCCAATTTTTTTATTAAGCTCTAAACCAACAGCGAGATCTATTTTAGATTCTTTATTTTCACGTCCAGCACCCAAAATCATTGCAGCTACTCCAACATCTAAAGCTTTAATTTCCGAAACATAACCTGATCTTTCCGCTTTTACTTCAAAAGTAGCATCTGCAGTTGGAAGCAGTGATAAGTCTTCTACCACCTCTGAATTACCACCTTGAGCTGTTATCATTTCTGCAAATTTAGCTAAGGCCTGACCGTTATTTAATTTTTCTCTTAAAATATTTTTACCTTCTTCTGTATCTTTAACCTTACCTGCAAGCTGCAGCATACCTGAACCAAGTTCAATACATAACTCGGTTAAATCTTCCGGGCCTTTTCCCTGCAGTGTTTTAATTGCTTCTTTGACTTCTAGTGCATTACCGACAGCATTACCCAATGGTTGATTCATATCAGTTATATAGGCGGCTGTATCTCTTCCCAGCTCTTTTCCGATTTCAACCATTGCTTCCGCCAGCTTTTTAGCACTTTTAAGGTCTTTCATAAAAGCACCATTACCTGTTTTAACATCCAGCACAATTGCATCTGCTCCTCCTGCAAGCTTTTTGCTCATAATACTGCTTGCAATCAGCGGAATAGACTCGACAGTAGCTGTTACATCTCTTAAAGCATAAAGCTTTTTATCTGCTGGGGTCAGATTACCGGTCTGTCCTACAACAGCTACTCCATGCTGATTTACATTATCAAAAAATTTATCTCTACTAAGTGAAGTATTAAATTTAGGAATTGACTCAAGCTTGTCTATTGTTCCACCGGTATGGCCCAGACCACGACCGGACATTTTTGCAACTGGAATTCCGGCTGAAGCCACCAGTGGTGCTAAAACAAGGGTAGTAGTATCCCCCACACCTCCAGTGCTGTGCTTATCAACCTTGGTACCTTTTATGGGACTTAAGTCTATCATATCACCCGATTTAGCCATCAGCATGGTCAAATTGGCTGTCTCTTCAGCATCCATCCCCTGAAAATAAACCGCCATTGCCCAGGCTGACATTTGATAATCTGGAATATTTTCCGCAACATAACCATTGATTAAAAATTCCAGTTCTTCTTTATTCAATTTTTGACCTTCTCTTTTTTTATATATTATATCATATGCACGCATCATTAAACCCTCCTGCTAAATATTTTTAATAATACCGCTCATTAATTTGATAAAATCAGGTCTTACTTTTTCTGCAATCTCTACCACTTCTTTATGATCAAGCGGCTGCGGCAAAACCCCCGCTGCCATATTAGTTATACAGGATACACCAACAATTCCCAGCCCCATATGGTTTGCAGCAATAACTTCCGGAACTGTAGACATCCCAACTGCATCAGCTCCAATTGTTCTTAAAAATTTAATCTCAGCTGGTGTTTCATAACTCGGACCTGATTCGGCAGCATAAACTCCCTTTCTAGTTAAGATACCATTTTCCCTGGCAACATTTTCTGCTACTTCGATCAGTTCTTTGTTATATGCCTCTGACATGTCAGGAAAACGAGGACCAAATTCAGCAAAATTCTCCCCAATTAGCGGGTTATCTCCCATTAAATTAATATGATCAGAAATTATCATAAACTCACCCGCAGAAAACTCTTCATTAACTCCACCTGCAGCATTGGTTAAAATCAGTTTTTCAATTCCAACTTCCTTCATAATTCTAACCGGCATTACCAATTCCTGCATAGAATAACCTTCATAATAATGGGTTCTGCCCTGCATAGCGATAACTTTTTTTCCTTCCAACTCACCAATCACAAAGCGACCAGCATGTCCTTCTACAGTAGAAATCGGAAAATTATTAAGCTCACCATAATCTATATAAACAGGATTTTCAATTTCTTCAGCCATTACTCCCAGGCCTGAACCTAAAATAAGTCCAACTTCCGGCCTATAATCAATCTTCTCAGTAATAATCTCAGCGTTATTTTTTATCTCTTCAATCATTTTAAAACCTCCATTAAATTATAAATTTACCATCACGATAGATCAATTCTCCATCAGCATAAATTTCTCCGCCATCCTTCATATCACAGAGCATATCCCAATGAATTGTAGAAATATTCTTCCCACCTGTCTCTGGATAACTGCGGCCAAGTGCTAAGTGGATAGTACCTCCAATTTTCTCATCAAATAACATATTTCTAGTAAACTGGGTAATACCTTTATTACAGCCTACTGCTACTTCCCCTACATAGCGAGATCCTTCGTCTGTATCCAGTAGTGAGTGCAGCAATTTTTCGCCTTTAGCTGCTGAAGCGTTGATTACTTTGCCATTTTTAAATTCTAATTGAATATCTTCAATTTCTTTACCACTATAGATACCGGGGAAAGAGAATCTAATTTTGCCTTCAACACTGTCCTCAATTGGGCCGGTAAAAACTTCACCACCTGGATAATTTTCTTTACCCTTATCTGCAACCCAGGTTCTGCCCCCAACCCTGCATTTTAAATCTGTCGCTTCAGAAATAAAATGAAGTTCATCTTTTTGATTTAAAATTTTAGCTATTCTTTCCAGCTCTTTACCAAATTCTGTCCAATAAGCTACTGGATCCTTTTTATCCAGATGACAGGCCTGATAAACAAATTCACGATAGTCACCTAAAGACATACCTGCTTCCTGAGCATCAGCGTGAGTCGGAAACTGACAAATATTCCAGTTTAATGTACCTTCTGCAGCTCTGTTCATTACAATTTCACTAATCTCTTTGCGGGCAATCGAATGTCTTTTAATTTTTTCAGGGTCAACTCCTGCCAGATTTTTAGTATTATTATGTCCCAGAATCCTTAAAGAGGCATCTACATTTTCCATTAGGTATTTAGTAAAAGGAGCACTGTAGTCAAGCTGTTCTTCAGCTGCATATTTATAAAACAACTCTTCCTGTTCGGCAAATTTAGTTATTACCAGCGGGTGACCACCCTTTTTTAGCACTTCTTTATAAACTTCTTTAATCAAATCCTGACTGATATCTTCACCCTGAATTAAAACCTGATCACCTTTTTTTACTGCAAGTGAATAATCAACAAGTAATTCGGCATATTTGCTTAATTTATTATCTGCCATCATTTAACCTTCTTTCTTTATTTTATAAGAATCAATCTCAAAAAATCACTTGACCATAAGTTCCACCGCCACCGGATTTAAAATCAAAATCATGCTGACGGGCTTTTTTTATTTTCTGAAAAATCCTGGAACTCATACAATCCTTCAGTTCAGCCTGAGATAAATTATGAATAACATCCATTTCTGTACCACAATTTTCAAAAAGTTTAGCTGCAGTTTTTTTGCCAATACCAGGAATATCCAGAAGTGGTACCTGATAAATATAATCCGGTCTGTGCTCTGGATGTTGGGGAACTTTATTTTCTGCTATCTCTAAAATCCTATCCTTTACTCCAGTAATAATTTTATCAGAATCACACTCTGGACAATCTAACACTGCCTCTGGACCACTAAAAATAGTTTCACATTTTTCACAGTATGTTCGGTGGTATTTTCCCAGTTCAGGATTTAAACCATAATTTTTGCTAATCCGATTTCCTGATTCTCTTTTGAGTGCCTTTAGAACCGATTCAAAATCTAGAGATTCTAGTTCCATAATATTATATTCTCGAGCAATTTTAGGAAGTGAATGAGCATCAGAATTACTCAGGAAAGTTTTGCTGCCTAGTTCAGGCAACAAATCCGCCATCAAAGTATCAGCACTAAGTCCCAGTTCAATTGCTGGTATTTTATCCCATTCTGCTTCAGTAAAAACTTCTCTGTAATTACTAAAGGCTCTACCGTAAAAACTTTTGTGGGGGGTAAATATGTGAGCAGGTATCATTATTCCACCATGATATTCTATAATTTTTAAAAGTTCTTTGCCTGTCAAACTTGCAGCCTGAGAACTTAAAGTTATATTAGTAATATAGTTATCCATTGTGGTACTAAAATTTTTAATCTGTTTTATCTTTGGAAAGAAAGCCAGATAATGTACCTGCCCACCATTTTTTTCTCTACTTTCAATTTCGGCTCCTGGTAGTACCAAAAGCTGATCCTGATAAAGAATTCCACCACTGGAGAGCTCCCTCATTTCTCCTGCAGCCAGCATTTTATCAATATCGTTTAACACCACTGGAGAAGCACAGTCAATAATACCAATAATATTAAGCCCTTTTTTAAAAGCTGCTTCTTTTAAAATATTAGGAAAGTTTAATTTTCTGGAAGCAGTAATTTTAACCGGACTCCCATCACTGCCACCGCCAATATGAATATGTAAGTCTGCAAAGTATTTCTTTAACATTAAAAATCACCAAGATAATACATTATTGCAATTAAAGTTTTACTATCTTTAATTTTTCCATTTAAAAGAAGTTCCTTTAACTCTTTTCTGCTTTTAGGAACAACTTCAATATATTCTCCCTCTTCTAAATCTCTACCAACAAAATTTAAATTTTCAGCCTGATAAATGTAAATAGTTTCAGTACTGTAACCGGGAGTAGGGAAAAATTCAAATAGTTTTGTAAATTTTTCAGCATCATAACCCGTCTCTTCCCTCAGCTCTCTTTTGGCACAATCCACTATTTCTTCAGCCGGCTCCAACTTTCCAGCTGGAATTTCATAAATAACCTCATCAACAGGATATCTATACTGTTTGATTAATAAAACCTCAGACTTTTCATTTTCTGCCAGTATAGAAACACCTCCACTATGTTCAACTACTTCCCTGGTGGATCTGTGTTGATTTGGAAATTCAACTTCATCCCGGTATAATTTTAAAATATTGCCCGCATAAATTGTTTTACCTGAAATCTTTTTTTCTTTTTTTATCTGCATTATAGGCCTCCATTTATGAAACTTTTAAATCAACCATAATTTTATCTGCAATTCTGGCAATAAATTGAGAATTGGTTGGCTTAGCATTTTCTTTTATATTGTTTTTAAAATATTTTTCCAGAGCTCTTTGATTACCCCGCTGCCAGACAACATCAATTGCATGTCTGATAGCTCTCTCCACTCGGCTGGGAGTAGAATCAAAGTTTTCTGCCACCTGGGGATACAACTCTTTTGTAACAGCTCCCAGTAAATCCATATCTTTGATTACAAGTTCAACAGCCTGTCTTACATAACGATAACCTTTAATATGAGCTGGTATCCCAAGCTCCTGAATAATTTGAGTAATTAGTGGTTTGTAATTTCCATTTTCAACTTCTAATTTTGCTTCTTGAACTCTTATGTTATCAGCTATTACAGTGTTTTGATCCATTAACTGTTTTATTCGCTGACTTAATCTATCAAGATCAAAAGGTTTCATAATATAATAATGGACACCAAGTTCAAGAACTGTTTTCATAATTTTATCATGACCCATTGCAGTTAAAGCAATAATCTTCATCTCATCTATTAATTCCTGTGAGTTTAACTCTTCTAAAACTCCAATACCATCCAGATGAGGCATAATTAAGTCTAAAATTAAAACATCAGGTTGTTTTTTATTTTCGAGATAATCCAGAGCCTGTTCACCATCATAAAGCATTTCAAGAACATTAAAATCGTCTTTTTCAGAAAAGAATTCAGCCAGCAGCTGACAAAATTCCTTATTATCATCAACAATCAAAACATCAATAGTTTTCTCCAATTTATTTCCCCCTCAATTATTTAAAAAAACATTTTCAGTCCCTGCTGAAAATTTTTTTTGCTCCCAATCTAAATTATTATATCTCCCTATTTATTGGCCAGTAACAGCATCTCCTCTGCATGAGCCAGAGTTTTGTCAGTAATCGTTGTCCCACCGATCATCCTGGCAATCTCTCTAATTCTTTCGGCTCTGTCTAAACTATGAATCTTAGTGAAAGTCCTATTTTCTCCCTTTTCTTTTTTGATTAAAAAATGATGATTTGCTGCACTGGCTAGCTGTGGTAAATGTGTAATACAGATAATCTGGCGATCATTTGAGATCTGGGTAAGTTTTGCCGCCATTTTAGCTGCTGTCTTACCACCAACACCACTATCAACCTCATCAAAAATTAAAGTATCAACCTGATCCAGAGCGGCTGTAATGGTTTTTAAAGAAAGCATTATTCGGGATAGTTCGCCTCCAGAGGCAATTTTTGAAAGTGGTTTTAAATCCTCACCTCTATTGGGTGAAATCAAAAATTCAATCCGATCAGTACCAACTGCCGAAATTTCTTTTTCGGTAAAACTAACTTCAAATCTAACATCTTCCATTGCCAGATCTTTTAATTCATTTTTAAGCTGAACTTCTAAATTTTTAGCATGCTTTTTTCTGGTCTCAGATAATTTGCCTGATTTTACTTTTAAACGCTGAATTAAATTTTCTTCTTTTTTGGTTAAAGAGACAATTTTTTCTTCAACATTTTCTAATTTATCTCTTTTTTGATAAAGTTCCTGTAAATAAGAGATTACAGTTTCTACATCTTCACCATATTTTCTCAAAAGTGTATTTATCAAATCCAGGCGATCACTTAGTATTGATATTCTTTCTTCATCATAAGCAAAAGAACTTTCAAAATCTGCCAGATCAAAGCTAAATTCTTCCAGACTATAATAGATATCTGTAAATTTTTTGTTAAGTTCTTTTAGTTCCTGGTTATAATCTTCGACTTCTTCGAATTTATTTTTCAAAATAGAAAGGCGATCCATTATTCCCTGATCTTTATAGTTATCACCACTTAGAGATGACATTATTTCTGTAATAACTCGATAGATTTCTTCACCGTGAGATAATGTTTTATATTCATCTTTTAACTTTTCATATTCTCCAGCTTCAAGACCCGCCGCTTCAATTTCTTCAATCTGAAAATTAATAATATCCAGCTCTCTGGCTCTCTGAGCATCATCTATTTCAATTTCTGAAAGTTCATTTCTGAGATCAAGTAATTCCTGGTATAAATTATTAATTTCAGCTTTTAAGTGAGTTATCTTGTCACCAATAAAGGCATCAAGGATCATCAAATGAGAACCCTGATCTAAAAGTAATTGATGTTCATGCTGACCGTGAATATCAATTAAATAACGACTAATTTTTTTAACAATTTTTAGAGTAGCAAGCTGACCATTTATTAATGTTCTATTGCGACCATTCTCCCTAATTTCTCTGGCAATCAATATCCCATTTTCTTCCTGTTCAATACCGGTTTCAGTTAATATATCATTGATAATTTTAAGCTCTTCAGGCTGAAAAAAAGCAGAAATATAGGCTGCTTTTTTACCACTGCGAATTATATCACTATTTGCTCTGGCACCCAGCAGAAGATCAAGAGCACCAATTATTATTGACTTACCGGCACCGGTTTCTCCACTCAAAATGTTTAAACCCTGTTTAAAATTGATATTGACCTTATTAATTAAGGCAAAGTTTTTAACCTGTAAATCACTGAGCATATTTTTATCCTCCTGTCAGTTCAATTAGGCAAGATGCATTTTTTCTTTTACAGTTGTATAAAATGTTCTATCCGGCAATTTTATAATTGACAATTCCTGATCTGCTCCACTAATATAAATTTCATCCCCAGGTATAATTTCATTTTTTTGTCTGCCATCTGCACAGCCCTTAACAGAACGACCATCACTGTCAACTCTAATCCTAATTCTTTCTTCAGGTGAAATTACCATTGGTCGCAGATGAAGATTATGAGGGCAGATTGGAGTTATTAATATTGCCTTAATCTGACGCGGATTGATTATTGGGCCTCCTGCCGAGAGAGAGTAGGCAGTGGATCCAGTTGGAGAAGCAATGATTAGACCATCTCCTCTAAAATTATTAACAAGTTCATTATTAATATAAAGTTCGATTTTAAGCATCTGTGAATCGGGATCTCTATTGATCACATAATCATTAAGAGCATAACTGCTGTTAATTTTTTTTTCACTGCGATAATGTTCTGTCTGAAGCATCATTCTTTTTTCTATATTATAGTTATTGTTATCAATCATTTCTAAAGCTTTAGTTAATTCTTCGGTTTCTACATCGGTTAAAAAACCAAGATGACCTACATTGATTCCTAAAAGAGGAATCTCGCTGCCAATAAAATGATGAGAACTATGTAAAAAAGTTCCGTCCCCTCCGATGATTATAATATAATCAGCTTCTCGTTTTATCTTTTGATAATCAGCTGCTCTTTGCTTCTGATCCAGTTGAAATGCAGCCCTTTTTTCAATTAAAAATTTTTTGTCTTTATTTTTAAACCATTCGATAGCTCTTTCAGCAACAGTAAAAGCTTCTTTTTTATCCAAATTAATTATTAACGCAGCTTTATCCATTTTAAGAACCTCCCAGCTCTGTATGAGCAAACCTGACAGTTTGATTAATCTTTTGCTGCCAGTCTTGTCGGTTAAACTCGTCAATTTTTTCTCTATATCGCAGATGAACTAAATATTCTATATTTTTACTGGCAGCACCGGTAATTGGTGAATAATCGAGAGCAGCCGGCTCAAATCCTTCTTTAAGAAAAAAATCACTTAAATTTTCAATCACATCTAAATGAACTGCTGGATCTTTAACCACTCCATTTTTTCCGACTCGATCTCTACCGGCTTCAAATTGCGGCTTTATTAAAGCAATGAAATCTCCATTTTTAGTGATAAATTTTTTAACTCCAGGAACAATTAATCTCAGAGAAATAAAAGAAACATCAGTAACTACTAAAGGAACTTCGACCGGCAATTGTTCTTTTTCCAAATAACGAAAATTACATCTCTCCAGCACCTCAACTCGATCATCCTGGCGCAATTTCCAGGCCAGCTGACCGTAACCAACATCAACTGCATATACTTTACTGGCCCCATGCTGTAATAAACAATCTGTAAATCCTCCGGTAGAAGCACCAATATCTATTGCCTCTTTTCCTGCAGGATCAATAGTAAAAATTTTCAGTGCTTTTTCTAACTTCAGACCTCCGCGACTCACATAGGGGTTTTTATCACCTCTAAATTCGATATCTGCTTCGGGATCAACCTGAGTTCCCGCCTTATCTTCTCTTTCTCCATCAACAAAAACTAGACCTGCCATAATTGCTCTTTTAGCCTGGGAACGGCTCCTAAATAATCCCTTTTCAGTTACTACAACATCTAGTCTTTCTTTTCTGGCCATAACTTATTTACCTCCTCAGCTGGTGCCAGCAAAGAAAGTGCATTTTCAAGAATACCTCTACCATCCAGCTGATATTCTTCTTTCATTTCTTCCATTCCACCCTGACTGACAAATTCATCTCCAACACCAATTCTTTTAATGTTTTTTAAAGTGACACCTCTATCGGCAGCCAGTTCGAGAACTGCAGAGGAAAAACCTCCTGCCAGAACCTGTTCCTCTACTGTAATAACATTATTTGAATTTTTAATCGCTCTGATAATCATTTCTTCATCCAGAGGTTTAACAAAGCGGGCATCAATTAAAGCCGTTTTATGGCCATTTTCATTTAAAATTCTGGCTGCTTTTTGAGCAGGATATACTGTTGATCCTATAGCAAGGATTGTCAGATCCATTTCTGATTCAACTTTAATCAACTCTTCTGCCTTGCCGATTTCTAATTTTTTTAAATCTGCTATCTGATGAGATATATAATCTCCAGCAGCTGCACCTCTAGGATAGCGAAGAACAGCTGGACCTTTATAATTAACAGCAGTAAATAGCATATGCTGCAGCTGTTCTGCATCCCGGGCAGCCATCATAACAAGATTGGGGATCGGACGCAAAAATGAGTAGTCAAATAACCCCTGATGTGTTTCCCCATCATTACCAACAATACCTGCTCTATCAACAGCCAGAGTTAAATCTAAATTCTGAATAGCAGCATCATGAATAACCTGATCATAGGCTCGCTGTAAAAAAGTTGAATAAATCGCACAGACAGGTTTCATTCCACCTCTGGCCAGTCCTGTACTCATTGTTACCGCATGCTGTTCTGCAATTCCAACATCATAGTATCTTTCCGGAAAAGATTGAGCAAATATCTCCATACCAGTTCCAGAGGGCATAGCGGCAGTTATTCCAGCAATCTTTTTATCTTCAGCAGCCAGCCTACTTAGAGTTTCACCAAAAATTTTGCTGTAACTCGCTTTCGACTTTGTTTTTCGAGAACTTCCATCTGCAATATTAAAAGCTCCAACTCCATGGAACCTGTCTGGATTTTTTTCTGCCGGGGGATAACCCTTTCCCTTTTTGGTTATTACATGTAAAAGAACAGGTCCATCTATTGTTTCCGCCTGTTTAAAGTGTTTCATTAATTCAATAATATTATGACCATCAACAGGACCTAAATAATTAAAGCCAAATTCTTCAAAAAGCACACCCTGAATAAAACTATATTTTAAGGCACTTTTAACCCGCTCAACCGTATTCGAAACAGTATTACCAAAACGAGGAATTTTATTAATTAAAAATTCTATATCTTCTTTTACTCGTTTTAATTTAGGGTCATTTCTTAAAGTTGATAAATAATTAGAAATAGCTCCAACATTATTGGAAATTGACATTTCATTATCATTTAAAATTACATTAATATCAGCACCAATGTGACCGGCATGATTTAAAGCCTCAAAAGCCATCCCTCCGGTTAGAGCTCCATCACCAATTACTGCATATATATCTCCCATTTGATTTAAGTTTTCTCGTGCCATAGCCAGTCCGACCGCAGCTGAAATTGATGTACTGCTGTGTCCGGCACCTATTATATCATGAGGAGATTCAGTACACTTAGGATAACCACTAAGTCCATCTTTCTGCCTTAAATTTGCAAAACAATCTTTGCGGCCAGTTAAAATTTTATGAGTATAAGCCTGATGGCCAACATCCCAGATTATTTTATCCGTGGGGCTATTTAAATAATGATGCAGAGCAATGGTCAGTTCTACTGTTCCCAGGTTTGAAGCCAGATGACCACCAGTTTCCGAAATATTATTTAGTAAAAACTCTCGAATTTCAGCCGCCAGTTCTTTAAGCTGTGATCCTTTTAATCTTTTTAAATCATCTATTCCATTTATTTTTGCTAAATAGTCACTCATTAAATCCACCTCTTTTTTAAAAAACCGTAAATTTTATCATAAAACAGATAAAAAAACGCCAGTAATCTGCCAACCAGAAAAATTATTTTTGTAGAGTTTTTCATTCCATAATACTTAAAAAAAGCTTTACCACCAACAGTTAAAGCGGAAGCCAGACCAATTATTATCAGATTGGTCCATAAATTTGAAAAACCATAATAATTAATTAAATCAATAGCTATTACTGCACTAATTGCTCCACTGATAGTTCCACAAATATCTCCAACTATATCGCACATTAAACTTGCTACTTTGTCACCATTTTTTGCAAGATATAAAGAAGTTTTAGCTCCAAATATTTTTTTGGCAGCTTTAGCATTAAATGGTTCAGTTCGCGATACTGTAGCAGCAACCCCAACCATATCAGACAAAACACCTATTATAATAATAATTAACAGTATTATTACTGCCATCGGTAATGGTACAAACTGTACCTGTGTCTGTGAGACTGATGAGACACTTACCGCAATAAAAAAAGTCATAATAGCAATAATAATACTGCTCTTTAAATTAGCCAAAATATTCACCTCAATTAATAAAATAACAGATGGTAATATAATAGATAAATGCTGTGTCATAGGTCCAGCAGGTTTTCCCCGGGAATTCCCATCTGTCACCATCCAGGAGATTTCTCATTAAATTCCCGCTGTAGGGTCTCCCTCTACAGAGCTGAATTACCACTCAGAACACACTTTAATCCCTATTATATCCCTTTATAGACAGTCTAGAAGTTTTCCTTGACAGCATTTGAACTATCTCCTAGCTTCTTTTGCAGTACTGGTTTCCAGCAGGTTCAACCCAGAGCTGGATCCTGGCACCTGTGTTTTGCTACTGTCTCCAGTACCACTTCAAAGCAGGCTACACTGTTTAACCTTGCGGTTAAAAACAGGTGAACCTGGCCTTGCTATGTATCCATTAATATAACTCGACCAGGCCTCCGCGAGAAAGGGGTCAACGCCCACATGCCGTTGTGGATCGCCCCAAACCCTTATCTCTCTGCAATGGCCCCCGACTGGGCGTCAGCAGCCATTACAAAGAACTTCATCGATATGCCCGTTGACGGATTTTTAGGCCCGCCTTCAAAGATAGTATGCTGACTAGAATACTGCACCATCTGCATTTTAACTAATTATAACACATTTATAATAACCCTTCAATTAATGCTCTCTGTTCAGAATATAATCAACTAAATCCTTTAAATTCTGAGCCTCATCACCAAAAATTTTTAATTCTGCTTTTGCCTTCTGAGCATATTCCCGGGCGGCCTTTTGAGCATATTCCCGGGCGGCCTTTTGAGCAGCTTTTGTTCCCATTAGTTTAGGATAAGTGGCTTTATTTAACTCCTGATCTCTACCAACAACCTTCCCCATTTTTTCTGTTTCACCTGTAAGATCAAGTAAATCATCAACAATCTGGAATAAAACACCAATATTTTCTGCATAATTTAACAGTGCTTTTTTTTCTGGCTCAGTAAACTTAGAACAGTAAAGTCCACTTAAGACAGAAGCCTTAATCAAGGCACCTGTTTTTGCTCTGTGAACTTGCTGCATCTCTTCAAGACTAAGTTTTTTATTCTCAGCCTCTAAATCCAGAATCTGACCACCAACCATTCCCTGATAGCCAGAAAATTTTGCAGTATTTGCAATTATTCTTATTTTAGCTTCAGGCTCAATTTTAAGTTCTGATAAAAGCTCAAAAGCATATGTAAGAAGCGCATCACCTGCTAATATTGCTGTAGCTTCTCCAAAAACAAGATGATTTGTTTTTTTACCCCGCCTCAGCTGATCATCATCCATTGCAGGTAGATCATCATGAATTAAAGAATAACTGTGAATCATTTCCAGAGCAGAACCCGCCTTTAAAGCAGCCTGGTAATTCCCTTCCAGCAATTCCACAGTTAAAAGTGATAAAACCGGTCTAATCCTTTTACCACCTGAAAGCAGAGTATATTTCATCGCCTCCGTTAATCGGGGAGCTATCTCTTCTCTTAAATTCATCAGCTCTTCTAAAGTAGCTTCAACTTCTTTTGCTTTTAGATTCAATATTTCTTTTATTGCATGCAAATTTAATCCTCCTCAATCTCAGTTTCAAAAGGTATCTCCTCAGTAAACTCCCCATCATCTTTAAGCATTAATTCAATCTTCTTTTCCGCCTTATCAAGTTTTTGATGGCAAAATTTAAGCAGCTTCATCCCCTGACTGAATTCAGCCAGAGTTTCATCCAGTGATAAACCACCTTTTTCAAGGTCTTCTACAATTTTTTGTAATTTCTCCAGAGCTGATTCAAAATCAAGTTTTTCTCTATTAATTCCTTCATTTTCTTTTTTAATTTTAGCTTCCTTTTTATTTTCACTCATTTATATCACCAACTTTTCTACTAGCTTTTACTTCCAGTTCTAAAAGACCATCACTCAAGCGTGCTCTAAGCTGATCACCAGCAGCAGTTTGCCTGATTGAGCTGATTGTTTTTTTATTCTGATCCTGAAGAATGGTATAACCACGGTCCAGAGTTTTAAGTGGACTTAAATTATTCAACCTCTGATAAAATAATTGATATTTATTTTCCCAATCATTATATTTCCTTTCAATCTGATGGTTTAATTTTGTTTCTATACTGTCAAGTTCCTGTTCATAATCTCTAAACAGTTCTTCCGGTGAGGCAAATATTCTGCGTTCAGAAATACCTTTTAAATGATTTTTTAATTCTCTAAGCTTAGTAGCACTGCTGTTTACAAGCCTCTGTGATAAATTATTGAGCCTATTTAAAATTTCTTCTCGATTTGCAGTTGCCAGTTCCGCTGCTGCAGAAGGTGTCGGAGCTCTTAAATCAGCTACAAAATCTGAAATTGTAAAATCAGTTTCATGACCAACACCGCTGATTACAGGTAGTCTGGAAGCATAAATCGCCCGGGCCACCTCTTCTTCATTAAAGGGCCAGAGATCTTCGATTGAACCTCCACCGCGACTGATAATAATTAGGTCAATATCATCTCTACTATTTAAATACTCAATTCCGGCTTTAATTTCACCTTTAGCCAGATTTCCCTGAACATGAGCCGGAACTATCAGTACAGAAAAATTACCAGTCCGTCTTTTCATCACCGAAAGAATATCTCTAATTGCTGCTCCAGTGGGAGAAGTAACAATTCCTATTTTACTGGCCAGAAATGGAATTTCTTTTTTCTTGCTTTCTGCAAAGAGGCCTTCTTTTTCTAATCTGGCTTTCAATTTTTCAAAGGCTTGATAAAGTTTTCCTTTGCCGGCTCTTTCCATTTCCCTGGCATAAAATTGATATTCTCCTCGCTGGGCATAAATATCTAAATTCCCCCTGGCTTCAACCTGCATTCCCTCCTCAGGCTCAAAGTCAAGAGAAGAATTATAGCCTTTAAACATAACTGTTTTCAGCTGGGAATTTTTATCTTTTAGAGTAAAATACATATGACCGGAACTGTGATGATAAAAATTAGAGATCTCACCACTTATCCAGAAGTCAGAAAGAAGAGCATCTTCTTTAATTAAAGCCTGAAGATACTCTGTAATTTCCTCTACTGTATAGATCTTTTTTTCTTTTTTTGTAAATAGATTATCCTGATATAAATCTGACATAAAATCAACCACTCTATTTTTTAGATTTCTCTAACAAGTAATTCTTAATATTTTCTGCAGCTGTTTTGCCGGCACCCATTGCTTTAATAACAGTGGCAGCTCCAGTAACAACATCTCCTCCAGCATATACACCTTCCCGACTGGTCTGCTGATCTTCATTGACCTCTATTCCACCCCAGCTTTTCGTCTTTAGATCTTTTGTATTAGAAGTTAAAAGCGGGTTTGGATTCTGACCAATAGCTATTATTACAGTATCCAGATCCAGCATCCAGTTAGAACCTTCAATTGGAATTGGCCGTCTTCTACCTGAATCATCCTTTTCTCCAAGTTCCATCTGCTGGCATTCCATTTGAGAAACTCTGCCCTCTTTTCCATGAATTGCAACCGGATTATTTAAAAGTTTAAATTCAATCCCTTCTTCCCGAGCATGATGTATTTCCTCACTACGTGCAGGCATCTGCTCTTCAGCTCTTCTATATACTATATAAACATCTTCTGCTCCCAGTCTTTTAGCAGTTCGAGCTGCATCCATCGCAACATTTCCAGCCCCAACAACTGCAACTTTATCCTTAACAACTACTGGTGTTTTATATTCTGGATATTTAAAGGCTTTCATCAGATTAACTCTGGTTAAAAACTCATTGGCAGAATAAACTCCATTTAAGTTTTCACCAGGAATATTTAAAAATCTCGGCAGACCAGCACCAACACCAATAAATAGTGATTCATAGCCTTTTTCAAATAGTTCATCAACTGTAATTGACTTACCAACAACTACATTTAATTGAATATCTACACCGAGTTCTTTGATTGCTTCAACTTCCTGATCAACAATAGCCTTGGGAAGTCTGAATTCAGGAATCCCATAGCGCAGCACTCCACCTGTTTCGTGTAGAGCTTCAAAAATTGTAACTTCAAGCCCATATTTTGCAAGATCAGCAGCCGCAGTAAGACCTGCAGGACCGGCTCCAATTACCGCAACCTTTCTGCCTTCTAATTCTGGTACCTTCATTTTTTCTATCTCTTCCGCACTGGTACTATCTGTGCCCCGCTCCATATTATAATCTGCAACATAACGCTCCAGGCGACCAATAGCTACCGGCTCATTTTTGATTCCCATTACACATACATCTTCACACTGCTCCTCCTGAGGACAGACACGTCCACAGACAGCTGGAAGATTATTTTTGCTTTTAATAATCTGATTTGCTTCAACTACATCACCATCTATTACAGCCTGGATAAACTGGGGTATTGGCACATGAACTGGACATCCTTCAACACAGGGTTGATGTTTACACTGTAAGCATCTTTCCGCTTCAACAACTGCTTCTTTGTCACTATAGCCAAAAGGAACCTCTTTAAAATTTTTAATTCTCTCTTCAGGCGCCTGCTCTTTCATCGGCGTCTTCTTTTTCTGTAAAGCCATTAATTATCCTCCTCGACTGCTGTATCATATACTAAATCTTCTTCATTTTGATAAAAATTAAGCCTGTTCATTAATTCATTAAAATCAACCTGATGAGCATCAAAAGCAGGTCCATCAACACAGGTGAATTTCCTTTCTCCACCGACAGTTACCCTGCAGGCACCACACATTCCTGTCCCATCAACCATAATAGTATTTAAACTAACAATAGTTTCTACTCCATACTCTTTAGTCAAATCAGCCACTGCCTTCATCATTGGCACAGGTCCAATGGCAACTACTAAATCTATGTCATCTTCTTTTTCCAATAAATCTTTTAAAATATCAGTCACAAAGCCATGATGACCGTAACTACCATCATCAGTTGCAATAAATAATCTGTCACTATACTTCTCTAATTCTTCTTCTAAAATAATTAAATTTTTGGTTCTGGCCCCGGTAATGCTGATTACTTCAGCTCCCTGCTCATAAAAACCTCTGACCTTAGGATATAAGAGAGCAGTCCCTGAACCACCACCTAATAATACTACCTTTTCATATCCTTCCAGATCAATATGATGACCAAGAGGCCCAACTATATCCTGTATCTGATCACCTTTATCCATCTTACCTAATAATTTTGTAGAATAACCAACTTCCTGAAAAATAATAGAAATTACACCAGTTTTACGATCGTAATCTGCAACAGTGAGTGGAATTCGTTCCCCTTTTTCATCCACTCTTAATATAATAAAATTACCTGGTTTAGTTTTTTTGGCAATCAAAGGTGCTTTAACCTTTAACTTTTTAATTGTGGGTGCCAGAACTTCCTTTTCTAAAATTTCGTACATATTTTCCCTCCTGAATTTTTAAAACTTGAGCAAAAAAAGCCTGCTTCTATATATTATTCTTTAACCGCTCCCTTAAATCCTCCTTAATTTCAGAAATAATTCGAACTGGAGTCAAGTTATTTTTTTCTTAAAGTTTTAAAATCACCGCGTGCATTTAATTATACAATTTATCTTAAAGTTTTAATGTAAGATTTTATTTTCATAAACAATATTTGAAAAAATCACCTTGACAAATTTAAATATTTAAGTTAAAATATTATTTGTCAGTGCGAAAGTGGCGGAACTGGCAGACGCGCTAGGTTCAGGGTCTAGTGGTCTCACGACCGTGAGGGTTCGAATCCCTCCTTTCGCACCATTTTAATTTAATAATGAATTTAAAGAGCAGATTTCTCTGCTCTTTTTTTATTTACTTAAAACTAATTGAGACTTGCTACAAAATCTCCTATCCTCTTAATTCCTTCTTTAATCCTTTCTTCTCCCAGAGCAAATGAAATCCGGATAAAATTATCCATTCCAAAAGCAATTCCTGGTACTACAGCTACTTTCTTTTCCTCTAAAAGTAAATCAGCAAAAGAGAGTGATCCTTTAATTTTCTCGCCATTAATTTTTCTGTTTTTTAATCCCGAAATATCAATAAAGAAATAAAAAGCTCCTGCAGGTTTGATTGCTTTTAAACCTTTAATATCAGCCAGCAACTCGGCTGTAAGATCTCTTCTCTGCTGATAAATATCTTTCCGCTTTTTAATAATTTGATCCAGTTTATCATTATTCAGAGCCTTTGCACTTGCATACTGAGCAATGGTATTTACATTGGAAGTAGTATGACTCTGAATTTTAGCCATATTTTTAATCCACTCCTGATTTGCAAACCCAAAACCCACCCTCCAGCCGGTCATGGAATATGATTTAGACATTCCATTGACTACTAAAAGTCTATTTTTTAGCTGAGGGAAAAGTTCAATCATTGATTTAAATTCTCTGTCATCATATAAAAGTTTATCATAAATTTCATCACTAATAACAAAAATATCCTTTTCAATCAAAACACCTATCAGTTCTTCTAATTCTAACTGAGTATAAAAATGTCCATCCGGATTAGAAGGTGAATTAATAATAACTGCTTTTGTATTTTCAGTAATATTTTTTCTCAATTCAGCTGCTTTTAATTTATATTTATTTTTAGCCTCTGTTTCAACCAGAACAGGTCTCCCACCAGCTAATTTTACTAGCTCTGGATATGAAACCCAGTAAGGTTTAGGAATTAAAACCTCATCATTTTCTGCTAAAATAGCTGATAAACCATTAAATAATACCTGCTTACCACCATTACAGACAATTACTTCTTCTGTAGAATATTTATAAGAATAATCAGAAGCAAATTTATTAACTACTGCCTGTTTTAATTCTGGCAGCCCTGAAGCAGAGGTATAACCTGTATATCCTTTTTTCATCGCTTCTGCTGCAGCTTTTTTAATAAAGTCCGGTGTAGGAAAATCTGGCTCTCCTGCACCAAAACTTACCACATCTTCTCCTGCTGCTGTCAATTTATTGGCGGCTGTACTGACAGCTATTGTCTTTGATTCTTCAATTTTTGCAATTCTTGCTGAATATTCCATCTCCACACCCCATTAACTTATTTAATCTTATTAGTTCCAGTTACCAAAACCTTTTTATTTCTCTAACTACCATAGTTTACTAAATAAAATATACCATAAAAATATTTAAAAAACAAAAAAAGAAGGCTTTAAGCCCCCTTTTTAAGCAAATTTAGACAGTATCCCATTAATAAATGATGGTGAACTCTCATCTGCATACTTTTTGGCAATCTTTACAGCTTCATTAATAGCTACTTTTGTTGGAATATCATGCTGAATTTCATAAGCAGCAATTCTTAAAATATTTCTATCAATTGCAGACATTCTTTCTATATTCCAGTTTATAGCATACTGATCAATCTGCGCATCCAGGAGTTCAAGTTCCATAATAATACCATCAAGCAGCTCTTCAGCATATAAATCATCAGCCAGAGCACTTTTTTCATTCATAAAATCTCTGTAGCTTTTTTTTGAGTTTTCAAGATCAAGCTTTTTTCTGATGTCCAGTCCGTAAAGAATCTGGAGTACCCAGATCCTCTGTTTGTGTCTCGAAACTTTTTGCATAAAGAAAATACCTCATTTCTAACTCTATTTAAATCTTTCTGGAATAATTCTTAGTATAAAATCTTTTAAATCTTCTTCAAAACGCCAGCGAGAACCAAAGTAATAGCCGAACAAAGTAGTCAGACAGAGTAATAATGTTTTAAAAAACCCAACTGTTAAAAATAAAATCCCAATAATTAAACCAATCACAGCTCCGGTTATTTTTTTGAGATTCACATATATTAATTGAACTAACTCTTCTTTCAGTTGATTTTTATCCATTTATAGACCACCTCATTCCACATTTTCAGGCAGTTTACTATCTTTTCTTACATCATCAATTCTAATTTGAACCTTTTCCACCTGAATTCCCGTGGTCTGTTTAATATAATTGTTTAAATCATGCTGGATATTCTCACTAATAGCCGGTAGATCTCCAGGTACCGTTAGCTTTCCGCTTAATATAATTTTTAAACCTTCTTCTTTTTCTTCCAGTTTAATTCTTATATCCTCAAATTTTTCTTTTTCTTTAACTCGATCTTTGATCAGATTAGAAAGAGCAGAAATTGTTATAGTAATATCTCCAGATTCTGAACTTAATAATCTTGTTGATTTAAATTGGCGGTCTGTAAAATAAGGATAGATTACAAAAATCGCCATTAAAAGAAATAGTAGATATACTACTCCAATTTGCCAGTTATTATAGCTGCCAGATATTAGATCAGGAATAAAATTAGCAGATAAAAGTCCAAAACTATATAGAGAAAGAGTAATTGTTAAAACGATGAGAATTAAAGCGATTAAAAAGGAAAATATATTTTGTATAATTTTCATGGCTTAACCTCCAATCATTTTCAAAGAATAAATTATTCTTCGGTCTCTACTTCCTCTACTTTATTTTCCGTTTCCTCTTTTTCGTCTTCAGGAAAATTTACCCCCTGAACATGAACATTAACTGCTTTAACATTTAAACCAGTCATTCCTTCAATAGCCTGTTTTACATTATCCTGAATCTTCCAGGCAACATCTGGAATAGAATTACCATATTCTATAATTACATAAACATCAACAGAAGCTGTTTCATCACTAACTTCAACTTTAACACCTTTACTCAAACTTTTTCTACCCAGCATATCAGCAATTCCACCTGCAAGACCACCACTCATACCAGCTACACCTTCTACTTCAGTTGCTGCCAGACCAGTTATTATTCCTACTACTTCGTCAGCGATCTTAATACTGCCCTCATCAATTTCTTCTGCTTCTACTTCTTCTGCTTTAATATCTTTAATTTCTTCATCACTCATAATTTAACCTCCCTCATTTTACTAAATAATCATCTTTTTATGTCAGCCAGAATTTGATTTTGTTCTGAATACTGTCCAACAATTAGAGCCCCAATTTTTTCTCCCTTATTCTTTATTACTTTAACATAGGTTTCATTATCTTCCAGAATTTCTTCCTCAAATTCTCCTTCTTTATTTAATTCTCCCAGAGAAACTACATTAATTCCGGCAACCTTTAATTTATGAGATGGTACATAACCATCAAATTCAGCCTGACCACCACTCATAACTGTACCAGCAACTCTTCCCTGGGCCAGCGAAGGAGGCCAGATCCCATAGATTTTATCATTAAACTCTGCCACATCCCCCGCTGCATAAATATCAGAATTTGAAGTCTGCATTCTTTTATTAACAATAACTCCCCTATTTTTATCAATATCTAAATTTTCAACTAAAGAAGTATTAGAGCGAACACCGGTCGAGATTAAAACAAGATCAGCCTCAATCTCCTGATTTTCTAAAATTACTTTTTCTACGTTCTGCTGACCTTTAAAACCTTTAGTTTTAGCATCAGTAACAACTTTGACATTATTTTGTTTCAATTTAGCTTCCAGCAGATCTCCGCCCTTTTTATCCAGCTGCATCGGCAGCAAATAAGGTGCTACTTCCAGCACAGTTGTATCCAGATCCGCTTTAGCAAAATTATAAGCAATTTCCAGACCTAAAAGTCCCCCACCAACGACAACAGCTTTTTGGGCAGTTTCTGCGGCTTTATTAATCTCTTTTAAATCAGCAGCCGTTCTTAAAGTGAAAATATTATCCAACTCTACGCCAGTAAATGGGGGAACAAAACAGTGCGAACCATTTGCCAGCAGTAATTTATCGTAAGAAAATTGATCTTTTTCACTCTTAACCAATTTATTCTGGCTGTCAATCTCGATGATCTTTTGATTGAGATAAAGATCGATATTATTATCTTCAAACCACTGTTGATCATTAATAATAATATCTTCAACTTGAACCTCACCGGAAAGACATTCTATAAGTCGAGGTCTATAATAAAAAGGATAATTTTCATCTGTAAAAATAGAAATTTGATCCCCATTATCCCGGTTTTTCAAAATCTCTTTTGCCGCAGAAACTCCAGCAGCTCCCGCGCCAATGATTACATAATTCATCTTTAAATTCCCCCCTCAAAAATATTTAACTGTTAACTCGTTCTATATATTCATTACTTCGGGAATCAATTTTAAGTATATCTCCCTCTTCAATAAATAATGGAACCTGAACAACAAGGCCTGTTTCCATTGTAGCTGGTTTGCTTCCACCAGAAACAGTATTACCTCTAATATTTGGCTGAGTATCTTCAACTTTTAGTTCAACAAAAGTTGGCAGTTCAATATCGATCGGCCTACCCTGATAGACAGCTATATCAAGTTCCATATTTTCTTTTAAATATTTCACCTTATCTCCAAGCTGTTCTTCACTTAAATGAAACTGCTCATATGTATCATTATCCATAAAAATATAATCACTACCATCCCAGTATAAAAACTGCATCTTTTTTTTCTCTACATGAGCTGTTTCAACCTTTTCTCCTGCCTTGAAAGTTTTGCTAATTGTATAACCTTCCTCAACATTTCTTAATTTCGTTCTAACAAATGCACTACCTCTGCCGGATTTTGAATGTTGAAATTCAATTACCTGATAAACCTCTCCATCCAGCTCTATTGTTAAACCTGTATTGAAATCATTTGTTGAAATCATTTAAAGCACCTCCACTATTTTTTGTTGCAGTTCAATTATAGCAGAAATTAGCTTTTTAAACAAATTATTAAACTGAACAATATTAAGTTAATTAAATTAATTCTTGCTTAATTTCAGCCGTATAAGTTTATAAAACAATCAGTTCTTTAGGAGCTGAATTTAAAACTTCACATCCCTCTTCAGTTATTAATAAATCATCTTCAATTCTAACTCCACCCAGACCAGAAATATAAATACCAGGTTCATCCGTAACTACCATTCCTGGTTTCAAAATCCCGTCCGAAGTATAAGACAACCTTGGATTTTCGTGAATTTCAAGTCCTATTCCATGGCCCAGACCATGACCAAAGTTATCTCCATAGCCGGCTTCTTTAATTAAATCTCTAGCAATCTTATCTGCCTCAATACAGTCCATTCCACTGCTAATTTTAGAAATCACTTTTTGCTGGGCCTGTAAAACAAGCTGATAGATTTCTTTAAGTTCGGAATCAGGCTCCCCGACAGCCACTGTTCTGGTAATATCAGAATGATAGCCCTGAAAAACTGTACCAAAATCAATGGTTATCAGATCTCCCTTTTCTATAATCTTTTTTGAAGCAACTCCGTGAGGTAATGCTCCTCTTTTACCGGAAGCTACTATAAAATCAAAGGCATTTGCCTCCCCACCATTTTTTTTCATAAAAAATTCAAGCTCAAGCGCAATTTCTTTTTCACTTTTACCAACTTCAATAAATTCGAGTAAAAAATCAAAGGCTCTATCAGCAATTTCCACAGCTTTTTTTATCTTATCTACTTCATTTAAATCTTTAATCATTCTTAAGTCTTCAACCACTGATTCAACAGGATTTAGACTTTCTACTTCTAATTTATTCTTCAATTTCTGATATGTTTTAAAATTAAGGTCCTGACTTTCAAAACTTAAATTGTTAATTTTTTTTCTTTTTATTAACTCTGCAAAACCCTCAATGAAATTACTGCTAATTTCTTCAATTACACAGCCATCAGTCTGTTCTGCAGCCTGATCCAAATAGCGAAAATCAGTAATAAAAACACTATCAGTTTCTGTAATTAAAAGCTTACCTGCAGTTCCAGTAAATTGACTTAAATAGCGAACATTTTCTTTTTTCGTGACCAAAAAAGCCTCAATATCTTTTTCTTTCATTTTTTCTCTAAGTTTATTTATACGTTTTTCCACTAATATTTCTCCTTTCGCAAAACCTCTTTTAAAGCATCTAAAGCCAGAAGATATCCATATACTCCAAGTCCGGTAATCTGACCAACAGCCGCTTCGGCAGTTATAGATTTCTTTCTAAACTCTTCCCGGCGGTGGATATTACTAATATGCACTTCAATTACCGGTATTCTTACAGAAGCCAGTGCATCCCTCAATACAACACTAGTATGAGTCAAACCACCTGGATTGATAATTACACCATCCAAATTTTTATAATTTTGATGTAAATAATCACAAATCTCGCCCTCATGGTTGCTCTGAATAATTTCAATTTTTACATTTATCTCTTTAGCTTTCACTTTTAAATCTTCATTTAACATTTCTAAATTTGTTGTCCCGTAAATTTCTGGCTCTCTCAATCCCAGCATATTTAAATTAGGACCATGTATTACAGCCACTTTTTGCATAAGTATTCCTCCATATATTTTTGAATATTTTTGTGATCAAATTCATCACTTAAGTATGTAGAACCTAAATCCTTAATCAAAACCCACCACATTTTATTATCACTAATTTTTTTATCATGTGCAATATATGATGCCAGTTCTGCAGCTTCAATGTCTTGAGATGGAAAAATTTGATAATCAAAAGTTTGAATCAAATCAATAATTTTATTAAAAACATCTTTCTTTAAATCACCAATTTTATACGATAAAAAAGCTGTAAAAGCTATTCCCATCACAACAGCCTCACCATGTTTAAATCTAAATTTTTCCGCGCCTTCTACAGCATGACCAAAACTGTGTCCCAAATTCAATTTTTTGCGTAATCCCCGATCTTTTACATCTTCACTTACATAATAATCTTTCATTTCTAGAGAAATTTTTGAGATTTTAAGCATAATGTCTTTATTTAAATTTATAATTTCTTTTCTGTTCTTATTTAAAATATCAAAAAGCGGATTACCACCCAGGATAGCATATTTAATTACCTCTCCCAGACCTGATTTTATTTCTCTCATCTCCAGACTATCAAGCCAGTGCAATTGATAATAGACAAGATCAGCCTGATAAAAACTACCGATTAAATTTTTAGTATCTCTAAAATTTACAGCTGTCTTCCCTCCTACACTACTGTCAAGCTGAGAAATCAAAGTTGTAGGCATCTGAATCAATTTTAATCCTCGTAAATACGTTGAAGCAATTAAGCCTCCAAGATCTCCAATTGTACCTCCTCCAAAAGCAATTACATAATCTGAACGAGTAAAATTATTTTCATATAAAATATCATATGCCTGCTTTAAATACTCAAGGTCCTTGATTTTTTCTCCAGCCTCAAGTTCTAATTTGATAAGTTCAGCATTTTTTTTGATTAGACTAAGAATTGGTTCTGCATGGTTGTCCATTACTATTTGATCGGCCAGTAAGAATACTTTTCGTCCTTTTATCTTCTCTAAAATTATATTAAAACTGCTCTGTTTAAAATTTTTATCAACTATTACAGGATAAGAAGAGTTTTGAGCCTTAATTTCAATTTTAAGTTTTTGATCAGGAATCTCTGCTAAAATTTGGTCAGCAATTTCAGCTGCTGAATATCGTTCACTATCAAAATGAATGGGAATCTCCTGATAATACTTTTCCCTTTCAGTTAAAAGAGAATTAATTTTCCCCAGAGGATTATCGACCTCCAAAAGAGGTCTGACAATTTCATCATTTTTATTTCGGCTCAGTACTTCCTCAGCACTAACATCAAGACAGAAAACTTCAGCCTGATTCAGCATCAGCTGCCGCAGTTCATCATTTAAAACAGCTCCTCCTCCCGGAGATAAAACCAGATCTTCGTCTGAATTTAGCAGCTCACCTATAATATCTTTTTCAACTTCTCTAAAATAATCTTCTCCTTTAACTGTAAAAATCTCCTCAATACTCATCTTTTCTCTGGCTTCTATTAAATCATCACTATCATAAAAATTAAAATTCTTTTTATCAGCCAGAATTTTGGCGACTGTAGTCTTTCCTGCAGTCATAAAACCGGTTAAAACTATTTTCATCTACTATTCTCCTCCTCAAACTAATAATCTTTAAAATTTATAATATAAGCCCCGGCAAAACCTAAAATAGTCCAGAATACTGGAGCTACTGTAACTACACTTATATTGAATACTGCCTGTAGTACGTAAGCAAATATAGAAAAAAATGAAATTAATTAAAAGAAAATTCAGGGTTTCCCCTGAATTAAATTTCTCTAAAAACTGCAAATATCCTTTTATTAATTGATAATTTCTTTTAATTCTTCCTCAGTTAGTGTTTTAAACTCTCTATTGTTTTTATTCTGCTTTTCCCCTTTAATCTCCTCTTTTTGACTATTTATTTTTTTATTAATTTCATTATTATTACTTTCTGTTATTTTATTTTGAACCATTCTGACTTCTGATTCTATTATTTCTGGAGTTATAAATATTATAAGTTCTGTTTCTATATCTGTATTCTTTGCGGCAGAAAAAAGAGATCCAAGAAGTGGTAAATCAGCAAGAATAGGAATTTCTTTAACAGTTTTAAGTTCATCCTTTTTAATCAAACCACCAATTGCAAGTGTTTCTCCGTCTTCTAATATAACCGTAGTCTCTGCACTGCGCGAATTCACTGCCGGTAATCCATCTGCCAGTATTTGTCCTATACTATTTACTGAAGGCTTTATTTCGAGAAGAATTTGATTTTGATTAATAATTTTAGGGAGAAATTCAAGAACTATACCTGCTTCAATATAACTTATAGTTGATACAGTTTTATCTGATTCTATTCTTTCCAGTTTAACTGGAATTTGATCACCAATTACAAGTTTTGCTTTTTTTCGATCCAGTGTCATCAGGCTGGGATTTGCCAGAATATTGGAAAGCCCTTTTTCATTCAGCGCTTTAAGTGTTTCCGGCCACCCCGGTTTTAATTTTTCAATATTTCCAGAATCATTTTTTATAATCTTTAATTCAGCCAGCTGATTGGGATTAATACCCAATTCTTTTATCTTTGTTCTGCTTATTTCTTCTATTCTAGCTTTGATCATTATTTGTTTTTGAGGCTGATCTATCTGAGATATTATTTTTTCTAACTCTTTTAAATTTTTCTCCTTGCAGTTAATAATCAGACCTTCACTATTTAAGTTAATAATCTTAATTTCTTCAAAGTTATTTCTTAAAATCTCAGCAGCTAATTCAGAACTTAAATTATTGAATTTATAACTTTTACTGACAAATTTTTGATTTCTGGCAGCCATTTTTTCTCTTGTACTAATATAAATTATTTGTTTTTGATAACTGTAATCAAGATTAAAACTGTCAGTAATTAAATTCAAAGCATTTTCAAAGGGAATATCATTAAAAATAACTGTAATTTTTCCTTTAACTGAACTGTCACAAATCAAATTTTTATCAGCAGTATTTGCCAGCATAATTAGAGCTGTTTCCAGCTCTACATCTCTTAAATTAATTGAGATCAAATTATTTTCCGATCCTTTTTCTGCTTTAACAAAAGCGGAAACCAGCAAAATAATAACTAAAATAATTGATATTTGAAACACTTTCTGTACTTTACTTTTCATTTCCTTCAACCTCCCAGAGATTGATCATTCTTTCAGCTTTTTGATAACTGATAGTTAATTTATTGTTATTAATTTTTTTAATTGTAAACCTACCAATTTTATCATTTTCTTTTTTAGTCACAGTTTGTCCGCGGTAGAGAAATAAAGCAGTAGATTTTGTTCCTTTTCGAATAATACCCAATAATTTAAAGGGAAGTTTAACCCTTTCTATATTTATTTTTTTTGCCTCATTAGAATTATTATTTTTAACCTGCAGCTTATTATCTTTACTGGAATGGTTATTTAAATCATCAGCTATAATATTTTTTTCTAAATCTATAAGTTTTGGATTATAATTTTCTTTATTATTACTTTCTGACAACTGATCTGGTTTATTTATACTTTTTAAAGCTCTTTTTTTAGAGTTCTGAGAGCTGTTAACAGACTTAAAGGGGTCTTTGATCTCGCTGATCAAAGCAATTTCTTTAATTTTTGTTTTCAGTTGTGTTTCATTTTTTACTTCATTTATTTTTTCTTTAGAAACCTCATTTTCTGTTTTAACTATTTTTTTCTGCTTCGATTTCTCAGCAAATATTTTATCATTTTTAAACTTATCAGGCTGATCATAAATATCGCTTATTTCAACTCCAAAAAATTGGGTCCAGATCAAAAAGACTATAAGCAATAATCCAACAGCTAAAAATAAAATCATTTTTTTATTTATAAGAATTTTCTTCATCTAAATCAGCTCTTTTTTTAATTTCAAAAAGAAAAATAAGCTTTTACTATTGTCCTTTATTTTAAATTCTTCAATCTTTAAAACTTTTAGTTCATTTTCTATATAGTATAGAAATTTCAGAAAAGAATTAAAGTCTCCAGTTAAATTTAAATTAAGTTCATTTTTTGTACTGCTAAAATCAATTAATATTAAATGATAAAGCTTTAATTCCGCAAGTATTTGGGTAGTTATTTCTTTTAAATTAACTATTTTTTCTCGAGAAGCAGCTTGAGAAAAGGTCTCATTTAAAGAATATTTATTTTTTAATAAAATATTTTTCTGCTGCTGTTTTTCTATGTTTTCTTTAAGTGTTTTTTGTCTATCAAATAATACTCTGCTATTTCCAATCTGTATAATTAATAAAAAACAGACCAAAAAAGATAAAGAAATTATTAGTGGTTTGTTCATATTTTTTTCCATCCTTACACCCCATTACCGACTTGTATTTGCTTCAAGTTGAAAAAAATATTTATTATTTTGTCTGATCTTAACTAAATTTATATTGGTTAAATTATTATTAGTTTTTAAATGCTCAATAAATCTAAATATATTTTTCTGGTTTTCACTTTCTGCATTCAGAATAATTTTGTTATTTTTGAAATATACAGAATTAAAAATCACGTTTTCAGTCTTTGCTGCCAGAGTTTTTAATAAAATATATTTTTTGGGAGTAATATTTTGTTGGTTTTTATTTTTACTTTTTTCTTTATTTAAATAAAAGTATTTGTCTGCCTCTTTTTTAAGCTGTTCTAATTTGGATTGATAAATGTTATTTTTATTTTTGAGATTATAATTTACAATAATTAGGGCTATAAGCAGTACTAAAATAATAACTAAAAAATATTTTATTAAAATCAATGTTCGGTCAAAATTCTTTTCTTTAAAAATCACTGGCATTTGCTGATACTCCAGAGTAAAGAAGTCAAAAACACAAAATCATCTGCTTCTAAATCTATTAAATCACCAAGATTTAGCAAATCACTTTTTCCTTCCAGAATCTCAAGTTTAATATTTTTATTATTTAAATAATATTTTTTTGTTCTTTTAATTTCCTGTTTCAACTCTTTCTCTTTAATTGAGGACTGAAGTAGATCAAGTTTTTTATTCAATGCAGTCAGTAAGGTATAACTGCCATTTATTTGATAATAAAGAAGATAGTTTTCTGCATCTACAATTTTATTGATTACTGAAAATATAGCAACTGGAAGAGCAGAAACCAAATAATTATTTTTATATTTTTCCATATCTGCAGTTATGGGATCCAGCATTCTTTTATCCGCTGCAAAAAATTTAACCTCTCGTTCCTGAGTCTGATTGGAGACTATTTCTAAATAATCATAGTAGTATTCGTCTTCAAAATTACTTTTTACCTCAGCAAATTTACTCAAAATATTATCTTCACTAATTCGATAAGGGTTCTTTTCTTCCAGTGCAACTGAGTGATAAAAAAGTGAAGCTGCAGGCAGCAAAACTATATACTGACAGTTAAAATTAAATCTTTTGATTTTACCTATAGAAGAAATCTCATTAATACCATCTACAAAATTAATCTTATTGTCTTTTGCTCTGGCAACTAAATTCTTCAGACTGTCCTCAGCCGGTATTGTTACTGAATAATAATTATTAAACATTATCAATCACTCCTATATATTTTTTTCTCAATGATTCTTAAACTTTCTTTTTCCAGTTTCATTTCAGCATTATAAGGAATTTCACTATCAATTCTGGCAAAAAGATAGATAAATGTATCATCCTCCCTTCCATAAATATTTACTTTTAACTCACTAGTTAATTCCAGTTTTTCATTAAGCAGTAGATCTTCGTTTTTCAAAAAATAGAGCTGATACTGCAGAGCTGAATCAACTGCTTCTTTATTTTGAGCTGCCACAATTCTATTATCTAAAATTTTAAAATTAATTCTTTGTTGTTGAATTAAAAGAGGTATAAACAGCCCAATTAATGTAATCAAAATCAAATTTAGAAATAAAACAAAGCCATTATTATTTTTTATCATCATAATCTAAACCTGCTTTTATTATTGTTTTTAAATCTATAAATCTATTAACCTGCTAATAATTAATTTTTTCTCTCCTTTTTTTACCCAAAGAGTGATTTTAAGCAAATCTGGATCTACTAATTTAAAATTTAAATCTTCAATCTGATCTACCAGAGCAAGGTTTCTACCAAAATCTTTAAAATCAGGATTATTACTTCCAATTGCTCTCCCAAGAGCATTATGTCCCCCACTCTGATAGATATTAAATTTAAGCCACTGATATTCTTCGCCATAATAGCTGAAAACATCAATTTCTTTCTGATTAATAATCTCAACTTTACTGGCATTTTTAATTTGTAAGGACATAAAATCAACAACCAAATAACCATCCAGCTGCCAGGAATTTTGAAGGTTTAAAAAATTATTGCTTTGATAGAGGCTGATAATTAATTGCATAAAGATTGCAGCCAGCAAAGATGAGATAGTAATTACTATCAATATTTCTAACAGAGTAAATCCTTCTTCAACCTTAAGTTCATTTCTGCAACAAACTGAAAACTTCATTCTGATGCTCCTTATTCCTACATTTAAAATCAACTTCAACCTTTAACTTATATAAACCATCATATTTTATTCCATCTTTTTCATATGGAATCACCTCAACTCTTGTCATCTCATAATCTCTGGGTAGAGATTCATTTTCCAGCATTTCTAAATTTCTAATAAACTCACTGCTGCTGTCTTCAACCCCCTCACTAATTAATTCTCTATTTTTATAAGCCTCTAATACAGACTCAGTCCAGTTTACAGCTGCATTTTTGTCTGCAAGAAAAGTGTGTACTTCCAGTCCAGTTTTGATTGTTCTGCTCATCACTGCCAGAACAGCTCCTGCTAGAGAAATTGTTATTATAACCTCCAGTAAAGAAAATCCAGCATTATTTTTCAACTTTAACCCTCCCTAATTGATTTACTGTAATTGAATATTTTCTGGCCCCTGTTTTTGCCTTAGCCAGGGCAACTGTTCCGCCTCTAGCTGTAGCTGTATTATTAAATCTAATCCATTCATAATAATTATCTGTTACCGCTTTATAGCTTAAGGTTTTATAAAGAATCAAATCAGAAGAATAGTACCCTTTTTTCTTAATAATCATATTTTCATCTTCTTCAACATAAAAGTAATAAGGGATTTTACTGGATTCAGGACTTTCCTTAATTGTATAAATTCTAAAAATATAAGTCTGATTATCCAGGATTGCCTTATTTCTGGCCCACCTAAAATCTGCTGCTAAACAGTTAATTTCCTGCCTGATTGTAAAATCATTTTTAAACTGTGGACGATAACTTATTGTAAATAAAATCCCCATTACTGTAATTACAACTAAAATCTCAATCAAAGTAAAACCCTGCCTCTTTTCCATTGAGCTATAATGTAGGTTCTGTAGCTTCAGGTCCTGTTAGGGAAGATTCGGCAGTAGAAATATAATAAAATTCATCTGCAGCAGCTTGATAAATTATTATATATTTTTCTGCTCCAGTATCAGAATCACTCTGATAACTGTAATCAGTCTCTGAATTTTTTATATTTAATTCAGTTAAATCACTGCTAATCGAACTTATATCACTTTTAGTACTTTGGCCGGGATATTCACCATGATCAAGATAATACATTTCAAGACTCTGCATGATATTATGAAGATCAGCTTTAGCTACTGCTGTATCTGCTTTATTTTTAACTCCACTTAATGCAGGTACAGCCATTGACATTAAAATTCCAAGTACTACAATTACTATTAATAATTCAATTAGAGTAAATCCCTCTTCATTTTTAGTCAAATTTCTGTTTATTAAATTAGATTCAATTATCATTAATAAATTCCTTTCTCTGTTAAGTTTCCATTAAGTTAAAGCTAAATCAATTTAAATCAGCCTAAACATAAAATTAAATAATTAAATAGATCTGAAACATTGGCATTATTACTGCTGCAGCAAGTAAAGCAACAAAAATTGCAGTTAATGTTATTAAAAACGGCTCTAAATACTGCAGCATTTGAGCAATTTCATCATTTAATTTTTGATAATAATAATCACCTGCTCTTTCCAACATAGTTTCCATTCGGGCTGTCTCTTCGCCAGTCATTATAAGATAGTAAAATAGATCAGGAATATATCTACTATCCGCAAAACACTCCGCTAAAGAAGCCCCTTTTGAAATATTCAAAGTTGTTTTATCTATAAAATTTTGATAATGATAATCACTGATTATATTCTTTACAAGTTCCAGGGCAGAAATTAATTTTAAACCACTTTTTAAGAATAGAGCTAAATAAATAGCTATTTGAGTTAAAATCAGATCACGATAAACAACTGATAAAAACGGAATATGCATAATGATTTTACTTTTTAAATCTCTCTTCTTCTCACTTTTGTAAAAATATACAAAAGATATTATTGAAAATATTATGAAAATTATTATTATATAGAAATAATCATTAAATGCTCGACTCAACACCAAAAATATCTCAGTAATTAGCGGTAGTTCTCCACTAAATTCTGCGAATAGATCCACAAATACAGGTAAAATAAATTTAAAAATAAAAACAGCTGCAGTAAAAATAGTAATAATTACAGTAAGTGGATAAAAAGCTGCTTTTTTAATTTCTTTTTTCAGCTTTTCTCGGCTGCTGTAATATTTCTCCAGCTTTTCTAAAACTTCAACCAGAGTCCCACTTTCTTCTCCCGCTCTAACTACTTCAGTAAAAAGACTGGTGAAAACTTCTTCCTCTTCCATTGCTTCAGCAAGACTTAAACCTGACTCAATATTTTTTAACAGCTCTCCGTAAATTTTTTCTTCCTGCTGAACTTTTGTCTGTTTTGAGATGATCATTAAAGATCTGTTTAAATTCAAGCCAGAATCTAACATTATTTTAAGCTGAGACGCAAAAAATTTAAGATCAAATTTTCTATTTAAATTAATTTGAATCTCCTCCTGTCTCAGGAATTAAGTTCGATTACTCTTAGAATTTCCTCGCTTGAGGTGACACCTTTTTTTAACTTTTTAAAAGCAGAATCAGCCAGACTTAACATTCCTGAAGTCAGCGCTGCTTTTTTGAGCAGCTCATAATCTGCCTGCTGACTGATCAGTTTTCTTAATTCCTTATTAATCAGTAGTACTTCTGCTGCTGCAGTTCTTCCCAGATAACCCTCACTACAGTTTTGACAGCCTACAGCCTGAAAAACATATTTACATTTTTGTTCTCCAATAAAATTAATCTCTTCTCGGGTGATTTTTCTTTTTTCTCTGCAATCCGGGCATAATTTACGCAGTAACCTCTGGGCTACAACTGCTTTAAGAGTACTGCTAATTAAATATGGGGCTATCCCCATATCAATAAGTCTTGTTACAGCAGAAACACTATCAATGGTGTGTATAGTACTTAAAACCAGATGGCCTGTAATGGCTGCTCTTACTGCAATTTCTGCAGTTTCTTTATCCCTTATTTCTCCAATCATAATAATATCAGGATCCTGTCTTAATATAGATCTCAAAATAACAGGAAAACTTAAGCCCTGAGCATTATTAATTTCAATTTGATTTAGAAGCTCTAATCTATATTCAACAGGATTTTCTACAGTAATAATATTATTTTTTTCTGCAGCCAGCCTATTTAAAATTGAAAATAAAGTTGTTGTTTTACCACTTCCGGTAGGGCCTGAAAGTAATATTATTCCAGAATTATATTTAAAAATATTTTTGAATCTTTTTAGATTATAGCTATTTAAATTTAGTTCTTTAACTGACAATAATTTTTCACTTCTTAAAAGAAGTCTCAAAACCGCCTTTTCTCCATAAATAGTTGGAATGACTGAACAGCGAATATCATAATTAGAATTTTGGAATTTAAATTCCAGTTTTCCATCCTGAGGTAAATGACGTATTGTAATATCCATTCCTGAAATTATTTTAATTCTTGAAATAACAGCTGCTGCTATTTCGACAGGCAAGTTATAATAACTTTTTAAAATACCGTCAATTCTGTATCTAATTTTAAAGTAATTTTTCTTTTTTTCCAGATGAATATCACTTGCATTTAATGAAATTGCTTCAGTTAAAATTTTATTGAGTAATTTAACCACTGGTGCATCATCAACAAGATCTTTTAAGCTATCAATATCCCTGCTATCAATTTTTTTAAAATTCCCAAAATCACTCAGCAGTTCCTGCTGATCCAATTGAAAATAACTATTATAAATTGAATTTTTTACTCTATTAAATTCAACTTCGGTCATTAAATAAAATTTAATACTGCTTTTAAACTGGTATTTTAACTTTTCTTTTAAAAACAAATCAGGAGGATAAATACTGCCAAATATTATTATCTTTTCATTTTTTTGCAGTAATAAAAGCCTATATTTTTCAGACTGAGAAAGATCAAGCTTAAGAGCAATTTTTTTATCTACCTTAACCTGCGAATTTTCAAACAATTCAATTTCAAAATATACGGATACTGCCTGCAGCAACTGTTTTTCGCTTAATATATTTTCTTCCTTTATATAATTTATTAAAGACTTAGTTCCTTTTTCTGTAATTTTTGATTCAATTTCATTTCTAATTTTCTGATCAAAACTATATTTTTTGTATAAATATTCACAAAAATTTTGCATAAAATTACCACCCATTTATCTTTTCTCTTTAATTAATTACCATATTTTTATTTTATTTAAATTAATTGTTAAAAAATTCTATGATAATTTATTAATTCGTGGTCAAAAAAAATTCTCCTGCATATTTTTGTAATTTTTTTCTTTTTATACAAATTAATAGTTAAATTATTTCTAATTTTATACATTAATAACTATTTTATTAGTGAAAAATAACACAATAACATAGTAAAACAGCTGCAGATCTTACTCTACAGCTGTCTCTTTAAATTATCTCATTTTTAATTTATACTTATTCCTGCTTCAATTAAAAGCCAGTATTCTATACTATCCAGTAGTGCATCCCAGGATGCCTGAATAATATTGGTAGAAACTCCAACAGTTGTCCATGATTTTTCCAGATCAGCAGTTTCAATTAATACTCTTACCTTAGCTGCGGTACCATCATTTCCGTTCAAAACCCTAACCTTATAATCAATTAGTTTGGTTTCGGTTATTTCCGGATAAAATGATACTAAAGCCTTACGAAAACAATTATCCAGCGCATTAACAGGACCATCTCCTTCAGCAGCAATATGAACCTTCTCACCATTAACCTTCATTTTTACTACAGCTTCTGAATAGGTTTTATTATCACGGTTTACACTATTGGTTCTAAAATCTTCTATCTCAAAAAAAGGATTATAATCCTTAAATTCTCTGAAGGCTAGAAGAATCAGTGAAGCCTCTGCTCCTTCAAACTGATAACCCTGATTTTCTAATGATTTAACTTTTTTGATCAGTTTTTTTATCATTGCATCAGAAAAATCTTCAAGATTAAAACCAATTTCTTTTAACTTATACCTCAGATTTGACTTTCCAGCTAACTCAGAAACAAGTACCCGGCGCTCATTACCAACCAACTCCGGCTCTATATGCTCATAAGTATGAGGATTTTTACGAACCGCACTGACATGAATTCCTCCCTTATGAGTAAAAGCACTTTTCCCCACATAGGGCTTATTATTAATTGGGATTAAATTGGCAGTTTCAGTAACAAAGAAATAAAGTGGTTTTAATTGTTTTAATTGTTCAGAGGTCACCAGTTCTTCACCATACTTTAACTGTAGAGCAGGAATAACACTGCACAAATCAGCATTACCACAGCGCTCTCCCAGACCTCCAACCGTGCCCTGAACCTGAACTGCACCTTCCTCATAAGCCGCCAGAGAATTTGCTACAGCCAGATTGCCATCATTATGAGAATGAATACCAAGTGGAGTATCACACTCTGCCTTAACTTCCTGCACTATTTTTGTCACCTGAGAGGGAAGCATTCCTCCATTAGTATCACATAAAATTAAAAGTTCAGCTCCCGCTTCAGCAGCCACCTTTAATGTTTTTAAAGCATAATTTGGATTAGCAAGATAACCATCAAAGAAATGTTCAGCATCAAAGAATACATTTAATCCTTCTGACTTTAAAAAAGAAACAGTATCTTTAATCATTTCTATATTTTCCTTTAGTGGAATCTGAAGAGCATCAGTTACATGAAGATCCCAACTTTTAGCAAAAATAGTAACATAATCAACTCCTGCTTCAACAAGTTTTAAAATATTACTGTCTTCTGCAGCTCTTATATTAGCTCTTCTGGTTGAACTGAAAGCAGTTATTTTAGCGTGATCTAAATTCATATTCTGAACTTCGCGAAAATAAGCCTCATCTTTAGGATTGGAACCCGGCCATCCTCCTTCAATGAAATCAATTCCAAAACGATCTAACTGTCTTGTAATTCTGAGCTTATCATCAAGTGATAAAGAAATTCCTTCTCCCTGTGAGCCATCTCTTAAAGTTGTATCATAAAGTGTTAATCCCACTAGTCATCACTACTCACCTTCCTCTTTGCTTTTAAGATTTTGAACCAGATAATCCCCAACTTCATCTGTACTTAAGTCTCCACCCTGATCGGAAGTAACCATATTATTCTCTAAAGCATCCTTAACTGCCTCTTCTACCTTTGGTGTCAAATTACCATGGCCAAGTTCTCTGAGCATCATTCCCGCTGCTAAAACGGCTGCCAGTGGATTAGCTATATTTTGACCGGCAATATCGGGTGCACTTCCATGAACGGGTTCAAACATAGAAATGCTTTCTGGATTTATATTACCAGAAACAGCCATTCCCATTCCTCCCTGAATTTCTGCTCCAAGATCAGTAATGATATCACCAAAAATATTACAGGTAACAATTACATCAAAAATTTCCGGATTACGAACCATTTTCATGGTAATTGCATCAACTAAAAAGTGATTTTGTTCAACATCAGGATAATTTTTACCCATTTCTTTAAAAGAGCGCTGCCACAGATTATGAGCATAGGTCAATACATTACTCTTATCACAGACAGTTAGTTTAGGTTCTCTACCAAATTCTTGAGCATACTCAAAAGCATATTTGATTACTCTATCCACACCTTTACGAGTAGAAATCATTTCCTGAGTAGCCACTTCATCTGGAGTATCTTTCTTTAAAAAGCCACCTATACCAGCATAAATTCCTTCAGTATTTTCTCTAACAACAGTAAAATCAATATCTTTAATTCCTTTACCTTTAAGAGGAGAAAATTCTTCTTTATACAATTTAATAGGTCTTAAATTTACATACTGGTCAAAATAAAAGCGAAGTTTAAGTAAAATTCCCTTTTCTAGAATTCCTGGCTCAACTCGTGGATCCCCAACAGCTCCCAGATAAATTGAGTCAAAGGTTTCCAACTTATTTAAAACATCATCAGGTAAAATATCGCCTGTTTTTAAATATCGTTCAGCCCCCAGATCAAATTTTTCGAACTTCAGACCAAGATTATAGGCATTATCCAGATACTCTAAAACTTTTATTCCCTGTCGGGTAACCTCTTCTCCAATTCCGTCACCCGGTATATATGCTATATTACTCATCTATACCAGCTCCTTTTTGACATGTTCGATTAAACCGCCATCTTTAATAATTTCCTGCATAAAGGGAGGGAATGGTTCTGCCTGATAAGTCTCACCTGTGCGCATATTTTTAATTTCACCCTGATCAATATCAACTTCCAGCTCATCTCCTGCTTCGGCTGCTTTAACAGCTTCCGGTGACTCTAAGATTGGAAGACCAATATTAATCGAGTTACGATAAAAAATTCGGGCAAAACTTTCTGCTATCACACAGGAAACCCCTGCATATTTAATAGCAAGAGGAGCATGTTCTCGAGAAGAACCGGAGCCAAAGTTTTTACCACCAACAATAATATCACCGTCAGTTACCTCTTCAGCAAAATTTTCGTCAATGTCTTCCATACAGTGAGCCGCTAAATTGGCTGGATCTGATGAATTAAGATAGCGAGCTGGAATAATCACATCTGTATCTACATTATCTCCATATTTAAATACTTTTCCTTTTAATTTCATTATTTAACCTCCTCTGGACCGGCAATATAGCCTTTGATTGCTGATGCTGCCGCCACAGCTGGACTAGCCAGATAAACTTCACTTTTAGTTGAACCCATCCGACCGACAAAATTACGGTTGGTTGTAGAAATAGCTTTTTCACCTTCAGCTAAAATACCCATATGTCCACCCAGGCAGGGTCCACAGGTTGGTGTAGAAACTGCTACTCCGGCATCAATAAAAATATCAAATAATCCTTCATTCATTGCCTGTTTGTAAATCTTCTGAGTCCCTGGAAATACAAGACAGCGAACATTTTCGTTAACTGTATGTCCTTTTAATATTTCTGCTGCTACTCTTAAATCTTCCAGTCGACCATTGGTACAGGAACCAATAACCGCCTGCTGAATTTCAATTTTTTCTTCGATTTCATCCAGCCCTTTGGTATTTTCAGGCAGACTAGGAAAAGCAATCTGAGGTGTGATTTGACTGACATCTATCTCGATTACCTTCTCATATTCTGCATCTGGATCTGCATTAAGTACAGTATAATCACGCTGAGCTTTATCTTTAAGATAGGCTTCTGTTTTCTCGTCTGCTGCAATTAATCCCGCTTTACCTCCAGCTTCAATTGCCATATTAGACATTGTCATTCTGCCGTCCATAGAAAGATTTTCAATTGCTTCTCCTGTAAATTCCATCGCTTTATATAAAGCACCATCTACACCAATTTTCCCAATTGTATATAAAATTAAATCCTTACCACTAACGTGAGGCTTAAGCTCACCTTTATAAATAATTTTAATTGTAGGTGGCACCTTAAACCAGGCTTTACCTGTAGCCATAGCTGCTGCCATATCAGTACTTCCAACTCCAGTTCCTAAAGCACCCAAAGCACCATAGGTACAGGTGTGAGAATCCGCACCAATAATAATTTCACCAGGCAAAGTTAATCCCTTTTCCGGTAGTAATACATGCTCAATTCCCATCTGACCCACTTCAAAGAAATTTGTAATTTCATATTTTTTGGCAAACTTTCTGATCATATTAACCTGCTCTGCTGCTTTAATATCCTTATTTGGAGTAAAATGATCAGGTACAATTGCAATTCTATCCTTATCAAAGACTTTATCCACACCAATTTTTTCAAATTCCTTTACTGCCACTGGAGTTGTTATATCATTACCGAGCACCATATCAACTCTGGCGTTTACTATCTCTCCAGGTTTTAATTCATCCCGATCAGAATGAGCAGCCAGGATTTTTTCAATCATTGTCATTCCCATTTAGTTAATCACTCCTCTTAAATTCCTTATAATATTATAGATTTTTTTAAAATATTCTTAAACAGCCCGAGTAATCTCAGGCTGTTTTGATTTTATTTATTTTTAGTATAAACAAGATACTTATTAATTGCTTCAATGTAGGCGGCTGCACTGGCTTCTGTAATATCAGTCTGAGATGAGTGACCAGTAAAAATTTTGCCATCAATTTCGGCAGCAATAAAAGCCTCTCCCAGTGCATCTTTACCTTCTGTAACCGCATCAATCTTATAAGACATCAGTTTAATATCTTCAATACCAGTTAATTCATTGATAGTCTGGAAAATTGCATCTACCGGGCCATCGCCATTACAGGCGGCCGACTGAATAATTTCGCCTTCCTTTTTCAGTCTAACTGTAGCTGTTGGGAGTAGTCCCTTACCTGTTAATACTGATATATACTCCATTTCATATATCTTTTCGTAATCATAGAGTTCATTATCCAGAAGAGCAATGATATCTGCATTACTGACATTTTTCTTCTTGTCAGCCAGATCTTTAAACCGCTTAAAAAAGCTTTCAAAGCTCTCTTGATCAAGTTCATAATCATATTTTTCCAGAAAATCTTTTAGAGCATGACGTCCGGAATGTTTACCTAAAACCAGTTTGTTATGGTCAAGACCAATGGTTTTTGCATCCATAATCTCATAGGTAGTTCTTTCCTTGATCACACCATCCTGATGAATTCCTGCTTCATGAGCAAAGGCATTAGCTCCTACAATTGCTTTATTGGCCTGCAGAGTAATACCGGTCGAATTAGCTACTAACTTAGAGAGACGAGCAATTTGAGTTGTATCCTGAGTTATATCCAGATTATAATAATCCTGTCTGGTATATAAGGCCATCACAATTTCTTCTAGAGCAGCATTTCCGGCTCTCTCACCAATTCCATTAACTGAAACTTCTACCTGACTTGCCCCATTCTCAATAGCTGCCAGAGAGTTGGCCACTGCAAGCCCCAGATCATTATGGCAGTGAACACTAATTTCAGCCTGATCAATATTAGGAGTCTTTTCTTTAACATCCTTGATCAACTGACCAAATTCTGAGGGCACTGCATAACCAACAGTATCCGGAATATTAATTACTTTTGCACCAACATCAATTACTGCCTTAAAAAGTCGGGCCAAAAAATCAGTACCTGTGCGAGAGGCATCCTCTGCTGAAAACTCAATATTATCAGTATACTGAGCCGCATATTTAACAGCTTCCACCGCATTATTTAATACTTCATCTTCTGACATCTGTAATTTATATTCTAAATGTATTGGCGAAGATGCAATAAAAACATGAATCCTGGGGTTTTCAGCATGCTGCACAGCCTCCCAGGCTCGATCAATATCACTTTTGCGGCATCTAGCCAGAGCTGCTACTTCAACACCTTTTACATTTTCAGCTACCATTTTAACTGCATTAAAATCTCCATCTGAGGAAATAGGAAATCCAGCTTCAATCACATTAACTTTCATCTTGGCCAGCTGTTTGGCAATTGCCAGCTTTTCTTCGGGAATTAAAGTCACACCTGGAGACTGTTCTCCATCCCTTAATGTTGTATCAAATATTTTAACACCTGCCATCATATTCACCACCTTTTATCTGTCCTGCTAACTAATCAATCCAGGACATCATCTTTCTTAATTTACGTCCAACTGCTTCGATCTGAGAATTTTCGTCTTTTTCTGTTAAGGAATTAAATACAGGACGATTTGCCTGATTTTCTAAAATCCATTCTCTAGTAAACCTACCAGACTGAATATCTTTTAATACAGCCTGCATGTTTTCTTTAACATGCTCATCAATTACTCTTGGTCCAGATATCAAATCTCCGTATTGAGCTGTATCCGAAATAGAATCTCTCATAGTAGAAATTCCACCTTCAAACATCAGATCAACAATTAATTTCAGCTCATTTAAAACTTCAAAATAAGCAATTTCTGGCTGGTAACCTGCTTCAACTAAAGTTTCAAAACCGGCTTTTACAAGTGCAGTTGTACCACCACATAAAACAGCCTGTTCTCCAAAGAGATCAGTTTCTGTCTCTTCTTTAAAGGTTGTTTCAATAACTCCAGCGTGAGTACAGCCAATTCCTTTTGCATAGGCTAAACCAAGCTCATAAGCCTTACCTGTATAATCCTGATAAACAGCAAGTAATCCTGGTACACCCTTATCATCTTCATAAAGACGACGAACTAAATGACCTGGTGATTTAGGAGCTACCATAAAGACATCAATATTTTTCTGTGGTACAATCTGATCATAATGAATATTTAAACCGTGGGAAAACACCAGGGCATTTCCTTCCTCTAAATTAGGTTCAATATCATTTTTAAAGACTGTAGCCTGTTTGATATCAGGAATTAAAATTTGAATTAGATCCGCCTTTGCTGCAGCCTCTGCAGTAGTCAAAACTTCAAATCCATCCTCTTCTGCTACCGGCCAGCTTGAGCTTTCTTTTCTTAAACCAACTACAACATTAACTCCACTATCCTTTAAGTTCTGAGCCTGAGCGTGTCCCTGACTACCATAACCAATAACTGCTACTACTTTATCCTCTAAGTACTTTAAATCTGCATCTTTATCGTAATATATTTCCATTCTTATCTTCTCCTTTTATGTTCTTATATTTTATTTAGCTGCCTGTCCTCTACTTAAGGCAACTATTCCTGTTCTTACAAATTCTGCTATACCGAAATCCCTCAAAAGTTCCGTTAAAGCTTCCAGTTTATCTTCAGTACCTGTGGCTTCAATCATTAAACTATCAGGTGCTACATCAACAATCTGAGCCCTAAATGTGTCAGCAATCTGGATAATCTCTGATCGCTGTTTGCGAGTACACTTAACTCTGATTAAAATTAAGTCTCTTTCCACAATAGAATTTTTGTCAAGTTCAGTAATTTTTAAAACATTAATCAGCTTGTGCAGCTGTTTGGTTACCTGCTCTAATACTTTCTCATCACCCTGAACTACAATTGTCATCCTTGAAATCTCAGGATTTTCTGTTTTACCAACATTTAAACTTTCAATATTGAAATTCCGCCGACTAAAGAGTCCGGCAATTCTGGTTAAAACACCGGGCTTATTAAGTACGGAAACTGATAAAATATGTGTCATAAATTATCCCCCTATCATATCTTTTAAGCCGGCACCTGCTGGTACCATTGGATAGACATTTTCTTCTTCCGGAATGTGTACATCTAAAATAGCCGGTCCCTGATGCTCCATGGCTTCCTTTAAGGCACTATCAAGTTCTGATTTTTTATCCACAGACTTAGACCAGATCCCATAAGCTTCTCCCATCTTAACAAAATTAGGAGCCGGAATCTTTGTAGAAGAATATCTTTTTTCAAAGAATATTTCCTGCCACTGCCTGACCATTCCTAAATATTTATTGTTAAAAATAATTACTTTAATCGGAATATTGTAAGTCTGAGCTGTTCCAAGTTCCTGAATATTCATCTGAATACTGCCATCTCCTGCAATCAACACAACCTTTTCTTTCGGCTGTCCAATCTGAGCTCCGATTGCGGCCGGAAGTCCATAGCCCATTGTCCCCAGTCCTCCGGAAGTGATAAATTGACGTGGCTTTTTATATTTGTGGAACTGAGCCGCCCACATCTGATGCTGACCAACTTCAGTGACAATAGTTGCATCACCATTAGTGTATTTATCAATTTCTTCCATAATGTACTGAGGCTTTATAGTCTCTGAACCATCATCTTCATATTTTAGTGGATAATTTTCCTTAAGCTCTTTGATCCGCTGCTGCCAGACTCCATTTTTTTTCGCTTCTATATGAGGAAGCAGTTCTCTAAGTACTGTCTTTACATCCCCCACAATTGGAATTTCTACATCAATATTTTTCCCTATTTCTGCTGGATCAATATCAATCTGAATTATATCTGCCTGAGCAGCAAATTCATCCAATTTACCGGTTACTCGATCATCAAAACGAGCACCAACTGCGATTAAAATGTCGGTCTCCAGAGTCGCCTTATTTGCATATTGAGTACCATGCATTCCCAGCATTTCCAGGGCCAGAGGTTGATCCTCCGGATAAATACCAAGTGCCATTAAAGTTGTGGTTACAGGGATTTTGGCTTTATCGACCATTTCTCGTAATTCCTTTTCTGCCCCTGAGATAACCGCTCCTCCACCTACATATAAAAGTGGACGACTTGCATTATTGATTGCTTTAGCTGCCTTATTAATCTGCAGTTTATGTCCTTCGAAAGTTGGTCTGTAACCAGGTAGATTAACTCGATCAGGATATTTAAACTCGGTAACCGCCTGTGTTACATCCTTGGCCAGATCAATCAGTACCGGTCCTGGCCTCCCTGTACGGGCAATATAAAAAGCTTCTTTAATTGTTCTTGCCAGATCCTTAATATCTGTGACCAAGAAATTATGCTTGGTAATGGGTAGGGAAATACCCGTAATATCAGCTTCCTGAAAGGCATCTTTTCCAATTAAAGAGCTGGAAACCTGACCTGTAAATGCTACTAAGGGCACAGAGTCCATTTGAGCATTGGCCAGTCCTGTAACCAAATTTGTTCCTCCTGGTCCAGAAGTTGCAATGCAGACTCCAACTTTTCCACTGCTGCGAGCATAACCATCAGCCGCATGAACAACTCCCTGTTCATGTCTTCCCAGATAATGTTTTAAATCTGAATTGTAAAGAGCATCATAGAGATTAATAACAGCACCTCCAGGATAACCAAATACAACTTCAACATTTTCTTTCTTTAATGATTCAATAATTATTTCTCCACCATTTAATTTTGGCATAGATTCACCTCCGCTGTGATTTTGAAAAATTAAAATTATAAATAGATACAAAAATAGCCCTGAATACAATTATCCAGGGCAGAAAATTATCTAAGAATCTATAATCGAAAACCGGGTTTAAATTAACTGAAAATTAAATAAACTTCTTCTTTGTTTATTATTTAAAATAAAATTTCAGTAATTTTCAGCTTCTTTAATCCTAGATTAAAAAAACTAAACTCCTATTTCGACTAATAAAATTCTTAAATGAAGCCAACCCTTCTCTACTGCTTGCTATTCTTATAACTTCATTTAATATTCTATTTATATTTTTACTATACTAAATTATGATACTTTTATCAATCATTTTCACAAAATATCTTTGATTTTTTAGATATTTATTACATTTTAGACTATATAATACTTTTAATCAAGTACTGCTCCTTTAGAAGCTGAACCTACTAATTTTGCATAGCGCTTTAAATAACCGCTGATATCCGGGACAAATGGTTCTACTTTATCCATTCTGGCTGCTAATTCTTCCTCTGATAACTCTACTTCCAGAATAAATTTATCCATATCGATATGGATAATATCTCCTTCTTCTAAGGCTGCTATTGGTCCCCCGGCAGCTGCCTCAGGCGATACATGGCCGATTGCTGCTCCTCTGGTAGCACCTGAGAAACGACCATCAGTAATTAAAGCCACACTATCATCAAGGCCCATTCCAGCCAGAGCTGAAGTAGGTGAGAGCATTTCTCTCATTCCCGGTCCTCCTTTAGGACCTTCATTTTTAATAACTACCACATCACCGGGATTAATTTCTCTATTATTAATAGCAGCAATTGATTCTTCTTCACTATTATAAATTCTTGCTGGTCCCCGATGGGACATCATATTATCCGCTACCGCTGCTCTTTTGACAACCGAACCTTCTGGAGCCAAATTACCTTTTAAGATAGCAAGTCCACCTCGATCATGATAAGGATTATCTAAAGAACGAATAATATTATGATCTACAAAATTAATAGCTTTTAAATTTTCTTTCAGTGATTGCCCGGTAACAGTAACTGTATCTAAATTAATTAGATCACCTTTTACCAGCTCATTAATAACTGCATGAATACCGCCAGCTGAATTTAAGTTTTCCATGTGATTTTTGCCAGCTGGAGTTAAAGAACAGATATGGGGTACCTGATCACTGATCTCATTAAACTTATCTAAAGGAAGATTTATTCCTGCTTCATGGGCAATTGCCGGCAGATGCAGAGCTGTATTTGTTGAACAGCCCAGCGACATATCAACAGTAATTGCATTTTCAAATGATTTTTCTGTTAAAATATCAGAAGGTCGAATATCCTTCTCCACCAGTTTCATTACTGCTCTTCCAGCAGCTTTAGCCAGTCTAATTCGATCAGCCTTAACAGCCGGAATTGTTCCATTACCCGGTAAAGCCAGCCCTAATACTTCAGCCAGAGAGTTCATCGAATTGGCTGTAAACATCCCGGCACAGGAGCCAACTCCTGGACAGGCAGAACGGGCTATCTGATCCAGCTCTTCTTCCTCCATCTTACCGGAAGTAACAGAACCGACCGCCTCAAAGACATTGTGTAAGTCAATGGCATTACCACAGTGGCTGCCTGCTTCCATTGGTCCACCACTGATTACAATTGCCGGAATATCAAGTCGAGCTGCTGCCATCATCATTCCAGGTACAATTTTATCACAGTTTGGTATTAAAACCAGCCCATCCAGCTGATGTCCATTAACCACTGCTTCCACTGAATCTGCAATTATTTCTCTGCTGGCCAGAGAATAATGCATTCCACTATGGCCCATCGCAATTCCATCACAGACTCCAATAGTACCAAAAGTTAGAGCTGTACCACCAGCTGCAGTAATTCCGTGTTCAACAGCATCTTTAATTCTGTCTAAATGTTTATGACCGGGAATTATATCATTTGCCGAGTTGGCAATCCCGATTAAAGGTTTATCTATGTCATTATCGTCGAGTCCCAGAGCATAAAGTAATGATCTATGAGGGGCTCTTTCGATACCTTTTTTTATCTTATCACTTCTCATTCTTTTCCTCCTTAATCTACTAACTTCTTTCTGAAAAGCTTATTTATATTCATTATTTAGAATATATCTCATATATTAATACTTAATTATTAAAGGCCCACCTGACAGACTAATCAGTATAAATTTCTTTTCCAGTGGAGTTTGCAATTTCTCTAAATTTTGCAATTAGTTTGGTTGTTTTTGCACCAACTTCACCATTTCCTACTTTACGACTATCTACCTCTACCACCGGAATAACTTCGGCTGCAGTTCCACTTAAGAAACATTCATCTGCGGTAAAAATGTCATGTCTTGTAAATAGCTCTTCTCTAACTTCTAATCCCATTTCTTCAGCTATTTCAAGTACTACTTCTCTTTTAGTTCCTTTTAAAATACCCGCATATTTAGGTGGAGTATAAAGAGTCTCTCCATCAATAATAAAGATATTATCACCCGTACATTCTGCAACATAACCATCACTATTTAAAATAATAGCCTCCGGTGCATCCTGCATATTGGCTTCAATTCGCGCCATAATATTATTTAAATAATTTAAAGATTTAATTCGGGGATTAACCATTTCCGGACCATTCCGACGTGTTGGCACTGTAACAAGTTTTAAACCTGTCTCATATAGTTCTTCTGGATAAAGCTGAATAGCACTGGCAATAATTACAACTGTTGGCTTTGGACACTTACGGGGGTCTAAACCCAAATCTCCTTTTCCACGTGAAACTACTACTCTTATGTAAGCATCCCTTAATTCATTAGCTCTAATTGTTTCTAAAATAGCTGCTTCCATCTCTTCTTTACTCAATGGAATATCAAGCATAATTGTTTTTGCTGACTCATATAATCTTTCAATATGTTCATCCATCATAAAAACTCGACCACTGTAGGCTCTAATCCCTTCGAAAATACCATCACCATACAAATAACCATGGTCAAAAACTGAAACCTTTGCCTGATCTTCCGGAACAATCTCTCCGTTTAAATAAATATTTCTGCTCACTACTTTGTCCTCCTTAAATTTATTTTTATTTTTTAATAAAACTGTCAGCTTTTTTACTATAGAGATAGCATTATATTTAATATTTATTGTCTATAAATTATATAGTTTTCATTTTGAAAAGTCAAGCTTTAGGATAAGAAAAAAGCTCCCGGTTAAGGGAGCAGTAATTTTAAAAATTATTTATTCTTTTTCATTAGCAAATGAGCCTCTAATTTCAAAACCTAAATAATAAATATTATTTAAAGACTCTGTTTCATCAATTAATTCATCTGAGTTATTATAATCTCTGTCATTACTTAGACTTCTATTATAACCAAAAAACATTGTCTTATCTTCTTTGAACTCATAATTGATAAAAAGATCTAAAAGACTTCCTCTCGACTCATCTATATTTCTATAGTCATCATAAGTATATGTTTCCCACGGCTGATATGCATATTTGCTGTGTAGACTCAAATTATCAGATAGAGCCGTATCAAAGACTAAAATATATGCAGTGGTAGTATTATCATAATTATAGTCTTCTGTAGAAGTTGTAAAATCATATTCATTTCTTCCAGTCTTTATTCGTCCAATAATAGGACTAAATCTATATTCTCCTTTTTTAAGATCTCCTGGATCTAATGGTTTAATATAATCCAACTGCCAGTCAGACATCAAAATTGAATCTAAACCATAAAAACCCCCAATTTGTGCATAAACAGCACTATTTAAAAGAATACTAAATAATAAAACTAAGCCCACTACAAGTAATTTTTTTCTCATAAATACTCCCCCCTTTATTTTTTGCAGGAATTTTGTCGAAAATCCTGAATTATATTATATATTGTATAAAGTATAACATTTTATATTTTAAATTAATATTACCCAAAAGTATTATATTTTAGGAGAGATATTTATGAGTTTTAATCAAAAAGAAATAAACTGGAAACTTTTATTTGATTTTATTTATGAAACAGGTAAAATAGTTGATCTTCAATTCTATTCTTATAATTTTTTAAAAAAATTAAATAATATAATTCCTTTTTATGGAGCTAATTTTTTTCTTTTTGATGAAAATGAAGATTTATTACAGGATCCAATTTGTTTTAATATCAGTAAATTAGCACTTAATTCCTATAATGATTATTACCATAAACTTGACGACATAAGAAAAATTGCCTTTAATCAAGTTGAACCAATTAGAAGCACTGATCTAATGAATTATAAAAGTTGGAGTAAAACAGAATACTTCAATGATTTTCTGGCTAAAAATAATCTTTATTACTCATGTGGAATAGATATTCATTTTGAAAATAAACTGTTGGGAACAATAAGCCTTTTTAGAAGCCAGAAAGATAACAATTTTACTTTAACTGATTTAATTTATTTAGAATTAATAAGTAAGCAATGCTCTAACCATTTACACAAATTATTTACCATTGAAAATTTAAAAAATAAAAAGTCTAAGAGAAAAAATAGTTTATTGAAAATCGCAGCCAATAGGTACAATCTTACTAATAGAGAAAGGGAAGTTTTAAAATTACTTATTGAAGGTAAAAATAATCAGGAAATAGCTGAAAATCTTTTTATTTCAGTAAATACAATAAAAAAACACCTCAGTAATATTTTTAATAAAACTGAGGTGAATAACAGAACTGAACTTACTTCTATGATTTTTAAATTTTAATATTATCATCAAATAAATTTAAATTATCATATATCGATGCTTAATTTATTATTAAGTCTTTTTTATTCTTTATTTAAAATCGCTTCTAATTCTTCAGGAGTTAACTCCTCAAATTCCTTTTCAGACTTGTTACTATATTCTTCAAGTATTTCATCTTTAGTTTTTTCATTAGATTTATTTTTTTCGAGATTTACTTCATTTTCATTATTAACCTTTTCATTTTTATTATCTTCTGGATCTTCATTAAGATTCAAATCGGTAGAAATTAAATGTTTAGAATTATTAATTCCTTCTCCATGTTTTAATATTTTGGGCCTGACAAAAATAATTAACTCTGTTCTATCATTTTCATCCAACCTCGACTTAAATAGTTCTCCTATAATAGGTATATCTCCAAGTAATGGAATTTTGGTTACTGAACCATTTTTTTCGGTTTGAATTAAACCTCCAATGGCAAACATTTCACCATCCTGTAATCTTAATTTAGTTTTTACACTCCTAGTACTGGTAGCAGGTGGAACCTGTGAATCAGGATTAATTCTTGTAAAATTACTCACTTCAGGTTCAATACTTAACTCGACCTCATTATTTTCAGTTATCCAGGGAGTAAATAGAACTTTTACTCCAGCTTCAGCATATTCATAAGTTATACTGCTTGAACCATCATCGTTTATTTCTTTTACCGGATATGGTTCTTCATCTAAAATAGACATAGTAGCTTCTTCCCCATTTAAAGTCATTAATCGAGGATTTGCTAATGTTACAGAATTACTGTTCTGATCTAAAAGTCTAAATAGCTCTGGCCAGGTATAATTAATTCCATCAATATTTCCATCAGAATCTTTTTCAAATTCTATTGTTGAAAAGTTTTCGAGACTGTCAATACCAATCTCTCTCGATAAATCAGCTCCAATTTCTTCTACTCTAATTTCAATCATTACTTGATACTGAGGTACATTAATTTTTTTAACAAGATTCACTACATTATTCAACTTATTTTTAGCTCCATTAATTATTATCTCTTTGCGCTTTGCATTAACATGAAGCTTAATATCTGGATAAAATTTTTCCACTATTTCGGTAATCTGTTCTGTATCAACATAATCAACTCTAATATTTCTTGTTTCTGGTTCTAAACTATTATCATAAGTTTTGGCCATTGAGATTGCAGCTTCAACATCCTCTTTATTTCCACTGATAATAATTTTATTTGTTAAAGGATTTGATCTAATTGAAAGTTTAGAATTAATATTTTTTAATTTATCACTTAAATCTGATATTTCAGCATTAATAACCTGATAACTATTAATATACTTTTCTTCTTTGGCTTCCTCAGCAGCTTTTACAGATTCTGCCTGGGCAATTTCTTTTTCTTTCTTTTCCTGAATCACTGCTGACGAATCAAGTCGATTAATCATTTCCTTAATTTCATTAATCCTTGATTCTTCACCTTTTAAAATAAATTGTCTTCTAACTGAGTCAGCTGTAATCTGAGTTTCAGGGAAAATTTCTCTAACAATAGTCCCAATATTATCAAAGTCAGCAGATTCCACCTTTACAAATTCTGTTTTAATATTTGCATAAATACTATCAAGTCTTTCAGGTGCCGCAACCACGACAGTATTTTCGTCCCATTTGTAGCTTAACGCTCGAGTTTGAGTAATTAAATCAAGAGATTTTTCAAACGTAATATCTTTTAGACTAACTGTAATATTACCTGATACGTTACTGTCAGTAATTAAATTAACATCTGCAACTTCTGCAATGGCACGTAAAACATCTACAACCTCAGTATTTTTAAAAGACATATTTTCAATCTTATCCTGTGGTCCTGCCATAACCCCCAAGGAAAAAGCAAAAACAAAAACCAAAGTAAAAATAAGTAATCTCTTTTTATATTTCATCAACTTCCCCTCCAATCTTTAACCGAAGTTTAAATCCGCGATTTTGAACTATCACACTTTCTTTTTCTATAGAGATAATCTGATAATCATTTTCTTTATAATTTCCACGGATAAGTTTCATACTTCCTCCGGTATTTAGCAGTGCAACTTTTTCTTTATTACTGCTGATAATTCCATTTAAAGAAAATGGAAGTTCTTTTTTTACATCTTCAACTGTTATTTTAGGTGGTGCAAATTTAGTTGTTTGTCCACTGCCAGAATTTTGAACTGCTTTGTTCTGATTCTTTGGAACAGTATCCTGGTCTGCTTCAATTTTAGGTTCTGAAAATTCAATAAAAGGATTTCTAAATTCTTTCCCACTATAAATTTCTTGATTTTGATTTTCAGCAAGGACAGAAAAAGAAGAAATAAATATTATCAAAACTAAAATAAATATTATTAAAATATTATCCTTCATCTGTCTCAACCCCTTTACGTAATAATTTCTCATCTACAAGGCGGTCATGGTATAGAGCTTTCATCGAAATCAAAACTCCCTGCTCACTTCTGCTTATATTGACATCTCTAAATTCAAACCAGTAATTCCACTCTTTAAAATCTTCCAATAGATTACTAACTTCTCTAAAACCTCCTGTAATATTGACCGACATCGAAATATTATCCTGATTTTCCGTTGGTCGATATAATTTTAATTCTAAATTATTTGCTTTAGCAATTTCCCTAAAATCAATTAATAAATCAATAATATCTTTATCTATATATTCTCCTCTACTCTCAATTTCAGCTATAATGTTCTTATATTCTTCTTTAATTTCTGGTAATCTTCTAGCAAAAGACATTGCTATATCTAAACGATTTTCTCTATTATTTCTCTGATTCTTTAAAACAGATATTTCATTTTTTAAAGGTTGATAAAAATAAAAATAGTAAACTGCAATGAGGGCAATCACAAATGCTAAAACTAGTAATACTTTCTCTCTTCTACTTAAATTATTAAACATCTTATTCGCCCCCCTCAACTAAATCAGCAGTAATAATAAAACTTACTACCTCCTGTTTTTCAAGTGTATTTAAATTTACATTACTAAAATATGGAGATTCAATTAACGATTGTCTGAATTCTCTTAATTCTTCACCAACTATAGTTCTACCTCTAATATTTAAAGAACCCTGTTGTAAAGAAAAATTATCAATAACACCACGTAATGGTGTTATATAACCAAGAGCTTCAATGGGACCATCCCAGTTATAATTAGGTACTGTAGGAGTTTCCTTCAATTCTTTTACTACTTCTTCGTACTCTTTAAACTCCTCTTCTAAAGGTAAATAATATTCTAAACGACTTTCAATATTATTTATCTGGCTCTGCAAATACTTACTTTCTGAAATTAGAGAATACTGAATAATTCCAATCATCATGATTGGAATCAAAACAGATAATAATAATGCAACTCCAAAAAAATCAAAAGTTATTTTCTTTTTTTCCTCTTTTATTAGATTAATCCTCATCTGCTATCACCTCACTCACTCCGAGGCCAATAGCCACTGCAAGTTCATTTTTGCATTCCTCACAATATTTATCATGTTTAATCGCATAATTTGTATTAATAAAAGGATCTATTTCAATAATTTCTATATCTAAATCCTCCCTCAATAACTCTCTTAAACCTTTAAGTTTTGATCCACCACCAGTTATAAATACTTTAGTTATTTCCTGGCCTCTATTTCTTGTATTAAAATAATCAAATGATCTGGTTAATTCTGCAGACAAGGTAGAAGCCAGTTCATTTAAACGATTATCTTCACCCAGTGCTATATCTAATTGAATTTCATCGATTAATTCCTGCTGGTTTTTATCTTCAGTTTCATCAGCACCTAAACCTTCTTCAAATTTTCTTTCTTCCGCAGCATCATACTCATTGCCCTGTATTTCCATTAAAGTTTGAGTAAAGTGATTACCACCAGTATCAATTGTGCGAGATAAATAAATATTATTCTTATCAGCAATTGTAATTTGAGTTGCGGAAAAACCAATATCGATCACAGCAATAATATTATCACATAAATTTTGATATTCAAGTAATGAAATTAAAGCCATAGGTTGTGTGTTAACAACAGATACTTTAATATTATTTCTTTCAAATGGAGCTAAAAGATTATCAATAATATTTTTCTTGACTGCTGAAATTAAATATTTAACTGTATCTTCGTCTTCTTCCACCTTAAAAAAATCAATTGCAGCATTTTCAACCGGATAAGGAATTTGCTCATCAGCTTCCCATTTTAAAGACTCCTTAATCTCCTTTTTATCCATCTTAGGCATCTCAATGTTACGAATCAAAAGTTCATTACTCGGGACTGCCGTAATAATATAATTGGTTTTTTTCTTAAATTGATCTAGTATATTTTTAATTTCTGCAGCCAGTAAAGATTCGTCCTTAATCACTCCATCTGCAATTGTATCGCGAGGCAGCTTCTGCAGCTTGGTATCAAGAATCTTAAAACTTTTATCTCTGGTATTCTTAATCTGTGCTGCTTTTAAAGCATAAGTACCAACATCAATACAGGTATAAATATTATTTTTAAAAAACATTTTGCCCACCCCATTTCTACACTTTTATAATTCATTCCAGCTTATAATATTAGACACTGTATACTCTCCTGAACCCTCCTCTAAAGATATCTTCTCATTTAAACGATCATAAGCTGTTCTGTTATAGATAAAATCACCATCTTCAACTGCATTTGGATTACCCACATCAAATGTTCCCTCTGCATAAATAATCCCTTCTGTATAGGGTAAATTGCCGTTATTTTCCATGTAAATATCTCCCTCAGAATAAATAAACCCCTTAACAGAATTACTATTACCAAAAAATATGTTTCCTTTGACAATAATAGAATAAAAGTCATCGGTTCCCACGTTAATCTGAACATTATTACCAATTTTTAAATTCCCATAAATAACTAACAAACCATTTCCATCAAAATTATGATTTAGTTCAACATCACCATAAATATGAGTCTCCTTTGGAGTCCCATTATTATCTAATAAATAGCTATAATCATCTTCATCCACCACAGATAAAGTATCAATATCAGGAAATGAAGGTGTATTGCTATAATAATCCAGACCTTCAAAACTTCCAGTGTCCATAGAATTATCTTTTTCTGCAAGTGCAATATTAAAATCCGCCTCAAAATAACTTGAAATATTAGCATAGCTTTTATAAATCGGTTCCCCTGATAAATAAGTAATCTCCTTATTTTTCGTAGCTTCAATTACTGGAGCTGCAATATTACCATCTACTGTAATATTATTTCCATAAGTTATTTTATTAGCAGTAATTGCGTTTGTAAAAGCATCTAATAATATCGGATATTCTACTGATACACCTTTTTCGATATCATTACTTTTGGCAGTAGAATTAAATATTATTGTATTAGTATTAACTAACCAATTTAAAGAAAGTAGTTCTGAATTACTGAATTTTTGATTAAACTTATTTAAATCATCTTCTGAAATTGAATTATTGGTGATTTTTTCATCTGAATCTTTATAATTTAAAAAACTAAAAATTTCTGTCCCAAAAGCAACTCCACTTTCAGCAGTATAGAAAGCTCTACTTGAATCTCTATTATTTCTATAAAATGATAATTGAGAGGAAATTAGGTTAGTCATGATTCCAACTAAAATTAAAAGCGCTGCAAGAATAACAATCCCCAGTACCAGAACATATCCATTCTCATTATTAACTTTCATAATACCTCATCCTCCTCATGATAACTATTGGACTCGGGGATAAAAAACATTTGTAAAAGTAAAAACCGCTGTTTTGCTTGGATTAAAGATTTTTGCATCTAAATATAATTTATTATCATTTATAGTAAAAATAATTTCTTGAAATTCTAAATCACTAATTTTTCTAATATTAGAACCGTTATCTATAACTAAATTATTACCAGTTAAATAATAGCTCGTATTAGAATTAATAACCAATTCATTATTATTAATGATAGTTAAATCTGATATTTGAAGTGGTCTAATAGAATGAGCAAGCCGGGAATAAACTAAATCTTGAGCTCTCTGAACTTCAATTCTTTCATTATTAAAATTTAATACTTTTACGCCCTGAAAATAAGCAGAATAAATTGCAGTAGATATTATTCCTAAAATAGCAATTATTAAAATGATTTCAATTAAGGTGATTCCTTTCTGAGTAAAAAATAACTTTTTCATATTTTTCACCCTACCCTCAAGAAAGTTTCTACTGAATAATTATTATTTCCATTATTCCAGCTTATATCTATTACAACTAATCGAATATCATTTAAATAAACATCTGTAGTCTGATCTATATTGGTAAAATCGTTATACTCTATAAGATTTTGATCTAAATATTTTAAAGTCATTTCTAGATCATAATCATCAGCATATAAAGTATAGTTACTGCTTAAATTACTTTCGATCTCACTCTCTAAATTATCCAAATCACTCTGAGTTTTATATTCCCCAGTCTTAAGCACCTCGATAGTATTATTAACAATATCATGAGATTGAGATAAAACTTCACTTTGACTTATATGACCAATACTATTAGTAAAATAATTTGAAATTGGAAAAAATGCTATTGTTAAAATTACAATAGCTGCCATAACTTCCACAAGACTGAACCCACTACATTTTTTATTCATTTTATCAGCCTTCTTTCTTAATTAACTTTCTTCCCAACTCATAATACTAACTGTACTCCCATTACTACTCCCTGAAGAATTTGCGAAAATTTCATTCAAATCAATATCATATTTGTCTGCTATCTGATTGAATACCTCAATATATCCCTTATCATGAACAAATTTACCTCCATGATTCAAATTTGAATTGTGATCTGTAAATAAACTTCCTATAATTTCATAATCACCAGAATTAGTATTAATATTATTATCTGTCATCAATAGTCCTTTAAAATTATTAACTTGTGGATTAGCATTTTGAGAAAAATAAACTAAAGAATAACTATCCAAATAACTATTATTTGAATAATTAACATTAAATTGTTTTTGATTTGCATTTAAATTACCATCTACAATTAATACTCCATTTCCTTTAATCAAAACATCTTTATTTAAGGTCATGTTATTATTAACATAAACGATTTTATCTTCTAAGTCTAATACTGTTTCCCCATTAATCACATTTGAAAAATCATTCTGATAATCTGACCAATTAATTACTTCTGCTTTAGTCTGTGCATTACTAAAAAAATCTTTTATTATTTCTAACTCTTTAGTTATATAATCATCATTTTTATCTATCTCTTTGATATTATCACTTGATTTAACTGTCCCATCCGGGTTTAAAAAATTATCAGGATGATTTATTTTAGTAGAAATTACCTTTCCACCTTTTGGATCATCAATTGCACTTAAAGTTAAGTTACCAGCGTTGACATTAAGATTCCCGTTACTAGCAATTAAATAATCAAATAAACCGGATAAAGAAGACAAATTTAAAGAAATAATTATTTCTTTAAACGAATTATTTATATTTGCCTCTGATTTAATTTTATAATCATAATCTTCTGTCTCGGATTTCAAAATAAAAAGATCAAAATCATTCAAACTAAGATCCTGATTTAACTCATTTACTGAAAAATACTTATCATTATCATTCAATAAATCTTTAACAGACTCACTATTGTTTTTTAACAGATCAATTCCTCTCTCAATACCAGCCTCGGCCATATAAAAAGACCTGACATCATTTTCATATTTCTTAGTCAAAGAAATATTATTATTAATACTACCAGCAAGTGTAGTTGCAAGAATAGCAAGTACACTAATTATGATAATTGAAAGAATTAGTACTGCTCCCTCTTCATTTTTAAAAATTTCAATCACCTCATCTAAATTCTTGACTTAATAGATTTTTCTATTTTAAAAGTATTATTATCATTTTTTAACTCAAAATTATATTTGATTAAATTATTATTTTCTTCAAAACTATAATTTTCAATAATATTTTCAGTTAGATAACGTTTTGTATTTTCTTTAACATTTATTACAACTAATCTTTTATTTTCAATAAAAAATTTAAATTCTTCATTATTATCTTTATCTAAAAAAATCAATTGTTTATTTATTGACACATCAATTTGTTCAGGTTTTGTATTTCTAATTTTTTTGTCTAGATTTGCATAAATAACTTTAGTTTGCTGAAATAATTCAACTTTACTTTGATTAATACTAAAAAACTTCCACCCTGACATATTTAAACTGAACAAAACGCCTAGAATTATAGTTATTAAAACTATTGAAAGCATTACTTCTATTAAGGTGAAAGCATTTTCTTTTTTTAGATTCAACAGCATCACCCCTCAGAAACATAGGATACTAATTCTAAATCTTTATTTTGATCCCAATTTACTATTACAGTTATTTTATAAAGTGATGAATCATCTTCTGCTTCCATCTGCAAATCTATATCATAAATCTCCTTTTGATATGGATAATTATTTAAATCAATTTCATTAAACTCTTGTGCTTTTAATTTTTCTAGTTCAGTTTGAGCAATTATAATTGCCTTTTCTCTCTCATCAAGAGCACTAATCATCCTGGCACTGTTAATAAAAAAACCCGAAAAAGCAATCCCCACAATTCCTACAACTGCAATTGCTACAATAATTTCAACTAATGTAAAACCTTTATTATTAAATTTAATCATTGCCACAAAATCTCCTCCAAATATTAAAAGAAAAGTGAAAGATACCAGTCAATCAAAAAGTCTCCAAAAAAGATCATAATCACAGCACCAAAACAAATAAATGGACCAAAAGGAATTCGATCTTTTCTCTCCATTATGCCAGCTCCCATTAAAGTTAAACCAATAATAGAACCAAGTAAAGAACCTATAAATATTCCTGCCAGAGTATTAATAGTTCCTAAAAAAGCCCCTAACATTGATGCAAGCTTGACATCTCCCATACCCATTCCACCTTTAAAAATTAAAGCAACAGCCAGAAGTATTAAAGCTGGAATAATTATGCCGAGTAAAGAAGAAAAGAAAGTAAGATGATTAAAAATCATTGCTGCCAATAAGCCAATAAAAATACCGGAATAGGTAATTACATTTGGTATAATCATATATTTATAATCAATCAAAGAAATAGCAATTAAAGCGGATAATAATAATAAGATAATAAATAATTCAACAGTTAAACCAAACTTAAAATAAGCTGCTAAAAAGAAAAAGGCGGTAAGAATTTCTACCAGCGGATACTGCCAGGAAATGCTGGCACCACAATATCTGCACTTACCGCCATTAATTACAAAAGAAACTACTGGAATTAAATCAATAGCTTTTAATCTGGTATTACATTGAGGACAGTGAGATCCTGGTTTTACAATAGATTCTTTTTCCGGCAGTCTGTAGATAACTACATTTAAAAAACTACCTATTATTAAACCTAATATAAAGAAATATATTGTTAAAATCATTTTGTCACTGTCCTTTCATATTGCTTAATTACCAGAAATGTCACCTGTGTTTAAATCAATTTGTAAATCATTTATATCTCCATCAGTATTCTCAAGTGTAATAGTTGTAGCTCCACTACTTATTGTTGTTGTACCAGATGGGAGACTCCATCCATCACTCATTATGTCACTTACTGAACTATTATCTGTATATTCAGCAACAATTGTATCAAAATTAATAGATCCAGTTGTAGTATTTTCAGTAAAATACATATTAACATAGGTGCTCAGATTATCTAAAGTAGCCTGACCAGATGCATATACAGCCTTATCCCTAACTCCTGTTAATCTCGGAATTGCAATCCCTGCCAGAATACCTAATACTGCTATAACTACTAATAACTCAATAAGTGTAAAACCTTTATCTCCACCAGCAAGTATTTCTCTAAATTTCCTCATTCTTATCACTCCTTTTTTTAGTTAAAAACATATCAACAAAATTTAAATGCCCTTTATAAAATTACTTCACCTCCTTCTTCCCATTTTCCTGCCTTTTATTTCTACAGCGATTCCCAACCCCAGAATAATCCAAAATACAGGAGCCACCGAAACAACACTATCATTAAAGAAGGCAGCTACAGAATAAGCTGTAAAGGCTGCTAAAAAAGCTAAACCAGTTCTAGAATAGTAATCACTAAAATGATAATTAAAATATTTTCTAAAGTTCTTAAAAAAGAATCTGCCAAATAATAAAATTACAGCCAATAAAGAAATCAATCCTGTATTAAAAGCAATCTGCAGATAAAGATTATGCGGTTTATCGACTATTATTTTAGGATTATTAAAATATTTAAACTTACCCACTACATCATGCTGGGGAAAGAAAATAGCGAAAGTATCGGGACCATAACCTGTAAAAATTGCTTCTTTCATTAGCGGTAGAGTTCTGGACCAAATATAACCTCTTTTAGAGGCCAGCATTTCTTTACCTTCAAAACCAAAGCTTTTAACATCTTCTAAAGGATAAATATTACCTCTCATTCCAATTAAGAAAAAGCCATTTAACTCACTGCTGTAGAGGAATTCTCCACTTTTATTTCCATACTTTAATTCTAAGATTCTATTTTCAAATTTCTGTTTTGAATTTTCTAAAACTCTAAATCTGTAAGCTTTTAAATTTGGATCTGTAAAAGAAAAAAAATCTTTTCCCTTATTATTTTGGCTTTCATTATTGTTCTCTTCATTATTAATTAAAGAAAAATCTAATCTCTGATCATCCTGGTTTAATACATATATCTGATAATTATCCTCCTGGTCAAATCCAAATCTCAATCTTTCTGCAGCTGTATAGAATTTAAGATAGCCATTTTCAGACTTTAATTCTTCAATTTCTGCCTCTTCTCCCTGAAAAGCCAGCTGAGTTTCACTTCCCAGAGATAAAAATTCTTTTCTTAAAGAACCATCTGTATATATATCCATTATCGTAAAAACAATTAAAAATATTAAGAGTAAAGCTAAAACTTTTTTAACTTTCTCTAATATTTTTTTATTCAAGATCACAACCACTACCAAAGTTGAAAAGATTGCTCCTAAGATCCCAGCTCTAGATAATGATCCCAGCCAGGCTGCAAAGATAAAAGAACTTGAAATAGTTAAAAATACAATTCTTTTTTTACTTTCAGCAAAGAAATATAAGACCAAACTCAACATCAGCAGCATTGAAAAATAGCTGCCTGCATAATTGGGATTGTAAAAAGTAGCAAATAGAATATTACTGCCTTCAAATCTAAAATCCATTGCAGTCGAAAGCTCAGCAAAATTACTTCCTGGTAAAATCAACTTTTGTCCCAGAACATTCTGAAAAAAATCATAGCCGAAGAACTGGCTTAACCCAATAATAGCAATAATAACAGCTGATATCAGTAATGCAGTTAGCAAAAATTCAAATTGCTGCTTATTATTAAAAATATTAATTGTAATGACTAAAATTAACAGATAAGAAATCAAAACTGCCATTCCCTCATACCGATCTGGAAATCCCTGCAGTGATGTCAGCTGTGCCTTTGAAAAAACTGTCGATAAGATTATCATAATTAGATAAATAAAAATCGGATAATAATAAAATGTTTTTTTAAGTTTTTCTCCAGCTTCACTTTTATAATAAATATAAAAAGAGATTAAAGCCAGCAGAGTAAATGCAAGTAAAAAAATCATTTTATAATAGGAAAAAAAATCAGTATTATAATCTCTTATCCAGTAAGAAGCAACAACTTCTGATAATTCTATTTTTTTATAGCGGACTATCAGCGGTACTACTGCAGCAATTAAAATAATCGGTAAAACATATAATTTATCCTTTATTTTCTGCAATAAGCACCACCTCCATAATTTTTATAGCTCCTAAAACTGCTGATACATATCAAACATTGGAGTTACAATTGAAACAGCAACAAAACCAACCATTACCGCCAGCAGAACAATCATTATCGGTTCAATTAGAGAAATTGCACCATCAACACTTGCTTCTACCTGACGGTCATAAAAGGTTGAAATCTTATTTAACATTGTACCAATAGATCCTGTTTCTTCTCCTACACTTAACATCTGGACCACCATTGCTGGGAATTCTCCACTATCCTCCAAAGGTTCAGATAAATTACTTCCTTCTCTAACTCTGACTCTAGCAGCTGTTAAAACTTCTCCATAAACTTTATTACCCACTACATCTTCTACAATAGCCAGCGCAGTTAAAAGATCTACACCACTATCAACTAAGATAGCAAGTGTACTGGAAAAACGAGAAATATAAACTTTTCGCAGCATAGAACCCACAACTGGAATCTTTAAAATCCAGCGATCAGTTTTTTCTTTTCCAGCAGGAGTATTCCTAAACCTGGCCAAAATAAATAGCATTATAATAAAAGCTAAAAGTAAAGCCCACCAATAGTTTTGCAAAAAAGTACTGATCCCTAAGAGCATTCTGGTCGGTAAAGGTAACTCTGAACCAAAATCTCTAAACATATCAACAAATTGAGGTACAACCTGAGTTACTAAAAAGATAACAACAACAATTCCAACAGCTAAAATTACAGCTGGATAATAAAGAGCTGAACGAACCATAGAATTTAATTCGTCCTGACGATCATAATGAGCTGCTAGTTTGTTCAAAATAGTATCTAAAACACCACCGGACTCTCCAGCTTTAACCAATTGTATATAAAGCTGCGGAAAAACTGCAGGATGTTTAGCCATAGCATCCGCAAGAGAAATACCTGTCTCTACATCATCTCTTACCTGACGAATCACATCTCTTAATCGTTGATGCTCTGTCTGATCAACCAGAATATTTAGGGCATCAACCAGAGAAATTCCAGCATCAATCATTGCTGCAAACTGTTGAGAAAATACAGAAAGATCTTTAATTTTCACCTTAAGATGTTTTTTAATAAATTCTCCTACATCAATTGCCTTTCTTTTTTCACTTATTTCTGTAATATAGTAGCCTTTTTCTCTGAGTTGTCTGGCAATTACTGACTTATTTTCAGCCTCAATTGTACCTTCAACTACATCTCCTTCTTTATTCTTTGCAGTATATTGAAATTCTATTGCCATCTTTTAAACCTCCCTCCCGGGATTAAAATTCTCCACTAATTTTTTTCTTAACATAATCAGGATCATCAGATCTTCTCACTGCTTCATCATATTCTATTAATCCCTGATTGTATAAATCAACCAGATAATTATTCATCATAATCATGCCATATTTGCCACCAGTCTGCATTGCAGAAAGCAGTTGATGAGTTTTCCCTTCACGAATAATATTTCTGACAGCAGATGTCGCAACTAAAATTTCCATGGCCGCTATACGGGCATTTTCATCTTTTCTATTTACTAATTGTTGTGATATAATGCCATTTATTGAAGCTGCTAGCTGGGTTCTTACCTGCTGTTGTTGATGTGCAGGGAAAACATCAATAATTCTTTCTACAGTACTGGGAGCATCATTTGTATGCAAAGTAGCAAAAACTAAATGTCCAGTCTCTGATGCTTCTAGAGCTGTAGATATGGTTTCCAAATCTCTCATCTCACCCACAAGGATTACATCTGGATCCTGTCTTAAAGCAGCTCTCAATCCTGCTTTAAATGACATTGTATCAAAACCAATTTCTCTTTGATGTACTATTGATTTATCATGAGTATGCAAATATTCAATTGGATCTTCTAAAGTAATAATATGCGCATGCCTATTGGCATTAATCATATTGACCATTGCAGCAAGAGTAGTAGATTTACCACTCCCAGTTGGACCGGTGCATAAAATAAGTCCTTTCCTCTGCATTGACAATTTTTTTAAAATATCTGGTAAACCTAATGAATCAATATCAGGTACTTCTTGAGGAATTATTCTTAAAGCTAAACTAACTGAACCTCTTTGTTTAAAGGCATTTACTCTAAATCTTGAGTGACCAGGCAAACTATAAGAAAAGTCAATCTCACCAAGTTCTTCAAAAGTATCCCATTGCCTTTTTGTCATTAAGTCCTTTGCAATTTCTTTAACTTCACTTATTTCAAGTTTATTTGGATATTCCTCATAATAAGTGAGTTTCCCATTGTATCTAATAATGGGTTTTTCTTTAACTGTTAAATGAAGATCAGAAACCGAACGATCTTTTGCTAATTTTTTCATAACATCAAGAACATCCATCGGCATCCCTCCCTTATAAAAGATTTTAAATAATAGAACTTACTACTTCTTGATAACTGGTAATACCTTCTTTTAATTTCTGCTTACCATCATCTAATAAGGATTTCATATTATTTTCTCTAGCATATTTTTTAATCTCCAGTTCGTTTGCTCCTTCAGCTATCATTTCTTCCATATCATCATTGATTTCAAAGACTTCATGAATTGCAATTCTTCCCTTATAGCCATCTGTACATTTTTTGCATGTATCAGAAGAAGGTCGCCAAAGTTTTTCAACATTTGGGTCACCTAAAAATTTTCTTTCTTCAACTCCAGGTTGATAAGCTTCCTTACAGTCTGGACATAACTTCCGCACCAGCCTCTGAGCTACAACTCCAATCACTGTTGAAGCTACCAAATAATCTGGTAGTCCCATATCTAAAAGTCTGGTGATTGCACTACTGGCATCATTAGTGTGCAGAGTACTTAAAACCAAATGTCCTGTTAAGGCAGCTCTGATTGCAATTTCTGCAGTTTCTTCATCCCGAATCTCACCGACCATTACAATATCCGGATCCTGACGCAGTATCGATCTTAAGGTCTTGGCAAAGGTCAAACCGGTACTTGTATTGGCCTGCACCTGATTTACTCCATCCAGCTGATATTCAACCGGATCCTCAATTGTAACAATATTTTTAGTTGGTGAATTAATTTCGCTTAAGGCTGCAAATAAAGTTGTTGATTTACCACTACCAGTAGGTCCGGTCGCCAACAAAATTCCATATGGTTTTTTGATCAGTCTATTAAATCTCTCGCGATTATCAGAGCGAAAACCAAGTTTATTAATATCTAAGAGGCTGTCATCTCTATTTAAAAGTCGGATAACCACCTTTTCTCCATAAATTGTAGGCAGTGTAGAAACCCGCATGTCAATCTGCATACTCTTAAAGGTCATCTGCACCCGGCCATCCTGTGGAATTCTTCTTTTGGTAATATCAAGATCAGCAATAATTTTTAAACGAGAAATTAAAGCCGCCTGCGAGTGTTTGGGAACTGTCAGCTCCTCATGCAAAATACCATCTACCCGGTAGCGAACTCTTAAAGTGTTTTTTAAAGGTTCAATGTGAATATCACTTGCCTGTTTTTGTATAGCCTGAGTAATAATTAAATTGGTCAGCCTGACAATCGGAGCATCTTCCACCATCTGCCGCAGCTGGTCTATTTCCGGCTCTTCATTAATTTGATTATACTGATCTAACCTGTCAAAAATCTCTGAAGTATCTGTATCAACCAGAGAATATATTTGATTAACTGCCTTCATAATTTCCGAATGAGTAGCTATTGCAATATCAACTTTCATCCCTGAATTAACCTCAATGTTTTCTATAGCTACTAGATCAGTTGGATCCTGAATCGCAACTTTTAAGGTATCATCTTCAACATCATATGGTACAGCATGATGTCTTCGGGCAATATTTTCTGATATATACTGAGATAAATGTGCATTTATTAAATAATTATTTAAATGAACTCTAGGAATGTTAAGCTGAATTTCTAGAGCATCTGTTAAATCTTCTTCTGAAATGTAACCTAACTCTGTTAAAACCTGTCCCAGACGCATGTCCATTTCATCCTGAGCAGAGAGAGCATCTTCTAATTGTCTGGGAGTTATATAATTATATTCTAAAAGTAGATCTCCAATTTTTTTTCTTCTTGGACTCATAAAAATACTCCTTTTTAATAAAATATATATTATTTTGTTGAAATTTGAAAGATTTTGTTAAATTATTGCGATGATATAATTAATTTCGGCATCGATTATGAAATTCCTGCATAATTTTAATGAAAGTTTAATAATTATTTTAAAATTATCTATAAAGCAAAAAATTGCCATGATGTTTTAAACACCGGCAATTTTCCACCTGAGGCAAACATAACAATCATAGAAAATAATCCTTAGACTTATGTTTTTGCGTCACAGACTTTCGTCAGTTTTGCTTTTATTATAATATTTTATTTATTTTTTTGCTTCAATCTCCCTGACTGCTTTTTCGGCTATTTGATACCATTTCTTCTTTTTTGGCATCTCCTGTGTCCAGAGTTTAAAAGACGCTTCTGCCTGATAAATTAAAGTTGGCAGGCCATTCCCTATCTGTGCTCCTCGCTTTTCTGCTTCCTTTAAAATTTCGGTTTTTAAAGGATTATAAACCAGATCTATCACCAGCTGCTTTTCATGCAGATAATCAGGATTGATTACTATATTTTTAATATTATTACTATACATCCCAACTGGAGTTGTATCAACTACCAGATCAGCTGCTTTTAGAACATCTGCATATTCCTGCTCTTCCAGACTGCAGAAATCGAAGTTTTGCTTAGAATTTTCTTCTTTAAAAAGTTTTGCCAGTTCTGCTGCATTTTCTACTGTTCGATTGATAATTGTAATATCTTTAAGATCCAGCTGAACCATAGCTGCAATAACTGCACGGGCTGCTCCTCCCGCTCCAATTACAACTGCTCTTTTATCCTTAACCTTAAATCCAGTTTCCTCAACCTGACGCTGAAAACCAATTACATCTGTGTTATAACCGGTCAATCTTCCCCTTCTATTTAAAACAGTATTTACCGCTCCTGCAGCTCTGGCCAGAGAAGAAAAGCCATTTAAATAAGGAATAATGCTTTCTTTATGAGGAATCGTCACATTCCAGCCGGCAAATCCTAAGTTTTTAAGAGAACTAATATATTCTCCTAGATCCTGATCTTTAGTTTCCAGCATCAAATAGATTGCATTAATCCCTAAATCTCTAAAACCATTATTATGCAGAGATGGGGAAATCGAGTGACTTAGTGTTTTACCAAGTAAGCCATATAATTTTGTTTCACTATCTGGTATAAAAATACTCATCTTCTACCTCCTGAATTCTTAAATTTGTTATTCTTTTATTTAACTTAAAACACGCTGGAAAAGTATACCAGCGTGTCTCCTATGTATTGGAACACCGGGATTCAATCCAGCTTTATTTAAAAAACTGTCTGCAGACGTTCTCCCAGTGATTCAAAATCTTTAATAATAATTTTTCGTTTTTTAATTGTTATTACACCATCATCAATAAACTTATTGATCAATTTAGTAACTGTAACCCGGGAAGAGCCAATCAAATTTGCTATTTCCTGATGGGTTAAAACTAAATCAATCACCGTTCCATCTTCAATTTCTCGACCAAAATCTTCTGCCAGTCTCGAAAGCAGGCTGGCCAGTCTACCTGCAGCGTCCTGAAAAACCAGTTCTCTTACCTGACTGGTTAAAAGTCTAGTTTTTTTGGAAAGAGCCTCAATAATCTTAATTGCAAGTGAAGGCCTGTCAATAATCATCTTCTCCATTTCATTCCAGGGAATAATTAACAGACGGGCATCATCCATCACTTCGGCTGTTAAGGGATGAGGGTCTTCGTCAAAAAGTGAAAGTTCACCAAAAATATCTCCTTCCTGCAGAATTGTCAGTACTTTTTCCTTCCCTTCTGCAGAAAGCATAGAAAGTTTAACCTTACCATTTACAAGTAAATATAATTTTTTTACACTGTCATTTTCAAAAAAGATAACTTCACCTTTTTCGTAAAATTTAGCATAAGAATTTTCACATAGTAACTCCAGTTCCTCCGGGTCAAGATTCTGAAATACAATTAAATCTTTTAAGCATTTTTTAGTTTCTTCCATAACTCAACCTACCTCTCTTAATTGCTATATATATACTATTCTATAATAAAGAAAAAAAACCTTTATTCTTGCTTAATTTCTCTCCTTACATTCTTGACAATAACCATAAAATCTTAACTTATGTTCTGTAATTTCAAAATTATATTTTTCTTCCAACTCAGCTTCAAAATAATTTATATCCTGATCACTAAATTCAATCAACTTACCACAGCCTTTACAAATTAAATGATGATGATGAGCCTCCTCAAGATGAATTTCGTATTTACGAGAATCATCATTAAAATCAAGAACATGTACTATATCTAAATTCTGCATCAGCTCCAGGGTTCTATAAATAGTTGCCATGCCAATATCCTTATCCCTTTTTTTTACTGCTGAAAATAAGTCTTCGGCTGTAAAATGCCAGTTTTCTTTTGCCAGAATTGTTTCCAGAATAATCTCTCTCTGCCTGGTTAATTTATAATTATTTTCTGCTAACTTTCTCTGAAACTTTTCCTTTAACTTTTCCATATATAACACCCCATTTTAGATGACTGTTTATATTCTATCATAAATCGGGAGAGATATTAATAAGTTTTTTGAATTTTTTCGCTTAAATATCCATTTTTTACTTGAAAAAATAACTTTTGGGTATTGACTATGGGTCTGAATAATTGTATAATGTAATAAATAAGAATAATTTGTCGAAATTTGTTAAGAAAGGAGAATTAACATGAAATCTACTGGTATCGTCCGTAAAATTGATGATTTGGGTAGAATGGTAATTCCAATTGAGCTCAGAAAAACTATGAATATCAATAAAAAAGACCCAATGGAAATCTTCGTTGACGAAGAAAAAATTATTTTGAAAAAATATGAACCAGCCTGTATATTCTGCGGCAGTGCAGATGACACTATCGAATATAAAGGTAGAACAATCTGCGGAGAATGTATGGAGAATATGAAAAATCTGCAGGAAGAAAAATAATATTTTACCCAAATAACAAAAATTGGATATTAATATCTAAAAAAATAGCACCGGAATGGTGCTATTTTTTTGCTTCTATATAGTTTAATTAATAATATTTATATTTATGAAACTTTCATTTTTTGTTCTATCGTAAAAATACGTGACCACCAATTCTGGTTACATAATTACGTCGAGATATCCAGGCAGTATTTGTAGCAATATCCGGATTGTAAAAATAAATCGAACCCAGAGTTGGATCATATCCAATTAAAGCTGCTCTGGCAGCCTGCAGTTCTTCTTCGCCCGGATAATAGTTAGCCTGCCCATCCATTAAACTACTAAACTGTCCCTTCTGTAAGATAACATCTCTAATTGTGTTTGGAAACTGATTACTGACAATTCTATTTAAAATAACTGATCCGACAGCAACTTTCCCTCTAAAATCTTCACCTCTAGCTTCACCATGAATAATTCTGGCAAGTAAGATAATATCATCTCTGGATATGTTGTAGTTTAACTGTGCTTTTAACTCAGGTAGAACTTTAAAAGAACTCTCACCAAAAACGCCATCTACACTTAGTCCATTTTCTTGTTGAAATTTCTTAACTGCTTTAACTGTAACTCCTCCATAAATCCCATCTATATTTCCCTTATAAAAATTTAACTGTTTAAGTTTCTGCTGTAATACAGCTACATCTATTCCTTCGTCTCCCCTGCTCATTGCTCTACTTCCAAATTCAGTCAGTTCCAGAGCCTTCGCTTCCTCGAGATTGACAAAAGCCACCATTATGAGGAGTAACATCACCGAGATTAAAATCCTGCTTTTACTCAGCATCACTATTACCTCCCTGTTGTAAACTACTAGTTAAATGTATAATACAATCTTCCTCCTTCTTTTACTTCCAGTTCAACATCAATAATCATTATCGACTTATTAAATTATGTATGATTATCAACTTAATAATAAACAATTACTGACTGATTGTCAAATGTTCTTATTTTACATTTTAATCAGTTCTTATTTAGAATATTTAAGATTGTAGTCAATACAGGGAATAATGGATATAACCTTTTTAATAAGATAAAAAATTATTCTTCTGAAATCAATCTCACTTTAAATTCCTGCCCCAGATCAGACATTATTTCTTTAACCTCATTTTTGGTGCCCTCTGTAACATCAATCCAAATTTCACCTGGATTATCATGATCGACATTTACAATGCCAACTCCCTCGTAGGCTTTAATAATCATGTCAATATAATTAATTTCTGTAGGATCAACCTCATATCTCAGCTTTAAAGTATCCGTCATCTTAATTCTCCTTTTGCCGGCGCAGTAACGATCCAGCAGGAACTTCAATTTTAAGTGGGATTCTAATTAGCTGTTTTGGATGAGGAGCTGAATCGATTTCTGCCCCTTCTTCATCAAGTAAATAAGAGGCATTAACTGTAAAAGTTTTCTGCCCGGGTACTATAAATTCCAGCTCATCTCCCTTAAAAATCTTGTTCCTGACTTCTACAACAGCTTCCCTTTTAGAATTATCATATTCTCTAACAACTCCCATAAAATCGTAACTCCTCAAATAAGAAGAGCTTTCGTATCGCTGCCCCTCAGCTCCAGGTTTTCCATAATAAAAACCTTTTGTGTAATCTCGATGACTTATTTTTCTGAGTTCTGCCAGGAGTTCGGGATCAGCTTTAAAATTTTCAGGATCCCTGTAATACTGATCAATAAGCTGCCTGTAAGTATTAACTACTGTGGCAGCATAATGAATACTTTTCATTCTACCTTCAATTTTTAGACTGCTTAGTCCTATATCGATTAGTTCTGGTATCTCTTCTGCCAGATTTAAGTCGCGAGAATTCATAATAAAAGTTCCCTGATCATTTTCTTCAACTGGATAATATTCGCCAGGCCTCTTTTCCTCAACCAGATGATATTTCCAGCGGCAGGACTGAGCACAGTCTCCCTTATTTGCATCACGCCCGACAAAATAATTGCTCAATAGACAGCGGCCAGAATAAGAAATACACATTGCTCCATGAACAAAATACTCCAGTTCAACTCTGCCTTTTGTTTTTGCTATAATTTCTTTGATTTCCTCCCGACTGAGCTCCCGGGCCAGAATAATCCGTTCAGCACCCTGATCCGCCCAAAATAAAGCCGAAGCCCAGTTAACATTGTTGGCCTGGGTACTGATGTGAACTTCCATCTCCGGCATTTCTTTTTTAACTGCAGCAAAAACTCCTGGATCAGAAATAATTAATGCATCCAGATTGAGCTTTTTAATTTGATCTATATATTCTGGAAGTTGAGCCAACTCCTTATTGTGAGGAATCATATTCAGAGTCATATAAACCTTTTTATTACGCTGATGAGCAAATTCAATTCCTTCCTCCAGTTCTTCAACAGTAAAATTATCAGCTCCAGCTCTTAAGCCAAAGTTTAAACCTCCACAATATACAGCATCTGCACCAAATAAAATGGCAGTTTTTAATTTTTCTAAACTCCCTGCCGGTGCCAGTAATTCAACTTTATTCATTTATATCCTTCCTCCTGCTAATTGCCATCCCATCGCCTGCAGTCACTATAGTAGAATCAAGCTCTGGATGGTTCATTATTAATTTTAAATATTTTTTTAAATTATTGACTATTGTCCTGATTTTATGATGTGTTTCACCTGTTTCTAAAACCTTACCTTTATAGAGCACATTATCGGAAATTAAAAGTCCTTCTGGAGCCAGAAGCTCCATTAAATATTCAAAAAGATAAAAATACTGCCCCTTGGCAGCATCAAGAAAAATAAAATCATAATCTTTTTGTAGATACATTAGGATATCAAAAGCATCGCCAATCTTTAAATCGATTTTATCCTGAAAATTAAAACGAGCAAAATTTTCTTTTGCCTTTAAAGCTCTCTGAGAATCAATTTCGACAGCAGTTATCTCTGACCACTGAGAACTGTATTTAGCCAGTAATAATGTTGAAAAACCCTCGGCTGTTCCAATCTCAAGTATTTTATGGGGTTTTTTAATTTTTAACTGCATTTTAAGCAAATCTGCCGCATCGCGATCAATAATTGGAATATGCTTTGCTTTACATTCTTTTTCAATCTCAACAAATTCCGCTTCTATGTATTTATTTTTAGCAAATTGATTGTTAATATCGGTAATTTTCATAATCTACTTCCTTAAATTTTGCCTGCTTTTTGACTGATTGCTTAATGATTTTTCTGCTTTTAATAATTTAGTTCTTTCTGTTTTTGCAGATGCTGGTCATAACTCTCTGTAAAAACATGACTGCCGTCCTCCCGGGCAAAATAAAATAAATAGTCACTTTGAGCAGGATTAATAGCTGCTTCTACAGCAAGATCTCCGGGACTGGCGATTGGAGTTGGCGGCAGATTAGATACCTGATAGGTATTATAGGGAGAATCGATTTTTAAATCATTATATAACACTCTTTTAGTTCTTTCCGGCAAAGCATATTGAACAGTAGCATCCAACTGCAGCGGCATCCCTGCCTGCAGACGGTTATAAATAACCGAAGCAATAGTTTTATTTTCTGATTTTAGTTTCCCTTCTTCTTCAATTAAAGAAGCAATTATTAAAAGTTCATAAGCAGAATAATCCATTTTGGCAGCTGCCTCTTTAATTTGTGGCAGTCTTTTTTCTACAAAATAATTTATCAGCTCTTCAGCTATGTCACTCTCACTATAGCTGAGGGGGAAATTATAAGTTGTAGGTATAATAATTCCTTCAGCCGGATAAATCTGATCTTTACTTAAATCTGAATCAGAAAAATCCATTGGCAGTTTTAGCTCTGCAACCTGACGATTTATTTCTCTGGCCAGTAAATCTCTCTTATATTTAGGAATCTCCAGAGCTGCAAATCTATTTAAAATTTCTTGCAGAGTAAATCCCTCCGGGATAGTAATTTTAAATATTTCTTCTTCCCCACGCTGCAGTTTATCTATAATTTTTAGAGGAGTATCGGAAGTTGAAAAGCGATAATAACCTGCTCTGAGATTATCAATCCCTTTAAATCGAAGTAATAAATAGAAAATGGTTGAAGATTTAATTACTCCTTCTTTTTCCAGTTTTTCCGCAATTGCACGACCTGTCATTCCTTTTTCAATCTCAACCAGAATTTCCTGTGGATCGAGTTCATTTATAGGCTCCATTAAAGAATAAGCCCTCAGCGAAAAACTGAGTAATATAATAAAAACTAAAAATACCAGGGCTGTTCTTTTCAACTTCATATTCTTCCTCTCATAATCTAATTCTTTAGTTTCTAAAAATTCATCCAGATAAAAGCAGGTTTTTAGCTCAGCCGGCTTAATTAAAAATTACTCCATATCTTCTATGTAAGCTGCCTGAACTTTTTCAAATTCCTCTTTTTCTTCAACAGGAATAATAATTTCTTCTTCACCCTCATTTAAAATTTTAACAACTGTTGCATCAGCATTTTCGCCCGCTCTTGCATCAACAATTATTAGATATTTAACCCCATCAATAACCAGATCATCTTCTATTATAAAACGGCTCTCTCCGGTGCCATCTGATAAAACTAATTCCTTTTTATCTTCGTCAATCCAAAACTTACCATCACTCATTTTAATTACCCCTTTCTTTTAATTAACTGTTGATACTGGATAGCAATTTTACTGCTGATCAAGATAAGACTGCAGTATTAAAGCAGCAGCCATCTTATCAATCACCTTTTTTCTACCCTGTCTACTCACATCAGCCTCCAGCAAAATATTTTTAGCCTGACTTGTTGTTAGACGTTCATCCTGAATTATTATCGGAAGCTCAAGATTATTTTTTAAAAAGTTAACAAAAGCCTGAGTTATTTCCGCTCTTTTTCCGACTGAACCATCCATGTTATAGGGCATCCCGACAACTATTTTTTCTACAGCATATTTATCTATGTATTCTTTAATTTCTAAAAGCAGTTCCTGATGTCCGTGCATTTTGAGTGTTGACAGCGGCTGAGCTGTCCAGCCCAGAGAATCACTTACTGCAACTCCAACTCTTTTGTTACCGTAATCCAGTCCTAAAATTCTCAAATCTTTTGCCTCCAATTTTCTTTCTTCAATAAAATATTATATAATCATTTTAGTAAATAAGCAAATTTTTCAGCTTAAAGATAAGTGATTTAATCAATTTAATTTATTCTCTGGAGGCGAAAAATGAACAAACCTGTTATTACTCATGTAAAAAGAAATTCGGAACCATTTAATATGGATCAAAAACATTACCACAATCTATTTGAAATTTATTATCTCTTAAAAGGTGAACGCAATTATTTTATTAATCAGCGCAGCTACCATGTGAAAAAAGGGGATCTGGTCTTAATTAATAAAAATATTCTTCATAAAACCAGCACTATTGATAGGAAAAAACCTGAACATGAAAGGATTTTAATTCAGTTTGATGAGAATCTATTTTCTTCTCTGGCAGCCGAAATGAATGCAGCAGAACTTTTTGGGATTTTTGAGAAAAAAGAAAATGTTTTAAGCCTGAATCCAGAGCAGCAGCTCTGGCTGGAAGAAGAACTATTTAAGTTAACTGCCGAATCAAAAAAAGAAAGAGATGCAGAAAATGCTTTATATATAAATTTAATTATTGCTGAAATGTTAATTTTCATTAAAAGAATTCTGGCAAAATCAACCATTCAAAATCTCAAGTATCCGGACCAGAAACATAAGAAAATTTCTGAAATTGCTGCTTATATAAGTCAGAATTACAATGAAAAATTAACTCTAGGTAGACTGGCAAAAAAATTTAATTACAGCTCTGGCTATTTAAGCCGTGTGTTTAAGGAAGTTACAGGCTTTAACTTTGTAGAATATAAAAATAATGTAAGAATAAAAGAAGCAAGCAAACTGCTTTTGCAGAGTAATCTTTCTGTTACAGAAATTGCAACCAAAGTTGGTTTTAATAACATTACTCATTTTGGCAGAATTTTTAAGAATTTTACAGATTTATCACCACTTGAATACAGAAAAGTAAAAGACCTCTAATCAGAGGTCTTTAGCTAGATAAAAAACATTTTCAGAAAATAGTTTCGAATACTAAATTTATTCAGTTAAGTAGTTGAGTTTTCCAGCAAATCCTCTTTTGAATATTTAATCGCCTCCTGAAACTGTTCTTTAAAATATTTTTTATAAAGGCCATTTTTCTGCAGTAATTCTTGATGACTACCTATTTCTTTAATTGCTCCTTTCTCCAAAACTACAATTTTATCCACATTCATAATTGTAGAAAGACGATGTGCAATAATAAAAGTTGTTCTTCCTTCCATTAATTTTTCTAAAGACTCCTGGATTAAATTTTCGGATCTGGAATCAAGTGAAGAAGTGGCTTCATCAAGAATTAAAATGGAAGGGTCACTTAAAAAAGCTCTGGTAATTGTTATTCTCTGTTTTTGTCCTCCCGAAAGGCGCGCACCTCTTTCCCCGACCTCAGATTCAAAATTATTTTCCAGCTGCATAATAAAATCGTAAGCATTAGCTGCTTTAGCCGCTTTGATTATTTCTTCTTCCGCAGCATCTTTTTTCCCGTAAAGAATGTTTTCTCTAAGAGTACCGCTAAATAAAATTGCCTCCTGAAGAACTATTCCTATCTTTTCTCGCAGTGATTTTAGCTTAAATTCTCTTATGTCTTCTCCATCAATTAAGATTTTACCTGAAGATACATCATAAAAACGAGGAATCAAATTGACCAGAGAGGATTTCCCGGCTCCACTTGCCCCTACAAAAGCAGTCTTTTCTCCTTTTTCTACAGTCAAATTTATATTTTTTAAAACTTTTTCTTCCCCATTATAGGAGAAATTAACATTTTTAAATTCTATTTTTTTCTCCATATCAACGAATTCTCGGGCATTTTCTTTTTCCTGCACCTCAGGTGTTTTATCAAAAACCTCAAAAACTCTATCGATAGCCGCCATTGAATTCGAAAAAACAACATTTAGCCGAGAAAATCGTTCAATTGGCATATAGAACATACCCAGATAGGCATAAAAAGCTGTCATCTCACCAATTGATAGATTACCATTAAGAATACTTATTGAAGCAAACCAGATTATAATTACAGGTGCTATTTTAATTAAAAAACCATTTAAAGCATTGTTAATAGAAGAGAGTTTAACTCGATTCATATTAAAATTAAAAAGTTTTTTAGATTTTTTTTCGAATTTTTCTTCTTCCTGTTTTTCCATTGTAAAAGCTCTAATAACAGTTGCTCCTGATATTTTTTCCTGAACATCCCCCTGAATATTTTCGATTTCATCCTGAACCATTCTACTCGATTCTTTAACCCGCTGGCCTATAGTTTTAATTATCATTATATAAAAAGGTAGAATTGATAAACTGATCAGAGTCAGTGTTACATCCATCTTAAACATAATAATCAGCAGAAATATTAAAATAGACCCATCAATCCAGACATTTGTCATAGCACTATTTAGCATATTCTGACAGAGCTGAATATCACTGATTAATCTGGTTACAATGGCTCCTGATTTATTTTGATCAAAATAAGAAGCAGACATTCTCTGAATATGCTTAAATAGATTATAACGAAGATCAAAAACTACACTCTGAGCCAGTTTACCTGCATATTTATGTCGAATATAAACCCCTGGAATCCAGACGAAAAAATAAAGGCCAATCATCAACGAAGAATAATAGTGGATTTTACTAATATACTCAGATTTCAGACCGACAGATATATTGCCCGCATTAACAAGGATTTCATCAACAAAATATCGCATAATCTGGGGAAAAATCATTGGCAGAACAAATTTAATTGTTCCCCCAAAAGCAGCAAATAAAATATAATGCCAGTAAGGTTTAACATAGTTTAAAAATCTTTTAAATGAATTCAATTTTATCACTCCATAATTTTTATGTCTTAATAGCAATTAAGACTTCTGAAATTAATCAGAAGTCTTATCTACTTAATAGGGAGTTAAACTATATTTGCTAATCAAAATTATTTTGTTAATCTTGATGGGAATTCTACCAAATTATCTATCTTAATTGGCTGATCTTTTTCAATTGACCGTCTGGCTGCTATACCTGTTAAAATTGACATTGCCCCATCATAGCCACCTGCCTGTCGACCCAGTGGATCTGCTTCAGGATTTTCAAGGAAAATATCTTCTAATAAACGCTTATCTCCTCCACCATGTCCACCCTCTTCCACTTCTACATCAATTGTATAGGACTCTTCAAAAAGTGGAAAAACTTCCAGCCTGATATTATTATCCGGGGTCTGTCTTTCTAATTCTCCATCATGTCCGCTAATATAAGAAGCTTCGACAACATCCTGTTCAATTCTTCCCTCTGTTCCAATAAAGGCAACTTTATATCCCTCATAAGGTGCATAGTTATTAAGTGAATAACTTAAAAGTGCTCTGTTCTGATACCTGACAGTCAGAGCTCTTGTATCCCAGATATTTATTTCTGGAGAGAATACACAGCGATCTCTAAAGTAGCCGTCTTCAGCTTCTGCATCCAGATAAAGAGCAGAAAGTTTATCTGAAGAACTCATATCAAGTTCAAAATTACATTGCTCCTTAACATCACAATCCTTACATCTCATTCTATACTGAAAAGTTTCTGGTTTATAAAATCTTTTCTCACCAAAGGCAAATACTTCTTCGGGGGCTGAGTCAAGCCACCAGTTTACTAAATCAAAATGATGAGTTGCCTTGTGAACCCAGAGTGAACCTGAGTTTCTTTTTTCTCCATGCCAGCGGCGATAATAATCAGCACCATGAGTCGTATCCAGATACCAGTGAAACTCAACCATTGTCACCTCACCAATTACTCCCTCCTGCAGCATTTCCTTTACTTTAGAGCGGTAAGGTGAATAACGATAATTAAATGTAACAGTTAAATCATTACCTGTTTCTTCCATAGTATCAATTATTTCTTGATTTTTTACTTCGTTGGTGGTCATCGGCTTTTCTGTAATCACTTTTAAATCATTTTTCAGACCCTTAATTATGTATTCATGGTGATGTGAATCTTTGGTGGTAACTACAATCCCCTCGATATTCTCTTCTGCCAGCATTTTTTCAAACTGATGCGGCTTATAGGTTGGCAGCTCAAGACCCAGTTTTTCGTTAACATAGTCCATTCTTGTCTGATTTAAGTCAAGCAGAGCAACCAGTTCATTTTCTGCTGCTATTTTTTCATTTTCAACTAAGGCTTCATAATACATTGCTGAACGTGACCCGGTTCCAATTACTGCGTATCTCATTATTAATTCCTCCCAAATATGATTAATTGATTATAAGCAAATTTTATATAAAAAAAAGAATAATAACAAGACATTTATTGTTTTCCTTAGTTGATATTCAACATTTTTTGATATCTTTAGTTAAAAAAAGACAGCTGAGAAAATTCAGCTGCCTTAACACTATCATCCTGCTAGTTATTTAAGTAACTCCGCAGTAATTCTTCTATAATCTCATCGCGGTCAATAGTTCTAATCATTGTCCGGGCATCTTTGTAGCTTGTTATATAAGCAGGATCTCCAGAAAGTAAATATCCGACAATTTGGTTAATAGGATTATACCCTTTTTCCTCCAGGGCCTTAGAAACCTTACCCAGCACAAATGCTGCTTCACTTAATTCTTCTTTATTAATCTTAAATCTCATAGTTTTATCATTAAAATCTTCTGCGGCCATATATATCACATCCCGTATTTTAATTTGCCTTATATTATTATTTCTGCAGCCAGCTGCAAATTCCTTGTTTTTATCAGTAATTTTTACTTATAAAGCTTAATTTAATATTTTATTTAATCAGCCTTCAATTTCCCTCACAATTTTTTCTACTTCTGCCAGTGCCTCAGCAGTCTTTTCTGGTTTTGAACCTCCTGCCTGGGCCATATCAGGACGTCCACCTCCACCTCCACCGGCAATTCGGGCTACTTTTGAGATAATATCTCCAGCTTTAAATCCTTTTTTAATAAGATCATCAGTAACAGAGGCAACAAAAATAACCTTGTTCTCACCTTTACTGGCCAGAACAATTACAGCTGAATCAATTTTATCTTTCAGCTGATCATTTAAATTTCTTAAGGCTGAATTATCAAGTCCATCCAATTCTGCTGTCAGTAAATTTACTCCTTCTACTTCCTGCAGTTGGTCAATCAAATCGTCTTTTTTCGAACCAGCTAATTTCTGTTTTAATGCTTCCAGATCTTTTTCCAGATTTTTTTGTTCTTTCTGCAATTGTTTAACCCGCTGCAGCAAATTATCAGGCTCAGTTTTTAGTTTAGCGGCAGTCTTATTTAAAAGATCAAGTTTTGAATTAAAGTAATCAAGAGCATATTCGCCGGTTACTGCTTCAATTCTTCTTACTCCAGCAGCAATACCGCTTTCCGAAACAATTTTAAAGGCTCCGATGTCACCAGTAGCATCAACATGGGTTCCACCACATAATTCAAGGCTGTAATTACCCATTTTAACAACTCTGACTTCTTCGCCATATTTTTCACCAAAAAGAGCAGTCGCTCCCATCTTTTTAGCTTCATCAATATCTTTTATCTCAGTTTGAACAGAATAATTTTTCATTACTGCCTGATTTACTTTTCTTTCAATCTCATCAATTTCCTCTGCTGTAAGAGCAGAAAAGTGAGTAAAGTCAAAACGCAATCTATCTGGAGCTACCAGAGAACCTGACTGATTTACATGTTCACCTAAGACTTCTTTTAAAGCTTTATGAAGCAGATGAGTTGCCGAATGATGACGGGCAGTTGCCAGACGGCGGTTATGATATACTACTGCTTCCACAGCAGAACCAGGCTTGAGTTCACCTCTATTTACTTCTACCTGATGAACAAAAACATCAGCTTTTTTAATAGTATCCTTAACCTCTGCCTCAAAATTATCAGACTTAATTACCCCTTTGTCCCCAATCTGACCTCCACTTTCTGCATAAAATGGAGTCTTTGCAAGAATAATCTCACCGTTTTCCCCCTTACCAAGCTTTTCGACCTTCTGCTTATCTTTGAGCAGGCCAACAACTTTAGTCTTTTCTTTGAGGGAGTGGTAACCGGTAAAGTTATCTTCCTCAATTTGAGCTTTAAACTCTGCGTATAACTTTTCTACCTCACCACTGCTGAAAGAAGTTTCCTCTCTGGCTTCGCGAGCTCTTTTCCGCTGAGCTTCCATCTCTTTTTCAAAACCATCTTCATCAACTTTAATTCCGGCTTCGGCTGCAATATCTTCAGTCAAATCAAGCGGAAAACCATAGGTATCATAGAGGCGGAAGGCATCCTTACCGGCCAGTACTTCTTTATTTTCGGCTTCAAGTTCAGCCAGCATTTCCTCTAAAATATTTAAGCCCTGTTCCAGGGTTTTTAAGAAACTTTCTTCTTCAGATTTAAGCACATTTTTAACATGAGCCAGCTGTTTTTTTAAATCAGGAGCAACTCCCTTTACAATCTCAGCTGTTTTTTCTACTAATTTATATAAAAATGGTTCTTTAAAACCAAGTTTGCGGCCATAACGAGCAGCCCTTCTAATCAGCCGCCTAATTACATAACCCCGTCCCTCATTGGAAGGCAGAGCTCCATCTGAAATAGCAACAGAGGCTGAACGAATGTGGTCGGCAATTACTCGATAAGCAGTAACACTCTCCTGATCCTGCTGATAGGGAATACCTGTCATTTCTACTACCTGATCGATAATCGGTTTAATTAAATCTGTTTCAAAGTTGGTTTCAGTTTCCTGCAGAATTGATGCAACCCTCTCCAGACCCATTCCGGTATCTATATTTTTATTTGGTAATTCTTTGTATTCTCCCGCCTCAGTATAATTGTACTGAGTAAATACCAGGTTCCAGATTTCTAAATATCTGTCACCCTCACCACCGAGTACATCTTCTTTACTATCTCCAGCTTCTACACCGCGGTCATAATGAATCTCCGAACAGGGACCACAGGGACCAGTTCCAATCTGCCAGAAATTTTCTTTTTTCCCCATGCGGACAATTCTTTCTTCCGGCAGCCCAACCTGATCATGCCAGATTTTAAAAGCTTCTTCATCTTCTCTATAAATTGTTATCCAGAGCTTATCCTGATCCAGTTCCAATACTTCTGTTACAAACTCCCAGGCCCAGGTAATGGCCTCTTCTTTAAAATAATCGCCAAAAGAAAAATTACCCAGCATCTCAAAATAGGTGTGGTGGCGGGCTGTTTTACCGACATTTTCTATATCATTTGTACGGATACACTTCTGGCTGGTAGCAATACGCTTTTTAGGTGGCTCAAGGCTGCCGTCAAAATAAGGCTTAAAAGGAGCCATCCCGGCATTTATCCACAACAGACTCGGATCATTTTTGGGAATCAGCGGTGCACTATCCATAACTAAGTGACCCTTTGACTCAAAAAAATCAAGATAAGCCTGTCTTATTTCATCTCCACTTTTAATCATTAAAACCTTCCTCTCTATAAATTTATTTCTTTCTCTCAGATATTAATCTCCACGACGCTTTTCATTGAGAATTAATTATGGATTGTTCTCCTAATAACTGCTGCCGCTGAAATTAAATTAGTTATATTAAAGTATATTTATTTTTCTGTTCGTAATTGTATTTAACTGAAACTAGTGCTCAAAATCTTAAATCGACTGACTAAGCAGCTTTTCTAGAAAAACTTTAAGAATATGAGCAATTAATAAGACCTGAGAACAGGATGCTCTCAGCTGACCGCAGAACACGAGGTTCTATCGGGAAGGTAGTCTTATTAATTGCAAAATATGATTATTAGTTTTTCTTAAAGCTGATCTGGATGGAGAATTAAGATTTTGAGACCCTAGTTATTTTAAACTAATTTATAATGAACAGAAAAATAAATTATAGTACCATTTAAACTAATTTAATTTTAGCAAAGCGGCGTTTACCAATCTGAATTATCATTTCATCCTCAACTTTAATATCCAGATTAATCTTTTCATATTTTTCATCATTTATTGTGACAGCACCCTGTTTGATCATTCTGCGGGCCTGACTGTTAGAGTCAACAAGTCCAGTGGCAGCAACCAGTTTAACTATCCAGAGCTCGCCAGCTTCCAGATCAGATTCTGCGATCTCAATTACAGGAATATCTTCTGGCAGATTACCTTTTGAGAACACACTTTCAAATTCCTGGCGGGCTTTAACTGCCGCCTCATCATTGTGATATTCGCTTACAATCTCATGTGCAAGTTCCTTTTTTAGCTCCATAGGATTAAAATCATCCCGACTGAGCTTTTCTTTCATCTCTTCTAAGCGTTTAATTGAAACATCAGTTAAAAGCTCAAAATAACGTAAAATCATGTCATCCGGAATCGACATTACCTTTCCAAACATATCAGCAGGCTGATCATAAACTCCAATATAATTATCCAGACTTTTACTCATCTTATTAACACCATCTAAACCTTCCAGTAAAGGCATCATAAGTACTACCTGAGCCTCCTGGCCGTATTCCTGCTGCAGTTTGCGTCCAACTAAAAGGTTAAAACGCTGGTCAGTCCCCCCCAATTCAACATCAGCTTCAATTGCAACTGAATCATAACCCTGCATTAAAGGATAGAAAAATTCGTGAATCCCAATTGGTTTTCCCGAATTATAGCGCTTGGAAAAATCATCACGCTCCAGCATTCTTGCTACTGTATAATGAGCGGAAAGTTCTAATACATCAGCAAAATCCATTTCATTTAACCAGTCACCATTAAACACAACATTTGTTTTATCTGGATCAAGCACCTTAGAAAACTGTTCTTCGTATGTACGGGCATTTTCTAAAACTTCTTCTTTTGTCAGCTGATTTCTGGTTTCAGATTTTCCAGTCGGATCACCAATCATCCCGGTAAAATCACCTATAATTAAATAAACTTCATGACCCAAATCCTGAAATTGCTTCAGCTTGCGAAGCACAACAGTATGACCTAGATGAATATCCGGTGCGGAAGGATCAAGTCCCAGCTTGACTTTTAAAGGCCTGCCTTCTTTTTCTGCTGCAACCAATTTTTCCTTGAGTTCTTCTTCGGAGATAAGATCACTTACTCCTCTTTTTAGTATCTTTAACTGTTCATTAATTTCCATAAAAAACACCTGTCCCTTGCTGTCGGCAACAGGTACTTCACCTCCTGTATCCTTTGTCATTTAATTATAACAGATAGATTAATTACTAACAAGGGGTACCATAAACAGAGATTCCGCAAATGATTTTTAAAAAATAAAAAAGAGAGAATATTACTTTAAACAGTATTTTCTACACTAAAATCAGCTCAAATAAGATACAGAACCCCCTTTCCCCCATTGAAATGGAAGGTTTTTAGCATATTTGCTTTGCAGTTCTATAACCAACTGAACAAATTCAGATATTATCCTGAAGAAGCTCCTGGATAATATAGTGGTTCATTTAAGCGGATAATTCCTCTGTAAAATCTTCTTAAAAATATCTTTTTAGTATCTTTTTTAAAATCAAAAGTTCTTAAATTTCTGTAGATATATAAATGGAATAAATTAT
>NZ_FTNC01000027.1 GCF_900156285.1 Halanaerobium kushneri
GTTTCAATCCTTATTCTAATGGATTAGTCACTGGAACCCGATATAACTCAAACTAACCTTTATGACAGTCACTATAGCATTTCATCTAGAATTTTTATATATATTTTTTCTCAAATAATCCCATAAAAATAACTATAATTACACCAAATCCCGCAACTTTGACCATTTTGACCAAATTGCTATTTATTGGATTATCAAGGTTCAGTTCTTTTAAGAAAAATAATTTTGCCTCAGAATTTATAATTTTTACTCTTTCTTAGTTATATTTTATAAAATTTCTAGTCTCAAAACAAGCCTAATCAAGAATTTTTTCTCTACTGATAGTTCCAAAACCTCTGCTAGTAGATTTTCCTAACCCTATAAATTCCGGCAAATAAATATTGCTGAAGAAATAACCTTTAAAGCCAATCATCTCTTTATTTTTGAATTTAACTGACACCTCCTCTAATTTTGCTTCCACTACTATCTCTTCTTCAATCCACCAGTCTATTCCCTTAGCAAAACTCAGTATATTACCAATGATTAATCTTTTTAAGAATTTCATTTTTTCTTTCGTGGTAGTATCAAGATAATTGTTTCTATATTTTTTATAATTTTTTTGACTTAATCCTAGCCAGGGAGTGATAAAATTATACTTGTAGACAGGCATGTCATAATTATTATTAATAAATAATTCTTCCTGATCTAAATTTAATCTTCCCGCAGGATTAATATATACTTCATTTTCAAATCTCAGTTCATCAATATCTAAAAAATTATTAATTATTTTTTCTGCTCCTTCACCCAAACCGATTATTAAAGGCTTATTATCAATGATTTTATATTGAATCAAAGGATATTTATACCTTAAACTACCATCTTTTTTGTGCTGATGAAATAAAACATCTTTAAATTTGTTCGCAAAATAACCTCGCAATTTGTGTCCATATCTAACAGGAAGATCGTCCTCTAATTCATAACTTAATTTTGTAAGCTTAATTTCCACCCTAATTCCCCCTGACTATTTTATACAAATATTTCTATAAGTGCAGTCTCGACATCTACTTTTATATTTTGTTCTTTTGGGAAAATATCCTTTTTGAATTATATTGATGATTTCATTTAAAATAATCTGCAAATCATTATATATTTTATCTTTTATATCAATCTCTACTAATTTACTCTTGCTTCTTATATAAACAATAAAAGCCTTTTTTACTTCTGTATTGTAGTTATCTTTAATCATCAAAGAATACATTGCCGCCTGATATTTATGGGTTAAAAACATCCGCTCTTTATATTTAGCAAATTTGTAATCTAATGAAGCAGCAGTTCCATCTTCTAAAAACAAAATTTCATCAACAATACCATGAATATTATATTTTGTTGAATATAATTTTTCATCAAGAATTTTTTCTTTAACACCAATCTTTTTTCTTAAATAAGATTTGTTAACCTTCAATTTTCTCTGATGAGAACTTTTACCCCGCTGCACTTTATATCTTCTTCCTTCATGCTGAGATATTTTCAGATAAAGCATATAATAAATAAAACGAGGGCAGTATAAATATTCCATAACTATACTTGGAGTCAAACTAATATTTTCACTCATTTATAAAACTCCTAATTAAATAAACTCTGAAGCTCATCATTAACTTTAGCTTTATTAAATGCTTGCCCTAGCAATTCAATTTTTTTAAAATCCTCCTGGCACATTGGAAAAATATAAACTGAATCATCATCTGGATTTATTAAATCATCTGAATAAACAACTAATTCATCAAGTAAGTTACTATCTATATTCCCAGCAAAAACTGATTTTTGTACCCTATATAATCCCTGCTCAATTGCTTTATCAGAAATCTTTTTGCGAACTTTATCTTCAACAATATCATAAATACACCAGACAAGCATTTAATCACCATCCTCAATAATTCTATTCGCCAGATTATGACAGTCGAATTGAATAATATTATTTACTTTAATCTGTCTGCCTTTGTAGTAGATACTTTGATCAAAATATTTATTTAAAGCGGTTAGAAAAACTTCTTTACCTTCTTTATTTAAAGTAACACCACCTTTAATCTCATCAAAATGAGATTTTCTCACCTTTTTACGGCTAAATAACTTCATAACTATCCGATCAATGTGATGTCTGTAAATTTCTATAAAGTCAAAAACAAAAGACTTTTTATTATACCCATCAGTATGTAAAATACCAACGTAAGGATCCAATCCAGCAATTATTAAAGCCTTTTCTACCTTTCCGTATAAAACACCATAACCATAATTTAATAAACAGTTAAATTCATCTTCAGCAGGTCTAAAAGTCCTCTTTTTAAACTTATAACGATCTGATAGAAGATAATTTAGAGCATCAAAATATTTTTTCGAAATATTCCCTTCATAACCCATAATAGAATTTCTCATCATTTCTACTGGGCCTGTTAGTTTCGGTATTTTAACTTTTATTTTTTCCATTTCTTCTATTGTTTCAAATAAATAATTTTGCTTATCTTCACCCCTTTTAATTCCCAAATCATAAAGGTGTTTAATCATGTTTTCAGCTTTTTCTACCATTATTTCTTTAATCAAGTCACTACCTTCTTCATTATCAGCAAGTTCAAGCTGACGGCGCCTAATATAAGTAGTACTGCCTAATTTAGAGTGCCAGATTTTCCCCATTGATCTGCCAAAATGATCAAGAAATTGAACTTCAATATTATTTTCAAGAGCCAATTTTACTGCATCACTACTAATAGCAGCACCTGTAGTGATTAAGATTGAATCTACTTTTTTGGCAGAAACTCTATTCTTTTTACCATCGGCTTTTATTTCAAAGGAACTCTGTTTAACATGAAGATAACTGCCGTAGGTATTAATAATTAGCTGCATGGTTTTCACATCCTAATAATTAATTAGAAAAAGGTTTCTCTTTCAATTTTACCTCTCTTAAATCCTGTACTTAAATTATATACATCTTCAATTTGAAAAGGGCTTATATAATTAAAGTTATTTTTTAATTGTTCATCTTCAATGTGTTTTTCAGCAGTAAATTTAGGAATAGTAATTACATATGATAGAAATTCTTTTTTTATATTTTCGAATTTAGATTTTTTATTCATAAAATCTTCAATATTATTACTTTCTAAAGCACTGATTTCTTTATAGTCTTCCCAAAGTTCTTGAGACTCTTCATCTGCAGCCATAAATAAATTTACTGTATTATAATCATCAGCAATTAACCTAAATATTTCTCCTTTTTCATCTTTAAAAAAAGATTTTTCATATTTCAAGTTCTTAATTTTACTAATTAATGCTTCTGAATTATCATCACTTTTTAGTTGATCTATTTTATTGAAGTATTTTTGATTCATCTCAAAAAAATACTTTTCTCCAACTATATCAGGTAGTTCAGTAATAATATCAGAAGTAATCTTTAATAAAAAACCATCATAAATATAAGAAGCATATTCTTTATTATTATGATTTTCATTTATTAATCTAATTAATTTAACTATGCCCTTACTATCTGGATCAAAGTTTCTATTACATCTACCACAGGACTGATTAATAGAATCCAGGGGCGCAAAATCCCTGTAAACTCTATCTAAATCAATATCCACCCCTGCTTCCACCATCTGAGTAGAAACTATAATCTGTCTTCTTTGCTTACCAATTTCATTTATTCTTTTCTGTCTCTCCTTAGGGATAATATTGGTTGATAAATAGATTAAGTCTCCTTCTATAACTTCCTCACTAATTAATTTTTCAATATGATTATATAACTCAATTGAACTCTTAATTGTATTGAGAATAATTAAAAATCCTTGATTATTAAATTCTATAAGTTCTTCCTCTATATAATCTTTAAATTGATCTACAGTCAGCGACTGGTCGAACATACTGGTGTCCAAATTTATTCGATCGAAGAAATTAAAATGTTCTTTTTTACTTATTGCTAATTCTTTAATTTCTTTCTTGTTCTCATTATAAATTAAGGGCATTGTAGCAGTTAGAAAGATAAAATAACAATTTAATTTTTCAGCCATATCTGATAAAAATTCTTTAATGAGCTTCCAATATTTATGGGGGATATTTTGTACTTCGTCTAAAATAATAATTGAGTTACTAATATTATTAAACTTTATCAAACTGCGGTTTCGGTTAGAAAAGATTGAATGCAGTAGCTGAACAAATGTTGTCACAACTATTTCCGACTGCCAGCTCTCTATTAAATGCCTTGCAATATCGTAATCTAATTTCTGACTTTCCTTCTCTTCTTCATTAAAATAATATTCTTTTGCATTTAGATAATGATGTTTGATAATCGATGTACTATCTGCTTTAATAGTTGAATGATTTAAGACATCTAAAAACACATCATAATTCTGATCAATTATTGAGGTGAATGGTAGTGCATATATTATTCTAAAATCTTGAAAAGTTCTGTTCCTCAACTTTAAAGCAGCAGAAAGAACAGAAATAGTTTTTCCAGCTCCTGTTGGAACGTTTACAGATAAAATACGTTCATCTTTAAAATTAAGATTTTCAACTTGATCAATAACTTCATCATAAATCTCATTTCTTCTCTGATTAATTTTACTATCTGCTTGATCCCAGCCTTTTATCTTCCTATAATTATCTACTAGATCACCCGGTAAATTTTTCCTGTTTAATGTTACTTTTTTTAGGTCTTCAAAACTATACCCTTTACTATAAAATATAGCTTCTGCTTTGTCAGCAAAAATCAAAATGGAAAACAGTAAATTAGAAATTAAATAATAATTAAAATCTTTACTGGAATTATTTTTAAAAGTTCTTAATTTTTTTCTGAATCTCCAGTTTGTAAAATTATTTTTTAATTCATCAAAATCAATTGATGATGGTTTAAAATCAAAATCACTAATCTCAGCAGTTATTTTATCCAGTTCATTTAAATCTAAAGATCTAAATTGTTTTTCCAATTTTAGCCAGTCACTATCATCAAACTTAAGCATAATATCTAAGTCTTTAAAATTACTGTGATGTCGATAAATATTTATAAAAACAATCCAAACTAAAGTTTTATCTTCCAAAATCTGTTCTGCAAACTGATAGGCTAATAAAGCCGAAATATGACTGTGCTTACTTAATTCCAAATTAAATTCAATTTGCTTACTTGATTCTGCATTATTTTGAGAGCTCTCTTTTAATTTTTGTTGAAAATAATCTGTCGCTTTTCCAAAATCATGAGCTAATAAAATAATTGCTAATGCCTTTTCAATTTCCTCTTGGTTATCAAAATTTAATTTTTTTCTCAAAAAAATTTCTTTACCTAACTTATATACATTATTTAGATGATCAATTAATAATTTATCTGGATGGGAATAAATCATATAATTTTCCTTTCTTATATTATAGAAATAAAAGACTATTGTTATTGGAATCCTTATAATACTGGTTAACATTTGCTTTAATGCTTCTACCACTTCTTTCAAATAAAACCTGCGCATAATCAGTTACAGTTCTATCACTTTTCATCTCTACAGCAATTTTATCACTAAAATACTCACGATTATTCTGACTAAAGTCTATATCGCCTTTGCTGATATTCTCCTTATCAATTCGTATAACAGTGTTAATTTCCTGCCAGCTATTTTCTGTTATTTTTTTTAGCTCTATTTCTTCAATGTACTTAAAGTTAGCAAGATTTTCACTTAATCCTAAAGAAATTGAATATACACTTTTATGATTTTTTAATTTTTCTTTAAGATTATTATATAAACCTTTGTTCTTATGCATAAAATATATTCTATATTTAGCATCTTTTAAGAATTCAGTTTTAATTTGAGTTCTGGTTTTTATTTGCGACATTAAAGCAGCTTTTTTCGTATCAATTAAATTTAAATTTATCCTGGTTTTTTTTACGGGATTTTTAATCTGTACAGCTATTTTACACTGACCTTCCTGAAAATAATTTAAATATTCATCTTTTGAAAACCCCAAAATTGCAGAAACTATTCCATATAAAGTAGTTTTTGGTGGGATAGAAAAAGTCAAAGGTGAAGTTGTAGTATAATATTTTTTAAAATGTGCATAATCTGCCCAGATATCAAAAACTAATGCTCTATTCATTATCCTTCTCCTTTCTATAAATCTTCAGGTGAACCAATGAGGCTCACCCAAAGATTGGTATTTAGTTTAAAAATCTAGCTCTTTAAATAAATCAAGATCATTCAGATTAATTTTATTAGAATCTCTTATAAATGCAACCCTGGGATTAACTTTAAATTCAACACTTTCGATTTTTTCTGAATTAGCTTCAATTACTGATAATAAGTCACTGACATCTAATTTATAATCAGAAGTATCTCTAATTTCCTCTTCTCTTAAATCAGTAGCTAACTTAATATAATTTTTTAATTCACCGATAAAATAATTTTCTTCACTGTAATTTACTTTTAATAACATTCTTGGTGTCTGTCCAACTTTAGAACGAGTAATTAAATTTTTAGTTCCCTTCCAGACACCTTCCATTAATAATGCAACATCATTCTGGGTTAATTCAGTGCTTTGAGCAGCATTTTCATTAATAATTCCATAAAACCCAATTAAAGAATAAGGAACTACATATTCTTCTCTAAATGTTTTTTTAGTTTTATTAGCTCCGGAGGCAAAAGCTCCTGTCCCTTTAATATATTTTAACTCTACTTTATTTAGAGATCTACCCATCTGAAACTGTACAGGGCCGGTATAGGTTATAGAGTCACCAGTTAGAGGAATTACCCCGCCAAACATTCTGACATCTATACATTGATCTAAAACTTTTTTTGGATCTTCTTTAAAATCTTTGGCTCTTTCTTTGCCGTCCTGAATACTTTTATCATCATTTTTAATCTCTCTAACAAAAATATCCTTTCCATCTTCACCATTAAAACCTTTGTAATCAAATAAATAATCTCTAATAGTACGTTTAAGCCTTACATCAGTAACCAGATTAATTCCTGTTTCTTCATCAATCCTTGGCTTGTTAGCATCCAAAGGATCACCATTTGGGTTAGCATCCTTAATATCATATAAAAAAACTAATTCACTTCTTTGATTAATAACAGCCATTTTTATTCCTCCTCAGATTTTTGAAAATTAAATTTATTAGCCTGGTTCATACCGGTTACAAAATAAAATGAAATTTCATTATTACTAATTTCAGATAAATTACTTTCTAAAATATAATCTGCAATCAGCTCTTCTAAATGTTTATAATAATTTTTATTATATTCTTCTAATTTATTAATAATTTCTGTATAAAGTCTTTTGATTATTTTTTCATTGAGTTTAAGACCATTTAATCTAGCCCTAAATGGTTGTGAACCATTCCTTTCAACACCCTGAATATTTAAGAGCTTCTGAGCTAAAACCCCTTCTAGAAAAACTAGTTTTTTACTGTTAGTATTCAGCACATCATGATGAGTATCCAGAAAATTAACAATATTTTTCTTATATTCACTATCAACGGTTGGCATAAATTTTTCCCCCTCTCCTTTCTGATTTAATAAATCTAATTTATTTAAAAACTTTAAAATCTGCAGAGCCTTTAAAGTATCAAGCCAGTATGACTGATTATTAACAAACTTTTCTCTAATATGATCTATAAACCTATTAATTAATAAATCATAGGAAATACTTTTCTCTGAAAAAATACTATTTGTGATCTCTAAAAAACTTTTTGTAAAATCCTGTTTTCCTCTTTGATTAACATAAAAGAAATTACTAATTGTATTAAAAGTAAAAGAAAGTTTAAAAGGTCCATCTTTCCCCTGTAAATTAGTAAATAAATTATTTCTATCTATTTCATCTTTGGCAGCAAATATTTTCTGAATATAAGAGGGTAAAACATCTTCAACATATAACAAAATTCTAAAAGCACTATTAATTTCTTCATAAAACATTAAATTAAAATTAACATAATTCTTAAATTCACTCATCATCTGAAAGAGATCATCTTGAGAACCAGACAAGGACTTTTTATTATCCTTTTTTAATGACAGTTTTTTCTTATCTTCTAAATCTTTAAGTATTTCAAACATTTCTTCAGTTTCTGTTTCTGATTCAAAAATTGTTTTAGGAATAATAAAATAATTTATCCCACTGAACCTTGAACTTAAATTTTCCTCAAGATATTTTTTGCCTGAGTCTAAAGTCCTGGCACAATCTGAACAAACAGGATAGTTTTTCCAGGCTTCTCCACGGTTGAATCCACCCGTGGTAAAACCTGGTTTATCTAAAGTATAAAACGCAAATGTTCCTACATAACCATAAGTTTCTTCTTTTTCTTTAGAACAAATATAGCACTTATTATTTTTACCAACTGAATTTTTTTCTGCCTTATTATAAGATTTTTTGAAGTAAAATCCTTTTTCGTATTTATCCAAAAGTGAATCAGTAAATTTATTAAAATCTCCTACATATTTAATCCGTTCATTTGTTTTCACACCAATAGTTAAAACAGCATTATCATCATAAGAAATCTTTTCTAGTTCTTGATAAATTTCATCACTTAAATCTTCATCCTGAAACAGATTATAAATATCAACTATTATTTGTTCTTCCTTATTTAAATCATCCTGTTTTTCTATTTTCTTGACTAATTTTTTTAAAGGTCTCTGAATTCTGGAATAAGTCGAATCTAATTTAGTGATCTTAGAAGTTGGAGTTAAATCTCCTCCACGTGGATTTCCATAAACATATGCATATTTATCCAATTTATTCTTTGTGAATTCTTCCATCTGTATTTCCTGATATTTTAATTCATCATCGTCGTTGTTAAATAAAACTACTAAAACAGTATTATATTTTCCATTAGAGTTAGGATTTTCTACCACCTGACTTAAAAAACTTGACTCAGTTTTTGCTTGAACATAATCACCCATAGCTTTTAAAGCATGAATCACATTAACACCTCCGTTTAATTTATATTTTAATGTTATTAATAAGTATTAATTAACTTAATTTAAGTATATCACCTCAAATCAAAATATTCAAATAATTTATTTTTCTTTTAATTTTTGATATAATTATGTTGCTAATAAAATAAAGTTTGAAATATGTTTTTAATTAGTGAAATTAATCCACTAAAATAAGGATTGAATAATTTCACAGTTTTATCTTACCATCTCCCACTGACACTCCTATGTCACAAACAGCTGTTTTTTTAATAATTTTCTATCATTTCTTCTATTACCTGCTTTATTTCTGCTCTCAGTTTCTCTGGCTTTAATACTTCAGCCTCAGACCCATAACCTAAAATCCACTTCTTTATTTCTTCCCAACTGCCGGTTTTAACTTTAAAAATTATTTCATTTTCACTAATATTTTTAATTTCCTGGCTGTCACTCCAGTGATATTCGGGAACAAAGCGGGCTGCTCTACCGCTGAATTTTATTTCTACTTCCATCTCCTCCTTACCCTGTTCAACTCCCCAGGCATTCTCAAGCTCTTCTGCAAGTGAAAAATTATCTGGCAGCTCATAAGTTTCTGTTGTCAGTTTAATTTCTTTAATTCTATCTATCCTGAATATTCTTTTCTCATCCCGCAAATGACAGAAGGCATAAAGATAGGGAGCACCATTATTAAAAAATAAATTATAAGGGTCAAGTTTCCTTTTGGTTGTCTGATTGCTACTCATTGAATAATAATTTACTTCAATTTTCTTTTCTTCGTTAATAGCTTCCTTTAATTTATCAAATTTTTGCTGATGTTCTTTCAACTCAACAAATGGATCTGATATAATTTCATAATTTTTTATGTAACTGCCCATACTACTTTTTAGAAATTCCGGCAGAGAATTATAGACTTTTGCAAGCCCTGATTCAAGTTCTTTTTTCATCGGAAAACTACGATTTTGATATTCCTTTGCTGCCAAGAGAACTGCTTCTGTTTCTTGTTGATCTAAGTTTGGAGCTTTAAAACGAAAGTTATCCAGAATTTTATACTCTTTAAGATGATTATCATAATAAATTGGAACCCCCAGTTCTTCCATCACTTTTTTATCCCGGTGGAAAGTCCTTTCGGAAACCTCAAAATACTCCGCAAAATCTTTAGCCTCCCAATGTTTATAAGGTTCATTTAAAAGCATAATTGTTTTTATAATCCTAAATAACCTGTTTTTATCAGCCATAAAGCCACCTCTTTTTTCAAAATATTTTGTCAATTTTTGTCGTAAAATCATTAACTTTTAATACTTTATTTTCCTTTATATTATTATTTCGCGATAAAAAAGAACAATCCTTTTAAAAAGAGAAAAGTCTACCGAAATTAATCAGCAGACTTAAAAAATCTATTTATTTTCTACAAACTGAATTTTAACTCCATTTGGATCAAGAACATAAAAGAATTCAATTTCAGGGTTGGGAGCAACAGGGCCACTTTCTATTTTAATACCCTTTTCTTTTAAAAATTCTATTTTTTTTGCTACTGAATCAATTTCAAATCCCAGAGAAATATCCGAACCAATATCAACATTTTCTTTTCCCTGATCTGTAATCAATTCAACTTCTGTTTCTCCAGCAGCTGCTGCCAGAAAGGCAATCTCGCGTTCCGGACCAGCCTCAAATTTTCTCTGTAATTCTAATCCTACTATCTCCTGATAGAATTCTATTGATTCTTCAAAATCTTTAACTTTAATTGTTGTCCATAAATAACTCATATATTTCACTCCTAAAGATTTTTATTTAATTTATCAACCATCTCTTCAATTTCCTCACGACTTACAACACCTTCGGAAAACATTGCTAGACTGCGCAGAGGCATGTATTTAAGCATCGCCTCCAGCATCTCATCATCTCTGTTTTCCAGTCTCTCCATTAATTCTGAACCTTTAAGATATTCACTAAGCAGCTGATTAAAATATTTTTGCCCTTCTGGATTAGCTGTAATATCACCAATGTTGGTATTGATTGTGTATTGATTAGGAAGCTCAACAGTTGATTTTACTTTAACTGTTTCCACTAATCTAATATCCCTGGAAGAAGCTCCAATAAGAATTTCATAGTCTCCACTTTCTACATACCAGTCATCAATTTCGGTATTGTAATAGGCAAAAGCCCTTTTGTCCAGTTCAAACTCAACGATCTTTTCCTGTCCTGGTTCTAATTCAATTTTAGCAAATTCTTTTAACTCTTTTGCCGGCTTAATTACTGTACTCTCAGGATCTGATACGTAAAGCTGTATAACTTCTTTCCCGTATATCTCACCTGTATTTTTAACCTTTAGGCGTAAATTCAAAGTTTCTTTATCTGTAATTTCTTGTTTCATAAGCTTTAAATCACTGTATTCAAAATCAGTATAACTTAAACCATATCCAAATGGGAAAAGCGGTTCAACTTTTTTACTATCATAATAGCGATAACCGACAAAAATTCCCTCTCTGTATTCTACCGTATCCTTTTCTCCCGGAAAAAATAAATAAGAAGGGTTGTCACTCAATTTTTGTGGGAAGGTCTCAGCCAGTTTACCAGAAGGATTGACATGACCAAATAAAATATCAGCCACCGCTCCTCCACCAGCCTGACCAGCTAAGTATCCTTCCAGTACTCCTTTTACCTTATCGAGCCAGGGCATTATTATAGGAGAACCATTACTTAATACTACAACCACATTTTTGTTAACTTCTAATATTTCCTCAATTAAGCGATTCTGATTGGGAGGAATAGCCAGTGTATCCCTATCATAACCCTCTGATTCATAGCGGTCCGGAAGACCAGCAAAAATTATTACTTTCTCAACCTTTTCTGCCAGCTCTTTGGCGCTAGCAATTAACTTAGCATCATCTTGATCACTCTCAAGCGAATAACCCTCTGCATAAGGAAGTTCTCCCTCGATGAATTTATTAATTTCTTCATAAGCTTTATCGATCTGGTAAGGGTTAATATGTGAACTACCACCACCCTGAAAGCGAGGTTTTTTAGCAAAAGCGCCAACAACACCAAAACTTTCCTTTTCTGATAACGGTAAAATTTGATTTTTGTTCTTTAATAGAACCATGGAATCCGCTGCAATTTCTCTAGCTAATTTGTGGTGCTGATCCTTGTTATAATTTAAATAATCAGTTTCATTCTCTATTGCCTTAAAAACAATCTTTAAAACTCTCTCAGCAGCTCGGTTGAGACTATCTTCACTTAAGTTTCCTGCTTCAACTGCATCAATTATAGCCTTTTTTCCATCACCATGACTGGAGGGCATTTCCAATTCCAGACCAGCAGCAATACCTTTATCACGATAGTTAACTGCTCCCCAGTCAGAAACAACAAACCCCTGATGTCCCCATTCTTCTTTAAGAATGTCTGTTAGTAATCTTTTATGTTCAGAAGCATGTGTACCATTTACCTTGTTGTAGGCGCACATAACTGTCCAGGGCTGAGCTTCTTTGACCACTTTCTCAAAAGCTGAAAGATAAATTTCTCTTAATGTCCGCTCATCAATTTGTGCATCAACGGTAAGTCGTCTGTGTTCCTGATTGTTAGCAGCAAAATGTTTGAGAGAGGTTCCAACTCCCAGACTCTGTACACCTTTAACAAATTCTGTTGCCAGCTCTGAAGCAAGTAGGGGATCTTCGGAAAAATATTCGAAATTACGGCCGCAGAGTGGTGATCTTTTAATATTCACTCCCGGTCCCAGGAGTATATGTACTCCCTCAGTTTGGGCTTCCTCTCCTAGCGCTTCTCCCATTTTATTTAAAAGATTTCTATCCCAGGAACAGGCAGTCGCCGAAGCAGTAGGAAAACAAATTGCCTTAATACTTTCGTTAATACCAAGGTGATCTGCATCATCCGGTTGTGTTCTTAAACCATGAGGACCATCTGACATCATTATTTCCGGAATCTCTAAACGGTCAATAGCTGCAGTTTTCCACCAGCTGGCTCCAGAACAAATTTCTGCTTTTTCTTCAACAGTCATTTGACTGAGTAAATCCTTTATTTTCTGATTCACAGTAAATTCTCCTTCCACAAATTTTAATAATTAAGGTCTTAAATTACCTCTATTTAATACATTCGCGAAAACGATTTATTTACCTTCCTGTTTTCAATAAAATTCAAACTAAAATATATAACTAATAAGCTAATAAACATATATTTTTATCTCTTTTCTTTTAAAAATCTTTCCGCTACTTCTGGAAAAAGAATATATGAAAGGATATCTTCTTCCCTGGTGCTAATATTTTTTATTTCTGCTGCAGCTTCATTATATACTGGCTCCAGATTATCAGCAGGACGATTTGTTATAACTTCATTTTTATCTATTATGTTTTCAATTAAGTCAGGGTTTATTTCTCCTGGAGGATTGCCATACATTCCACGCAAATAATTTTTGAACTCATTTGAAACAAAATTATATCTTTTACCTGTAACAACATTAAAGACTGCCTGAGTACCAACAATCTGACTAGTCGGGGTTACAAGAGGAGGAAATCCAAGGTCTTCTCTAACAGATGGAATTTCTGCCAAAATTTCATTATATTTATCAAGCTGATTTTGTTCTCTCAACTGGTTTCTTAAATTTGAAAGCATTCCACCTGGTATCTGATTTACTATAACTCTGGGATCAACCTCAAAAGAGCCAAGATATTCCTGATAATTATTTCTTATTTCTCTAAAATAATCTCCTATGTTTTCTAAAATTGAAAAATCTAACTGATGACTATACTCAGAATCAGATATAGCTGCTGCCATTGTTTCGGTTGTTGGCTGTGAAGTTCCTGAACTAAAAGGAGAAATTGCAGTATCAATAATATCAATTCCAGCTTCAACAGCCTTTAAATAAGTCATAAAAGCAAAACCAGCAGTGTTATGGCTGTGTAGTTCAATAGGAATATCCAGTTTTGATTTGAGCATTTTTACTAAATCATAAGCCTTCTCTGGAGTTAAAAGTCCTGCCATATCCTTGATACATAAAGAATCAATTCCGGTTTTGGCCAGTGTTTGAGCTTTTTTGACAAAAGTATTAATATTATGAATTGGACCTGTTGTATAGACAATTGATCCCTGTGCTTCAGCTCCATATTTTTTGGTAAATTCGATTGCTTTTTCCATATTACGAATATCATTGAGAGCATCAAAAATTCTAATAATATCAATCCCATTTTCTACTGATTTTTTAATAAAGCGCTCTAATACATCATCTGGATAATGTTTATATCCCAGTATATTCTGACCTCTTAACAGCATCTGAAGCTTTGTATTTTTAACAACACTTTTAATCTTTCTCAGTCTTTCCCAGGGATCTTCTTCCAGAAAACGCATACAGCTGTCAAAAGTTGCTCCTCCCCAAACCTCTAAAGCATGATAACCTGCCCGGTCCAGATCTTCTAAAATTGGTAAAATATCTTCTATTTTTAAACGTGTTGCAATTAAAGACTGCTGTCCGTCTCTTAAAACAGTTTCTGTAAATTTAATTGTCATATTATCACCTAACCTTTTTATTTATTCTATTTTACATTTTTTTCGACTATTGGTCAAATAGGACCTGATTTTATTTAAAAATTAATAAAAAAAGTTCTCCAGACTATCTGAAAATTTATTAATAGATAGTGGAGAACTAAAAATTATTATTCTTCAATTTTTTGATATAAATCCATAAATTCTCTTGTCATATCTTTAAGCATAATAGCAGTCATCAAATGATCCTGAGCATGAGTAAGTAAAAGACTACTTTCTATCTTTTCCCCACCTGCTTCTTTTTTTATTAACTCTGTTTGCTTAAGATGAGCTTTAATAAGTTTATCATCAGCCTGATTATAAATATCATCTGCCTTTGCAAACTCGTTATTTTTTGCATACTTAACTGCCTTTAAAAATTCTTTTTTAACTTCTCCACTTAAAGAAATAATCTCAATTAAACTTTCTTCCAGTTCCATCAATATCCTCCTTGATCAACTATTAACCCAGAGCTATAAAAACCATCAGATAGTGAAGTATACCACCTGCTAAGATAAAAAAATGAAAAATTTCATGGAAACCAAAATTAGGACTAAGCTCTGGTTTTTTTAATATATAAAATACAGCTCCAGCTGTAAAAGATAAACCCCCCGCAAACATCAGAACAAGATTTGCAGTAGGCATTGTCATAAATAACTGATGAAAAGCAAAAATACCAACCCAGCCCATTAAGAGATAAACTATTGTATAAAGAATTCTGGGAGTTTTAAAATACATAAACTTTAGGAAGAATCCACCTAAAACCAATCCCCACTGAACGGCGATAATTGTCCATTTAAGCCAGCCTTCTAAGTAAAGATAAGCAACCGGAGTATAAGATCCAGCAATCATTACAAAAATAGCAAAATGATCTAATTTACGCCAGATTGACTGTTCATCATCCTTCTTTTTAAAGGCGTGATATAAAGAGCTTGCCAGAAATAAAAAAGCGACCGATGCACCATAAACCGCCGCAACTATTATTTTATCAGGACTTTCTAATGCTCTAAAAATTAAAAATACCAGTCCAACTAATGCTAAAATAAAACCAACAAAATGAGAATAAAAAGAAACCTGTTCGTCTCTTCTCATTATAAAACCTCCATTCTATCTACTTTAAGTTGATTGTAACACTCAAGAATATATTTTCAGCTAAGTTGATTACAATCTCCATCTTTTCTGATTTTATTATAACATTAATTGTTTTAAAAAAAAACTAAAAGTCCAGATAAAGTTTGTGTCAAGCTTTTGTGGGAGACTTTTTCCTCACAAAGACAAAATCTTATGTTTTCTTTATTTAGATTCATTTTTAAGCTTAAATCTTAGTTAATATTAGCTTTATTTTTTCAGCTCTAGGTTAACACTATTTTTAGACATACTTCTCCTATAGATAGCATAATCTATTTAAACAGTTAAATTATTGGGTTATTTGTCATTGGATCTGATATATTTTTTAGTCCTTTAACCCAGTCCTGACCTGATTTTGGTCCTTTAAGAGCAGGCATTGTAGCCCTTAATACTTCAGATTCTGATCTGGAATATTTCTTCTGCACATTGTTATATACTTTTCTTAAATCATCTGTTTTAAACTTCCAGTTAAGCTTGTTTAAATACCTTTCTAAGCTATCATTTCTATCTGCTATTATTATCTTTGCTAAATTCCTGGCACCTTTTCTAGACCATCTCATACCTCGTTTTTTGAATCTATTGGCCAGTACTTTATCTATATTGGATTCCATCGCTCCAAGTCCTCTTATTTCTTCAGGTAAACCTAAATCCTTTTTCTTTTGTTTATGCTTTTTATCTCGAATAAATTCCCAATTTTTTAAGAGATATTTTTTGAGTTGATCTACTTTCTTTTTATCTTTTTCTTTATGCCTGTACTGTCTTGCTTTCTTTAGATTTTCTCTTAGCTTATCTATATCATTTTCCTCTATATTATCCAGTAATTTAGGAACAAACTCTGATCTGCCGAGCTTTCTAAAAAACTTTTTGTTTAAGTGATATTCATCCAGAAATCTGACCTTTACCTGCGGTATATATTCATTACCTGTTGTTATCCATTCAGCTCCATCTCCACATAAAACTGAAATGCTGCCATTACTGAAAGAGTAGTCTTCATACATTTCTGCAGCAGTTTCTTTCCAGAACTCATCACTGCTAAATACTCCGCCATAATATTTTTTGCCAGTCAAATTGTATTCATCACTCATAGGATGTCTTTTTTCCCACCCCTGATAACTCATACCAAGCTTGAGTTCTCCTTTTTCTTTATCATCATTTTGAAGTGGAATATGAATACCATCTGCTTCTACGAAAAGATGATCTATTTCTTTTCTATCTCCATCTTTATCATCTGGTATCAGCCCATCTCTAAAGAAATCAAGCTGCTTTGTTTCAGCTTCTTTACTGAGCTTATCTCCTTCTCTCTGGACCCAGTTAAAAATGGCTGTATGACTGGCTGAAGCTTCTAAAATATTATCTATTTTATCTGCAGCCTTTCTATATGGCAGTTCCTGGACCAGATCCAGGGCTATTTCTTTTAAAGCAGGGGACTGCCTTTCATTGGCAGGAATATTTAAATATTCATCCAGCAAAAATCTAAACTCATCATTAGAATCTTTGTAGTATCTTCTTTCGATAGTCACATCACCAAAAAGGGTGTCAATAGTTCTCTTTTTGATATCTTTAAGTTTAAATTTATCTTTGTCTCTGTTTTCCATGATAGTTTGATCAATATTCTCTAAAATTTTTTTGAATGTTTCTTGAGCCTGTTTGCAGACCAATCTAAAAAATTCTTTCTCTACATCCTTGAAATTATTTTTGTTTTGTAATATTCTTAAATCAAGTTCCAAGGGGCCTCACTCCTTTCTTTTAGAATTGTCCTTGTGAGGCTCCTTCTTTATTTATTTTAAAATTCCTGCCTATTTACATAAATCAATTCTTAAATCCCACTTTTATTTTACACTAACCCAGATAAATATCTGGACTTAAAATTTAGATTACAGATTTATAATTTTCTAAATCTAAAAAGTTCTTCATCTGAAAGATTAGTTCTCTTGCCTTAACTGCTGTACCCATTTCTGCAAAAATTCTAAGCAAAGGTTCTGTACCTGAAAACCTAACAATAATCCAACCCTTATTTTTAAAGTATACTTTTACACCATCCTGATAACTGATATCTTTAATCTCATAATCAAATTCTGGTAACTCTTTATCAATAAATAACTTCTGGATTAAAGTAGCTTTTTCTTTGTCAGTAAATCTCAGATCACTTTCGGCTGCCTTAAAATAACCAAACTTCTGCTGAACTATTTCTAAAAGCTCTGATAATCTTTTTTTGGTAACACTTAACATCTCTATTAAAATACTGGCAGCAAAAATACCATCTTTTCCTTTAATATGGCCTCTAATAGTTAAACCTCCACTACTTTCTCCTCCGATTAAAGCATTTTTAGTCTCCATTGTAGAACTGATATGTTTAAATCCTACAGGAACTTCGTAACATTTTTCTCCATAGGCATCTGCAATTTGATCTAAAAGATGAGTTGTAGCAACGTTACGTACAACTCCTCCAGACCATCCTTTATACTCTAATAAATAATAATATAATAAAGCAAGCACATCATTAGGATGAATAAAATTTCCTTTCTCATCTATTATACCTAGCCTATCTGCATCACCATCAGTTCCAATTCCTAAATCATAGTTACCCTCAACTACCATGTTTTTAAGCCGGTTTAAAGTATGAGTATTAGGAGATGGAAGGCGTCCTCCAAATAATGTATCATGCCGATCATTTATAGTTTCTACTTCACAGCGAGCTGTAATCAGAATTGTCTGCAGAGATGTTTTAGATACTCCAAACATTGGATCAAGTAAAATTTTCATATTACTATTTTTAATTGCTTCAGTATCAATCATTGAGATAATTGTATCAATATATTTATTAAATGGGTCAATTTCTTCTACTAAACCTTCTGCTTTTGCCTGCTCAAAGTCCATACTTTTTGCTTCAATTAAATTCATCCGATTTATCTTTTTTTCTAACTCATCTGTTACTTCTTCGGTTGCATCTTTACCACCTTTAGTAAAGAGCTTAACTCCATTATAGTCTGCTGGATTATGACTGGCAGTAATTGCTGCTCCATAAAATGTTCCATATTCTTTAACTCCAAACATAACTAAAGGGGTAGGCGATATCCTCTCTATAAAAAACACCTTAATTCCATTGGCTGCTAAAACTTCAGTTAACCATTTTGCTGCCTTATCTGATAAAAATCTTCTATCATATCCAATTAAAAATCCTTTGGACTCAGCTTCCTGCTCAAAGATTAAATTTGCTATTGCCTGAGCTAGAAGCTGGATATTGGTCTTTGTAAATTCTTCACCAATCTTTGCTCTCCAACCACCTGTTCCAAACTCTATCATAATCTCCCTCGCTTTCATCCCATTTTTACCTTAACTTCATTTACAGATCCCTCTTCCTGTTGAGGGATAACCCCGGCTATTTCTATACCGTTTAATAAAATTTCTTTAACACCTTTTTCAATATTATCAGGATTGGTCACTTTTATATTATATTCTGCTCCTCTCCATTTTCTTTTCACCTCAAAACTATCCCATTCTGATGGAATACAGGGGTCAATAATAAGTCCCTGATAATCACTTCTAACTCCGAGAATCCATTTTGTAACTGCTGTATAAGCCCAGCCTGAACTTCCGGTTAACCAGGGATGTCTGGCTCTTCCAAATTCTTCGTGATCTTTTCCCATAATAAACTGACAATAAGAATATGGTTCAGCTTCTCTAATTTCAATTTGGTCATTTTGTGCTGCTGGTAAGAGAGCATTATAAAATTTCATAGCTCTATTTCCTCTGCCAAGTTTTGCTTCTGCTATCCAGGCCCAGGGATTGGGATGACTAAAAATTGAACCATTTTCTTTTATTCCCGGATAAACTCTTGTCACAAATCCTATTTCATCATCCGGTTCAGTATAAGAAGGAGCATTTAAATGAAGACCATATTCTGAATATAAATATTCATTAACAGAATCCATCGCTTTACGAGCTCGTTTTTTGGAGGCTACTCCAGAAATCACAGCCCAGGTATTTGATTCTAAATGAACTTTTCCTTCTTTATTTTCTTTAGAACCAATTTTATTACCACTTCCGGTAATCCCTCTTAAATACCAACCTCCATCCCAGAGATTTTCCTCACAGGATTTTTTTACTTGCTTCGCTATTTCACTATATTTTTCAACATCCTGATCTCTATTTAAAAAATTGGCAGTTTCAATAAATATTTCTAAGGCCCAATGATGTAAAAATGAAACCATTGCACTTTCTCCTCCACCAAGATTTAAACAGTCATTCCAGTCAGCTCTTAGCCCTTTACAAATACCAGTGATACCAATCTGTACTGCTGAAAAGTCTAGAATCTTTTTCAAATGTTCATAAACTGTGTCTTCACCCTGATCAGCATAAGTAATTACCTTCTCAAAAAATTCTAGATCATTTGTTTCTTTTACATAATTACAAACAGATGCAACAAGCCAGAGGGCATCATCTGAACAGGTATCCTTAATTCCATGAATCAGATCATCCAGATCAGGTTCTGGTACAACTGTTGGAGATTCAAATTCTATCTCCTCCGAATCTCGATCAAACCAATCTGGATCAAATAAATGAAGTCCATATCCTCCAGAAGTCTGGCCTCGAAGAAGTTGAATTAAACGTTCTTTTGTTTTGTCAGGATTAGTATGAGCAACAGCCAAACTATCCTGAGCAGTATCACGATAACCCAGACCGGTTCTGCCTCCCACTTCTACAAAAGAAGCAAAACGAGACCAAACAACACAGGTTTCTGCCTGATAAAGGTTCCAGGTATTAATCATTGTATTTAAATCCTGATGTGGTGTCTTACATTGAAAGTTACTAAGTTTTTCATCCCAGTAACTATTTAATCGGGCAAATTCATTATCTACATTTTGAAAATTAGAATATTTTTTTCGCATTGCTTTAGCTTTTTCTCTTCCTCCAACACCTAAAATCAAAACAAATCTTTTTTCTTCTCCTGGAGCTAAATTGAATTTTTTATTTAATGAGGCACAGTGATTTCCACCCTTTTTACTGCTATTAGAGCAGACACCTCTTTCTAAAGCAATTGGATTTGATTCATCTCTATAGCTACCGATAAACTGATCACGTATACAATCATAACTGTCAGCCTCAAAATTTGCAGTAAAGTAATGGTATTTGCGGGGATCATAATAAAAATCATATTCTATTATTCCGTTTTGATAACTACTTCCTGCAGAGTATAAACTCATCTGAAAATTTTGATTATCTATCTCAATCTCGTGAAAAGAAAATTCTAGATAAGAAAACAAACTAAGCTGTCTATTTAGATCATCATTATTTTTTATTTTTAAATCCCAAATTTCTAAATCATCATCCAGAGGAATAAAAATATTTTTCTCTGCTTCAATCTGCTGATAATTACATTTGAATTTAGAATACGATAAACCATGTCGAACCTTATAATCTGCTTTATCTAAATCCTTTGCAACTGGCTGCCAGGAAATACTCCAATAGTTACCATCATCTTCATCACGAAGATATAAATAATGTCCCGGTCTATCTAAAGGAATTGCATTGGCTCTAAATCTTGTTATTCTGTGATGCTCAGCACTTTTATAAAAAGAATAACCTCCTGCATTCTGCGAAATAACTGTGCAAAAATCTTTAGTACCCAAATAATTTGTCCAGGAAACCGGTATATCGGGTCTTTCAATTACATATTCTCTATTTTTGTTATCAAAATATCCATATTTCATAACTTTTATCACTCTTTCTATAGTTAATTTTAGCCTTTAACTGCTCCCTGAGTTAATCCTTTTATTATATGTTTCTGTAAAATTATATAAACCAGTAAAACAGGAATTACTGTTACTATTACTGCTGTAGCCTGCAATCCAAGATCAGTACCATACTGAGATTTAACCTGGTTTAATAAAACTGTTATAGGCTGCACACTTTTGTTGGGCACAAACACAAGAGCAGAAAAAAGATCATTATAGGACCAGAGGAAAGTAAAAATTCCTACAGTAGCAAAAGCAGGTCTTGAAATGGGAACAAAAATCCTGGTAAAAATCTGCCATCTATTTGCACCATCCAGTAAAGCAGCTTCTTCAATTTCTGTCGATACTGAAGACATATAAGCTGATAACATCATAGTTGCAAAAACTAAATTCCCTGCTGTATGTGGTAAAATTAAAGCTAAATAAGTATTTACAATCCCCATTTTAATAAAAATTTCATAAACTGGAACCACTGTTACAAAAGCAGGAATCATTAAAGCAACTACTATCATTTTGTTAATAAAATTCTGGAATCTAAATTTAAATCTTGCCATCACATAGCCTGCCATCCCACCAAATAAAAGAACCAGCAAAACTGTTGTTCCAGACATAATTAAACTGTTCTTATAGCTGTTTAAAATATTTATCCTCTCTGATGCATTGATATAATTAGCTAAATCAAAAGAATCAGGTAGACTAAAAGGAGCATCAACAATTTGAGTTGTAGTTCTAAACGAATTATTTGCAACCCATAAAAGTGGTAAAATTGTTGTAGAAGCCCAGGCGATTAAGACCATATAAATAACAAATTTAGTCATTGAAATTTCTATAAAATAATCCTGAATATTATTTAAAATCTTTTTAGGCGAAAAATTAGCTTTCATCAGCACACTTCCTTTCTTGTTAATTAAAAATAAACTTACTAATCAATTGTTACATCCCTATTTCCAATAAATTTATTGGTCAATGTAGTTACAATTACTCCTAAAATAATTATAAAAATTGCTATTGTTGAACCATAACCAAATAATCTTCTCTGAAAAACAGTACTGTACATATAGGTCCCCAAAACCTGCGAAGAATCAAAAGGTCCACCTGCAGTAATAACCCAGACCATATCAAATACTTTTAGAGTTCCAGTAATAGCCAATACAATACAGACTCGAATATCCTGAAAAATTAAAGGCAATGTAATCTTAGTTATTCGCTGAAATGTGCTTGCTCCTTCTATTTTTGCAACTTCATATAAGGAATTGGGTATTTTGGTTAAGGCAGTTAAAATTATTACAAAATAAAACCCAACATACTGCCAAATTGTTGGAATCATAACCATTGCAAGTGCCTTGGCAGCATCCAGCCATAAAACAGGTTCAAAATTAAGGGCTTCCAAAATTGAATTTAATAAACCGGCATCATAGTTATAAAGCAATCGGAATAAAAGTCCTAATGAAGCTGCTGATAAAACAATGGGGAAAAAAAATGTTGTTCGAAAAAAGTTTTTTCCATAGCGAATTAAATCAACAAAAATAGCCAGGAGAACTCCCAGCCCAACTTGAAATATTACAGCAGCTATCATAAAAATAAAAGTATTTTTGGTAGCAAGCCAGACTACTGGATCAGTTAATAACTTAATATAATTCCCAAAGCCGATAAATTCGGGATTAATATTGTGAACTGTAAAGAAAAATGTTTTATAAAGACTTCTGATTATAGGATAAAACAAAAATATACTCCAGAATAATAATGCTGGTAACAGGAAGAAAAATATAACTTTATTATCATTTTTAAACTTAATTGTCTCCACCTCCAGTGAAAAAGTGAGGAGCACTAGATTAGCTGCTCCTCTTTTATGCTTTAATATAATTTATTTTGTCTGCAGTTCAATTTTTCTTACTTCTTCTAAAATGTTTTCTGCTGATCTTCTACCAGAAACTATATAAGCTACCCCATCAACAAGTGTCTGCCAGGCTGGACGCTGAATCTGGGCATCAATAGGTAATGACACATGATCAGCATTTTTAAACATTTCTAATCCATCCTGATATGGTTTTGATAGACCTGCAGGTGTAACATCAGCTGCAGGAAGTCCCCCATTGGCTTCTGCAATTTTTTTGATAGCTTCTTTATTTGTTAAATGCTTAAGCAGTTCAACAACAACATCCTGTTTTTTCTCATTATTATAAGCTTCCTTACTTAAATACATTCCAGAAGTAAATCCGGCAATTAAATCAGTCTGGTTACCATTTTCTCCCACCTTTGGATATGGAACTATTGTAACTCTATTGGCACCTTCATTTTGAGCATCCGCAATAGCCCAGGAACCTTCAACTAACATAGCTGCCTTCCCCTGTTTAAATAACTGACGAGCACCAGACCAATCCTGTGTTAAAGTGTCCTTTTGGAAAGCATCTGCGTCATATAATTCTTTCATATGATTTAAACCTTCAATCCACATTGGATTAATTCCATCAGCGATACCTGCATCATGAGCTGCAGCTCCCCCTACTTTAAGAATGGAATGCTCAATATTATAATGAGGAGTCATACCAAGACCTGCTGCCATTGGCACAATATCATTGGTTCTAAAAGTTTCTACAGCATTAAATAAATCTTCTCTGGTTTCTGGAATCTTTACATCATATTTTTCAAATAAATCCAAATTAACTATTAAACCTTCATAAAATCCTGTAATAGGCAGAGCATAAATATTTCCATCACTGTATCTAACCTGTTCTAAAACTGAAGGCAGGAAACCAGCTTTCCAGTCAGGATTATTTGCTAAAATATCGTTAAGAGGAGTTACTCTTCCAGATTCTACAATAGGTTTTGCCTGAGAATCAGTAAAATACATTGTTATATCTGGTTCATTACCTGAAGCAAAATCATTTTCAATTCTAACCTTAACGCTCTCATCTAAGGTAGCAGATTCATCAATAATTTTCACCTCAGGATGTTCCGCTTTAAATTCTTCTATTAGTTCTTCGTAAACACCAGAAGCAGGATCAGCTCCAGAAAACATCGAATAAACTCTTAATTCAACAGCTCCAGCGTTTACAGCACCAACAGATAAAACTAAAAGCATAGCTAAAACAAAAATCATACTTTTCTTCATTAAAAATTCCTCCTTATAGTTATTTGCCTATATATAATTGCAAGTTACATGCCAGAATAGTTTATTAATACTGTGATTTTTATTTCACTAAAAAATATTTGCCGTAAACCTTATTATATTAGTTATTCTCAATGTTATTTTTAAATTTAAAGATAAAAAATTTTTTAAAATTTGGCATAAAAAAAACGTGCAATCTCAAGATTACACGCTTTTACACACTATTTTTTAATCATTATTAATTTTTTGATGCAAATTTATAATTTCCTTTGCTAAGTCTTTTAACAATGAAGCTGTCATTAAATGATCCTGGCCGTGAGTTAATAAAATACTATTTTCAATTTCTTCTCCATTACTTTCCAATTTAATTAATTCAGTTTGTTTTAAATGAGCCTTTATCAATTTCTCGTCGGCTTCTTCTAAACAGACTCTGGCTTTTTCATTTTGATTACTCTTAGCATATTTAATTGCCTGCATAAATAAGTTTTTCGCATCACCACTATAAGAAATAATACTAAATATCATTTTTTCTAAATTCATAATTACCTCCTTCTAATCCTTAATTCTCTCTGCTATTTTTACAAAAGGAAAATATATTAAAATACCTATAAATATGTTAAATATCTGCAGTAAAGATCCAGATATAGAACCAGTTATCAAAAAACCACTTATTATTGGAGGTGTTCCCCAGGGAACCATAGCAATAGTTTTAGGCACAAGTCCAGTTAGAATGGCAAAATAACTGCTCAATGTTAAAACTAGTGGAGTTAAAATAAAAGGAATTAAATAAATTGGGCTCATTACTATTGGCAAACCATATAAAATTGGTTCATTAATATTAAAAACTGACTGAGTAGAACTTAATTTCATTAAATCCTTTTTTCTCTTAGAATTTGAAAATAAATATATAACAATTAACAAACTTATAGTTGTCCCACTTCCGCCCATATAAACAAAAGAATCAAAAAAAGGCTTAGTAAAGATATTCGGAACTGCTAAATTATTACTAACCGCCTGAATATTCTCCTGCAGAGCTGGTAAATACAGAGTTTGAATTACCGGTTCCAAAATATTAGTTCCATGTAAACCCAAAAACCAAAAAAAATGACCAATAAAAACAATAACTAAAGCTGTAAATAGATTATTAGCAAGTCCTAATAGGGGAAGTTGAATTAATCTATATATTTCTTGAAAAATATTTTCAATTCCTAAAAAAGCAAAAATTATTCTCATCAAAGAAAAAATAATAAAAATTAAAATAGTAGGAATTAAAGCTGAAAAATATCTATTTAAAATTGGAGTCATCGTTCCCTGATTAGTATTTTTTCTAATTTCAATTAAGTCCATCATCTTTACGTATATTTCTGTAGCCAGTAATGAAACTATAACAGCAACCAGCAATCCTGAAGCATCAAGCCACTTAAATGGAATAGTGAATCCCTGAGGACCTGATTGAATAATAGTAATTATAAAAGAAGAAAAAGAGATTAAGGCAGCAAGTAAAGGATCATTATTATAAGATTCTGCCAAATTATAACTTATAGAAAATACAATTAATAAAGACATTATCGAAAAAGTCCCACTATAGATATAATTAGAAAATGTTGTCCATTCTGCTCCAAATACACCGACCATATATTGCTGGTAATAATTAATCGGAAAATTATTAATCAATATTGCAAGCGAACCAATAATCGCCAACGGCATTATCGAAATAAATCCATCTCTAATAGCAAGCAGATGTCTCTGAGATCCTAATTTTGAAGCAAAAGGAACAAATCTATTTTCCATTACTTTAATGAATTTACTAAGCATTTATATCACCTTTTTATTTAAAAGAGTTAATGCCTGATTTAAAACAGCCTTACCATTTAAGGTTCCATAATGAATGCTATCAATAACATCAAATCTAGTTTCTGAATTCTTATAATTTCTTTCTAAGTTATTTAATAAATACTTAACCTGAGGGCCCAGTAAAATCAAATCAATTCTTTTATTATAACTTTTTAATTCAGACTGAGCCAACGCCTCAATATTAATTTCTATATTATTTCGACCTGCAATTTCTTTCATTTTAGAAACCAGAAGACTGGTTGACATACCTGCTGTACATACTAAAACAATATTTTCCACTACTATCGCCACCTGTAATTATATTTATCCAGCAAATTAATTTAGTTCAATATTTTTCTGCAGCTTAGAATTTTCTAAAAAGCTCTTGCTGATATATGCTATCTCGTCATCACTAATTTTTACGGCATATTCCCTTTCTAAAAAGAAAAGTTTTTCTGCAATTTTATGCATAAAAGATTTGTTTTCAACTTGATAAGCTTCCAATCCCTTAAAAGAGTTATCGTTTTCTCCTTTCAGCAATTTTTCAATTAAAAAAACCATATGCAGCAGAATTCCTATTTTAACATCACTATCAATTATTAATTTAGCTTCTTTAATAATCGAATTAATAATGTTTTTACATTCACTTACAATTTTACTGCTATTTACTTTATCAAGATGTTCACTCAAAGAGCTTTTTATTTTATTATACTTGTCTAAATCATTTAATTTTGTATTTAATTTTTCAAATGCCTTACCAGATAATACTTCGACAGCAGGAATAAATGGTATATCGGCTTTTTTGATATCAACTGTACTCACAACTGCAAGTAAATTATACTGTTTTTGATATCGTTTTATTTTTTTTATAAATTGGTCATAATCAATGATGTTTAAAGAAATTATTTTTATATTTTCCCGAGAAAATTGTTCTTCAATAATCTCTTTTAATTTACTGGAAGCTCCCTCGCCAGTAAAGCAGGCTGTAATAATTAAATTTTCAAAATTATCAGCCTTAATTTCTATTTCAGATTTAGAATTTGTACTTTCTCCTGCAGATTGCTTCCTTTTTTGCACAGCATAATTTAGACAGCTGCTGTATATTTCCTCGATACTCTGCCCCAATATAGCCTTCCTACAGACATCAATAACAATAGGGGTACTTACCATATCTATAATTTTAATTTTTCTCTTGTTTTCTAATTCCATCATATCTGCAAAGCCAGTCAAAGATCCCATGTCAACCAATAAAAGAATATCTCTATTAGGCGCTTCTTTTTTTATTTTTTCACTGCTATGCTCAAAGAATTTTTGAGCTTCCATTTCAAGCGGCATATCAATTCCGATAGCAAATTCCTCTCCCAGCAATTTATTGGCAACATCGGCCATACTTGTAGCAGTAGAATTACCGTGCATTAAAATATAAACTGCCACCTTTGACTTGCGCTTATCATTAATTTGATAAGGATTTTTAATTAAAAACATACTTATATAACCTATCTCATCTAAGGGAGTTTCTATCTGAAACTTTTTATCAATTAAAGAAGCTGCCTCAATTGCGGTCATAAATTCTTGAAAATGATTAATACGAATATTATTTAATTCTGGATGATAAATTTTTTCGCCTGCTTTAATTCTTTCTATGCTTTTTTGCAGGTGTAATGCTAAAGCCAAAAATATTTTTTTATCAAATTTACGCTGCAGTTTTCTCCCTGATAGCTGTAAAATATCTTCAGTAATTTCTACAATTTCTTTTTCAACTATTTTATTTATATCAGATTTATTTATGATATCAGGTAGTGATTCTAAATGTTTTTTGAAATGTGATTCTATATCAATATTTAAGATTTTTTGAATTTTTGCTTCATCCATATTTTCCTGACGTAGACTATTTAATTTATCTTCTATTACATCGTAAAATAATCTTCCAAGTTTTGGCTCTTCAGGATCAGGATTAGAATTAATATTAACAATTTTATTCTGCTCACTATCTGAAAATTCCAATATTTCATTCTGATCTTTAAATAAATTTTCTACTTTAGAACGTTTATGATGTAAATTAAGTATACCCTTTTGCACATGATCAGGAATATCTTCCTGTGAAATCAAAATATATTTATTATCCGAAGTTTTAAAGTTTAAAAAAGATTTAGCACTTGCCAACTGAATATCACTTGCCAGCTGACCTATATTATTTGGACAATCATATAACAAAAAAGAGACTAAAGAATTTCTATCAACATAAATACTTTTACCAATATTTTTTGATTCTTCTTTCAAAAAACTTTCAACCAGTCTGAAACGCTCTTTGAGACTTCTATTTTTCAAAGAAGGTAATTTAATAACCATTGGTATACGCCTGACAAAAGTATTTAAAAGAAATGAATCAGGCTCTTCTGTTGTGGCAGCAATTATCTGTACCTGAGCACTTAATTTTTTTTCACTTTCTCCAAGGGGACGAAAATGACCATTATCGATAAAGGTAAAAAGCATTTCCTGTCCCTGAGGTGGTAACCGATGAACCTCATCTAGGAATAAAACTCCCTGATCAGCTTTTTTTAAAAGTCCATCCCTATCTTTGTTTGCTCCAGTATAAGCTCCCTTTTTTACTCCAAAAATTTGCGAGATTAATAATTGAGGATTATCCGAATAATCGGCACAATTAAATTGAACAAAGGGTGCATTTTGATCCAGCATTTTAGAATCAACTGCAAAACCGTGCATTAAATTTGCAAACATCGACTTCCCAACTCCGGTTTCACCTAAAAGCAGAGTATGCAGTCCATTAGGAGGATATAAAATAGCCGCTTTAGCCTGTTGAATTTGATTTTTTAAGCTGCCTTTAGCTCCAATAATATCATCCAGTTTGCTGTTTTCCTCTTTTACATTATCTTTTAAACTGTAATGCTTTCTAGATGTTTTTTTATTTATCTTTTGCTCTTCATTACTTTCCTTTAATTTATATAGTACCGGTCTTCCCTGAATTTTAGCTAACCTGTCTGATCTGTATAATTTATTTAAATAACGACTGATATTTGCTCGATTAGAATCAAGTTCCTCAGCTATTTCGGCTGCCGATATCCCTTCCTGATTATCATTCAATACTTTTAAACATTCATAGACTTCATCAATTTTCTTAATTTGAATCACCTCCAATTAAAATTTAGATTTCATACTATATAATAAGACAAATTAATCAAATTTGCAATTTTTTTAATTAAATATACATTTTTATCTAATAATTTTATGGTATTTTAATTTTTGGCATAATACTTGCATCATTATATAGTGTAAGTATTATTATTATCTTTAAGGGGGATAAAATGTTTAAAATAAAAAAACACTTTAACAAAACATTAGCCAATTTTAAAGTTAAAACAAGATTATTGATCTTCTTTTTATTACTCAGTATCATTCCGGTCATCATAATAGGTTATTTTTCTTATGATAATACCCGAGCTACAATTGAAAATAAGATATCACATTATACAGAAGAATTAATTAAGCAAAGTACTATTAATATAAATAATAATCTAGAAAAAATTGAGAAAAATTCTACAATGATAATCTCTAATCGAGATTTAATGAAAAAAATATCAAGATTAACTTATGAAGATGATTTTGAAAAATTAATGGACATTAAAGAAGTCAATAATCAGCTCAATTCTATTGTTCAGTCCAACAAAGAAATTGAAGGAATTATAGTTTACAGACCTGGAAGTTCTAATTTTTCAACATTTAATGAAGATATCAAAAAAGTTATTGGGAATGATTTTTCTGAACATTCGTTATATAAAAGAGCAGTCTCAGACAAAGGTGAATCAATCTGGTCATATAAAATTAAAAATAATAACAATAACTTATATTTAATTAAATCTTTAACCAGTGTTAATACATTTAAAACAATTGGAACTTTAATTTTTATCTTAAATAATGATATATTTAATCACTTATATGAAAATATAAATATTGGTGAAAACTCCATTTTAATGATTTCCGACCAAAATAATAATTTAATTTCAAGCTCAAATAAAAATAATAAAGTACAAAAAGATAATTCACTTTTAAAAATATCTAAAAATTTAGATTCCGAAAATAAAAGCTATATTTCTGAAAATACAAATAGTTTAATTTCCTATAATAAAATGAATAATGGTTGGAAATTAATTGCCCGAATACCAATGAAATCCTTGCTGGAAGAAATACATAATAATAGAAATTTCATTTTATTAATTGCTATTTTATCTATTATAATTTCTTTTATTATTTCCAATATTATTTCAGAAAATATTTCTGCTGCCATTGATAAAATTATAAATTCTTTTCATAAAGTCGGAGATGGAAAAATTAATACCAAAGTAGAGATTATTGGAAAAGATGAATTTGCGATTTTAGGAAAAGGTTTTAATAAAATGACTGATAAAATTGCTTCTCTTATTCAGAAAAGCAAAAATACAGCTAAATCTGTAATAAGTAATTCTAAAAAAGTTAATACTCTAGCAAATAATTCTGAAGAAAACTCCAGACTAATCTCCCACTCAATTAATAATATTTCAGCAGGAGCAAATAAACAGGCAAAAGAAGAACAAAAAGCTTCGGATATTATGAAAAAACTGTCTCAGAAAATTGAAGAAATGAACATTTCAATTAAAAACATGAATCAATTAACAGATGATATTAAAAATACAAGCAATAATGCAAATTCAACTGTTAAAAATTTAAAAGCAAAAAGTAAAGATGCTGCAAATATTTCAGATAAAGTTATAAATGATATTCAGAATTTAAATGAAAAAGCTCAAAAAATCGATGATATCATTAATTTAATTGAAGCCATAAGTGAACAAACAGATCTTTTATCTTTAAATGCTTCTATAGAAGCAGCCCGTGCTGGAGAGGCCGGGAGAGGTTTTGCGGTAGTCGCCGCAGAAATAAGAGGCCTGGCAGAAAAATCTTCTGAGTCTGTTGATATTATAAAAAAAATCATCAAAGATATTACTTTAGAAAGTAAGAAATCAGCTTCGAAAGTTGAAGCTGCCAAAAATATTTATTTAGAACAGCATAAATCTGTTCAACAAACAGAATCTGATTTTAAAAATATTAATAATAAACTTAATGAAATAATTATTTATATAAAAAAATTAGATAGCTCAACCAAATCAATTAATAAATACAAAAAAATGAGTTCTGAAAAGATAAGAGATATAGCAGCAATTTCTCAAAAATCTTCGATAACTACAAAAGAAGTTAATTCTTTAAGTGAAAAACAAAAAAATTCTGCTGATAAATTAACAAATGTTTCAGAAGAATTAAATAAAATTATTAAGGAATTAGAGAAAGTACTTAATATATTTTCAATTTAATAAATAATATTTAAACCCTGAAAATTTTCAGGGTTTATTTTTTCATTCTTGACCTTGAGCCCTTAATTGCCAGTGATTTTCTGTATTTTGCCACTGTTCTTCTGGAAATATCAAGTTCATATTGAGCTTTAAATATTTTAACCAAACTGGCATCACTGAGGGGAGAATTTTTATTTTCATTTTTTATTAATTCAACGATTATTGCTTTAATGCTGACAGAAGACAAATTATCAATCCCACTATTAAAAAACATTTTAAAAGGTACTGTCCCATGCGGGGTCTGAATATATTTGTTTGTGGTAGCTCTACTAACTGTTGATTCATGCATTTCAATACTATCTGCAACTTCCTGCATGGTCATGGTATATAGATTTTTTAAACCATATTCAAAAAAATCATACTGCTTGTCTATGATTGCTTTCAAAATTTTAATAATCGTATTTTTCCTCTGTTCAATACTTTTGATTAACCACAAAGCAGATTTGTATTTTTCCTGTAAATATTTCTGAACTTCAGAGTCCTTGCATTTCTTTAATAAATTTAAATAATAAGAGCTAATATTTAAATTAAAGTTATTATCATTTGTAATTATTTGATAACCAGTTTCTGTTCTTTCGACAATAAGATCAGCTTGTACGTATTCAGCAGCCGGATTGACTGAATTTATTGCCTCTTTCAGATCTAAACCTCTAATTTTATGATAAATTTCTTTAATTTTTGTGATCTCACTTTCTGATTCTAAATCAAAGAATATTTTTGCAGTTTCTTCAAAACTTAGGCTGAGTTCCCCTTCGCTATTTAAATTCCCAACAATGAATTTGCCAAGTTCCATCTCTTTATCACTTAATACTTCAAAAAGCTGCTTTTCTATACTTTCACAAAACTTCGGATTATAGGCAATAAAGTTCTCATAATTTGGATTTTCTTTTTTGATTCCCCTGTAGGTAGAATTTTCATAAATATCACCTTCATTTTTCAAAACTTCTAATAAAGGATTTTCTTTAGCCTGTTCATTTATAAATTCTTCCAATTCTCTACTGTTATATTGTAATATTTTAACTGCCATCTGAAGTTTTGGAGTCATCACTAATTCCTGTTTCGCCTTTAAATCAAGATTAATATCCAACTTCATCTTTTTTTCTCCTTGCAAAACTAATTTTTTGAATTTTTTTAATAAAATAAGTAAAAAGAAAAATTAGAGCTCCTATCATAATTAGCAGCCCTAATTTATCATAAAAATATCTTTAAACTTTTTATTCAGCTAATTCAAGTGCTATCTCCATCATATCTGTAAAAGTCTTTTCTCTTTCTTCGGAAGTAGTTTCTTCGCCAGTTACCAAAGAATCACTTACAGTTAAAATACTTAATGCATCTACACCATACTTAGCTGCCAGTGTAAATAGTTCAGCTGATTCCATTTCTACACCTAAGACTCCATATTCTTTCCACTTTTTCCAGGCTTCACTATCATCATTATAAAATGCATCTGAACTTAAAATGGTACCCACTTTAACTTCTGTACCCTTTTCTTCTGCTACTTGATAAGCTCGGGATAAAAGTTTGAAGCTTGCTGCCGCTGCAAAATCCTTACCATCAAAGCGCATCTTATTTAGGTTAGAATTACTACAGGCTGCTTTGGTTAATATTACATCTCTTACTTTAGCTTCTGCATTAAATGAACCACAGGAGCCAACTCTAATTAAATTTTTTACTCCGTAGTCCCGAATTAATTCATTAACATAAATTGAAAGTGAGGGCATTCCCATCCCGGTTCCCTGGGTAGAAACTTTTTTACCTTTATATGTTCCGGTAAATCCATACATTCCTCTAACATTATTATATTGTTTTACATCTTTTAAATAATTTTCTGCAATAAATTTAGCCCTTAACGGATCTCCTGGAAGCAGAATAGTCTCTGCAATTTCTCCTTTTTTTGCTCCAATGTGTACACTCATAAATATTACCTCCTATATATTTTCAATTCTTAGTCGTTTGTATAATGTCTAAGGCCCTAAATGACAGGGCTCATGACATAAATTTTTGGTGATTTCCTCCTTAAGATATGGTATAATATAGTTAGAGATACTAAAAATACCACAAAGCCAAAAGGAGGAAATCATAATGTCTTTTAATTCTAAAAAGCAATTGTCTTTCGGTGATCTTTATGAACAGGCCAAAGATTGGGCTCAAAATGATAAACCTCAATTCCTTGAAATGCTCGATCAATATCTTGATTTATCTGAATTTATTCCATTCAGTTTCTACACTGCTTACTACAAATATTTTGGTAGAAAAAGAGAATATGATCTAGAATCGATGCTTTCT
>NZ_FTNC01000047.1 GCF_900156285.1 Halanaerobium kushneri
TCTATTTTTTTATTCAAAAAAATTTGAACTAGATTTACTGTTTAAAGACTATCATAACTGGATTCGGTATTTTTACTTGCCGAATTCAAGTTTAAAAATTTAGTAGTCAAATCTAAGGTTGTATTTAGCTTAGTATTAATGATATTTTAAGTATATTTTATAAAGATTAGCCGAGTCAGACAGATCAGGGAAAAACAAATTGAGTAGAAAGAAGAGAGAGGGAGGAAAGTGAAATGGAACAGAAACGTGATCAATGGGGAACAAGACTTGGTTTTATTTTAGCAACAATTGGTTCAGCAGTGGGACTTGGTAATATTTGGCGTTTTTCTTATCAGGCTTATGAAAATGGTGGAGGTGCCTTTTTATTCCCTTATTTATTTGCCCTAATAACTGCTGGTATACCATTACTACTGCTTGAAATGGGTTTTGGTTTTTTCACCAGAAATTCAGCCCCCAGTTCTTTTCGTAAAATTAATGAAAAATTTGAATGGGTTGGCTGGTGGTCAGTTTTAATTGCTTTTGTAGTAACAGTTTACTACATTGTTATTATTGCCTGGAGTTTATTATTCGTATTTGAATCATTTTCTTTAGGCTGGACTGCAGATCCAGAAGGATTTTTCTTTGGAGAGTTTCTTAACTTTTCAGGCAGTGCCTTTAATTTAGGTGGAATTCAATGGCCAATCTTTTTTGCTTTATTAGCTATCTGGTTAATTAATTATCTTATTATTGCAGGTGGGGTTGAAAAAGGTATAGAAAAAGCAAGTAAGATTTTTATGCCACTTTTAGCTGCTATGGTTTTAATTATTGTATTTAGAGGAATTACTCTTCCGGGAGCAATGGAAGGAGTTAAGGCTTTTGTAACCCCCGATTTTTCTAAAATTCTGGATTGGAATATCTGGGTTGGTGCTTATGGTCAGATTTTCTTTACTTTAAGTCTGGGTTTTGGAATCATGATTGCTTATTCCAGTTATTTACCCAAAAAATCAGATGTTGTCAAAAATGGAATTATTGCGGCTTTATCAAATAGTATTTTTAGTATAGTTGTTGGCTTTGGAGTGTTTGGTATACTTGGTTATATGGCTGGTCAGCAGGGAGTTGCCATTGGTGATGTTGCAACTTCGGGTATTGGTCTTGCTTTTATAGCTTTTCCGAAAGCAATTAATTTATTGCCTGGTTTACCTCAGATATTTGGTTTTGCATTTTTCTTTTCATTAACAATAGCAGGCCTTTCATCAAGTATTTCTTTAATTGAATCAGTAGTATCATCACTAATTGATAATTTTAGTTTAAGTAGAAAAAAGGCTGTTACCTTAGTTTCTATTGTTGGTTTTGTGCTTGGTCTGCCTATGGTTACTCAGGGTGGAATAGCTATTCTTGATATTGTTGATCACTTTGTCAATATTTTTGGACTGCTGGTAGTAGGGCTTGTTGAAATGCTGGTTTTAAGTTATGCTTTTGATTTAGACAAAATTAAGGATAATATGAATCTTAGTTCGGACCTACATATTGGTAGTGGCTGGAAAATAATGATTAAGGTTGTAGCCCCTTTATTTATTGGTATTGGTTTTATTCAAAATACTATTTCTGAATTTAGTGCTGCCTACGGTGGTTATCCGATGAGTGAACTTCTTACTTTTGGCTGGCTTATTGCGGCATTACTCGTAATATTTGCAGTTTTAATTGGCAGAAATAGTAGAAATAAAGTTTAAATTTATATTTAAATTCTAGATTCTAATTAAGCTCTCAGTTTATACTGAGGGCTTTTTTTATTATTTAATTTTTTATATAATATTATATTAGGAGGAGATAATCAATGGAAGAAATTTTTAAGCGTCGAAGTATTAGAAAATATCAGGATAAAAAGGTTGAACCAGAAAAAATTGAAAAATTATTAGAGGCAGGAGTTGCTGCTCCTTCCGCTGGAAATGAACAGCCATGGCATTTTGTAGTTATAAAAGATAGAGAGCGTCTTAATCATCTGGCTGAAATTCATCCCTATGCAAAAATGTTAAAAGAAGCTCCGCTGGCTATAGCAGTTTGTGCAGATTTAAATAAACAGAAATATGAGGGCTTCTGGGTACAGGATTGCTCTGCTGCAACGGAAAATATTTTACTGGAAGCTGTAACCTTAGATCTGGGTACTGTCTGGATTGGATGTCATCCGGCTGAAGATAGAGAAAAAGCAGTAAGTGACTATCTAGAAATGCCAAATCACTTTAAAACCCTGTCCTTAATTGCTGTTGGATATCCGGCTGAAGAAAAGGGAAAGGTAGATAGATTGAGTGATGATATTGTTCATTACGAAAAATGGTGATTAATAATGTAAGTAAATTTTATTTTCCAGGACAATCATCTAAACATTTTCGAGGAGTTAAATTATGAATAAATATAAAATTGAACTTCACTCTCATACTGCTGAAAGTAGCCGCTGTGGTTCGATTGAGGCAGTGAAAGCAGTAAAAATGTATTACCAGGCTGGTTATAGTGCTTTAGTTATTACTGATCATTATTATACTCGCTTATTTGAAAAAATATCGAATTTGAATTGGAAGGAGCAGCTGGAGAAATATTTAAAAGGATATCGGAAGGCTAAAAGAACTGCTCAAGATTTAGATTTTGAAGTATTTTTGGGGCTTGAGATTAAATTTACTGAGGATCCAAATGAATATCTGGTATATGGACTGAAAGAAGATTATTTACTCAATAATCCTTATTTAAATCAATTATCTTTAAAAGAATTTAGGGCAAAGACTGTTAAAGATGATCAGCAAATTTTAGTTTTTCAGGCACATCCATTTAGAAAGAATATGAAGCCTGCAGCAGATGAACTGCTGGACGGTCTGGAAGTTTATAATGGTAATCCACGCCATAATTCCAGAAATTATAAAGCTTTAGAATATGCTAGAAAACACAACTTAAAGATGATTTCTGGATCTGATTTTCATGAAAATGAAGATCTGGCCCAGGGTGGAATTAGTACGCAAATTAAGCTCAAAGACATAAGTGACTTATTGGAAGTCTTAAAACTTGACAATTATAAATTGATTAAGTCCTGACTAATTACCTAAAATCCCCTTCTGAATTCTTAAAAAGAAGGGGATTAATATTTAAGAGTATTGTCTGTACGGTAAAATTATTATCCAGCAGCTTGTAAAAACCGCTTAGCTGTAAAGTTGAATGATTTTTCTGGCGGCTTTTTTTATATTTTCAGCCTTTATTATAGCTTGGTAATTATTAATTTTATTCTGCGAATGCCTATACATGGGGTCATAATATTCTTCCAGCAAAACTCGGGTTAATTCTTTAAATGAACTTTTTTCTGTAAGTTCAATTAATTTACGGTAAGTTTTTTTCCCAGCTTTTTTGATAATATATTTTTTAATGGCTCTTAAAGACTCAAGTACTCTCTCTCTAAATTTTTGTTGGTCACTTTCAATATCTTTAATATACTCTAAATAAATATTTTCCACTCTTTTTTTAGTTGAAGCTTTAATTAAAATATCTTCTCCTTTTTTCATTTTTTCATGAAAAAAATCTGGAATAACCGAATGACCTACCCTTCTACTTTCAGCTTCTACAAAAATATATTTTCCAGGTTGATCTTTTTGCTCCAGTTCCTCCCAGAGCAGGGATTCAAAATATTTTTGATTGTAAGGTTCTTTGAGACCAATACTGCCAAAAGCAGATCCTCTGTGATTAGCAATTCCCTCCAGATCAATTATATTTGCTCCCATTTTTTCCATTTCCTTTAATATATAAGTTTTTCCCACTCCAGTGTTTCCATGTAGAACAACAATTTCGCTCTGGAACTTATAATTTTCCAGTCTGTCTAAAATGTAATGACGGTAATGTTTATAACCACCTTCAAGACGATAAACTTCAATACCTGCCAGATCTGAAAATTCTGCCAGACTTTTGCTGCGCAGCCCCCCTCGTGAACAGAAGATAATTAAATTATCATATTCCTGTGCCAGTTGATTTACTGCTGCAATTAGATCGGGGATTTTTGGAGAAACTAGTTCAACCCCCTTTAATTTAGCTTTTTTTGGACTCTGCTGCTTATATATAGTTCCAATAATTTTCCGTTCTTCCTGATTGAGTAGTTCTATATTGACTGCACCCGGAATTGTTGCTTCTTCATATTCAGATTTAGTTCTGGCATCAATATAGATGCTATTATTTAGATTCATGCTTTCCTGATAAGTAATTAATCTTTCTTTTCTCATTTATTACACCCTTTAGTTTATAAAATTAAATCACAGTTATTTAGATAAACATTAAACTGATTTTTTCATTTTAAATTTATATAATAATTAGTTTGGACTTCTCAAATAATATTTTATCCTATTTAGTCTAAAAATCAAAATAAAATTAGCTTAAAAAGTAGATAAGGTAATTAGGCTACTTGATTTGAAATAAAAAAAGTGTTATATTTAATACAGCTAAATGAACAAATGACCATAATATATAATGAGGTGATTATTTAATGTATGATGTAAAGGATAAAAAAATTGTCTTGGAACACGGCACTATCAATAAAGGAATTATAGCTGTGGCCAGTGGTAAGGGTGGGGTTGGTAAATCAACTGTCACTGTAAACCTGGCTACCGCTCTGGCTGAGTTAGGGCATAAAGTGGGAATTATAGATGCTGATGTAAGAGGATTTAGTGTTCCCCGGATACTTGGAGTTACAGATAAACCGAGAGCAGTCAGTGAAAAAGAAATTATTCCACCGGAGGTTAAAGGAATTAAAGCAATTTCTATGGGCTCATTTGTAGATGAAAATAGTCCTGTGATCTGGAGAGCCCCCCTGCTCGCTGGAGCTTTAGAACAGTTCTTTAAGGATGTGCGCTGGGGAGAGATAGATTACATGCTGATTGACCTGCCTCCTGGAACTGGAGATATGCCGCTAAATATTATGCAGAAGGTTCCCCATGCCGAAACTTTAGTCGTAACTACTCCGCAGGTTACAGCAACCAAAGTAGCCGGAAGAATTGGTGCTATGGCTGATAAGATGGATCATGAGATTATTGGTGTGGTAGAAAATATGGCCTATTATAGGTGTTCAGAATGCGGCAGCAAAGATTATATTTTCGGAGAAGATGGTGGTCAGGATCTGGCGGATTTTATGGAGACAGAACTGCTGGGACAGCTGCCGTTGATTTCAGAGGTAAGACGCCGCAGTGATTCGGGTAATCCAATTGTTTTTGATGAGCCAGAATCTGAGATTTCTCAGGAATTTATTAAAATTGCAAAAAAACTGGTCGAAAGAGAGCAGGGCTTTGATGAGAAAGTAGAGCCACTTAAATTGAATATGGATCCAAAGTAATTAGGAAATAATGTCACCTGTACCTGTACAAAATTTTGTACAGGTACAGGTGTATAATTAAAAATGGGGGTTTTAAAAATGAGATTAGTGATACCTGCAGTTGCAGAGGGAACTATGGAAACAGAAGTACATGATAATTTCGGGAGAGCTACTTACTTTGCTTTTATAAATACAGATACAGACCAAATTGAATTTGTAAAAAATACTGCTGCCCAGAAAAACAGTGGTGCTGGAGTAGGTGCTGCTCAATTATGTGCCGATCAGGGGGCAGACATAGTTGCTGCCTATCATTTTGGTCCTAAAGCCTATCAGGCACTTTCAGCAGCTGGAATTAAGGTTTTAGATTTAAATGAACAAAAATTAATTAAAGAAGTATACAGCGATTATCAGGCAGGTAAATTAGCTGAGGCCGAAGCTGGCCCGGGAGGAAACCATTAAATTGGCTGAAGAAATTTCACTTTCAATTCTAAGTGGTAAGGGTGGAACTGGAAAGACTACCCTGGCTGTTAATCTGGCCCTTGCTCTGGAGAATGTTCAGCTGCTCGATGCAGATGTTGAGGAACCAAATGATTACATTTTTATATCGCCAGAAATTGAGAGTAAAGAGTTTGAATCAGTAATGAGGTTGATTCCAGAAGTTAATGATGATAAATGTACAGCCTGCCGAAAATGTGTTGACTTTTGTGAATATAATGCCCTGGCAATGATGCTGGATAAGGTACTGATTTTTGAAGAAGTCTGCCACAGCTGTGGCGGTTGTAAAATTGTTTGTCCGGAAGCTGCAATTACTGAAAAGGAAAAAGAACTTGGTAAATTACGCCATGACTCTCTACCCAATTTAGATTTCTGGCAGGGAGAATTGAACACTAAAGAAGAAAAAGCTGTGCCGGTAATCGAAAAGTTGAAAACAAAAGTAGATCGAGATAAGAAGGTAATTATTGATTCGCCACCG
>NZ_FTNC01000011.1 GCF_900156285.1 Halanaerobium kushneri
ATTAGCTGCTTTTTGATAGCTAATATTATCTGAAATTAAAGATTTAAAATCTATACAGGATTTAGCAGCTTCCAGATAAGAAAAGGCTGGACAACTAGACACAGTATCACTATCAAATTTAGCTGGAATATTTAATTTGTTAAAACTATTTATTTTATTGTTGTTTTGTGGTAAACTCATATCAGAATCTCCTTTTTGGTTTTGGTATGGTTTTTTGTCCTAAAAACATTTTACCATAAAACCAAGAGGAGATTCTATTTTTTTATTCAAAAAAATTTGAACTAGATTTACTGTTTAAAGACTATCATAACTGGATTCGGTATTTTTACTTGCCGAATTCAAGTTAATAAAAATTTTGCTTTAATAGGACTTTTTCGATATTCTTTTTCTCGAGTTAAAATTACTACAAGTTTCTGATAGCCGTCCGAAAGAGCTTTTTTAACTGGGATAGAATCTCTAATACCCCCATCAAGATACAAATTGCCGTCAATTTCTACAGGATTTGAAACTAATGGCAGACTGCTTGAAGCTTTAAAAATATTATCGATTTTGTCAATATCATCATAATTTTGCGGCTTAAAATATTCAATTTCTCCGCTGCTGCATTCAGTAGCAGCAACTTTAAGAGTTGTCGATGAATTTTTGAATTCACTGTAGTCAAAGGGTAAAATTTCATGAGGAAGTTGATGAAAAAGAAAATCCATTCCAAAATAACTTCCATCTTTGATCAAATTTTTAAGACTCATATATCTCTCATCTTCAACCAGTTCTGTAAATATTTTTTTATTTCTAACTGACTGTCTACTGGTATAATTGGCACCATTGTTAGCCCCAGCAGAGACTCCTATAGTATAATCAAAATAAATTTTATTTTCTAGAAAAAAATCAATAACTCCAGCAGTAAAAGCACCACGCATACCGCCACCTTCAAGTACAAGCCCAAAATTTTTATGCTGCAACTTAAAAACACCTCATCTATTTAACTTTTTCTATATCTTTTCCGAAAGGCATCAGAGATAAATATGCAAGCTTCAGACTCTGCTTGGCAAATGGAATTCCAATAATAGTAATTCCAAAAATAAAGGCAGAAACCAAATTAGCAAAAGCCAGTTCCCAGCCAAACACAATAATCCAGATAATATTTGCAATTAAACCGATTGAAGAATTGTTTTTCTCTACAACTTTTTTGCCAAAAGGTGCAAGCTGCATTTTTGCCAGTTTAAAACACTGTTTGCCAACTGGTATTCCAATTATCGTAATTGACCAGAGCAGTCCAGCAAACCACCAGCCAATAGCATGAAATAAGCCACCAAAAATAAACCAAATAATATTTCCCAGTAGAGTCATAATAATTAACCCCCTATTTATATCTTAAAAAATAATTGCTATTACTAAAGTTATGGCTGTAAAATAATTTATAATTACAAAATTCTTAACTGATAAAATAAACGTATCTTTTTTACTCTGATGTTTTTCAAACTGTTTTAAATTTTGTTCTACTTTAAAAATTGACAGAAGTGAAAGCAAAGATACGGCAGGCAATATCTTGATCAAAACTGCTATCAAAATGCTAAAATAGGAAAAATAATATAACAATCTAAATAACTTAAGACTTTTACTGCGCGAAATATAAATTGGAAGAGTAAATCGTTTGTTTTCCAGATCATCATCAATATCACAGATATTATTTGCAAGCATAATGTTGGCAATTCCAAAAATAAGAGGTAATGAATAAATAAATATTTTAATAATTTCTATATATTTTAATTTTGCTATTAATAAGTTACTATTAATAACTAAATCTACTAAATCCAATTTATGGACATAAATTGACAGAAAAGTAATAAAAAACCCCATCGTAAAACCAGAAAAAATTTCTCCCAGAGGGGTTCGCGAAATTGGAACCGGACCAGAAGTATATAAAATACCAATTATAAATGAACTAACACCAATTATTAAGACTATAACATCAGTATTTTTATAAAGCAGTAAACCACTTACTACTGCCAGGAAAAAAAGCAGTAAAATTATTATTTTTACATCTCTTTTACTTAAATTAAAGTTTACAACTGCATTATGTTCTTCATAATTATAACCCTGCTTTTTTTGAGCTCTAATAAAATCCTGATAATTATTAACTGCTGTTGTACCCATATCAACACAGAGCAAAGAAAAAAAGAGCAATAAGAAATTTAAAATATTAAAATTTGAATAATGATAAAGAAGATATAAATTTCCCAGAACAAAGGGAGTAAAACTGGCAATTTTAGTTCTAATTTCTACCAGTTTAAAAAAGGCAGCTAATGACAAATTATTCACCCCTGATTTTCTACCGCAAATTTATTTCTCAGTTTTTTATAAACAAAATTAGGAACAAGTTCTTTGATATCTCCATCAAAATAAGCTGCTTCTTTGATTACACTGGAACTCAAAAAAGCAAATTTAGTATCTGTCATTAAAAAGATTGTTTCGATTTCCTGATCCAAATGTTTGTTCATCGAAGCCATCTGAAACTCCCCTTCAAAATCGGAGACAGCCCGCAAACCTCGTAAAATGGCCTCACCACCAATAGAATGAACATATTTGGTTGTTAGACCAGAAAAAGAGTCTACTTTTACATTTTTAAACTTTTCAGTTGCTTTCTTTAACATCTCAACCCGTTCTTCCATAGAAAACACCGGTTCCTTATTAGGATTGCAAAATACAGATACAATAACCTCATCAAAAATATTGGCCGCTCTTTCAACTATATCAAGATGTCCATTTGTAACAGGATCAAAACTACCTGGATAAACAATTTTTTTACTCATATTAACTACCCCTTATAATTTATTTTAGTTTATAGATTGTTAATAATGAATTTCCGTAACGTTTATTTTTAAAAATACTCAATTCATTAAATTCTTCAACTTCTTCAGCAGCTGATTTTTCGCTAATAATAAGACCATTTTCTTTTAATAACTTGTTGTCCAAAATCAATTTTATAGCTTCTGAAGTCATATTTTTTTCATAGGGAGGATCCATAAAAATCAAGTCATATTTTGTACTGCAATTTTTTAAATATAGATAAGCATCCTGTTTAAAAAGTTCTGCTTCATCAAAAAGCCTGGCCTTTTTTAGATTATCCTTTATTATATTAAGATGAGACTTATTAATTTCTACAAAGTCTGCCCGCCCTGCTCCTCGGCTCAAAGCTTCAATACCAAGACTGCCAAAACCACTAAATAAATCCAGAACTTCAGCTCCTGGGAGATAAAATGCAATAATATTAAACATTGACTCTTTGACCCGATCGAGTGTTGGTCTAACATCTTTTCCCTTTAAACTTTTCAATTTTAAGCCACCAGCTTTACCGGCAATAATTCTCATTAAATAATTCCTCCAGATATAATTAAATCTTTAATTCTATTTCCGAAATGTTCTTTGCTAATTTTTTATAATGCTGCTGCCAGTTATCAGCTTTAACAATTAGTTGTGCTTCCTCCCTTGCCTTAACCAGAAGTTCCTGATCTTCAGTTAAACTGGCCACCTTTAGATCATCAATTCCATGCTGTCTGGTACCGAAAAATTCGCCGGGTCCTCTCATTTTCAAATCTTCTTCCGCAATCAAAAAGCCATTATTGCTCTTACACATAATTTCCAGCCGATAAGCAGCATCCTCTCCTGGCGGATCAGAAATTAAAATACAGTATGATTGATGACGTCCTCTCCCAACTCGACCCCGTAACTGATGCAGCTGGGCCAGCCCAAATCTTTCTGCATTTTCAATAATCATAATACTGGCATTACTGACATCCACCCCAACTTCAATTACAGTTGTTGCAACCAGTATATCAATTTTACCTTCTCTGAAACTCTCCATGATCTCCTTTTTTTCAGCTGCAGCAATCGAGCTGTGGATTAAAGCAAGCTTCTGTTCTTTAAAAAAACCACTCTTTAAATCATTAAATAATTCTTCTGCAGATACAAGCCCTGGCATTTCTTCTGATTCCTCAATTAAGGGACAGACAATATAAGCCTGTCTGCCTGCTGCAATTTTTTCTTTTAAAAAAGAATAAATCTGCTGTCTTCTGTTTTCTCTTCTCCAGAAAGTAGCAATTTCCTTTCTTCCCGGTGGCATTTCATCAATAACCGAAAGATCAAGATCACCATAAATCAGCATTGCCATTGATCTTGGGATCGGAGTAGCAGTCATGATTAACAAATCCGGACTGTCACCTTTTTCTTTTAAACTATGCCTCTGTTCTACACCAAAGCGGTGTTGTTCATCAATAACTATTAAACCGGGGTTATTATAATTCAAACCCTCCTGGAAAAGCGCATGAGTACCAATAATTAAATCTGTTTTGCCAGTTTCAATATCCGCTTCAATTTTCTTTCTGGCAGCTGTTTTGACACTGCCGGTTAATAAAATGATATTATAATTAAAATCACTTAAAAGTTCTTTAAAATTTAAAAAATGCTGTTCGGCAAGTATTTCTGTTGGAGCCATAAATATTCCCTGAAAACCATTGGCAATAGTCTGCAAAAGTGCCAGTGCAGCGACCACAGTTTTACCAGAGCCTACATCTCCCTGCAGTAATCGAGACATAGTTTTTTTGGATTCCATATCCCTTCTAATTTCTAAATTCACCCTTTTTTGAGCATCTGTCAGCTCAAAATCAAGCTCTGAAAGAAATTTTTTATTCTCTTCCGCCTTAAATTGATGCTGGATACCCTGAAGCTCATTATATTTTTTCTTTTCTTCCAGAGCATAAAGCTGGAGATAAAAAAACTCTTCAAAAGCAAGTCTGCGGCGAGAAAATTTTTGGTGTTTTTCATTTTTAGGATAGTGCATTCCCAAAATAGAAGTTTTAAGATCAGGAAAGTTATATTTTTTTAGAATTGATCCCGGTAATTGCTCCTCAATTAAAGCAGCATGACTTTTTAATGCATTAGCAATTACCCGACGTAATCTGCGCTGTGTTATTCCCTCAGTAAGTGAATAAATAGGCACAATTCTACCTGTATTCAATACAGACGCATCAGAATCCAATTTTTCATAAACTGGATTATTAATCTCTTTCCTTTTATATTTACGCCAATTTTTCTCGCTAATTTTACCGCTGATTATATATTGATCCCCTTTTTCAAATTGTTCGCTAAGATATGACTGATTATACCAGATTCCATTTACTACATCTGTGCCATCAGAAAAAGTTACCCGCAGGAGGTCAAGATTATATCGGATTTTCTGATATTCAGTCTTTAAAACTTCAACTTTAAAATTAGCCTGTTCTCCAACAGCAGTATACTTTATCTGACTGATCTGACTGCGGTCTTCATATTCTCTGGGAAAATAATATAAAAGATCTCGCACAGTTTTTATCCCTAATTTTGAAAGGCGCTCGGCCCACCTGGGCCCAACACCTTTAATAAATTGCACTTCATCTGAAAGTTTTTGCTTCATTATTCCAGTAATTCTCCTCTGTAAATAACAATTCCATAGACAAGAGGACCGGTATGAGAACTTAAAACAGTTCCAATCTTGTTTTCAAGGATTTGATATTCAAAATTATTCTGAGCAGCTAATTCTGATTCAAAATTATTTTTTAACTGCTGGTAATTATCACTATCCTTACCATAAATATAAGCAAAATTAACACTGTCACTATCTACCGCAGCATTTAGTGCCAGATCTGTCATCTTCTGATTTGTTTTTTTATACCCTCTTATTTTTTCTTTGGGTATAATCTTACCTGTGTCAGCAGAAAGTTCTAAAATTGGATTAAAATTAAAGATACTACCTAAAAAAGCCTGGGCTTTACCAATCCTGCCTCCTTTTTCCAGATAAGTAAGTTCATTAACAGTAAAATATATTGTTATTTTTTCTCTTTCCTGTAAAATAATTTCTTTAATTTCCTCGATATCTTTACCTGCTTCTATCATTTTGGCAGCCAACAACACCATAAACCCCAGACCTGAACTTGTAGACTTAGAATCTATTATTTCAACCTCCAGTTCATCCAGCTGAGCAGCAGCAAGTCTTGCCGACTCGCAGGTCCCACTTAAAGCAGAAGATAAATGAATAGAAATCACCTGATCATAGTCTTCTGATAACTTTTGATATCTATCCATAAATAATCCAACTGATGGCTGAGAAGTTGTTGGTAATTCAGCTGCAGATTCCATCATTTTATAAAACTCTTCACTTTCTAAATCAACCTTATCATAGTAAGTGTCTTCTTCAAAATGAACAGTTAATGGAACAATCTCAATTTGATGTTTAGCAAGAATTTCTGCAGGTAAATCACAGGTGCTATCTGTTACTAAAGCAATCATATTAACACATCCTATTCTAGGGAAATTATAAAGGGATAGAGTGGCTGTCCCCCTGGATAAATCTCTATCTCATCAAAATCAAAATTTTCTTCCATAATATTTTTGACTTCTTCTGCTTCAGCCTCAGTAATGCCTTCTCCATAATAAATAGTAACTAATTCCTCATCTTCAGCAACTTTATTCAATAAATTAATTACTGTTTCTCTTTCTGTTTCAGCACTAACTAAGATATCTCCATCCTTTAAACCAATATAATTATCTTTTTTTATTTCCAGTCCGTTAACCTTAGAATCTTTTACGGCCTGTGTTATTTCCAGTGTTTTTACATATTTAATTTCAGCTTCCATTCTTTCTTTGAGTTGTGAAGGAGAAGCCTGATCATCATAAATCATTAAAGCTGTTACAGCCTGGGGAATAGACCGGGTTTCAATAATCTCAATATTTTTTTTACTCAATTCAGAAACCTGTTTAGCTGCAGAAATAATATTTTTATTATTAGGCAGAATAATTATTTGATCAGTATTCATTCGTTCTACTACCTCTAAAAAATCATTGGTAGAAGGATTCATTGACTGGCCACCTTTTATAACATAGTCAACTCCTAACTCTTTCAGAATATTAACTACACCTTCGCCATTAGCTACAGAAATAATACCAGTGTTTTTCTCTACCACAATTTCTGAATCTTTTTGCTGATTGATTTCTTCTGCCTCTTTCCTGTCTTTATCTTCAGTCTCTGCAGGCTCGTTATCTTCTTTAATATCAGTGTCTGAAGCTGATTTTTCACCCTGATGAAACTGAGAATGATCAAAGTCAGAGTCATTTTCCCGCTGTACTTTTTCCTGATTTTGCTTGCGCATATTATCAATTTTTATATCAAAAACTTTACCCTTTTTTAAACCATATTCTAATAAGACACCTGGATGATTGGTATGAACATGTATCTTAATTACATCATCACTGCCAACTACCATAATTGAATCGCCATAACTCTGCATGTCTTTTCTGATCTTATCAATCATACGATCAATATTTGATTTACGGCTGTCAATTTCAATTAACATCTGGGTACAGTAAGTAAACTTTATATCTTCTGCAAGTTCAGATTTTTTTCTTGTTTTAGCTTCAGCTGTTGCAGCCTGATATTCTATTTTTTCTCCTTTTAAACCTTTAAGCATTCCTTCAAGAATTGTTAGATATCCCTGTCCACCAGCATCTACTACTTCAGCCTCTTTTAAAGCAGCAAGTAACTCTGGAGTACGTTCTAACGATTCTTCCGCCGCTTTAATTGTTATTTCAAACAATTCTACTAAATCGGCAGCAGAATCTGCCTCCGCCAGAGCTTTTTCAGCCGCTTCTCTTGAAACAGTTAAAATCGTCCCTTCCACAGGTTTTAAAACACCATGATAGGCAACTTCAGAGGCTTTATTAAGAGCATTTGCTAAATCTTTAACTTTCAGTTTGCTTTTTCCTTTTAAGGCCTGTGCAAAGCCTCTAATTAACTGAGAAAGAATTACTCCTGAGTTTCCACGAGCACCCATTAAGGCACCTTTAGAAAGTGCAGAAGCAAGTTCGGAAACACTTCTTGAGTTTTTATCCTCCAGAGTGGATACAGCTTCCTTAAAGGTTAAATACATATTTGTACCAGTATCACCATCTGGCACCGGAAAAACATTTAGAGAATCAATAAATGATTTTTGCTCTTTAAGCCAGTGTAGTGATGTAAACATCATATCTTTAAATTTCTCTGCATCTACTGCAGTAATTTTTTCTTTATTATTAATTGGCATCGCCAACCCTCACTCCCCTTACATTAACATCTATCTTAACAACTTCAATTCCAACTTTATTTTCGAGGGTATAGCGAACTCTCTCCATTACATTATGAGCTACTTCATGAATATTAGTTCCGTATTCAACAATTATATTTAAATCCAGATGAACCTTATCTTCACTAATATCAATACCAACACCCTTACTAATATTGTCCCACCCTAGAAGATCAGCAAGACCATCCTGCATACTTCTGGAAGACATACCAACAAGACCATAGCATTCCATTACAGCAATACCTGCTGTCTTAGCTATTACCTCTTCATCAATAATTATTTTCCCAAGTTCATTTTTTAATTCTTTTTCCATTCTTTACACCTCTTTTCATACATAATTATTCTATCTTATATAAAGTCTCTATGCAAGAATAAAATCCATAGAAATAGTTAAATTAATACTCATTTATTATTTATTTCAAGATAAATTTATACTTTCCTGCATATATAGATTTATATTTTTTAGAATTGTAACTTGCTAAAGGATGTTTATCTATGTTAAAATATAATCTGAGATAAATTTTATCAGAAAGCGCTCATAAACTTAATTATTAAATTTTTAAAATCTATGGAGCGCCGCCCTTTTGGGTAAGTGCTGAAGTGAATAAATTAAGGAGGTGTTTTTCTATGTCTAGAGTCTGCGAAATTTGTGGTAAAGGTGGAAATAAAGCCAATAGCATACAGCGACGTGGTAAAGCTAAGAAAAAAGGTGGAGTTGGTCGTAACATTACAAGTTCTACAAAAAGAACTCAGCGTCCAAATCTAAAAAAAGTTAAAGCAATTGTTGATGGTTCACCAAAAAGAATAAAAGTATGTACTCAGTGTCTTAAATCCGGTAAGGTTGAAAGAGCTTACTAATTAAGATTTAAATTAGGAAGGGAGCAGCGATTTTAAAATTGCTGCTCCCTTTAGTACATTTAGCTAGTTTTTTTCTCCAGCTTATTTTCGATTTTTTGTTTTAATTCCTGCTCACTTAATTCTATCCGGGCCAGGTTATTTTTAATTGCATTTTTAGCAACTGCAAAAGCAACTGCTGGAACCACTCTCTGATCAAAGGGATCTGGAATAATATATTCAGCCGAAAGATCATCAGCAACCAGTTCAGCTATAGCTTCCGCAGCAGCAATTTTCATCCCTTCACTGATCTCAGAAGCCCTGACATCGAGGGTGCCCCTAAAAACCCCGGGAAAAGCCAGCACATTATTAATCTGATTTGGATAATCTGATCTCCCTGTTGCAATTACTGCAGCACCTGCATTTAAAGCAGATTCTGGATCAATTTCAGGAGTCGGATTTGCCATCGCAAAAATTAAAGGATCATCAGCCATTTCCTCTACCATTTCTGCCTTTAAAATATTACCTACAGACAATCCAATAAATAAATCAGCATCTTTAACCGCTTCCCTCAAACCTCCATTTAAATTATCTGGATTTGTCCTTTTTATTAAATCCTGTCTTAAAGAATCATACTGGTCCAGATTGGATGAATTTAAAATCCCAATTTTATCGTTGATTATCAAATTCTGAGCTCCTGCATCCAAAAGCAGTTTTGATACTGCTGTTGCGGCTGCTCCAGCTCCATTAACAACTATTTTTATCTGATCAATGCTTTTATTTACAAGTTTTAAAGCATTGATTACTGCTGCTAAAACAACAATTGCCGTTCCATGCTGATCATCATGAAAAATAGCCATCTCTGTTTCTTCTTTCAGCCTGGCCTCAATTTCAAAACATCTTGGAGCAGAAATGTCTTCTAAATTTATACCTGCAAAAGTGGGTTCCAGTAATTTAACAAAATCTACTATTTGGTCAACTTGCTTTGTGCCCACACACAAAGGAAAAGCATCTACATTGGCAAATTCCTTAAATAAGACTGCTTTCCCCTCCATAACAGGAAGAGCAGCTTTTGGGCCAATATCCCCCAGACCTAAAACTGCTGTACCAGAGGAGACTACAGCAACCTGATTCCCGTAAGCTGTATATTGATAGAGCTTTTCTGGATCTTGATTAATTTTCCGACAGGGCTCTGCTACTCCCGGCGAATAAGCAAGGCTCAATTCCTCCCTGCTGCGTACCCTGACCTTTGACTTAACTGCAATCTTTCCCTGATGATCACTATGTAATTTTAATGCTTTTTGATAAATATCCATTATTACCTCCATTTACTCTCTGCTATCTACTCTAATTTTTCTAATACATAAATCAACAAGCCACTTTTTAGTTCAATTAGTGCTCTTTCATCCTCAATTAAATTACTAATCCCCCGGCTTTGCGAACGGAAAATATCCTGATTTTCTAAACTATATTTACAGCCCTTAATAGTCAGACCACAAACTGTTTTACTTTGAGGAAGCAGAGAAAGACGATAACCTTTTTTTGATAAAAACTCTTTTTTTTCATTCTGACCAATTAAAGCAATTTCAAGATTCAATGAAATCATCTCTGCTCGCAAATTCAATTCATAAATATATTCTAAAAGATTTAAATTTGCCAGCTGCTGATCTATTCTACCGCCCAGAGCTGCAGTTAAATATAATTCTTCAAATCCATTTTTTTGACAGTAATCAACTGCAATTTCCCCATCTGTCTGATCTTTTTCAACCGGATATTTTATTATATTGACATTATGCTGGTTAAAATATACTTTGTTTTGCTCAGTTAATGAATCCAGATCGCCGATAATTAAATCCGGTATTAGCTTTAAACCTCTTAGTTTATTAGCACCACCATCAACAGCAATAATACAATCTATCTCTTTTTTTGAGATAAGCCGTTTTAAATCTGATTTCTTAAAATTTAGCTCACCATTAAGCACTAAAAGAGCCCTTTTTTTAGACATCAGACGCAATACTCCTCATTTCCAACAGTGCCCGGGCTGGATCAGCTGCACCAAAAATTGCAGAACCAGCAACTATTATATCGGCACCAGCATTTACAACTTCTTTTAAATTATGTGTTTTTATCCCACCATCAACCTCTATCTGACAGCTGTAATTATTTCTTTCAATCATTCTCTTCAAACTAGCAATTTTTGCTGTCATCTGAGGAATATATGATTGCCCTCCAAAACCAGGATTAACTGACATAATTAAAACCTGATCAAGTTCGGGAAGAATATATTCTAAATTCTCTAATGGTGTGGCAGGATTTAGAGAAACACCAGCTTTTATTCCCTGTTCTTTTATCAGCTGAATTACTCGATGAATATGGTCTGTTGCTTCCAGATGGACTGTTAAAATATCAGAACCTGCTTCTGCAAATTCTTTAATGTATCTTTCGGGATTGCTAATCATTAAATGAGTATCAAAAGGAAGCTGACTGTGCTTTCTTATAGAACTAATTAAACCGGGGCCAAAAGTAATGTTGGGCACATAATGACCATCCATTACATCTAAATGTAAATAATCAGCATCTTTAACCAGCTGAATTTGATCTTTTAACTGACTAAAATCAGATGCCAGCAGTGAAGGTGCAAATTCTGTTTTCATTAGTATTTTCTCTCCTTTTCTTTTAATTCATTATATAATTGTTGATAACTCTGATACCTGCGGGCAGATATTTCACCAGCTTCTACTTTTTGCTGAACCACACATTGAGGTTCATGGAGATGAGTACAGCGATTAAATTTACATTGATTATTATATTCTGCAATCTCCGGAAAATACCAGGATAAATTATCTGGCTCAATTTCTAAGTTTAGTTTTGACATTGAAGAAAAGCCTGGAGTATCTGCTACCCACCCCTTGTTTGGTAAAGATAATAATTCCACCATTCTTGTGGTGTGAACTCCTTTTTTTAGTTTTTTACTTACAGCAGCTGTTTTTAAATCAGCATCCTCTATAACTTTATTTAAAAATGAAGATTTACCTGCTCCTGATGGACCAGTTAAAACATTGATTTTGTTATTTAATTTTTTAAATAATCGATCTAGATTTTTATTTTCTTTAACACTGATAAAATGAAGCTCATAGCCTGCATCCTGATATTCTCTAAACTTTTCTTTAAAACTGACTGCAGCCTGGTCAATCTTATTAATTACTATCAAAGGTTCAAATCCAGAACTTTCTACAAGTAACAAAAATCTATCCAGTAATGCAGGCTTAAAATCGGGATTTTTAAGAGAATGCATGATCACAACCTGATCTACATTTGCTACCTTTGGCCTTTTAAGTAAGTTTTTCCTGGAATAAAAGTCTTCCAGAATTTTATTTTTTTTATCTATTTCTACATAATCTCCAGGATAAATTTTTTCTCGTATTTTACCTCTTATTCTACACTGATAAATATTCTTTTCCTGATCAGCTACGAAGAAAAACCCCCCTATGGATTTAATTAAAATCCCTTTCATCTAAATTATCAGCCTCCAAAGCTTTCTGACTTAATTAACTGATCATCAAAGTAAACTTTTATCTCTGTTTTTCCCTGACTTCTAATGTCTCTTACTATGTTATCTCCAGGTTCATGAATAGCCTGATAAACCTGATCTCGCCCATTATCATCTTCAACTACAATTCGTACCTCTCTGCTTTCAGAACCTGTCACATTTACAGAAATTCTATTTAGAGTATAATTCTCGGTCACATTAGTCGCTCCACCTCTACTAACAACAAAATCAACAGCAATCCCCCTGGGAAGATATTCGCCGGCTTTTACACTCTGTGAGATTACCTGTCCATCTGCAAAACGCTCTGAAGTTTCCACACTAACCTGACCAATATTTAAACCTTTTTCTTTGATTAAATCAAAGGCTTCTGCCTGGGTTAAACCAGTCAAATCAGGCATACGAACAGATATATCTCGCTCTCCTCGGCTTACAAAAAGAGTGATTTCGCTTCCTTTTTCTACTTCAGCTCCGGCTGCTGGAATTTGATTGATAACTGTACCAGGTTCTTCTGATAACCTAAATATATACTGGATGTCTCCACTTTTTAAAGAAAGATTATCTAACTCAATTAAGGCCTCACGTAATGAATTACCGATAAATTCAGGTATTTCGATCAACTGGGGGCCTTTACTAACAGTAATATTTAAAGGACGACTCTGCTTAACCCTTTCTCCTGCAGCAGGCTGCTGACTAACAATATGTTCAGCCTCAATTTCTTCACTAAAAACCCTTTCTTCATTTTCAACCAGGTTAAGGCCTACTTCTGAAGCAAGTTTTCTGGCCTCAGTTAGGCTTTTACCCTCTATCTCTGGCACCTGAACAACCGGCACATTTGTATATTGATTGAAAAAGAAAACAACTCCACCCAGTGATATCAATAAAAATAATATAACCGCTCCTGTAATAAAAAGAGGTTTTTTATATTTTTCCTGATCACTATTATCTTCAGATCTGTCTTTCTTTGAACCATTTTTCTTTTTAATTCTCGAATGTTTTTCATCCTGTTTGAGATCATTTTTATCTTTTAACCCTTTTTTATTTTTAACTGCTTCTTTATTTTCTTTGTTTTCATCGTTAGTTTTACTAACTTCTGCATTATTTTTGCTAGAATTATTTAAAAAATCAAAATCTGATTTTTTCATAACCCTTGTTTCATCAGCATTAAAATCAGCTTTTTTTTCTGAATTTACAATATTAGATTTTAGATTTTTTAAGCAGTAGGTAATCTGCTGTCGCATTTCGTAAGCATCCTGAAAGCGATCTGCCGGATCTTTTGCTATTGCTTTCATAATCAGGTCATTAACCTCTTCTGGTATATCCTTATTAATTTTTGCAGCTTCAACCGGCTGCTGTTGTATATGTTTTAAAGCAACAGAGATTGGACTCTCTCCATGAAAAGGAAGTTCTCCAGTTGTCATTTCATATAAAACCACACCCAGTGAATAGATATCAGAATAGGCTTTAATCTCTCCTCCTTTTGCCTGCTCAGGAGAAAAATAATGAGCACTTCCGACAACAGTTTCTGTAACCCTGACAGTTGAATTACTAACAGCTCTTGCAATTCCAAAGTCAGTAACCTTAACCTCATGGTCGTCATTTAAAATTATATTATGAGGCTTAATATCACAGTGTACAATCTGATTACCATGGGCAACAGAAAGCGCAGCAGCAATCTGTCTTGCTATCTCTAAAGATTCAGCAATAGATAGTTTTTTTCTTTCTTTTATTATATCTTTCAATGTTTTGCCTTCAACTATTTCCATTACAAGATAAATTCTTTCCTCATCAACAACAATATCATAAATACTCACCACATTAGGATGAGATAATCTGGCTACAGCTCTCGCTTCCTGTCTGAATTTATCAATAAATTCATCATCGGACTTATATTCCGGACGCAGCATTTTAATTGCCACTCGTCTTTCTAAAAGCGTATCACGAGCGGAGTAAACAATCGCCATTCCTCCACGTCCTATTTCCTTTATTATCTTATAACGGTTATTTAAAATCTTACCCTGCATAAATTCACCTCAATTATCATCAAACAATAATTATTATTCATTAAAACCAGCAACTATTAAAGTTATATTATCAAGACCACCACTGCTCAGTGCTTGCTGAAGAAGCTCATCTGCCACTTTTTCTACATTAGTATGTTTATTAAAAACTGTTTTAATTTCTTCTTCTCTGATCATATCTGTTAAACCATCAGTGCAAATTAATATATACTCATCGCCAGAAATATCAAGCTGCCCTTTATCTAAATCCAGTTCAGATTCTAATCCTAAAGCCTGAGTAACTATATTTTTTTTAGGATGATTAAAAGCTTCTTCTTTAGTGATTTTGCCTTTCCTTAATAAATCAGCAACAAGCGAATGATCCTCAGAAATTTTCTTTAAGGTTTTATTACTTTTATTATAAAGATAAATGCGGCTGTCACCTAAATTAACATAATAAAGCCTCTGGTTACAAACAATTACAGCAGCAAATGTAGTTCCCATCCCCTGATAATCAATTTTTTGCTTACTTTTTTTAATAATAGCCTGATTTATTTCAAAGGTCAAATCGCTCAGACTTGCCAGTGGATTTGAAAGTTCAAAGTTAAAATCTGCTGCAAAATCCACTGCAGTCTGACTTGCCACTTCTCCAGCAGCATGTCCCCCCATGCCATCAGCAACCATAAAAAAATCAATATCACTATTTATAAAATAATTATCTTCATTTGCGCTGCGTTTTTTCCCTTTATCAGTTAAAGCTTTAAACCGCATTTTTTTCCTCCTTAAAATTATAAGCTATTTTCTTTTCTTTTAAGCTGACCGCAGGCTGCATCAATCTGAGTTCCCATTTCTCTTCTTAGAGTAACCTGAATACCATTATTAGCCAGAGTTTCATAAAATCTATCTATTACTTTCTGTACAGGTCTTTCAATACCCAGCTCTGGCACTGGATTCGCAGGAATCAAATTTACATGACAGTTTATTCCTCTGAGTAATTCGGCCAGCTGAACAGAAAGCTCAGGACTATCATTAACACTGTCCATTAATACATATTCAAAAGTAACTCTTCTTCCTGTTTTTTCTATATACTCCAGAACTGCTGTCAATAACTGATTTATATTATATTTTTTATTGATCGGCATTATTTTATTACGAAGACGATCATTTGGGGCATGCAGAGAAACTGCAAGACCAATTTGATCGTTAACCCGGGCCAGCTTTTTTATTTCAGGCACCAGTCCGGCTGTCGAAATAGTCATTTTTCGCATCCCGATATTCAGTCCGTTATCAGCATTTAAAATTTCTACCGCTTTCATTAAATTATCAAAATTTGCCAGTGGCTCACCCATTCCCATAAATACAATATTGCTCAATCTTGGCTCAGCAAAATTTTGACCGCTTATATCCTTCTGTACTTTAATAACCTGATCAACTATCTCTCCAGTGCTTAAATTTCTCTTTAAACCATCAATTCCTGTGGCACAAAAAGAACATCCCAGGCCACAGCCAACCTGAGTCGAAATACAGGCACTGTGACGACCTGATTCTGGAAAAGGAAGATAAACCCCCTCAATATTTTGATCATCTTTTAACTGCCATAGATATTTAACTGTGCCGTCAACTGCTACACTTCTTTTGATTTCTTCAATATCTGTTAAAATGTAATTTTCATCAAGAAATTTACGCATTTTTTTTGGGATATTTTTCATTTCCTCAGTACTGGAAACTCCATTTTTATAAAGCCAGTTAAAAACCTGTTCGCCCCTATATGAGGGAAAACCTGCATTTTTTAATTCATCTATTAGTTCACTTCTATTTAACTCTTTTAAATCCTTCATCTTAAATTTAATCACTCTCCACTTTTTTTAATAATGCAAAAAAGAAACCTTCCGAATCTACCTCTCCGGGTAAAAGTTCCAAATATTTATTTTTATTCTCTATTGTAAGACTGCTGATTTCATTTAATTTTATATTCAAATCCATCAGTTTAAAATCACTATTTTCCTGCAGAATTCTTTCAATTAAATCTTGATTTTCTTCCCGCGTTAGAGTACAGGTAGAATATAATAACTGCCCATTTTTTTTAAGTTTAGATAAATTATTATTAAGAATCCTGTATTGAAGATCTGCCATTTTTCTAATAACTGAGCGATCCTTTTCCCATTTAATTTCAGGCTTTGAAGAAATAAGACCAAGTCCTGAACAAGGAAGATCTGCAAGAATTCTATCATATTTTTTATCATCTTCATATTTAGCAGCATCAGCAATTTTTAAGTTAACATTCGTTACTCCCAGTCTACTTAAATTATCACTTACCAAATTAAGACGATGTTGACTGATATCTAAAGCAGTAATTTCACCGGTATTATTCATAATTTCAGCTAAATGAGTTGTTTTGCCACCTGGAGCAGCAGCAAGATCCAGAACCTGCATCCCCTCTTTTACATCCAGCAGTAAAGAGGCAAGTCCAGCAGATGTTCCCTGAATATACGCCCCACCTTTTTTAAATACTTGAGTCGCTGCAGGATTATTTATTTTTTTTAACCTAAAAAAAGAATCTAAAAAAGTTTTTTCGTATTCAATACCGTCAGCTTTCAAAAGCTGAAAAAATTCCTTTTCAGTCATTTTCAACGAATTATGACGGTAAGTTACCTCAGAACGTTTATTGCCAGCATTTAATATTGTTTCTGCACTTTCAAACCCATACTGTTGAACAAATTTATTAACCATCCAGATAGGATATGAATACTTAACTGATAAATATTTTTCGGGATTTTTAGCTTTAGCTGGAAGTGCCAATTTATCATGCTGACGGTTAATGTTTCTTAAAACTCCATTAGTAAAGGATACAGCTCCTTTTTTAGAGTTTGGAAGAATAGTCTTGACAGCCTCCACACTCTCATAAATAGCAGCTCTTGCAGGAACTTTATCAAGAAAAAAGAGCTGATAAACACCAATTCTCAGCCCCATCAATACTTCTTTATCCATTTTAACCAGCGGGGTTTTTGAATAATTGTCAATTATAAAATCTAAATATAGTTTATTTCTAATTACCCCATAAAAAATTTCTGTAAAAAGACTTTTATCCCGCTGATCTTTTATTTTTTTCAATTCGGAATTCAGCAGCAAATTAGAATAACTGCCCTCTTCAACTCTAAGTAATGATTGTAAAATTTTCAATCTTAAATTTGACAATTAATCATCACCCAACCCTGCCAGTAGTAAAATTCTAAGCATATTGGCCAGTGCAACCAGAGTCGTGGCGACATAAGTAAATGCAGCTGCTTTTAACACTTTTTTGGCACCTTTAATCTCTGTATCAGTTAACACATCAGTACTCTTTAAATTGCTAATCGCCCTATTGCTTGCATTAAACTCAACCGGTAAGGTTACCAGGTGAAATAAAAACGCTGCCGAAAATAGTACAAATCCAGTCATGATCAAAAAATCTGCTCTGATAAAAAATCCAAATATTGCAAGTGGCAGTCCAAAACTGGAGCCTATATTTGCTGCTGGGACCAGGGAAGCTCTTAAAGAAAGTGGACGATAATTTTCCTTATCCTGAATTGCATGACCCACCTCATGAGCTGCCACACCTACAGCCGCTATGGAGCTATTATTATACACATCAGATGAAAGATTAAGTGTTTTATTTTTTGGATCATAATGATCACTCAGTTTTCCATCACTTTTTCTGATTTCTATATTCTCCAGATTATTAAAGGCCAGAATTTTCCGAGCAGCCTCAGCACCGGTTAAATTAGCACTTAACTGAATTTCATTATATTTATTAAAAGTATTTTTAACTTTATATTGAGCATAAACCGCAATTAAAATAGCGGGTAAAATCACAATCATTGTTGGATCAAAGAAAAACGGATACATAATAATAAACCTCCCTTTTTAAATTAACACTATAATTCAATTTTAATTAATTTCAAACTTATTATTTTCTTCAAGTTGATGTCCATTTAAGAAATCATCAACATCAAGTCTTTTTCCTCCTGGCAGCTGCAGTTTTTCTAAAGATAAAACTCCATCAGCTGTCTGGACAAGAATACCATCACTTTGATTGGCTCTAATAATAGTGCCGGGCATAAAGTTAGAATCTTTATGCTCAGAAACACTGCTCTTCCAGATCTTTATTCGATCTCCGTTGAGCTCTGTATAAGCACCAGGCCAGGGATTTACACCTCTAATCAAATTGTGAATATCCTCCGCACTCTGCTTCCAGTTAATTCTTCCCAGTGATTTATCAATTTTATAAGCAAATGTTGCCTCAGGATCATTCTGAGGAATTCTGGGTGCTTTACCAGCTACAATATCTTTTAAAGTTTTAACCAGCAAATCTGCTCCCTGCTCAGCCAATTTATCATGCAGTTCACCTACAGTCTCATTATCTTTTATTTGAACCTGCTGCTGATAAATAATATCTCCTTCATCCCAACCTTCATCCATATACATTGTTGTATTACCGGTAAGCTTTTTACCATCTATTATTGCTCTATGGATTGGGCTGGAACCCCTATATTCAGGCAGTAGAGAAGCGTGCAGATTGATACATCCATATTCAGGTATTTCAAGCAGTTCAGCACTTAATTTCTGACCAAAAGCAACTACTACTATAAAATCAGGTTCTATATCTTTTAATTTCTTTATAAAATCATCCTGATTAACATTTTCACTCTGCATAACATTTAAATTTAACGCAAGAGCTTTCTTTTTAACATCTGAATAGTGAACCTGCTGACCTCTCCCACTTTTTCTATCAGGTTGAGTTACCACAGCTTCAATTTCGATCTGCTCATCATTATATAAAGCCTCTAGAGATGGAACTGCAAATTCGGGTGTTCCCATATAAACTATTTTCATCAAATCACTCCACAATTTTTACAATTTTATCAACAAATAATACTCCATTCAAATGATCAATTTCATGTTGGATAGCTCTAGCTTCAAATCCTTCAGCCTCAAACTCTACCATCTCAGCATCTCTATCCAGGGTCCTTACTTTGATTTTTTCCGATCTAATAACATCACCGGTTTCTCCAGGAATACTCAAACAACCTTCTTCCATAATTGCTTTTCCTTCTTCTGCAATAATTTCTGGATTAATCAATACAATTTTGTTACCCTCTCTAATATCTACAACAGCAATTCTTTTTAAAATTCCTACCTGAGGAGCTGCCAGACCAACTCCATCTTCTTCATACATTGTATCAAACATATTATCTATAAGTGCAAGGGTTTTTTCATTTATTTTATCTATTTCCTTAGCTTTACTTCTTAATACTGGATCTCCAATTTCTCTAACCTTTAAAAGAGCCATAATATCTACCTCCTAAATTATATTATAACATTTGATAGGGATCTACATCAATACGAATTTCCAGTGATTGATCACCATTAATTTCCATAAATCTCTTTTCAATCAGCTGAATAATATATTCTCTATTTTTAATGGAACTGAATTTTAAAATTAACTGCCATCTGTATTTATTTCTAAGTCTGCTCAACACAGCAGGAGCTTCTCCAAATTTCTCTAAATATCTATCACTGTAATTATCCAAAAAAGCAGAAAGCTGCTGGCTGTATTGAGCAGTTTTTTCTTCGTCTTGACCACTGATAATAATATTTAAAAGTCTACAATAAGGAGGATAATTCCTGTTTTCCCTAACTGTATTCTCTTTCTGATAAAATATTTTGTTATCTGATTCTAAAACAGTATTAATACTATAATGTTCCGGCTCATAGCTTTGAATAATAAAATTACTTTCCTTACTATTTACAGATAAATTTTTTAATTGTTTTAATAAAAAGTAATTGTTTTCGGCTGCCCGGAAATCAGCACTATTTAAAGCAGTATCAGCAGAAATTACAGCTAAACATTTTAATTGATCATAAAACTGATTTTTTATCAAAATTGAGGTCCCAACTAAAATATCAATTTTCCCTTTTTTAAATAAATTAAGTCTTTTTTTAACTTCACTGCCAGTCAGATCGCTATCTACTCTGGAAATTCTTGCCTTTGAATATAATTCTTTTAATTCTACCATAATTTTTTCTGTTCCAATCCCGGCCTGCGAAATAAAGCTGCTTCCACATTCCGGACATTTATCAGGCAACTCTTTTTCCATTCCACAGTGATGACAGAGTAATTTTTGCTGTTCCTGATGATAGTTTAAAGAAATATCACAGCTGTCGCATTTAATTACATGTCCACATTTTCTGCAAATTATATAATTGGCTGAACCCCGTCTATTTAAAAACAAAATAACTTTATTGTTATCAGTAAGTTCTTTTGTTATTTGCTGTTTTAATTTTTGACTAATATCACTAAGATTTCCTTTTTCAATCTCTTTTCTCATGTCAATAATTTCTGTTTTAAGCTGACTCTTTTCAGCTTTAAAATTCAAATAATTATACTTGCCTTTTTGGGCAAGATATTTGCTTTCCAGTGAAGGAATGGTTGATTCTAAAACCAATAATGAATCCGAATTTTTAAGTCTTTTAACTGCCAGCTGACGAGCATGGTAAAGTGGATGTTCCTGTGATTTATAACTTTCATTATTTTCTTCCATTATGATTACGGCATCAACACGTTTAAAAGGAGCAAAAATAGCAGACCTGGCACCAGCAGCAATCTGAACCTTAGCTTTTTTTATTTGCTGCCACTGATCAAATCTCTCAGCCGGAGAAAGACTGCTGTGTAAAAAAGCAATTTTATCTGCAAAAAAATCATTTAATTGTTCTAAAAAAATATGATCTTTTTCGATTTCCGGTACTAGCAAAATAATATTTTTTTCGGCTGCAATTAATTCCTGCACCAATTTTATTATAAATATATATCTTCTTCGATTATTATTGGTCTCAAGTAGAAATGAATTATTATTTTGATGATCTTCTAAAATTTTTGACAGTATTGATTTTTCCTCTTTATTTAACGAAATATCAATTTTTGCTTCTGCTTTCAAATTACTATTAATGTTTATCTTTCTCAGCTTATTATCAGTATATAATTTAATTAAACCTCTGTCTATTAAACGGTAAACAGTTTGTCTAGAAGTTTCAGCAATATCTAAAACTGCCTTTAATTTATGATCTTGATTCTTATTCTCCAGCAGATACTTGAGAATTAAATACTGTTTTGGAGCTCTTCTTTCAATTTTCTTAAGTTCAGATTTAAAATCACTAACTTCTGGATTCAATTTAAGCATCTCAATCTGCTTTTTTTTGATTTTACCGTCAGTTATCCCTGGTGGCAAAGCACTTTTAATAACCTGAGCTAGATAAGCATGATAATAAGAAGCAGTCCAATAAAAAAGTTCCAGTAAATTCTGGTCAAAAAAACTTTCTTGATAAAGTAGAGATTCAACTTTTTTTAATTTTGACTTATCTACATCGGATCTGGCATCCGTTTCCACCACAAAAGCTGTAAGTTTACGTCTTCCGAATGGAACCCGAACCAGCTGCCCAATTTTAATCTTTGAATTTAATTCCTCAGGCAGCAGATAATCAAACTCTTTATTTAGTTTCTTTAAAGGTAAATCAACTACAACCTTGATTATTTGCTCCATGAAATTCCCTTTCTTAAACTTTATGAATTTAATATTTAAAAAGCCGAAGGCGGAAACCTTCGGCAGCAAATCAAAAATTTTCTTTATAATTTATTCTAAACCAGCTTTTTTCCTTAAGTTATCCACTCTATCAACTTTTTCCCATGGTAGTTTGAGATCATGTCGACCAAAATGACCATAAGCAGCTACCTGTTTATAGATTGGGTTTCTTAAATTTAGATTTTTAATAATCTGAGCCGGCCTTAAATCAAATTCATCTTTTACTATCTTTTCAAGTTGAGCTTCAGATATTACTGAGCTTCCAAAAGTATCGATCATAACAGAAAGTGGTTGAGCAACCCCTATTGCATAAGCAATTTGAACTTCACACCTTTCTGCCAGCTCTGCTGCGACAATGTTTTTGGCAATATATCGAGCAGCATAAGAAGCTGAACGATCAACTTTCGTTGGGTCTTTACCGGAAAAAGCCCCTCCACCGTGGTGAGCAGTTCCACCATATGTATCTACAATAATTTTTCTGCCTGTTAATCCAGTATCTCCATTTGGTCCTCCAATAACAAATCTACCGGTTGGATTAACCAGAATTTCAGTCTCTTCCTTTAGTAAGTCTGGGTCTATAATTTCCTTAATAACATGTTTAGTTATATCCTCTTTGATCTGATCCTGAGTCACTTTAGGATGATGCTGAGTAGAAACTAATACTTTATCAACATAAGCAGGTTTGTCATCTTCATAAGCTACTGTCACCTGAGTCTTTCCATCAGGCCTCAGATATTTAAGGGGTCCATTTTTCCTAACCTCAGCTAGTCTGCGAGCCAGCTTATGAGAAAGCATAATTGGCAGAGGCATTAATTCTTCTGTTTCATTAGAAGCATAACCAAACATTAACCCCTGATCTCCTGCTCCTAAGTCAAATTCTGATTTACCCTCTTTTTCTTCCAGAGAATGATCTACCCCCATTGCAATATCTCCGGACTGCTCATCAATAGCTGTTAAAACTGCACAGGTTTCACCATCAAACCCATATTTTGCTCTGGTATAACCGATTTCTTTGACCGTCTCTCGAGCAATCTTTTTTAAATCAACATAACAGGAGGTCGTTATTTCTCCTGCAATTAATATTAAACCTGTAGTAACCATAGTCTCACAGGCTACCCGTGCATCTGGATCTTTTTCAATTATTGCATCCAGGACAGCATCAGAGATCTGATCAGCAACCTTATCAGGATGGCCTTCAGTAACAGATTCTGAGCTAAACAAATATTTCCGTGTCATAATATCACCTTTCATCTATACTTATTCAAATCTAAAAGCAAATTTTGCTAAATATAATCAATAAATTTAGTTTAGCATATAAAATTTGAGCTGTCAATTTTGCTGGATTAATTTGATTTTCTAACTTTTCTAATGTAGTAAATCAAGGAAACTCCAATGAAGATAAGTAATAAACTTATTAGCCTGGCAACCTGAAAATCAAAAATTATCAAACTATCTGTTCGCTGTTCTTCTATTAAAAATCTAAAAACAGAATAAATTATTAAATAAAGCGAAAATACTTCACCATTTTTTTTATAATCAGAACGCAAATAAAAGAACAATATCAGAAAAAGGAAAAAATCTACTATCGATTCATAAAGAAAAGTTGCTTCCCTATATGCTCCTTTAATATACATCTGCTTTTTTATAAATTCTGGAAAAAAATTATAATAACTTTCAGCAACAATCTTGCCATATGCTTCCTGATTAATAAAGTTACCCCAGCGTCCTATTGATTGAGCTAAAGCCGTTAAAGGAGCGAGATAATCCAGAGCCAAAAAAAAGTTTTTATTTCTCTTTTTAGTCAACAGATAAAGAATCAAAACCCCTACTATTATACCCCCATGAATTGCCAGACCACCTTCATTAATGGCTATAATCTTTTCAGGGTAGTTTAAATAATAATCCAGATTAAAGATCACATAATAAAGCCTTGCGCCTAAAACACCAAGGGGAAAAGCTATTATTATGAAATCAAGGAAAAATTCGAAATCAAATTCTTTTTCACTTCTCAATAATAAGTTTAAAATAAAAAGCGAGATTATTAAGGCAGACACAATCAAAAAACCGTACCATCTTACTTCTAAAGAAAAGAATCTTATCAAAACTGGATCAATAATTTTTATCACCTATCTTAATAGCTTAAACATTCTTCATTTTTGGATCCAGTGCATCTCTTAAGCCATCACCCAGTAAATTAAAACCTAAAACACCAAAAATAATTGCCAGCCCGGGAAAAGTTGCCACCCAGGGAGCCCGCTGCAGAGAACTTCGGGCATCACTCAACATTGCTCCCCATTCTGGAGAAGGTGGTTGAGCTCCAAGTCCCAGAAAACTTAAAGCTGCAGCTTCTAAAATAGCTGTAGCAATACTCAGTGTTGTCTGGACAATTAAAGGTGCCATTGCATTTGGAAGTAAATGTTTAAAAACAATCCTTAAATCTCCTGCCCCTAATGCTTTTGCAGCACTTATATATTCGCTTTCTTTAATCGAAAGCACTGATGACCTTACAATTCTTGCAAAACGAGGAACATTAATAATTCCAATAGCAAGCATTGCATTTTTCAACTGTGGCCCTAAAATAGCAACAATTCCAATCGCAAGTAAAATACTGGGGAAAGCCAGCATAATATCCATAAATCGCATAATAACCATGTCTATTTTACCACCATAATAACCAGCAAGAAGACCAAACCCCACTCCAAAAACCAGAGCCAGTGATACTGAAACAAGGCCAACCTGAAGTGAAATTCGGGAACCATAAATAATACGACTCAAAATATCTCTTCCCATTTCATCTGTTCCCAGTAAATGTTCAGAAGATGGTGCTTTGTATCTTGCCAGAATGTTCTGCTCAAAAGGGTTATATGGGGCTAAAACTGGCGCCAGAACAGCTACCAAAATTAAAAATATTATAATACCCAGTCCTGCAATCCCAATCTTACTCTGTAATAATCTTCGCCAGGCTTCAAACCAGGGATTGGTATTCTTTTTCATTACTTTATTCTTTTTACTATCTGACATCTCGATAATCTCCTCTCCTACTCATACTGAATCCTTGGATCTACTAAAGCATATGATAAATCAACAATTAAATTTACAATTACAAAAACTCCTGCAAAAAATAAGATTCCTCCCTGTACTATCGGAAAATCTCTGGCATAAATTGCATCAACCAAGTATTTACCAAGTCCAGGCCAGGAAAAAATTGTCTCGGTCATTACAGCTCCACCAAGTAAAACTCCAAACTGAAGTCCCACAACTGTAATAATTGGTACCATAGCATTTTTTAGAGCATGCTTAAAAATTACAACTTTCCTCTTTAAACCTTTAGCATAAGCAGTCCGAATAAAATCTTTTCTCAAGACTTCCAGCATAGATGAACGAGTCATTCGGGCTATAATTGCCATCGGGATTGTACCCAGTGCAACTGCCGGTAAGACAAGATGATGTAAAATATCTTTTAAAGCTGAAAAATTCAACTGGAGAATGCTGTCAATAACATACAAGTTTGTTATTGGAGTAAAATCAAGCCCTACACCAATTCTTGATGAAGGTGGAAACCAGCCCAACTCAACCGCAAAAAGCCAGATAAACATCAATCCAAGCCAGAAAATTGGCATTGAAACTCCCATTAAAGCTATTAACATACTTAAGTTATCAAACCAGGAATTCTGGTTAATAGATGCAAAAATTCCGGCCGGTATCCCCACCAGAACTGCAAACATTATAGCAAAAAAAGATAATTCTAAAGTTGCCGGAAATCTCTGTGCTAATTCTGCACTAACAGGATTATTACTCATTATTGATCTACCTAAATCTCCTCTTAATAGATCTTTAACATAACGCCAAAACTGTACCGGTAGAGGATCATTTAAACCCATCTGTTCTCTCAGCCGCTGTAAAGCCTCATCGGTAGCCCTCTCTCCCAGCATAGTCTGAGCAGGATCACCAGGAATTAAATGAACAATTAAAAAAACTATAACTGCTACTCCAATTAAAATTGGAATTAAAGCTAGTAATCTTTTGATAATATAGTTAATCATTTCCTAATTACACCTTCCTATTCAAAGTTAATCTGCGGCTTTCCAGCCGCAGATTAATTTTTTGATTCAATTTTAATTTCTTTATTCTTCTAACCAAACTCTGTGTAACTTTTCAGTTCCTGTTGGGTTTGGTACATAATTTTCAACATTTGATTTTAAAGCAATTGGTGGTGTTGAGTGAACTAAAGGTACCCAGGGAGCATCCTTATGGATGATTTCCTGTGCTTCCATATAAAGCTCAACTCGTCTATCCTGATCCATTGTTTTTTGTGCTTCAACTAATACCTCATGCAGTTCTTCACTTTCATATGCATTATTACTATTAGTTTTATCTAAGAGCACATATAAGAAATTATCTGGATCACCATTGTCACCTGTCCATCCCAACATGTATGTTGGAGCTTCCTGATGTTCAGTCTTATCAAGGTAGGTACTCCAGTCATAAGTTACCAGATTAGCTGTAACACCAATTTCACTTAAATAACTTTGAATAGCCTGACCAATAAATTTACCCTGTGGAATATATGGTCTTGGTACCGGTAAATACCAGAGATCAAATTCAAAACCATCTTCATAACCAGCTTCAGCTAATAATTCTTTTGCTTTTTCTGGATCATATTCATAAGGTTCTATATTATCATTATAACCCCAGATAGAAGGTGGCATTGGGTTCTTTGCTGGTTCAGCTAAACCAGCATAAAAAGCATCAATAATTGCCTGCTTATCAATTGCATGGTTAAAGGCTCTTCTAACTCTTACATCATCAAAAGGTTCAAACTTAAAGTTCATTGCAAAATAACCAACATTCATACTTGGTCTTAAGGATAGTTTTAACCCATCAGAACTTTTCACTGCTTCTACATCTTCTGGACTTACTCCATCCATCATATCAATAGTTCCGGACTGTAATTCCATAAAACGAGCTGAGTTATCAGGTATTGAACGGAAAACAATTTCATCCAGATAAGCTCTTTCTCTCCAGTAATTTTCGTTTGCCTTCAGGATTACTCTATCTCCCTGACGCCATTCTTCAAGAGTATAAGCACCAGTACCTACAGGATGTTTAAAATAATTTTCCCCATATTCTTTGACAGCTTCCGGACTGGCAATTCCAAAAGGAACCATAGCCAGGTTGTTTAAAAATGGAGCCTGTTTTTCAGAAAGAACGAATTCTACTGTATATTCGTCTACTACATTAACTTCCTGAATAATTCCCGGGAAACCCTGGAACATATAACCATAATAGGTGAATTCTCCACCAATATGATAGGGATGATCTTCCAGACGCCAGCGATCAAAATTCCATTTTACAGCTTCTGCATTAAATGGATTTCCATCATGAAACTTTACGCCTTCACGTAAATTAAAAGTCCAGGTTAATCCATCTTCAGATACTTCCCAGTCTGTTGCCAGAGCTGGTTCTACTTCGGTTGTGCCAGGAGTATAATCAACAAGGGTATCATAAATCTGCTGAGTTACTTTAAAAGATTCTCCATCAGTCACCTGAATTGGATCTAAACCTACTGTATCTCCTCCACGGCCAAAAACAAGAGTTCCACCCTGTTCCTGTGCCATTACCCCTGTTACAAATACCGACATTACTACTAAAATAATAAAAGTTGTTAAAATTAATTTTCTCATACTAAGCTTCTTCCTCCTCATTTTTGTCTGTAATATCTTATTTTCGGGCCTTACAAAATGTTTTTATCACCTCCAAAAATTAATTGAAAGAATTTTTACAATAATAAATCTATACTTATATTTATTATATTTGATTTTTTGAATTAAGTCAATTATTTCGCAATAATATTTTCAATTAAATATAATAAATGTAAATTAAAATTACATTTATTTCCTTTCTGCATCAATTATATAATCAAATATTTTATGAGCCAGTTTTCCTTTTTCAAGCAGAGGTAATTTAGCACTTCCCTCTTCGCTTAATATAATAACCTGATTTTTATCACTGCCAAAAGCAATATTTTTATCACTAATATCATTTGCAATAATATAATCAGCCTGTTTTTTACTCAATTTAGCCTGGGCATTATCTAACAAATTTTCACTTTCAGCAGCAAAACCAATTAATAGCTGGTTTTTATTTTTGTTTTTGCCCAGTTCCGCCAGAATATCAGTTGTTCTTTCCAGTTCGAGTTTTAAACTGCCTTTTTCTTTCTTGATCTTCTGCGGGTTATACTTCTGAGGACGGTAGTCTGCTACTGCTGCAGCCATAATTATTATATCAGCACTCTCAGCTTCTTTAAATACCTCTTCTTTCATATCAGCAGCGCTTTCTACTCTGATAAGTTCAACACCTAGAGGTGATTTAAGTTCAGTTGGGCCAGAAATCAATTTAACCGCAGCACCTCGATAAGAAGCAGCCTGGGCCAGAGCGTAACCCATTTTGCCACTGGAATGATTAGTTAAAAAACGGACCGGATCTATCGACTCCCGAGTTGGACCAGCAGTAATAAGAATTTTTTTGTTTTTAAGATCCTTTTTTAAAAGTTCCCGTTTGATTTCTTCAACTAAACGTTCAGGATCAGGCAATCTTCCCTGTCCAGTATAACCACAGGCTAGATAACCGGCATCAGGGGTAATAATTTTATAACCTAAATCCTCTAAAGTCTGCATATTTCTCTGTACCACAGGATTCTCAAACATATGCACATTCATAGAAGGTGCAATCATTATTGGAGCTTCTGTAGCCAGAATTACTGTTGTCAGCAAATCATCTGCAATACCTGCCGCTGCCTTAGCAATAAAGTTTGCTGTTGCCGGTGCAATCAAAAACAAATCCGCTTTATCGGCCAGACCAATATGTTTTACTTCACTGGTAGTTGTGCTGAATAATTTACTTTCCACCGGTAAATGTGTTAAAGAATGAAATGTAATTGGTTTAATAAATTCAGTTGCCGATTCAGTCATAATTGTATAAACATTATGATTTAACTTGGTTAAACTGCTTGCAACCTGCAGTGATTTATAAGCTGCTATTCCTCCGGTTACTCCCAAAACAATATTTGCAGACATTTTTCTACCCCTTTGTTTTTAAATATGTTTAGTCAAATTTTTTATAATTTTCAGGTGCTAGACTAAATTATTTCTCTTTTCATAAGTGATTTTATCTTTTTCAATTTCTTCTAAACTTTGAGAAACTAATTTATGACTGCGGTATTCTTCTAATATTTTCTGACCGCTTTCATTGAGATGTCTTGCTCTTTTTGCCGCTAGGATAATAACTGTATATAAACTATCGGCTTTATCTACCAACTGTTCTGCAGAGGGTTCAGTAATCATTTTGAATCTCTCCTTTTTTGTTCCTTTATAATAATTTTTTTTATTTCTCTAACTGCATCTGATAAGCTATCATTAATAACTTCATAATCGTATTTATGTACTTCTTTTAATTCCTGGCGTGCATTTTTCAAACGTAGACTTTTACTTTTATCACTCTCTGAACCACGTTTATCAAGTCTATTCTCTAATTCTTCCAGAGAGGGTGGGACCAAAAAGATATAAACAGCTTCCGGATATTTATCTCGAACCTGTTTTGCACCCTGGGTATCAATTTCCAGAATGATATCTTCTCCATCTTCTAATTTTTGATCGACAAATTTTTTGGGAGTCCCATAATAGTGACCGTGTACCAGAGCACTTTCTATAAAACCATCATTTTCTTCAATTTCTTCAAATTCTGCTTCCGAAATAAAGAAATAATCCTCTCCCTCAATCTCACCCTTTCTTCTTTCGCGGGTGGTTGCAGAAACAGAATAGGAAACCCCATCAAAATTTCTAAACAGTTCGTCAAGCACAGTATTTTTCCCCACACCTGATGGCCCGGATAATACAAATAATAACCCCTTTGACATTAATTTATACCTCCACTTTATTTTTCGTCTTCTAAACGGTGTGAGACAGTTTCTGGCTGAATTGCAGACAGGACTACATGATCACTATCTGTAATAATAACCGCTCGTGTACGACGTCCATAGGTAGCATCGATTAACATTCCTCTTTCACGTGCTTCCTGAATAATTCTTTTTATAGGTGCTGATTCTGGACTAACTACTGCAATCACTCTATTTGCTGCAATAATATTACCAAAACCAATATTGATCAAGTTGACATCCATTATTTATACCCCCTAAAGTCTTATTTATCTAAAATAACTTCGCTCCTTATCTTTATTAATGATACCACAGCATTACTTTTTTGACAAGGGTTGAGCTGAGTCTTTGCTGCAAACGATTGTTTATTTAATTGACTCTCAGCTGAGTTTCTTTTATACTTAAATAAATATATTAAAGATTGGAGTGATCTGTATGGCCTTTGATGGAATTATGTTATCTGCTCTTAAGGATAATTTAAAGCAAAAAATCATCGGCGCCAGAATTGAAAAGGCTTATCAAATAGATAAAAAATATTTAATTATTCGTTTAAGAAATAATAATCAAAACTTAGAACTTTTAATTTCTACTGATCCTCAGGGAGCAAGAATCAATTTAACTGAGCTTGATTTTGACTTTCCTTCCTATCCACCTGATTTTTGTATGATGCTCAGAAAATATTTAAAAAATTCATATATTCAGGATATAATACAGCCGGATTTTGAAAGAATGATTAAAATTGAGATTGAAAAAAGAGGAAAAAAATACTCGTTAATTGCTGAACTAATGGGGAAATACAGTAATGTCATTCTTCTGGATGATAATGAAATGGTACTGGATGCAATGAAAAGAATTACTGAAAAACAAAATTCAGAACGACAGCTATATCCGGGTATAAAATATGAAAAACCTCCAGCACAGGATAAATTAAATCCTCTTAGTCTTACCAGTAAAGAAGAATTCCGGCAAATTATAAGCGAAGACTTTTCTCAAGCTGCTTTTAGAGCGGTAATGTACAATTTTAGAGGTATTGGACCATATTCAGCCCGCGAAATTGTCCATCGAGCTGGAATAGACCCTGCAGAAAATTATAATAATCTAATTAATTCTAAAAAAGATAAAATTGCCGAATCAATGCTGAATCTTTTTAGCGAATTTAAAAAAGGAGTCTACAGGCCAGTAATTGCCACTAAGACAGGTGAGGTAGACTACATTTCTGCCTTTATTCTTAATCACAGAAACCCCGAAAAAATTGAGGAGTTTGATGATCTTGATCAAATGATGGATTATTATTTTGAGGAATTTTTAAAGGATAAAGAACTAAATAAAAATATTAGAGAATTAAATAAAGTAGTTAATACTTATCTAAACAAAAATCTTAAGAAACAAAAAAAATTAAAAAAACAGCTTAAAGAAAGTAAAAATGCTAAAAAATATAAAAAAATGGGAGAACTGATAACCGCCAATATTTATCAGATTAATCGGGGAGATAAAAAAGCTGTGGTAAATGATTATTATAGTGAAGATCAGAACCAGATAGAAATAAAACTTGATCCTGCAAAATCTCCTTCCGAAAATGCTCAAAAATATTTTAAGAAATATAATAAATTGAAAAAAAGCGTAAAACATTTAAAAAGAGAAATAGCCAAACTAAGGCATGAAGAAAAATATTTAAAACAGGTAAGTATGAATATTGAGCAGGCTGAAACTTTAGATGATCTGGCAGAGATAAAAGAAGAATTAAAAGAAGAAAAGTATATTAAAAAGCAGAAACAAAACAAAAGAAATAAAGGAAGTAAAAAACTACCCCCACGTAAATTCATTTCCAGTGATGGATATCAGATATTGGTGGGAAGGAATAACAAACAGAATGATAGGTTAACTAAAAAAATGGCTAATAATGGTGATATCTGGCTGCATACCAAAGTTATTGCAGGCTCGCATGTGATAATAAAAAGAGACACCGATAAAAACCTCCCCGATAAAACTCTGAGACAGGCAGCAGCCATTGCTGCTTATTTTAGCAAAGCAAGAGAATCCACAAATGTTCCTATAGATTACACGCCTGTGGAAAATGTCAATAAACCTAAAGGGGCTAAACCCGGACTGGTCTATTATGAAAAGTATCAGACAATCTACATCGATCCAGCTGACAAAGAATTATTAAAACAATTAGCAGCAGATTAATTTCTGCTGCTCCATTTATTTTTAATTACTGCAATTGACTTAATGATAACAATTAATATAAAAATGGCAATAATTATTTTTATAATTCTCAGAGGATATTTCTGATAATAACTTGTTTCTTTCCTTAAAGTTAAATTAATCGGCAGAATATCATTTACAAGCTCTGTCTTTGCCAGCACCTTTCCTCGTTCATTTATATAGCCGCTTAAACCTCCACTTACTGTTCTAATTAAATCTGTTCTGCTTTCTGCAGCCCTGAAAACAGCAGCTGCAAAGCTTAAATTATTATATACCTTAGAAGCAGCTTTTTCTTCGGCAGCTACGTTAACAATTAAATTCATATCCTGAATCTGGTTGTTTTTTTTATTAACAACTGGAATAAAAATTTCTTCAGCAAAAAGATTAATGTAAGCTATATTTTTCACATCAATTTCAGCAGCTGAAACTGGCTGTTTTAATAAGTCAGGTTTATAGTTTAAATAATCAGCCATCAGCCTATTTATTTCTTTAAGATAGGGAAAATTAATTCCTGACATAATATTGCCCTGCTTATTAGTTCTTTTAATCATTTTCATATCTCCGGAAAATAAAAACAGAGAATTAAATACTTCTGCCTGATAATTTTGATCTTTAGCAGCTGCTGCTCCTAACTGAAGATAGGAAGTACCCAAACTCTCTTTTAATCTGGAAAAAAGCTGATCTCTATAATAATTATTTCTAATCAGATCAAAGCTGATACTCTTCTCTGGCATAAATATAACTTCATTTTTACTTTTTTTAACTAAATCTGTTAGATTATCAATTTCTTTTGCTATTTTATCAAAAAAACTGTCATCTCTAACAGAATCCGCTACCAGTAAATCAACTTTCTGTCTACTGATGTTTGCTTCCAGATCTGTTTTGGTAAAAAAAGGAACAGCTGCCACCACTATAAAAATCAAGATTAAGGGCACAATTTTTTTCCAGGCTGGCTCCAGATAAATTTTAACCAGATAAGAGGCAAATAAAACTGTAATAAATGAGACCAAAAAAACCCCACCATAACCAGCATACTGAACAACTAAAGGAAAAGCACTCTGGGTATAGGCAAAATAATTAAAGGGATTAAAATTAAAAAATTCAAATCGAAAATACTCCAGCACAGTCCAGCTTAAAGCAGCAATAAATGGACTGTAGGAATTTTGTGGCTGTAGAAATTTGTTTATAATCACCCAGCCAGCAAGCGGAAGTGCTGAAAATAAAAAATAAATAAATAAAATAACTAAATTAAAAGAAAAGGGCATTTTAAGAGCTGTATTAAGAGGTTGATAAAGCCAGTGCAGTGAAAAAACTGAATTCAAAAAACCAATCAATAAAGCAATTATAAAAGAATGACTGTAATCATAATCATTAACAAGATAAATTAGTGGTATAAAAGCAAACCAGCTCAAGAAAAATAAAGCTGGATAATAATATGGTGCTGTAAATAAAATTGATGATAAAATAATTAAAATAAATTCCATATTTCTGCCTCCAGAAATCATTATATAATATAAACTGAAAAAAGGCCAGCTATAATAGCCGGCCTCATGCATTCGAGCTGATTTTATTTACTTATGTTTAAGACTTTTCTCTCTTAACCTGTTCTATTATTTTATCACTGATATCTCCCGGAACTTTGTCATAATGAGAAAATTCCATATCAAAAGAACCATAACCACCTGTAATTGATTTCAATTCTACAGCATAATTAAACATTTCTGCCTGTGGTACTTTTGCTTTAATTATCTGTACTCCATCCTGAGGATCCATACCTTCAATTCTACCACGACGAGAATTAAAATCTCCCATTATATCTCCCATAAAGTCTTGAGGTACTGTAACTTTAACGGACATAATTGGTTCCAGTAAAACAGATCTGGCCTGTTCTAGCGCTTTTCTAAAAGCTTTTGAAGAAGCGATTTTAAAAGCCATTTCGGAAGAGTCAACATCATGATAGGAGCCATCATATAAGACTACTTTAAAGTCTACAACTGGATAACCTGCCAGAGCTCCCTCTTCTTTTGCATCTACAATTCCTTTTTCCACTGCAGGAATATACTGACCTGGAATTGCACCACCAAATATTTCTTCTTCAAATTCAAATCCTCTTCCACGAGGCAATGGTTCAACCCGCATTAGCACATGACCATACTGTCCACGTCCTCCGGATTGCTTTTTATATTTTTCTTCTACATCGGCTTTTTTCTGAATAGTTTCCCGGTAAGCAACCTTTGGTTCCTGAGTTGTAAAATCAACATCATATTTGCGCTGACATTCTTCTTTGATCATAATAAAATGAATAGTTCCCATACCATCACAAATTAATTCTTTTGTCACTTTATTATAATTAACTTTAAAAGTTGGATCAGAATCACTGTAGCGCTGTAAAGCAGAAGCCATTTTTTCTTCATCTATGCCGTCAGCTGGATATGCTGCTCTGCTGTACATTGGCTTTGGAAATTCAAGCTCATGATAATAAATATCTGTTTCAGGATCACGCATTGTATAAGAGGTAACCAGCTCATCCAATTTAGCCACAGCGCCAATTTCTCCTGCTGTAAGATCATCAACATTATCCTGATCTTTACCATTAAGTTTATAAAGTTTGGTAACTTTAATTTCTTCATCAATATTTGGAATATAAATCATATCATCCCGCTCTAATTTACCTGAAAAAATTCTAAAAATCGATAGTTTACCAATATAAGGATCCACCATTGTTTTGCAGACCTGAGCACTAAATTTGCTTTCTGGTTCAGGGCTGAGAACTTCTCCAGATTTAACTAGATGATCGGAATGAACTTCAGATGCTGACGGGAAAATCCTTGTTAAATCATCCAGGAATTTAGCTACTCCACAATTTTGTAACGCTGAACCTGCAAAAACTGGAACTAATTCCTCACCAGCAACTTCTTCTTCAAAAGCTTTAGTTAACTCTTTAATGGTTATTTTCTCGCCATCAAGATATTTAATCATCAAATCTTCTTTTAATTCAACTATTTCTTCGGTCAGTTTTAATTCATAATCCTCAACTCTCTCTTTTTCGGAATCCGGAACGGGAAAAGATTTTAATTCCCCATCAATATTTTTATAAAGTTTCTCATCTAATAAGTCAATGATACCTTCAAATTTACCATTTTCATAATAAGGAATAGTAACAATTGCAAAACTGTCATCATATGTAGACCGAAGTTCTTCGACAACTCGATCAAAATCAGCATCTTCCTTATCTACTTTATTTATAAACACAGCTTTTGCCAGATCATTTTTATCCGCTAATTCCCAGACATAACCTGTATTAACTTCAATACCGGCTGCAGCATCAACCAGCAAGACAGCACTTTCCACCATTCTCAGTGCACTGATAACCTCGCTGCGGAAATCTGCATAACCAGGGGTGTCAATAAAATGAAATAATTTATTATGCCATTCAAAATTAAAGTAACTGTTGTGAACTGAGTGTTTATGTTCTTTTTCAACTGCATTAAAATCAGAATGAGAATTTCCTTTATCAACACTGCCTGGTTCATCAATTACACCTGCATTATAAAGCAGCATTTCAGTCAGTGTTGATTTACCCGCACCTCCATGTGATATAAAGCAAAAGTTTCTAATGTCTTTACTAGTAATTTTACTCAATTTTTCCACCAGCCTTTCATATTATTGAAGTTTATTTGATTTGTTGTCAGGATAATTGATTTAAATATTCTGACATTATGCTTTAAAAAATTTTCTGTATTTTATTACTTCTACAATAGTTATTTAAATTCCTTTAATTTTGTGAATATTATTTTAAAAAATTAATCTACTCTGGCTATTTATTTTAAATTATAAAACAGCTGCAGAGTAGATTATTTATTTTTAATTTAAAGCCTATTTAACAGTTAATTATTTTCCTTTACCTTACTAGCTACATTCTCTCCCAACAAATAACATTTTTCCAGAATATCGCCACTCGGTGCAAATTGAGATTCAATTACAGGTTCTACCAGATTGCAGTTAACTTTTTCTTTAAAATCTTTAAGACGATCCAGAGCTCCACCACTCCAGCTGTAGGAACCAAAAATTCCAAGTACACGATTTCTCAAATTTCTACTTTCTAAACTTTTTAGTAAATATTCCATGGGAGGAAAAATCTCGGTGTTATAAGTACAGCTTCCCAAAACAATACCATTATACTTCCATATATCATTAATGATATATGAAATATCTTTCCGAGAAACATCAAATAATCTAATCTGTTCAATACCATTTTCCGATAAGGATCTCGCTACAGTTTCGGCCATAATTTTTGTATTACCATACATTGACCCATAAACAACAACTACCCCATTTTCTGTCTGCTGCTGGCTCCATTTATCATACTCATCAATAATATGAGCAGGATCCTCTCGCCATACCAGTCCGTGAGTAGTAGCGACCATTCCAATCTGATCAATTTCCTTGCGCAATCTGGAAATTGTTTTATGAACAACCGGACCATATTTACCAATAATATTGGAAAAATATCTTCTAATTTCATCTTCAAAATACTCAATATTTACCTCATCATCAAAGAGGTAACCATTTAGAGAACCAAAGCCTCCAAAAGCATCTCCTGCAAATAAAATTTTATCTTTTTGATCAAAGGTCATCATAGTTTCAGGCCAGTGAACCATTGGTGTCAGATAAAATTTAAGTGTTCTTGAGCCTAAGTTAAGTTCATCTCCATCTTCAATTACCATTGTCCCTTCGGTAATTCCATAAAAGCCTTCTAAAAAGTTCATAGTCTTGGCATTACCAACAATTTTCATTTCTGGAAACGCTTCTCGCATTGACTTAATAGAACCGGAATGATCAGGTTCCATATGATTAATAATTAAATAATCAACTTTTTTATCACCAATCACATCTTTAACTTTCTCCAGATATGTATCTGTATAATTAATTTTAACTGTGTCAATTAAAGCAACTTTATCATCATTAATCACATAAGAATTATAAGATATTCCTTCTGGCAGAGGCCACAAAGACTCAAATAAGTCAGTTTCTTTATCATTTACTCCAACCCAGTGAACATTTTCGCTAAGCTTAATTGAATTATACAAAATAACCGCCTCCTAAATTAATTTTCTTCTAAAATTGAATTTTTCCTGCAGTAAAGTTAATTTTCTTTTCTTAATTCAGCCAGAACATCTTTAAAATCAGATTTCAGTTCAGCTTCAAACTCCATTTTTTCCCCACTTACTGGGTGGTTAATAATTAATCTCTTTGCATGCAAAAGCTGCCTTTCAGCTTTAAGACTATTTTTAGAACCATATTTTTTATCCCCAACAATTGGATGTCCAAGATAAGAAAAATGAACCCTAATCTGATGAGTTCTACCGGTTTCAATCTTTACTTCAACCAGCGTATAATTTTTAAACTCTTCAATGATTTTGAAACGACTAACAGCATTTTTACTGTTTCGTTTACGAACAGCCATTTTTTTGCGATCATTTGGATCTCTTCCAATTGGAGCATCTATCTTACCTTTTTCATAGGCCAGATTTCCTTCAATAAGTGCATAATAATATTTTTCTACCCTTCTTTTTTTAAATTGCTGGGCCAAATTTTTATGGCTCCTATCATTTTTAGCAACAATTAACAGCCCTGAGGTGTCCTTATCAAGTCTGTGAACAATCCCGGGTCTTTTTACTCCATTAATTGCTGATAAGTTATCGACATAAGCCAGCAGTGCATTAACAACTGTATCATTGTAGTGACCTGGTGCAGGATGTACAACTCGATCAACCTCTTTATTAATCACTATTATATCCTGGTCTTCATAAACTATATCCAGCTCCATTTCGACCGCTTTAACTTTAGCATCTTTTTCTTTAACCTTAACTTTTACAAAATCCCCCACATTGATCCCATAACTTTTTTCAACTGAATGACCATTTACAGTGATCTCTTCTGCTTCAATCAATTTTTGAATAAATGATCGCGATAACTCAGAAATTTCCGCTGTTAAATATTTATCAATTCTTTTCCCCTGATCCTTTTTTTCTACTTCTAAACTGTATTCTTTCATTTAAACACCTCTATCTTCGTCGATCATTAATTGAAAAATCAAAATTAAGACTCCAAAAAATATAAATATATCTGCAATATTGATAACTGGCAGCTGGTAAAAATCAAATAAATCTACAGCAATAAAGTCCGTCACATAATGCATTAACATACGGTCAATCAAATTCCCCAGACTTCCCCCAAATAAAAAACTAAGAGCTATTTTTACAGAGAGTGAATCTGATAATTCCCATTTATAAAGATAAATAATAAATATTAAAAATAATACTGTAATCAGAATAAAAAATCTGTGCTGACCGCTTAAAATACCAAAGGCAGCTCCCCTATTTTTAACAAAAGTTAAATATAGATAATCTCTGATCAAAAATATTTTTTGAAACTGCTCAAAATTACTTCGAATTAAATATTTACTTAACTGATCAATTAAGATAATTACTGTAGATAAAATGACAATGAACATAAGCTCAACTCCAAATATAATTTTAACATATTGAAATAACTTAGACAATTACTAATTACTCTTTTATATTCGCGAATTATATGCTAAGATAAGAATTGGATGATTATTTTTGTGTCCTCTCAAATCCAAATATATAAATATAAACAAAGGATGAAAGATTATGAAATTAAAATTAACTAAAAACAGCAGCAGAAGAGCAAAAGCTATTTTTGTACTTGCTCTACCAGCAATGTTGGAGATGTCTTTAAATACTCTGGTAGGAATGGCTGATACAATAATGATTAGCCGTTTTATAGGCAAGGAAGCACTGGCAGCAGTTGGCTTTGCTAATCAAATTATTTTTACTCTGATTTTTGTTTTTTCTGCTTTTAATGCAGGTGCAACTGCAATGGTTTCTCGCAGTTATGGTGAAGGTAATAAAAACCGGATGAATAAAATTATGAATGAAAATTTAACCCTGAATTTAATTTTGGGAATAATTGTTACTTTGTTCACCTTCTTTTTTGCAGACCTAATTTTGAATGTATACGACATAACCTCAGTTGTTAAAGCATTTGGAACTACTTATCTAAAATACATTGCTATTGGACAGGTATTCATGTTCATTTCTTTTGCTTCGGCAGCTTCTTTAAGAGGGGCCGGGGATACCAAAACACCAATGTATATAACAGGAATTGCTAATCTTTTAAATATAATTGGAAACTATATTTTGATTACAGGATTCTGGATTTTCCCAGAACTTGGTATAGCAGGTGCAGCAATTTCAACAGCTTTCGCCCGCTTTATTGCGGCAGCACTTTATTTAGTTTTATTTGCCAGCAACAGAGGAGTTTTAAAACTACACCCTGGCTGGATGAGAATAACAAGTAAAATATTTAAACCTCTAATCAGTTTAAGTTATGCCGCCGGTATTGAACAGCTTTTTATGCAGGTAGCTTTTTTTGTTAATGGAATTTTCATCTCTAAACTGGATACTACTGCAGAGGCATCATTTAGAATTCTCTTAAATATAGAATCTCTGTCATTTATGCCGGCAATTGGGATTGCCATAGCCGCTACCACAATTGTTGGTAAGCATCTAGGAGAAGATAATCCTGAGGAATCATTAAAAAGTGGTTTGACTGCTGCAGTTATGGGGGCATTACTGGGAACAACACTGGCCCTAATTTATCTTATTTTCCCTGTCTTTGCACTCAAAATTTTCACAACAGAAGCTCAGGTCATTAATTACTCAGTTCCTGTTTTAAGAATTGTGGCTTTAAACCAGGCTTTTCTCGCCTTTGTAGTGATTATGGTAGGTGCATTAAGAGGTGCAGGAGACACAAAAGGTGCTATGTATATTACAATTATTAGACTCTGGCTCATCTTTATTCCGCTTTCTTATTACTTAATTGTTGTCTCAAATTACGGTGTAGCAGGGGTATGGATTGCCGAAATTATCTCCTTTATAATTGTGGCTTTAATAGTAATTAGAAGATTTATTAAAATGGAATGGGCTGAAATTGAATTTTTTGCAGAAACTTAAAATATTAAAATAAACCTCTCCCGGGCAGTACATCCGAGAGAGGTTGTTTTTTATAACTTTTTTTTAAGCAGCTTTATTCTAAAAAACTCTTCTCTTTCTTTTTCTTCCAGCCGTTCTTCTATAAATTTCACTGTATTTTTATAACGAGGAATTAAAATATTATCTAAAGCATTTGCTCTTTTTTGAGTCTTTTTAATTGAAGTTGCAAGTCTGTAAACAGAGGTTTCAATTTCGGCGAGTCTACTGATTAAATAGACCACTCTTTGGAAATTTTTATAGGCTCTATCTAAAGCCAGATTAGTTTTATAAAAACTATAGTGAGGTGATATTTCTTCTGATAGTTCCTCCACTTCCGGTATTTCAACCCCCATTACACTGTAAGTTCTGATCTTTAAATTATCTATTAAATCAATACCGGCCGCGATTTCTTCAACAGTTTTTATACCCTGAGTAATATCCACAATTTGCAGTGCCTCATAAGCATTATAAAAATACTGATTGATCTGAGATTGTATTTCTTTTGCTTCATCTATTCTTTCCATCATCTCTTTAATTAAAACATTTCTTTTCTTATCTAAAAGTTCATATCCTTCTTCCGCCAGCTCAAGAGAATTTTTTGTAGATAAAAGATTGCTTTTAGTTGGAGATATTTTAAGTTTCTCCATTTTCATCTTTCCTCCTGTAATATTTGTCGATTAACTCTTCTGATAATCTATCCAACTCATGTTCTGGAAGCTCTGAAACAAGATCCCAGGCTAAAGAAAGAGTTTTTTCAATGTTACGACTGGTATTTTTATCCTGATTGAGGAACTCCTCTTCAAATTCACTGCCAAATTCAAGGTATTTTTGATCTATTTCTGAAAGCTCATCTTCTCCAATTACAGAGGCTAATGACTTTACTTCATTAACATGCGAATAAGCGGCATATAATTGACTTGATATATCTGCGTGATCTTCTCGAGTATATTCAGCTCCAATACCATCCTTCATCAGACGAGAAAGAGAAGGTAAAATATTAATTGGTGGATAAATATCTCTTTGAAATAAATCTCTTTCTAAGACTATCTGACCTTCTGTTATATAACCAGTTAGATCAGGTATTGGATGAGTTATATCATCATTGGGCATTGTTAAAATTGGGATTTGGGTTATTGAACCATCCCGTCCTTTAATCATACCAGCTCTTTCATAAAGACTGGCTAGATCACTGTAAAGATAACCTGGATAACCCTTTCTCCCGGGCACCTCTCCCCTTCTTGATGACAGCTCTCTTAAAGCTTCAGAGTAACTTGTCATATCAGTCATTACAACTAAAATATGCATATTTTCTTCAAAGGCCAGGTATTCAGCGGCAGTCAGTGCCACTCTGGGGGCAATAATTCTTTCTACAGAAGGATCATCTGCTAAGTTGACATACATAACAACATTCTGCAGTACTCCGCTTTCTTCAAAACTATTAATAAAATATCTGGCTTCATCATGTTTTATTCCCATTGCCACAAATACAATTGCGAATTTTTCATCTTCTTTACCCAATTTTGCCTGTCTTGTTATCTGGGCAGCAAGCTGATTATGAGGCAGACCATTACCAGAAAAAATCGGTAATTTTTGACCCCTAATTAATGTCATCAATCCATCAATTGCTGACACTCCTGTCTGAATATAATTTCTTGGATACTGTCGCGAATAGGGGTTCATTGGTTTAGAGTTTATATCATATTTATTCTCCGAGTAAATCTGTCCACCATCATCAGTTGCTTCACCAACACCATTAAAAACTCTGCCTAAAATATCCTTACTCAAAGCTATTTTCATTGGTTCCTGCAGAAATTTAACTCTACTTTCGTTAATATTTAAACCCGTACTACCTTCAAAAACCTGAACTACAGCTCTATTTGAACCCACCTGTAAAACTCGCCCTTTTCTCACCTCACCATCGGGAGCAGTCACTTCTACCATTTCATCATAAGCTACATCATCTACATTTTCTACAACAATTAGTGGACCATTAATATTAGCAAGTCCAGTATATTCTTTTTTTAACATTATATACTCCCCCACTATTATTGATAATCATCAGCAAGCTGCTGATAAAAATCATCTATTTCATTCTGAAAATCTTTTATTTTATCTACTTCATCATTAGCGACTGTACTCTTTAACCTTAATAATTTGTTAAACAACTCATTATTTTTTAACTGACTGATTGGAACACTTTTCTTCACCAGCGGCTTTGCCTGATCATAAAGATAAAGTATTATTTTTAAAAGCCAGTACTGTTTTTTTATATCAGAATATCTGTCAATATCATCAAAAGCATTCTGCTGTAAAAAACCAATTTTTATCAGTTTTGCTACTTCTAAAATTAAACGCTGATTATCGGGTAATACATCTTCTCCCACCAGCTGAACTATATCCTGCAATCTTGATTCTTCTTTCAATAAAGACATTGCCCGGCTTCTTAACTCAAGCCATTCCTGATTCACGTTGTCTTTAAACCAGGGCTCAAGGTCTGTTAAATATTCGCTATAACTATCAAGCCAGCTTACTGCCGGAAAATGTCTGGAAGCTGCCAGCGATTTATCGAGAGCCCAGAAACAACGAACAAATCTTTTTGTATTCTGAGTAACCGGTTCTGAAAAGTCTGCACCTGGAGGAGATACTGCTCCAATTAATGATATTGAACCTTCATTTTCACCGGCAAGAGTTTTTACGTAACCTGCTCTTTCATAAAATTCTGCTAGTCGAGTTGGAAGATAAGCTGGAAAACCCTCTTCAGCAGGCATTTCTTCCAAACGCCCCGAAATTTCTCTCAAAGCTTCCGCCCATCTCGACGTAGAATCAGCCATAATTGCTACATTATACCCCATATCGCGATAATATTCTCCTAGAGTAATTCCGGTATAAATACTGGCCTCTCTTGCAGAAACAGGCATATTTGATGTATTAGCAATTAAAACTGTCCTTTCCATCATTGATTTACCAGTTTTGGGGTCTGTTAATTCTGGAAATTCTTCTAAAACATCCGTCATTTCATTTCCACGTTCTCCACACCCAATATAGATAATTAAATCTGCATCTGACCATTTGGCCAGCTGATGTTGAGTCATTGTTTTACCGGCTCCAAAACCTCCGGGAATAGCAGCTGTACCACCTTTAGCAATTGGAAAAAAAGTATCAAGTACCCGCTGACCTGTAAGTAATGGTTCTCCTAATTCAAGTCTGTCACTATAAGGCCTTGGTTTTCTAATCGGCCATTCCTGATAAAGTTTTATTTCAGTTATATTTTCTTCTTCATCCTTTATTTTAGCGATTACATGATCAATAGAATATCTACCATCAGGTACCAGATCAATGATTTCTCCTTCTTTGCCTGGGGGAACCATAATTTTATGAACAATAACTGAAGTCTCATCAATTTCTGCTATTATCTGACCTGACTCAAGATAATCACCTTCTTCAACCAAAACTTTCAATTCCCACTCTTTATCCGGATTTAAAGCACTGACTTTGGCACCTCTTTCTATAAAGGGGCCACTTTTTTTCTCTAAAAAAGGCAGAGGTCTCTGAATACCATCAAATATATTTCCAATTATACCTGGACCAAGCTGAACTGAAAGTGGATGGCCGGTAGAAAACACTGGTTCACCCGGCTTCATTCCACTCGTTTCTTCATAAACCTGAATAGTAGCCGAATCTCCATCAAGTTCAATTATTTCGCCAACCAATTTTAATTCTCCAACATAAACAAGCTCTCGCATAATATAACCGGACATACCTTCAGCCTCAACAACCGGGCCATTTATAAAAGTTATTTTTCCCTGTTTTTCCATACTCACCAACTCCTAATCCATTTATCCTACTTCTGTGTTAAAATATTATTCTTTAATTCTATGGCTATCTCTTCCCTAAATGAATCAATTAAAGCCGCAAAAGTATTTTCTATCATCTGCTGATTGTTTTTTGCTTTAATTATAAAGCCTCCGGATTTAATTTTCTCAGTTAGTCTCATCTCGAATTGGTAATCATCCATTTCTTTTTCCAGCAATTCCTCTAAATCAGACTTGAATTCACTGTCCTTTTCTCTCAATAAAACAGTAAACTCCTGATCTGGCAATTCTTTAGCGGCTGCTTTTATAGAATTAAAAATAAATAAACAATAATCTTTTTCAGCTGTAAACTCATCCAGTTTTTCATGTAATTCCTGAATAAAGTTATTAATCGAATCATTTAGTTTTTTTCTCTTGAGATTTTTTTTCTCCAAAATTGCTCTTGAGATTATTTGTTCTCTTTTTTGCTCCGCCATATTTTCATAATTATTTATAATATTTTTCTGTTTATTATCCAGCTCTTCTTGAAAATTATCGTATCTTTTCTGTAATTCTTTACGTTTCTTTTCAATCTGATTGTTATTTTCCTGCTTAACTTCATCAATAATCTCAGTTTTAATGGCCATAATTTTTTCTGCAATATCCACTCATCTCTCACCTCTTTTGCTGAGTTTTCTTTTATAGACGAAAGGTTAACTCTGCATTAATGAATCGAGCATGTCATGCTGAGTTTTCTTTTATAGACGAAAGGTTAACTCTGCATTAATGCATTGAGCAAAGAATGTTAATCCTTATTAAATCTTAATACCAATCGATTCCTGGACATATTTTGTAATATATTCTGGCTCTTCCTCAGGATCAACATGTCGATCAGGAATCTCCAGCACCAGAGGAAGTTCTGCAGATAATTTCAGTTCATCAATTAAATCAGGTACCAGCTCTGCTAATTTCCTTGTAATTAAAAGAACACCTATATCATTTTTTTTCCTAACCCTGTTAATCTCTTCTATAACTTTTTCTTTTTCATGAATAACAACTCCATTTATTCCAACTAATCTTAAACCTATATTTGTGTCAATATTATCGCTAATACAGTATATTTTCATACTATATCACCTATAATCTTCCCAGAATCATAATTGAAATTATTAATCCATAAATTGCAATTCCCTCTCCTAAACCAATAATAATTAAGGCTCGACCTAAAATTTCAGGTTTTTCACTAATTGCTCCAATAGCAGCTGAGCCAGCAATTCCAACCGCAATACCGGCACCAATTGAAGCAATACCTACTGCAAGTCCTGCTGCAAGATATCCTAGACCTAAGTTAGAAGATGTATTAACAGCTGTATCAGCAGCATATACTCTTGCTGGTAGAGCTAAATTTGAGCCCAGAATCACCAGAGTAAATAATAAAATTAAATTAATACTTAAAATTGAATACTTCAACCATTTCTTATTTGTTTTCTTAAACATAATTATTCCCCCTATAAGTGCTGTAATAAATAAACTTAATAAAGTTAATGTTAAAATCATTTTATTTCCTCCCATCATAATATTTATAATTTTAACGAGTTATTTTAAAATCAAGAGCTTAAATAACTCCTAAAATTATTCAATCTTAAGTGGTTTTAATTCTCTTCCACTGCCACTGTAGAATTTTGCAAATATCTCAAAAAACTCTAATCTTAAAATTTGAATTCCTACAACAACACCTTCCAGGACCATAATAACAATATTCCCGACAACTAAAACCAGCAGGCTACCGGCATTATTATTTATCATTTCTGACAAAATAATTACTGCCATTGACAGTCCAACATGATTTAAAGTAAAAGCTCCAACCCTCAAAAAAGACAGGGTATTACTCAAATAACTTAAAACTGTATCAAAAAGTTCAAATGCAGATTCCAGTATATACTCAGATATTTTTTTATCAATACTAAACTTCTGCTCTGTCAACAAATTACCAAGTGGTTCTTTAAGAAAGATAAGCAGTAATAATATTATAAAGACTGCTGCGATCACAGGTGCTGGCATTAGAAGTTTATTCTGAATCCCATAATAGGCTAAATTGCTAAGTAAAAATAGATATAATATTAAACCACTTAAACCACTATCAGAAAATAATGCTTCTGTATAATCTTTGTTTTTAAAAGTATTAAATAAGTTGAAAATCATAGAAGTAATTAAAAGGAAAATACCAATCATTACAGTAAAACCAAGCCAAAACATAATATTATCCATTGGTCTAATTATAAGAGCAGGTATCAGGTCCTCAAGCCCAAAAAGACTTCCATAAAATGTACCAAAGACCATTGAAGAAAATCCAATTGAAATTAAAATATAGGCAGCATCCTTGTTTTTAATAAAATCTATTTTATTTTTATAAATAGCAAAGCCCAGACTTACAAAAACAAAACCCTGGCCTAAGTCTCCAAACATTATCCCAAATAATAAAATATAACTCAGAGCAAAAAATAGTGATGGATCAATTTCCCCGTATTTAGGCAGACCGTAAAGCTTAACCAGAGATGTGAAAGATTTTATCCACTCTGGATTTTCAATAATTGTTGGGGGATTTTCCTCTTCAGCATTTTTTACTTCCTGGCTGCTGTATATTACTTTTGTATAATTATCTGAAATCAGTTTTTCAAATTCTTTTTCATTTTCTTCACTTATCCAGCCAGTTGTAATGAAAAAATAATTGCTTTCCCCATAATAACTATTATTAACATCTGTAATTTTATTAAAAACCAGCATCTGCTGATAATAATCTAACAGCTGATTTTGATGACGATGCTTCAGTTTTTTAAATTCTAAATTTATTTGGTCTCTAATAATTTCTATTTTATCAAGCCTGTGTCTGGCCTGATTTAATATCTCTTTTGGCGATTCTTTTACTCTATCAGGTAATTCAATTCTCTGGAAATTTGCTGAGTTCAAAATATCAAGTGCTTTTTGTTGATAATTCTTTTTAGCAAATGTAAAAAACCAGACTCGATCCTGATCTCGATTAACTTCCAGAACAAGCACCGGTACTTCCGTAACATTCTCAATTAATCGCTCATATCTTTCCTGACTTAAACTACCAAAAATAAGAGTGATATAGGATAGATTCTTTAGGCTCTGAAGTTCAATATCAATATTTCTCATAACATAAACATGTTTAATCAGATTATTTAAGCGTTTTTCTTCTGCATCGAGTTTTTTGGTTATTCTTTCCAGCTTATTAATCTTTTTCTGAATCGGTTGAACAAAATCCTTGAATTTCTCTAGATTAACTTTATTGAGCTGATCAAAATCAATATTTTCAATTGTTTTACTTAAATTCAAACTATCAAGCATCCGATCCAATTCATTAAAGCAAGACTTATAAGAGTTTTTTATTTGACTGCTTTTAAAATTTTTATGATATTTTTCAGTTTTCAAAAGTTCTATCTCACTATTTCTCATCATCTCCTCAGTTATAGAATCAATATCTCTTTTTAAACCGAGAATCTGAAACTTTTTCATTTTTTTAATTCCCAAAATCACACCTCCTTTCGAATTAAGAAATTTTTAATCCTGTCTTTAGGAAGTGAATATCTAATTCCCTCCAGAACAGTAATTATATCTCTTAATTCATATTCTCTAATATATAAATAAGCCAGTATATTAGAGATCGTAAAAAAGCTTTCTGTTTTAATCTGCTGTAATTTTTTAAAAATATGGTTCAAAAAGAATCTTTCAAAAATAACATTTTCATCTTTAATAGCTTTCTCTAAAAGCTGCTGATATGGTTGATAAGCAATATGTTTTACTAAATTTTCCGACTTATTTTCCTGACTCATATTTTGCAGTTCTTTTCTTTTAACTTTAAAATGATAAGGAATAATATAATTTAAAATTTCACCTGATGATAAATTATAATATCTTTTAATTCTATAAACCCACTGGATATTAAGTAAATCAATGTGGGTTCCAATGATTTCCTCAAAATACTTTTTATCTTTACTGGAAAAGTTCTCAGCCAGTTTATTAAGTTCCGAAAAATAATAAAAATCTAAAGTCATTTCAATTGGAAATAAATTTTTGTTTTTCTGATACTGATCCGAAAATTCATCTAAAATTTCGGAATAATGAAGATTTTTTAGTACTTTTTTAATCTCATTGTAAGAAGACGCCTGAATAAGATTATTAAAATCAATTTTTTTATTTCGATCTATATATATTAAATTATCAGTAAGATAACTCTCTTCACTATCCATTAAAATAGTTCTTAAAATGATTTTTAAATCTTCGATTTCAAATTTTTTAAAATAATGCTCAATAAAACTTTTCAAGTCAGAGCTTACATATTTTTTCAGAAAATCTTCTGAAAGCACAAGACTTTTCTTAAGATTAAGTTCAAGCTGCCGCCTGTGAATTTCCTGACCTGAAAATTCTTCTAAATGTTTTTGATAATAGGTATTGTTATAAAGATAATTAAAAGCTTCCTGAACAGAGTTTAACTCTATTAACTTTTGAAAGTCTTTTTCTTTAAGCATACTGCTACTTAAAGCTTTTAATTTTGCATTTACAGCCGGATACTGAAAAAAAGCTGGCATTATTTTCACCTTCCTGAACTAATTATTTTATCAAAATATTTCTTTAATAAATCAGCTTTCACTTTTTGATAGTCATTTTCAATCTTTTTGATCTCATTTTTACTTTCTTCTTCCAAATTTGCCGCAAATCTTTCTGCTCCAGCTTTACTTTCTGCGAGTATCTCTTCCCCTTCCTTTTTACTTTCTTCAATCTTCACTTTTTCTTCCCGAGCCATTCTTTTTTCATATTTTTCTTCTAATTCTTTAATTTCCTCTGCCAGATCATCTTTCAAACCCTGTGCCTGCTGCTCAATGTTTATAACTTTTTCGATTAATTCTTCCTGCAAATTAATCACCTCCCTTATTTTTTAGGTAACATTACCCTGAATTTAGTACCATTTCTAAGAGAGCTTTCAACATTTATTTCTCCCCCATGAACTTTAACGATCCAGCTGCAGATTGAAAGTCCAAGACCGGTACCACCATAATCTCTTGACCTGGATTTATCAACTCTATAAAAACGTTTAAAGATATTATTCAAATCTTTTTTAGGAATTCCTATCCCATTATCAAGGATATTAATTTCATAATAATTATCAAGATTTTTTAAAGTGATTTTAATTTTCCCTTCATTAGGGGTATACTTTATTGCATTATCTACCAGATTTAATAATAACTGAGTAATCAAACTCAAATCAGCTTTGATTCTAAAATTGTTTTCTCCAATTATTTTTTTTGTAATTAAAATATTTTTTTCAGCAGCTAAATTATTCATTTCTTCTATTACTGTATCAATAACAATCTCCAGATCAAATTTTTCTTTTTCCAGAGTAAAATTTTTTTCATCTGCCTTGGCCAAAATTAGCATCTGAGAAATCAAATTATTTAACTGATCAATTTGTTTTTTTATTGTAGTCAAAATATCCTTTTGTTCAGAAGTTAATTTTTGATCTGAATCCAGTGCTTCCTCAACCTGAGCTCTAATAACAGAAATTGGGGTCTTTAATTCGTGGGAAACATCTGCATTAAATTGTTTCTGCCTGAAAAAAGATGTCTCAAGTCTGTCCAGTAAGTTATTTAATGTTTTACCCAGCCTTCCTATTTCATCTTCACGACTTTCTGGAATATCTATTCTCTGGGAGAGATTGTTCTGACTTATCTTTTCAGCAGTTGAGGAGATTATATCAATTGCTTTTAAAGCCTGCCTTGCCAAAAAATATCCACCCCCACTGGCAAAAAGTAGAGTCAGTGGAATCATAAATATTAAAATTATTATTAACTTATCCAGCATTTTATCTTCCTTATTAAAAGAATAAAGAAGAGTAATATAACCATTAGAAGCGGAAGATTTAGAATTATCTAAATTATAAGCCTCAGTCAGCAGCGCCCACTTTTGATCTTTATATTCTTTAATTGTAAATTTTTCATTATAGTCAGCAGAAATAATATTATTAATTAAGCCCTCTTTAGAGTTATCATTTAGCAACTCTCCCTGATTATTATAAAAAAAGGCTTTAATATTTTGATCACCAGTATTATTTAATATTTTATCATCATTTATAAAATCTGCCTTTATTTTGGTTATTTCGATTTCTAATAAATTATATACTTCTTCTTTTAACTGGTCTTCTAAATAAAAATACAAGATTGAGCTAAAAATGATTAAGACCAGAAACAAAATGATCATATACCAGACTGTTAAATTAAATTTTAAGGAATAATTTTTATAAGTAAAAGTCTTATTCATCTTTGATAACCTTCATTCTATATCCACGACCTCGAACAGTCTCCAGCAGCTTTATCTCGTGCTGATCATCAATTTTTTTTCTTAAAAATCTTATATAAACATCAACAATGTTGGTGTTATTACCACTCATATAACCCCAGACATGTTCTTCTATCTGAGATCTACTTAATATATGGCCTCGATTTCTCATTAAATATTCTAAAACAGCATATTCTTTGCTGGTAAGTTCAATTACTTTATCTGCTCTCTTAACTGAATAGTCAATAGTATTTAAAATCAAATCTCCATTTTTTAAAATATTACTGTGTTCTTTAACCCCTCTTCTAAAAATTGTTTTTATTCTCGCAGTAAGTTCTTCAAAAGCAAAAGGTTTGGTTAAATAATCATCTGCTCCCATATTTAAGCCTTTAACCTTATCTTCCAGACTATCTCTGGCAGTTAAAATAAGTACAGGGGTTTTATCCTCCCAATCCCTTAATTCTCTTAATACTTCCAGTCCACTTTTTTTAGGAATCATAATATCTAAAATAATTAGATCATACTCATTAACAATAGTTTTATCAATTGCTTCTTCACCATCATAAACAATATCAGCTGTATAGTTTTCTCTTTCTAATCTTTTTTTTATTATTTTAGCTAAATCTTTTTCATCCTCTACAATAAGAATTTTCATTAAAACACTTCCTTCAATCTAAAGTTTACAATTTTTATAAATGACTGGAATAAAGTATCCCTTATTATTAATTTATACTTTTAGATAATAAATCCTTTATCTCAAAAGACAAATCTTAACATTTTATTTAAAACATGTTATATTTTTTTGATTTCCTATTTATTATTTAATGAGTATAGCAGCGGAATATTAAAAAATGATTAAAAAAAACAGCCCTATAATTAGGGCTGTTTAAAAACAATTATTTTAGTCTGCTATTTTTCTATTTTTCAGCTTCAATAACGTCAGCACATCTCTGACAGATATCTTCATGTTCTTCTATTTCACCAACTGTTTCGTCATATTTCCAGCAGCGATCACATTTTTCTCCTTTTGCCTCACTAACTCTAACTAAAACAGAACTTTCCTCGCCCTGATGAGAATTTTCAGCAGTTAGTTGGTCATTAAGTTCAGCCTGAGAAACTATAAATAAATCTGCAAGCTGATCTATTTCTGCTCCCAGAAGTTCCTGCTGCTCTTCATTAGCAGCTTTTAATTCGACCATGGCTTCTAGAGAATTCCCAATTTTTTTGTCAGCTCTTGCAAGTTCAAGAGCCTTCGAAACATCTTTTCTTAAAGCAAGTAATTGATCCCATTTATCAATTAGCTCCTGATCATAAAAACTTTCCTTTATTTCCGGCCAGTCAGTTAAAAACACACTTTCTTCAGCTTTCATTTGTTCTGGTAGGAACTGCCATACTTCTTCTGAGGTATGAGGAAGTACAGGTGCTAGAATAACCACCAGACCCATCATGATATCATATAAAGTACTCTGAGCTGAACGGCGGCTTAAAGAATCTGTCCCATCTGTATACAGTCGGTCTTTTGTGATGTCCATATAAAGTGAACTCATCTCAACTGTACAGAAGTTATGAACATCATGATAAACTCTATGATATTCATAGTTTTCAAAAGCAGAGGTTACCTTTTTAATCAGATCCTGTAAACGAATCATAATCCAGCGGTCTAATTCTCTGCGGTCTTCATATTCTACATAATTTTCGTCACTATCAAAATCACTTATATTTCCCAGGATAAAGCGGTAAGTATTCCGAATTCTTCTATATGCTTCAGAATTCTGCTTTAAAATATTATCTGATACTTTAATATCATTTTTAAAATCAGAAGATGCAACCCACAGCCTCAAAATATCAGCACCGTATTGATCAATAACTTTATGGGGAGAAACTACATTCCCCTGTGACTTGGACATCTTATTTCCTTTTTTATCAACAGTAAAGCCATTGGTAATTACCTCATTATATGGTGCTCTGCCTTCAGTAGCCACTGCAGTAAGTAAAGAAGAATTAAACCAGCCGCGGTACTGGTCAGTACCCTCAAGATATACCTGGGCTGGCCAGGATAAATTATCGCGAGTCTCCAAAACAGCCTTGTGACTGGAACCAGAATCAAACCAGACATCCATTATATCTTCTTCTTTAGAAAAATTATTACTATCACAGTGAGGACAGCTGTATCCTGCTGGCAGTAAATCCGCTGCATCTTTTTCATACCAGGCAGCTGATCCTTCTTCTGCAAAAATAGCTTTAACAGAATCTAAAGTATCATCATTAATTATTGCTTCACCACATTCATCACAGTAGAAAATAGGAATTGGTACTCCCCATTTTTTCTGGCGTGAAATACACCAGTCTGAACGCTCAGAAATCATATTGCTCATTCTTTCTTCACCCCAGGCTGGATACCATTCCACATCTGCAATAGCCTGCAGTGCTTCTTCTTTAATTGCATCAATAGAAGCAAACCACTGATCTGTCGCTCTAAAGATTAAATTACCCTTACAGCGCCAGCAGTGTGGATACTGATGGTCAATAAAATCAAGATTCATTAACAAATTCTTTTCTTTTAATTTATCAGTAACCATAATATTAGCTTCATCATAATGTTTGCCTGCAAATTCTCCAGCTTCTTCAGTAAAATGACCCTTGTTATCCATAGGTGCATAAACATCTAAATCATATTCCTGACCAACTACAAAATCATCATGTCCGTGTCCAGGTGCAGTATGTACACAACCTGAACCCTGTTCTAAAGTAACATGCTCTCCCAAAATTAAAAGTGATTCACGGTCAACTATTGGATGCTGCGCTTTTTTATTTTCCAACTCTTTGCCGCTAAATTCTTCACTTATGATTTCGTAATCTTCAATATCAGATTGAGACATTACTGAATCTACTAGTTCTTTTGCCATAACCAGCTTTTCACCTTCTGCCTCAACTACTACATAAGGATAATCAGGATGAAGAGCAATTGCCATATTAGATGGAATAGTCCAGGGAGTAGTTGTCCAGATAACTATATAGCTGTCTTCATTGCTCAGCTTTACCCCACCAACTTCGACCTCATCAATCATCGGAAATTTAACAAAGATTGAAGGTGCTCGATCTTCACCATATTCAACCTCTGCTTCAGCCAGTGCTGTCTCACAGTGAGGACACCAATGTACAGGTTTTTTACCTCGATAAAATAAATCTTTTTTTGCCATTTCTCCGAAAACTTCTATCTGTTTTACTTCATATTCTTTATTTAGGGTTAAATATGGATTTTCCCATTCTCCCCAGACACCAAGACGCTTAAACTGTTCTCTCTGGCGATCAACATATTTTAAAGCATAGTTAGTACATTTTTCTCTCAATTCAGAGATAGAAAGATCTGCTCGTTCCTGATCACTCATTTCACTTGTAACCTGATGTTCGATTGGCAGACCATGGGTATCCCAGCCAGGTACATAGGGAGAATAATAACCTCTTAAGGTTGCAAATCTGGTTACAAAATCCTTTAGAATTTTATTTAAGGCATGACCAATATGAATATCTCCATTGGCATATGGAGGACCATCATGCAAAATAAAGGATTCATTACCCTCTCTATTTTCCACTGCTTTTTCATAAATTTCTTTTTCCCGCCAAAGTTTTTGAAAATCAACTTCTCTTTCACTCAGATTTGCCCGCATTGGGAAATCTGTATCAGGTAAATTAATTGTCTCCTTATAACTCATTTACTTATATAACCTCCTGTAAAAATATATTAAAAATAAAAAAAGTCTCCTGTCCTGGAAGGGACGAGAGACCGCGGTACCACCCTAATTAAAATAAGTAAGCAGATAAATTTTTTATTTTTAAGCTCACTAATTTTATCTCAGCAATCTTTAACGCAGAAATACGGGTATACTACTGAATTCATATACCGACTCCAGGGTGATCTTCTCAATTTTCAGTTTCCCGGCTTCCACCATCCCCGGTTCGCTGTAAACTATTAAAAATTGATACTCTCCCTTTCAAAATCAATTTATTTATATAGCATTTTTATCAATTATAAACTATCACTCTAAATAAGTCAAGTTCTAAAAATAAAGATAACTTTTTGCAATAACTAATACCAGCAAGCTGATTTAATTATTTTCTTCCAAATCAGTTTTGCCTTCTCTTCCTGCTTCAACTTCAAAACTAGAATCATCGAAATTTCCTCTCAATGATTCTTCACCTTCTTCATTCAACATCTCAAGATGGCTTTCCAGAAGTGTCTGAAAGCGGATCTTAAAGAAATTTCTCTGCTCTCTCAACTGCTCAAGTTTCCGTTTCTCTGAAGCAACCTGATCACGCGCATTTTCTTTTATTTTTTCTGCTTTTATTCTTGCTTCTTTAATAATCATTCGAGCTTCATTATCTGCCTGCTCTATTCTTTCAGAAATAGTACCCTGGATAGAATCAAGAGTATTCTGCAGCTTATCTTCCATATCTTCATAGTTTTCTATTTTTTCATTCAAAGCTTTATTTTCTTCCTGAAGATTGTTCAAATCTTTAAGCAGTCTTTCATAAGCAACGCCCACATCATCCAAAAATTCATCAACCTGAGTGGTATTATAACCAAATGTTGACTTTTTAAATTCCTTATTATATATATCAAGTGGGTTTAACTTCAAAATATCCCTCCTTCTAAAATCAGGTTAATCTTTTTAAAGTTAACTTGATTCTTCCTTTATTCGAAATACCTCTTTCGGCTTCAACCTTAACTCTACCCCGGCCCCTCACAGAAATGAGATCCCCTATTTCTACCTCTGCAGCCGGATCAGTTTCTATTTTCCAGTTTAATTTAACTTTTTCATTCTCTATATCTCTTGACATTTTACTGCGGGAATCACCAAAACCAGAACTGGCTACTGAATCCAACCTCATAGAAGCAACAGTAGTTAAAATTTCTTTCTCATGTTGTACAGGTTTAACAATTTCAGACTCTTTAATCTCTTTAACTTCTATGGGTACCTGATGTACTTTATCCAGCTTCAATTCAATAATATCTTCAATTTCAGCTGCCACTATAATCTGAGCAAAATCTGAATGAACAAGAATATCACCAATCATTTTGCGCTTAAGTCCCAGCCCCATTAGAGCCCCTAAAAAATCTCTGTGACTAAGTTTTTGAAATGCAAAATTACCATTTAGTTGATAAATTTTTATCTGCTTTTCTACTAGGTCTGGAAACAAATATTCTGGAAAAATAACCAGTCTTTTTCTTTCTGCTCCAGGATAGCCTCCCTCTTTTTTAAAATTGATTTCAGCAATCTGTTCAATTAAAGGAATCGCAATCTCAATCTGATAGGGGTTTAAAAAATCTGTTGCCTGAGTTTTATGATATTTTAAAACCTGTTCACATTTATCTAAAATATGTGAACCCAGTATTCTATCTTCTTCTCTATATAAATGATTTAATAGTTTATCTTCGTCAAACATATGTCCCCACCTTAAATTACAATATTAATCAAAAAATTTCTAATTATTGAAAGTGCAAACAGAGCAATTAAGGGTGAAATATCAATACCTAAAATTCCACCTCTGGGCAGCAACTCTCTAATCGGTCCCAGAATTGGTTCAGTTACATCATAAATAAACTTAATTATTTTGCGCCAGCGCATATCACCAGGATTAGGTCTAACCCAGGAAATAATAACTCGAGCGATAATCAATAAATTTAAAATTTCAAAAATAGCGCTAATTGTTCTTGCTAAAATAAACATTATTCTTCCTCCAGATTCTAATATTCTCTTTCGCCAAATATTGCTGAGCCAACCCGGACAATGGTAGCCCCTTCTTCCACAGCAAGCTGATAATCATTTGACATGCCCATTGAAAGTTCTTTAAGAGGAATAACCTCTTTTGAAAGCTGATCAAATAATTTTTTCATATCTTTAAAATATGAACGTAATTTTTCAGCATCATCTAAATATGGTAAAACGGTCATTAGACCTTCAACTTTAAGATAATCGAAATTAGTTATTTTCTTTAAAAAGTCTTCAGCTTTTTCAGGGGTTATTCCAAATTTATTTTCATCCCCTGCAATATTAATTTCAATCAAAACAGGTATCTCTCTTTTATTTTTTTTAGCTCTTTTGTTAACTTCTTTGGCCAGTCTAAAACTATCAATTGACTCTATCATCTTACAATTTTTCATTCTCATTAGATATTTTACTTTATTTCTCTGCAAATGTCCAATAAAATGCCAGTCCAGGGTAATATTTTCCGCTGTTAACATTTCATTTTTTTCTTCCAGCTCCTGAACTCGATTTTCACCAAAAAAATTGATGCCTGCTTCAGCTAAAATTTTAATGTCGTCTAAACTCTGATTTTTACTTACAGCAAGTAGAGTTATATCCTGATAATTCCTGTTAGCTCTACCGGCTGCTGCTTTTATATTTTCTTTAACCTGATTAAAGTTAGAAATCAACTTTTCTTTCTCCATTAACCTAAGCCTCCCTACCATAATCAAAGTCCTCAGGATTTGTAATTATTTCCTCACCTATATCCAGACCATTAACTATTACATACTGAGAATTTCCATTTAAAATTACTACTTTCTGAAATTCATATTTGTTATAACCACTGACTTTAAGTACTCCCTGACCCGAAGGTTGATTAAAAACTGCTTTCCTGGGAATTTTAATACCACGATAAATATTTTTAATAATATTTATATTAATTCTTCTTCTATTAATCCAGCGAGAAATAAATTGATCTAATTCAATAACAAAAAAGGTATTATTTAAATTATGACGAATATCAACAATTTTTGCCTCAATAAGTTTATCAGAATTTTTCTGTTCTAAAAAGATCAACTCATTAGTTCGAAATCTTTTTACCTGAGAATTTGGGATTTGGGCTACTAAATAAAGTTTAAAATTATTAATAATTCTGTATAATGGCTCTTCTTTTTTTATTCGGTCACCGGACAACAGATGTCTATAATTTCCCTTTAATTCTTCAAAATTACTTAAATTTATTTGTTTTAAATCATTAGCATTAACTTTATTTTCCAGTCCATCAACCGCAAAACTAACTATCCCTGCCTCTTTATTAAATATCTTCTGCAGCTGATTAGAAGATTTAATTTCTGCCAATTTAATTCCCGAAGCAAGTCGATCACCTTCTCCAACCATAAGTTTGACTTTCCCTGATACTGGGGATTTTATAACTTCTTCATCCCGGACTATTAAGGCATCAGACCAGAAACCATCAATAACTTCCCCCTGGGCAGCCAGTATCGTCTCAAATCTAGCTGCACCAAAAAGCTGGATTCCAATAATTAAAGTAATTACTAATATAAATATTATAACAAAGGGTTTAAAACTTGTAGAACTTTTTTTTGCCATCAGCATCACCTTAAAAGAAAAAGATAATTTAAATCCTGATGTTGCAACATCAGGATTTAATTATTATTATCCTTTTTTATTTCTTAAAAAAGCTGGTATATCAAGATCATCACCAGAAAAACTTTCCATTTCAAAGTCTTCTTCTGGCATTTCTTCTCCCGCGGAACTGGAGTTATTCTCAACTCTCTTTTTAGGAGAACCAGCATCAAAACCAGTTGCAATAACTGTAACCTTAACCTCACTATCAAATTCTTCGTCTATTACAGCGCCCAGAATAATATTTGCATCCGGGTCAGCTACTTCCTGAATAACTCTAGCGGCTTCGTTGGCTTCGTGAATACCTAAATCCATTCCACCTGTTATATTTAATAATACACCTCTGGCTCCATCAATAGAAGCCTCCAGCAAAGGAGAAGCAATAGCAAGTTTAGCCGCCTCTGTTGCTCTATTATCACCATCAGCTCTACCAATTCCCATTAAAGCAGAACCAGCATCAGTCATAATAGTCTTAACATCAGCGAAATCCAGGTTAATAATACCGGTAATTGTAATTAAATCGGAAATACCCTGTACACCCTGCCTCAAAACATTATCAGCAATTTTAAAGGCATCCATTAGGCTTGTTTGTTTTTCAGCAACCTCAAGCAAACGATCATTTGGAATTACAATTAAGGTATCAACCTTATTTTTTAACTCTTCAATCCCTGAAATAGCATTGTTCATTCGTTTTTTACCTTCAACTGTCAGCGGTTTGGTTACAACTCCAACTGTTAGCGCTCCCTGCTTTTTTGCTGCTTCTGCAACTACAGGAGCTGCTCCAGTACCTGTTCCTCCACCCATACCTGCAGTTATAAAAACCATATCTGCTCCATCTATAGCCTGGGAAATTTCTTCCTTATTTTCTTCTGCAGCCTCAAAACCAATTTGCGGATCTGAACCTGCCCCCAGCCCTCGGGTTATTTTTTCCCCAATTCTGATTGTAACACCTGCATTAGATGCCATTAAGGCCTGAGCATCAGTATTTACAGCTATAAACTCAACTCCATCCAGTCCCTCTTCTATCATTCTATTTACGGCGTTATTACCGCCTCCACCTACACCAACTACTTTTATATTTGCAAACTGTTCAATTTCTGTTCCAATATCAAACACTAATTTTCCCTCCCCGTTAAGGATAATATGTAAGCTTTAAGAATACTTCCAGCTGGCATTAGAAAAATTCACTAAACCAGTTTTTTAATTTACTAAAAAACCCACTTACAATTTCTTTGCTATTATTACTATTATTACTACTTAACTTACTATTCTTTGCATCTTCATTTTCTAAAGCAAATTCAATTAAACCAACAGCTGTAGAGAATATAGCTCGTGGTATAGTATCACCCTTTTTTATATATACGGGATTATCAATAACATTAGACAGTCCACTAACGTAATCAGGCTCACCAATTCTTACAGGTAATTCTGTAATATCAGAAGCTAACTTTTCAGATCCTTCCAATAAAGAAGCTCCACCTGTTAAAATCATTCCAGCCGGTGTAAGATCAGCCGATCCTGCACTATTTAATTCCTTTTTTACCATTGAAAATACTTCTGTCATCCGCGGCTCAATTACCTGACACAACATTTTACGAGATAATTTTTTTCTTTCCTTACCACTAGCTGCCAGAACTTCAATTTTCTCCTGTTCATCAATTTCGGCCGGTAAGACTGAACCATGCATAATTTTAATTTTCTCAGCTTCAGAAACCGGCGTTCTTAAGCCTACAGCAATATCATTACTTACATGATTACCTCCAACAGGTAAAACTGAAGTGTGAGCTATACTGCCTTCATGAAAAACAATTACATCAGTAGTTCCCCCACCAATATCAACCAGAACGGCACCCAGATCCTTCTCATCATCTGATAACACAGCCTGACTGGAAGCCAGCGGTTCTAAAACCACCTCATCCACACTTAAACCAGCTCTTAAAACACTTTTTACCAGATTTTGAATTGAAGTAGAAGCTCCTTTAATTATATGAGTTTCCACTTCCAGACGCACCCCTGACATCCCCAGAGGGTCCTGAATCCCGGGACTTCCATCTACAATAAATTCTCTGGGAAGTACATGTAATATATCTTCCTCAGCTGATACCGGAACAATTCGGGCTGCATCAATTACTCTTTTTATATCACTTTCTTTTATTTCTTTCTCGTCTCCAGTTACTGCAACTACTCCATGACTGTTGATAGACTTGATATGTGAACCAGCAATACCAACATAAGCAGAGTCAACCTTTTGACCGGCCATTCTTTCTGCTTTTTGAACAGCACTTTTTATTGCATGGCTGGTTTTATCTATATCAACTACAATTCCTTTGCGGAGGCCGTTAGATGGAGCTAAACCAATCCCGACAATCTCTATATTATTTTCTCCACTTACTTCTGCTATTAATGCACAAATCTTGGTAGTACCGATATCAAGTCCGGTAACTATTTTTCTTCTTTTCACAACAGTCTACCTCCTTTCTTATCCAAACACTTATTATTATAAACTTTTTTATTAATTAGGCTCAATTTAAATAATTCAATATAAAATATATTATTCCTTTATTATAAAGAAAATAATATTTATTTTAGTTTAATCACAGGGTGTTTAGTGACCTGCAAATTTATATAATCAATTTCTTTATCCTGATTATTTTCTAATATAGAGTTCAAAATAGCAAACTTCTCTTCCAGCTTGTTATTTCTGCCCAGATTAACTCCGCCTCCCTTTCGCAGATAAAGTCTATAAATATCATCTCTAAAATCTACTTTTTTTATCTTTTTTAAATAATTTGATTCCAGATCATTTAATACTTTAATCATGTCATCTGTATAATGAGGAAATTTTATTTTATTACCGGAAAAATAATAAGGGAAATTTTCGAATTGAGGAACAGATAGTTCTTTATCCAATTTTTTTTCTCCTAAAATAATCCCGTCGGCAGAAAAAATTAACTTGTGCTCATTATTCTTAAGCCAGGCAATAGCCGTTCTTTCCTCTATGACAACATGTACTGTTGAAGGAAATGATTTTTCTATTCGAACAGATGAAATCAAATTATGTTTTAATAAACTTTTTTTTAATTCTTCTTCATTTAAAAATAATAAATTTTTACCATAGAATTTATTGATATTAGTCCTCAATTCATTTTTATCAATTTCTGTCCTGGAATGAAAAACAAAATCCCTGACATCAAAAAAAGGAGAAAAAAGAAATGAAATGAATGTTAAAAGTATAAAAAACAAAATTAATAATACTATTTGATATTTTTTCTCCATTAATATCCCTCACATGATTAAGAATCAACACTGGATTAATTCTTTTCTAATAGTTGATCTGAAAGCTCAGTAATATCTCCTGCTCCAACAGTCAAAATAATATCTCCAGCTTCAGCCTCAGTTAATAGTTTATCTTTGATTTTCTTAAAGTCAGAACAATACTGACATTCTACATCTGAATTTTTAGCAATTTTGGCAGCAAATTCAGTCAGAGAAATTGGGTGAGATTTCTTTTCAGAGGCAGAAAAAATATCTGTTAAATATACCTGATCTGCATTAATAAAAGAAAAAGAAAATTCATCTAAAAATTTCCTGGTTCTGCTGTATCTGTGAGGCTGAAAAACAACTCTAATTTTTTTATAATTCATTTTTTTTACTGCTTTTAAAAGTTCTCTGATTTCAGTAGGATGGTGAGCATAATCATCTACCAGATCAACTTGAGAATTTTTTATTTTTCCTTTTAACTCAAACCTGCGGCCAACTCCACTAAAATCTTTTAAAGCCAATTTAATTGCTTCAATATCAATATTTAGTCTGTAAGCTGCTGCCGCTGCCCCAAGAGCATTGTAAAGATTGTATTCTCCAGGAACAGAAAGTTCAATTTGAGCTATAAAGTTATCCTGATAATAAAAATCAAAAGAACTCTCAAAGTTATTATATTCAATATTTTTACCAGTAAACTCTCCATCTGATAGAGAAAAAGTGCTGATTTTTCTTCTTTTTGCAAAGAGGGAATTCAAATTATTATCGTCTTTATTATATAATAGAATTGACTGCTTGTCATTCTTATCGGCAAATCTTTTAAAAATATTCATAAATTCATCCAAATCCTGATAAAAATCAGGGTGATCCAGTTCCAAATTATTTAATAAAAGTAAATAGGGATCAAAATAAAGAAAAGAGCCATCACTTTCATCAGCCTCAGTAATAAAATATTCTCCTTTACCATCTGCTATATTACCATTAAGTTCTTTAAGAAAACCTCCCACCATAACTGCGGGGTCTTTTTTAGCTTTTTTGAAAATTGCAGCAATCATTGCTGTCACTGTTGTTTTGCCATGAGTCCCAGCAACAGCAATAGTTTTTTTATCTCTCATCAGATAGGCAAGCATTTCTGCTCTCTTTACAATTTTTATCCCCGCTTTTTTAGCTGCTTTAATTTCGGGGTTATCAGCTGGAATAGCACTGGTTTTTACTATTAAATCTGCTCCTTCAATATTAGCGGCTGCATGACCAATAAACAGCTCAACATCATATTTTTTTAATAAGTCCAGATATTTGCTGTATTTTAAATCTGAACCACTTACTTTATAACCTCTTTCAGCCAGGATTTCTGCAATACCACTCATAGAAACCCCACCAATACCAATTAAGTGAATATGCGAATTTTTATTAAGCAAAATAATCACCCTAAACTATATATTATATAAAAATATTGAATAAAAGTATTCTTATTCTGATGTTAATTTTTCAATTACTTTAATTAATTTTTTGAGAGAATCTTCTTGAGAAAGAGCCCCAGCTGCCTCTGACATTGAGCGCAGCTTTTCCTCATCTTCAATAATCTCCCTAACTTTATCTAACAAAATCCTCCCACTAAGCTCTGATTCTTCCAGCAAAACTGCAGCACCATTTTTTTGTAGTGCCTGAGCATTAAGCAGCTGATGATTTTCTGCTGCTCCTGCAAAAGGAATTAAAATTGACGCTTTTTTTGAACTAGTAATCTCAGAAAGACCTGTTGCCCCCGCTCTAGCTATAATTATATCAGCAGCTGTTAAAGCATATTCCATCTCATCTAAATAATCAATAATCTTTAGCTGAGGTTTTTCGGGATCAATACCCCATTTTTTAAGCTGATCAATAAGCAAGCTGTAATTTTTTTTACCACTTAGATGAATAATTTGAATGTTGTTTTGAAGCGCATATTGGTAAAGTTCTACAACATTCTGATTAATCACTTCAGCTCCCAGGCTGCCTCCAGTTATTAAAATTGTTTTTAACTCAGTCTGTAAATTTAATTCCTGATGAGCACGCTCCGAATCTACATTAAATATTCGAGGACGGACAGGATTACCTGTAATTCTTATTTTTTTTTGGCTAATATTAAAATATTCACCTGCTTCTGGGAAATTCAAACAAACTCGGTCAACCACCCTGGCCAGTAATTTATTTGTAATTCCAGGATAGGCGTTCTGTTCATGGATTACTGTTTTTTTCCCTAACAGAGCTCCAGCTAAAACAACTGGTCCAGCTACAAAGCCTCCAGTACCAATTATAACATCTGGCTTAAACTCTAAAATTAATTTAATAGCTCTAAAAAAAGCCTTAGAATTATAAAATATTGAAGATATAATTTTAGTTGAAATTTTACGAGGAAGTGGTCTCACAGCAAGCCCTTCAAAATTAAAATTTGCTGCTGGAACAATTTCTGATTCCATCCGATAATCAGATCCAAGATATAAAATTTCCCAATCTTTATTTTTTAATTCTTCAGCAACAGCAAGAGCTGGATAGATATGTCCACCTGTTCCACCACCTGTAATAATTGCTTTCATAAATTTCTCATCCTTCAACATAACATGATATATTTAACAATAAACTTAATGCCACTAAGTTAATAACAAGTGAAGAACCACCATAACTAATAAGCGGCAGAGTAATTCCGGTAACTGGCATCAAAGAGGTTACGACTGCCATATTTATTAAAGCCTGAATAACTATCATTGAAGTTATTCCTACAGCCAGCATTGATCCAAAAACATCATCAACTTTAGCTGCAATTTTCAAACCACGCCAGGCCAGCAAAAAATACAAACTTATAATAAACAAAGTCCCCAGCAGTCCAAATTCTTCTCCCAGTACAGCAAAAATAAAATCTGTACCCGGCTCAGGTAAATACAAAAACTTTTGATGACTGTTTCCGGCACCAACTCCAAAAAGTCCTCCAGAGCCCAGGGCCAGCAAAGATTGAATGATATGATAACCGCTATCTAAAGGATCGAGCCAGGGGTTTAAAAAAGTTAATAATCGCTCACGACGATAGGGTTCAGTTATAATAGCCCCCAGTGAAAGCAGAAAAGAAATTAAACCCAGAAAAATAAAAACAGAAATTCTGATTCCACCTATAAAAATCATAACAGCTGCAACCATTGCCAGAGTAACTGCTGTACCAAGATCAGGCTCCAGTAATATTAAAAAAGATATTAAAGCTATCACAAGCAGGGGAGGGAGAATTCCTTTTTTGAAATTTTTCATTTTATCTTTATTTTTATCTATATACGCAGCTAGATAGAGCACAATTGTAAATTTAGCAAGCTCAGATGGTTGAAAACTAATCGGGCCCAGAGGCAGCCATCGTCTAGAACCTCCTGCTATTTTTCCGATACCTGGAATTAAAACCAGGATTAGTGTTCCCAGTGATAGCAGTAAAAAATAAGGGGCCAGTTCTTTTAATTTTTTATATTTTAAATTATAAATAATTATTGATAAAACAAGAGCAACAACCAGATATTTTAGCTGATTTATAAAAAAGTAATAACTATTAGAAAAAAGTTGCTCTGCTTTGACTGAGCTGGCTGATAAAATCATAATTAGACCACTTAGTACCAGAGCCAGAATTGTAAATAATAAGATTAAATCGGGCAGCTTTTTTCTCATAACTTCTCCTTAATCAACATTTTTTAAAACACTTTTCTTAAATATTTTACCGCGCTCTTTATAACTCGAATACATATCCCAGCTTGGACAGGCAGGAGATAATAACAAAGTTCTATTTTGACTTAATTTAGCAACTCCTAGTTCGACAGCCTTTTCCAGACTCTTAACTTTAATTAATTCCAGTTCACTGTCTTTAAATAATAGAGCTATTTTTGCTGCAGTTTCTCCTACTAAAATTAAAGTTTTAACTTTTTCCCGGATTAACGAGGCAAGTTCAGTAAAGTCAGCATTTCTATCCTGGCCTCCTGCTATCAGAATTATATTATTTTCCAGGCTTTTTAAAGCTTTAATCGTAGCGGCAGGATTTGTAGCCTTAGAGTCATCAATAATTCGATAACCTCTCGAGTTATCAACTAATTCCATTCTGTGTGCCTGCAGTCTGTATTCTTCAGCTGCCTGCTGGATCTTTTCTAAACTCTGACCAGCCAGATAAGCTGCCAGTGCTGCGAAAGCAGCATTTTTCCGATTGTGTTCCCCAGGCAGATTAATCTTGCTAAAATCAAGCAGCCTTAAATCATCTTTTTTATAAAAAGCTTCCTGTTCAGTTATTATTAAATCCGCATTTTGAGATTTAGAACTGATACCAATAACATTAGCCTTTAATTCCTGCTGTAGTTGATAAAGATAGGGGTCATCAAAATTAATAATTGCCTGATCATTTTCTTTTTGATTGACAAAAATATTTTTTTTGGCCTTTTTATAATTGTCTTCATTGTGATGGCGATCAAGATGATCCGGACTATAATTTAGATATAGAGCCATATTTGCTCTGAAATCCTCAATCGCCTCCAGCTGAAAAGAACTTAATTCTAAAATCACCTTTTCTCCCGGCTGGAGCTGATCTATAATTGAAATAAAAGGAACTCCAATATTTCCTGCTACTTTAACCTCTTTTCCATCCAGATCTTTTAACATAGCTCCCAGAAGTTCGGTAGTAGTGGTCTTGCCATTGGTTCCAGTAATCCCAATTATTTCAGCCTCAGACTGTCTAAAAGCAAATTCTATTTCACTAATTGTCTCAATACCTTTTTTTCTCGCCTTTTTTAAAACTTCCAGATCATAAGGAACTCCAGGACTTAAAATAATCAAATCACTTTTTAAGATCTCATTTGTTCCATTTCCAAGTTCATATTTGATTTGATCACAATCCACCTGAGCTATTAAATGATCAAGCTCTTTTCTAGTTTTAGAGTCTGAAACAATAATTTCCAGATCAAATTTTGCAAGATATTTCACAACTTCAAGACCAGTTCTCGGACTAAAACCAAAAACTGCGACTTTTTGATAATCTAAATTCAATAAAATCTAACTCCTTTAAAATTTATATTCAATTACATTAATGAACTAATTGCAAATAAAGACAATATAATTGTAATAATCACAAAGCGAAATACTATTTTATTTTCTGCCAGTCCGCTGAGCTCAAAATGATGATGAAGAGGCGTCATCTTAAAAATTCTTTTCCCACCAGTAATCCTAAAATAAGGAACCTGAATCATTACTGAAATAGTTTCTATTACATAGATTCCACCAATAATAAGTAAATAAATTTCTGCTCCAGTCAAAACTGCTACAGCTCCCAAAAAACCTCCTATCGCCAGTGAACCAACATCTCCCATAAAAATTGAGGCCGGATTAGCATTAAACCAGAGAAAAGCCGTAGTTGAACCAGCCATTATCAACATTAAAAGACTATAGTCCTCAAGACCCTGAAAGAAAAATATTAACGCAAATGAAGCAGAAACAACAGCAGTTATCCCTGCCGCCAGTCCATCCAATCCATCAGTTAAGTTAACAGCATTAGAACTGCCTATTACAACTCCAAAAGTCAGAAAAAATTTAAAGAGCCTACCTATTTTTAAGGCACCAAAAAAAGGAATAATTAAACTTTGCTGCTCGGATATAAAAACTGCAGTTACTGCAATCACCAGGGCTGCTATTGTCTGTAAAATTATCTTATGCCAGGCCTTTAAACCCAGAGATCTTTCCAGTTTTATTTTTAAAAAATCATCTAAAAAGCCTGTTAAAGCCATAATGCAGGTTGATAACAAAACCGCAGCAGTTTCAAAATTCAAAGATACAAAAAAAAGGGAAACTAACAAAAAAACAGGTATAATTAACAGCCCTCCCATAGTTGGAATTCCTGCTTTTTGCAGATGACTTTCCGGACCATAGTCACGTACCTGCTGGCCAAAATTAATTCTCTTTATATAATTAATAAAAATATTCCCACCAGATATAATTACTAATAGTGGCAAAAGATAGGCTAAAATATATTGCATTTTAAAGCTCCTCAGTTTTCAATGCGGCAACAATTTCTTCCAGGTGATTGGCACGTGAACCTTTAATTAAAACTAAATCTTTAGCTTTTATTTCAGAAATGAGAAATTTAATACACTCTTTATTATCTTTTAAAATAACTATTCTTTCTGAATTCATCTCTAAACTGGCACCAGCCGCAATTTCTCTTCCCTCAGGACCAACTGTCACCAGTAAATCAATCCCTTTACCGGCAGCATAAGCTCCAATTTCTCGATGTTTACTGGAACTCTGATCCCCCAATTCCAACATTGAAGCTAAAACAGCAATAGTTCTCTCTGATTGATGTTCCATCAAAACATCTAGAGCAGCTTTAACTGCAAGCGGATTAGCATTATAACTGTCATTAATTATTCTGGCTCCACAGTTCAGTTCGACAAAATCCATTCTATTAGAAGAAAATTTAGTCTTCATCAAACCCTGCTGTATTTCCTCAAAACTAAGGCCATATAATAAGCCAGTTATAATAGCAGGCATTGCATTATAAATATTATGTTTGCCGGCTTTATTGAAGTTAAAAGAGTAATTGTCATCCTTATATTTAATATTAAAAGTTAAAATTTCATTTTTACTGTCAAAATTATATTTAATAGTCTGCAGATCAGCTCCACTGCCAAAACCGAAATATATTACCTTAGCAGCTGTTGTTTCCCCCATTTTTTTAGTATACGAATTGTCATAATTCAAAATCGCTGTACTTGAAGGCTTAAGCTGATCAATTAATTCTTTCTTTGCTTGAGCAATATTTTCCAGACTACCGAGCTGTTTTAAATGTGCTGCTGCAACATTTGTAATAATTCCAATGTCCGGTTCTGCAATTTCTGCCAAAAGTTTAATTTCTCCTGCTGCACTCATTCCCATTTCTAGCACAGCAACATCATTATCTGCAGTTAATTTTAATAAAGTAAGAGGAAGTCCAATATGGTTATTATAATTTCCTTCTGTTTTTAAACAACTAAATTTTTGCTTCAAAACAGAGTAGATTAAATCTTTGGTAGTAGTTTTACCTGCACTGCCAGTAACTGCAATAACTTTTAAATCGGAAAATGATTTTCTGTAATTATGAGCTAAATCCTGAAGAGCCTTTGTAGTATCAGCAACTTTTAAAACTGCTGTTTTAGAAGACTGCCCAAGCTCAGACTCAATTTTCCGATCAACAATTACCGCACTAGCGCCATTTTTTACAGCATCAGAAAGATAGAGATGACCATCCTGGTTTTCCCCAATAATTGCAATAAACAAATAGTTATCTTTAACATCCCTGCTGTCAATAACAACCTCTTCTATCATCTGATCTTTATTTCCCTGCAGCAGTTCTGCTTCTGTAAAATCAATAATTTGGCTTAAACTTAAATTATGCATTTAAATCCCTTTCATTTCCACTGCCGCCTGATGGGCTATCTGACGGTCATCAAGTTTGATCTTTCTATTTTTTAAAATCTGATATTGCTCATGTCCTCTCCCCAGCAGCATTACTAAATCATTCTTCTCAGCAATTTGGATTGCCTTCTCTATTGCTTTTTTGCGATCGGGAATAATCTCATAAGCATTAAATTTCTTGCTAAAACCTTTCTTTATTTCAGCAAATATGTTTTCTGGATCCTCACTGCGTGGATTATCATTGCTCACAATTGTATAATCTGCATATTTTTCTGCCAGAGAAGCCATTACAGGTCTTTTGCTACGATCTCGATCACCACCACAGCCAAAAAGAACAATTAATCTATTTTTTTCCATAGCTGAAGCAGTTTCCAGAACATTTTTCATGCCATCAGGAGTATGGGCATAATCAACAACAATTTGAAAGTCTTGTCCAACATTAATAATTTCAAAGCGACCTGGAACAGAAGAAATTTTAGCCAGGGCATTTTTAATTGTATCTTTTTTAATACCCAATAATTTAGCTGTAAGTATAGAAGCAAGCGAATTATAGATATTAAAAATACCACCCAAATTTAATTCAAAAAATGTATCTAACTTACCTCCGGTTCTGTATTCCATACCTTTTTGGTGAAGTTCATAATCAGTAGTATAAAGATCTGCAGTTTTCGCATTCAGACTATAAAAATAATTTTTCCCACCTGATTTTTCTTTTATGTAATCAGAATTGGAATCATCAAGATTAATCACTGCAAATTCAGCCTGAGAAAGTTGAGCAAATAATCTTGCTTTAACTTCTCTGTAGTTTTCCAGATTTTTATGATAATCAAGGTGTTCAGGACTAATATTAGTAAAAATAGCAGCAGCAAACTTCATACCATAAACCCGATATAAGTCAAGTGCATGAGAAGAAACTTCCATAACACCGTATTTAACTTCTGCTTCCCGCATTTGAGAAAAATATCTATATAAATCAATAGATTCTGGAGTTGTTCGGCTTGAGTCAAGCTCCTGCTCCCCAATTATATTCTTGATTGTTCCAAAAAGAGCAGCTTTACCTTTAGCTTCCTTTAAAATATTATATAATAAATAAGAAGTTGTTGTCTTACCATTGGTTCCTGTAATCCCAATCAACTTTATATCTTTTAGAGGATTACCAAAAAAGTTCTTTGCCAGCTCTGCCATGACTTTTCGACAATTATCAACTTTAATATAACTAATTCCAGTCTGATATTCTAACAGATCTTTTTCGATAACTACAGCAGCAGCTCCATTTTTAATGGCCTGTTCAATAAATTGATGGCCATCTACTTCAAATCCGTTAATTGCAATAAATAAATTGTCTTTTTCAATTTCTCGTGAATCATATTTTACTTCTGTGATTTTTTGATTTAAGTTCCCCTGTTTTAACTCAAAATCTATATTTTTAAATAATTGTTTTAACTCCATATCAATATAACCTCCATAAAATATAATTTTAACTAACGGAGTTTTAAATTTATTTTATTTGAACTTTTAATTCTGCGTCCTGGATAAATTGACTGACCAATAACCTTACCAGAACCACTGAGACTAACCTGCAGCCCTTTTTGTCGGGCAAGTTTTACTGCTGCAGTTCCCTGCATACCCCGAAAATCAGGTACTGGTATTAAAATATTTTCTTTATCTTCTTTTTGGCTGAAAAGCCAGACTGTAGAATTGTAATTGCTCTTAACTCCGGACACAGGCAGCTGAGTTCTAACTGTTTCTCCATCTCCAATTAGTTTAACATTAAATCCAGCTTCTCTCAAACGTCTTTCAGCATTTAAAAAACTTTGTCCTGTTAAATCGGGAACAGTTACTTCTTTTTGTGAATTATTATAAACAAAATTTGCTTCCGGATCCGGTTTAATATTTAAGTAATTTAAAATATTTTCAGTTAAATTTTTAAAAACAGGCGCGGCAGTCTGACTGCCATAATAAGTTTCCCCTTTGATATCATACAAGATAGTCAAAATCACTAAATCTCTATCGCCAGCTGGAACTATACCAATAAACGAAGAATCATAAATATCTTCATTATAATGCTTGGCAGTACCTGTTTTTCCACCAATTTCGTAACCCTCAATCGCAGCATGAGTTCCTGTCCCACTCTCTACGACCTGTTTTAATAATTCCTTTGTCTTATCAGCTGTGCTTTTAGATATAACTCTTCTGACAAGCTGAGGCTCATTGATAATATTTTTAGTTCCTGCACCAGTATCAACCTCTTTAACCAGCCTGGGACGCATTAATTTACCCTCATTAGCAACTGCTGAGATGGCAGTTGCCAGCTGAATTGGTGTCACAGAAATCCCGTGACCAAAAGAAAAAGTTGCCAGTTCTACAGGACCTATTCTCTGATATTCGGGGATAATGCCTCTAGCTTCTGCAGGCAGTCTAATCCCAGTTTGTTCTCCAAAACCAAAAGCTTTAATATAGGAATAAAAAGTCTTTTTATCCATTTTCATTCCTACTTCTACAAAGCCGGGATTACATGAATTTTTAATAACCTCAGCAAAGGTCTGTTTTCTATGTCCTCGACTGCTCCAGCAGTTTATCTCTTCATTTTCGACATATATATGTCCGGGATCAGTTAAAATATCATTTTCAGTAATTACTCCTTCTTCCAGAGCCGAAGCAGCAGTTATAATCTTAAAGGTTGAGCCCGGTTCAAAAACATCATTAATAGCTCTATTTCGCCAGTTTTTTTCAGGATAATCTCCAAATTGATTTGGATCATACAGCGGAGTATTAGCCATTGCAAGTATGTCTCCATTCGAAGAATCCATTACAATTACCGAACCACCAGAGAAATCAAATTTATCAGCAGCATCTTTTAGTTCTTTTTCTGCCATATACTGAATTACCTCATCAATAGTCAGATAAACATTATAACCATCTCTACCCGGTACAGCTTCTCTAATTCCATTCGGTATAGTTTTCCCCTGAGCATCTTTCTCTATAATCATTTTACCTGCTTTGCCACTTAAATAGTTATTATAAGATAATTCTAGTCCATTAAGTCCATTATTATCTACTCCAGTAAATCCAATAATATGAGATGCCAGCTCTCCTTCAGGGTAATAACGTTTGCTTTCCTCAGTAAATGTAATCCCTTTTAAATTTTTTGCTTCGATTTTTTTATATAATTCATCACTAACTTTTCTCTGCAAAAAAATTGCAGCTGCATCAGAAGTTATTCTGCCATAAATAGTTTTATAATCAATATTTAAAATCTTATCCAGTTCAGCTGCAGTTTTTTCAGGATTAATAATATTATCCGGCAGAGCAACTACAGTCTTAGCTGGTAAGCTGACTGCTAGTTTCCTGCCGGTATTGTCATAAATTATTCCTCTTTCTGAATCAACTACAAATTCTCTTATTCGCTGGTTTAGAGCTTTATGTTCATATTCTGCACTATTAATGACCTGGATCCAGACAAGTCTTAGTGCCAGGATAATAAAAAGTATAAATATTATAGCAAAATAGAATATTATTCTATTTTTTGAGCTTTCTTCAAATTGCTGCAAATTTAATCCTCCTACTCAAGTGATTCAGCCTGAACAGTAATAACTTCTTTTATTATTTTATCATAAATTTGCGCTAAGAAAAACTTTTCTTTTGGAAGATCAGCCATATATTTTTCTTCTTTTTTTAACTGATTATTATAAACCAGAGTTTCTTTTTCACTTGGTTCTACCATATTTAATTCTTTTTTAGCAATTTTTTCTATTTCAGCCAGTGAAGTTTTACTTGCCAGTTGAACTTCAAGCCTCTCATTTCTTGATTTAATAGCTTCCAGTTTGGATTCAAGACCCAGCAATCTGGAACTGCTATGATTAATATTCAAAATTTGAGAAACATATAACAAAATTGAAATACTAACAAAAACCAGCATAAATATGTATAAAATTGTAAAGGCCTGTTTTTTTACATTAGTAAAATTATAGGATGATTCATTAAGATAACTGCTTTGTGAAGCGGAATTAACATAATCCTGACCCTGATACATTTTACTACCCCCTTTTAATTAAATCTTCTCAGCTACTCTCATCTTGGCACTTCTCGAGCGTGGATTTGCCTCTTTTTCTGTTTTAGAAGCTTGAATCGGACTTCGGGTTATGACTTTTACTTCTGCTCTTTTATCACAGACACAAATTGGAAAATCCGGTGGACAGGTACAGTCGTTTGCCAGATCTCTAAATTTGTGTTTAACTATTCTATCTTCCAGTGAATGAAAAGTAATAATTACCAGTCTGCCACCGGGATTTAGATAAGAAACTGCCTTATCAATTAAATTTTTGAGTTGTTCCAGTTCATTATTAGTTTCAATCCTTAATGCCTGAAAAGTTCTGCGAGCAGGATGACCACCACTCCTTCTGACTGCTTTTGGAATAGCTGCTTTAATAACTTCAACCAGATCACTCGTTGTGCTGATTTCTTTTTCTCTGCGCATTTTTACAATGAATTCTGCTATTCTGGCAGCCCAATTTTCCTCTCCATATTCAGAAATTATTTCTTCTAACTGCTTTTTAGAATAATTATTTACTATATCCCTGGCTGATAACTTCTGTTCAGGATTCATTCTCATATCAAGTGGACCATCATTTTGATAACTAAAACCCCGCTCAGGATTATCAAGCTGTGGTGAAGAAACACCTAAATCAAAAAGCATTCCGTCAACTGCTTCAATCCCCAATTTGGCAAAAACTTTGTCAAAATCCTGAAAATTAGAATGTTCCAGAATTAGTCTGTCTTCAGCTGGGAATTTTTCTCTAACCTCCTTAATAGCAGCTGTATCACGATCAACTGCTACTAGTTTACCTTTTTGAGATAGGTGTTTTAAAATTTCCGAACTGTGACCTGCTCTCCCCAGAGTTCCATCGAGGTAAGTCCCATCTTCTTTTATATTAAGATATTCAACTGCCTCATTTAATAATACTGCCTGATGTTCAAATTCCATATTTGTCCTTTCTAGATTCCCAACTCTTCCATTGCATCTGCAATATCTTCATAAGAATCTTCTACATCATCCATGTAGCTATCCCATTTTTCTTTGGCCCAGAGTTCAATTCTATTTGCCAGACCAATTATTACTATTTCATGTTCAAAATCTGCATAATCTCTTAAATTTATAGGTAGGGAAACTCTTCCCTGTTTATCTAATTCACATTCGTTGGCTCCTGAAAAGAAAAAGCGGACAAAATTACGGGCATTTTTGCTTGTCATAGGTAGGGAAGTTAATTTTTTTTCTAGTTCTTTCCATTCATTCATGGGATATAAAAACAGACAATTATCCAACCCTCTGGTGATGACAAACTGCTCACTCAAGTCATCTCTAAGCTTAGAAGGAATAATTAAACGTCCTTTTTTATCCATATTATGAGTGTATTCTCCCATAAACATAATATCACTTCCCACTTTCCACCCTTTTACTCCACTTTCCACCACTTAATAAATTTATTCTACATCAAAGAGAAAACTCCTTTATATTTTCAAAAAAAAATTATAAAATTTTACCAGCCAGAAATAATTACTAATAAAATTGAAAAAACCCACCAAATATGGTGGGTAATTAATCATTATTTAAATATAATTTGCGGGCACGTGATATTTTATTAAATCCATATTTTCTCTTCAGCTCGTCAATAGTCTGATCCAGCTGATCTTCATTAGCTTCAGCAAATAAATTCAACTGTTCCTGTCCTTCCAGACATAAGTTAGAAACTCCTATTCCAAGCAAGCGAAGTGGTTTATCCAGTAAATTATTTTGAATTAATAAATTTTTTGCCCGCTGATAAATTTCTTCACTGCTATTTACGGCAACTTTAAGAGACTGCTGCCGGCTATAAGTACTAAAATCTGAATATCTAACCTTAATAAAAATAGTCGCGCCTTTAATTGAATTACTATGAAGACGAAAAGAAACTTTTTCGCTCATTTTAAATAAATAGGCAAACAGCTTATCCCGATCACTTATGTTCTCAGCAAAGGTTTCCTCATGACTGACTGATTTAATTTCATTTTGACTTTTTACATCTCGATTATCTATTCCACGCGAAAGAAAAAAGAGCTTGACACCTGCTTTCCCATAACTTTTCTTTAATTCTTCCAGAGAATATGGCCAAATATCACTGGCTTTATAAATCTTTTTTTCAGCCAGTTTTGCTGCAAAAACATCCCCCACTCCCCATATTTTATCAATATCAAGATTCCGCATAAACTCCTTAATATCTTTTTTTCTAATTACAGTCAGCCCATCGGGCTTATCATAATCAGAAGCAAGTTTAGCCAAAAATTTATTTATTGAAACACCTATTGAAATTGTTAAATCAGTTTTTTGCTTAACCTCAGCTTTTATTTTTTCTGCAATTTCAATAGAATCTCCATATAATCTCTCACAACCTTTAACATCCAAAAAAGCCTCATCAATAGAAAGTTTCTCAACTAAGGGAGTATATTTTTTTAATATCGCAAAAATCTCCCCGGACACTTTTTTATAAAGTCCATGTCTTGCCGGAAGATAAATTCCAGCCGGACAGAGCTTTTTAGCCTTAGCAATTGGCATCGCCGAATGGACTCCAAATTTTCTAGCTTCATAAGAAGCCGTAGAAACAACTCCCCGGTTACTTAAACTTACCCCGCCAACAATTACAGGCTTTTTTTGCAGTTCGGGATTTTCTCGCTGCTCCACAGCTGAAAAGAAAGCATCCATATCTGCATGTAAAATATGAAGTTTACTCATTTATTTATCCTTTTTTAAGGCAAGTTCTATCAGGTTATCTAAAAGTTCAGAATATGAAATTCCACTTTCCTCAAAAAGCAGAGGATACATACTAAATTTTGTGAATCCAGGCATAGTATTAATCTCATTTACTAAAATTTGATCCTGTTCTTCATTTACAAAAAAATCAAGTCTTGAAATTCCTTCAGCTCCAACAGCTCTAAAAGCTTGTACAGAAAGATTACGAATTTTTGCTTTAGCAGCAGGAGAAAGTTTAGCTGGAATAATTAGTTCAGTGCTCTGGTCTTCATATTTCGCCTGATAATCATAAAAATCATGAGTAGAAATGATTTCACCAGCAGCAGAAACTTTAATATCTTTTTCACTACCGAGAACAGCTGACTCAAGCTCTCTTCCCTCAACGTTACTTTCTAAAATTAGTTTTTTATCAAATTCAAAGGCTTCATTAACTGCCCTGGCAAAGGACTGCAAATCATTTACTCTGCTGATTCCAATACTCGATCCCATATTAGCTGGTTTAATAAAAAATGGCAGACCTAAATTTTTAGCAAACTCATTAAAAAAATTAGAGCTTTTCTGCTGACTGTAATCCATTTTTTTTAAAATTTCAAACTTACTCTGAGGAATACCATTATAAGCAAAAATTTGTTTCATATATGCTTTATCCATTCCCACTGCAGAAGCACGGAGATTACAGCCAACATATTTAATATTTAAAACATCTAAAAAACCCTGAATCTTCCCATCTTCACCAAATGGTCCGTGCAGAACTGGAAAAACTAGATCGATTTTATTTTCTAAAAGATTAAGAATTCCCTCTGGCAAAACATTTGTCCTTTCGACTTCTGGAACTCTTTTATCTTCACCAAATAAAATCTTTTTTGAAACAGCTAAAGACCTGAAATACCCATTTTTACTAATAGCAATCGGAAAAATATTATATTTATCCTGATTAAGAGCCTGAAAGATGGAGCGAGCAGAGAGCAGAGAAACCTCATGTTCAGCTGATCGTCCCCCAAAAAATAGGGCAATGTTTATCTTTGATTCAAACAATAAAATCTCCCTCCATTTTACTTACTAAAATAATCGATTTTCATAACTTCTCTGACTTTTTCCATTGTCTTTTGTGCCTCTTCTCTAGCCTTTGCTGTACCATCCATTAATATCTGATCAACAAGTTCTGGATTCTCAAGATATTTTTTTCTTCTTTCTCTCATTGGATCAAGGAAAGCATTTAATTTTTCCGCCAGCCGCTTTTTACAAGCAACACAGCCAATTGTTCCTGCTCTACACTTTTCGGCGATTTCATCGGATTCTTCACTATTAAAAGCTTCGTGATAATGATAAACAGTACAAACTTCTGGATGACCGGGATCATCTTTATGGATTCTGGCGGGATCAGTTTTAGCCTGCATAATTTTTTGCTGTACTTCTTCCTTACTGTCACTTAAATAAATTGCATTATTTAAACTTTTACTCATTTTATTCTTTCCATCAAGCCCCATCAACCTTGGGAAATCACTAATTAAAGCTTCAGGCTCCGGGAAAACCTCACCATACATATTATTAAATTTACGAACAATTTTTCTAGTCTGTTCAATATGTGGTATCTGATCTTCACCAACTGGAACCAGATTTGCCCGACAGAAAGTAATATCTGCAGCCTGACTTACTGGATAACCTAAAAATCCATAAGACATTTCTTTATAGCCATACTGTTCAGCTTCAGATTTGATTGTTGGATTATGGCGCAGCTGATTAACTGTAACAATCATCGAATAAAAAATAGTCAACTCAGCAATTTCTGGAACTAAAGACTGAACAAAAATCGTTGTTTTTTCTGGATCAATTCCTGCTGCTAAATAGTCTCTTGCAACCTGTCTTACATCTTCACTTAATTTCTCCGGCCTATCAAAATTTGTAGTTAAAGCCTGTACATCTGCAATTATTAAAAATGTATCATATTCATCCTGCAGCTCGACACGATTCTGCAGACTACCAACATAATGGCCTAAATGTAATTTTCCGGTCGGCCTATCTCCAGTTAGAATTCTTTTTTCTTTTTTCTTTGACAAAATTATCACCCTCTGTTATATAATAAATTTTACTTGAATATCCAAATAATTTCTGCTAAAATTAAATAAAAGATAATAATGATTATTAATTAAGCTTAGGAGGAATAAAATGAGTAAGAAAACCAGAATGACTAAACAGCGTAAGGCAATATTGAGAGTTTTAAAGAGTACAAAATCTCATCCTACAGCTGATTGGATATATGAAAAAGTAAGAAAGGAAATACCTAATATCAGTCTGGGAACTGTTTATCGTAATTTAAATGTTTTAGCTGAACATGGTGAAATTACTGTCCTGGACTATGGAAGCAATCACAGCCGCTATGATGGCAATCCTGATCATCATTATCATTTTCGCTGTGAAAAATGTGGCTCAGTATATGATTTAGATATTGATCTAAGTTCAGACTTAAATAATAAAATAAATACTGAAACAGAATTTATCGCACATTCACATCGTTTAGAATTTAGCGGTATCTGTCCGAAATGTCAGCAGAAAAATTAAATTTTTTCTGCTTCTTTTTTTGCCAGACTATCAACTTCCTCATTATATCGATCACCACTATGCCCTTTTACCTTTTGATAGCTCAATTCAAATTTGGAACTCAGCTGATCCAGCTCCTGCCATAAATCCTGATTGGCAACTGCATTTTTACTAGAAGTTTTCCAGCCATTTTTCTTCCAACCTTCAACCCAGCTTGATAAACCATTTATAACATAACTAGAATCACTATGGAGTTCTATCTTTTTATTTTCGGGAATAACTTTTAAGGCCTCTATTACAGCTCTTAGTTCCATTCTGTTATTTGTAGAATCCGTTTCTGCCCCAGAAACAACTTTTAATTTTTCTAAATTAGAATCCAAAATAATTGCTGCATATCCGCCCGGGCCTGGATTTCCAAGACAGGCTCCATCAGTATATACTTTAAACTCCTGATAGTTAGTCAGGTCAATATCTCTTTCAATATCTTCAATTATTTTTTCTTTCTCAGATATACCCTTTTTTTTGCCAGCTTCAACTTCCAGTTCTTCTAAAAGTTCTGCTGCCCTTCTCATATGGGGAATTACAATTGATCCGCCAACAATCAGAGCCACATTTAAAGCTTCATAGATTTCTGCTTTACTCCAGCCCGCTTGATAAGACTCTATAATATGATATGTAATGCAGTCATCACATCTTAAAACCATTGAAGCAACAAGCCCCAGCAGCTCTTTAGTCTTCGCAGGAAGCTCTCCATCCTGATATACCTTATGATCGAGATTAAAGAACCTTTTTGTATTTAAATCTCCTTCCTGTAAAATAATATCATTCATTTTTTGACGAAACTGATTAAACTCTTCCTTTTTTCTGCTCATAAAAACACCTCAAACTATATCATTTAAAATCAATAAAAGTTTAAAAGAAACCGGACAGCAAAAAGCCGTCCGGGATATTTAAATATAAATATTCAATTTGCCAGAAGTTTATTATTTCTTTATCTTATTTAAATAATCTTTTACATCGGCAACTGTTCCTAAATTAAGAACTTTTTTGCTTACTTCTTCTGCTTCACTTAAAGTCCATTTGGTCAGAACCTCTTTAATTTTTAAGATTGAAACAGCACTCATACTGAACTCATCCAGACCGGCTCCCAGCAAAAATGGAAGTAACAGCTCTTCTCCAGCTGCTTCTCCACACATACCAACCCAGATATCTTCGGCATGAGCTGACTCAATAGTCTTTTGAATCATCCTCAATACCGCCGGATGGTAGGGAGTATGCATTCCTGCAATCTGTTCATTCATCCTATCTACTGCCACTGTATACTGAATTAAATCATTGGTTCCAATGCTGAAGAAATCAACCTCGCGGGCAAGTTTATCAGCTATCATAACAGCTGCAGGAATCTCTATCATCATTCCCAGATCAATATCTGGATTATATTCCAATCCTTCTTCTTTAAGCTCAGCCTTAGCCTCTTCTACTTTTTCTTTAGCAGCCAGAAGTTCATTAAGAGAAGAAATCATCGGAAACATAATTTTCAGATTTCCATAGCTGCCGGCTCTTAACAATGCCCGCAACTGCGGTTTGAAAATATCATCTCTTTCTAAACAGACTCTAATAGCTCTATAACCCAAAAATGGATTCATTTCATCAGGAAAATCTAAATAGGGCAGTTCTTTATCTCCACCAACATCCAGAGTCCTGATAATTACTGGCTTATCTCCCATCTTCTCTGCAACTTCTTTATAAACCTCAAACTGTTCTTCTTCAGTAGGTAATTCGCTACGATCCATGTATAAAAATTCACTTCGGAAAAGACCAACACCTTCCCCACCATTATCTAAAATAGGTACAACATCTTTTAAATTACCCATATTGCCAACAATTTCTACCTGATGTCCATCCTTAGTTTCTGCTTTTTTATCTTTAAAAGCTTTTAATCTTTCCTGCTCAGCTTCATATTCTTCTAATTTTTCTTCATATTTATCTAATGTCGACTTATCCGGATTAAAATATATCTTTCCGCTGTTGCCATCTACAATAATCTTCATTCCATTTTCAGCTTTTTCGATTAATTCACTACCCACTCCCACAACGGAAGGAATTCCCAGCGAACGGGCCATAATTGCAGAGTGAGAAGTTCTTGAACCCTCTTTTGTTACAAAAGCTAAAACTTTTTCCGTATCCAGCTGAGCTGTATCCGAAGGTGTTAAATCATCTGCAATAATAATAACCTCTTCGTCCATTTTATCAGCTATATCTTCAATACCAAGTAAATTTTTGATAACTCTCATGCCGACATCTTTAATATCAGAACCACGTTCTCTTAAATATTCATCATCCATTGCCGCAAACATAGCAGCAAATTCATCAATTACTTCTTTAACTGCAGCTGCTGCATTCAGCTTATTATCTTTGATCTTATTTTCGAATGCAGGTATTACCTCGGGATCATCTAAAATCATTAAATGAGCAGCAAAGATTTCTGCTTTTTCTTCTCCGAGTTTTTCAGCAGTTTCTTCTTTTAACTCTTGCAACTGTTTTTTTGATTCAGTAAGAGCATTATGTAACTTTTCAATTTCCTGCTCAACCTGATCATTTTCAATATTTTCTTTATCAATTTCAATTTCTTTTTCTAGCTTGAGTAATGATTTTCCAATAGCAATACCAGGGGAAGCAGCAATTCCTTCCAATAAAATCACTATTCGTCCTCCTTTGCCATTTCAACCTCAATGAAATCAACAAGTTCTTCTACTGCTTTATCAGCATCTTCACCGTCTGCTCTGACAGTAATTTCATTTCCTTTTCCTACTCCCAGGCTCATTACACCCATAATACTCTTTGCATTGACCTCTTTTTCTTCAAAAACTATCTCAATTTTTGAATCAAATTTACCTGCTTTCTGCACAAACTGAGCTGCAGGCCGGGCGTGCAGACCGGTCTTATTAGTGATTATAACCTTCTTTTCTTTTACCAATCTGATCATCCTTTCAAAATTTTTTATTAATACTACTCATCTATATATTTTAACATAAATGTAACATTAATTTCATCCTTTTTTACAAATTATTTTTATTTAATATTGATTTTTTTTCAATTGCTGCCAGTACTTCCTCCAAATTTTTTCCTAGACTGGCTTCCACAGCGGCTAAAACAGCACCCTCTACAATAGGAGCATTAGCAAGTTTTATTTTTTTCTGCTTATCTTCAGAAAGCCATTCTTTAACCATGTTAAAGCTCATTACAGCACTACCAAGATCAGCTAGTACTACTATGCCGTCCTGACAATCCATGCTTTTTAGCTTTTTTTCGATCAAATCAGCATCTGTCCCCATTTGACCATCACCAGTGCCGCCAGCTACCTGAATATCAACTTCAGCCTGTTTCATTTCTTCAGCCAGTTCCTTCGTTCCCTCAGCAATTTTTTCACTGTGGGAGATAATTAAAATATTAACCATTATTACACCTCATCTTTTTATTTTAAAGAATTCTTTATAAAGGTTTCAATTATTAAATAGGAAGAAGTCGCCCCTGGATCCTGATGTCCGATACTGCGTTCTCCCAGATAACTTGCCCGACCTTTAGTAGCCTGCATCTCTATTGTATTTTCCATTCCAGCAGCAGCGGCCTGTAGACAATTTTTTAAGGCTGTATCCAGATCAAGATTATTATCCCGACTCTCTTTGAGTGATTCTGAAGCGGGAATTAAAGTATCCAGCATTGTTTTTTCTCCAGCCTCTGCCCTACCTCTTTTCTGAATTCCAGCAATTGCCTCTTCTGAAATTTCTACTAAGTCCTCCAGATCAAGTCTACTATCAGCAATCACTTTTGAAATATTTAAAAATGCTGTACCATATAATGGTCCTGAAGCACCACCTACGTTGGAAATGAGAGTCATTGCAGTTAATTTAAATACTTCACTTCTGCTTTCAAAACTTCCGTTCTCCAATTTATCTTTTAATTTTTTAAAACCCCTGGCAAGATTTACACCATGATCACCATCACCAATAGCTGCATCCAGTTCAGTTAAATAATTCTTATTTTCAATTATTACATCTGCAGTTTTCAAAAATAATTCTTTTGTTTTATTAGCCATAATTTTACCTCAATTCTATTTTAATAAATTAACTTCAGTCTCTGCTTCTAATAAATTAGTCAGATCTCCATCTAATTTCAAAATAGTTAGCGAGAGCCCCTCCATTTCAAGAGAAGTCATAAATTCTCCAACATAATTTTTAGATATTTTTATACCTTTATTTGATAGAAAATTATTTGCCCGTCTATTTGCTATATAAAGTTCCATTAGTGGTGTACCGCCCATGCCATTTACCATCAATGCAACTTTATCATCTTTTTTTATTTTTAGATCTGTTAAAATATCTTTTAACAACGAGTCAACTATCTCATCTACTTTTTTTATTTTTACTTTTTCGGTGCCAGGCTCACCATGGATTCCAATCCCCATTTCCATTTCGTCTTCAGCCAGACTAAAAGTACTATTTTCTGCTGCTGGCAATTGACAGGGATTAATGGCAACTCCTTTAGTTCTGACATTTTTTATTACTTTTTCAGCGCTTCTTTTGACCTCTTTAAGTTCTGCGCCCGAAGCTGCTTTTGCACCAGCAATTTTATGCACAAAGACTGTACCGGCAACCCCACGTCTGCCAGTTGTATAAAGGCTATCCTCTACTGCTACATCATCATTAACAATTACCTGCTCAATTTCTATACCTTCAGCTTCAGCCATTTCGGCTGCCATCTCAAAATTCATTAAATCTCCTGTATAGTTTTTAATGATCAGCAGAACTCCATTCCCACTATCAACTGCTTTAACCGCCTCAAAAATCGCATCCGGAGTAGGAGAAGTAAAAACATCCCCAGCCACAGCAGCATCCAGCATACCCTGCCCTACATAGGCAGCATGTGCAGGTTCATGGCCACTTCCACCTCCACTTACCAGGGCAACTTTTTCCACAGGTGCATCTTTTCGAAGTACAATATTATATCCATCTAATTTTTCCAGGCGGTCATTACTTGCCATTACTATACCTTCAATCATTTCCTTAACTACATTATCTGGATCATTAATCAATTTTTTCCCCATCTATATCACCCTTTTAATTAAAATCCCATAACTTATAATCACTTGTTGAAACTGCAAAAATACCTTTTTCTTTTAAATCAGCAACTTCTTCCATCGATTTTATCAAACCACCTGCAATCACTGGATAGTCATATCTGCTCTTTTTTTGTCTATTGATAAAATATGGTGCTGCAATTCCGGGCAAGATTTCAACTGCATCAACAGTTTGAGGATTAAGAGATTTTTCTGCACTGAGAAGAGAGGCTGAATCCAAAAGAAAGACTCTCTGCACAGTCATCAGACCATGTCTGGAGGCTTCTTTAATTAAATAACCTTTTGTAGAAATTATTCCATCACAGAGATTATTTTCTGCTAAATATTTAATTCCTTCCCTATCATGAGCGATTCCACTAACCAGATCAATATTTACCATTAAAATTTTATCACTGGCATGAGCCAATTCCATTGATTTTTTTAAATCAAAAATTGAACCAGTCAATAAGAAAATTAATACTGCTTTTTCAATATTCATTGCTCTCTCTAAATCCTTTATTTCCCGAACTGCAGGAATAATAGGATAATTTTTAAAATAACCAACTAGATGTTTCAAATCTCTTCCTCCCTAAGAAAACTCCCAGCCATCTGACCGGGAGTAAATAATAATTACTTTAAGAATTTAAATCAAATCTATTAACTAATTGATTCAAATTAGCAGACATATCAGCTAGAGAATCAGCAAGTGAAGTAATTTCTTCTATTGACGCATTCTGTTCCTGACTTGCAGCAGCTACTTCTTCTGTATTGGCAGAAGTTTCTTCCGAAATACTTGCAATTTCCCCAACTTCCTGTACGATTTTTTCACTATAATTATCTACTTCCTCCACAATTTTGATTGAAGAAGCTATACCGGTGGAAGCATTTTTTATTTTACTTTCTATATCAGCAAAAGAGTCTTCAGCACTACTTACAACTCTTTCTCCATTTTGAATTTCTTCAATACCATCATCCATCCTCGAACTTGCTGTTTCAGTTTCAATTTTAACATCCTCTACCAGCTTTCTGATTTCACCTGCTGAATTTACTGATTCTTCGGCCAGTTCTCTAATCTCATCTGCAACTACTGAAAATCCACGTCCAGCCTCTCCTGCTCTTGCTGCCTCAATTGCCGCATTTAAAGCAAGTAAATTTGTCTGTTCGGCAATATTATTAATAATATTTAAAATCTCATCGATTTCATTCGAAATTGATTCTAAATTAGAGATACCAGAAGCAACTTCCTGGATAGCATTTCTAATCTTTGCCATCTGGCTGCTAACCTTATCCATTTCTGTTTTACCACCTGCAGCTGCTGTTTCCATATCTTCAGCCAGAGATTCAACTTCCTGATTCGACTGTTTTAATTTTTCAATATCATTTGCCAGAGTTTTAATTTGCTGATTAATATTATCAACACTGGCAGCCTGATCATCTGCACCAGAAGCAACATCATTTATTGATTGTGCTACTTGAGTAGAAACATCTCCAACTTCTGTTGATACTTCCTTTAAATAGCTGGAAGATTCTTCAACTTCATCTGAAGCCTGATTAATATTTAAAATTACCTGCTTAAACTCTTTAACCATATTATTAAAAGATTTACTCAATTTGCCTATCTCATCGTTTTTATCTGCACTTTTAGTTAATAATATTTTTTCACTTAAATTACCTGCAGCCAGTTCATCAAAAGCCACAATTAAACTATTTAGTGGTTTTAGCTGCCAGTTCAATAATAAATAGTTCGCAACAAATAAGACAATTACACCAATTAAAGCAATAATTAAAATTATATTTCTAACATTATTTACAGGACCATTAATTACTTCCTGAGGTACATCAATTCCCATGTAAATTCCATATTCTTCACTTATCTGATCAAAATAACGAGTTCTATTATCTCCTACTTTAACTGCAGATGTCTTTTGATTATTTATCTGTTCTGTAAACCAGGGATCTTCAATTTTAGTTCCCATTAATGATCTATCCAGATTACTTAAAATATATCCATCAGAATTGACCAGGCTAAAAGCAGAGACATTTTCCAGTGATTCCAGAGTATTACTATAAAACACATCAAGATTTGTGGCCATTACATAATAGCCAATCACTTCTTCTTCCCCATCTGCGTTTTCTTTTGTGATTTCAGATCCAAATAATACATGTGGTTTACCATTTATAATATGTACTTCTTCACTAGAAATATTTTTATACTGGTCTTCCGGTAATGTTTTCCCGGCATATTCATAAATATTATTCTCACCCTCTACCCGAGAATCAACTAAGACAATACCACTGGCAGTAGTGACATAAGAAAATTGAGTTTCTTTAAACATTCGGTTATTATCTCGGAGCAGAGAAGCTCTATTAGTAAAGGTACTCATCCAGCCACCACCAGCCAGATCAATTAGTTCTCCCTCTTCAACATAATAGTTACTCATATTAACTAAATTATAAACATCTTCAAAACTGGCAAAATAGTTTGTTCTCTCCTTGAGCCGATTTAATTTGCTTAATATTTCTTCTTGCTGATTATGTCTTATTACATCTATCCTCTGATCAATTTGATCTGACATAATATTCTGAGTATAACTATAAGTAAAAAATGATACCGCAGACATAACTATGATCACAATAATTGTTAAAATAATACTTATTTTCCACTTCAAATCCATATTTTTTAGCAACAGCAACATCCCCTATTTCTTTTATTTTTTTAAGTTTTAACCCTCTATAATAATACTTTGATTTAAAAAGTTAAAATCCTGCTTAATTAGAGAGATTTATTATAAAAATAATAGAAAAATACCAGAAGATAAAAAATCTTCTGGTATAGATAAATTATTTTTTTATAATTTTTCCGGCATATCCCTTGTAGCAACAATATTTGCTCCAGTGCCGAGTATATCCTCTATCAAAACATCTCCCATTTTTATTGGCGCTTCAACTTCCTTTTTTCCTATAATTTCCATAGCCTTAAACATCTTTTCTAAGGGAATCTGTTTTGTTGTCTTTACAGGACAGAGAGCTAAAGCTCCGTTCTTAACTCTTATAGTTGTCGGTAAAATTCGGGTTGGGGCTACTATCTCCTCTTCGGCATAACTCTGTCCCTGAGGACAGGCATTGCCTTTAATATCGATTATCTCATCACCTTCGTATTCAACTGTAACTTCACAACCTTTAGGACAGGCTACACAGGTGAGGGTTTTAGTTTCTATCATTTTATTCTCCCTCCTTTTCAATAATATCAACTTTAATCTCACTTAGATTATCTAAATCATCCAGTGTCTTTTGAGCAAGAGGTACACTTATCATCTCTCCCGGTTTAGCGAAAGGTTCAGAAAAAGAATATAATTTCTCTCCGTCAGCATATAAATTAATATCAACTGCTGTTAAAGGAGTTGATACCCTCATATAAAGCGGAATCCGCTTCCTATCTCCCGACTCAAGTTCAATTTTTTGAGGAATAACATAACTTACATTTTCCCCAGCTTTAACTTCAGCACATTTACCTGTTTTTTCGAAATTATCTTTGATATACTTGGCAGCATGAGCACCTGCAATTTGAGATTCTTCTGTTACCCAGTCTACTAAATCATGTACATGCAGCACATTTCCACAGGCAAAAATTCCTTCAATATTTGTTTCCCGACCTTCATTAACTATTGGTCCCCCTGTGCGGTCATCTAAAATCACATCCGCCTTTTTAGAAAGCTCATTTTCCGGAATTAGACCAACTGATAATAATAAGGTATCTGCCTTAATTGTTTTTGCAGTTTCTGGAATAGGTTTTAGATTTTCATCAACTTCAGAAATTTCAACTGCCTCCAGGCGGCCTTCTCCTTTAATTGCAGTTACTGTATGGTTTAACATCAGAGGAATATCATAATCTTCCAGACACTGAACAACATTTCTGGTTAGACCACCTGTATAGGGTAAAAGCTCACAGACTGCTTTAACATCAGCACCTTCCAACTTCATTCTCCGGGCCATTATTAAACCAATATCTCCTGAACCCAGAATTACTACTTCATCTCCCGGTACAAAACCTTCAATATTAGTATAGCGTTGAGCTGTTCCCGCAGTGATAACTCCAGCCGGTCTGGTACCCGGAATACCAATTGCTCCTGCAGTTCTCTCCCGACATCCCATTGCCAGCACTACAGCTTTAGCTTCTATTTCTAAAAAACCCTCTTTTTTATTCATGGCATAAACTTTTCTATCTTTTGTAACATCTAAAACCATTGTGTCTAATTTTACTTCAATATCTCTTTCCTCAATATCATTAATAAATCTCTGTGCGTATTCCGGTCCGGTAAGTTCTTCCTTAAAGTGATGAAGACCAAATCCATTATGAATACACTGGGGCAAAATTCCACCAAGTTCAAAATCTCTTTCTAAAATCATTACATCATTTATACCATCATCATAAGCTGTTTTAGCAGCAGCCAGTCCAGCCGGACCTCCACCAATTACGACTAAATCTTTTTTAACTTTAAGCATTATTCATCACCCTGCTTCCAAGTAATTCTTTAATTTTATATTCTAAAATTTGAGAATTTCCTTCTTCCTGTTTAACTTCAGTTGGATCAATACCGAGCTGCTCAGCCAGAATATCTACAACTCTTGGACCACAGAATCCACCCTGACATCTCCCGGCTCCAGCTCTGGTTCTGCGTTTAACAGCATTTACCGTTCTGGCTCCAACCGGACCGTTAATTGCATCCAAAATTTCTTTATAGGATACAGTTTCACAGCGGCAGATTATCTGACCATAATCTTTATTCTGATCTACCATTTTTGCTCTTTCTGTATTTGACATTTCATAAAATCTAACTGGTTCTTCTCTAGTTTCAATAAAATCTTTCTTTTCTGATAAAATTAAACCTTCATCTTTTAGAATATCCGCTGTATAACCTGCTATAGCGGTTGAAGAAGCAAGACCAGGGGATTGAATTCCAGCTACATTGACAAAACCTTTAACATTCTCTGCAGCTTCAATCACAAAATCTTCAGTGTCATCTGCCGCTCTTAAACCGGCAAAAACTCTAATTGTATCTCTTAAATCTAGTTCAGGATAAAGCTTTTTGGCTCCATTATAAACTTCTTTTAAGCCTTCTCTAGTTGTAGCAAGGTCAGTTTTACTTTCTACATTATGAGAAGTAGGCCCAATTAAAAGATTATTCTCAACTGTTGGAGTAACTACAATACCCTTACTGATTGGAGTTGGAACAGGAAAAACAACATGATTAACCTCAAAATCTTTAGCATGATCATATATATAATATTCTCCCTTGCGAGGAGTAATATTAATTTTTTCAATTCCTACCATTCTGGCAATCTCATCAGCATAAAGACCGGCCGCATTGACTACATAGTCAGCAGCAAAGTCTCCCTGATTGGTTTTTACACCAATTACTCTTCCTTCATCAACTAAAACATCTTCAACTGCGGTTTCTAATTTCACTTCTGCCCCATTGGCTACTGCATTCTGAGCCATAGCCAGTGCTGCCTCCCAGGGAGTTATTACACCTGCTGTGGGTGCCCAGAGAGCTTTAACAGCCTTTTTAGATATATTTGGTTCGTGCTCCAATAACCACTCACGATCAACAATCTCCATATTTTTAACATTATTTTTTAAACCCTTTTGATAGAGTTCATCAATAACACTTAAGTCATCATCTTCAAGTCCTACAACCAGTGAGCCAATCTCTTTATAAGGGATATTTAATTTTTTGGAAACCTCTCTAATTTCTTCATTTCCCTTAACATTTAAACGTCCTTTAAGTTTATCAGGATCAGCATTATAGCCTGCATGCATAATTGCAGTATTTGCCTTTGTAGTCCCTGTCGCTACATCCGCTTCTTTTTCCAGAAGCAAAATATCCAAATTATATCTGGCTAACTTCCAGGCTACAGCACAGCCAGAAATTCCGGCTCCAATTATTATTACATCATATTTTTTATTCAATGAATTTCCCCCCTAAAATATTATAAAATAATTTTATAGTCGTATATATACTTCTCTAATCATAATAAAATTTAAATATTAACTTCATTATCTATTCTTCAGACCAGTTTTTAGAACGCTCAACTGCTTTTTTCCAGCCTTTATATAATTTTTCTCTTCTCTCAGCAGCCATCTCAGATTTAAAATCTTTATTTTTCTTCCACTTTTCAATCAACTCTTCTTTATTTTCCCAGTATCCTACAGCCAGTCCCGCTAAATATGCTGCTCCTAAAGCAGTGGTTTCATTAATTTCGGGTCTTTCTACTTCTGAGCCAAGTATATCTGCCTGGAATTGCATTAAAAAATCATTCATTGCTGCACCACCATCTACTCTCATTTTTTTAAGTTCTATCCCCGAATCAGCTTCCATTGCTTCTAAAACATCTCTACTCTGATAGGCAATTGATTCCAGAGTAGCCCTAATGATGTGATCCTTAGAAGAGCCTCTTGTTAAACCGACAATTGTACCCCTGGCATACATATCCCAGTAGGGAGCTCCCAGTCCGGCGAAAGCTGGAACTACATATACCCCACCTGTATCATCAACCTTCCGAGCATGTTCTTCTGATTCTGGAGCAGAATTAATTAATTCCATCTCATCTCGAAGCCACTGAATTGCAGCTCCAGCAATAAATATTGAGCCTTCTAAAGCATAATTAACCTTGCCATCTACGCCATAAGCTATAGTTGTTAAAAGTCCATTTTCCGACTTCACAGCCTTTTCTCCAGTATTCATTAGCATAAAACAGCCAGTTCCATATGTATTTTTTGCCATTCCCTCTTCGTAGCAAACCTGACCAAAGGTAGCAGCCTGCTGATCGCCTGCAATACCTGCAATTGGAACATTTTGACCAAAAAAATGATAGTCAGCTGTTTCTCCGTAAACCTCACTTGATTGTTTTACTTCGGGCAGCATTGAGGCTGGAATTTCTAAAATGTCAAGCATCTCCTGATCCCATTCTAAATCAAATATATTATAAACCATTGTCCTGGAAGCATTGGTATAATCAGTTACATGTGTTTTACCACCTGTCAGCTTCCAGATTAACCAGCTGTCAATGGTTCCAAATCTTAATTCCCCATTTTTGGCTTTTTCTCTAGCACCCTCCACATTATCCAGCAACCATTTAATTTTTGTTCCAGAAAAATAAGCATCCACTACAAGACCAGTTTTACTTTTGATTGTTTCTTCTAAACCCTGTTCTTTAAGTTGATCACAGATTGCAGCAGTTCTTCTATCCTGCCAGACAATAGCATTATGAATAGGTTTGCCAGTTTCAGCATCCCAGACAACTGTGGTTTCTCTTTGATTGGTGATTCCAATCGCTGCAATTTGAGAAGGATTAATATCTTTTCTCCCCATTGCATCTGCCATTACAGCCAGAGTAGTACCCCAAATTTCATCTGGATCATGCTCAACCCAACCCGGCCTGGGAAAATGCTGAGTAAATTCTCTCTGTGAAGAAGTAACAATTTCTCCGTCATGATTAAAAACTATTGCCCGGGAACTTGTGGTACCCTGATCAATTGCTAAAATATAATCTTCCATTTTTATATTCCCCCATTTATTTTTATTTAATACCTTAAAAGATAAATGAATATTTAAACTCTTATAATCAATTTCTAGATTCTAATTCATTTTTCCTTTTAAAATACAAAAAACCTTATTGAAATTTAGATAAAATTGGGTAAACTACCCCCTCTAAATCTCAATAAGGTTTTCTCTTCGGCTCAACCTCTTTTTTTATTTAACTTTAAACAAAGTATAGCATTAAAAATAATTATTGTCAAACACTTTACAAAGTTTAATTAATAAACAAATTATAAAAAGGAAATCTCTTAACTAGAAATTCCCCTTTTATATTTATTAGACTAAATATTTGATCTAAAAAGATTTATTTTTTCAATAACTTTATTTTTTACGCCTTCCCGAGCTGCTCCCATAATTTTTGTACATTCAATTTCATCAGGGTTTTCTTCCCAGACACCCTTAATTCCCTGATTAAATGCAACCTTTAATTCAGTACCAACATTCACTTTAGAAATCCCAATATCTATTGCTTTTTTGACACTTGCTTCTGGCACACCAGAACCTCCATGTAAGACTAATGGTACATCAACCTTTTCTCTAATTGCCTCCAGCCTCTCAAAATCTAATTTGGGTTCTCCATCATAAAAACCATGTGCTGTACCTACTGCTACTGCAAGTACTGCGACTCCTGTTTCTTCAACAAATCTTTTGGCTTCTTCCGGATCAGTTAGTGCACTTTCTGTTGACTCTTTTCCATCTTCAATCCCCTGCAGTTTACCTAATTCTGCTTCTGCGTATATTCCATATTCTGCTGCTTTTTCAACCACTTTTCTGGTATTTGCTATATTTTCTTCAATTGGTAAATGAGAACCATCATACATTACTGATGAAAAACCGGCCTCAATGCACCTAAAAACTATCTCTAAATTATCTCCATGATCTAAATGTAAACAAAGTGGTACTGAACAATTTTTTTCTGCTGCTTTTACTGTATTAATTAAATAATCTATTCCATAATATTTGAGAGGGCGCTCTGTAATTGCAATAATTACAGGTGACTGTGTTTCTTCGGCTGCCTCTACCACTCCCTGAACATATTCCATATTATGTACATTAAAATTACCGACCGCAAAACCATTTTCTGTTTCTGCTAAAATTTCCTTTAGATTTATCACTTATACCTCTCCTATTGCAAAATTATTTTAAAATATTAATATTTAACGAAATTAAGAAAATTTAAGTTCAATATTTATCGTATTTTAATTTATAAAATATATAATTATAAAAATATTATTCATTTAAAAATAATCCCGGATAACCTCTTAAAAATTCAATCATTTCATTTCTTTTAGGCGGTCTTCCATTTCTAATATAATACCCTGCTGTTACACTTGCAACTGCAAGTTGAATTTCTCTATCAGCTGAAAGTAAAAGCCCCAGTATATATCCTCCATTAAAAGTATCTCCTGATCCAGTTGTTAACAAAGGTTTTTGACAGTAAGGTTGTTTTAATTTTTTTACACCGTCAGCCGCTGCACTTACCGCAAAACTGTTCGTATGCAGCACAAAATTAGATATTCCCATCTCAGCTCTTATTGCAGCTGCCATCATTTTATAACTTTGATTATCATTATTATTTTTTATAGCCAGGGCTTTAGCTGTATCTAGAGCTTCAGTCCTATTTAAACTTACCGTAATTTTAAAATATTTTTCAAGTTCAGATAAACTTTTAGCAAACATTCTCAAGTCACTATCACTTCTTTTTTTAACGTTACCAAAATCCATAAACAAATGTCTTTTTTTTCTACTAATTTCAGGAAGTATTTCTTCTTTTATGCCTTTAATTATTTTATTATAATAGGGCATATTAGCCCAATAACCAAAAGCAATAAGATCTGATCTCTCAAATAATTTTATCAATTTGTCTAATCCTACTTTATATTTTATTTGAGTCCAATCCAGATTTCTCACATTTTCATTATTAGGAAACATTAATTTTCCATCATTAAATTCAAAAATCTGGGCACTGCAGGGTTCACCTAAATTTATAATCTCTGATTTTTTTATTATATCCTTAAAAATTTCTTCACCTTCAAAAAAGGCCATCAAGGTTGGTTTTAAATTAAACACTGTTAAAACTCGAGCCGTGTTAGCATTAAACCCCCCTGCTCTTTTATCTTTCCTCAATATTTCTGTGCTCAATCCTCCCCCGGCTGACTCTTTTATCCTCTCATTTAAAGTCAACATTGACTTCATTAATTTATAGTCTTTAACTGAGTTTCTTTCTTCAACCAGAGACCATACATTATCTACAAAACCATCAAAACCAAAGAGTATTTTTGCTTCAAATTCTTTCTCTTCGATATCTTTTAGTCTCTTTAATGTTTTTTGACTTATTTTTTTAATCTCATTAAAAGACAATATTACACCTCCAGAATGCCAAATGATATTAATTACTTTTAAACTAAAATTTAATTCGAGCTCTAAATTATAACTTCAGTATTTTCACCATTTATAGCTGGCTTGGCACCTTTTTGAATTAGATCTTTTTTATCAGAATGAACTAAAAGCCACTTATTTTTTGCAAAAAGATATGGATCATCATGTCCCTGATAAGCTAACGGCTGGTTAGTTCCATCAAGCAGTATTACCGCACATTTAAAACCTTCTTCTTCAGTCCGACAGGGAGCAAAATGAAGACTGGTACCATAAAGTTCTATAACATTTCCTTCTTTTAAATAAAAAGCCTCTATATTTCTAGAATTATAACCGTTTGCTTTAATATCTTTTTTCTCTCCTAAAAGCAATATCAAATCTGTAACTGCGATATTAATTTCTGAGCCATTGTGATATTCAAGACCATTAAGATAAGAATTTTTACCATTACAATAACCTATCTCAATTGACATTTCTCCATAATAATCTCTCTCTATTTCTTTTTTTATTTCTGAATCACTAAAATATTCTAAATCTGCCTGATATATATTTCCTTTTTCCGGAATTTTAGTTTCAGAACTTAAATAATTTTTTATTTTTTCAAATCTTTGATCAACTATTTTCCTACCATATTTTTGAAATGACTCTGATTCTATGGTTTTAATCTCTAAAGCTGGATTTAGCATTTTTAATCTTTTTAAATTTTTTTGACCGCTCATGAAATTTCTGCTGCCTCCTTAAACAGTTTCTTATACTTTGACTCTTTTCTATAAAACACCGGTGGTTGACCCAGTGGGGCTTTAACTTTAATTTCTCCACCACTGTATTCTTTTCCATTCCAAAAGTGAATCCAATTATCTTCCGGAAGGTAGAGACTCCATTCCTTTTTGTTTTTTTCATATACTGGAGCCACCATAAGATCACGGCCAAGTAAATATTGATATTTTAAATCATAGACTCTTTTGTCTTCTTCGTAGTGTAAAAATAAAGGTCTCTGTACGGGAATTCCTCTTTCTGCATTTTCTTTAACCGCATCCTTTATATATTTTTTAAGTTTAGTATAGACATCAGTCATTTTACTTAGATGCTCTATAGCCTCTCTATCATTATAAAACTGAAAATTATCATCTGGTCTATTACCCTCATGGGTTCTCATTACTGGAGTAAAGGCTGCCATTTCTGCCCAGCGCATAAATAATTCTTTACTCCTTATATTACCGTGCAGACTTGTATAGCCACCTATATCACTGTGATGTAAACCACAGCCGGTCATCCCCATTGAAAGGGCTGCCGGAATAACTGAGGCCAGACCATCGTCCAGACTCCAGTTAACACTCTGATCTCCTGCCCACATTAAAGTACAGTATTTCTGATTTCCTGTAAATCCTGCTCTCATAAAATATAAAACTTCCTCTAATTTCCCTGCCTCTTTAACTGCTTCATAATTCAATCTGGCCCAAATTGCAGGCCAGGCATTATGCATAATTTCAGCACTTTTACTATTATTCAAAACACAGTCGGTTGGCAGATATTCACCAAAATCAGCCATCCAGCCAGCAAGACCAAAATCAATTAAATTTTCTTTGATTACTTCTTTATACCAATTAAAAGCTTCAGGATTTGTAAAATCAACTACCCCACAGTAAAATTCACCGAAATCAACTAAATAAATCTCACCTTCACTGTCATAAGCAAGATAATCATGCTCTACTGCCTGTTGATAAAGACTTTTACCTTCCAGAACATAAGGATTAATATACCCCATAAAACGAATATCTTCTTCTTTGAGTTCTTTTATTTTTTGATCAAGTTCTGGATATAATTCTTGATTCCATTCCCAGTTCCAGCTCAGTCTTTTACCAAAACTAGTATGTTTTACACCTTGCCAGTCCTGGCACCATAAGGCAGAAAGTTTAAGCCCTTTCTCCTTTAGCTCATCTTTTTTATCAAAAACAAATTTTGTTCCTCCCTGTATACCTAAAATTAGGCCATTATATACCCAGTCAGGAAGTTCTGGCTGTCTACCTAAAAAAGCAGTCAGTTTTTCTATTATCTCAAGATAATTCTCTCCTGTTTCAAAAAGAAGATATTCTGGTATCTCCCAGACTTCAAGTTCATGAAACCCTTCGTTTTTAAAGTTAAAATCAAGGTAAGCAGTACTCTCCAGATGACAGTAATACTTCTCAGTTGAAATAAAAGTAGGCTGAGGATAATTGGTAGTATAATAATCCCCTCCTGCTTTATCTTTAACATCAGCCTGCCAGGTTGTATATGTGTTTTTATTTCTACCTACACCAGGTTCTGAAGTCCAGAGCGGAAAGTTTTTCCCTCTCAAGTTAAAATAAGATAACTGTTCCCCACAACCATATATCTTTTCTTCTTTTTTAGCATTAACTCTCAGCCAGATTCGGTTGGCATTTATATTATTTTCAAGAAATTCTATTTTTAGCTGTCCTTCTGAATGTCCAACCTTTAATTTGAGGCTGAACTTTTCTTCAGGACATTTTTTCAACTTGATTAAATAATCGTTATCTTCTTTTGCAATTACAAAATATTTTAATGGTATTCGGCTTTCTAAATAATTTTCTATATCAAAATTACCTCTATACATATTGTATTCTGCTTCTCCCTGCCCAATAAATATAAAAGGAGATTTATCTGAATGCTTAATTAAAGTTCTTCCATTAAATTCTATTTTAAACTCATTTTCTTTTTCAAATAAATTTAGCATAAAAGTTTTCCTCCAAACCTATAATGAAAATAGTAAATGCTAATATATACTACATTATTTTCAGCAATTTTTTGATTAATCAATTCCTCCTACAGCAAGTCCGGAAATAATATACTTTTGTAAAATCAAGGCAAAAATGAAAATTGGAATTAAGATTAAGCTCCCAGCTGCTGTCATAGAACCCCATTTAGGTCCAAACTGACCAATAAAACCACTAACAACTATTGGAGCGGTTTTTAGTTCAGAACCTGCTAAAATCAGAGCATAAAGAAAATCATTCCAGGAAAAGAGAAAACTAAAGGTCGCTGAGACTACAAGACCAGGAGCCACCAGTGGAACAAATATTTTATAAAATGCTCCAAAGCGAGAACAGCCATCGATTAATGCAGCTTCTTCGTAAGCTTTTGGTATTCCCTGAAAAAAAGGTAGAGTCATCCAGATTACATAAGGCATAATAAAACTAACATGGGCCAGTATTAAACCGAAATATGTATCAAGTAAGGCCACCTTTCTCATTAATAAAAATAAGGGTACGGAAAGAGTGATTGGAGGTATCATTCTGCTGGCTAAAATTGCCAGTCCTATTTTCTGATCACCTTTAAAATTAAATCTCGCAAAACTGTAAGAAGCCATAACTCCAAAGACAACTGAGATAGTTGTAGTTACGAGAGCTATAATCATACTATGTTTCAAATTATTTAAAAAAGTTCGATCAATCAAGACTTCCTTATAATTATCTAAAGTTGGCATAAAAGCCGAAAATGGATTTGCATTAAAAATATCGATTTGTGATTTAAAACTGGTTAAAAACACTAAAATAATCGGAAACAATTCTATCAATAATAATATTAAAACTGAAATATAAAAAATAGCTTTTTTATTCAATTTCCACTTACTTACATCTTTATTTAGCAATTATATCACCCCACTTTAAAATTCAAATTGTGTTTTAACCAGATAAATTGAAAATGCGAGTGCAATGGCAACTAATACATAAGAGGCTGCCGCTGAATATCCCATTTCATAAAAATCAAAGGCATTTTTATAAATAAATATTGACATAATACTTGTAGCATCACCAGGCCCCCCATTTGTCATAACATAGATCTCAGAAAACGCCTTTAAAGCATTCACAATTCTTAAGATAACAGCTATAACTATTGAAGGCTTAAGCATCGGTAAAGTCACATGTCTAAATACCTGCCATTTAGTAGCTCCAGAAATAGCAGCAGCTTCATATGGAGATTCAGGTAAGGAGCTCAGACTGGCATATAATATCATAAACATAAAAGGCCACATCCGCCAGACATCCTGAATAATAATTGCTACAAAAGCAAAGGTAGACTTACTTAGAAATGGTACTGGATTAAAACCAAATAATCCAATTAACCAGTTAATTGCTCCGTATTGTGGATCATACATAAATCTAAATGTTAAGCCAGATACTACGGGTAATATAAAAACAGGCAATAATAATAGAGCCCTAACAACATGTTCACCAGCAAAATTATGATTTAAAAGCATTGCCACTCCAAGTCCAATTAATAATTCCAAAAATACACTAATTGCAACAAATAAAACTTGAAGTCTAACTGAATGCCAGAAGGCACCATTGCCAAATAATTTTATAAAATTATCCAGAAAGACAAATTCAGCCCCTCCAGACTGCGTCATATTCCAGTTGAAAAATGATAAAACAAATGAATAGACTAAAGGAAAAAATAGAATTCCGCCAAGTATTATTAATGCAGGAGCCAGAAATGCATAAGGAATAATATCATCCTTTTTTTCAAGGAAGCCCCATTTAATGAGGCTCCCTTCAATAGTATTTTTTAACTTCTTAATCATTCTTATATTCCTCAATTATATTTTCTATCTCTGATTTCATTTCTGTCATAGCTTTTCTGGGCTCCATTTCATTATTTATTACTTTGGCGAAATATAATTGAACTTTATCAGATACTTTCATATATTCAGGGAATCTCGGTCTGTGAACTGCCGCTTTATCTAAATTAGCAAGTACTGATTTATACCAGGGGTGATCTTTCTGAAGCATAGGATCTGTTAATAGGTCTTTACGAATTGGACTCATACCAGCTTCAACCAATTCTTTTCCAGATTCATAACTTCCCCACCAATAGGCAAATTCAGCAGCTGCCTGTTTATTTTCTGAAACTTTAGGCATTGTTAAAGACCAAACACCAGTAATTGCAGCTCTTCCACCTGGACCTTCAGGATTTAATGGATAACCAAGTTTGCCAGCAACTCTTGATTCCTTTGGATTTTCATGTCCAGCTATAATAGCAGGCCACTGAAGTGTAGCAAATACATTACCGGCATTTACATTTTGAATAGTCTCCGGATGACCCATACTTAATTTAGAAGGAGGTCCAAATTCTAATATTTTCTTATAATAATCAAGAGCAGCAACAGCCTTATCAACATCGAGAACTACATTTAGATTTTGATCTAAGATATCAACTCCAAAGCTTTTAAAAAGCCACATTGCTTCAACCGTAGCTCCTTCAGATTTTACAGTAAATGGTGCATATCCATACATCATTTCATCGGGATTATAAAAGAATTCTGCCATATCATTTAACTGCTCTAATGTATCAGGAGCCTGTAATTCATATCCATACTCATCTTTAAATGCTTTTTGGTTTTCTTTATTTTCAACTAGATCTTTTCTATAAATCATAATATATGCATTAGCATTTATAGGAAGACCTTTAATGCTATTATTCCAGGCTGCAGCAGTAACAGCTCCTTCGGGGATTTCTGATAATTGAATTTTTCCATCCATAACTTTTGGAGCTGGCCAATCTTTGTAATCAAGGAAATACTCAGCAAACTGAGGAACATATGGCTCATCAACTGCAACTAAATCATATTTACCAGTCTCAGTTGTAACATTCATTGCCATTTTTTGAGTTAGTGACTGAGTTGGAAGATCATCAATTACTACATCAATACCTGTCATTTCTTCAAATTCTGATACTCTTTCTTTAACAGCTTTTGTATGTGCATCTCGCCAAACTAAAACATTAATCTTTGTTCCTTCATAGGGTTTATCTTGAGCAGAAACTGACCCAAATACTAAAAACATACTACCTAAAATCATAAGTAATGTTAATGAAAAAATAATTGACTTTCTGAATAACATTTAACTTCCCCCTTTAATTTTTTATATCGAAAAAACAAACTTATTTTATTATCACCTCCAATAATTGTAATTAAAATAAAGCAAACTATTCAATAACTTTCCACTTTTTAATATCAGCAAATATTTTAAAGGCTTCAGTATAATCACCATAAACAACTGATATGTGATGTGCAACTCCATTATTTACAACTGTATCTAAAACTTCGTTAATATTCTTTTCAAAACGTCCTTTGAAATATGTTCCTTTGAGATCTTTTTCCATTGGTATTCCTTCACCTTTTTGCAGAAAGACTCTATACTCTCCCTGGGCTGAATCAAATCGTAATACAGAAAATTGATCACTCTTCATCACAAAGTCCGCTGTTACTCCTCTCCCTCCAGCAAAATAGCTATCTAAAGAGATATTACAACTGCCATCCCATAAATTACAGGGAGCAACTCCACAATGCCATAAGAGAGCGTAATTTTCTTCTAGATCCACCTGAGATAAATCAGCCAAGAATGGTGTTTCTGCACCAACTGCTTGATGTGCCAGCATTGACATAGTTCCTTCAACATCACCTTCACAACCTAAAATATAATCTTCGGATTGTAATAATGACATTGCTGCACAGGGCGAAATTCCAAAATTATCAGCAAATTCGGGCCAGCATCTAATTGCTAAAGCAGATAGTCCCTTACTATCAACAAAATTCTGAATTTTAGCACTTAAACTTGCTACTTTATCTAACTGCTCAGTTGAAATATCACTTACATCAAAAACTTCTTTTAATTGTTCACGCCTGGCTGCTATATCTTTATCTGATACATCAAATTCCCATAGCTCTTTTAACTCATAATGGTCTATTAAAGCACCAGTTTCTTCAAAGGCTCTCAATTCATCAAAAGATAAATTAAAAAATCCTTTAGCTCTGTAACCTATAATACCTATTTTAGCATTTTCAAGGGCAGATTTGATTCTAATGGCATCTATCCAATTTTCATCAACCTGATCACCTATATTAGCATAATATTCTCTATTACCTGACTTATAAAGATTAGATGAATTCAGGTTAACACCACAAACTGAATTTAAGCGAATTTTACCGCCATTATAAGGAAGCTCATTTAATCCCCAGAGTAAAATTGGTTTATCCACAACTTTATCTAACTCCAGCACCAAATGACCTAAATGAAAAGTACCGCTGATAACTATTAGCCCATCAACATTTTGACTGCTAATTCTTTTGGCAGCTGTCTGTGCTTCTTCTACTTCAATTACTAAATCTTCGATTATTGTATAATTAACTTTTTCAATTTTTTTTAAATCATTTTTTATATTTTCATAGATTCTTTCGGCTGCCTGATAGTCAAATGTTTTTCGTCCTAGACAAACCACACCTAAATTAATTTCTTTCTTCATAGTTTTATCTCTCCCACTTAATTGAAATATTCTAAATTGATAAAAAATTAAAAACAACCCATAACAAAGTAAAGCTCATTATATTTGTTAAATTTACAATACTGGCAGATAATTTTAAATTCAAATTATTTTCCAGAGAATAAGGTATCACTGCCATTCCAGTTGGCATTATTAGTGAAATTAAAATTACAGCTCTATATAATTTTTCAAATGGTAAAATATAATATAATGATATTCCTATCAACAGGCCAAAGATATATTTAAAAGATATAACCCTAAAAATTCCTTTAATTTCTGATCTTTCTAGAGAAAAATCAAGATAGAGACCAAGTATCATTAAAACTAACGGACCATTGATAGTGGCAAACTTTTCGAGTATTGAATAAATAATTGTATTAGAAATATTAATATTTGTTAAACTTAAAATAAGTGCTAAAAAATAACTCATTAAAGGAATGAATCTTATAAGTTTTTTGAATATTGTTTTGATAGAATATTCAGCTTTCTGTTCATTATAAAAGCTGGCAACTATATAAGTCAGACCAAAAATAATAACTGCATTTCCCATATCAAAAAAAGCAATATATTGTAGCCCCTGGGTTCCCCAAATATTTTCTACAAACGGATAGGCAAATAAACCTATATTAAAACCCAGTAAAGATATGACTAAGCTTCCCTTATTATATCTTGGTAACTTTATAAAAATTTTTCTTGCTAAAAGCCATGATATCAGGCCATAAAGAATACAAATCAGAGGTAAAAATATTAAATTAACACTTAAATCGATATTCGAAAACACAGTAATTATCAATGAAGGTAAAGTAATATTCATTACAATTTTAACTAATGTATTTCCATCTGTTTGATCTATAATACTCACTTTTTTAAATAAATATGTTATTAAAATAATTGAAAGCGATATTAAAAAAGTAAAATTAATTTGACTCATTTTAGTTTCTATTTTCTATAACTTTAATAGTAGCAGAAAAATCCTCACCAGCATAACCTAAATCCATCGCCTCATCATAAACATTTTTTACTAAGTCAATACCAGGTAAATGAAGTGACATATTTTCTTTTATTGTTTTTGCTATTCCAACATCTTTATTCATGTTTTCAACAGAAAAAGCTGTAGTAAAATCTCTTTCCTTTATACTTTGAGCTTTAGCATCTAAATAAAAATTTTGTCCTCCACCATAAGAAATAGCTTTAGTGAAATCATCAATATTGATTTCAGCCTTTTCTGCCATAGTTAACATTTCATTAACTCCATTTTGTATCTGACCAACCAACATATTATGACAGATCTTCATTACCAGACCTGATCCATTATCACCTAAATATATTATATTTTCTCCCATAGTTAATAATATTTCTTTAACTTTTTCAAAAATTTCTTTTTTACCACCAAAATATATACCCAGTGTACCACTAACAGCCGCTGATTTACTTTTCACAACTGGGGAATCCACCATATAAGCTCCTCTTGCTTTTACTTTTTCTGCAAGTTCTTTGGAAACTGAGGGTTTAATAGTACTCATATCAATCCATAGTTTAGCTTCTGTTAATTCATCTTTAATATCTTCGTAAACAGCTTTTACATGCTCACTTTTAGGAACCATTGAAATAATAATATCTGATTTAGCAGCAACTTCACTGTTAGATTTAGCCGCTTTAGCACCTAGCTCAACCATCTGCTCAACTTTTTTCTCAACAATGTCATAGACAATTACATCTTCATCTCTTTTTTTTATTAAATTTTCACACATTGACTCACCCATAATGCCAAGTCCAATAAAACCAATTGTTTTCATTAATTATCACTCCCATCTGATATTTAATTAACTCTTTTAATTAAAACCTTAAAAAAAATAATTTTTAATATTAATTGCTGTCATAATGGTCTTTTTTATAAATATTATTTAGTTAACTCTTTTAATTAACTCACATTTGTCATTATAATACACCAAAAACAGTTTGTCAACATAAAAATCAGATAATTTTAAATCTTTTAAATTGTGCCGCCTGATTTATAAAAAAATTCATCTATTGCAATTGAAATACCACTGATATAGTTTTCTTTTAAATGACTTTTAATTATTAAATTATTCCTATTAATTTTTGGAATAATATTTTTTAATTCTTCTTTTATCTGATTTGTAAAGATATCATAACTAAAGGCTTTACCATGGAGAATAACTTTTGAGGGATCATAAATCGAAATAACATTACTAATACCCAGGGCAATAAAAAAGGAGACTCTATTCATTGTTTCTATTATTTTATCCCGAGATTTATCATATTTTTTTATTAGATTTTCAAAATCAATTGTACTTTCATGATAATCAATTTTTTCTTCAATCTTTAAATCTTCAAAAATAGCATTTTTAGAAATAATACTTTCCAGACAACCGTTTTTTCCACATCTACATTTTTTACCTTCATAATCTAATATCATATGTCCAATCTCACCAGCATTATTATGGCTTCCATAATAAATACGATTATTAATTATCAAAGAAGATCCAATTCCTGGTCCGTATTTAATAAATAAGATATTATCTCCTTTAACTTCAGTGTTGTTATTAATTTCAGCAAGAGAAAGAGCTCTTACATTATTATCAACAATTATTTTAGTTTGAAAAATTTCATTAAATATTTTTTTGATATTGACATCATAATCCCAGATACCATATGCCTGATGACTAATTCCAGTAATAGGATCAACAATACCAACTATGCCTATTCCTATCCCGATTATATTCTCTTTAGATAAATCATTATGAAATAAAAGTTCCATAGTTTTTTTGGCAATAAAATTCAAAAATTCTTTCGCCTGAATATCGGTATTGGTTTCAATCTCGATTTTCTTTTCGATAACTCCATTTAAATCTGATATGGCAATTTTAGTACAATTAATACCAATATCAATACCAACTACTTTTTTTATTTTATAATTTATATCTAAATGTATTTCTCTCCGGCCAGATTTTTTTATTTCATTTTCTACTTCGCCCTTCTCCTGAACTACTTTTTCTTCTATTAATTCTTTAATTAAATTGCTAACAGCAGCAGGAGTTAAACCAATTTCTTCAGAAATATCTTTTCTAGACAAAGGCCCACTTGAATTAAGCAATTTAAGTATTGAACTTCGATTATTAATTTTAACTTTTGACATATTTATTCCAGACAATAATATCCTCCCCTTATAATAAAATAATTTTATATTTAAATAAAAGAAGATCCTAATTAATTAGGATCCTGTTAGAATTAAAGATAATTAAACCTTTTAATTAAATATTATAATTTAATATAACATAATTAAGTAAATATGTAAAACAAATCTCAAATAAAATTTTCTAAGTTAATAGATTTAATATTTTGACTATTATAAATAAAAAAAGGACCGGCAGCGACCTACTCTCCCACATCGTTACCAATGCAGTACCATAGGCGCTGGAGGACTTAACTTTTGTGTTCGAGATGGGAACAAGTGTTGCCCCTCCGCTATTACCACCGGAAATCGTTATTTACATGTGATTCTGCTCTCTTCTAAAGC
>NZ_FTNC01000008.1 GCF_900156285.1 Halanaerobium kushneri
TTCCCAGTATTTTTTGCAGAATAAATGCAGAAAGCATCGATTCTAGATCATATTCTCTTTTTCTACCAAAATATTTGTAGTAAGCAGTGTAGAAACTGAATGGAATAAATTCAGATAAATCAAGATATTGATCGAGCATTTCAAGGAATTGAGGTTTATCATTTTGAGCCCAATCTTTGGCCTGTTCATAAAGATCACCGAAAGACAATTGCTTTTTAGAATTAAAAGACATTATGATTTCCTCCTTTTGGCTTTGTGGTATTTTTAGTATCTCTAACTATATTATACCATATCTTAAGGAGGAAATCACCAAAAATTTATGTCATGAGCCCTGTCATTTAGGACCTTAGACATTATACAAACGACTAATATCTAGAAAAAAATAAGGAGGGTATTTATTAATGAGTAATAATAATGGAGTATTAGAAGAATTTTTTAGTTTAAAAGAAAATAACACTGATGTGAAGACTGAGGTTATTGCGGGAATTACAACTTTTATGACTATGGCGTATATTATTTTTGTTAATCCTGCGATATTAAGTGATGCAGGTATGCCTTTTAATGGTGTCTTTATTGCTACCATAATGGGAGCAATTCTGGGTACACTTTCGATGGCTCTTTTAACAAACTATCCCTTTGCCCTTGCTTCTGGAATGGGTTTAAATGCATTTTTTGCCTATTCAGTTGTTATTGGAATGGGTGTTACCTGGCAGGCTGCACTGGGAATTATACTACTGGAAGGTATTATCTTTATTATTTTGAGTGTTACTCCTGTTAGAGAAATGATAGTTAACAGTATTCCAATGGCTTTGAAGACAGGTATCAGTACAGGCATTGGTTTATTTATTGCTTTCATTGGTCTGCAGAATGCAGGTATAGTTGTAGCTGATCAGGCAACTCTAGTTGCAATGGGGAGTGTCTTAACTGGACCCGGACTTGTAGCTTTATTTGGTCTTTTAATTACAGGAATTTTACATGCCAAAGGAATCAAAGGAGCATTGCTCTGGGGGATCCTGGCTTCTACTGCTTTTGGCTGGATTAATGGTGTTACTCCTGCATTTAATGGAGTAGTTGCGATGCCACAGATGTCACACTGGTCTGAAGTGTTGTTACAATTAGATATTGGTTCAGCATTAAGTTTTAGTATGATGGGTGTTTTACTCTCATTTCTATTTGTGGATATGTTTGATACTGCTGGAACTTTAGTTGGGGTAAGTCAGCAGGCTGGATACTTAGATGAAAATGGCGATTTACCAAAAGCAAGTCGAGCTCTTTTAGCAGATGCAATAGGTACCACTGGTGGAGCTTTATTTGGAACAAGTACAGTAACAACATATGTAGAATCAGCTTCTGGTGTAGCTGAAGGTGGAAGAACAGGTTTAACTGGGGTAATTGTTTCCATACTATTCTTTTTATCTTTATTCTTTAAACCATTAATTGGAATAGTTCCTGCAGCAGCAACAGCGCCTGCTTTAATCATTGTTGGTACAATGATGATGACAAATATAACCAAGCTTGACTGGGATGATTTTACAGAAATTCTACCTGCTTTTGTGGCAATGATAGCTATGCCATTAACATATTCAATCTCCAATGGTATTGCACTTGGTTTTATAGTTTATCCAATAGTTAAGCTATTTACTGGTAAGGGTAAGGATGTACACTGGTTAGTATATGTACTGGGAGTAGTATTTGTATTCTACTTTGTAGTTCATTAAAAATATTTTTGGAAACTGAAAATCTATTAAATAAAGTAAAATAAGTTTTTAAAGCGGTGAAAGTTCATTTTAAAATGAATTTTCACCGCTTTTTGTGATAGAAATAAAATATTAAATTTTTAACTGAGTTTAGTCGTAGAGTTAGGAGTTAAAGGTGTAAATTAATTTTCTGCCTACAGTTGCCAGCAGCAATAAAATAGTAAGAGTTATAATAATTTTGATGTCTCTCTGAAAAAAACGAATAAATAATGAAATTGAAGCGATGGCTGCTCCTGCTCCTCCTAAGAAAGAAATTAATTTAGTTTTAGCAATCTCCTTGAAGGCAATAAAATTAACAGTAGAAAATGTAATCAGAAAAATAAAGCTTGCAGCTTCAACCAGAGAGGATAAATTACCAAAGGCAGCCAGTAGGGCTCCAACACCGCCTATTATATAAATTGATCTATCAGGAATACCGGCATTATTTTTATGGATCAAAAATGAAGGCAGTTCTCCATCATTGGCCACTTTAATTGCCAGACGTGCAGTTGCAAAAATAGTTGAATTTATAGCAGAACCTGTAGAAAATAAGGCAGCTATTGAAGCAATTATTAGACCAGCGGTACCTAAGATGTTCTGGCCTGCTATTGCAAGAACAACTTCTTTTTCTTCGATGATTGTCTGGTGGCTGACCAGATTTATAGTTCCCAGAGTAACTATAATATAAATAACAATTACAGAAACAATTGCCAGAATTTCTGCTCTGTGAATTGTTCTGTCAGCATCTTCAATTTCATTATAATCATACGTTATTAGCTGAAAACCTTCATAAGCCATAAAAATAGTTGAGGCTCCAATAATAGCATTGACAAAAGTACCCGCTGATCGCATGGGTTCACTATTAAACATATCTGGATTAAAATTTGATATTCCTACAGCAGCAATAGCCAGTAGAATAGCTAATTTTGCCCAAACTATAAATACCTCCAGATGTGAAGCTTCACTTACATCTCTAAGATTAAAGTACATAAAAATCAGAATTATAGATATGGAAACGAGCCGGGGAAACCAGGGCCCATAATTTAAGATTTGTTCTAAGTACTGCCCAAAAGTAAATGCATAAACTGAAAGAGTGAGAATATATCCTATCATTAATAGCCAGGAAAGGCCCCCTGCTAATCCCTGGTGATTAATATCTTTAATATAAGTAAAAGCGCCTCCACCCTCTTCAAACTTATTTGTTAGTTTAGAATAGCTAATTCCAGTGGCGAGAGCAATTAAGCCGGCAATTAAAAAACTCAACCAGGCCATGTTACCAGCAGTTGCAATTATTACTCCCAGAACAGAAAAAATACCGCCACCTATCATACCACCAACAGCCATGCTCCAAGTTTCGTTTAGACCCATCTTTTTTTTATCCATATTTTTACCTCCTGCTTAAACAAAATTATTTATTTTATTCTTTAATTCCAGATAGTTCAAGCATTTTCTCATAACTCACTGCACCAACAACCTTATTTTTAATGATTCCATCTTCATTTAAAAAGTAGCTTGTAGGGATTCCTCGGACCAGATAGTTCTGGGCTGTACTCTTATCAGTATCCAGGAGAACAGAAAATGAAAGACCATTTTTCATCATGAAATTAGCAGCTGTAGATTTATTTTCTCCAACATTTACTGCCAGTATGATTACTTCTTCTCCGTAGTTCTCGTGTAATTTTTGTATATCGGGCATTTCTTCTCTACAGGGGGGACACCAGCTGGCCCAAAAATTAAGAAAAACTTTTTGCCCGCGGAAATCACTTAAACTTACTTTTTTATCATTTATATTTTTTAATTCAAAATCTGGAGCCTGCATATCAATTTCAGTACCAACTTCAGCCTGAACTACTTCAGACTTAGGACTCTGCAGATAAAAGAAAGATAAACCACCAATTATCAGAGCTACAATTAAAAATATTGCTATTTTTTTATTCATTAATGATCCCTCCATTTGGATTCAATTGATCTTAATTATAATTATACAAGTAAAATACACAGATTTCCAGTTTATTGAATACAAATATCGCGAAAAAAGGTTATTAATTTAAAATAGAATGCAGCTGGTTTATTAAAAAAGCAGGGTTTGAGTTTGTATTCTATAAATTTTTTTCAATGATTTCTTTACTTTTTTCTGCAATAAACTCTGGCTGTTCAAGGTGAATGTAGTGGTCAGCATCTAAAATAAAAGCTTCACCATCAGCTTCTTTTGTATAAGAAACTATACTGTCCTGCCAGCTCTTTTCTTCATTTCTACTGGAGATAAAAGCATAAAAAGGGACTTTATATTTATTCTCTTTCTTAGCTAATTTAGAGTTACTTTCGACCATATCAACTTCTTCCCACATGTTTTTGGTCTGGACCCGTCGGTAAAATATTGTTCTGGCAATTTTGGCTTCTTTTTCTGTTAAAAGACCTTTTTTAGCAGCATGAAAATTATTAGAAAAAACTTCAGGCTGATTTCGGACTAGCCCGGTTCGAGTCAGGATTGATATAAGTGGAGATAAAACAGGTCCTTCTTCAGATTCTTCAATAAAGCCGGGCATAAGTGGATCCAGACCGATAACTGCCTTAACTTCTTCTGGATAAAGATTGGACCAATAGACAGCTTCAAGTCCAGCTAGAGAGTGTGGAAATAAAACATAAGGTGCTTTTCCCCCTGCCAGTTTTAAAGCGGTCCGAGTTTCGTTAAGAACAGTTTTTAAATCTCTAGCTTCAGAACTAATTTCACTCCAGCCATACCCGGCCCTTTCGACAACTGCAATACGGTAATCATCTGATAACTTTTCAAAAAGGACTTTAAAATCATAGTAGGGTGAAACTGTTCCCAGTCCGGACATAAAGACCAGAGTCTGCTTTCCCTGCCCTTCAGCATAAACATGAATATTTGTTTCATCAACACTGACTAATTTACCAGGAGCAGGATATTTTGCCTTTTCTTCAGCGATTAATTCCCGGTGTTCCAAATAACTGCTTAAAACTATAAATGAGACTAAAGCGATTAAAATTATAGGCACAATAATTATAATTTTTTTTAAAATATTTTTCAATTTACTCTCTTCCTTTTAAGTTATCTTTTATTGACTCTAAACTCTGATTAAAATTTTGATATTCTTGATTGCTAAAATAGGCAATAACAAAGGCCAGTATCTCAGTGATTAAAATAATATTTAAAACTGCCTGCCAGCCGTAAGCCTGATGAGTTCCCAAAAGCATTAATAGTAAAAAGACAGATAGGCCATCAGCAAGCAATACAGCTAGATATGATAATAGTTTAGAAGAGGTCTTATAAATTGTCCATGATACAGCAAGCTCGCTTACGGTTCCAATTAAAGCTCCAAAGATAAAATAAATTAAAATTGATTCAGAGAGATCGCTGTTTGGATTTAAGAATAGATTTTCAAAAATTGCGATCACAACTCCAACCATTCCTGAAGGCAGTAGATTAATTATATAGTCTTTAATTTTTTCCATTACTATCTCCTCACAATCCTAAATATTTTTTGAAGTCACCAGCATAACTGCGTGAAACCTCAATTTCTTTTTTTATATCCAGTTTTAAAAGTAGTCTTCCATTAAACCAGGGAACAATCTCTTTGATATGTATTATGTTAACTATCTCTGACTTATTAATTCTGATAAAGCCTTCCGCTGCCAGTTCATCTTCGAGCTGATATAATTTTTCTTTAAGGCGATATTTTTTAGCTTTTGTTCTGGCATAAATTATGCTGTTCTGGGCTTCAAAAAGTATAATATCCTGATAATTAATAATTTCATAGTTTTCATCCAGCTGCCCTATCAGGTGATCCTGCAGATTTTTTTCTTTCTGCTCAGCCCCATTTCCGAGCTGATTTTCTAAAAAAGAAATCAATTGATCAATTTGCTGGGGGTTGAATACAAGGCTGATTACGTCTTCTGGAATTTTTTGGCCGTTTTCAACCAGTGCCAGTTCTGCCTGTTCAGAAATTTGAAAATTTCTGGCTTCCAAAAACTCCTTTAATAAAAGCTGATAGGAATTAGAACAGATTAATTTTAGCTTCATATTAGTTTGCCTCCAGATTTTCTGTTTACTTTAGAATTATTTTCAAAAAATTACACATTATCTTAATTATATTAATAAAGCTTATCTAAAGTAAAGCGATTGACTAAATTAATTTTTGGCCGGACTGGAAGTTGCATAAACCTGTTGCAATTGGTTGTTTTATCATTCATTCTCCCTCCTTTTCCGCTGTTAAAAATAGAATAGCATACTTTGTGATTTCAGAGAGTAGATTTTAGCTAAGCCGCAGTTCTGACAGTTTAAGTCGTATCTTTTGAGTGGCAAAATGAATTAAGACAACTTATTCTACTCTAAGTGCAAGTTGGTCTTTGATATCAACCTTTTAGCTAAAAACTTTATACATTCATTTAAGATCTTATATAATAAAAGAAGAATTGACTTAACATATTTAACTTAATTTAAATAAAGGGGAGAGATTTGAATGAAATTTAAGCTGGGTTCACCAACAGATTTAGAAAAATTATCTCAGAATAAAGACTGGAAGGAACTAAAAAACATCTCGAGTTTTTTTATTTTTAAATTACTAATATTAGTTTTTGGAATTTTAATTAGTACATTTTTCTATCAATTTATTAAAGAGATTATATCAATTAGGGAAATTTACAGTACATATATGGAAAACTGGTATTTAGTCTTTTTATTAATTCCCTTACATGAAGCTTCCCATGCGATCATGTATCCCAATTTTGGCTTTTCTGATAAAATCATTTTTGGTTTCTGGCCGAAAAAATTTGTGTTCTACTCTTATTATGATTTACCTCTAAAAAAAAATAGACTTATAATTGCTATGCTGGCCCCTCTGTTCATACTAACTGTATTTCCAGTTTTATTAATTTCTATTTTAGAATTAAATTATATATATTTAGCTATTATTGCAATTTTAAATTCCATTGGAGGAGCAGGAGATATATTTTACTCTATTTTAGTGATCAGTCAGGTTCCAAAAAACTCAGTTGTTAAAACTGATACTGCCAGAGTATTCTGGAAGGAAGTATAAAAAATATATAGTTTTAACTGATTTTTCTTTTCATTACAATAATCTATGATAAAATATAAATAAGAGGAAAATTCGGATAATTTATTAGAATAGAATTTAACATTTAAATTATCCGTTATTAATTTATAAAAAGAAACAAAGATAATTACAATAAAATTTACTGAGGAGGAAAATTATGATTACTAAATCAACACTTAGAAATCCTGAATTAGCTGAAGAGGGCTGGCGCAAAATTCAGTGGGTGGCAGACAAGATGGATATTTTAAATGAAATTTTAAAAGATCATAAAGAAGCACAGCCGCTGACAGGGAAAAAAGTGGCGATCTGCCTGCATTTAGAGGCGAAGACAGCCTATATGGCTTATGTGATTAGTCAGTTAGGAGCAGAGGTAGCTATTGCGGGCAGTAATCCACTTTCCACCCAGGATGATGTAGCAGCAGGTCTGGCTGCTCATGGAGTAATGGTCCACAGCTGGTATGGCTCAACTCCAGAGGAGTATAAGGAGCATTTAAATAAGGTTTTAAATATTGAACCTGATTTAATTATTGATGATGGTGGGGATATGGTTGAGACTCTACATAAAGATAGAAGAGAGCTGCTGGAAAACATTATCGGTGGAGCAGAGGAAACCACTACTGGAATTCACCGCCTGGAAGCGATGGAAGGAGACGGAACCCTGGCTTTTCCAATGATGGCAGTTAATGATGCTAAATGTAAATCTCTTTTTGATAACCGTTATGGAACCGGCCAATCTGTCTGGGATGGAATTATGAGGACAACTAACCTGGTTGTTGCAGGTAAAACTGCTGTAGTAGCAGGTTATGGCTGGTGTGGAAAAGGTGTGGCAATGAGGGCTAAGGGTCTTGGTGCCAGAGTAATTGTTACAGAAATTGATCCGATTAAGGCCAGTGAAGCCTGGATGGATGGGTTTGAGGTTATGCCGATGCAGGAAGCAGCCAAAAAAGGAGATTTCTTTATTACCGTAACCGGATGTAAAAATGTAATTGATAAAGAAGATTTAAAGGTAATGAAAGATGGAGCTATTTTATCAAATGCGGGACATTTTGATGTTGAAGTTTCCAAACCGGCACTTAATGATCTGGCTATAGAAGTTAGTGAAGCTCGAGAAAATATCAGGAAGTTTGAACTTATGGATGGTCGTAAACTCTATCTTTTGGCAGATGGTAGACTGGTTAATCTAGCAGCAGGAGATGGACATCCAGCCGAAATTATGGATATGACATTTGCCCTACAGCTTTTATCTTTATTACATTTAAATCATAATCAAAATTTGGATGCCCAAGTTTATAATATACCTGATGATATTGACAATATGGTAGCAGAATATAAATTGAAGTCATTAGGAATCGAGATTGATCAGTTGACAGAGGAACAGGAGGATTATATTAACAGCTGGGAAAATTAATGACATCAGGCATCTGAAAATAAACCCGGCTACCGGTCATCAAATAAGAAGGAGTAGTATAGTAGAAATGAAATTAAAATATGGAAGAAAAAAATTAGAATTTAAAATTGAGAGTAGTAAAGTATTAGATATCCTAAAAGCAAAAGAAAAAGAGGGGCTGGCTGCTCCCCAGGCAGCAGTAGAGAGGGCACTTGCAGATCCTACGGGCAGCGCACCACTGGCAGAACTTCTAACAGCTAAAAAAATAGATGATCTGGTAATTATAGTTAATGATGTAACCCGCTATACACCATATCACCACATGCTGCCACCACTGTTGAGTATTATTTCGGAAGCGGGGATTAAAAAAGAACAGGTAACCTTTATTGTAGCCACCGGTGTTCACAGTCCTCATTCGCCAGAGCAAAATAAAGAAATTTTTGGTAAAAAAATTGACGGCAATTATAATTTTATTTATCACAACTGTGATCATAACTTAGCAGATCTAGGCAAGCTTAGCACTGGTAATAGGCTAAAAATTAATAAAAAGGTGGCTGAAGCTGATTTTGTAATCACCACTGGGGTGATTTTACCTCATTATATGGCAGGTTTTTCTGGTGGAAGAAAATCAATTTTGCCAGGAGTAGCCGGTAGGGAAAGCATCGAAAATAATCATGCTCTAATGATAGATGTTATAGCAGATCCGCCTGAAATAAGTGAAAACCCAATCAGCCAGGAAATGTTTGAAGCAGCAGCAAAGGTTGGGGTGGATTTTATTCTGAATGTTGTTACCAACAGCAGTCGTGAGATTGTTCAGGTTACTGCTGGAAATTATCGTCAGGCCTGGGAAGATGGGATTAATACTTCAGCTGAGATGTATCATCTTCATTTAGCAAAAAAAGCAGATGCAGCTATTGTAAGTTCGGGCGGTTTTCCAAGAGATATTAATATTTATCAGGCCCAGAAAGCTCTGGATCATGCAGAGCATGCTGTCAAAAAGGGAGGAACAATAATCTGGGTGGCTGAGTGTTCAGAAGGTTATGGGGAAGAGCGTTTTGAAAAATGGATGAATGAGGCTCAAAAACCTGAAGATAATGTTAAACGGATAAAAGAAAAATTCTTACTTGGAGGTCACAAAGCCTTTGCGATCTCTAAGGTGGCAGTTGAAAAAGAAATAATTCTGATTTCCGATTTAACTGTAGAACAAACTGATAATATTTTTGCTAAAAAGATGACATCTATTCAGCAGGCAGTTGATTATCTGGAAGAAAAATATAAGGGAGATTATTCTGTTTATATTCTCCCCCAGGGAAGTTTGACTGTGCCAGTGGTTAAATAATAGAGAAAATTTTTATCCAGCTACAAAATCTAAAGCTTGTATCTGGTCCCCAATAATAAGAGGTGGAATAATTGCAGAATATAGAAAAAGTACAGAAAATTATTGACAATGTGGAAGAAGTGATCCTGGGCAAGAATCGTGTAATAAAACTAGCTCTGGCAGCTATGATGGCTGAGGGACATATTTTATTTGAAGATGTACCTGGAGTCGGGAAAACTATCCTGGTTCGATCACTGGCCCGCTCTGTTGGCTGTTCATTTAAGCGAATTCAGTTTACCCCTGATCTTTTACCATCTGATATTACTGGTGTTTCTATCTACAATCAAAAAACAAATGAATTTGAATTTAGAGAAGGACCAATTCTCTCACAGGTAGTTTTAGCTGATGAGATAAACCGTGCAACTCCAAGGACTCAATCAGCACTTTTAGAAAGTATGGCTGAAAAACAAATCACTGTTGAAGGAATAAGCCGCAAATTATCGGATCCGTTTATCGTCATGGCAACTCAGAATCCAATTGAATATGACGGTACTTTTCCACTACCTGAAGCGCAGCTTGATAGATTTTTAATTAGACTGGAGATTGGTTATCCCGCTGAGAACGAAGAACAGATAATTTTAAAAAACCTGCAGCTGGAGCATCCGGTGGAAAAATTAGAGGCTGTAATGACTGATCAGCAGTTTATTGAATTACAGAACGAGGTAAAAAAAGTTCATGTTGATCAGAAACTGAGAAAATACATAGTAGAACTGGTAAATCAGAGCCGGAATCATAGTGATCTGGAGCTGGGAGCCAGTCCCCGGGGCAGTATTGCTTTAATGAAAATGGCTCAGGCATGGGCGGTAATTAAGGAAAGAGACTATATCATTCCGGATGATATAAAAGAAATTGCCTCTGCAGTTCTTGCTCATCGCTTAATTGTTAAATCAAAAAGCCGGCTCAGAGGTGCAGATAAGAAAAAGATTATAAAAGAGATTATTAGAAGAACCGAGGTGCCAGTAATTGATTAATTTCTTTGCTCTGGGTTTAGTAACCTATCTGGGAGGAGCGGTTATGCAGCGGACAATCTTATTTAAGCTTGCTTATTTTTTCCTCCTTTTTCATTTTATAATCAAATATTATCATTATAATATTGGCAAAAATTTAAAAATATCTCATTACTTAAAAAATGACCATTTATTTTATAATGAAAAGATTGAAGTAATAATCAAGATAGAAAATAATAGTTTTTTGCCAATTTTATGGCTGAAATTTAAAGAATTTTTACCCAATAAATTGACTATTTTGGAGGAGCAGCACTTAAGCTATTTTAAAGCCGGGGAGAAAAAGGAATGGCAATTCAATTTAAAGGCTAAAAAAAGAGGGTTTTATAAAATTGGACCTCTGAAATGGGAGATAGGAGATTTTTTAGGCTATGAGCTAACCAGAGGGGAACTCAAAGAGCTCGAAGTTTATATATATCCTAAAATTCTAAATTTAGAAGAGTTAGGACTGGCTTCCCGATTACCTTTTGGTAATTCTAAATGGCCTCAGCCTATTTATAAGGATCCCTATAAAACAGCAGGTATTAGAGAATATCAGCCTGCAGATAGATTAAACCAGATCCACTGGAAGGCATCTGCTAAAACTGGGGAATTAAAATCTCGCCAAAATGAATCTACAGTTTCGATTGATACAGCTCTGGTTTTAAATATGTCTCAGGAAGATTATGGGCTTAAATTTTTAGAAAGAAAAACAGAGCTTGCAGTAACAGCAGCAGCTTCAATGGCTTATTATTTAAATCGGGTTGGCCACAGCTTTAAATTTTTAAGTAATGCTGTTATTGAAGGTACAGACTGGGAGGAATTTAATGCCTATCAGCAAAAGATAAATACAAAAAATGAGTCGGGAGAGAGATCAGGTTTGGAAGTTGAAAAATCAGTTAATACTTTAGAAGCTGAAGCTGATAATGTTAATAAGTCGAATGAGATTGAATCTGATTCAGCGGCAGCTGCTAATTTCAATAGTTATTTAAAACTGCCCTCCGGTAGCGGAGATGCTCATCTACAGGAATTGTTGGAGTTACTGGCAAGAGTTGAAATATCAAAGGCTGATAACTTTCTTAATCTATTAACAGATGAGCTGGATCTAGCCTGGGGAGGAACTCTAATTATTTTTACCGATAAAGATGATAGCGAACTAATACAGGTGGTAGAAAACCTTTTGAGAAGAGGTTATAATATTAAAATTATGATTCTGGGGGATGAAGTTGTACATCGGGAATACAGCTATCTACCTTTTACAGCGCCCCTTTCAATTCATCATTTGCGGCGGGAGCGTGATTTACATGAAGGCTAAAGAATATAATTTTAAATATAGTTATCTTTATCCCTTTATGGGAGTTATGTTGTATTTTATCCTTGCCATTATGTTTTTTTATTTAATTGAAATTAATTCAAATTTTATGAACTTAAATAATTTTTCCTATTTAATCTTATTTTTATTTTTAGTAGAGGCAATCCTGCATTTTAATGCTTCTCTGGAAATAAAAATACCGATGCTGACTTTTGTTGTAGAATTTTTTGTCTATCTGCTGCTTTTAGTTGTTTTAAGTGGTCGTTATCAGAGTCTGGCTACAATATTTAGCCTTGACAAGCTGGACTTATTTATATTTTGGCTGGTCAGTATTTTTTTCTGGTATCAGGTTTATGAATTCTGCGGGATTTTTGAATATTTTCGTAAGGATTTTGATAAAATTTATGAAAGTAAGGGAGAGGACTGGAATTTAGATGAATTTAGGAGATTGCTTGATTATCCTCTGATCTGGCCCAGGATGACTCGAAAAGTAAGCTGGCTTAACCTGCCTTTGCTCATTCTCTGGGCGTTTATAGGTGAAGTCAATATGCTATTTTTGATTTTAACGATTATATTTTTAGTTACAGAGGTATTTCTACTGGCATTGACTTATCTTGACAAAAAAACAGTTGACTGGAATGTTAATCGAATAAAGGAAACTCAATCAATAAAAAAGGGCTGGCGAAAATTTCTATTAATTTTTATAATTTTAGCTCTGCTGCTTGCTTTCTTACTTCCTTCAAATTATCAACCGTTGCCAATGGATAGAATCAACAGCTGGATAGGACAACAGCTGGCTTTGTTGGGAGTAGTTGAGATGGAACAGCAGGATAATATAAGAGAGAGATTTGATGCTGGACAGCTGCCTGATGAGGCCGAGGAAGAAGAACCCAGATGGATTGAGATATTATTTGTTATTATCCAGATATTTTTGACTGTTATTTTTGCGCTTTTCTTTCTGGCTCTTGTAATCTTTTTTATAACCTCAGAGATAGGCAAGTTAAAAAACATGCCCCAGTTTTTTAAAGCTTTTTATCAATTTATTATTAAAGCGCTTAAAGATATTTTTACCGTCATTAAAGAAATTAATTTTACCTCCGGCTGGCGAAAAAGAAATGAGAGGCTAAAAAATAAGAAATCTGCTAAAGAAGAAGCAAAGAACATTAAAAATATTGAGCTGACAGGTCAATCTAATTCCATAATAATTAGAATTTATAACTCTCTGCTCAGACTTTTATCTTTAAAAGGGATGGGTAAAGATCCAGCTGCTACTCCATATGAATACCGGAGTTATTTAGTCGAAAAGTTTCAGGACTTAAAAGAAGAAATTAATAATTTAACGGAAATATTTGTAGAAACTGCCTATAGTGATCATCCATTAGGTGAAAATGCTGTTAAAACAGCCAGAACAATCTGGAAAATATTAAAAAAGAAAATTTAAATCAGTTTAAACCAGGCCAGAGGTAAAAGGTTATAAGATTAGGATTTTATCAAGTAGCTTAAGTGAAAAAAATCAAATTATAATAATAAATAGCAGTCTTTAATATTACTGATCTAAGGGGAGAAAATTAATGCGAAAAAAATTAAAAGCCGGAATAATTGGTTGTGGAGAAATAGCTTTCAGTAAACATATGCCAGGTCTGGCTAAATTGAGAGATGTAGAAATGACAGCTTTTTGTAATCGAAGTCTGGAAAAAGCAGAAAGAGCAGCAGCAGAATTTGGAGCTGAAGTTTCCAGAGTCTATACAGATTATAATAAACTTTTGCAGGATAATGAGCTTGATCTTGTCCATATCTGTACCCCGAATAATTCTCATGCAGAAATTTCAGTTGCTGCATTGAGGGCTGGCAAAGATGTGATGTGCGAAAAACCGATGGCTTTAAATGCTGAGCAGGCAGAAGCAATGTATAAGATGGCTCAAAAGACAGGTCAAAAATTATCAGTTAGTTACCAGAATCGTTTTAAAACAGAAAACATTTTATTTAAAGAGCTGGTCGATAGTGGCAGACTGGGAAAAATTTATTTTGCTCGTTCCCTGGCCTTAAGGAGGCGAGGTGTACCAACCTGGGGGTATTTTCTGGATAAAGAAATTCAGGGTGGTGGGCCTTTAATTGATATAGGAACTCACTCGCTGGATTTAACTCTCTGGTTGCTTGATAATTATCAGCCTAAAATTGTGCTGGCAAATGTTTTTAATGAGATGGCTGCAGAAAGCAGTAAGGCCAATTATTTTGGACCCTGGGAAAAAGAAAAATTTGAGGTTGAAGATGCAGCAGTTGCCCATATTATAATGGAAAATGGCTGTTCAATATTTTTAGAAAGCAGCTGGGCTTTAAATACTCCAGAAGAATATGATATTAAAAGTATTTTGAGTGGAACAAAGGCAGGAGCTGACAATATTAATGGTCTCCGAATCAATGGCGAAAAAGAGGGTCGGCTTTATAAAGAAGAAATTTCTACAGCCAGTTCAACAAACGAAGACCCTGGTGATCGAGAAATAAGGCTCTGGATTGAAGCTATAAAAGCTGATAAAGAGCCACCTGTAAAAGCCAAAGAGGCTCTGGTGATAGCTCAAATTCTGGATGCAATTTATCAATCAGCTGAAACTGGGGAAGCGGTTGAGTTCTAATAGGAATTTAATTTTTATAATTGCTTTTTAATTCAATAATTGTTAAAATAAAATTATAAAAAGTAATTGGAGTGATTAAAATGAAGGGTAATATAATGGAATTAAAGGATGAAGAACAGATTATAGAGGTTTTAAAAGCCCTTGGTTCTGAGTCCAGAATGAGAATATTAGAAGTCTTACAGAATGAAGATATGAACTTAAATCAAATTTCTGAATATATAGATATGCCTGCTTCGTCTGTGACAGTTAATATTAAAAAGCTGGAAGAAGCTGGTCTAATCGAAACTGAATATAAACCTGGTAATCACGGTTCTCAAAAAATATGTCGATTGAATTATGACAAAATTTTGGTTAATTTGCCAGGAAATAGAGAATTAAAGGATAAAAATTTAATTGAAACATCAATGCCGATTGGAAACTATAAAGATTTTGAAGTGAGTCCAACCTGTGGTCTGGCTTCAGAAAAGGCAGTAATTGGTGAACTTGATGATGTTAAATCATTTCTGCATCCTGAACATATTCATGCTCAGATTCTCTGGTTCGGCAAAGGGTATGTAAAATATGTTTTCCCCAATAATCTACCTAATAATTCTCAAGCTACAAAATTAGAGCTGAGTATGGAGATCTGCTCAGAAACTTCAGATTACAATGAAGACTGGCCCTCTGATATTTCAATCTGGATTAATGGAGTTGAAATTGGTGTCTGGACCTCCCCCGGTGATTTTGGTGAAAACAGAGGTATTTTGAACCCTGATTGGTGGTATTTTGATCAGACTCAGCACGGGCTTTTAAAAATCTGGAAGGTAACAGAAGATGGAACATATATTGACGGCAATAAAATTTCAAATATAACTTTATCTGATATTAAGATTGAGAATGAAGATTTTATTGATGTCAAAATTGGAGTTAAAGAAGATGCCCGTAATGTAGGTGGGGTTAATCTTTTTGGCAAAAAATTTGGTAATTACAGACAGGATATTATGCTCAGATATAGATATAAATTCAATGATTAATAAATTAAATTAAGAAAAATTAAAATAAAAGCAGGAATTTTTAACTTTGTCTTGAATAGTAATAATAGAGCTAAATACCAGTTCAAATTTTTTAGGCGCTTTAATTCAATAATTATTAAATTAAAGCAATAATACATAAAACAAAAGGAGGGGGATATTCCAAAAAAATATTCACAATATTATTAATTAAAGTAGCAATTGGGCAAATTCTAACAACAAATTCTTAAGGGGGATTTATAATGAAGAAAAGCTTATTCTTTTTAGTTTTAGTAACTTTATTGATCGGATTTACTACATCTGCATTTGCTGAGGCTGTGACTGTTGAATACTGGAATCTTTTTGGTGGTGGAGATGCTGAGTTTATGGATGCAATTGTAGAAGAATTTAATGCTACTCATGACGACATCAATGTAGATGTAACAAGATTAGAATGGGAGGAGTATTATACAAAGTTAAAAACAGCTACCGCCAGTGGTAATGGACCTGATATTGCAATCAGTCATGTTACCAGAGTAAAAGAACTGGCAGATGAGGGTTTAATTGTTCCTTTAGCTGAACTTGGAGAAAGTGTAGGAATTAAATGGTCTGAATATAATACAAATATTTTAAATGGAGCAGAAATAGACGGCGAAATTTATGCGGTTCCTTTAGATACTCATCCTCTTGTTTATTATTACAATAAAGATTTACTTTCTGAAGCAGGACTGCTTAACGAAGATGGTACTCCTAAGATAGAAGGATCATTTAAAGATTACTTAGCAAAATTAAAGGCTGACTCTTCTGCTAAATATCCGATGACTAACTGGACTAAATTAACTGCAGAAGGACATTACAGAGTCTGGTGGAGTCTTTATAATCAGCTTGATGGCTCACCAGTTATAACCGGGAAGGAAGTTACTTTAGATAAAGAAAAGGCAGTAGAAGCCATTGATTGGATGAAAGATCTATATGATAAAGAATATTCTCCTCTGCATTCAGAGTATATGGAAAATGTAAATTTATTTAGGAATGGTGAGGCGGCTTCCTTATTAACTGGTGTCTGGATTACTGGTACTTTAGAAGAAACTGAAGGCTTAAACTTTGGTGTAATTCCTATGCCAGAGATCTTTAATAATAGATCAGTCTGGGGAGATTCTCACACTCTTGTTATCCCTTATGCTAGAGATATCGATGAAGAAAAACAAAAAGCAGCTCTGACCTTTGCTAAGTGGGCTACAGATCACGGTGAGCTCTGGGCTAAAGCAGGACATATTCCAAGTAAAAATACTGTAATTGAAAAAGAAGCATTTAGAAATATGCCTTATAGATTAGATTATGTCAAGGCGGCAGATTATGTTAAATTTGATAGTGCTGGCGCTTATACCTGGGGAATCAGAACAGAAATTACTACAGCTTTAAGTAAGGTATGGAATGATCAGATTACTGCAGGTGAAGCGGTAGATGAGGCTGTAACAGCAATTGAAAGATTAATAAGCAGATAGAATAATTAAAATTCTACACAGGCACATTAAGCTGTGTCTGTGTAGAAATCAAATTTTTAAGGAGGTCTCAATTTGAATTTATATAACGAGCTGTCTAAAAAATATCCTTTCTTAAAGGCACTGCCGTTTCTTTTGCCTTTCGCTTTAGTTTATGTAATATTTTTAATTTTTCCGATTTTTAGAGGTTTTTGGATGAGTCTTCACCGCTGGACTATGATTCGCAATATGGGATTTGTTGGGCTGGATAATTACCTTTATATGATAAAAGATCCAGCTTTCTGGGAGTCCTTAGGTAATACACTAATGTTTGTAATTCTTTCCACTCCAACAATTGTTATTGGTGGTTTAGTTTTAGCGTTATTAGCAAATCAAAAAATTAAAGGGCAGTTATTTTTGAAAATAGCTTTTTTCTTACCCTATGTATTATCAGTCGCCGTTATTTCTTCAATTATGGTCTATTTTTTTCAACCACACAGTGGACTTTTAAATGGGATTTTACAGAGTTATTTTGGAGTAGAAGAAACAATATTTTGGTTAGGAGAAGCCAATCTTGCCTGGTTTGTAATTGTTTTTGCAACCCTATGGTGGACAGTCGGATTTAATATGGTTTTATATTTAGCAGCATTACAGGATATACCGGAATCTTTTTATGAAGCAGCAGAAGTAGATGGGGCAACTAAGCTGCAGCAGCTCTTATACATTACACTACCATCCTTAAAACCGATTACCTGGGTAATAACTTTACTGCAGATCATATTTTCATTTAAGATTTTCTCACAAGTCTGGTTAATCACCGGTGGTGGACCCGGAACAGAAACCCGGCCAATAGTACAGTATATTTACGAAACTAGTTTTAAACAAAACAGCATGGGATATGGTGCAGCAATGGCTTTTGCCTTTTTTATAATTCTGGTAATTGTCTCTATGGTTCAAATATATTTACGGAATAGAAAGGAAGTGTAATAATGGAGAATAAGACTTCACCAACTACAAAAGTGCTAAAGTATTCTTTTTCTTATCTGCTGGCAGTACTCTTTATTTTTCCAATTTTATGGATGCTTTTTGCTTCTCTTAAACCTTCAGGCTATCATGTTTCAAAAATTATAGAATGGTTTTTGCCTCCATATTCTTTTGTAAATTACTCTGATGTTATCGCCCAGGCACCTGTTCTAAAATGGATGCTAAACAGTTTGATAGTATCAGCAAGTGTTACTTTGATAGTTATTATCTTTGATTCACTGGCTGCTTTTGCCCTTTCGGTAATTGATTTTAAATATAAAAATTTGGTTTTTGTTCTATTTACAATTGGTTTAATGGTGCCAACTGAAGCAAATGTTGTAGCTTTATTTGATATTGTGCAAAAATTAGGTTTGATCAATACTTATCCTGGACTGATCTTACCCAGAATTGCAATTCCTTTAGGGATCATAATTTTAAAAGAATTTTTTGATGCCATTCCGAGAGATTTAATTGACAGTGCTCGCATTGACGGCTGCGGCTTATTTAGAATTTATTATTCAATATTTATGCCGCTTTCTAAGGCAGCTATAGCCTCAATTGGAATTTTTACCTTTATTCAGGCCTGGAACGCATTCCTCTGGCCGTTTATAGCAATTATGACTAAAGAAATGTTTACTTTACCAGTTGGAGTTCCAACATTTACTGATGCTTATACACCAGATTATTCAATACCGATGACTGTTAATATGATTGCTTCTCTACCTGCAATTGCAGCTTTCTTATTATTCCAGAAGCAGATTATTCAGGGTATCAAATTTACAGGTATTAAAGGTTAAATATATAAGACAGGAGGAAAAAGATGGAGTCAAAAATACCAAGACCAGAACATCCCCGACCACAGTTTAAAAGAGAAACCTGGCAAAATTTAAATGGAGAATGGAATTTTGCTTTTGATGGGCAAAATGAGGGTGAAAAAAATAGATGGTTTAAAGCTGAAGAATTCGAAACTAAAATAATGGTTCCCTTTACTTTTGAAACTAAAGCCAGTGGAATTGCTGATCGCAGTGAACATAATTATATCTGGTATCAGAGAAAATTTAGAGTTAATGTTGAGTCTAATAAAAATGTGATTTTAAATTTTGGTGCTGTAGATTATCTAACAAAAGTCTGGATTAATGGATATTTTGTTGGAAGTCATAGTGGTGGTTATGATTCATTTGCTTTTGATATCAGTAATTTTGTTGATTATCAGGCAGAAAATAATATTGTGATAAAGGTCGAAGATTCACGTTCGAAAACTCAACCGCGCGGTAAACAAACTTATAAAGAAGAAAATTTTCTCTGCTGGTATACCCGGACAACTGGGATCTGGCAGACTGTATGGTTAGAGTATGTTGAGCAGGATTTATATTTAGAAAATATTAAGATTACTCCTGATCTTGACCAGAGAGAAGTGGAATTAGAATATAATTTTAAGGCGAGTAATTTTGCTGGTGATTATGAATTGATAACAGAAATAAAATTTGAGGGGGAACTGATTCAAAAGTTAGCCTTTAATGTTGATAGAAGAGATTATAAGTTTAAAATTTCTTTAGATGATAAAAATTCGCAAATTAAACTCTGGTCACCATCCAGACCTGATTTATATGATCTTGAGATCAAGCTTCTAAAAGATGAAAAAATATTAGATCAAGTGAGTTCTTATTTTGGAATGAGAAAGATTTCTATTGAAGATGATAAAATCTTTTTAAATAATCAGCCTCTTTATCAGAAGTTAATTCTGGACCAGGGTTACTGGCCTGATACCTTATTAACTCCACCTTCTGATCAGGCTATTAAAAGAGATATTGAGTTAACAAAAAAGATGGGCTTTAATGGGGCCCGAAAACATCAAAAAATAGAAGACGATCGCTTTTATTACTGGGCAGATAAACTCGGCCTTTTAGTCTGGGCAGAAATTGGTTCAACCTATAAATATAATGATCAGGCAGTGGAAAATTTCAGCAGTCAGTGGCTGCGGGTAGTGAAGGAATTATATAATCACCCCTCTATTATAACCTGGGTTCCTTTTAATGAGTCCTGGGGAATTGAAGCTGTTAAAACCAGTCGGAAACAGCAGAGTTTTACTGAGAGTATTTACTATCTTACCAAAAGTATTGATAACCAGCGACCTGTAATTGCCAATGATGGTTGGGAACATACAGTTTCGGATATAATTACCTTCCATGATTATGTTGAGAGCAAAGATGAATTAAAGGAGACATATCTTAAAAACTGGGAGAAGCTGCTTCAAAATAAGGAGATTTTTAATGATCAGCTTTATATTGAAGGCGGAAAGTTCATTATGGCGGATAATTATCAATATCGAGGTCAGCCGTTAATTTTTAGTGAATTTGGTGGTATAGCTTTTCAGGACGAAGAAGGCTGGGGATATGGTGAACAGGTACAGAGTCAGAGTGAGTTGATTGAGAGAATGAAAAAAATCATGGAGATAATTAGAGCAGCTGACTATTTTGAAGGCTACTGTTATACACAGCTAACTGATGTGGAGCAGGAAAAAAACGGTCTTCTGGATGAAAATAGAGTTCCCAAAATACCAGTTGAAGAAATTGTTGAATTTAACCAAATGACTGTTGAATAAAAATTTTCTCCCTTAACCTCCTGAATAAGTCGGGATGATCCCCCACAATTTTCAGGAGGTTTTGAATTTATAAAACAAAATTTTGAGAATATTATTGAAAAGTCTAATAATATATGCTAAACTACAATTGAAGTTAAAATATTTTTTTAAACTTATTTAAAACCTTTTAAGAGGCTTTAAATAAGAAAAAGAAATAACTTTAAAACGTTTTAACGAAAAGCTTTTAGCGGGGAGGTGAACTTAAGCTCTACTGAATCTGTTTATTTAGAAAAATAAAAATATCAGGAGGGAATTATTTTGAAAAAAACATTAATTATTACTTTAACTTTGATTTTTGCTCTTTCATTAACTCTTTCTGCAGCTGCGGAAGAAATTACCGTCTGGGGCTGGGGAGTTTATCCTGACACTTTAGAAGTGCTGGCAGATCGTTATGAAGAAGATCATCCGGATGCTACAATTAATGTAGAATTAATTGGTTGGGGAGACATGGTTCCTAGATTGCAGGCTGCAATGTCAGCTGGTACAGGTGGACCTGATCTGGCAACAGTAAACTTGGGTACTCATATTGCCAGTTTTGCTGAACTAGGTGGTTTAACAGATCTATCCGAATATGTTGATCCAATTTCTGATCAGTTTACAGCAGCAGCTTATGCAGGTTCAAGATATAAAGATACAACATATGGTATTCCTGCAGATATTGGTCCTTACACAATGTTCTATCGTGCAGATATCTTTAAAGAAGCAGGAGTAGATCCTGAAAGTATTAAAACCTGGGATGATTATATTGAAGCTGGTAAAAAAATTGAAGCAGAAACAGGAAGTAAAATGTTACCCTGGCCTACAACTCACTATGAACTGGGTAACTGGAATTTCGAACCTGCTTTAAGAGCTGCAGGAGGAAATTTCTTTGACAAACAGGGTAATCCAATTGTAGATAAGCTTTCTATTAATTATAAAGTAATAGAAGTTATGCAGGAAATCACAGATTCTGGTATTGGTTTAGAAGCAATTCCCTGGTCAACTCCCTGGAATGCAGCAATCCAGAATGGTGAAGTAGCAACTATCTTAGCTGGTGGCTGGTTCATTGGTAATATTACGGAAATTGCACCTGAAACATCCGGTAAGTGGAGAGTTATGCAGGCACCTAACTTTACTTCCAAGGCAGCAGGTTCAATGGGTGGTACTGCAATGGTTGTTCCTTCAAATTCTGAAAACGTAGAGCTTGCAGTTAACTTTGCTAAGTATGTCCTGGCTTCAAAAGAAGGTACAGAATTCTTATTCCAGGATGCTGGAGTAATGCCTGCTTATAGACCAATATTTGAATCAGAAGCATTCAACAAGGAAATAGAATTCTTTGGTGGTCAGAAAGTATGGCAGAAACTTGCAGAAATAAGTGAAAAAGAATTAGCTACCTGGAATGCAACACCTTATTCTACTCAGGCTTTTGGTGCAGAAGGGGCTCCAGTTAACTTACAGCTTACTAGAATTTTAACTGACAGAGTTGATCTGGACAAAGGTTTAGAAGAAGCTCAAAAAGCAATTGAAGATTTTATGGAGTAAAATAAATTAATCATTATTAAGCAGGGTCAGAATGACCCTGCTTTCTTAAAAGGATGGTGAATAATCATTGGAAGATAAAACTACCCTGCAAAAAATTAAAGAAAACCGTCATTTTTATTATTTTTTAGTTCCTTTTTTATTGTTTTTTTCTGTATTTATGTTATTTCCAATTATTTTCTCTTTTTATATGAGTCTACATGACTGGGGAGGGCTTGGTCAGGCAACTTTTATCGGAATCAGAAACTATGCACGAATTTTTACTGATTCAACTTTTCATACAGCGTTATTCAATACAATATTTATGTGGCTGACAAGTACACCTCTAATCTTAGGTTTTGCTCTGATTCTGGCAGTTATGCTGAATAAAAAAGAAGTTAAATTTTTAAAATATTTTAGAGTTGGTTATTTTATGCCTTTTGTTACCTCAACAGTTGTTGTTGGAGTTATATTTACTATTTTATTAGATAGTTCTTTTGGTCTTGTTAATTTCTTTGTTGAAAGTATTGGTTTCCAAAAGATTCCCTTTTTAACAAGTACAGCCTGGTCTAAAATTTCAATTGTGATAGTTCTTACCTGGCGCTGGGTTGGTTATAATACTATTATTATGCTGGCAGGACTGCAGAATATCCCGGAAGATTTATACGAGGCAGCAGATATAGATGGAGGAACTACCTTTCAGAAATTTTTCTATATTACCGTTCCAATGATGCGGCCTATTATCTTATTTACTTTTATTCTTTCTACTATTGGATCTTTTCAAATTTTTACCGAGCCTTATATTATGACAGGTGGAGGACCAATGCAGTCTTCTTTATCTGTGGTTCAGTATTTATATAATTCTGGTTTCCAGCAGTTTAGAATGGGTTATGCATCAGCATTATCGTATGTGTTATTTGCTATTATTTTTGTAGCCTCTTATTTTCAGATTAAAATTGGTTCTGGCGAGGAGGGAATTTAAGCAATGTTTAAAAAAGAAAATATTACTACTTATGTGTTTTATATATTATTGATCACCGGAGTACTTATTTCTTTACTCCCATTTGTCTGGATGATCACATCATCCTTTAAGACACTGGCCGAAATTTCAGAATATCCTCCCAGTTTACTGCCAGATAAAATTATGTGGAATAATTATATTGATGTATTTGACACTGTTCCTTATGGTAGAAACTTATTTAATTCTTTCTTTGTTGCTATCATGTACACTTTTTTTGGTGTTTTTATTTCGGCAACTGGTGGATATGCGCTTTCCAAATATAGAGAAGCACCTGGTAGGAAATTATTTTTTGCTGTAATTTTATCAACCATGATGATTCCGATGCAGGTTCTGGCAATACCTCTCTATATTTTAATGGCTCAGGTTGGCTGGATTAACTCCTACCCGGCCCTTATTTTACCTTTTGCAGCACAGGGATTTGGACTTTTTATGCTCAAACAGTATATTGATGGAATTCCCGATGATTTAATCGAAGCAGCAAGGATTGACGGCTGTGGAGAGTTTAGGATTTTCTTTCAAATAATTTTACCGGTTATCAAACCGGCTGTAGCTGCTCTAGGAACAATCTATTTTATGAATAATTACAACTTGTTTTTCTGGCCGTTAATTGTAACCAATAAATCAATCATGTACACAGTTCCAGTAGCTATTGCACAGCTGCAGGGTCAGCAGTTTGGAATACCACTGCATCATATTATGGCAGCGGCAACAATGTCAACTGCACCTTTAATAATTATTTTCTTATATTTCCAGAAGTATATTATTTCGGGAATTACAATGGGAGCTTTAAAAGGGTAGCTTTAGTGTGGCTTCAGCTGAATATTTGGCTGAAGCTGTATCTTTATTAGCAAATTTAATAAAAAGTTTTTTTAAGGATGAAAAAAGTTCGTCGAGAATATTAATAACTTCTGGTCTTTATTCTTTAAAAATTTAAATGAGGTGAGTTAAATGAGAGAATGGGAAAACCCGGGTATTTATGCAGTTAATAAGCGTCTTCCCCATGCAAATCGTATTTTCTTTTTAGATCAAGAAACATTAACTGATTATAATTTTAAATCATTAAATGGTGAATGGGATTTTAAATATTTATCAGATCATAATACATATCAGCAGGAGTTTTATAAAAATGAGTTCTCTACTCTTGACTGGGATCAGATTACAGTTCCTTCTAACTGGCAGCTGGAAGGATATGATCGACCCCATTATACCAATGTTAATTATCCTTTTCCTGTAGAGCCACCAAAAGTACCATCTGAAAACCCTGCCGGACTTTACCGCAGAGAGTTTTATCTGAGCCCTGATCTTGAGGGAGAACAAAATTTAATTCGTTTTGAAGGGGTAGATTCCGCCTTCTATCTCTGGCTAAATGGAGAATATATTGGTTATAGCCAGGGAAGTAGGCTGGCTGCGGAGTTTGATTTAAGCGAATATTTAAATTATGGTGGAGAGAATACACTTGCTGTTAAAGTTATTAAGTGGTCAGACGGAAGTTATCTAGAAGATCAGGATATGTGGTGGTTGAGCGGAATTTTTCGTGACGTGTATCTTTACAGCCAGCCTTTTTTTCAAATTGAGGATTTTAAAATTGAAAGCGAGTTTAAACGCAATCTGGAATTAGGAATTTTAAAATGTGATTTTGAAGTACTTTCCTATCAGGAATATATTTCTGAAGGCTCTCAGATTAAGATTGATTTGTATGATCAGGGAGTTAAAATAGCCGAAAAAAGATTAGAGCTGTCTGAATTAAAAAAGACCAGACTTAATAAATTCAAAACTGAGCTGGAAGTTACAGAGCCAGTGCCCTGGTCAGCCGAAAATCCATATTTATATCAGCTTGAGATTAGATTGTTAAATCCAGCAGGAGAAAAAATTCAAACCGTCAGGCAGAAGGTGGCATTTAGAACAGTAGAAATTAAAAATGCTCAACTTTTAGTTAATGGTCAGGCAGTTATGATTAGAGGAGTTAATCGTCATGATTTTGATCCGGATCTTGGTAGAACTGTAAGCCGCGAAAAAATGGAAGAAGACATTTTATTAATGAAAAAACATAATATTAACGCGGTCAGAACAGCTCACTATCCAAATCATCCTTATTTTTACGAGCTTTGCGATAAATATGGACTTTATGTTCTAGCTGAAACAGATATAGAGTGTCATGGGATGGAACCTGTTGGACGCTGGGATGAACTGGCTGAATCTGAAGACTGGCGAGGAGCTTTTCTGGATCGTATGGAAAGAATGGTTGAACATTATAAAAATCATCCTTCAATAATTATCTGGTCTCTGGGTAATGAATCAGGATTTGGTGATAATCATCGTAAAATGGCAGAACTAACCCGTCGTCTTGATCCAACAAGGCCAATTCACTATGAGGGTGATCGCAAACAGGAAATTGCAGATATTATTGGCCCCATGTATCCTTCAATAGATCAAACTGCAGAACTTGCCCAAAAACAGGAGAAACCTGTAATTTTATGTGAATATGCTCATGCAATGGGTAATGGTCCTGGGGAATTAAAAGAATACTGGGATGTTTTTTATGAATATCCTTCTGCTCAGGGTGGATTTATCTGGGACTGGTTGGATCAGGGAATTGCTGTTGAAAATTCTGCTGGAGAGATTTGTTATACTTATGGTGGAGATTTTGGGGATCAGCCAAATGATAAGAATTTTAATATTAATGGTCTGGTCTTTCCCGATAGAACTCCTTCTCCCGGCTTAACTGAATATAAATATATAATGGCTCCCTTTAAAATTAAGGATTTTGATTTTAAAGCTGGCAAAGTTAAAATAGAAAATCAATTTAATTTTATTGATAGTTCAGATTACAGGCTGAATTGGGAGGTTAAAACAGCCGGACTGGTAATTGAAAGTGGAAGTCAGGATTTTACACTCCGGGCCGGAGATACTCAAGATTTTAAAGTTGAGGGACTGCGACTTAGTGATTTAGAACTAATTATTGAAGAAAAGGGAATTGAGATCGAATCTGCGCTTCCAGTAGATAGTTATCTAAACTTTTCTATAGTTTTAAAGAACAGTCAAAGCTGGGCTGCAGCCGGACATGAGATTACATTTAAACAATTTAAACTTCCCTATATTTTCGATAGTTTATATCATCCAGCTCAAAAGCATTTAAAAAATAAGAGCCTTAGTATAAACGAAAATGATCTATATTTAAAAGTTAAAGGAGACCAATTTAGTATTTTCTTTGATAAAGGCACCGGTAAACTTAGTGAGTATATCTATCGTGGTAAAAGTCTGATTGAAAAAGGACCTGAACTGAGTTTCTGGCGAGCTCCGATAGATAATGATAATACTGATATTACTTATAATTACACTGCTGAGTGGAAGAAACAGGGTATTGATAAATTAAGGCAGCGTCTGGATGAATTAAAAATTGTGGAAACTAAAGCTAATTATATAGTAATTAAAAGTCGGTTTACAATTGGACCTGCAGCAAAGGATTTACTTATCAAGGCAGAACTTAATTATAAGATCTATAATAATGGTGAGGTTGAGCTCGACACAGCAGGGGAATTTGCTGATCAAAAAGAATATTCTCTGCCCAGGATTGCTCTGGAACTTGAATTAAGTCAGGATTTAGAGACTGTAAGTTGGTTTGGTAGAGGACCGGGCGAATCTTATCCTGATAGCAAAAGAGCTGCTTATATCGATCTTTTTACTAAAAAAATTGGTGAGCTGCATACTCCCTATGTTTATCCTCAGGATAATGGTAATCGTTCTGAAAATAAATGGTTGCAGTTTAAAAATAGAGTTGGAGCAGGAATAAACTTTTATAACTCCAGAGAATTTGATTTTACTGCTCACTGTTACAGCAAAGGAGATCTTGAGCTAGCTCAACATGACTGTGAACTTCCATTTAGAGATGAAATCTATCTGGAGTTAATTCATAAAAATCGAGGTCTGGGTAGTACCTCCTGTGGCCCCAGATCCTTAAAAAAATACGAATTAAAAGTAAAAGAATTTGAATTCCAGATTAGGTTCAAAGGGCTTGATTATTAAAAATATATTTTTCTGTACCCGGTACAAATTGCAATTTGTACCGGGTTAAACATATAAATCACACAAATGACATTAGTAACAGATACTCAAATGATAAAATTTTGAATTTAATCTTGCAAATTGTATGAAAATTTGTTATTATGTAAATATGTTAATTTAAACGTTTTAAAAGAGGGAGATTATATGGCTGTAACTTTAAATGATATTGCTAGAAAAGCAGGTGTTTCGCTGGCAACTGTTTCACTTGCACTTAACGGCAGTGATAAGGTTAATAAAGATACTAAAATAAGGATCAAAGAAATAGCAGATCAACTTAATTACGTGCCCAATGCCAGAGCTCGAGCTCTGGTCAAGAAGTCAACTAAAACTATTGGACTGGTAATTCCCGAAGTTGTTAACCCGTTTTTTGCAGAACTGGCACAATCAATTAAAGATTATGTGCGCAGCCAGAATTTTAATGTAATCTTATGCAGTACTGATTATGAAAGTGAAGAAGAGCTGCGTTACATTAATATGTTTCGTTCTGGCCAGGTTGATGGAGCAATTTTTGCCTGTGTGGGTGATATGATGGCTCAGCACAATGATCTGATTATTAAACTGGTAGAAGAGAATATACCTGTTGTTTATGTAGATCGCGATGGTGTTGACCATGATTTAATTCCAGTTGTTAAAAGTGATGTTTATCATGCGGCTTATCAAGCTGCAGATTATTTAATTTCACTGGGGCATCAAGAGCTTGCTTTTGCCGGTCAGAGTGTAGAAAGATTAAATGGGTTTAAAAGTGCATTAATGAAACATGGTCTAAACTTAAAAGAAGAAAATATTTATTATGATTATTTGAAAATGGAAGGTGGCTATACTGTTGGTGAGAAAATAGCTGCTCGAGAAAATAAACCAGAAGCTGTGGTCTGTCTAAATGATGAGATGGCAATTGGTGTTATTCAGGCATTAATTGCTGAAAAAGTTAAAGTTCCGGCCGAGATATCGGTTATTGGGATTGATAATATTAAAATGGCTAATTTTTATAATCCTTCTCTAACTACAGTTAATATACCTGTTAGTCAGATGGGAGAAAAGGCAGCTGAAATTTTGTTAAAAAGAATTTCTGGTCAATCTTTAAGTCCCAGAGAAAAGTTTTTTATCTTTCCTACAGAATTAGTGATAAGAGATTCTAGTCGGAAAGCTTAAAATAAATCTAACTTTCGACAAAAAACTCAAAAAGGTGCAAGTACCTGGTACCTGTAGTTTTTTGTCGAAAAAAGGAGGGGATATTTAAATTTAATTTAAAACGTTTAAATTGGTTTTAAAAATCAAAAGGGGGTTATTTTTTAATGAATTTTAAGAATCTTTCACTTATTGTAATTACTCTGTTAATGGTTATGGTACTGTCTTTTTCTGCAGCAGCTCAGGACACTCTTGTAGTTAATACTTATACCAGTGATCCGGCACCGAGAAAAGCAATGAAAGAGCTCGTTGCTCAGTATGAAGAAATGAATCCTGATGTTGATGTAGAACTTAACATAACAGCTCACGAAGATTTTAAACAGGCAATTAGAGTCTGGTTAACTTCGGACAATCCACCTGATGTATTTAGCTGGTTTGCAGGTAATAGAGCCGGTTATTTTGTTGATAGAGGTCTGGTTATGGATATTACCGATGTCTGGGAAGAAGAAAACTTTTATGAGAAATTCCCAAAGGCATTTCAGAGTATCAGCGTTTATGATGGCAAAGCTTACTTTTTACCTCATAACTACTACTGGTGGTCTGTATTTTACAGAGAATCGATTTTTGAAGAGTATGGTTTAGAAGAGCCACAAACCTGGGATGAATTCCTGGAAGTTGGAGAAACATTAAAGGAAAATGGCATTACTCCATTTGCTATTGGAACTAAGTTTCGCTGGACTGCAGCCGCTTTTTTTGACTATTTTGATATGCGCATCAATGGTGCGAAATTCCATAAAGACTTAATGGCGGGAAAAATTCCATTTACTGATGATAGAGTTGCTGATGTTTTCGAAAAGTGGAAATATTTAATTGAAAATGACTATTTTATTGAAAATGCTGCTGCTTATTCCTGGCAGGAAGCTCTACAATTTCTAAATAGTGGTGATGCAGCAATGTATCTAATGGGACAGTTTATTTTAGATGCAACTTCTGAAGAAGTAAGTAAAGATCTTGATTTCTTCCGTTTTCCAATTATAGATAAAGAAGTCCCTGTTGCTGAAGATCTACCTACAGATGGTTTTATGATTCCTAAAAAAGCTCCTCATCCAGAACTGGCAAAAGACTTTATTGCCTTCCTGGGATCAGTAGAAGGGCAGCGTTTATTTGCTGAAGACTTAGGTAGACTGGTAACAAATAAAAATATGGATGCTGAGGTATATGATGGTTTAACTCTTAAGGGTAGAGAAATGATTGATAATACTGATGAACTAGCTCAGTTTTATGATCGTGATATGGATCCTGAATTAGCTGATAAGACAATGGATTCCTTAATGGCTTTCTGGTATGCACCTGAAAATTACAGAAATATTATGGAAGAAATGGAAGCACATCGTCAGAATTTTATTAATGACTAATTATCAGTAATTAAAGGATTTATTTATTGAGATCTCACCTGTGGGGTCATTAAACCTCACAGGTGATAATTTTTGGAGGTGTTAATTTGAAAAGAAAATATATACCCTGGGCTTTTTTATCTATACCTTTAACATTTTATTCTATCTGGGTTATTGGACCGACAATTTATACAATGTATTTGAGTTTAACTGAGTGGGATGGAATGACCGCTCCTGAGTTTCAGGGGATAGATAATTATCTTAAGTTATTCAATGATCCTATTTTTTATACTTCTTTAGTAAATAATATTAAATGGCTGGTCATATTTATGGCGATACCAGTTGTAGTAGGACTCTTTTTAGCAATTTTATTAAGCAAAGAAATTAAATGGGCAAGAGGGTATAAGGCAGCAATTTATTCGCCAATGATTTTGGCTCCGGTTGTTATCGGGTTAATCTGGTCCTGGATTTACCAACCTCAGGGTGGACTTTTAAATAATACTCTTACTTATATAGGACTGGAAGGATTAACCAGAGGCTGGCTGAGTAATCCCAATACTGCTCTATATGCAGTTATTGGAGCTGCAGTCTGGCGGCATACAGGTTATGTAATGCTGCTTTTTTTATCAGGGCTTACAGCTATTTCACCTACAGTTATTGAAGCATCAAGAATTGACGGAGCTTCAGCCTGGCAGAGATTTAGATATATAATTTTACCGCTTTTAAAACCGACAACGGTAATCGTAATTGTAATTACAATGATACAGTCACTGAGAGCTTTTGATTTTGTCAGCATGATGACTAGAGGTGGACCATTTAATTCCACTAATGTTTTGGCACATTATATGTACACTGAAGCCTTTAAAAATTATAATATGGGATATGGAGCTTCGATTGCAGTAGTATTATTTGCAATTATGTTTATTTTTATTGTTATGTATTTACGTCAGATTAGGAAGGGAGAGCTGGAATAATGGAATTAAGTTTACATCAGAAAAAAAGAATAAGGCAGGGAATAATCTTTATGGCGCTGCTAATTTTTACGATAGTCTGGCTCTTACCTGTATTTGGAGCAGTTTTAACTTCAATTAGAACAATGGATGATATAATGGACAATGGGTTCTGGAGTCTGCCGGAAGCGGTGACTTTTAAAAACTTTGCTACTGCCTGGTCAGAGGGCAATCTAAATACATACTTAAAAAACAGTTTCATTATTACTATTCCGTCTCTAATTGGTACTCTTGCTCTATCTTCTCTGGTTGGTTTTGCTCTGGCTAAATATAAATTTAAAGGTAATATGTTTATCTATTTGATGTTTGTTGCAGGAATGCTGATTCCTTTTCAGATACTTTTAATACCAGTTTTTAGACTAAGTAATTATCTTGGTATTTATAATAATTATTGGGGACTGATAATGATTCATACAGTTTTTCAAATGGGATTTTGTTCTTTCTTCTTGAGAAATTATATGATAACTATTCCGGAGGAATTATCTGAGGCAGCCAGAATAGATGGGGCTTCTGAGTTTAAAATATTTTATAAAATATATCTTCCCCTCTCTCTACCTGCTATAGCAGCTCTGGCAACTCTGGAGTTTACCTGGATTTTTAATGACTATATCTGGGCTCTAGTATTATTGAGAGATGACAGATTAAAACCTGTAACAGCTGGTCTGGCAACTCTTCAGGGTAATTTTATTACCTCCTGGAGTGTGTTAGTGGCAGGAGCAATTCTGGCAACTATTCCAACTGTGGTAGTTTTTGTTTTCCTACAGAAATACTTTATCCGTGGCCTGACAATGGGTTCTGGGAAGTAATTTCTGGTTACAGCTATCTGGAAGTAAAGTGAGTTTAACAAAATTAATATGGTAAATAATTTTTTTACCTCCCTTATAAGCGAAAAGCTCTACTGGATTTAATTCAGTGGAGTTTTTCTTTTTTATCTGTTAAAATAAATGTTATAGATTGGTATCAGGCAAAAGATGGCTGTTTTGCAGCAGAGATATAGAAAATAATTCATAAAACGGAGGGGAGAAAATGAAAATAGCGCCATTTAAAGTAGAAGAGTGGATGAACGAGTATGAGATGGATGCTAAATATAATATCGCAGAAACCTGTGTTGAATCAATGACAGTTGAGGAATTGCTTAGTTTTAGTGATAATCCTGAGGCAAAGCTTACCGAGATTAGAAAAATGCAGCTCACATATGGAGATATTAAGGGCTCAGAGGCTTTCAAAAAAGGCGTGAGTAGTCTTTATCAGAGTATTGAAGTAGAAAATATTTTACCTTCACATGGAGCCATTGGAGCCAATTTTTTATTATTATATTCTTTGGTTGAGGCTGGAGATGAGGTTGTTTCGGTATTTCCTACCTATCAGCAGCTTTATTCTATTCCAGAATCTTTTGGGGCAGAAGTAAAGAAATTAGAACTTAAATATGAGGCTGGTTTTTTACCTGACTTAGAAGAATTAGCATCAATGGTTAGTAAGAAAACTAAGCTGATTGCAATTAATAACCCCAATAATCCTTCGGGAGTGGCCATGGAAAAGGAAATCTTGAATAAAATTGTAGAGATTGCCCGTTCCGCTGATGCCTACATATTAGCAGATGAGGTTTATCGAGGCTTTGATCTGGGCGAGAAAATCCCATCAGTTGCTGATCTTTATGAAAAAGGAATCAGTGTTGGCAGTATGTCAAAAGTTTTTTCTCTAGCTGGATTAAGAATGGGATGGGTTGCTGGTCCTAAAGAAGTAGTTGAACTCTGCCAGCTGCACAGAGATTATACCACAATTTCGAATGGAATGATTGCTGATTATCTGTCTGTAATTGCTCTCGAAAATAAGAAGGAAATTTTACAGAGAAATCTCTTAAAGGTGAAAAAACAGCTGCAGATTCTGGATGACTGGGTGCACAAAGAAGAATTAATTGATTATATTAAACCAAATGGAGGAACCACAGCCTTTTTAAAGTTCAAGTTAGATATTGGATCTGAAGAATTGGCAAAAAGATTGTTTAAAGAAAAAGGAGTACTTGTTGTTCCAGGAACCGCCTTTGGTAGAGAAAATTTTTTGAGAATTGGTTTTGCGGGCAATGAACAGGAGCTAAAAGAAGGATTAGCTTTATTAAAAGATTTTCTTTCAGAAAATAGATAGTTTGAAATGATATTTCATTTACAAATTTCTTTTAAAAGCAGTACTTATAATTTTTAATTAAAACTTTAGAGAAGGTGAAAAATTTGAATTCAAAAATTAGCTTTGCAGTAATAGGAATTGGCTGGCGAGCAGAATTTTACTTAAGAATTGCTAGAGCATTACCAGATCAATTTGAGCTAGTTGGAGTAGTTAGCAGTAGAAGAAATAAAAGAAAAGAGATTGAAGATAAGTGGAATTTTAAGGCCTATTCCTCAATAGAAAATTTACTTGCTGCTGAAAGACCGGATTTTGTTGTGCTTTCGATCAGTAAAAACGCTGCAGCTGAGGTGATTTTAAAATTGTCAGATTATGAAATACCTATTTTAGCTGAAACTCCTCCTGCAGATAACCTAAAAGATTTAATTAAATTAAATAAAGTTTTAGCTTCTAATTATCCTATTCAGATTGCTGAACAATATCATCTCCAGCCACTTAACCAGGCGATTCTAAAACTTGTGGATTCTGGTAAACTGGGTAAAATTAATTATGCTAAAATTTCTATCAGCCACGGTTATCATGCAGTTAGTCTGATGAGAAAGGCTCTGGGGATTAAATTTGAAACCGCTGAAATTGAGGCCAGATTTTTTGAAAATCAAATTGTTAAAGGTCCGGGACGTTCAGGTTATCCGTCAAAAAAGGAAATTGTCAATAGACAGCATGAGTTTGCTTTTTTAAATTTTGGCGACAGGTTGGGAGTCTATGATTTTGAACGTAATCAGCATCGGTCCTGGATTAGATCAAATGAAATTTTGATTAGAGGAACTGAAGGTGAAATTAGGAATTCAACTTTAAGTTATTTAAAAGATTTTAAAACCCCTGTTGAGTTAGAATTAAAGCGGCAGGATGCCGGAATTAATCAAAATCTGGAAGGGTTTCATCTTAAAGGTATTACCTGTGGAGGTGAATGGCTTTATCAAAATCCTTTTCTTCCCGCTCGCTTTTCAGATGATGAGATAGCAGTTGCTACAACTTTGATCAGAATGAAAGATTATCTAGATAATGACAGGGAATTTTACTCTCTGGCAGAGGCATCTCAGGATCAATATCTTGCTTTGAAAATAATTGATTCTGCAGCAGAGGATAAGAAAATTTTTGCAGAAAGCCAGCCCTGGGCCAATTAAAATTAATTTTAATTAAATATTTTGCAAATAATTTAACTCCTGCTAAAATTTCAAGCAGGAGTTCTTTGTTTTGTGTAGAATATATTAAATAATAGAAGAAATAGCAAAATTTAACGCTTTAACTCACAAAAGTGAGAATATTGCTATTTTTAACAAAACTAAAGGGGAGGAATTTATATTGTTTATTAAGAAGAAAAAGTTAATGCTGACAGTAATTTTGGCTTTGAGTTTTGTTATGCTCATTGGAGGAATTATTTCGGCAAAAGAATTAACGGTTATTGCTACCAGTGATATTCATGGTGCGATTTATCCCTGGTCCTATAAAATTGGCGAACCTGATGATATAGGAATTGCCAAAGTTGCTTCGATGGTCAAAGAAGCAAAAGCTGAAAATCCCAATGTTATTTTATTGGATGCAGGGGATACTATTCAGGGTAATACTCTAACTTCACTTTTTAAAGATCGTAGAGATGTAGTTCATCCAATGATGAAAGTAATGAATCATATGGGTTACAGTGCTATGACTCTGGGTAATCATGAGTTTAACTTTGGACTCGAAACTCAGCAGGAAATTTTAGCTGATGCTGAATTCCCAATTTTATCTGCTAATACAATAGTTAAGGAAACCGGAGAGACTTTCGCAAAACCTTATACTATTAAAGAGATTGACGGGATAAAGGTAGGTATTCTGGGTTTAACTACCCCCAATATTCCTATTTGGGATGGTGACAAAGTAGAATCTTTAGAATTTAAAGATATGGATCAAGTTGCTGCAGAGTATATTCCAGAATTAGAAGAAAAAGCTGATGTAATTATTGCCTTAGTCCATGCTGGTCTGGAAGGACGCCATGATAAAAGCGGTGGCGACAAAGCCAGTAAAATTGCAGAAAACAATCCGGAAATTGATTTAATGATTACCGCTCATGACCATGAAACTGTTAATGAAGTTATAAATGGTGTTTTAGTAATGGCCTCATCCGATGCTGCTGAACAGGCTTCTAAAATTAAAATGACTCTATCCCAGCAGAACGGTAAATGGGTTGTTGACAGTAAGGAAGGTACTCACTTAGAGGCCGAAGATTATGAAGCTGATCCAGAAACTTTAGCAGTTGCTGAACCATACCATAATGAAGTTGTAGAATATGTAAATACACCTATTGGTTATGCAACTGGAGATTTTACTCCAGAAGATCCAGTAGAAGGTATTCCTGCAGCTCAGGTTCAGGATACTGCAGTTCTTGATTTAATTAACAGAGTTCAGCTAGAAAATACAGGTGCTGATATTTCTTCCGCAGCTTTATTTGTTGCTGATTCTACTATCGATCAGGGACCTGTTTCAATTAAAGATGCAGCCCGAATCTATAAATACAGCAATACTCTGTATGCTGTTGAAATTACAGGTGAAGAATTGAAAAACTATTTAGAGTCAACAGCTGCATATTATAATACCTATCAACCTGGAGATATAACAATTAGTTTTGATCCGGAAATTAGGGGCTACAGTTATGATATGTTCCAGGGAATTGACTACAAAATAGATATTTCTGAGCCGGTAGGAAATAGAATAAAAGATTTAATGTATCAAGGTGAGCCGGTAAGAGATGATCAGACCTTTAAACTGGCTTTAAATAATTATCGTTACAGTGGTTTAAGTTCTGATGGTATTATTTCTAATGACCCTTACTATAAATCAGAAGAGGGAATTAGAGAAATGATAATTGAATATATCGACCAAAAAGAAGAAATTAAGCCATTAGTTGATCATAACTGGGAGATCATTGGTGCTGATTTAGATCATCCAAATAAGGAAGAGGCTATTTCTTTAATTAATAATGATGTTTTAGAAATACCTTCTGTTAATCGTTCCTGGAATGCTAAAAGTATTAATTTAGAAGACAAACTGACCAAAATGGATTTAGCCAAAGCTTTAGTTCGAATGTTTAATTATGACATTCCAGCAAAAGTTGAAGAGCCAACCTTTAAAGGACTTGAAGGTGAGGATTTAGCTTATGCAGAAGCAGCCCTAATGGCAGGTTTTGTAGAAGAGAATAATGGTGATTTTGAGGCAGATAAAGTTCTGAGTCGTCAGGAAGCTGCAATTATGTTGATTGAAGCAATGAGAGTTGCAGATGAAGCTAACCCTGCTGTTTTAGATAAATTTACAGACAAAGCAAAATTAACTAGAAAACTTGGAGATAAAGATAAGGTTGCTTTAGCTGTTGAGATGGGCCTTTTAGTTGGAAGAGGAGATAATACTCTAGCTCCACAGGAAGCGATGGATTTTGGAGAAATGGCTGCAATGTTAACAAGAGTTCAGCAGAAATACAAACAGATAGATGTATTATCAACAAATGATTTCCATGGGAAAGTTGAGGCTGGCTATGAAGCTGGCGCAGCTAAGTTGATGGGTGCAATTGAACATTATCGCGGTGCTAACCGTAAAGGTACTATTTTAGTTGATGCTGGAGACGCCTATCAGGGTACTCCAATTTCTAGCTTAAATGATGCTCAACCAGTAATTGAATTTATGAATGAAGCTCGCTATGTAGCTCAGGCAGTTGGTAATCACGAATTCGACTGGGGAATTGATGAATTAAAGAGAATTAACAAGGAAACTTATTTTCCAATGCTGGCAGCTAATATAGTCAATAAAGATACAGGTGAATTAGTTGACTGGGCTCAGCCAACCCGAATGATACCTGCTAATGGGGTTAAAATTGGTTTGATTGGAATTTCAACTCCAGATACTAAAGGTACAACAATGCCGTCCAATATTGCTAATCTAGAATTTACTGATCCAGCAGCTGCTATTGAAAAATATAGTGCTCGTTTACGAGAAAAAGGAGCTGAATTAATAATTGTTGTTGGTCATCTGCCAGGAACAACTGATTATGATAGTGGTCAGGTAAGTGGAGAATTAGTTGAGACAGCTAAAAAAGTCGATGTTGCCGGCATAGTTGGTGGTCATAGTCATCACACCGTAACAGCTGTTGTAAATGGTAATCCTATAGTTGAAGCTTATAAACATGGACGTGAACTTGGAAACTTAAGATTCTTTATTAATAAGGATAGCGGCAGGGTTTATAAGGCAGTGCCAATGAGTCATCCTGTGCGTAAAAGTGTTATGAAAATCGAAGAAAATGAAGAAATAGCTCAAATGGTAAGAAAATATCAAAAAGAACTTGAGCCAATTATGTCAGAAGTTTTAATTGAAACTGATCAGAAATTAGTTAGCAGCTATGACACTATTTCTAAGGTTGGTGCTCTGGCTACAGATGCAATGGCTAAAGAAGTAGAAGCAGATATTGCCTTCCAGAATCCTGGTGGATTAAGAATAGATCTACCGAAAGGTGCGGTTAATGTCGGTCATATCTACGAACTTCTGCCATTTGGAAATACAATTGTAACTGGAGAAATGACCGGTGAGCAGATTATTTCAATTCTGGAGCAGAGCCTTACTTTAGATAAGGGTATGATGCAGCATTCTGGCTTAAAGGTTGAATATGATGCCGACCAACCTAAATATGAAAGAGTAGTTTCTGTAACTCTTTCTGATGGAACTCCTTTAAAGATGGATCAGAAATATACAGTAGCTACTAATAACTTCTTAGCTGAGGGTGGGGATGGATTTGCTACCTTTAAGGAAGTTGATTTTACAGAAAGCTACATTAAAGTAAGAGATGCTCTAATCGATCACCTACGTCAGCTGGAGGAAATTAAAGTTGATCCAGCTTCAAGAGTAACTGAGGTTGATCAGTCTGCAGTATTACAAATTAGATATGCAGCTTAAACAAGCTCAGAGTAAAAAGGAGAACTTAAGATTAAGCTGAGAAAATTAAAATAATTTAATAATTAACTCAGTTTATTGGGAGGGCAGTGTTCCGATTAAAGGAATGCTGTCCTTTTTTAGCTTAGATATTTTTATTTTTTTGTAATGAAATTTATCACTTGAATATGACTTAAAAAGTAATATAATAGACTTATAAGTGGGGTGGAGTTAATGCAAAAAAATCAGATCATGATTAGTTATGGTGATCAGTCTAAAAAAATGGTAAAGGAATTGCTCAAAGAAATAAAAGTAGAAACCGGGCTTAGACAGAATGATTTAATTGCTCTTAAACCAAATTTAATTAATCCAACAAAATCAAGTCAGGGAGCAACAACTGATCCAGAAATTGTAGCTGGATGTATTGAATATTTTAGAGAACGAGGCTTTAATAATTTAATGATTATCGAGGGGTCCTGGGTAGGAGCTGATACAGAGAGGGCTTTTGAAGTTTGCGGTTATAAAGAGCTGTCTCAAAAATATGATATACCTTTATATAATTTAAAAAAAGATAATTTTATCAAAAAAAGTTATCAGCAGCTGGAAATTGAAATAGCTGAAAAAGCACTTGAAGCCGACTATTTGATAAATTTCCCTGTGCTGAAGGGCCACTGTCAGACCAGGATTACCTGTGCCTTAAAAAATCTAAAGGGATGTATTTCTGATTCTGAAAAAAGAAAATTTCACCGTCATGGTCTACATAGACCGATTGCTTATTTAAACAAACTATTGAAACAGGATTTAATAATAGTCGATGGTATCTATGGTGATCTTGATTTTGAAGAGGGGGGTAACCCAGTTAAAATGAATAGAATCATTGCTGCTCAGGATCCGGTTTTAGTAGATGCCTATGCAGCTAATTTAATGGGCTATTCCATTCGGGATATTGAATATATTGAAATTGCAGATCAAATTGGGGTGGGGAGTAAAGATTTATCAAGTTCAGAAATAATTGAGCTCAACCAGGATCGGGAAACAGATATAACTTATTCTTCTGGTAAAATAAAAAAACTGACAGCTAAGGTAAAAGCTAAAAAAGCCTGCTCAGCCTGTTATGGGAATTTAATCCATGCTTTAAAGAGAATAGAAGAAACAGGTCAATTAGACAAAATAGCAGGATTTATTAAAATAGGCCAGGGTTATCAGGGAGAAAAATTATTCGGAATAGGAATTGGTAGCTGCTGCAGTGGAGCAGATGGCTTTGTTAAAGGCTGTCCACCATCTGCCAGAGATACTCTTGATTTTTTAGCAGAAAATTATAATATTAGAGTCTAAATTTCTGCGGGTGATTTAAGTTAAAAATAGGGCCAGCAGCTGAATCAGGCCAAAACTGAGATGAAGCTGATTGGTTATAGGTACACCTTTTTTTTCAGCTTTTGCAACATTTTGATAGGCTTTTAATGCCAGTGGAATTGTTAGCAGAGAAAAAAGTGCTGTTACAGGATAAAAACCAAATATTACAAAAAGAATAGTTAAAAGATAGGAGCTGCTGAGAAGAATTATATAAATAATTTTAGCTTTTTTAAATCCAATTCGAACAGTTAAAGTCTTGATTCCCAATAAACTATCACGCTCAAAATCTCTAAGTTCATTACTCAGCATCAAAACAGGAATCAAAAGACTGATTGGCAGACCAAGCAATATCGGTCTCCAGGAATAGTGATGAGTAAAAGCAATGTGGGTTCCCATGACCATCAGAGGCCCCATCAGGACAAAAGATAGTGGTGTGCCCAGACCTCTCTTTTTATAAACAATTGGTTCTCCTGTATAAGCATAGCCGCCAATAATACCTAAAACACCAATTAAAATTAACTTCTGGGTAGTAATCGAAATAATATAAAGTCCCAGCAGGGCGGTAATTAGAAAAGATAAAATTCCCAGCAGAAAAATTAGAATAGAAAAAGAGCTTCTTTTTTTACCAAGGAAATTATATTTTTTCCCCTCAATAAAGTGGATATTTTTATATTCACATTCAAAATAATCATTGATAAAATTAGTTCCGGTCTGAACAAAAAGTCCGGCAGTAGTTACTAAAAATATCAGTTTGAGGTCATAATTTATGTTGCCACTGAATAATTTCCCTTCAAGGTGAGCTACAGCCATTCCAAGAGTTGTCGAGTAGAAAGCAAGGGTTAAAGAAAGGGGACGGGAAGCTTTCCAGATTTCTTTGATAAATTTAATTTTATTCAAGTTAAAACTTCCTTTCGTTATTTTTTGAACATATATATTATTACATAATAATGGCTGAGATGCAAAAAGAATGGAATAAAGCTTTAAAATTTGAACAAAAAATTATATAATAGACTACAAAGATAGAAAAAATTTAATTTTTAGGAGGAATAATACATATGAGAAAGAAAAATATTTTTTTATTACTATTAATGTTAATATTTTCACTTAGCTTTTTATCAGGTGCTGCAATGGCCGAAGATATGAAGCTAGAAATTGGGATTATGCCTGCAGTTGATTCAGCACCAATTTTGCTGGCAAAAGAAAAAGGATATTTTGCTGAAGAAGGCCTTGATATTAAAATAGATGTCTATACAAATGCAGTTAACAGACAGACTGCACTGCAGACCAATGAACTGGACGGAGCCATGACAGATTTAATTGCCTTTGTAAATAATGTTAATAATGGATTCCCTGTCAAAATAACTACCAGTACAGACGGAAGCTTTCCAATTTTAGTTACTAAAGGTTTTGAAGAAAAAGAAGAAGTAAATATTGGGATGATGGAAGTAAGTGTTTCTAACTTTTTATCAGAACAATTTTTAGGGGATAAATATAAATTAAATAAAACCTTTATCCCTGCTATTCCTGCCCGCTTAGAAATGGTAAAATCGGGACAACTAGAAATGGCAGTTATTCCTGAGCCTCTAGCTTCAACAGCAGAGCTTCAGGGATTAGAAAAAAGGGTTTATAAAAATGAATATGATTTTATGCCCGAAGCAATGATCTTTACTGAAAAAGCTTTAAAAGAAAAAGATGCAGCAATCCAGGCTTTCCATAATGCTTACAATAAAGCAGTTAAAGAAATCCAGCAGGATGATAGTCAGGCAAGGGAGGTTTTGATTAAGAGTCTTGATCTACCAGCTAAAATTAAGAATTTAATTGCTATGCCCCAATACCATCTGACTAGAGTTCCAAGCGAAGATTATTTAAACAGAGTAATTAGCTGGATAGAAAAAACTGATGATAGCGAAATTGAGATTAACTATAATCAGGTAATAGAAGGGAAGTACAGCATTCAATGATTGAGGTAAAAAATTTGAATTTTGCTTACCAGAAAGAAAGAGTGCTTAATAATATTAATTTTCAGCTTGAAGAAGGAAAAAGTCTTGCCATAATCGGTCCTTCCGGTTGTGGTAAGACAACTCTTCTTTATCTTCTCGCCGGGTTGGAACAGGCTGATCAGGGAGAGATTAAAATTAAATCAAAATTGATTAGTGGTATTAGAGAAAATACCGGAGTAATTTTACAGGATTACGGTCTCTTTCCCTGGAAAACAGTTTACCATAATCTGGCTTTAGGTCTTAAAATAAGAGGCTGTGCTAAAAAACAAATAGAGAAGAAAGTTAATCTGGCTCTAAAAAGGTTAAAAATATCTGAATTCAAGAATAAATATCCGGCTGAATTAAGTGGAGGTCAAAAACAGCGGGTTGCTGTTGGGAGATCCTTAGTTCTGGCTCCTGATTTATTATTAATGGATGAACCATTTTCAGCTTTAGATGCTTTAACCAGAGAAGAAATGCAGAATTTAATTTTAGAAATTCACAGCAGAGATAATTTTTCTTTTGTACTGGTTACTCATGATATTGCGGAAGCGGCTTTTTTAGGCCACAAAATTGCAGTAATCCGGGAAGGACAAATAGTTAATATTTTATCAAATCCACACTTTGGCCAGAAAAATTTACGGGAAAAAGAAGAATTCTTTGAACTGCAAAAAAAACTAAGAAAACAAATGACTTTAGAATATGGAGGAGAGAATCAGCATGAAAAAAGAGAAGTATAATAGTTTTTATGCCCTACTTTTAATTATTGGGATCTGGTATATATTATATTTCACGGTTGATTCCTCAATTATTACTTCTCCAGGGGCAGTAATTAGAGTGTTTTTGATGAATTTCAGCAGCGAAATTCTTCCCCACCTTTTAATGAGTTTTTATCGGATTTTTGTTGCAGTAGCTATTTCTCTTTTTTTAGGGGTCGGTATCGGACTTTTAACAGGAATGCATAAAAAAATAGATAAATTTCTATCCCCTTTGATTTATTTGCTCTATCCAATTCCTAAAATTGCTTTTTTGCCAGTTTTTATGCTTTTATTTGGTCTTGGTGATCGTTCAAAAATAATACTGCTGATTGTAATAGTGATTTTTCAGATTATAGTAACTACCAGAGACGGAGTAAGAGGTATTGATAGTAATTATTTTGCATCTGCTCGTTCACTGGGAATGGATAGAATTGATATCTATCGTCATTTAGTTTTCCCTGCTGTTTTACCGGGGATATTAACTGCCTTAAGAATTACTATTGGAACCAGTATTGCTGTTTTATTTTTTGCAGAAAATTTTGCTGTTAAATATGGAATAGGCTATTATATAATGAACAGCTGGTCTATGGTTAACTATTTAAAGATGTATAGTGGAATTATTGCAGTCAGTTTGCTCGGCTATTTTTTATTTAAGGGAATTGACTGGCTGGAGAATAAGTACTGCAGTTGGCAGAAGATTTCAGATAAATTTTAAGCCGGTGAAATTTTAAAATAAAAAAATTATTATTTTAAACAATTCGATTGAGTTCAATTAATTACAAAATTGTAAGCAATAATACAGAAATATAGCTGGTAAGATGTTAATTTATAATTAGTAAATAAAAATCAATATCAAAAAAGGGGGAAATATTTATGAAAAATGTAGGTCAGACTGATAAATGGATTAGAATTATTGTTGGAATTTTGCTCTTGGCAATGTTTTTCGTTGTAGAAGGTAATGTTCGTTATTTTGGACTTTTGGGCTTTATCCCTCTCTTTACAGGGCTTTCAGGAAAATGTTTATTGTATAAACTTTTTGGTATCAATACCAGAGAGAATAAATAGTTATCAATTATCCCTTTTAGTAAAAGGGATAATTTATATAAATTTTTTTAAGAATAATTCAGAGTAAATAACTCGGATATATAAATCTATAAATTCAATAGAATTGATAGTTTAAACAGGAGGTTTTATTAATGACTAAATTATTAATCACATATTACAGTTCTTATGGTCACATGTTTGAAATGGCTAAAGCAGCCAGAAATGCTGCAGAAGAGAATGAAGATTATGAAGTTAAATTGAGAAAAATCCCTGAACTGGAAGCTGCCAGAGAGGCAATGTCTGGTCAGGATGCTTACCAGGTTGCTCAGGAAGCTCAGTCAGATGTAGAGGAAGTAACTTTAGCTGACCTTGATTGGGCTGATGGGATTGTCTGGGGTATTCCAACTCGTTTTGGTAATATGCCAGCCCAGGTAAAACAGTTTATTGATACAGCTGGTGGTTTATGGGCTGAAGGAAAACTTGAAGACAAAGCTACAGGTATCATGAGTAGTTCTAACACACTCCATGGTGGACAGGAAAGCACTATTTTATCTTCAATGCTGCCATTGCTCCACTTTGGTATGATTTTTGTGGGCTCTACTTACGGGCAGAATCCAGAATTAAGTAAAGATAATATGCATGGAGGTTCTCCCTATGGTCCATCTACAGTAGCAGGTAGTGATGGTAGTAAAGTGCCAACAGAAGATGATCTAAATGTTGCAGGCAGACTGGCTAAGAGAGTAGCTAGAGTTGCTGCAGGAATTAAATCGACTCAATAATTAGTTTGGCGGCTGTAAAATTAATTTTAACTGGTTAATTTAAGTTAATGAAATAGATTTCCAATATATATTCTCAAAAAGTCCTGGCTCTAAAAGCCAGGCTTTTTACATAAAAATCACAAAATTAAATGGAGGTTTTATAGATGGCAAAAGATATTTATCAGGCAGTAAAAGAAAGAAGAAGTTACTATAATATAGATGATCAAAAGATAGTCTCAGAGGAAAAGATAGAAGAAGTAGTTAAACATGCAGTAAAATATACTCCTACCTCTTTTAATTCTCAGACAGGTCGAGTGATTCTTCTTTTTAATGATCAGCATAATAAATTCTGGAATATAGTAGAATCAAATTTGAGACCTGTGGTACCAGAGTCAGAATTTGATTCAACAAAAGATAAAATAGATGGTTTTCGAAGCGGTTTTGGCACAGTTTTATTTTATGAAGATATGGAAATAGTAGAGGATTTACAGCAGCGTTTTCCTCTCTACAGTGATAATTTTCCCCGGTGGTCTGAGCATTCAACAGGAATGCTTCAGTATAATATTTGGACTATGCTGGAAGCTGAAGGACTGGGAGCTTCTCTACAGCATTATACTGAGTTGATAGAAGAGGATGTTAAGGCTGAATGGGATGTAGCAGAAGAATGGCGATTTGTAGCTCAGATGCCATTTGGAAATCCAGTCGAAGAGCCGGATGAAAAAGATTATGAACCTTTAGCAGAAAGAATAGAAGTTTATAAATAGAAGACTTTAATTAAAATGAATAGGATAGGATTATTTATATCGGCAGCAGAACGGGCAAATTTGTTACCCGGCTGCAGCCGATTTTTTTCTTATAACGAAATCAATTTCGGATAATCTTCGACAAAATATCAAAAACTCTTTAAAAGGCTGTAATTTTAAGCAAATTAATGATAAAATAAAAAGTAGAGAAAATAGGGGAAATATAGTAATCAAAATAAAGGATTGATTTGAATGCTGACAATTAAAGATATTGCCAAAAAAGCAGGGGTTTCAGTTGCTACTGTTTCTAAGGTTATGAATGGTTACGATGATATTGGGGAAGTAACCAAGGCAAAGGTTTTACGAATAATTAAGGAAAATAATTATCGTCCAAATGCAAATGCCCAATCTTTAAGAACAAATAAGTCGTTTTTAGTTGGACTTTTTTTTAAAGATCATCAGGACAGTGGTGTAAAACATCCTTTCTTTAGAGGTATTATCTCAGGACTTGAAGAAAGACTGCTGGAAAATAATTATGATATGATTCTCTTTTCTGCTAACTGGGAAGACCAGTTTAGTTATTTAGAAAAGTGTGAGTTTCGCAATGTTGATGGTGCTATTCTAATGGGGATGCCTAAAGATGATCCAAAACTGTCTGAATTATTAAATGCTAAAATACCTTCAGTATTTATTGACCTTGATATTTCGGATGAAAAAGCTTCTTATATAATTTCTGATAATGAAGAGGGAGCCCGGAAAGCAGTAAGACATCTGGCAGAGCTTGGACATACTAAAATAGCTGTTATTGAAGGTGAGGAAATAACAGTACCAACTCAAAAACGTTTAATAGGTTATAAAGCTGAAATGAAAGCTCAAAATCTAGAAGTTAAAGATAACTGGATAATTCAGGGTAAGTTTAGTGTTGATGGTGGTTATCAGGCAATGGAAGAAGTTTTAAAGCTGAATAACCGTCCTACTGCTATTTTTTGTATGGGTGATGAAATTGCAGTGGGAGCTATGAAAGCCATTGAGGAAGCAGGACTTAATGTTCCCGATGATTTTTCCATTGTCGGTTTTGATGATATTGAAATCAGCCAGTATTTAAATCCAGCTCTAACCACAGTCAGACAGAAAAAAGAGGAAATGGGAATTGAGGCTGCTGATATGGTATTAGAGCTAATTAATAACCAGCAAGAAAAGATAGAGGCTGAAATTATTGATACTGAGTTGATAGTGAGGGATTCAACCAAAAAGTTGGAAAAGCAAGAATAAATCTTTAGTATCAAAAGACTTTAATTCGTAAGATTTTATTGTTTATTAAGAGTATAATTATTTAACAGCCTTCTTTAGTTGAAGGCTGTTTTTCTTTTTAAATTGTTAAAAGTAGTATATAATTTAATTAATAAGATTTAAAGTAATTGTTTATAAAAGTATATTTAGGCTAATGTTAACTTAAATAAGGAAATCAAAATTTTATTTCAATCAACGAGGAGATGGAAAATGAACAGACTAAAAGGAATTTCACCTGCTTTAATGACACCATTTAAGGAAAATGGAGAAATTGATTTTGAATTTTTAATTGATCACCTTGATTTTTTAATCAAAAGTGGAGTTGATTCTCTCTATATCTTAGGAACAGCAGCAGAAGTGTTCTTAATGGATCTGGGTGAGAGAAAAGCTGTGGCTGAAGCTGTTGTTAAAAATGTTTCTGATAAGATTCCAGTTTTTATGCATGTAGGGGATCTAAAAATGGAAAATGCCTATCAGATGATTGACTTCGCTAAAAATTTAAATATTGCTGGATTGGGGGCAGTAACACCTTATTATTATCATTTTTCGCAGCAGCAGATGATTAAATATTATCAGAAGCTGGCCCAGAAGGCAGCACCAGAACTAAATCTTTACTTATATAATCTTCCGTCTTATACTACTAATGATCTGCTGCCGGCAGCAGTCGCTGAGCTCTCAGAGATAAAAAATATTATTGGAATCAAAAATAGTATGGGAGATATAGAAAGACTTTATCAGCTGATTGATCAAAGCAGTGAAGATTTTGAGATTGTGATGGGTAACGATTTGCTTGCTTATCCAGCTTTTCTCTACGGAGCAAAGGCAGTAGTTTCTGGTCATTCTAATGTTTTTCCAGAAATTTTTGTAAAGCTTTATCAATCTCTACAGCAGGGAGATTTAGAGACAGCAAGAAAGATGCAGGAGGCTACTACAGTAATTGGAAGTGTTTTAAAAGGAGGTAGTAATTTAGCCTATTATAAAAAGGCGCTTGAGTTTAGAGGGTTTAAAGCAACTTACAGTAGAGAACCTATTGGAAAAATTGGCTCTTCTGAAGTGAAAAAATTAAAAACCAGTATAGAGGAAATAGAAGAAAAATATTTATAATTAATAAAATCCAGAGGAGGATTCAGATGAGACTTGAGTACTCAAAACTATATGATAAATTTTTAGAGATTCTTTTAAACAGAGGTTTTGCTGAAGTAAAGGCTAAAAAAGCAGCTAAAAACTTTGCTGACAGCAGTCTTGATGGTTTTCAATCACATGGAGTAAATAGATTTCCTAGATTTATAGAGATGATAGATCAGGGTTATATAGATATTGAAGCCGAAGCAGAATTAGTTGATCGAAATGGTAATATAGAAATTTACGATGGTCATCTCGGCCCTGGTAATTTAAATGCTCAACTGGTGATGGAAAAGGCAATAAAAAAAGCCAAAAAAGAAGGGATTGCTGTGATGGCTTTGAGAAACACAAATCACTGGATGCGTGGGGGTGCTTTTGGCTGGCAGGCGGCGGAAGCCGGTTGTGCTGCAATTTGCTTTACCAATACTCTTCCTAATTTACCACCCTGGGGAGCAAAAGAATGTAAAATTGGAAATAATCCACTGGTAATGGCAATTCCTCGTCAGGAAAAGCACATAGTTCTGGATATGGCGGTTTCTCAGTATGCATACGGAAAATTAGAACAGTATGCAATGGATGACAGAGAACTTCCCTATCCGGGAGGCTATAATAAAAATGGTGAGTTAACTACTAATCCCAAAGAAATACTGGAGGCAGTAAGGCCGATTCCTACAGGTTACTGGAAGGGATCCGGACTTTCAATAATGCTTGATTTATTTGCTTCTTTATTATCAAATGGTTTAGATACATTTTTGATTGGGCAAAAGGAAAGAGAATATGCACTTTCTCAGCTCTTTTTGGTCTTTGATATGGAAGGGAAAATTGAAGAAGAAAGAATCGAAGAAACAATAGATTCTATTCATTCAGCCGAAAGAGTTGATCCTGAAGCAAGACCGACCTATCCTGGGGAAAGAACATATTTGAGAAGACAGGAGAACAGAGAAAAAGGAATTCCAGTTAATGAGGAAGTCTGGGAAAAAATTAAGAGTTTATAATTAAAATAAAAAAGCTCAGAAACCTAAAGTAAAAGTTGACTGAGCTTTTTTTAATTCTTGTATCCAGCAATATAAGGCTAAAAATCATTGAAATATTACTCTGCTTTCAATATGATTAGAACAACAATAAAAAAACGGCTAGATGAGTAAAGTTAAGCTGAGATGAGAGGAGCTAAAAAAATGCTGGATCAAATGGTAGAAAAGTATGAGGATTTAATCTTAAATAAAATATTTAAAGGTGAAGTTGATGAACTGAAGTGAATTTTGCTCTAAAAGCAGGAAGACCCTCTCCTAAATAGAATAATAATTAATGTAAGTTAATTTTAAAAAATAAGTAAACTAGAAATGGATAAACTCATTACTAAGTGAGAAAGAAGCTATTTAAATTGGAGAGGGTTTTTATGGATAGAGCTAATACTGGTTTACATGAACGTTTAAAAAAGACTAAAGCAATAGCAGAACTGGGTCAGGGAATGGATACAGGGACACTAAACGAATATTCACACCAAATTGCCCTTTACCTGCTGCTTAAGGTTTTTAAACGCGAGATAAATAACAATGATCAGCGAAGCCGCAGTGATTTGATCCAGCTGACCGCTGACATTTTAAAGGAAATGCAGCTTAGAATAAATATGGAAGAAGTCGAAAGACTGGTGGATGGGGTTCTTTACTCAGGGGATCCCAAACAGCAGTCATATTTTCATGTCAAAATTTACGATGAAACTTCAGCTGAGTTTAAAGATTTTAAATACCGCTATTTAATTCCTGACCGGGAAGCTTCAAACTGGCAGGAAGGTGGTAGTACTGTCTACAGGCTCTCAGAAATTTCACAGGAGATTATTTTTATCACTCGAGAGATCTTGCAGGAATTTGGTTTTGATTTAGAACAGTTCTATACCCTGCAGTTAATCAAAAACGGCAACTTTAAGGAGGCAAAGGGCAGTGTCAGCAATTTAATTGCCAGGGTTCGCAATCTGATTAAAAAGGAAAAGGACTGGCGGGAAGATATTTTGCGCAATCCTGGATTGATTTTTTCTGCCTATAAGGAGAGGCGGCGAAGAACTGAGGCTGAAGTTAGAGAACAGTTTAAAGAAGAGAAAAAAGTTTTCAGTGACATCTTTGTCTGGCGAGATAGACTGGATACTTTTGAAGATGCTAATCAAAAAGAAGGAGAACTCTTATTTGAAGAACTTGAGCGGGCCCGAGCTCTTCATGACTATCTGGCAGAACTGACAGTTTCTAATTTATCCTTAGAACTGCAGCTGAGACGGGAAAATCCTGATATTTTCTGGCAGACCTCACGTTTGAGTTTTAAGAAGGATTTTTGGCAGAATACAGTGCTTAAATCAGGGCTGCCAAAGATTGAAGACCTGGAAACAATGCTTAATCCCATATTTTCACCGGAGCAGGACTTCATTTTTCCTCTGGATTGGGCCTGGTCAGAACAGCAGCTCTATAGTTATCTTGAAGAAAGTGAAGGAGAGGTTGAGGTAATGGAGATTGAATCAGCTCCAGAACGGGAAATTGACTGGGAACTGGCTGTTGAACTCTGGCGGGATATTTTTCTTGAACTAAAAGAAAAGGGAGAATTTGAACTTACAGAACTTAATCAGCTTAGTATATCTCAAAAAGAAAAATGGCTCAGCCAGCAGCTTAATTTGGAGCTGTTTATGATGTTTATTATTACCGATATTAGATTAAAAAATGTAGAAGAATATCCGGGGCTGGATGAACGGCTGCTTTTATTCAATAAGCTGCTTAAAGCTGAACCGGAACTGGCTGACCTGGAAGCTAGAAAAGTTTCGGCAAGGCTTACAGGCAGCAGCCAAAAAGTAAACCTGCTCGATCAATTTATTATTTCACCCTATAAAATTTATCTGGAGGAAGATTAAAATGGCCTTTAATCAGGAAGAACTAGAAAATGGTTCAGCATTATTTTTCAAACTTTTAGAAGAACAGATTATTTCAGTTTCTGATCCCCTGGCAGAAAAGTACAGGACAAACAGTGAGGTACATAATATAGTTAATACAATGGCAGCAGAAGCCGGACTGAGAGTTTTTTCCACAGCTAAAAATGTGCATCTGGTTTCAAAGGCCAGAGGTTCGAGTTTTGCCAACTCCTATACCCAGATGAAGCAGAAAAAGGAGTATTCGGGTTTGAAACGTAAGCGCTACTTTTATCTGGCCAATATAATTATTTCAATTTTTTTAGCAGAGGTTGATAAGGAAAGTCATGTCCGGATTCGCTGGGAAGAAGAAGGGATTTCCTATCATCGACTTTCTGATCTGGTGACCTCAACTTTAGAGAGCTGGCTGGAACGCAAAAAGGAAGAGGATAGTTTTACTCAGAACTGGTCAATTGCAGTAGAGGAGGTAGCTGAGCTCTGGCTGACAGAATTTAGTGAATACAGACTTAATAAAGAGGAAAAAGTAGATGTGACAAGGACTAAAGGTAATCGACTTTCCTTTATTAACACAGCACTTAAACCATTGACTGAACAGGGTCTGATTATTGATCAGAGTGATGAATTAAAGCTGATTCCTAAAGCCGAGTTATATGAACGTTTAGATGAGCTTTACCACAGCCAGAAACGTTACAATAAGTTTATGGATTTAATTTTAGAAAGCAGAAACGAGCTAGAGGAGGAAGATGAGCATGCCCAGACTGAACAAAATTAGAATTACAGGAAATAAATATGATGGTTTTCAGAAACAGCACCGCAACTCAATCTTTGACCTGGAATCTGATCACAGCCTCTTTACTCTGCAAAATGGGAGTGGTAAAGGAGTAATGCTGCAGCTGATTTTTCAGCTGTTGATTCCTGGAACAGCCTGGGGAAAACGGAATGGGAATAAGCTTGAGGGAATGTTTTATGATCGTTATCAATCATTTCAGCCCTATACCTTCCATGTTGGATTGGAATGGAGCCTTGATGGAGCTGATGATAAAAAACTTTTGACTGGAATCTGTGTATCTGCACACAAGCAGCAGAGCACTAATGATGAGGAGGGAAAGGTAGGGCTAAAATACTTTCTCTATACCCATCAGTATCAGGGTATGAGCCGTTTTAGTTTAACAAATCTTCCCCTTTATACTAAAAGCAGTGATCAGGTGCTGGAATATGAGCGGATGGAGGAATTTATCGATCAAAATAGGGCTGATTTTATTAAGTATTCAAAAACTGCAGTTGAGCCGCTTAATTCCGAATATTATCAGTATTTAAGCAGCCACGGTATTTACCGCTCTGAGTGGGATATTATGAAAAACATCAACCGCAGTGAGGGAGGCCTGGAAAAATATTTTTCGCAGGCTAAGGATAATAAGGCACTTTTTGATCAGCTAATTATTCCTGCAGTCAGCGAGAGTATTAGTTACTATAATGAACGGGAGAAAAATTCGCTGCTTAATATTTTTGTAGATAATGTAAAGATTGCCCATAATCTACCTGAGCTATTATCCCGGCGTGAAGATCTAAAAACTCTCTCTCAGATGGTTGATCCTCTTTTAAATAATGCTGAACAGGGTCTCAGGCTTAAAGAAACTAAAGCTATGATTAGAGAGCGGGGAAATAATTATCTGCGCGGAATTGCAGATAGAAAAACTTTTTTAGAAAATGAGTTTCGTCGCAGTCAGCGTGATAAAGAGAAGACTGAGAATAGGATCAGAGAGCTTAATTTTGAGGCGGAAAATTTAAAATATGTTAAAAAATTGCGGTCTTTTGATCAACTTAAGGCAGAACAGGAAAAGGATGAGAAAAAACATCAGCAGTTAAAAGAGCAGCTTGAACAGTTGAAAGCAGAAAAACTACAGCTTCAGCTGAATAAAAAGTATTTAGAACTGAAAGATCTGGAAGCAGCAGCTGCTGCCAGCAGAGAAAAAATTAATTCGCTAAAAGAAAGATCGGACTTTAAAGATCTGGAAGCAGAGATTAAAAAAATAAAGGAGCAGACAGCAGCAGAGATAGAAAATTTAAATGCTAAAATCAAGCAGTCAGCTGCTGGTTATTATTCTTATCAGAAATATCTAAAACAGGAACTTAAAAAACTAGAAAATAAAGAAAAAAATATGGAGCAGAAAATTAGAGATGAGCAGCAGATAAAGCTTCAATATGAACATCAAGCGAAAAATTTAGAAGCGGAAAAAGAGAAGTTGGCTCAGTTTTTTAATCCGCTTGAGCTGGAAACTCCAGAGTATCTTTTGCAGAATCTGAAAAAAAATATAGAAAAATTAAATTCTAAATTGGAAAGTCTAGAAGAAGATTTAAAGCTGCAGCAGCTAAAGAAAGAGAATCTGCAGGAAGAAAAGCAGCAGACTGCAGTTGAGGCTGCCTCAAAAAAGATTGTAACTGATAATTTAAGTAAAAAATTAAAAAAGCAGCAGCAGGCAGAGGAACAGCTTTTTGCTCAGCTGTTAAAAAGTCTAAATCTTGATAAATTTGAAGAATTCTACAGCAAACAGTGGCTGCAGCAGCAGAAAAATGAACTATTGAAATTAATTAGTGAGAAAAAGGAAAGCCTGCAGGAACTGAATGCAGATAAGTTTGAGCTTCAGCTTGATTTAAACTTAAATGACAGAGAATACTGGGTGGCCAGTTTGGAGCAGAAAAGGCTCTATCAGCAGATTAAAGAGCTGGATATTAGAGTCTATTACGGCAGTCAATTTTTATTTGAACTGGTTGATGATCGCGAAAAATATTTAAAGGACTATCCTCAGCTCCCTTATGGACTGGTGGTAGTATATGAGTCAGATTGGGAAAAGATTAAAGCAAATATTACTCTAAACGAAATTTCTCACTATGCAGTTCCGATCTTTATTAATCATCAGCTGGATGGCGGAGATTCTGAGCTGCCCTTTAAACTGCTGACTGGCAAAGAAAAGAATTTTACTGAAGATAAAAATAATTTTGAACGCTGGTTCAGCGGCCTTAAAAATAAAGAAGCTGAGATCAGAGAAACTATTTCTATTTTGGAGAGAAAACTTAAAAATCTAAATCAGCTTAATTATCAGGCAGAAACTATGCTGACAGAAGATTCAGCAGCTGAAATAAAAACTGAGCTTGAAAAAGAAGAATCGGAACTGCAAAGCCTGCAGACAGAAATTAAAAAGTATGAGCAGAAAATTATAAATTCTGAAGAAAAAATTAGCCGCTTAAATAAGAAATATCAGAATCAAGAAAAAGAGCTTAAAAAAATAAATGAAAATCAGGAAAAGGTTGAGGCTTATCTGGAGGCCAGAAGAGATTTAGAAAACAAAGAAAATCGTTACCAGGAGGCTTTGAATGAAATTGCTCGTCTGGAGGGGCTGCTCCAAGAAAACAAAGCTGCACAGAAAAGAAATCAGAAAGAGGAAATGCAGCTGGAAAATGATTTTCAGAACTGGTTTCAGGATTATCAGATCTTTGCTGCTAAATTAAATGAAATATTGAGTGAGCAGGAGGCTGAACTTGAGAGTGAGTTTAATCAGGAAGAATTAAATATTTCCCCTCTAAAACAGTATCCTGAATTGTATAAATTTAGTCAGCATAGGTGTTATCAAAATCACGAAAAAATAATTTCACTCCAGAAAAAAGAAGAAGAAAAGGCAGCTGAGCTCAAATATCTGGAAGAAGGGCTGCAGAAACTTTTAACTGATATTAATAGTTCTAAAACAGAATTAAATCAGCTGGCAGCTGACTGGGAAGAGCGTGACTATGATTTCAAAAATCAAAGCCAGCTTAAGACTGCTCTGGAAGAAATTAAAGAACAGCTTAATAAACAGACTCAGCAAGCTCAAACTTTAAAAGAAGTGATCTTAGTTCGCAGGGGCCAGCTGGAGACAAAAGAAAATGAACTGAAAGAAAAGGCTGCTGAGATAAAAGAGCGTTTTCAGCGCTCGGTTCAGAACTGGGAGGAAGTAGAACTAAATATAAAAGAACTGGAAATTAAAAAAGAACTGAGTGAAAATAAGGACTATCTCTCCAAACTGGAAGAAATGATTTTAAATTATCAGGAAAAACTGCAGACCTATAATAATCTCAGCAATAAACTGGAATATTATCAGCTTGAATCAGCAAAGGGGGAACTTAATGCCGGGATTAAAGAAGAACTCAAAGATTCTCCAGCAGCAGTAATTGAAAGCTGGGAAAATGACTATCGAAACATTGAAAATAAGCTTAAAAGTCTGCGCGAAAAGACTGAAGATAATTTTTATAAATTTAAAAACGATGTTAAAGATGTAGTTGAAAATAATACATTAAAAAACAGCATTAATGAAAAACTGCTGCATAATTTTAGGGCCAGTGATTATCAGTACAACTTTGAGATGCTCAATTCATTTAAAGAATATATTAATAATGAATTGAATACAATTGATCGCAATAAGACGGAAGCAGAGGAGGCCAGACAGCAGTGGGCTGAGCGCTCTGCCATTCATGTAATGAGGTTAATAACTTCGATGAAGGAAATGATTAGCAACATGGTCTATCACAATCAGCGGGGTTTTGCCTTTCCTTTAGTCAGACTGCGTCGTGATGATCTGCTGCCTGATGATGAGGAAGAGGTAATTTCAGAACTTAAGGAATATTTTTTAGAGTTGATCAATAAATTTAACAAAGAGGAGATTGATGTTGAGCAGCTCCCTGATTATAAACTTAAAGAATTCTGTGGAGATGCAGCACTTTTCTCCCGAGCTCTGCGCGGCCGCTACCCGGTACTTCAAGTTTATAAAATGACCGAAAAAAATGAGTTTTTACATGCCAGACCCCAGGATTATTTCTATTCTGACTGGGAATCGGTGATTCAGGGTAAAGGTAATGGACCTGAAGGAAGTGGTGGTCAGTCACTTTCTATCAATGCTTTTATGATGATGATGCTTCTAAATTATAAAAAACAGCGCTTTGACAAATCTAATCCCTGGACAGTGCTTTTTCTGGATAATCCTTTTGGTAAAGCGTCAGCAGCCCATGTACTGGATCCGATCTTTAAAATTGCTGACAAACTTAATTTTCAGCTGGTCGCTTTTGCTGCGCCAGAGATTATTAAGACAGAAATAAGTGAGCGCTTCCCGGTCTTCTGGGCCTTAGAGATTGGTGATACTGAGCGCAACCGGGGAGTAGTACAGGGGCAGGTGATCTATGGTGAAAGACGAGCAAAAGTGGATTAAACTTTTTGATAAATTTAAAAAAGATGAGCTTGGAGGCAGGATTCGCTTTTGCTTGATAGATTTAGAAAATTATATTAAATCCAGATTGGGAGGTGTTTCTGCTTATCAGGCAGTTGGTGGTTATAAGAATCTCTATCAGTTTTTAAAAAAGTTGGAAGCTGATCAGAAAATTAGAGTAATAAAAAGTTCAGATTTCAACCAGCGGCAGCCCCGGCTTAAAAAACGGTGGCAGCTCATCAGAGTGCAGAGTTCAGGTTGGACTGATAAGGAGATTTTAAAACTATCCCGCCAGCTTGACCTCAGCTATTATTTAAAAAGATCTGATCAGCAGACAGAAGAGTTAAAGCAAAAGCTTTTTAAGCTGACCAATTTTTTAGCCGGTAAAAATGAGCGGGAATGGGTCAGTAGAGAGGAGCGTTCCCTGGAATTATTTGCTGATGAGAAGTTTTTGAGCCAAGCTGCAGGGAAGAAACTTTTAAGCAACTTGAAATTGAGTCTGGATGACTTAAAGGCACAGCAGTACAATCACCTTTTTGTTTACTGGACATTAGAACCCAATCAGATCAATAATATTTTGATTATGGAAAACCATTCAGCCTTTATTGGCGCCAAAAAAGCTCTGGCTGCAGGATTGAATATTTTTAACCTTGATTTTGATACTGTAATCTATGGTCAGGGTAAGAAAATTATCAGGAGTTTTAGCTTTCTGGAGGAGCTGATTGGTGTAGAAGTGGGTAAAAAGGGAAGAGAACTTGAAAATTCTAAAAAAGTTTTACGTCAGCGTCAGCAGAAAATTGAGGAATTGAATATTTACTATGCCGGTGATCTGGATCCCGAAGGACTGGCAATTTATAAGAGTTTAAATAATAACTATCCTGATTTTGAAATCAAATTACTGGGAGAATATTACCGGCTGCTTTTAGAAAAGAGTGAAAGATTTTATCCTTTTCAGAAGCAGCAGAATAAAAATCAGCAGGTTTTAGTGGAGGTGCTGACTGAACTTGAAGCTGAAGGATATGCTGAGCTTGGATCCGAGCTAAAACGTGCCTGGGAAAATGATCTTCGGCTGCCGCAAGAATTGGTGACAGTAGAAGTTTATAAAAAATATTTTACTTAAACTAACTCTAAATTTATCTGCGGGAGTAGTAGTACGGAGCAGCAAAGAATAAAAAGGATATATATTAAAAAAATTCTGGTCAATTTTAGTCAAACGCTTGACTAATTAAAAATTTAGTATTATAATATAGACAAATCGAAATAGTAAGACAATTAAAATAATACTGAGAAACTATTGGAAAAATAATTTTTTGTAATTATTAAATTTTTAAATGGGGTTTTAAAGATGGCTGTTACATTAAAAGATATTGCGGAAAAAGTAGGAGTAACTGAATCAACAGTATCTAGAGTTTTAAATGGAATACCTAAGGCCAGCAAAGAGACAAGAGAAGAGATTTTTAGAGTTGCAGCAGAACTTGGATATAAACCAAATCAGATTGCCCGCAGTCTGGTGACTAAAAAAACACATACCATTGGTTTGATTATCAGTGATCTCTCTAACACCTATTTCGCTAGGGTTGCCAGCGGCATCGAAAAAATTGCCAGCAAATATGATTACAGCCTGATTATTTCGACAACCGGGGGAGATGAGAAAGAAGAATTAAAGTACATAAATTTATTGAAAGAAAAACAGGTTGATGGAATTTTATTTGCCAGCGGGCGGATGCCGGCAAGCTGTAAAAATCTTTTAAAAGAAACTGAAATACCAACAGTAGTTGTAGCTCGTGAAGTAGAAGAAGATTTACCTTCTGTTCATATTGATAATATTAAAGAATCTTATAATGCTGTAAAATATTTAATTAATTCTGGTCATCATAATATAGCAATGATCAGTGGTAATAAAGATGATAAAGAATCAGGATTTTATCGAATTCAGGGATATAAACAGGCTTTAAAAGATAATGGTTTAAAAATAAGAGATGATCTAATAGTAGAAGGAGATTTTAAGCTTCAGAGTGGTATTGAGGCGATGGAAGAAATTTTAAAAAGCGACTATTCAATAACGGCTGTTTTTGCAGCCAGTGATCAGATGGGAGTTGGCGCAATTAAGGCCATCAAAAAAGCCGGTCTAAAAGTTCCAGATGATATTTCTGTTATTGGCTTTGATAATAATATTATTTCTCTTGCCAGTGACCCAGAATTAACTACTGTTTCTCAGCCGGAAGAAGAACTGGGCTGGCATTCGATGGAAATGTTATATCAGGTTATGGAAGGAAGAGATTTAAAAGAGAGAAAGATTTATTTACCATGTGAAATAATAGAAAGAGAGTCCGTGAGAAATATTTGATTTCTTAAATAATTAAAGCTTTTTAATTAAGGCTTTAAATTATAGTTCAGCATAAAAAAAGAGTTTTTTTACTCAATTGGTCAAACGATTGACCGACATATTGTGACAATTATTTTGGAGGTGATAATTTAGAATTATGGTAAGTTTTATTTTAAGGGGATGAAGTTTAAATTAAATTATTTAAAAATTCTTAGGAGGGCTAAAATTGCAAAAAAAGACTATTGTTAAAATTTCACTGATGGTGGTATTATTACTTGTGTTTACAGGAAACACTTTTGCTCAGACAACTTTTGAGTACTGGACAACTCAAACAGAGGAAAATAGAGTTGAAGTAATTAATCAGTTAATCGACCGTTTTGAAGCCCAGCAGGATGAATATAAGGTTGAGCTGGTAACAGTTCAGGAAAATGATATACCAACTAAACTGGCTGCTGGAATGGCAGCAGGTCGACTACCTCAGATGATTGAGGTGGGAGCTGAGAATATTCTTAAACTTGGTGCGGAAGGTATGCTTGATACTGAAGCGGTTAACGATGTTGTTAGCGATATTGGTGAAGATGATATTTACGATGGCGCTCTGAAAATGCTGGCAAGTCCTGAAGGCGGTTATTTTGGTGTTCCTCTCCATGGCTGGGTTCAGGGAATCTGGTATCGTGAAGATCTATTTGAAGAAAAGGGTCTGGAAGCACCAACAACCTGGGATAATATTATCAAGGCAGCAAAAGCGTTTCATAATCCAGAAGAACAAAAGTATGGAATTGTAATTGGTACAGATAAAGATTCCTATGCTAGACAGACCTTTACTCAGTATGCACTATCAAATAATGCGCGTATCTTTGATAAAGATGGTAATATAATTTTTAATTCTCCAGAAATGGTAGAGACTCTTGATTATTATAAACGTTTAGCAGAATTCACACCTCCAGGACCTAATGGCTGGCGTGACGCGCGTGACCTTTACTTAGCTGGTAGAGTTCCAATGATGATGTATTCAACCTACATTATGGATGATATTGGTCTGGGAGCGACCGGCTACGAAGGTGAACAGGGAGAAATGCTTAAAAATTTAGTAGATAAAACTAACTTTGCTAACACAATGAAGCATAAGTCTGATGCAGTATTTGGTCAGATTGCAGGCTTTACCTTTATTAAATCTGAAGATCAGAAAAAAGTTGAAGGAGCTAAAGCCTTTGCAGAATTCGTATTATCAGGTGAAAATTATATTGATTTTCTCCATATGGCTCCAGGTGGTATGAATGCAGTCCGTCCTTCTATCGCTAACGATCCAAAGTATTTAGATCATGAACTTTTAAAGGTATGGGGAGATAAGTCTGCTCGTATAGCCAGTGGTTTAAACAGTATAGGTAAATTTGGTTATGTAGGTGGAAAGGTGTTCCCTGAAATTGGGAATATTACAAGTCAGTTTATTGTAGGTCAGACAATTATGAAGATGACAGAAAGTGGCTGGACAGCAGAAGAAGCAGCTGAATGGGGTCAAAAAGAGATGGAAGATGCCCTAGAATAACTTCTGTCAAAAAAATAATTGATTTTAGCTTAAACTTAATCAACCCTGCTGGTTTCAAACCAGCAGGGTTGAAAATTAAAGGAGGCAGTTATGGAGATTAAAACAGATCAGGAAGCAAAACTTGGCTACTGGCTGATCCTGCCAACAGTATTAGCAATTGGTGGATTAATACTTTATCCGGTAATCTATAATCTTTGGTTGAGTTTACATAAAGTTAATATGAATCCAACTCAACCAAATACATTTATAGGGATAAAACACTTTATTGAAATTTTAACTGATGTTGATTTCTGGACAGCTTTTAGAACTTCTATACTTTTTACTTCTACTACTGTTGTGGGTACAACCTTACTTGGTTTAGGAGTAGCAATTTTATTAAATAGAAAATTTCCGGGGAGATCTCTAATTAGAGGAATAATTTTACTACCATATGTAACTCCCGTAATCTCAGCAGCATTTGGCTGGAAGTATTTATTTAATCCTGTTTTTGGAATGTTTAATTATATTATGGTTGATGTTTTAAGTTTGATGCCCCAGCATATTAACTGGATTGAATCACCGCGCTATGCAATCTTTGCAGTAATAATTTTTAATATCTGGCGCAACTTTCCTTTTGCCTTTTTGATGATTTTAGCAGAATTGCAGTCAATTTCAGGAACTTTATATGAGGCAGCTGAAGTTGATGGAGCAACAGGCTGGCAGAAATTTAAACATATCACTCTACCAGAACTTAAATTTGTCATTGGAGCTTTAGTAATCTTACGTACTATCTGGAATTTTTATAAGTTTTCAGAGATTTATCTCTTATCATCTTCAGTAGAGGTTTTACCAGTTTATATTTACGAAAAGGCTTTTGCTACCTATAGTTTTGGTGAAGCAGCAGCTATTTCCGCAATCTTATTTGTCTTTGTTTTTGGTTTCATCCTCTTTTATGTAAGGAAGGTGTTAGAATGGTAGGAAAAGATAGCTTGAGAAGTAAGATAATATTTGTCGTATTACTGATGCTAGTACTGGCTTTTGTTTTAATACCTTTTGTAACAATGATCAGTTCATCCTTTAAGCCAAATCAGGAGCAGACCCAGTTACCACCTAAAATTATTCCTGATAATCCGACGCTGGAACACTATCAGGGTGTCTTAAATCCAGATATTTTTCCATTTTTGAATTACTTTAAAAATAGTTTAATTGTTGCCTTCTTTTCAGCTGGAATCGGGGTAGTGATTTCAATTTTTGGTTCATACAGTTTTGCCAGACTTGAATATACAGGCCGCTCAGTTATTCAACGCGGTGTTTTAATGGTCTACATGTTTGGTGGAGTTCTACTGGTTATTCCTTTATTTCAGATGATCAGTAAACTAGGGCTTTTTGATACCAGAACTTCGCTGGTCATTACCTACGTTGTTCAGACTCTGCCTGTTTCCTTATATATGCTGGGAAATTATTTTAGAACAGTACCTGAAAGTATAGAAGAAGCAGCAATTATTGACGGCTGCAGCAGACTGGAGGTAATATTTAGGATAGTTTTACCACTTTCAGCTCCAGCTATAGTTTCAGTCTTTATTTACGCCTTTATGATTGCCTGGAATGAGTATCTATTTGCTTCAGTCTTTATCAACTCCAGCAGCTTAAGAACACTGCCGCTCGGTTTAAATCAGCTCTTCTATACACAGCATTATGTCTGGGGTAGAATGATGGCTGCATCTGTGCTGACAGCTATTCCGGTAATTATTTTATTCCTCTCAGTTGAGAGATTTATTACAGGTGGCTTAACCTTTGGTGGAGTTAAAGAGTAAATTATAATTTTTAAAGCAGGGAGGACTGAGGTTTTGTTTAAAAAATTAAATCAAAAAATCATTGATCATTACCTTGAATCTGTTCCCCAAAATGATTTGCAGCAGCTGTTGAGCAGTATTTTAAAAGATAAAGTTGAGAACAGTGATTTAACTGAGGATTATAAAAAAATAGCTGACTTTTATCAAAAAAGCAGAAAGAGGGCTGGAGCAGAAAAAGAGAAATTTCTCGAAAGGCTGGATTCTGAAAATCTTAAACTCGATGAAATCAGTTCTTTAGAGCTGGCTGAGGCCTTTTTTCCTGAACACAAACTCAATTATTCTCAAAAAACAATTGAAAATCTCAGGGAGCAGAGGAAGTTAAAAATAAATAAATTAAATGATAATCAGATTGAAGATCCTTTTGCTGAAATTTTATTTGCTTCCAATATTCTCTTAACAATGCCTGCTGATTTTAATAAAGTTAATCCGACTTTAAGAGAAAAATTGAATGAGTCTGAAAAACAGCAATATTTTTATGACCATCCGATACCTCTGGATATTGATGATCAAAAAAATGAAATTATCTATGGACTTAAACATTTAAATCAGGCAGTTAAAGCTGAGACAGATCAAAGGCTTGACCTTCTTTTATCTATTTCTGTTACCCATCCTTCAATTAATAAGATTGCAAGGGAATATATTGAGTCCAAGTTAGAAAATATTGAGCTTGAGCACTTAAATATCTATCTCTTTACTGAAAATGAAAGTGAAAAGCTGCTGGAAGAGTTTATACTTCCTTTTATAAGTGATGGAATAAAGGCTTCAGATCTTAAAAGTACAGTGGGAGCTGCCGGCAGCTACGGACGCCATTATTCATTTTTAAAGGCGGTGGCCCTCTGGTGGCAGAAATATATTAATTCCGATTTAAAAGCTACTTTTAAAATTGATCTGGACCAGGTTTTTGACCAGCAGAAGCTGAAAGAAGAAACAGGCCATTATGCCTTTGAAAATTTCAAATCTCCTCTCTGGGGAGCCCGGGCAGTTGACAGTCAGGGAAGAAGAGTTGAGCTTGGAATGATTGCCGGTCAGCTCGTCAATGACAGTGATATTGAAAAATCAATTTATGAGCTGGATATCAAAAGACCGAAAGCTGAGCTTAAATATGATCAGTATATTTTCTTTAAAGCAAAGCCCCAGTATATTTCTACTGCAGCTGAAATGGGGTATAGAGCAGATTCTAAAATTGATACAATTTTACGCTACCATGTCACCGGTGGTACTAATGGTATTTTGATTAAAGCTCTAAAAAAATATAAGCCCTTCTGTCCGACTTTTATCGGCAGAGCTGAGGACCAGGCCTATCTGCTTTCAGTTTTGTTTGAAGAGCATGATTCATCCTATTTGAGGTATTATCATCAGGATGGTCTGATTATGAGGCACGATAAAAAGAGTTTTATCGGAACAGAGATTAAAAACTCTAAAATTTCAAAGCTGATAGGTGATTATGAGCGGATTATAATTTTTTCTCATTATGTTAGGAATATTTTAAATGATTATCAGCGGCTGAGGGAAGAATTATTTCCCTTTACAGCAGCTTTTATCAGTCAGATTCCGGTTTTATTAATTTATTACCGCTCAATTTTAAAAGCTTATCAGCTGGCTGAGAGTGATGAAAATCAGGCTCTTGATTTTTTAACTGAGCTGACAGAGAGACTTGAGGATATTTATAATAAAGTTGACCAAAATTATTATCAGCAGAGATTTTTGCTGGAGAAAAAAGTCTGGAATGAATATTATCAGATTTTAGATGATGAAAAAGTTGAAGATCAAAAATTATTGGATGGTTTTACAACTAGAATAAAAATTAAGTAATGGAGGTTTGATAATGAAAATAGCTCTGGCACATTTTCGCACAGGTCAGACTGATGGAGTGTCTCTGGAGATGGATAAGTGGCGCCATGTTTTAGAAAAAAATGGCCACGAGGTAGTTTATATCTCTGGTACTCCAGAAGCTGAAATATATATTGAAGAATTATTTTATAAAGATAAAAAAAATCTAAAATTTGTAGATAATGCCTATCGTAAATTAGAGGATTATAATAATGAGAGAGAATTTAAAGCTGCAGTAAAAAAAGAGGCAGCAGTGATTGAAAAAAAACTGCAAAAAGAGATAAAAGAGGCAGGAATAGAGCTTTTAATTCCCAATAACATTTTTTCTCTGGGCTGGAACCTTCCGGCTGCAATTGCCTTTAAAAATGTAATTGAAAATCTCGGTTTAAATACAATCGCCCACCACCACGATTTTTACTGGGAGCGAGAACTTTATTCCAATCCTGTCTGCAGTTTTGTAGATGATTTATTGGAAGAGTATTTTCCTCCCCGGATTGAAGAGATAGAGCATGTGGTGATTAATAAAATTGCTCAGAGAGAGCTGGAAAAAAGAAAAGGACTTAATTCTAAAGTTGTGCCCAATGTTTTTGACTTTAGCGGGCCTCTCTGGCAGGAAGATCAATACAATAGTGATTTAAGAGCAGAACTTGGAATTAAGGAAGATGACATAGTAGTTCTCCACGCTACAAGAATTGCTGAGCGGAAGGCAATTGAGCTCGCGATAGAGTTTACTGCCAAACTACAGAATGAAGAACTAGCAGGTACCTTATATGATGGGCGCAGCTTTTCTGATGAAAATAGAGTTGTTTTTTTACTGCCGGGATTAACAGAAGGTAATGAAGAGTATGTAGATTTTTTAGATGAATATGCTGCAAAAGATAATGTTGAGTTGATATGGGCGGGCGAATTATTTGCTCACCAGCGACAAAAAGAAAATGGTAAAAAGATTTATTCTCTCTGGGACAGTTACGTAATCTCAGATTTAATTACTTATACCAGCATTAAGGAAGGCTGGGGTAATCAGCTTTTAGAAGCATTATTTGCCAAAAAGCCGGTAGTTATTTTAGAATATCCGGTCTTTAAAAGCGATATTAAAGAACATAATTTAAAGCTGGCTTCACTCGGTGGAGATTATCAGCGCCGAGAAGACGGCTATATTAAAATTGAAACAGAGAATTATGAGCCTGCACTTAAAGAGGTATTAAAATATTTAAAATCCGGTGATTACAGAAAAAAGGCAGTTGACGAGAACTTTGAAACTGCAGCTAAAAACTTTTCTTACCAGAGATTAGAAGAATTATTAAAAGAACTGCTTGAGCAGCTCAATATAGATAAGAGTTAAAAAATGAAATTGGAGTGATATTGATGGTTTTTGAAATTCCAAAATCAAAAAAGGAAATATTGAAAAAGAAATTAAAATTTATTTATGATCAGGAGACAGCAGAAGAATTTTACCCTGAATTAGAATCATTTATTCATGATTTTGCCGAAAAACATCCAGAGTTGAGAGAGAAGAATAAAAATGCGGCCAGACTGAGTGAAAAAGACAGTGTAGTCATCTGTTATGGAGATCATATTCAGGCAGAAGATGAGAACCCACTGCAGAGCTTAAATAATTTTTTTGAAAATCACTTAAAAGAAAGTATCAGTACAGTTCATATTTTGCCATTTTTCCCTTATTCATCTGATGACGGTTTTTCGGTTATTGATTATAAGGAGGTCAATCCTGACTTTGGTCAGTGGTCAGATGTAGAAGATATTAGAGAAAACTTTTCTTTAATGTTTGATGCTGTAATTAACCACATTTCTGCAGAGAGTGAGTGGTTTAAAAAGTATAAAAAACAGCAGGGTAAATATCAGGATTATTTCATTGAGGCAGATCCAGAACTTGATTATTCTGATGTAACAAGGCCGAGAGCCAAACCGCTTTTAACTGAGGTGGAAACAGCTGCGGGTAAAAAACACGTCTGGACAACCTTTAGTCCGGATCAGATTGACCTTAATTATGAGTCAACAGATTTAATGCTTGATATTATAGAAGTACTTTTATTTTATGCTGCTCAGGGAGCAGAGATAATTCGCCTGGATGCTATTGCTTATCTCTGGAAGGAGATTGGAACAAGTTGTATTCACCTCCCTGAAACTCATAAAGTGATTCAGTTATTTAAAGAGATTTTTAAGCTTGTGGCCCCGGAGACATTAATTTTAACGGAGACTAATGTTCCTCATGAGGAAAATATAAGTTATTTTGGTAATGGTGTTGATGAAGCAGATATGGTCTATAATTTCACCCTGCCTCCACTTGTGCTTTACAGCTTTTTAAAAGGAGATTCGACAAAGCTGACTGAATGGGCTAATTCATTAGAGGAATTGGATCAGGGCAATTACTTTTTCAATTTCCTGGCCTCACATGATGGTGTAGGTTTAAGACCTGTTGAAGGTATTTTAAGTGAAAAAGAGATTGAAAAAGTAGTAGATAAAGTCAAGGCCAAAGGTGGTCTCGTTTCTTATAAGACTAACTCTGATGGTTCAAAGAGTCCCTATGAGTTAAATGTGACTTATGTAGATGCAGTTAGAGATAAAGAAAAGGACTTAAAGACTCAGGTAGCTCAGTTTATGGCTTCCCAGTCAATTATGCTTTCCATGCAGGGAGTTCCAGGTATTTATCTCCATTCTCTACTCGGTTCTGAAAACTATCAAGAGGGTGTAGAAGAAAGTGGAGCCAATAGAAGAATCAATAGAGAGAAACTGGATAGAGATCAACTTTTAGCAGAGTTAAATGAGAAAGGTTCTTTTAGAAAAAAGGTCTTTGATCAATATAGAAAGCTTTTACAGATTAGAAAGAGTAATCAGGCCTTTTCTCCAGCAGCTCAGCAGGAAATTTTCAATTTAGATAGCAGAATTTTTGCACTGCAGAGGGGGGAAGGCAGTGAGAAGATTACAGCATTAACTAATCTTTCTGCTGAAGAAGTGGAAGTTAAACTACCGGGAGAAATTTTTGTTGATTCTAAACAATGCTTAAATGATCTAATATCTGGTCAGGAATATGAATTGAAAAAAGAGCAGGTCGAAATCACTTTAGAACCTTACCAGATCTCCTGGCTTAAATAATTAAATAACATTTTCAATTTAATAAACCTCCTTAAGCTGGCCCTGCTGAAAAGTAGGGCTTTAACTTTGCTTTTAGAACTGGCTGTTGTATAATTAAAGCAGTTAAATTTAAGCTTTTTAAAAAGAGGAGTAATTGACTGAGAAAGATTTATGTTAAAGAAATAAAAGGGAGGAATTTATTATGAAAATAGTAGTTTTAGATGGCTATGCCTTAAACCCGGGTGATCTAAGCTGGGAAGGCATCAAAGAAATGGGAGATGTTGAAATTTACGAGCGGACATCAGCAGCAAAGATCTTAAAAAGAGCCGAAGGAGCAGAGGTGCTGCTGACAAATAAAACCCCCTTAAGCAGGGAGACAATTAAGGCCCTGCCTGAACTTAAATATGTAGGAGTACTGGCCACCGGTTATAATGTGGTTGATATTAAAGCTGCAGCTGAAAATAATATTGTGGTTACTAATGTTCCAACATATGGAACAAATGCAGTTGCTCAGTTTGTGATGGCTCTGCTTTTAGAAGTCTGCCATCATGTTGGTGAGCATAATCGAGCTGTTAAAAATGGGGCCTGGACTGAAGCAGATGATTTCTGTTTCTGGAATTATCCTTTAATTGAGCTGCAGGATAAGACGCTGGGGATAATTGGTTTTGGCAGTATTGGTCAGAAGACTGCAGAGCTTGCTTCAGCTTTTGGAATGAAGATTTTGTCTTATGATAGGAGTCCGGAGAAAAAAATTAATAATCCTGAAATTAAAACTGAGGAGATAGAATTTGTGGATTTAATGGATCTTTATAGAAGAGCTGATGTAATTAGCCTTCACTGTCCCCAAAGCAAAGAGACTGAGGGGATGATAAATAAATTTAGTATTGCTCAGATGAAAGAAGGTGTAATTATTATCAATACTTCTCGGGGAGGATTAATAGTGGAATCCGATCTGGCAGCTGCTCTGGAAACAGGGAAGGTTAAAACTGCTGCTGTAGATGTGCTTTCTACTGAACCCCCGGCAGCATCAAATTCGCTTTTAAATTCTGATAGAACAATTATTACTCCTCATATTGCCTGGGCTTCTCAAGAAGCAAGACAGCGATTAATGAATACAGTTTTGGAGAATCTTAAAAGTTTTTTAGAAGGAAATGTGATTAATCAGGTTAATGGATAAATAAATTAGTTAATTTATTTAAGTTTGATTATATTTTTTATTTTAAAATGGAGGCGATATATTTGAAAATTCTTGTAGCACCTGATTCATTTAAAGGTTCATTAACTGCAATGGAAGCAGCTGAAAATATAGAAAGAGGAATATTAAAGGCTGATTCTGAAATAGAAGTTGACTTACTGCCAATGGCAGATGGAGGAGAGGGAACAGTTCAGTCTCTGGTTGATGCGACTGAGGGGAAAATTATAGAAAAAGAGGTAACTGGACCACTTGGAAATAAAGTTGAGGCTTTTTACGGACTGCTGGGGGATGGCAAAACTGCTGTGATTGAAATGGCAGCTGCCTCAGGCCTTCCTTTAGTTCCTGAGGGAAAGAAGAATCCCTTAAAAACAACTACCTATGGAACAGGAGAGTTAATTGCCTCAGCGCTGGAGCATGGTGTTAAAAAAATAATCATTGGCATTGGTGGCAGTGCTACTAATGATGCCGGGGTCGGGATGGCCCAGGCTTTAGGAGCAGAAATCTTGGATGCCCAGGGTAAAGAAATTGGCTTTGGCGGCGGCAATTTAGATCAGATAGCAGAGATTAATTTAGAAAATTTAGATTCCAGATTAGATGATATCGAAATCCTGGTGGCCTGTGATGTAGATAATCCACTTTTCGGTGAAAATGGCGCCGCCTATGTTTATGCTCCGCAGAAAGGAGCAGATAAAGAGATGGTGGAAAAACTTGATCAAAATTTACGTTATTTTAATCAAATTGCAATTAAGGAATTAAATAAAGATCCAAATCAGATTTCGGGAGCTGGAGCAGCTGGTGGCCTGGGAGCAGGGCTTGTAGTTTTTTTAGATGCAGAACTAAAAGCAGGAGTAAATATTATCCTTGATATTATTGATTTTGAGAGCAAATTAAAAGGAGTAGACTTAGTGCTTACAGGAGAAGGAATGTTGGATGGTCAAAGTATTTATGGCAAAACTCCTGTTGGGGTTTCTAGAACTGCAGCTAAAAAAGGGATTCCAGTTGTTGCTGTAGCTGGGACCTTAGGAGATGGAGTAGAAAAAGTTTTAGAACACGGAATTAAATCTTATTTTTCTATTATTGATCGACCGGCTGATTTAAAAGAAATTGTAGAAAGAAGCCCCGAGCTTTTAGCTAATTTAAGTGAACAAATAATTAGAACTATTAAGCTTTAGAACATTAAATAATATAATAATTTAAGTTTAGAAAATGAATTTATTTTGATGATTTTTTGATGATTGGAGTATATAAAATATTTATAATTTATAATTAATTTAATTTATAATTATTTTGGATTTATTAAAGGTATTTTAATAATTCTCTAGTATTATATAAGTAAGGTGTATTTATTAAAAACTTAAATTAATACTGGAAAGGAGATATTGGGTTCACATAATCTATTAAGTGCCCGGTACCTAAAAGATGTTGAATAACTTGATTAGAAAAATCAAAGCAAATGATTCCTATAAAATAATTGCAGAATTTTCATTTCTGCAATTTTTCTTCTGGAGCACCTGGGCCATCTACGGTGCTTATTTAGTTTATTATCTAACAGATTTAGGTTACAGCAATATGAGAATTGGAACTCTGATGTCGATTAGGACCTTTATGGGTTTAATTGGCCCTCCAATTGTTGGATATTTATGTGACCGTCTGGAAAGCAGAAAAATTGTTTTTTTGATTTCCATGTTTTTAATGGCGGTTTTTGTAACCCCTCTAACTTTTTATGGTGATTTTATGCTTGCAATTTCTATAGGAGTAGTTGGTTTTCTCTGGGAGCCTCAGCAGTCAGTTTTAGATAGCTGGATTTTAGAAACTTCTGCTCATACTGCTCATAATTATGGTTTTATGAGGGCCTGGGGTTCGATTGGTTTTGCAATCATTGTAACAGTTTTTGGTCAGATAATAGAACGATTTGGCTGGCGCATTCATTTTTTAAGTTATGGAGTAGTTGTTTTTATAGTAATTTTAATTGCTTTGAGTATTAAAGATAAAAGTTATAGTGGTCTTAATCAAAAAGATGATAATTCAATAAAAAATTCGCAAAAAGAATCTGAGGCTAAAAAATTAAATTTGGAAGCAGCTAAGGAGACTCCAGCTGAAGTTAATGAAAAGAATATCTTGCGGCTGTTTAAAAATCCCGATTATATTTTTATTCTTTTAATTACTTTGCTAATCTTTATTCCAAACCAGATGCTTTTTGTCTATCTGGCACCGATTATTAAATCTGTTGGTGGTAATTCTACGGATTTAGGATATACTCTCTTTTTTAATGCTTTAAGTGAGGCCCCTATTTTTTTTGTGGCTAAATATTTTTTAGAAAAGTATAAAACCAACTCATTACTTTTATTTTCAGCTTTCTTTTATTTAATTAGATTTATAATTGCTGCTTTAGCCAGTTCTCCAGTTTACTTCTTATTTTTTGGGATGCTGCAGTCGCTTTCCTTTGGAGTTTTTCTGGTAACAGTTCGCTATTATGTAAAACTGGTAGCACCAGCAGCACTAAAGACAACAGCTCAGAGCATTGCTATGATGTCTGCTTTTGGAGCAGCGGGTATTATTGGCAGTCTTTTAGGTGGCTATTTAATTGATAATTTTGGAATGTCAGTAATGTTTAAAGTAGGAATAGTCCTGGCTTCTGCAGCAGTTTTAATTCTTGCCTTGGTAGTTTTTAGAGATAATAAGGGTCTGGAAAACAGAGCTTAAAATATTTTATTGACTTTAATAAGAATATAAGACAGGTGATATATTATGAAAAAAGTAAAACAGAATAAAACAAATAATAGAGAAGCAATTTTAAATGGTTCAATACCTAAAACACTCTTTAAGTTATCCTGGCCAATTATGGTTGGTAATACAATGCAGGTGCTTTATAACCTGGCAGATACATTCTGGGTCGGAAAACTGGGAGCGGATTCGGTAGCAGCTATTTCTGTAGGTTTTCCCTTAGTTTTTTTATTAATTTCAATCGGTGGTGGAATGACTATTGCAGGGACTACCTTAGTAGCTCAGTATACCGGCTCTGATGATAAGGAAATGGCTGATCATGTAGCCGGTCAAATTTTTACTCTTGTAATTTTTCTATCAATTATATTTGGAACAACTGGATTTATTTTTGATAGAACAATTCTCGGCTGGATAGGAGCGCCTGCAAATATTATGGCTGATGCAGTTTCCTATCTGGATATTATTTTTGCCGGTGTTTCGTTTATGTTTATCTTTTTTGTTTTTACAGCGCTTTTAAGGGGAGTTGGAGATACAAAAACTCCTATGAAAATGATGATTTTTTCAACTGTTTTCAATATAATTCTTGATCCCTTTATAATTCTAGGATGGGGATTTTTTCCCCAGATGGGAGTGCGCGGTGCAGCAATAGCTACAGTTTTATCAAGAGCCTTAGCCGGCCTTTATGGAGTCTATCTATTATTTGAAGGTAAAAAAGGTATTAAACTCCGGGCCAAAAATTTAGTTCCTGATTTTGAAGTTCAAAAAAAGATCATAAAATTGGGAACACCTTCGGCAGCAGAGCAGTCAATTATTGCTCTGGGAATGACTTTTTTAATGGGTATAGTATCTGAGTTTGGAACTCTGGCGGTTGCTGCTTATGGAATTGGAAACAGGATTTTATCGGTAGTAATGATGCCGATGCGGGGACTCTCCATGGCCACTACAACTATGGTAGGGCAGACAATGGGTGCTGATAACGCCGATAGGGCTGAAAAGATTGCCTGGACATCTGTTGGTCTAACTTTTGGACTAATGACAGCATTAATTTTAATTACTCAATTTTTTCCGGCTCAAATCATTTCAGTATTTAATAATAATCCAGAAGTAGTTAAAATTGGAGTTGCGTTTCTCAAAATTGTAGGTTTATCTTTTGGCTTCTTAGGAGTTAGAATAGTAATTGGGGGCTCATTTAGAGGAGCAGGTAATACAGTGGCAGCAATGGTACTGGCAGTGGTTGCTCTCTGGGGTTTTAGAGTTCCTCTAGCCAGACTTTTATCCGAATATTTTCAGTTTGGAACCAGTGGTATCTGGTGGGGAATGTTTCTTTCCAATTTCTTAAGTGCAATTATTGGTGCTGTCTGGTTTAAAAGAGGTAAGTGGAAAGAGGAAAAGGCTATTTAATTCAAAAAAATTAGACAAATTCCTTAATTTAAGAAGGAATTTGTCTTTTTATGGTGAATATAAATAATGAGATACGTGTTTCATTTAGGAAAGGCTGATATTTATGAAAATGAAAAATATAACCATTTCAGATATAGCAGAAAAACTCAATTTATCTCGCAGCACCATAGATAGAGTAATAAATAATAGAGGGAGTGTAGCTCCCGAAACTAAGAGAAAAATTTTAGATTATATAGAAAAAATAAATTATAAGCCCAATCGGGCAGCAAAACATCTTTCTAAAAGAACAAGTTGTACAATTGGGATTTCTTATTATCTTCCTGAGAATTTTGCAGCTCAGATTAGAAAAGGTATTAATGATGTTTATAATGAGTTGCAGGCATATGGACTTAATTTAATTATTAAAGAGGCCGGTTCAGCTGAAGAACAGGAAAAACAGATTAAGCAAATGCAAACCGAAATAGATGGATTGATTGTAGCTCCCTGGAATCCCAAAAATTTAACTGAGTTAATTAATGAATTTATTGAGCAGGATCTTCCTGTAGTAACCTTTAATCGTGATGCACCTGAGAGTAAGCGCCTATTTTATTTTGGCTGTGATTATTTTAAAGCAGGGAGAATTTCGGGAGAAATAATTGAAAAAATAACTTCTAAACCGGGCAAGATAGCAATTATTAGTAATGAAGATGATTTAGTTGGTAAAAAACGGGTTGAAGGTTTTTATAGTATTTTAAAAGAAAGTTCTATTCACAAAATAATTGGTCCTTATACTATTTATGATCACTTTGGCATTAGTGATTCCTATACTGATAAAGATATTGATTACATTAAAAAAATTATTGAAGATAATCCAGATCTTAAAGCATTTTATGTAGTAAATCAGAGTTTATATTTGGTTGCCAAAGTAGTTAAGGAAATGGGCAAAAAAGATCAGATAAATGTAATTGGCTTTGATCTTTTTGATAAATTTATTCCTTTTATTAATGAAGATGTAATTGAAGCAGTAATCTGTCAGGAACCCTACAGCCAGGGTTATTTTCCGGTTCGAATTCTTTTTGAGATGCTGGCAGAAGATAGAGAAATAGAGAAATCAGAATATATAACCAGACTGGAAGTTGTGATGAGAGAAAATCTGAAATATTATAATGATTATCATTATTTATAAATTTTTAAGTATTTTGAAACACGTAACTCATTTCTATTTGAGTATATTGACACACGTAACTCATTTTAAGCAGATAAAACCAGCTTTAACAACTATGAAGGTCAGAAAAGTTGAAATGGGTAAAGAGGCAGCAAATTTATTATTTAATAAATTAAATGGTAATGAAAGAACTTATCCTGTTAAAATTACTGTGCCCACCAAACTTATGCTTAGGGATTCAACAATAAAAGTTTAAAGTGTTTTTGTGTTTCGAAATAGAAGAAAGGAGTATAGAATGAGCAAAAAAAATTTAAAAGCAGTTGATTTAAAAAGAGTAAAATTAATATCAGGATTGTTGGCTCAGAAAAATAAGCTGGTGCGGAAAGAAGTAATTCCCTATCAGTGGCAGGCTTTAAATGATGAGCTTCCTGATACTGAACCCAGCCATGCAATTGAGAATTTTAGAATTGCGGCTGGCCGTTCGGAAGGTGAATTTCACGGGATGGTTTTTCAGGACAGTGATGTGGCAAAATGGCTGGAAGCAGTTGCCTATCAGCTGACAGTTAATCCTGATCCTGAGCTGGAAAAGAGAGCAGACGAAGTTATTGATCTGATTGGAGAGGCCCAGCAGGATGATGGTTATTTAAATACATATTTTATTGTTAAAGAGCCTGAGATGAAGTGGAAGAATCTGGCTGAATGTCATGAACTCTACTGTGCCGGTCATCTGATTGAAGCTGCAGTAGCCTATTATAAAGCAACCGGGAAAGATAAGCTGCTGAAGATAATGCAGAAAAATGCTGATTTAATTGACAGCATATTCGGTCTGGAAGCTGATAAACTAAAGGGTTATCCCGGCCACCAGGAAATCGAGCTGGCATTAATTAAATTATTTAATGTTACTGGTGAAGAAAGATACAGAGATTTAGCCAAATATTTTATTGATCAGAGAGGTCAAGAACCATTTTACTTTGAAAAAGAGTGGGAAGAGCGAGGAAAAGTAAACCACTGGCCTGATTTTAAGCAGAATACAGAACGCGAATATTATCAGGCACATGCTCCGGTTAGAGAGCAAAATGCTGCAGCCGGTCATGCAGTCAGAGCACTCTATATGTACAGCGGAATGGCAGATACTGCCAGAGTAAGTGGAGATCAGAGTTTAATTGAAGCTTGCAGAAGGCTATGGAGTAATACCACTAAAAAGCAGATGTATATTACAGGGGGAACTGGTTCAACAGTTCACGGAGAGGCCTTTACTATTGATTATGATCTGCCCAATGATACAGCTTATACAGAAACCTGTGCAGCAGTGGCATTAGTCTTTTTTGCTCAGAGAATGCTGCATTTAGAAAAAAAGGGTGAATATGCAGATGTAATGGAGCGCGCCCTATATAATGGCGCTTTAAGTGGGATGTCAGAAGATGGCAGGAGATTCTTTTATGTTAATCCTCTTGAAGTAAAACCTGAGGTAGCTAAAAATAGGAATGATCACCGCCATGTTAAGACTGTAAGGCAGAAATGGTTTGGCTGTGCCTGCTGTCCTCCAAATCTGGCCCGCCTCCTGACTTCAATTGGCAGCTATATATATTCTCAAAATGAGGAAGAACTTTATGTTAATCTTTATAGTGACAGTCAAGCTAAGGTGGAATTTGGTGGTCAGGAAATAGAAATTATTCAAAATACTAATTATCCCTGGGAGGAAGAGGTAGAGATAGAGCTTAAAGCAGAACAAGCGGCAGAATTTACTTTAGCTTTAAGAATTCCCGGCTGGTGCAGAAAAGCAGCCTTACAGCTTAATGGGAAAAATATTAATATAACAGAACATCTGGAGGATGGATATCTGAGATTAAAGCGGAGCTGGCAGAATGATAAGCTAAAATTAATTCTCAAAATGCCAGTTGAAAAAGTTTATGCTAATCCCGAAATAAAAGAAGATCTTAATAAAGCTGCACTTCAGAGAGGTCCTATAGTTTATACTTTTGAAGAAGTGGATAACGGTAAAAATTTAGCTGCTTTAACATTTGCAAGAGAGGCAAAATTAAAAGCTGAATTTGAAAAAGACCTGCTGGGGGGAGTAACTACCATAAAAACCAGGGCTAAAAAAGTAGATAGTTTAGGCTGGGAAGGAGATCTTTACAGCACCCAAAAACCTGGAAGCAGAGAAGTTGAAGTTAAAGCTGTACCCTATTACAGCTGGAACAACAGAGGAGAAGGAGAAATGGCTGTCTGGTTAAATTCTAATTAATTAAAATAATTATTAAAAACGAGTAATATGAGATTAATTATTTATTATAAAAAACCACTCAGAAAGGGGGGTTTTTGAGTTAAAAATTCTGAAAATATAAGCAATTCAAAAAAGGGGGAGCGCAATGTTCAAGCAAGAAGGAGATAAACTATTATACTTATATGACAACGAAAAAGTAATGGTTGAAGCCTGGGGTAAAGATTCGCTGAGAGTTCGAGTTACTCATAACAGTGATTTTACCGAGAATGACTGGGCTCTACTTCCACAAAAATCAGCTGAAGTAGAAATCGAAATTGTAGAAAATGCTAAAGCAAATAAAGATGAACTATTAGAGATGAATCTTGAAGAAGATAAAAACTATGCCAGAATAAGCAATGGGAAAATAACAGCGATTTTTAATTCAGCCGGAGTTTTAACTTTTAAAAATCAAAAAGGAGAAACTTTAGTTCAGGAAAACTGGCAGCGGCGCAAAGATGATCCAAGTATGTCTCTGGAAATAAGCGGCCGGGAAATGAAGGCTGTAGAAGGAGAAAACTATCGGGCAGTTTTCCGCTTTAAAGCTGATGATAACGAAAAAATTTATGGAATGGGACAGTACCAGCATAACTATTTGAATCAAAAAGGCTGTACCCTTGAGTTAGCTCACCGCAACTCACAGGCCTCAGTCCCTTTTATGCTTTCAAATAAAGGTTATGGTTTTCTCTGGAACAATCCAGCAATTGGTTCTGTTACCTTTGCCAAGAATGGAACAGAGTGGCTGGCCAAAAGCACCAAACAGGTAGATTACTGGATAACTGCCGGTGATACACCGGCTGAAATTGAAGAAAATTATGCAGATGTAAGCGGTAAAGTGCCGATGATGCCTGATTATGGAATGGGGTTCTGGCAGTGTAAGCTGAGATACCGCACTCAGGAAGAAGTTATGGAGGTCGCCCGCAAACATAAAGATTTAGGTCTGCCGATGGATGTAATTGTTGTTGACTTTTTCCACTGGACTCAGCAGGGAGAATATAAATTTGATCCTGACTGCTGGCCTGATCCCGAAGCAATGATTGAAGAATTAGAAGAAATGGGGATCAAAGTGATGGTTTCTGTCTGGCCAACTGTTGATTATAGAAGTGAAAATTTTGCTGAAATGATGGAAAAAGGATATTTAGTTAGAACAGAGCGTGGGGTTAGAGTTACCATGCAGATGTTTGGTCAGGAAGTGTTTTTTGATCCTACAAATCCTGAAGCAAGAAAATTTGTCTGGAATAAAATTAAGCAAAATTACTGGGACAAAGGTGTAAATATCTTCTGGCTTGATGAAGCAGAACCCGAATATACAGAATATGATTTTGATAATTACCGCTATTATCTGGGCTCAAATCTTGAAGTTGGCAATATTTATCCTGTTAAATATGCCAAAACCTTTTATGATGGAATGAGAGCAGAGGGAATGGAAAACCCGCTTAATCTGCTCCGCTGTGCCTGGGCTGGAAGTCAGCGTTATGGAGCTTTAGTCTGGTCTGGAGATATTGACTCTACTTTTAATTCACTGCAGCGTCAGCTGCGGGCAGGTCTTTCAATGGGAATTGCCGGTATTCCCTGGGTAACTACTGATATCGGTGGATTTCAGGGAGCAAATATAAATGACGAAGACTTTAAAAAACTGCTGATCCGCTGGTTTGAATTTGGCTGTTTTAGTCCGGTCTTTAGACTGCACGGCTATCGGATGCCAGGCAGTGACTTTGAAAATGATATGATCTCAGGCATTGGAAAGCTGGGAAGTGGAGCCGAAAATGAGGTCTGGAGTTATGGTGAAAAGTATTTTGAAATTATGAAAAAATACCTTTTCCTAAGAGAAAGAATCAAACCATATATTGCTGAACAGATGGAAGCAGCCCACAGGGATGGAACCCCGGTTATTAGACCGCTTTTTTATGATTTTCCTGATGATCAGAGAAGCTGGGATATTGATGATCAGTATCTCTTTGGCCCTGATCTTCTGGTAGCACCTGTTATTGAAGAAGAAAAATATCAGCGTCAGGTATATTTACCTGAAGGAGCAGTCTGGAAAAATGCCTGGAGCGAAGAAGAATTTAAAGGTGGCCAGGTGGTAACAGTTAAGGCGGAATTGGATACTATTCCATTATTTTTGAAAAATGATGCAGATTTACCGATAAAAGAATAATTCTTATAGTAAAGTACTGGCTATAATTTAGAATAATAAAATAGGAGGTGAAAATGTAGTTACAGTTGGCTCTGATTATAAGTTAAAAAATTCTAGGAGGTAAAAAAATGCAAAAACGTTCAGTTTTATTAGTTAGTTTAATTTCAATATTATTGGTTCTGAGTATTTCTACAGCTGTAATGGCTCAGACAACTGTTACTGTCTGGCACTATTTTGCTCCAGGAACAAATGCCCTGCGTTGGGCTGTTGATAAGTGGAATGGAAGCCATGAAGATATAAAAATTGAACACAGATATATACCATTTGCAGATTTTAAGCGTGAGGTGACTAAAGCGATTACAACCAATACAGTCCCGGATATTATTTTTGTTGATAATCCTGACCATGCTCAATATGCTGCTATGGGTGCTTTTGCAGATATTACTGAATATGTTGAGGATTGGGGACAGGCAGACCTCTATTTTGATGGTCCCTGGAATTCAACAATGTATGAAGGCCGCAACTACGGAATACCACAAAATAGTAATACAATTGTCTTATTCTATAATAAAGATATGGTAAAAGCAGCCGGTTTAGAAGGGCCACCAGAAACCTGGGCAGACTTTAGAGAGTATGCAGAAAAGTTGACTGATAAAGAAGCAAATGTAAGAGGACTATCAATGTGTGCCCGCAAAGCAGAAGATGGAGTATTTCAGTTCCTGCCTTATTTACAGATGGCCGGAGCAGATATTTATAGTCTTGATACTCCAGAAGCAGCAGATGGTTTAAGATTATTAGCTGATATGTATCAAAATGGCTGGATGACTCCTGAATCAATTAACTTTGATCAATCCAGTGCCATGGGAGTTTTTGCCAGTCAGAATGCTGCAATGACAATGACAGGTCCCTGGGATTTAGGTCAGCTGGAAGATGTAGATTTTGATTGGGGTGTTGCACTACTTCCTTATAAAGAAGATGTTGGGATTAGAGCATCTGCGCTTGGTGGAGAAAACTTTGCCATTATGAGTGGTGCTAAACATGTCGAAGAAGCCTGGGAGTTTATTAAGTGGACTCAGCGTAGGGATTTTGTCGAGCAAATGTATATTGAAGGTGGTAGATTACCTTCCAGAAGTGATGTGGCAGAAGAGTCAACCTACTGGACAGATGATCCAGTTCAGAGTAAGTTCCTAGAACAATTGGAATATGCTAAAGCAAGAGGTCCACATCCAAAATGGCCGCAGATTTCAAACGAGATTCAGATAGCAATGCAGAAAGCATTAACCGGTCAGGCAACTCCAGAAGAAGCATTAGCAGAGGCTGCAGAAAATCTAAAATCAATACTTGAATAAAATATCATATCAGGGCCCTGGATTTGTACCAGGGCCTAATTTAGAAAAAGGAAGGAGTAGAGTCTAAATGAATTTTAAAAATTGGATGCGTAAAAAAGGTTATTTATATGTTTTTTTAGCACCCTCTATTATTTTTATGGGTATATTTACAGCCTATCCAATTATCTATAACTTTATTATAAGTCTTCAGGATGTAAATGTAATGACTTTAGCCAGACCGGACAAAGAATTTGTTGGTTTAGAAAACTATATTAATATAATTACTGATTCCACTTTCCTGGTAGTTTTTAAAAATTCAGTAATTTTTACTCTGGGAAGTGTTTTTTTTCAGTTTATAATTGGTTTTGCGTTAGCTATGTTTTTAGTTAAAAATTTTCCTTTAAATAATTTTGTCAGAGGTTTTATTGTAGTTGGCTGGGTTATACCACCAGTGGTTGTGGGTACTGTCTGGAAGTGGTTATTAAATACTGATTTTGGTCTAATTAATTATTTTCTTTCTCAATTTCATCTGCTGACTAATAATATTAGCTGGCTTACTAATCCTGATATGGCAATGATCGGAATCTTAATTGCAAATATCTGGCTGGGGATCCCCTTTAATATGATGCTTTTAATCGGTGGTTTAACTGGTCTGCCCCAGACTGTTTTTGAGGCGGCAGAAATTGATGGAGCCAACTGGTTTCAAAAGTTATTTTTTCTGACTATTCCGATGCTCAGACAGACAATTTCTGCTACTCTGATGCTGGGAATTATTTATACTTTTAAAGTTTTTGCTCTTATCTGGGTTATGACAGGTGGAGGGCCTGTAAATGCTACTAATGTATTGCCAACCTGGTCCTATCAACTTTCTTTTGACTTTTTCAACTTCAGTCAGGGAGCGGTAGTTGCCAATTTAATGTTTTTAATTATGCTTGTGTTTTCAATCGTTTATATTAATTATATAGCAGGGAAGGAAGATTAATAATGAAAAAATTAATGAATAATAAATATCTCTATTCAGTGATTGCAATTTTAATTTTAATACTTTATTTTGCTCCCCTGTACTGGATGTTTGTTTCGGGTTTTAAACCTCCACAGGATTTGTTTGAATATCCGCCAAAACTGATACCGACGAACATAACATTTGAGCCTCTGCAGAGAGTTTTTGCAGCAGGAGTCTTAAGATATTTGAGAAATAGTTTTATAATTGCTGGTTCTTCAATGATTTTTACAATGATTGTTGCTTCTTTTGGTGCTTATGCAATTGCAAGGCTAAAAGCTCGCTGGGCTAATTGGATTTTGCTGTTTTTCCTGGTGGCTCAGATGTTACCACCAGTTTTAATGGCAACTCCTTTATTTATAATTTTTTACAATATGGGGCTGACAAATACTTATCTAGCAGTGATTCTGGCAAATTCAACCCTGGCAGTACCTTTTGCTGTAATCATGCTGAGAACTGTATTTTTACAGGTGCCGAAAGACCTTGAAGAAGCTGCTATGATTGATGGCTGCACCAGATTTCAGACTGTAATTAAAATTACTTTTCCTGTTGCTAAAAGTGGAATGGTAGTAGTTTCAGTATTTTCTTTCATTTTTGCCTTTGGAGATTTTATTTATGCACTTTCAATGATGAATCAGGAACATATGCAGCCGGCAACTGTAGGCTTATATAACTTTATGGGTTCCCAGGCCATTCAGTGGAACAGTGTAATGTCTTTTGCCTCACTGACTGCACTGCCATTAATAATTATTTTTATTGTACTGCAGAAAAGAATTGTGCAGGGACTTTCTGCTGGTGCATTTAAATAATAGACTGGTCTGTAGAGAAAAATAATTTAACTTTTTATGAGTTTTGATTTGATAATTCGGTTAGTTGGTAATTTTAGTTAATTGTAAAAATGACAATATTAACTTAGAAATGGAGGCAGAAAATGAAATTTACAGAAGGATACTGGCACAGAAGTGAGAGATCAAATCCAGTTTATGCCGCTCAGGCCTATAAGATTGAAAAAATAAAAAATGGTATGCGGGTGGTTGCCCCTGAGAAAAAAATTGAGTCACGAGCTGATGCTCTTAATGTGGGGACAATAACTGTAGAATTTACCTCTACTGCTAAAAATATTATTAGTGTTAGAAGCTATCATCATCAGGGTTATGAAGTAAAGGATGTCGAATTTGATAAAAATACTGACCCTCAGCCTGTAGAAGTAGAAATCAATGAAAAAGAAGCTTTAATGAAAGTCAATGAAATAACCATAAGAATTGATCGAGAGCATTGGAATTATCAGTTTGAAGCTGAAGGAGAAATATTAACTTCCTGTGGCTTTAGAAATTTAGGTTATATGCGCTACGATAGGGAAATTTCTTCAATGCTGCCCGGAGACAACTATCTGAAGGCAGATTATGATCCTTATATGCTGACAGAATTATCTCTGGCTCCTGGTGAATGTGTATATGGACTGGGAGAACGCTTTACTGCTTTTGTCAAAAACGGTCAGGTAGTAGAAACCTGGAATGAGGATGGAGGAACTTCTTCTCAGGTAGCATATAAGAGCATCCCTTTTTATATGACCAGCCGCGGTTATGGAATTTTAGTCGATCACGCAGATAATGTTTCCTTTGAGGTGGCAAGTGAGAAAGTGGAATATGTAGGATTTTCTGTTCCGGGAGAAGAGCTGAGATATCAATTTATCTACGGTAAAAATAACAAAGAAGTTCTGAGCAATTATACAGCTTTAACCGGCAGACCAGCTTTACCGCCTGCCTGGTCATTTGGACTCTGGCTTTCTACTTCTTTTACTACTGATTATGATGAAGAAACAACGACCTCCTTTATCCAGGGGATGAGAGATAGAGATATTCCCCTGGATGTATTCCATTTTGACTGTTTTTGGATGGAAGAGCTGAACTGGACAAATTTAGAGTGGGATCAGAGAATTTTCCCTGATCCGGAAGCAATGCTTAAACGCTATCACGAAAAAGGATTAAAAATTTCAGTCTGGATTAATCCCTATCTTGCCCAGGGAACAGAAATGTTTAAAGAAGCACAAGAATATGGTTATTTATTGAGCCGAAAAGATGGAAAGGGTGTTAAACAGATTGATAATTGGCAGCCCGGGATGGCTCTGGTTGATTTTACCAATCAGGAAGCTGCCGAATGGTTTCAGGGGAATTTAAAACATTTACTTGATATGGGAGTGGATTGCTTTAAAACTGATTTTGGTGAAAGAATCCCGGTAGATGTAGAGTATTATGATGGTTCCAAACCAGAAGCAATGCATAATTATTATACTCACTTATATAATAGGGCTGTTTTTGAAGTTTTAGAAGAAGTTAAGGGAAAAGAAGAAGCTGTTTTATTTGCCCGTAGTGCTACAGCTGGTGGTCAGCAGTTTCCTGTTCACTGGGGAGGAGATAGCACAGCCAGCTATGCTTCGATGGCAGAGACTTTAAGAGGAGGATTATCTTTTGCCATGTCAGGATTTTCGTTCTGGTCCCATGATATTGGTGGTTTTGAAAGGACAACCAATCCGGATTTATATAAGCGCTGGGTGCAATTTGGTCTGCTTTCTACCCACAGCCGCCTGCATGGTTCTGAGTCTTATAGAGTTCCCTGGAATTTTGACGAGGAATCAGTTGAAATTTTAAAGAAATTTACTAAATTAAAAATGACTCTGATGCCTTATCTTTATTCAATGTCAGTAAAGGCTAAAGAATCTGGGATTCCGGTAATGAGACCTATGGTGCTGGAATTCGAAAGAGATCCAGCTGTCAAATATCTTGATATGCAGTATATGCTGGGGGATTCATTACTGGTGGCCCCTATTTTTAACAAAGCTGGCAGCGCCGAATATTATTTGCCAGCAGGAAGCTGGACTCATTATCTTACGGGAGAGGTTAAAGAAGGTGGCCGCTGGTATCAGGAAAAATATGATTATAATTCACTACCTCTTTATGTCAGAGAAAATACTATCCTTCCGGTGGGAAGCAGAAATGATAGGGCAGAATATAACTATCAAAATGACTTAACTTTGAAGCTTTATCAGCTGCAAAATAATAGAAAGGCTGAAGTCGAAATTCCAGATATTTACGGTAAAATAGCTCTAAAAGTTGAAGCCAGTAAAGAAAAAGATAGAATAATAATTAAAATCTCTAAATTAGCTGAAAATCTAAAAATAAAAATTTACGACTTTAATGAATTTAAAGCTGTAAATGGAGCAGAAGCAGAAATAGAAGCTAATATTTTAAAGCTATCAGCGTTAGAAAAAGAAGTTGAAATTAGATTATAAGAACTTTATTTTTTGAATGGCAGTTTCTTCTGAAGCTGTCATTTTTTTATGTATTATGATATAATTAAAAAAATTAGTAACTAATCTTAATTAACTTATAATAAATAGTTGACAGAGGGAGTAATAGTTATGGAGAAAGCACCTTTAACAAGAGAAAGTCTTGAAAATAAGATATTTAAGACCATCTTATTGTTTGGCTTAATTATTTCTCTGCTGAACATAGTTATTAATTCTTTAATTGGTTTCAGTCTGATAATAAATTTCAAATGGATGGTTATGGCTGGACTCTCATTTTTAATTCTGAGCTTTATTAAAAAAGAATCATTTAATATTTTTAAATTAAAATTAAGCTATTATCTCTTTTTAATTTTTCTTTTTCTACCATTTTCCTGGTTTCAGTCAGGAGGAAGTAAGAATAACAGTCTTTCTTATATATTCCTTATTTTAATTTCAATTACTTTTTTGTTTAAGAAACCCGGACTTAGAAACAATCTAGTTTTTAGTCTGATTTCAGTATTCATGCTAATGTTTACACTTTCACATTATTTTCCCGAACTTTTAATCACTCATAGTGAAAAGGCTCAATTTTTTGATAAATTGATTCAGACTCCAATTGTATTATCAGCTTCCTATCTTTTGCTGCTGCAGTTTGCTAATGCTTATAATCAGGAGAAAAGTAAGCTGGGACTTTCAACTAAAAAGTTAAGACTGGCTAACAAAAAGTTGAAAAATCTGGCTAATCGTGACTCACTAACTCAAAAATATAATAGGCGAGCATTTGATCGGGAAATTAGAAATATTTTCAAAGAGCAGCTGCATTTAAAAAAAAGTATTACATTAATTTTATTTGATATAGATAATTTTAAAGATATCAATGATAATTTTGGTCATGATATTGGAGATGAAGTGCTGGTTACACTTGCTGATAAATTGGAAAAAATAATGCCTGCCCAGAGCATGATTTCTCGCTGGGGTGGAGATGAATTTGCCGTAATCTGCTATAAAAGTGAAATAGAAGCTCAGAGCTTACTTGACAAATATTATAAAGAAATTGAAGATCTGGGTGATGAACGGGGAATTAAAATAACTGTTAGTGCTGGTTTAAGTAGATTGCAAAAGGGAGATCAGGTCAAGACACTTTTTAAAAGGGTTGATGATATTTTATATCAATCTAAAAAAGAAGGTAAAGCACAATATAAATTGGCTTAAATTAAGAGAAATCAGGGAACAAAAATATTTTTAAAAAATGTTTTTTTCTCAATTGTTAGAAAATTCGTTTGACAAAATAAATACCATATACTATACTAATATTAGTTTTTGGGATCGCTCCCGGCTATTAACTAAATCCTTTTAGTTGAGAAGTGAGGTTACAAATGAAAAATAAAAATATTGATATTTATAAAATTGCAGAATTAGCTGGAGTTTCAAAAAGTACTGTTTCCAGAGTAATCAACGATAAAGCTGGGGTTAAAGCCTCAACACGCGAAAAAGTTGCGCAGGTGATTAAAGATTTAAATTATAAACCAAATAGTTCTGCCAAGGGTCTTGCCAGTAAAAAAACACATACGATTGGCCTTGTAATTTCCGATATTACAGATCCCTTTTTTGCAATGTTTGTAAAAGGGGCAGAAAAAAAGGCTATGGAAGCTAATTATAATATGATGCTAGCCAACAGTCACTGGGTAGTTGAGGAAGAGTTAAAATGTATTCAGATGTTTGAAGAAGGTAGGGTTGATGGCATTTTAATGATCAGTGGTGGAAGTGAAGAAAAGCTGGATAATTATTTAGATAATCTGGCAAGTAATAATTTGGATATTGTAGTAGTTGATAGAAAGATAAAAAATGAAAATATTCCAAAACTGAATTCTGATAATTTCGATGCTGGATATCGGGCAACAAAGTACTTAATAGATCTGGGTCACACCAAAATTGCCCATATTAAGGGAGAGGATATTGCTTCTTCCCATGCATCCAGGGACAGAGTGGCAGGTTATGAGAAAGCGCTTTCCGAAGCTGGAATTAAAGAAAAAATTATTTATCCTGGTTTTTTTGCTCGTAAAAAAGCATATCAGGTAACGAAAAAATTAATAACTGAACATTCAGAGGTAACTGCTATTTTTTATTCCTCAGATATGATGGCGATTGGGGGGCTTAAAGCTTTAAAGAATATGGGATTGAGAGTTCCAGAAGATATTTCTATTATTGGAATAGATGGCATAGAAATGTCCGCCTTAATGGATCCACCAATAACTACTCTATCTCAACCAGCTTTTGAGATGGGATATCAGGGTATGGAGAAGTTAATTAATAAATTAGAAAATGAGATTAATAACTCTCATTCTGAAGATTTAATCTTTCAGATGGAATTAATAGAAAGAGCTTCTACTAAAAAATTAAATTAATATGGAATAATATATAATTTTACTGCAAAAAAGTAAAATTATATTTTTAATAAATTTGGGAGCATTCCCGAAAAGCATTTAGTTAATAACACAAATCATAGAAGTTTTGATGATAGGATAAAAAGAGGCTTAAGTTAAGATAATATTTTTATAAAGGTAGGGTTTAAAAATGAGAAAACTGGATAAATGGAAATTTATCGGTGACAATGGAGAATTTAAAGTTGAAAATATTGACCAGAGCACTTACTTATATTTTCCCCTGGCAAATGAAGCAGAAATGATGTCGGCAATCACACCACGTCTGCACGGAGACATCAAGACGGGGCAGAACACCTTTGCAATGAGACCGGTATCTTTAGAGGACCTGCACAATACCAAATCTGCCAGAAACTTCTGGTTAAAAATTAATGACCAGCATGTCTGGTCAGCTGCAGGTAATTCTGCCGCTCAATTCTCAAACCAATTTAGTGATGAAGCTGAAGAGGATGTTGAGCTGGAAGCGGGTCTGCTCTGGCATAAAATTACCAGATCAAACTCGAAATTAAATGTGCAGTCAGAGATCACAAATTTTGTTCCTACTAATTCGGATACAGTAGAATTGATGCGGGTTAAGATTAAAAATACTGGTGCTGAGGAATTAAAAATTGAGCCAACAGCGGCAGTACCAATTTACGGACGTTCAGCTGATAACTTAAGAGATCACCGCCATGTAACTTCACTTTTACACAGAACTAAGACTATAGAAAGTGGAGTTGTTGTTAAACCGACTCTTTCTTTTGATGAGCGGGGACACAAGCAGAACGAGGTTTCTTATGCTGTTTTAGGTGGAGATGAAAATGGAAAAGCTCCAGCAGGATTTTTTCCAGTGCTGGAAGATTATATTGGTGATGGTGGTAATTTAGAGTGGCCGGAAGCTGTTGTAAAGAGTCTGGATAATTATCTGGCAGCCGGAGAAGAAATAGATGGCTATGAAACAGTTGGTGCTTTAAGGTTTGATGAAGTTACTCTTAAAGCAGGGGAAGAGATTTCCTATGTTTTAGCAGTAGCTATTGCAGAAGAAGATATTGATTTTGATCAGCTGGCAGCTAAATACTGCAGCGGAGATAAATTTGAGAAATACCTGACAGAAAACAGGGATTACTGGCAGCAAAAACTTGCTGTAGTTGACTTTGACTCTGCCGATCAGGAATTTGACCAGTGGATGAAGTGGGTAACCCTGCAGCCTATTTTACGAAGAATTTACGGCTGTTCTTTTTTACCCAGTCATGACTATGGACGCGGTGGACGCGGCTGGAGAGATTTATGGCAGGACTGTCTGGCACTGCTTTTAATGGAGCCGGAGCCGGTAAGCGATTTATTATACAATAACTTTTCTGGAGTTCGAATTGACGGCAGTAATGCAACTATAATCGGATCAGAGCCGGGAGAATTTAAGGCTGATCGAAATGATATCAAAAGAGTCTGGATGGATCACGGTGCCTGGCCTCTTTTGACAACGAAATTATATATTGATCAGAGCGGAGATTTAGAATTTTTGTTAAAAGAACAGAGTTATTTTGAAGCGGGCAGTGAACTTAAAGATAAAAATGATGAGATTTATCAGGGAAGTGTAATTGAGCATTTTCTGGTTCAGCACCTAACTCACTTTTTTGATGTAGGAGAACATAATAACTTCCTGCTTAAAAATGGTGACTGGAATGACGGCCTCGACATGGCGGAAAATAAAGGTGAAAGTGTAGCCTTTACGGCCCTTTACGGAAGCAATCTGCTTGAGCTGGCTGAACTTTTAAAGGCCCTGGCTGCAGAAAAATCAATTGAAAAGATTGACTTAGCCGAAGAACTGAGTATTCTGCTCGATACAATAGAAAGAGATTTTAATTATCAGTCAGTTGACTATAAAAGGGAAGTTTTAAGTGATTATCGCCGCACCTGTAAGCAGGGAATTAGCGGCCGCAAAATAGAAATTACTTTAACTGATCTGATCAGTGACTTAGAAAGCAAAGGGCAGTCTATTTTTGATCATTTAAATAAAAATGAATGGATTGAAACAGAAGCCGGAGATAAATTTTATAACGGTTATTATGATGACGACGGTCAGCGACTGGAAGGCGACCATCCTAAAGGAGTTAGAATGACTCTTACCGGACAGGTATTCCCGGTAATGGCAGGTGCAGCAGATGAGGATCAAATTCAGCAGGTTGTGGATTCAGCCGATAAATATCTTAAAGATTTAAGTGTTGGCGGTTATCGACTAAATACTGATTTTAAAGAACTTAAGACGAATCTGGGCCGCTTATTTGGTTTTGCCTATGGCCACAAAGAAAATGGAGCAATGTTCAGCCATATGGCAGTAATGTACAGTAACGCTCTCTATAAACAGGGCTTTGCTGAGGCAGGTCACAAAGTAATTGATTATATCTATCAGCACTGCAGAGATTTTGATACAAGCAGAACTTACCCCGGTATTCCTGAGTATATTAATCAGCGGGGAAGGGGAATGTATCCCTATCTAACAGGTAGTGCCAGCTGGTTACTTTTAACAGTAGTAACACAGATTTTTGGTGTCAGGGGTGAACTGGGTAATTTAATTATTGATCCTAAATTACTTAAATCTCACTTTGATGATCAGGGTGAAGCTGCAGTGAAAACTATTTTTGCTGACAAACTTTTAAATATTACTTATTTAAATACAAATCAGCTTGAAGCAGCTGAATATCAGGTTCAGGAAGTTAAAATTAATGGTCAGGCTGTAGGTTTTGAAAACAAAAGCAGAGCTGCAGTTATTGAGCGCAGTTTAATTGCTGACAGCGGAGAAGAAGAACTAAAAATAGAAGTAGTTTTGAGTTAAAAATTAATTCAACAGGAAAGTGATAATATGAGAAAAAGAGAAGAATTAATTGAAATTAAAAGCTATACAGAAGAAGGATATCAGCCGGTTATTGATTTTAATAGCTGGCGGGTAGCTGTTTTAAACTACTGTGAGGAGCTGCTGGTAGAAAATATAGATAAGATGCAGAAACACAATCAGACTGACGAAGTTTTTATTCTGCTTAAAGGAGAATGTACTCTTTTTCTGGCTGAAGGAGAAGAAGAGATTGAGAATATTTATGCTCAAAAAATGGAGCCCTTTAAGCTCTATAATATAAAAAAATCTGTCTGGCATACCCATACGCTGAGTAAAGAGGCGATGGTTTTAATAGTAGAAAATCAGGATACGGATCTCAGTAATTCTCCCGAAATTGATTTAAATCAGAATCAGCAGCAGCGTTTAGTAGAACTCAGTCAGAGTCTTTCTTAGCTTTTAACAAAGGCAAATCGTGCAGGAGGTTAAATGATGAAAGATGTCTATTCATTAAATAATGAAGGTCAATTTATTATAAAAAATTATCAGGATCAGAAAACATTTGCCAGTTTTCTGCCGGGGATTGCAGGTAAATTTGGTATTCCAATCTGGGCTTTCTATGTAAATCGCGGTCAGGGAATTGCAAGTTTTGGCTCTCGGGATAAGGATAATGCCATCATGGAGTTTTATCCGGCCAATAAATCCTATCAGAATGTGGCAACTAAAGGTTTTCGGACCTTTATCAAATTAAAAGAGGAAAATTTAGTTTATGAAGCATTTAGAAATTTAAATGAAAATATAGAAAGTAAGATGATTATTGAAGCGGATTCTCTAAAAATTGAGGAAGAAAATAATGAGCTTGGTTTAAAAACTACTGTCAGCTATTATATTCTGCCCAATGAGGATTTTGGAGCCCTGGTTAGAGAAGTCAAAGTAGAAAACACTTCTGATCAGGAAAGGGAAATTGAAGTTTTAGATGGAATGCCGATTTTAATTCCTTTTGGAATTGAAAATGGGGCTTTAAAAGAGGTCAGTCAGACTATTTCTGCCTGGGCTAAAGTAGATTCTTTTGAGACAAAAACTCCCTTTTATAAGCTGAGAGCTTCGGCTGAAGATGAGGCTGAAGTTAAAGAAATGACAGCCGGTAATTTTTATATTTCTTTTGAAAAGGGAAGCAGAAATCAACTTTTAACACCACTTGTCGACAGGGATGTAATTTTTGCTGAAAAGACCAGTCTGGAGACAGCACCGGGTTTTGCAAGAAAAAAACTGGCTGAATATCAGGGTGAACAGATTTTAGAAAATCGCTTCCCCTCAGCTATGGCAGCCACAGAAAAGAAATTAAAAGCTGGTGAAAAATTAGAAATTTCTTCAGTCTTTGGTAATCTGGCTGATGAAGAGAGATTAAGTGAAGTTAAAGATAGAGTTTTAGAATCTGGTTATCTAGAGCAGAAGCGTAAAGAGTCAAAAAAGATTCACAATTATTATGCAGATCATATCTTAACTGTCAGCGGCAATAAAGAGCTTGATGCTTACAGCCGTCAGACTTTTATGGATAACCTACTCCGAGGTGGTTTTCCACTCACACTGGGAAAAAATAATAAAAAGACTTATCATATTTTCTCCCGCAAACACGGTGATTTAGAAAGAGATTATAATGAATTTCTTTTAGAGCCCACATATTACTCTCAGGGAAATGGTAATTTTAGAGATGTTAATCAGAACAGACGCTGTGATCTCTATTTTAATCCGGAAATTAAGAGAGATAATCTAAAGGTTTTTGCCGATTTAATTCAGACAGATGGCTATAATCCCCTGGTAATTGAGGGAAGTAAATTTATCTTAACTAACAGTAATGCTCTTGAAAAAGTTATGGGAGAACTTACTGGTGAGGCAAAGGATAAATTTAGAAAGCGTCTGGAAAAAGCTTTTACACCAGGAGAAGTTGCTGTTTTCATTGACAGCCATAATCTAGAAACTAAAACTTCTCTTACTGACTTTATAGACCTTTTAGTTGAAGAAGCAGAAAGCTGGACAGAGGCTAAGTTCGGTGAAGGCTACTGGATTGATCACTGGACCTACAACCTTGATTTAATCGAAAATTATCTGGCTTTATATCCGGAAAAAAAGGAAAGACTCCTTTTTGAAGATCAGGATTATACATTTTATGATTCCCATGTTCGGGTAAAACCCCGCAGCGATAAATATTTCTTAACTGAAAATGGAGTTCGTCAGTATAATGCGGTTGCTGCAGACAAGAAAAAACAGGAAGAGATTGCTTCCCGCAGTAAATTTCCATACTATCTGCGAACTAAAAAAGGAGAAATTTATAATACCAGTCTTTTCAACAAGCTCCTTACTTTAGTGCTCAATAAAACTGCCAGTCTTGACCCTGCTGGAATGGGAGTCGAAATGGAGGCTAATAAGCCCGGTTGGTATGATGCTTTAAATGGACTGCCCGGTATTTTTGGCTCATCAATTGCTGAGACAATGGAATTACTGAGGCTGGTTAGATTTATGTCAGAGGCTCTATCTGAACTCAATTTGGAGACAGAAATTGCTCTGGCAGCAGAAATCCATGATTTCTTTGCTAATCTTGATCACCTACTAACTGAACTTAAATCTGATCAGGACTTCCTTTACTGGCAGCAGGCCGGTAAAATCAAAGAGGAATATAGGGAACAGGTGTTTGCCGATCTAACTGGCAGAGAAGTTGCAGTATCTATAAGAAAAATGATGGGCTTTTTAAATAAAGTTGAATCCAAACTTGAGCGGGCTGTAAGGCTGGCTGAAGAAGATAATGGACTCTTTACAATGTACTACAGCTATCAGGCTGAAGAATACGAAAAGCTCGGTCAGAGATCAGAAAATGGACTGGGAAAGGTAGCTGTTAAGAAATTTAAGCAGCACAGACTGCCGCCATTCCTGGAAGCTCAGGTAAGAGGAATGAAAATTTTAAAAGATGATCAGAAAGCTCAAAAACTTGCTAAAGCAGTTCAAAATAGTGAACTATTTGACGAGAAGCTTAAGATGTACAGAGTTAATGGTGATTTAAGTGCAGAAAGCTATGAGATTGGAAGAGCAAGAGCCTTCAGTCCTGGCTGGCTGGAAAATGGATCAATCTGGCTGCACATGGAATATAAATATTTACTGGAACTTCTAAAGAGTGGCTTATATGAAGAATATTATCAGGCAATCAATGATGCACTGGTTCCATTTCAGGATCCAAACAGATATGGTCGCAGTATTTTAGAGAATTCATCATTTATCTTGAGTAGTTTAAATGGAGACACTAAAAATCACGGCCGCGGTTATATAGCAAGACTCAGCGGTTCAACTGCCGAATATATCAATATGTGGTCTTTAATGGCCTTTGGTGAACAGCCATTTAAGTATGAGTTTGAAGAATTAATCTATCAGCCGGAACCAAAATTAAGCGCAGATTTATTTACTGAAGATGAAAGAAAAGTAAAACTGCAGCTTAGTGAAACTGAGACAGCTGAAGTAGTGATTCCGGAAGCGGCATTTGCTCACAGATTTTTAGGGCAGACTCTGGTAATTTATCATAACCCGAGCCGCAAAGATACATTTGGCGAGGATAAGGCCGAAATTTCAAAATACAAATTAACTGCCATTAATGGTAAAGAGTTTGAAGTTGAAGCTGGGGAGATAATTGGAGAACTTGCTTATCAGATAAGAAATAGAGAATTTGAAAGAATAGATATCTTTTTAGTATCAGGTTCCTAGAATGCTTTCTAGTGCCGGTTTGAAAAAGAAACTAAGACAAAAGATTCTACAAAATAATTAAAAGTTTTAAAAAAGGCTAAAGCCCTGAGCAGGGTTTTAGCCTTTAACTATCTTCATTAATTTTTTAGTATTCGCCACCAATTAGTCGGCTACTATTGCTTCAATTGCAGCCAGTTCTTCGTTGGTAAAGCCTGTGTTATTTAAAGTTCCAGCATTTTCGATAATCTGTTCAACCTTGCTGGCACCTACGAGAACAGAAGTAACTCCCTGTTCTAAGATCCAGGCTAAAGCCATTTGAGATAAACTCTGTCCTCTGTCAGCAGCAATATCATTAAGCTGTCTTACCTTGTCTAATTTTTCTTCAGTAATACTTTCTTCTTTGAGGAAGCCGCTTTCTTTGGCAGCCCTGGAGTCTTCCGGAATACCACCGAGGTACTTATCAGTTAAAAGCCCCTGAGCCAGCGGCGAAAAGATAATTGAACCCATTCCAACCTCTTCCAGTGTGCCTAAAAGATCTTCTTCTTCTGACCAGCGATCAAAAATTGAATAATTATATTGATTTAAAAGCAGATTAACTCCCATTTTATCTGCAACTTCTACAGCTGCTTTAGTTTGCTCGGAGTTATAATTAGAGATCCCTACATAGAGAGCCTTTCCCTGGTCCTGAATCTGTTTTAAAGCACCGATTGTTTCTTCAAGTGGAGTATCTGGATCCGGGCGGTGATGATAGAAAATATCTACATAATCAAGTCCCATTCTTTTTAAACTCTGATCAATACTTGAAATCAAATATTTGCGAGAACCCCATTCACCATAAGGTCCGGGCCACATATAATAACCAGCCTTTGAAGAAATAATTAATTCATCACGATAGGGTTTAAAATCTTTTTCCATTAAAATCCCCATTGTTTCTTCCGCAGAACCGGCCGGTGGTCCGTAATTATTGGCAAGGTCAAAGTGAGTAATTCCCAGATCAAAAGCTTTGCGCAGCATTTTGCGGGCATTTTCCAGAGTATCAACCCCACCAAAATTATGCCAGAGTCCTAAAGAAATTGCCGGAAGTTTTAGTCCGCTGTTTCCGGTGTAATTGTACTCCATTTTTTCATAACGATTTTCATCAGCTAAATAAGGCATCAAAAAACCTCCTTTTGGAATTTTTATTTTAATTTTTATTCAATTCTAATTTATATTATATCAAATAGGAGACAGTAATTAAATGTAAATTGACTACAATTAAACTGTAGAGATCAATTACAGATTATTAGTCCTTCAATCTTTGAAAAACAGTTAACAAATAGGCATAGGCTACATCAATATTCATCCACCAGCGCAGTAAAGTTCCCTTTAAAAAACCATATTTCTTTTCTTTTAGAGTTTGATAATATTCGAACTTTTGCCAGCTATAACCGTTTCCCTGTCTTTTTGCTATAAAATTCAGTCCGGCTTCGATACGATAGCGGTATTTAAAATGTTCAGGCAATTTATTCCAGAGTTCACGCCTTAAGGCTCTTTCACCAGAATTTAAAGCAAATAGAGTTACTGCTTTTTGCATAACGTTATTTCTTACTCCAATGAACATATCATATTTTCTTTTAACAACAGGTTGAACAATTTGCTCAACAATTTCTGGTGTCAGACCTTTTAAGTCAGCATCACAGAAAAATAAAATTTCTGCATCAGTATTTTCAACTCCCTGCTGCATTGATTGAGCTTTGCCCTGATTACTATTATTTTTTAATAATTTTACTTCCTTAAATCTGCTTACGACTTCGGAAGTATTGTCAGTTGAGCCATCATCAATTACTATAACTTCATTTAAAATATCAGTCTCAGTTAAAATATCTAAAACCCGACTAATATTTTGCCCCTCATTATAGGCTGGTATAATAGCAGCTATTTTATTTTCTTCTTTTTTCGTTTCTCTGCTAATCGATTTATAAAAATCCCTAATATTTTCGTAAATTTCAGAACTTTTATTTGAAAAAAATAGATTATGATTTTTATTATCCACAATTTTTATATAGTGAGGTGCCTCAATCTTACGGCTGATATAACCAATTGCTTTATAATTACCGATCGGATCATTTTTAGAATAGATGGTTAAAACAGGACAGTTAATTTTAGGCAGCTCTGTTTTTAATAATTTATTTGCTTTTTTAACAATTTTTAGACCATTTGCATGCATCTGTTTATAATAAAATGTTTGTTTTCGTATTTCCTTTTCCTGATTTGAGATCGGTTTTTCCCAGTATTTTTTGAAAAAGCTGAGTATTGATAATCCCGGTAAATTAAAAGGAAATTTTAATTTATAAGGGAGACAGACATTAAAGACCCCATCAACAGGAAATTTACTGGCAAAATACATTGCCATTTGAGCTCCAAAAGAAACCCCCCCGAGAATAATTTGTTCATATTTTTCTAAATCAGCTTTTAGCTCTGGCTCAATTTGATTAGTAAAATCTTTTAATTTGATATTATCAAGATCCTGAACTTGAGTTCCATGGCCCTTAAGCAGCATTACCTTAACATCGACTGCAAGGTTTTTAGACAAATATTCCGGTAAACCATTAAAATCGTTTGGGCTACCTGTGTAGCCGTGAATTAAGAAAAATAACGTTTTAGAATTTGATTTCAAATTAATAGTTTGCATAAAACCATCTCCATAATATATCATTTATGATTTATTATTAACCTCTTAATTTATTATATCACTTTATACCATAAATATTAAAATATTATTAAAAAATTCCATTAATAAATTATTAGCAGCTGAGTTTATACATAGATTTAATTAAAGTATTAATCGGGAAAATGGCAACTTTTTTGAAAACAATCCTGAGTAATTTGCTTTATTTTAACTTTTCTTGTAAAATAATTATATAGTCTAAAATTCAACTGGTGGTGGTTAAAATTAAGGACAAACGCACAGTTTTTTTATTTATTGGAATAGCAGTAGCTCTACTTATCTGGAATCTCGATCTACCCGGTCTTTCTTTAGTCGGACGGAAAATGTTTTCCATAACTCTGATGACAGTGATTTTCTGGGCTGCTAAAGTGGCTGATTCAGCTTATGTAGCAGCACTATTTTTGATGTTGATGTTAATTTTTGAGATTGCTCCGGCAGAAGAAGTCCTTTCTCTCTGGACTTCCCAGACGGTCTATCTGGTGATTGGGGCATATTTAATAGCAGCTGCAGTAGAGCAATCAGGTTTGGGGGAAAGGATTGCTTATAAATTTATTATTCACTTTGTGGATTCCTACAGGTCAATTATAGTTTCTATTTTTGCTCTAACCTTTCTTTTAAGTCTGATTATTCCACATCCCTGGCCGCGAGCATTTATCATTATGTCCGTTATGTCAGTAGTAATTGAAAATGCTGGAATTAACAAAAAGGATGCCTCCAAGATTGGGCTGACTGTTTTTGCAGCTTCCATTCCAATATCAATGATTTTTTTAACGGGGGAAAGTACTCTTAATTTTATGACACTGGAGTTTGCAGGAGTTGATTTAAGCTGGGGAAGATGGTTTTTATATATGGGAGCTCCAGCAGCACTGGCAGCTTTATTAACTATGTTAGTAATTTTAAAATTATTTCAGCCTGATGAAGAAGTGGAGATCAATAAAAAACAAATCGGGCAGAGATTATTAGACTTAGGGATGATGTCAGCAGAAGAGCAGCGGACAGTTTTCTGGTTAATCGTAGCTGTGGTTTTATGGATGACGGACTCATTTCATGGTGTTGAACTGGGGTGGCTTACCCTGACGATTGCAGTAATGATGAGCCTGCCAGTGAGTGGAGATATACTAAAAAAAGAAGACTGGAACCAGGTTCCAATCAAAGTCTTAATTTTTTTAACGGCAGCAGTAGCAATTGGTAAGGTAGGTTCTCTAACCGGGATGAATCAGTGGCTGGCTGAAGTAGTACTGCCGGCTCAAACTCCAAATAATATGTTGATTTTTGCCCTGATGACAGCTGGAATTTCGATCTTTCTACACATGTTTTTGGGAAGTGTAATTGCGGTGATGGGAATAGCTATTCCAGCCTTTATTATTTTTGCCAAAAGCTGTGGTATTAATCCATTGGTACCTGCTCTTTTTGTCTATACTGCAATTGGTACTCATTATATCCTCCCTTTTCATCATTTAAATATTCTGGTTGGAATGGGAAAAGAAAATGGTAATTACAGTGAAAAGAGTGTCATTAAGCTGGGCATTCCTCTAACAGCAGTATCTCTAATTACTGTTGTTTTTGAATACTTTTGGTGGCAGTTAACAGGTTTAATTTAATTAGTTTTTACAGGGGCAGGTGCAATATAATTTTAAGCCATAAACTAAACTTTTCAGAAAATTTATGTTATAATAGTAAATGGTATTTTAAGCTGTTTTTAAGATTTGAGCTTATTTAGATAATCAGAAGCAGCAGGCTAATATCAGGAATATAAATTATGAGGAGGGAAAGTATGGACTATGGTATATGGAGTATTTTACCACCGTTAATTGCGATTTTACTTGCTTTAACCACAAAACAGGTTTTTATTTCACTAATTTTAGGTATTTTTTCGGGTGCTATGATATTAACTGACTGGTCTTTTTTTGCGGCTGTTAATATGACTTTAGAAGAAATTGTGGCTATTTTCTCGGAAGCCTGGATTACAAAAACTATAATTTTTTCATTTATGGTTGGAGGTTTGATAACTGTAATTTCTGCTTCGGGTGGAGTGCAGGGATTTATAAATTACCTTACTCAAAAAAGAGATATTGTTAAAGATAAAAGGGGTGCTCTGCTTCTGGCCTATATTACAGGTCTGATCATTTTTATAGAGTCCTCAATTACCAGTCTTGTTTCCGGTACAGTTGCCAGGCCTCTAACAGATAAGTATAAGGTATCTCGCGAAAAACTTGCTTATGTTTGTGATTCAACCTCTGCACCAGTTTGTGGTTTGATTCCCCTTAACGGGTGGGGAGCTATGCTGATGGGGGTAATTGGAGTTCAGATAGCAAACGGAGTTGTGGATGGAACTTCTGCTGAGCTGCTGGCTAAATCGCTTCCTTTCCAATTTTATTCAATTATTGCAGTTCTGGCAGTTGGCTATTATATCCTGACTGGCAATGACTGGGGACCAATGGCTAAAGCAGAGAAAAGAGCAGCTGAAAAAGGCCTTTTGTTAAGAGAGGGTGCTACTCCAATGGTTTCTGAGGAAGCAACTGCTACTCCTCCTAAAGAAGGCATTATTCCCAATATGTGGAATATGATCTTGCCTATTTTAGTTTTGATTTTTATGATGCCTCTTAGTCTTTACATAACTGGAGCTGGAAATATACTTCAGGGCTCAGGTTCAACCTCGGTTTTTTGGGCTGTTATTACAGCAGTTACTTTTGCTGGATTTTTATATGTTATTCAGGGTCTTATGAGTTTAAAAGAATATATTGATTATATATATCAGGGAATTGGAGCGATAGTTCCGGTGGCTATTCTTTTAATCACAGCTTTTGCAATTGGAAATGTAATTGGTTATTTAGAGACAGGAGAATATATGGCTTCTCTGGTTGAAGGTAGAGTTAGTGGAGCATTTGGACCGGCAATAGTTTTCATCATGGCTTCTTTGATGGCTTTTGCAACCGGAACCAGCTGGGGGACTTTTGGTATTATGATGCCAATTGGAATTCAAATGGCTGTAGCAATGGGTGCGCCTTTATATCCAACAATTGGCGCTGTAGTTTCTGGTGGTATTATGGGAGATCATTGTTCTCCAATCTCAGACACCACTATTATTTCTTCAATGGCTTCTGCTTCAGATCATATTGATCATGTAAATACTCAGCTGCCTTATGCACTGGCCAATGGGGCAATAGCTTTAGTTCTTTATCTGGCGGCAGGATTTATGATATAATATTAAAAAAGAAATATAAAATTATAAATAATTGGGTGATAAATTAATGATTAAAGCAGTGATTTTTGATATGGATGGAACAATTATTGATTCAGAACCAATTTATGAAAAAATAAATGAAGAAATATATGAGAAGTATGGTTTCAATTTGAGTCAGGAAGACTATGATCGACATATGGGTGCCAACCTAAAAGATATCTGGACAGATATTTTAGATCGTTATCAGGTTAAAGAAGAGTATTCTCATTATAAGATTGAAGATTTTATGGAAGATCATATTCATAGTTCTTACGTGGGGCTGGCTGAAGCTGAAGATTTAGAATTGATGCCGGGAGTTGAAGGGTGGTTTCAATTTTTTAAAGATCACGGTTATAAAATGATTATTGCTTCTTCTTCCTATGAGCCAGTAATTGAGCATATTTTTCAACGTTTTGGTCTTGAAAAGTATATGGAAGGTTATGTAGATGGGAATGCTATTGAAAATGGTAAACCTGCTCCTGATATTTTTCTTGAGGCCGCAGAAAGACTGGGAGTTGAGCCGGAAGAATGCATTGTAATTGAAGATTCGGAGAATGGAGTTAAGGGTGCTCACCGAGCAGGAGCAAAGGTAATTGGTTTCAACCGGGCTAAAGATGAAAGTCAGGATCTTTCCAGTGCTGATCTAATTATTGAAGAATTTAATCAGGATAATTTAAATAAAGTCTTAAAATAATAATTCAAGCGGAGATCTTTAAAAAGATCTTCGTTTTAGTTTTAACTATTAATTTTTCAGAAAATTAAAGCTTGTATTAAATTAAAATATTACTTTTGCTGATTAAAGTATTGTGGTATAATGAATTTTAAGATTAATTTTTATCATTTTTCGCCGGTTAAAAGTAGCGAGAAGGTAGAATATCAATTTAAAGGAGGAAATAGTTAAATGAAAAAAACTTTAGTAACAATTTTAGTGATTCTGGCAGTATTGGCTTTTAGCTCAGGGGTTATGGCTCAGCGCTATGTTGTAGGAACAAATGCAAGTTTCCCACCTTTTGAGTATGTAGAGAAGGGTGAGATTGTTGGTTTTGATATTGATCTGGTTAAAGAAATAGCAAAACTGCAGGACTTTGAAGTTGAATTTAGAGATATAAGTTTTGACTCTTTAATTCCTGGTCTTGCTTCAGGTAGTTTAGATATAGTAGCGGCTGGAATGACGATTACTGATGCCAGGAAAGAAGTGGTATCATTTTCAGATCCTTACTATTCTGCTAATCAGTCAGTTTTAGTTCATGAAGGATCGGAAGAAGATTTAACAGTTTTGTTTGGTTCCAATGATATTGGTGTTCAGACAGGAACTACAGGTGATACCTGGGTCAGAGATAAACTGGTTAAACCTGATATTTTAACAGGTGAGCTCAGAAATTATGATTCTTATGTTTTTGTTATCAGAGACTTAGCAAACCAAAACATTGATGCAGCTGTTTTAGATAAACCTGTTGCTGAAACTTATAGCAAAAATAATCCGGTTAATGTTGTAGCAGAAGTAATTACCGGTGAAGAATATGGTATTGCTGTTGGTAAAAATAATCAGGCACTGCTTAAAGAAATCAATGCAGGTCTGGCAAAAGTTATTGAAAATGGAACTATGGATAAGTTGATTGAAAAGTATTTTGAGTAAAATCTGATCAGGCTTTTTCTCTGCTGTCAGGGTCTGGAAAGTTTTCTGAACCCTGCAGCGGAGTAAGGCCTTTTATATTTTTAATTTATAATTTTATTACTTGTTTAGAGCCAATTTTGTTCTCAAGAGTTTAATTATTAAGCAGCAGAAAACACTTGAACTTTAGGGTGTAAAATTGGATTCTTAAATAATTTTTATCAAAAAATTTTAGAAAGGACAGATTATGAATAATTTAGAATTAATAAAAAGTGCACTACCTTATCTTCTGGAAGGGACCCTGGTAACAATACAACTGACATTCTGGAGTCTTTTAATCGGAATAGTTGTTGGGTTACCAATCGCCTTTGCTCAGGTGTATGGAAATAAAATACTTCAGGCTACTGTTGCAGTCTATGAGCGTCTTGCTCGCAGTATTCCCCTGCTGGTAATGCTTTTACTTTTAAATTATGGTCTACCAATGCTGGGATTAAGAATTCCAATTTTTAGAGCCGCAGTTATTGGGATTGGACTTAGATCAGCAGCCTATCAGTCTCAGATTTATCGAGGTGCAATTCAATCGGTAGGTGGGTCTCAGATGAAGGCTGCCCGTTCTTTGGGAATGAGTAAAATGAAAGCTTTCTTTTATATTATTGCTCCCCAGGCAATTAGAATTGCAATTCCACCGGTGGCAAATGAGTCTGCAATTGTGCTCAAAGATACCTCACTTGCCTTTACCATTGGGGTGGTTGAGCTTTTAAGACAGGGTGAGTATTTTATTGCGACTTCAAATGAGCCAATGGTGATTTATTTAACCATTGCTGCGATTTATTTTATTTTAACTACGATAGTAAACGGTGGTTTATCCCTTTTTGAGAAAAAATATCAAATTCCAGGGATAGGAATTGAAGGAGGACATTCAGATGCCTACTAAGCATTTATTGAGAATAGAAAATTTGCACCATAGCTTTGAAAATGAAGAGGTTCTCAAAGGAATTTCATTTTCACTTGATAAGGGTGAGACCAAGGTTATTGTTGGTCCCAGTGGTACCGGAAAGAGTACTGTTTTAAATAATATTATTCGGCTGGTACCTCCCACCAGAGGTAAAATTTATCTTGAAGATACTGAAATTACTTCTGCCAAAAACATAAATGAAATTAGACAGCAGATTGGTTTTGTGTTTCAGGATTTTGGTCTTTTTAATCACCTGACAGCAAAAGGTAATGTAATGATTGGCCTGACTAAAGTCAAAAAGATGGATAAAAATGAGGCAGAAGAGCTTGCCTTATTTGAGTTGGATCGGGTTGGACTTAAAGATTATGCTAATTCTTATCCTTCTCAGTTATCAGGTGGACAGAAACAGCGGGTGGGTATTGCTAGAGCTCTGGCAATGCAGCCTAAACTTATTCTATTTGATGAACCAACTTCGGCCCTGGATCCAGAGCTGACTGGCGAGGTTCTTAAAGTTATGCGTAATTTGGCTGAAGAGGGGATGACCATGCTTGTTGTAACTCATGAGATGGGTTTTGCCCGCAGTGTTGCTGATGAACTAATTTTTATGGAGGGTGGCAATATTGTAGAACAGGGTGATCCTGAGAAACTGTTTACCGATCCTGATCATAAAAGAACCAAAGAATTTCTCTTCCAGCTGACTAATTTATATGGTGAGGGTGAGAAATAATGTTAGATATTTTTATGGAATATTACCCTTTATTTTTAAGAGGACTTGGGGTAACGGTTTTTGTAACCATTATTTCCTGTTTTTCCGGTACAGTTCTGGGAACTTTTCTGGCTCTGGGTAAGATTTATGGAAATAAATTTGTTTCAGCACTGGTTCGACTTTTTATTTCGATTATTAGAGGTACCCCACTTTTAGTTCAGCTATTTATTATCTATTATGGACTTCCTGCTTATGGAATTAGACTGACTCCAATCATAGCAGCAGTGATCAGTTTCATTATTAACAGTGGAGCTTATCAGGCTGAATACTTAAGGGGGTCAATTCAGTCAATCAGCGGCAGCCAGCTTAAAGCAGCCCAATCAATCGGGATGACTAAATGGCAGGGGATTAGACACATTATTTTACCTCAGGCTCTGCGCCGGGTAATTCCTTCCTGGACTAACGAGTTTATTTATATGATTAAATATTCTTCTCTGGCTTATGTAATTGGAGCCAAAGAATTAATGACAGAAGGAAAGCTGATTGCCAGCCGTAATTATCAGTTTTTTAATGTTTATTTTATTGTAGCTTTAATTTATCTGGTAGTAATTGTTATTTTTGTTTATCTTTTTAATAAAATTGAGAAAAAAGTTACTATCCCTTAAAATTAAGGTATATAATCTTGTCTTCTTAAAATTAAAGTGCTATAATTAATTAAAGGAAATAAATGTAATCTAAAAGGGTTTTTGAAAGGCAGTTTCTGGTCAGGAGCTGTCTTTTTCTGATAAATAACAGATTGATTTTCATAAATTGCTTGGGGAAATGGTGCGGACAGCGACAGGTTCACATAAAAGGAGGGAAAGATGAAAATTTATACCAAAAGCGGCGATAAGGGTAAAACCAGTCTTTTTGATAATACAAGGGTGGCTAAAGATTCACTGCGGGTTGAAAGTTATGGTACTATTGATGAATTAAATTCTTCACTGGGTTTTGCCAAAAATTTTGTAGAAGAAAAAGAAGTTTATAATATTATCCGTTCTGTACAGCGTAAACTTTTTAATCTGGCAGGAGAGCTGGCTACACCGGATTGGGAAAGTTTCCCTGAAAAAATCAGTCAGGAAGATATTAAGTTTTTGGAAGAAAAAATTGATCATTATTTAGATCAGATGAATAAAAAAGAGAGGTCAATGTTTATTATTCCCGGCAGCTCAAAGGCAAGTGGTGCTCTGCATCAATCCCGGACAATTTGTCGGAGAGCTGAACGCAGAATTACAGCTCTTGCAAAAGAGGCGGATATTAGCAGTGATCTTCAGAAATATATTAACCGTCTTTCTGATTTGCTTTATACACTGGCTCGTTATTTAGAGAAAGAACTTGACTATGTGGAGTTTAAAAAACAGTGAGAATTTTAGTTGATGGGGACGGATGTCCAGTAATTGAAATAATTACCAAGGTTGCTGCAGATAAAAATTTAGAATTAATAGTTTACACTGACTTAAACCACCGTCATCAGCTCGCTTATGGGACTTTAGAGGTTGTTGATCAGGGGTTTCAGTCAGTTGATATGATTTTATATAACAAGATTCAGGCTGGAGATCTTGTAGTTACATCTGATTATGGGTTGGCTGCCTTAGCTTTAGGTGCGGGAGCATTAGTTCTTGGTTTTTCCGGCAGAGAATTTACTAATCAGAATATAGAAAGACTTCTGGCCACAAGACACCGTCAGTTTAAAGAGAGAAAAAGAACAGGCCGTCATACTTCTCATAAAAAACGGAGTCCAGCTGATGATCAGCGTTTTAAAGAAACTCTATTAAATTTAATAGAAAACAGAACAACAGAATTATAATATAAATTGTTAATAATTAGAACCGTTATTTTTGCCAATATTAAAACAGAGGGTGAGCTCAATGGATAAAAAGAAAAAAACAGTTTATGCCTGGGCCATGTATGATTGGGCTAATTCTGCTTTTGCCACAGTAATTTTAGCCACAGTCCTGCCCATCTTTTACAAAGATGTGGCTGGAATTAATTTACCAGGTAATTTGGCTACTTCTTACTGGGGATATACGCAGACTATTGCTATGATTATTATTGCTATTATTTCTCCAATCCTGGGTGCAGCTGCTGATTATTCTGATTCAAAAAAAACTTTTCTCAAATTTTTTGTATTTCTGGGTATTACAGGCACCTCTCTTTTGTTTTTTGTTAATGAAGGCAATTATTTACTTGCCTCTTTCTTTTTTATTATCGCCAACATTGGTTTTTCTGGAGGTAATGTATTTTACGATGGTTTTTTAACCGACATCAGTGATGCTGATTCAATAGATTATATATCAAGCCTTGGTTATGCAGCTGGCTATCTGGGAGGTGGTCTGTTGCTGGCATTGAATTTATTAATGATTTCCAAACCTGCTCTATTTGGAATAAGTACAGTAACTTTAGCAACTCAAATATCGTTTATCACTGTTGCAGTCTGGTGGTTTATATTTTCTTTGCCTGCTTTTAAATATCTCCCTGCTCCTGAAAAACGGGTTGAAAAAATACCGCTGGCTAAATACACCAAAATGGCTTTTGGCAGACTTAAATCTACCTTTGTTCATATCCGTAAATATCGAGAACTGTGGAAATTTTTACTGGCTTTTTGGATCTATAATGATGGAATTGGAACTATCATCAGGATGGCTACAATCTATGGTCGGGAAGTGGGTATTGGTCAGACTGACCTGATTGGAGCCCTGCTTTTAACACAATTTATCGGAATACCCTTTGCTCTTATTTTTGCTAAAATAGCTGGGAAAATCACAGCTAAAAAAGGCATTTACCTTGCTCTAACCATTTATACTGCAATAACTTTTTATGGTTATTTTTTGGATTCAGCTCTTGACTTCTGGATTTTGGCAGGTATTGTGGGGATGGTTCAGGGAGGAGCACAGGCTTTAAGTCGATCTTTATATGGAGCAATGGTACCGGAATCAAAATCAGCAGAATTTTTTGGGTTCTATGGAGTCTCCAGTAAATTTGCTGCCATAATTGGTCCGACAGTTTTTGCTTATGCAGGACAGTTAACGGGCTCAAGTCGTTATGGAATAATTGCAGTTGCCTCCTTTTTTGTTCTAGGTATTATATTTTTAAGTAGAGTTGATGTAGAAAAGGGAAAATTAGAAGCCAAAAGTTAAAAGCAATATAATTAATATCACAAATTATTAGGGGGGAGAAAGATGCCAGATTTCTGGACACATATTATTGCTGGCGAAGAAATAGTTGCTGGTCTTGAAGATAAAAATATTAAAGCAATGTTAAATAAGAATTATCAGCTTTTTAATTATGGTTGTCAGGGCGCAGATTTTTTCTTTTATAATGACTTTTTACCCTGGCAGTGGGCAAAAAAAGGGCCTAAAAAAGGGGAGTTAGTCCATTCGCTGAGTGGTAAGAAAATTTTCTCCGAACTGCTTACTGCTTTGAAGAGAGAGGGGATTTATTTCCGGGCTAAGCTTCCTGACTCTGAGTACTGGCAGCATAATCTGGTTTATCTACTGGGGTTTATTTCGCATTATGCCCTGGACCGCGAATGTCACCCGTTTATTATTAAAAATGGGGGAGAAGGTAAAAATCACAAGTTAATTGAGGCCAGTATTGATATATATATTATGCAGCAGAGATGGAATCAAAGTCCAGTAGTTGTTGATCCCCTTCCTTATTATCAATTACAGGACAAACATCAGCAGAATCTTAATTATTTTTATCAATTGATTTTTGAGAATCTTATTGAGGAAAAACTTGATCAGGATTTGATCTGGGAATCTTACTTAGACCTACGTAAATATCATAGATTATTTATTTCGGATAGTTCTTTAAGACATCATATTTTTAGGGTTTTAAATTTAATTCTACCTCAAAACTTAAGCCAGTACAGCTATCTGCTTAACGAAAAACAAAGTATCTGGCCTGCAGAAAATTATCAACAGTTTGAAAATCATTTTAATAGAGGAATTGCTGTTGCCCGCTCTTTAATCGGACAGAGTTTAAAGTATTTGCAGTCAGAAGAATCTCTTTCAGAAAGCCTGATCTTATTTAGTAACAAAAATTTCATGGGAGAAGAGAGCTGATATTATTAATTTTGAAATCACTTCAGTTCAATTGGTAAATCACTGCGGTTGCTCCAGCCAAGCCATGATTCATCAAATAATTTTAAGTTATCATATCCCAGGAGTTTAAGAGCAAAAAAACTGTGAGCTGCTCTGACCCCAGTGTGGGAGATAAGAGCAATCACTTCTTTATCTTTTGTAATTCCTTTTTCCTGATAAATTTGTTTGATTTCTGAAGCAGATTTAAAATTGTAGTTTTCTTTTAAAACTCTATTCCATTCTAGGTGGATAGAGTTTGGTATTCTACCTTTTCGCGGAGCACTAGAACCTTTTTTTTGCCCCAGATATTCAGCCTCAGTTCTTGTATCAAGAACTATAAATTTTTCATTATCAAGATTTTCAGCAATAGTATCAGAATTTACAATCCACTCATTAATTACATCCTGAACTAAAAAGTTACCCTTGTCTGGATAGTTGGGCAGTATATTTGTTTCAAAATCATTATCCTTCCAGTTATCATATCCACCTTCCAAAACTTTTATATTTTGATGTCCATAAACTCTGAAGACCCACCATAATCTGGCTGCCCAGACACTGTTATTTTCATCATAGACAATAATTTTGGAGTCATTATTTATTCCCTTTTTCTGTACAGTAACACTAAAAGCTTTTGGGTCAGCAATCAATCCTTCCACCCAACCTTCAGGATCAGAAAAATCAGATCCCCACATATTAACTGCTCCCGGTAGATGTCCGAGTAAATATCTGGCACTGTTGCGAACATCAATTATTTTCAGTTTATTATTTTCATTTTTGAGTCTCTTATTCAATTCAGAAGCTGAAATTAAAAGGTCTGGATTTTCAAATCCTCTTTCTTCAGCAGCTACAGCTGAAAAACTTAAGCTGGTAGAAATTATAATAATTGAAATAAAGATAAGAATTAATATTTTATCATTATTCATTGTGATTCCTCCTTAAAATTTGTCTCTTTCTTCATAAACTATTATATACCTTAAGTAACAAATTTGCATTATTATTACATAAATTACTCAGATAATTTTAATAAGGCAGGATTTTATAGATTTTTGTTGAAATTAAATTAAGAGAGAATAGAAAAAATCACTGTTAGGGGGATAAAATGAAAAAGGTTATTTTAGACTGTGATAATACAATCGGAATTCAGGAAAAAGATGTTAGTGATGGCCTTGCTTTTTTATTTTTACTTGGGCGTGAGGATATAGATCTGATGGCGGTTACCAGTGTCTTTGGGAACAGTAGTTTAGAAGCTACTTATGAGACAACGGAAAAAATGATCAGTGATTTTGGTTTAGAAAATAAAATTAAACATTATAAAGGAGCAGCTGAAGCTGGAGACGATAAGACGGAAGCTGCAAAATATTTGGCTCAGACTGCTGCCGAAAATAAAAATGAGATTACTTTAATTGCTATCGGACCTCTGACTAACCTTTATGCTGCCTGGAAAATTGACAGTGACTTCTTTAAAAATTTGAAAGAAATTATTATTATGGGTGGAATAACTGAACCACTGCAGTTTGGAGAGCAGACTATTAATGAAATTCATTTTAGTCAAGACCCAGAAGCAGCAGAGCAGGTAGTTAAAGCTGAGGTTCCAGTGGCCCTAATGTCCGGCAACTTATGTCTGGCAGCGCGTTTTGGGGAAAAATCATGGCAGCGGATTAATCGTTCAAAAAATAAGGCTATTCGTGCCTATATCAGTGATAAAATTAAGCCCTGGTATGAATATTCTTCAGAGATGATTGGTTTAACAGGTTTTTATATGTGGGATGTAGTAGCAGTTGTTTATATGATGGCACCTGAGATCTTTCCTTATAATAAAAGGAAATTTGTTTCCAGTAGGGAGGATTTAAAAACTGGACAGATAAAAACAGAAAAAGCAGCAGGCCGTCTGCAGGATTCTGGAATTATAAACCTACCTTCTACTATTCTTGATACTAAAAGATTTAAAGATATTTTATTTTCTGCCTGGGATCAAATTAAGATTGTTCCAAAAGGATACAGCAGCGAAGGATAGAGTTTTGATCTTTTTATAATAGTTTTTAATTTCAAGCAGATAGGAGGAGATTATCTTGCAGGCTGCAGTAGTGCTTATGAGAGGAGCTTCCGTAGCAGGGAAAACGAAGACTAAGCTTAATAGTCATTTAAAAGCAGAAGAATGTGCTGCCCTGGATAAAGCTTTTTTAAAAGATATGAATTTTAAGCTTTTAAACTTAAAAAAAGTTGCTCAAAATTGGAGCTTTTTTTGAGTTATAAGCCAGAGCAAAGCCCAAAAATATTTGCTGAGGTTATTGCTAAAGACTTTATTAGAATTCCTCAGCGTGGAGAAAGTTGTGGGGAGATAATGTATAATGCAGTAACTGAAGCTTATCAAAAGAGTAAATTACCTGTAGTTATTGTTGGTTCTAATTTTCCTCTGCTGGCTACAGACACTTTTACTGAAGCCTTTGCAGGTTTAAAAGAGAGAGATATTGTTATTGGACCGTCTGTGGATGGCAGTTATTATCTTTTAGGAATGAAAAAGCCAGAAGAATCTCTTTTTTATTTTAAGGACTGGAGAAAGCAGTCAATACTAGAAAAAACTATTAAAGCAGCAAGTCAGCATAATTTAAAGATTCATTTTTTGCCGGAGGCAGCTGAAATAAACACTTTTAAAGAATTACTTCGATTAAGGTTTGAATTGATTGGGAAAAATATTGATTCAAATTATCTTAAAAATACCCGAAAAATAATAGATGAATTGTTTATTTATTAATAATTTTAAGTTTAGCCAGCTGAATAGTTGGTGGTTAAGTCAACAAATATTTAGCTTTATGGTAATAGTATTATTTTATATTTATTTTTGAGAACTGTGGGGTGAAAGAATGAACTCACTATCAGATGAGGATAAGAAAAATTTAATTGTGAGACTGCGGCGGGTCGAAGGTCAGGTCAGGGGACTGCAGAGGATGATTGATCAAGAAAAGTACTGTGTTGATATTTTAACACAGATTAATGCCTGTCGGGGTGCCTTAAAAAAAGTAGGACTTAAAATATTGGATCGACATGTTAATGGTTGTGTTAAAAATGCAATTTCTCAGGAAGAAGGAGAAGAAGAGATTATATCTGAATTGATGGATGTTTTAGACAAATTTACTGATTAAATTTATCCCCGCTGCTGGCGGGGTTTTTTTAGGAGGGAATCATGTTAGTTTTAGAAAAAATTATTGCTTCTCTAGTTATGCCGCCAGGATTATTTATATTATTATTGATAATTTTGACTGGCTATTTATTTAAAAGATCAAAGTCAGGGATCATAAAATTAACAGCTTTATTTATGCTGTTTTTATGTTTTTTTCTTTCCACTGCCTTTGGTGTTCAGCTGTTACTTCATCCACTGGAAAATTATGCCGAAAAAATTTCAGTTAATCCCTTTAAAAGATATCCAATTGTGGTACTTGGGGGAGGGTTAAATTATTATTCTGACAACGAAGTGGCTCCTTCACTGCACAGTATTCAGAGACTGGTCAGAGGGTATCAGCTGCAGCGACGTTTAAAAACACCTTTAATTTATTCAGGGGGAGTTGCTATTGGCCAGGAAAAGATTTCCGAGGCTGATGCTGCGGAAGATTTCCTGGAGAGTCTGGGAATGAATAAAGAATTTTATATTAGCGAAGATAGGGCTCAAACAACATTTGAGAATGCAGCTTATTTAAAGAAATGGCTTGAAGAAAACGAAGTTGAAAAAGTTTATCTTGTAACGTCAGCCTATCATACTTTACGGGCTGCAGCTGTTTTTAAAGCTCAAAATATAGATTTTTTGGCAGTGCATTCTGGTTTTATTTATGATCATCAATTTAGCTGGCTTGATTATCTGCCAAATAGAGGAGCTCTTAGTGCCAATCTTGCAGCACTGCATGAGTGGGTTGGGTTATTCTGGTACTATATTCGTGGTCGGATTTAGATAATTTAAAGCAGAAAGAGTTCGGAGAGTAGTTTAATATTTTGGATTTTGAATAAATTATTTTAGATTAATTGTTAAACTTTAATGATATTTTAAAGTTTTTCTGATAAACTATAAATGTATCTTAGAGAGAGTATTTAAAATCAAAGAGCAGAGAGTAATCAAATCTCTTTTTAAGTAAATTAATGATAAAAATTACTCTTAAGGAGCTTGATATTTTATGGCTAAAGATATGTTTAAGAAAAGGAAGAAAATTGATCTGCATATGCATACAACTGCCTCTGATGGTGCTTCCACTCCGGCAGAATTGGTAAAAAATTGTATAGAATTAGGTTTAAAAATTATTGCTGTGACCGACCATGATAATTTGACTGCAGTTAAGGAAGTACAGGAGTTGGGCCAGAAACAGGGATTAAAAGTTGTGCCTGGAATAGAAATTTCTACTTATCGTGGGGAAGCAGAATATCATATCCTGGGTTATTTTGTTGATCCAGAAAATGATGCCCTACTGGGTTTAACCGAAGCAATTTTAGATTCTAGAGTCGAGAGAACTCATAAAATGATAAAAAAATTGACAGAGATGGGTTATCCGCTTGAATTTAAAGATGTTAAAAAATATGCTACTGGTGTCAGTCTTGGTCGTCCCCACGTGGCAAGGGCCATGGTTGAGAAAGGATATATTGAAGAAATTGGTGATGCTTTTACTGAAGAGTTTATTGCTGGTGGAGGCAGGGCCTATGTCGAAAAGAAAAATGTTCTACCCGCTGAAGCAATAGAAGTTATTTTAAAAGCAGGAGGAATACCTGTAATTGCACATCCGCATGTTATTAATCACGGTCAGTCACTGGCTAAAGAGGAGATAGCTCGTTTAAAAAGTGTTGGTTTAAGAGGGGTAGAAGTCTATCAGACAAAACATAACCAAAGAATCACTCAAAAATATAAAAAGATTGCAGAAGAACTTGATCTTTTAGTTACAGGAGGTTCTGATTATCACGGCGAAAACTCACCCGGGATTTTGCCTGGCGATTGTGGAATAACAAAAGCTGAATTTGATGAGCTGGAAAGTTATGCCCATTCTATGCTATAATAAATATCAGTCATTATAAGGGCTGATTATTTTGAAAATGGAGCCGGATAAAAGTCCGGCTTTTTTCAAACTTACTTATTAATATTTTAGTTTATTAGGCTAGAATAGAGGAACAGTCAAAGTTTTGAGATTGTATAATTTGATTATTTAATAATTAAAAAGGAGTAGTGAGTAAAGAGAATGTATAATGTAACAATGATTGCTGGAGATGGTATTGGTCCTGAAATTTCTGCGGCTGTTGCAGAAATTATTGCTGCTGCAGGAGTGGATATTAACTGGGACAGGGTAGAAGCCGGGGCAGGCGTAATGGATAAGTATGGAACACCACTGCCAGAGGAAGTATTTAAATCAATTAGGAAAAATAAAGTTGCCTTAAAAGGGCCGATTACAACTCCTGTGGGTAGTGGATTTAGAAGTGTAAATGTGGCTATTCGTAAAGAATTAAACTTATATGCCAATGTCCGTCCCCTACAGGTGCATGCTAAAAAATTTGCCAAAGATGAAAATATTGATATGGTTGTTTTTCGAGAGAATACAGAAGGTCTTTATGTAGGGATTGAGCATTATGTAGGAGACCAGGCTGCAGAAAGTATTAAAATTATCACCCGCAAAGCTTCTCGCAAAATTACCGAAAGGGCTTTTGAATATGCAGTCCGGGAAGGTCGCAAAAAAGTAACAGCTGTGCATAAGGCTAACATCTTAAAATACAGTGATGGTCTATTTTTAGAAGAGGCCCGTAAAGTTGCTGAGAAATATAAAAAAACAAATCCCGAAATAGAATTTAATGATAAAATTGTAGACAATATGTGTATGCAGATGGTTCAGTATCCAGAGCAGTATGATGTTTTAGTTATGCCTAATCTCTATGGAGACATTGTTTCTGATCTTGGGGCCGGCCTGATTGGTGGGCTTGGACTTGCTCCGGGAATGAATCTCGGTGATGAGATTGCAGTTTTTGAAGCAGTTCACGGCAGTGCACCTGATATTGCCGGTCAGAATAAGGCCAACCCAGTAGCACTGTTATTTTCTTCTGTTCTGATGCTGAGGCATTTAGGAGAGACTAAGGCGGCTGAGAGAATAGAAAAAGCAGCTTCTGCAGTTTTAAATAAAGGTGAAGTTTTAACTGGGGACTTAGGTGGTAGTGCTGCCACTGATGAGATTACTAAAGCAATTATTAATGAACTATAATTAATATAAGTCTGTCCATATGTTGGGCAGAAGATAAGGGAGGAGAGTTAGTTAATGGAAGAAAAATTAAAAATTTTATTGGACTGTTTAGAAGAATATAAGAGTAAAGCAGTAGCGAGAAAAAATACTTATGGACTGGATCCCCGTCCTCTGGAGGCTGAAGAGGTTGAATGTCTATTTAGTGGTTTGCAGGCAGAGGGGCTTGAGCATAAAAGTTTTGAGATATTTAAAGAAGAAAGGCTTGATCTTCTGGTATTGAGGCTTTTAAGGGAAGAGGTTAAGCGTGGTACTTTTCCTGCTTCTCACGCAAAGGCTCAAGGTCTGGCTCAAATTATAAAGGAAGCAAAGATTAGGGAAGAAGAAAATAAATATTTAACTGCTGATCAGGCACTTGAGCTGCTGGAAGCTATGAAGGGAGGGGCTGCTACTTCAAGACTAATTGATCTTTTTGCTAAGGAGATATATAGAGATCAAATCACTGAAATTTTAAAAGAAACAGTACTTGTTACTCAGGCTGATTTTGAACAGCTGGAAGAACTGGCGGGCGAAAATCCTTATTTTAAAAAGAAAATTAATGAGCTGATGCTGAGCTGGGCCTACCGAGATTTTTCAGCTGACTGGGAGCTTAGAGATCAGTATTTTGGTTTATCGCTGCGGGTCGGTGATAATATTACTACAGGTCACCTGAGTCCTTCCAAAAATGCAGACAGCAGAACAGATCAGCCCCACCATGCACAATTTGTAATGGATGGACGTGATGACGAAGAAGATCTTTGGGGGCGTCTGGATAACTTAAAGTCTAAAACCAGTAAAAATGAAAGTGTATTTTTTACTGCTGGTAAGGCTTTAGGAGAGGGTTCATCCCGTAAATCTGCAACTTACACAATGCAGCAGCTTTTGGGTGAGGTAGTTAAAGGTGAACCGGAAAAGAAAAAAGGTGGTGTGGTAGTAGCTAAGAGTTTTGCTCCTATTTTTAAAGAATCTCTGGTGGCATCAGGTATTTTACCACTGGAAGCCGATACAACTGAGATTAAAGAAGGAGACAGTTTAAAAGTAGATTTGAATTCTAAAAAGCTTTTTGTTAATCCTGATTCTGATTCTGAATATGAGCTGGAGATAAAACTGCCAATTGACTATAAAATGAAAAAAATTGCTGCTGGTGGCATGACCTATTTTGATGCTGGTAATGAACTACAAAAAATGGCGCTTAACTATTGTAAAAAGAATGGAATTGAAACAGGTGATGTTAAAACTCCTGCTGAAGAGAATGTTGTTGAGGAAGATTCGAAACCTCCTCAAACTCTGGCCCAGAAAATTGTAGCCTATAATCGACTTGATGGTAAGGATACAATTTTGCCGGGGGAAACAGCCCAGGTTAAAATGAGAGGAGCTTTTTCTCAGGATACCACCGGACCAATGACAATGGATGAATACCAGTCAATGGCCGGGGGAGATTTTGGAGCTGAATTTGTAGTTCAATCTCTATGTCATACAGGTGAGTGTCCTTCCAGTGCTGAAAGAGATACTCATAAATTTTTACATGATTTCGTTACTGAACGTGGTGGAGTTTGTCTGCAGACTGGTGAAGGAATTATCCATACAATTGGGAACCGGTTTGTACTGCCGACTGATGTAATTGTTGGTGGGGATTCTCATACCAGAACTCCCAGGGGAGTTTCTTTTCCTGCGGCTTCGGACATTGTAGCAGGAGTTATGAAATATGGTAAACAGGATCTGACCATGGACGAATCAGTAAAAGTTAAATTTATCGGTCGTCCTCCGGAGGGAATTACTGCTCGTGATTTAGTTTCGGCTTTAGTTATTTACGCAGATAAAACTGTTGGTAAAGATATTTATAACGGACGGATTATTGAAATGGAAGGAGTAGAATTTTTAAGTTCTGATGAGCGCTATATTTTAACAAATGCTGTTGCTGAAAGAAGTGCTTCAGCAGGTGTTGTACCTTCTGATAAGACTACAGTTAAGACGATTGAAGATAATCTCCAATATTTAAAATCTAGACCTGATGCTGAAAGCTCACCATCTGTAAGAAATACGATTAAGGCAATAGAGGATTATCTGGAGGCTCCAGTTTTATTTACAGCAGATGAAGATGCAGAATATGCTGCAGAAATTGAAATTCCTCTTGAAGAACTTGATCAACCTCTGGTTGCCAAACCGCATCATCCTGATAATGTTGCTCCCTTAAGTGAAGTTGAAGGAGAAAAAATTGATGAGGTTTATATAGGTAGCTGTGTAGGTGGAGATTTGAAAAGTATTAAGGAAGCAGCAGATGTTATAGAAGGTCATAAGATTCCTCAAAGTGTTAATGTAGTAGTCGGACCTGCTTCGCGGGATATTTATGAGGAATTAATTGTAGATGGAACAATGGCTAAATTGACACACGCAGGGGCAACAGTGATTATGCCAGGCTGTGGCCTTTGTATGGGTAATAAACGTAGAATTGGATCAGGAGCAACTGCTTTTACCACAACTACCCGGAACTACCAGTCCCGGATTGGACCTTCTGATTCTCGTACTTATCTTGGAAGTGCTCAGGTGGCAGGCTGTGTGGCTGTACTTGGTCATATACCTTCCAGGGAAGAGTATTTTAAGTTATATAAATAAAAAATGTGCAGGTACCTGGTACCACCCGATATTTGTCGAAATATGCGATAAAAGATTTGCTGAAATAAGCTTGTAATTTAAGTTGAATTTCTATATAATTAGTAATCGTTGCACCAAAATATTAGCTGTCTGTTGATTTGATATTTTATCAGCAGGCGGCTTTCTTTTGTTTTAACTTATAAAATTCTGAAAATAGAAGGAGACAAAAATGAGTCATTTATTAAATGATTTAAACCCAAAACAAAAAATAGCTGCCGAGACTCTGGAAGGTGCAGTATTAGTGCTGGCTGGAGCAGGTAGTGGTAAGACCAGGACTTTAACATATAGAACAGCTAATTTAATTAACAAGGGAGTCAGTCCCAGTAATATTTTGACAGTAACATTTACAAATAGGGCTGCCGATGATATGAAAGCTAAAATTGATGATTTAGTTGGTTCAGAGACCATTGAAGAAATGAATCTTGGGACGTTTCACAGTATTTGTCTTAAAATACTAAGAGAAAATCTGGCAGAGGTTAATCGTTCTGAAGGTTGTTTGATTTATGATACTAATGATTCTATTGCCATAGTAGAGGATATTATTTTCGAATTTGGTCTGGAAGAAACAGAATATGCCCCTAAAATGATCTTCAATATTATTTCTAAAGCCAAAATGGAGTTGGTTATTCCATCTGAACTGATCGAAGAATATGCTCAGAAAGATAATCAGGGCTCCCAACATTTTTATCAGATTATAAGCAGAATTTATAGTGAATATGAGCGAGTACTGGAGAATAATAACTGTTTTGATTTTAATGATTTAATTAAAAAAACTATTGAACTTCTTGAAGATAATTTGGAGATTCTAGCTAAATACCAGAATCAGTTTCAGTATATTCAGGTAGATGAATATCAGGATGTAAATCATTCACAATATCAGCTCGTATCTCTTCTGGCCAGACCCCAAAACAATATTTTTGTTGTTGGAGATGACTGGCAGGGAATTTATGGTTTTCGCGGTGCAGATATCAGTAATATTTTAGAATTTGAGCATGATTATCCGGAAGCTAGAACTGTAAAACTGGAAAGAAATTATCGCAGTTCTAATAATATTATTACTGCTTCTAATCAGCTAATTAATAACAACAGTCAGAATAAAGTTAAGGAGGCCTGGACTGAAGCTGATGATGGTGCTCCTATCTTTGTAGCCCGGGCAGAAAATCCTCTGGTAGAAGCTAAATATGTTTGTAAGCGAATTAATCATCTGGTTGATTTTTATAATTACAAACTTAGTGATGTCGCAATTTTATGCCGCAGTCACTTTCAATCAATGCAGCTTCAGAATCAGCTGCCAAAGTTTAGAATTCCTCACCAGTTGGTGGGAGGAGTCAGCTTTTTTGACAGACAGGAAATCCGATATTTTGTTAATTATTTAAAACTGCTGGTTAACCCAAATGACAGATTGGCTTTAAAACGACTATTTAGAATTGAGGTCCATGGTGTTGGAGAAATTTTACTCAGTGAAATTAATAAATATGCCAGAGAACATAATTTAAAAATTACAGATGTCTTTGAAAGTCCAACTCGGGTTAAGGGAATTGGAAATAATAAGGCAGCCAATATTATTGAATTTCAAAGGCGGGTAATTGACAGTATTTATGATCTCCGGGAGGAAAAGCTGCCGATGCAGAAAAAAGCCCTTGAACTTTACCAGCGAGTTAACTTTGACCAGAATGTTCTGGCAGAGCTTGATAATCCAGAGGAACGAAAAAAATATATGGATATGTTTTTAGAAGATATGGCAGATTTTCAGAAAAATAATCCTGGACGTGGATTATATGATTATTTATTAATTAATAAGTTGATTACGGATAAAGATATAACAGAGGATACTCAGGAAAAGGTCAAGGTAATGACTGCCCATTCTGCTAAGGGGCTTGAGTTTCCAGTGGTTTTTATAATTGGAGCGGAAGAAGAAGTTTTCCCTCATTTAAAAAGTCTGGAGGAAAAAGCTGCTGGCTTAAATCCCTATGCTGTTGAAGAAGAAAGAAGACTATTTTATGTAGCGATGACTCGGGCAGAAAAGCTGCTGTTTATTTCATTTTCCAATCGTAGAGTTTCTGGAGATCAGGGCCAGTATAAGCAGATTGTACCTTCCAGATTTTTATATGAACTGCCTGAGCAGCGACTTGATTTTACCAGTGTGGAGAGCAAAAAAGGCGGTTCAGGGATTCAAATGAGGAAAAATGTAGAGGTGATATAAAAGAATATTGGGTAACAGGAAATTATTTCTAGTTACCCGGTTTTAAATAAGCAAAAAATCCTTGACAGAGTTAAAATTGAGTGATAAACTACTATATAACTTAAAAAGAAAATAAAAATCATCAAGAGTGGTGGAGGGACTGGCCCTTTGATACCCGGCAACCTACTTAAACATTTAGTAAGGTGCTAATTCCAGCATTTCCAGTGGGGAATGATAGATGAGAGGTAAATAAATCCTCTCAGGAGGATTTTTTTCATTTCTGACTGCTCTTGTGGACACTGGAGCAGTTTTATTATTTTTTAGAGGGTGATTAGTTTTGATTAAAATAGAAAATTTGACAAAACATTATCATGCAGCCCAGGGAAAGGTTGAAGCAATAAATGGCCTTAATTTGGAAGTTGATGATGGTGAGATATTCGGCATGATTGGTCCCAGTGGGGCAGGTAAGAGTACTTTGATTAGAATGCTCAACTTATTAGAGCAGCCTACTTCGGGCACTATAAACATTAATGGAACGGATTTAACAGAATTAAGTTCTCAAAATTTAAGAGCAGCCAGACAGAAGATTGGAATGATTTTTCAGCATTTTAACCTTTTATCTTCTCGAACGGTGCTGGGAAATGTAGCGTTTCCTCTAGAGATAGCAGGTGTAGCAAAAAAAGAGCGAATAGCAAAGGCCAAAGAACTAATAGAACTGGTTGGCCTTTCTGATAGAGCAGATCATTACCCGGCTCAGCTTTCTGGCGGTCAGAAGCAAAGAGTCGGTATTGCAAGAGCACTGGCCAATGATCCGGATCTACTTTTATCTGATGAAGCAACTTCATCACTGGATCCTGAAAGTACAAAATCAGTATTGGAGTTATTAGCAAAAATCAGGGATGAGATGAATTTGACAATTATTTTAATTACCCATGAAATGGGAGTTATTAAAGATATTTGTGACCGGGTGGCGGTTTTAGAGGCCGGACAGATTATTGAAGAAGGTTCAATACTTGATATTTTTGCCAGACCAAAGCAGACTTTAACTAAAAAGTTTATTAGTTCAGTAATTGATTTTGATCTGCCAGAACGAATCATAAAATATGTAAAAGCAGAAAGACCAGGAGAGTTAATTAGAATTTCTTTTGTTGGAGAAAAAACTCATGATCCTTATATTTCTGATTTGGTAAAACATTATTCAGTAGATGCCAACATATTATATGGCAATATTGATGAGATTCAGGGAGTTCCATTTGGGACTCTGGTTTTAGATTTAGAGGGTCAGCTAACAAATATTGAGGAAAGTATTAACTATCTTCAGAGTCAGGATTTAAGAGTAGAGGTGTTGGACAATGTTTGATCTTATAACAGATTTAGCCCGCTATAATGATTTAATGATCAGCGGTTCTTTAGAAACCTTATATATGGTGGCAATGTCTTTGTTTTTTGCTATTGTTGGTGGAATCCCTCTTGGAGTTTTAACAACAATCACCAGGGAAAATCATATTATACCAAATAAACCACTCAATTTTGTTTTAGACGGAATTATAAATATTGGGCGCTCTATCCCTTTTATTATTTTGATGGTAGCTGTAATTCCTTTTACCAGAATGATTGTGGGAACTTCAATTGGTACTAATGCAGCTGTTGTTCCTCTTTCACTGGCAGCAATTCCTTTTATGGGAAGAGTTACAGATAATGCTATTTTAGAAATAGAGCATGGTGTTATAGAATCCGCTCAATCAATGGGGGCCAGTCCACTGCAGATTGTATTTAAGGTTTTACTGCCAGAATCACTGCCGGCAATTATTTTAGGACTGACCCTGACAGCAATCAGTCTGGTCAGTTATTCAGCCATGGCAGGAGCTGTTGGTGGGGGTGGTCTTGGCGATATCGCAATCCGCTATGGTTACCAGCGTTTTCAGCTGGCTATTATGCTGGAGACTATTGTCATTTTAGTAGTTATGGTGCAGTTGATTCAATTTTTCGGTAACAAAATAGCTTCATTTTTTGATCATAGATAGTTAAATAATTACTATTTTCAATTTGAAACTTAAGATATTATTGTTTCGAAATAGGAATTATTTCTGGCGGATAAATAGAAAGTCAGAATTAATTTAATAAATTTATAACAAGTAGAAGAGGAGAGATAATTATGTTTAAGAAAACTATTTTAATTTTAGTGCTGTTTGCTTTCGTATTTGCAGGTGCAGTTCAGGCTGATAATCATGTACTTAAGGTTGGCGCTACTCCTGTACCACATTCTGAGATTTTAAATTTCATTAAAGATGATCTGGCTGCTGAGGGTATTGAATTAGAAGTTGTTGAGTTCACTGATTATGTAACTCCCAATATTGCTTTAGATGACGGCAGTATTGATGCTAACTTTTTTCAGCATGTACCTTATTTGAAGCAGTTCAATGCTGATCGCGGTCTCGATTTGGTATCAGCAATTAAAGTTCATGTTGAACCTATTGGACTCTATTCTGATAAATACACAAGTTTAGAAGAAATTCCAGAAGGTGCTTCTATTGCACTTCCAAATGATCCATCTAATGAAGGTAGAGCCTTAATTTTACTGCACAACAAGGGAGTAATTACTTTAGATGATCCAACAAATTTAAGTGCAACTCCAATTGATATTGCAGAGAATCCTAAGGATTTGAACTTTGAAGAATTAGAAGCCGCTCAATTACCAAGAGTTTTGCCTGATGTTGCAGGAGCAATTATCAATACAAATTATGCTCTTGAGGCTGATTTGAATCCTCTAGAAGATGCTCTGGTTATGGAGGGTAGTGATTCGCCATATGTAAATGTAGTTGCAGTTAGAAATGGGGATCAGAACAGCGAAAAAATTCAGACCCTCAAAGAAGTTATTCAGTCAGAAAAGGTTAAAGAATTTATTCTTGAAGAATATGAAGGTGCAGTTGTACCAGCATTTTAATCCAGGAATTAATTATTAATTAAATATTATCAGCAAAGGAACAGTTTGATTACTGTTCCTTTTTTGTTTTTCAGTTAAAAATGATGTATAATAAAAGGTAGTTAAGAGACAAAATGAGGTGGAAATTATGAGTAAAAGCCTGGCAAATATAGTAAATATAATCCGTTTGCTGAAAGATTCGGATGTTAAACTGAGCAAAAAAGCATTGTTTTTGGTACCAGTTGCCTACCTTATTTTTCCTTTTGATCTGGTTGGAGATTTTTTCCCTTTGCTGGGACAACTAGATGATATAGCAGTATTTATTTTAATGTGGCCCTTTTTAAGGAATATTTTAAATAAATATCAGTCGGGTGATCCAGAGGTTGAGAAAACGAAAAAGGATCCGGAGGCAATAGACATTGATGATTATACTGTAGAATAATTGCTGGTTAATTTTATAAAATAGAAATAAATAAAATTATATTTGGAGGGATGAATTATGAAAGAAAGATTTAGTGCACTCGAAGTAATGGAAATGGCTAAGGATATTGAAAAAAGAGGAAAGAAATTCTATTTAAAACATGCTGAAGCAACAGAAAATAGAGATTTACGCGAACTGTTTAAAAAGCTGGCCCAGGATGAACAGGATCATTATGAAAAATTTGTGGCTTTAACTGAAGAATTGCGTGAGGATAAGAAAGATGCTGATTATCTTTATGAAGAAGATGTAAGTGCCTATTTTAATTATTTAGTTGAGTATTCAGTATTTCCTAAAGACGATAGTGAAGAGTCAATTGAGGCTTTAAATGATGTGGAAAGAGCTTTAAAATTGGCTATTCAAGCTGAAAAGGATTCGATTTTATTTTATCGTGAAATGTGCGAATTTAATGAAGGGAAGACTATTGAAGCAGTTAATAAGTTAATTGAGGAAGAAAAAGATCACTTAAGGGCTCTGGGTAAGTATATTAAAGAATATGGCCAGAAATAAACACTATATATACATCTTAGAATGCAGTGACGGCAGCTTTTATACTGGATATACAACTGATGTTGAGCGAAGGTTAGAAGAACATAACAACGGTCAGGGGGCAAAATATACACGTGGACGTCTGCCGGTTAAACTTTGCTATCAGGAATCTTTTAAAAGCCGCAGCCTGGCCCAGAAACGAGAATATCAAATTAAACAGCTCCCCCGTAGTAAAAAGGAGGAGCTAATTGGCTAAAATTCGCCCAAAAAGCGGGGTTCAACTTCGAGCTGGACTCCGCTTATTTTGTATACTTCTTTCTTTACTTTTTCAATTAAATTTACTATATCTTCAGCAGTTGCGTTATCTTTATTAACAATAAAACCTGCATGTTTGGTAGAAACCTGAGCACCACCAATTTGATATCCCTTCATTTTTGCTTTTTCGATTAATGGACCAGTATAATAGCCGGGAGGTCTTTTAAAAATACTACCTGCGCTTGGCAGATCCATCGGTTGTTTGCTCCAGCGTTTATGATGCAGTTTTTCCATCTGGGCTTTTATTTTTTTCTTTTCCGATTTATTAAGCTCCAGAGTTACACTAACTGCAATCCAGTCGGGATTTTCTTTCTGTAAAATACTTGTTCTATATTCAAGTTTTAGTTCTGTCCGGTTAAGTTCAATTAGTTTTCCTTTTTGGTTTACAAATTTTGCTTTAATAATTACATCTTTCATTTCACCACCATAGGCACCAGCATTCATATAGAGTGCTCCGCCTAGAGAGCCAGGGATACCCGCAGCAAATTCAAAGCCACTGAGAGAATTTTCATAGGCTAATTCAGCAATTTCTTTGAGCTCTAGTCCAGATTCAGCTTTAATCTGGTTTTCTTTCAGCTGATAATTGTTCAATTGACCGGTGTAGATAATTATACCCCGGTAACCTTTGTCAGAAATTATCAAATTACTTCCTTTTCCCAGAATAAAATAGGGGATATCTATGTTAGTAATCAGCGGCATTAGTTGTTTTAAGGCACTAATTTTTTGAGGTGTCAGAAAAAGATCAGCCGGGCCACCTACCTTAAAACTTGCAAAATCAGCCATATTTTTATTTTTTTCTACCTGAAGATATTTTATTTTTTCCAGCTTATTTGTTAAACTATTTATATCAGAGAGTTTTGTCATATTTTATGCTCCTTCTAAAAATTAAATTTTACAGACTGATAATTAATAAATATTATACAGTTTTTAATCTATATAATATAATATGTCAAAATAGAACAAAAATCAATTTTATTAAAGTTAATTTTAGATCAATTTGGGGAATAAGCAAAAGTTAAATTGGGGGGATAAGATTGAAATATAAGGAGATATTACTGCGAAATATCGAAAGTCGCCCTGAGCAGGTAAGACAGGATTTTTCAGATGAGAAAATTGATAGTCTGGCAAAATCCATTGCAGAAGTGGGACAACTGCAGCCAATTATTGTTCAAAAAAAAGACAATCATTATCTTTTAATAGCAGGAGAAAGAAGATTAAGGGCAGTAAAAAAAGATAAAAAAGAAAAAATAGCTGCTGTTATTTTAGAGGAAGAAATATCAGCAGAAAAGTTTCGGCAGATCCAGTTGATTGAAAACTTACAGCGTCAGGACTTAAATCCGCTGGAAAGAGCAGTTTCAATTAATAAGTTTATGGAAGCTAATAAATTGAGTAAAAAAGATGCAGCAGAAAAACTTGGAGTTGCCAGAACAACATTAACTCTCTGGTTAAATATCCTGGAGATGAAAGAAAAATATCAAAAAGAAGTTTTAAAAGAGGATTCGCCAGTAACTCTTTCTCATTTAAGCCTGGCTCATGGTCTGGCTTCTAAAAGTGGTGATCCCAGTAAAGCCAACCAGCTGTTGGATGCTGTAATTAAACATAATTTAAGCCGTAAGGAGACTCAGGCAGTTATAGATTTATTTTACAGATATCTGCATTTGCCTGTTGAAGAAGCTGTTGCAGCAGTGCTCCTAAAAAGAGAGCGGATGAAGATGAAGGATTACTGGGATAAAGGTAGTAAAAATAACTCTCACGATTCTGTGCGCAAATTATTTCGTTCGTTTAATAATATCAATGATAATCTTGAAGAATTTATGGAAGTAGAAGGAGATCTACCGGAAGATGAGCAGGAGGAATTACTGGATGAATTTTTATATCTTTATCAGATAATGGGGATTTTAATTCCTGATTTAAAAGAGAAGTCTTTAGAAAAAATGGTTAATGATATTAAAATTGATTCAAAATAAAGCAGGAATTCGCCAGTTATTGGCGAATACTTTTTAAGAATGGTGGTCTGACGTCTAACGATAAAACTAATTTTTAACTTAAAGTATAAGCTTTATAAAAAATATAATAACTTAGGGGTGGAAATTTGAAAAATATTAAGAGAGTAATTTTAATGGTTATGGACAGTGTTGGGATTGGTGAACTGCCTGATGCAGGCGATTATGGAGACCAGGGAGCTGCAACTCTGCAGAATATTGCTGCAGAAATGAATGGACTTAAGTTACCTAATTTAGAAAAAATTGGACTTGGAAAAATTGAAACAATAAACGGAATTAAATCTGAGCTTAAAGCTGAAGGTGCTTATGGTAAAGCAGCTGAAAAGTCAAGAGGGAAAGATACCACAACCGGCCACTGGGAGATTGCTGGTCTGATTTCTAAGACAGCTTTTCCTACCTATCCAGATGGTTTTCCGAAAGAAGTGATGAATAAATTTGAACAGGAAATTGGACGAGGAACTCTCGCAAATAAACCTGCTTCCGGGACTGCAATAATTGAAGAATTAGGAGAAGAGCATCTTAAAACTGGAAAACCGATTATTTATACATCTGCTGACAGTGTTTTTCAGATTGCAGCCCATGAGGATATAATTCCAGTGGCGAAGCTTTATGATTACTGTAAAAAGGCGAGAGAAATTCTGCAGGGAGAACATGCAGTAGCTAGAGTTATTGCCCGTCCATTTGTGGGAGAGCCAGGTAATTTTGAACGAACAGAGAGAAGAAAAGACTTTTCGCTAACCCCTCCTGAGCCAACTATTTTAAATCTGCTTGAAGATCAAGGTCTTGAGGTAAATGCAGTAGGAAAGATAACTTATATATTTAATCACAGTGGAATTACAAGTTCGGTTACTACTTCCGATAATATGGATGGTGTCGATAAAACCATTGAATATCTGGATCAGACCGAAAAAGGATTGATTTTTTCTAATCTGGTTGATTTTGACCAAAACTATGGTCACCGTCGCAATGTTGAGGGTTATGCAGCTGCCCTAAAGGCTTTCGATCAGAGAATTCCAGAGATAACAGCTGCAATGCGTGATGATGATCTACTAATAATTACTGCTGACCATGGCTGTGATCCAACTCATCAAGGAACAGATCACACCCGGGAATATATTCCATTATTGGTTTACGGAAAAGGTGTAAAACATGATCTAAATTTAGGGATCAGAGATAGTTTTAGTGATATTGCTGCAACTATTGCTGATATTTTTGAGATTGATAATTTTAAAACCGGAGAAAGCTTTAAAACAGATTTAATCAGAGATTAATAATTAATTTATTAAAGGCTGTTTATTTTTAATTTTATTCTTTTCTTAAAAAGTCAAGCTTATTATTTTCAGCTAATTTTAGGCAGGAGTCAACGATTTCAGACTCGTACTTAACTCCTCTGTGTTTTAATAATTCCTGGCAGGCCTTATCGAAACCAGGTTTTTTGCGGTAAGGTCTGTCACTATTCATGGCTTCAAAGACGTCTGCTACAGCAATTATTTTGGCTTCAATTCTTATTTGATCTTCTTTTAAACTATCAGGATAGCCCGAGCCATCAAGTCTTTCATGATGCTGTAAAATTATCTGTGCAATATCTCGATTAAAATCACTAAAAATTTCCGACCCAAATTGACTGTGTTCTTTTATCAATTCAAACTCAGATTTTGTTAAATCTCCTTTATTTAAAAGTTGACTGGGCAGTACTAAAAAACCGATATCGTGAATACTACTACTCTTTATGAGTAGTTTTTTCTTTTTATCATTTAATTTAATATCATCTGCGATTAATTTGCTTATTCTTTTTACTCGTTGATTATGGTTTTTAAATAAGGGCAGCTTATTTTTGAAGATATTTTTAAGCATTGAAGAAAAAAAGTCGATACTTGTTAAATTGTTATTAGAGCTGTTCCTATCAAAAATCGTTGAGTATAAAATCTTTTTATCATTGATAGTTAAAGTACTGCTGAAAACAGTAACCTGCCTCATTTTACCTGAGGCCAGTTTGTGTTGAAAATTGAATGTCATGCTACCTTTTTCCATTATTTGCTCAATTTTTTTTTGAATAAGTTGATTGTCCATACTGTTAATTTCAAAAATGCTTTTCTGGAACATTTCTCTTTTAGAAAATCCATAATATTGAACAGCACTTTTATTAAAATCAACTATCTTTCCACTTTCAGGTTCGATTAAAAGTACAGGTGTTTTGAAATTATCTATTACAAGGTCTTTAAAGACATTTCTGATTTCAGTCCTTCCTAGTAGATAATCAAGTGATACCTCAAAAAAATCAGCTATAGAGAATAATGTATCTATGGAAGGAAATCTTGTTGCCTGTTCATAATTGGCTATAGTGGTTCTAGCATAACCAAGTTTTTCTCCTAAATCAGCTTGACTTAAGCTATCCTCTTTGCGTAATTTTTTTAGTCTCTTGGCAAATCTCTCCATAAATCCCTCCTGTAATTCTAAGAAATTTAAGTTAGTTATCAACTTGTACTACTATTATACATGAGAAAAATATAATTATAAAGATTTTAACTACTCAATTTGTGTAATAATTACTTAAAATAACAATTAATTATTTAAATTTCTATAATTTACACATATTGCATAATTTGTAGTATAAATATTAAATATGATTTATAATACAGATACAGATATTAATTGGGGGTGGTAAGATATTGAAGGTAAAAAAAGAAGATATTGAATTACTCAATCAGCTTCTATCAACTGAAATTGGGATATCCATTTCAGATGACAAAAGCAGTATGTTAGAGTTGAGACTTTCTAAAAGAATTAAAGAGCTTAAACTGAAAAATGTTAATCACTATCTAGATTATATCGCTGGAGAAGAAGAAGAGAAAAATATATTATTTAATCTATTAACTACTAATTATACTAAATTTTTTCGGGAGAAGTTTCATTTTGAATTGCTCTTTAAAAAGATCATTCCCGGTATCCTAGAAAATAAAAGTAAAATTAGAATCTGGAGTGCAGGTTGTTCAACTGGAGAAGAACCTTATACAATTGCCATGATGCTTGCAAAAAATGATTTAAAATATAGTATTATAGCAACAGATATTAACACCGAGGTTTTAAAATATGCCAGAGGAGGTATTTATAATAAGCAAAAAATAAAAAATATCAATTCGGAATATTTACATAATTATTTCCGGAAGGGAGTTGGCAAATATAAAGGTTATTATAAAATCAAAAAATCAATAAGAGAAAGAATTAGTTTTAAAAAACTAAATTTAAACTCTTCATTTTCGGCAGAATTTTCGAAAGATTTTGATATAATTTTTTGTCGTAATGTGTTGATTTATTTTGAAAACGAGAAGAAAAAACAGGTTTTAAGAGAACTTAAAAAAACAATGATTGATGGTGGTTATTTAGTTCTGGGTCATTCCGAATCTATTGATTTAAGTATTAAAGATAATCTGGGCTGGAGAAAAATAGGGAAAAATTCTTACCAGAAATTAAGTTAAAACAAGGGGGATTTTAGTGAAGAATCCATTAAAAAAAATGACTGTAGGCAATAAACTAATTACTGTATTTATCCTGATTATTTTTATAAGTCTTGCAGTAACGACATATATTAGTTATACTGACTCATTAAAATTAGCAAGCAATCAGACAAAAGAACAGCTGACAGTAGTGAGAGACTCTAAAGCTTCAGAAATCAAAAAACTATTTACTGAGCTAAAAATAAAGATGAGAATTTTGCGGGAAAATGATTTGATAAAAGAAAACATAAATCAATTAAGTTCTGATAACAGCAGGTTTAATACTGGATTCAGTAGTAATACTTACAATAATTTAGATCAGCGAATAAAAAACTATAAAGAAGAATTTAGCTGGGAGAATATTTATTTAATAGATAAGGAAGCAAATTTGGTTTATACAACTGCTGAAACTGAAGATTTAAATACCAATTTGAAAAATGGAATTTATAAAGACAGTATATTGGCTAAAGCTTTTAAGCAGGGGCTAAAAGGAGAATCAATTCTTGATTTTGCTTATTATGAACCGTTAGAAAGAACTGCTGGTTTTATAGCGATGCCTGTCTATAATGAGGAAAATGTTCAGGGAGTTCTGGCAGTTCAAATTCCTGCCGAAAAGATAAATATGATTATGGAGAAGAAAGAGCTAAAAGAAGTAAGTGGAAAAACCTTTCTGGTTGGCTCGGATTATTTAATGAGATCCAATACCAGTTTTATCGAAGAAGATACATTTTTAAATTATAAAGTGGAAACAGAAGCGGTAAAAAATGCTTTAAAAGGAGAAAGAGGGATTGAATTAACCACCGATTTTAGTGGAGTCGAAGTATATAGTGCCTTTACACCTGTAAATATTGCGGACTTAGAATGGGCTTTAGTTTCGGAAGTTGACCAGATTGAAGTGACTGCTCCTATAAATGCTTTACTTCAGAAAAATATTATAGTTTTGGCTGCTGTTATTCTTCTAGCTCTAGGAATCAGCTTTTATATGATAAAAACAATTATATCTAATCCCATTAAAAAAATGCGGGAAGTTCTAAATAAAATTAGAGAAGAAAATGACTTGAGACAGCAGGTTAAAATAGATAAAGAGGATGAAATTGGAAAGCTTGCTAAAGATTTAAACTATACAATAAATTCTCTCCAAAACATAATCAAAGGAGCAAAAAATATATCCAAGAATGTAAGTAGTTCTGCAGATAAGATTTCTTCTGAAAATGAAAATTTATCAAGTAGAACAGTAAATCAGGCATCTGCTTTAGAAGAAATATCGGCAAATATGGAAGAGGTAACAGCTTCTATAGAAGAAGTTGCAGCTGGTGCTGAAGAAGCCAGTAAGGCTGGCAAGAAAAACTTAGCAATTGTACAGGAAGGATCAGAAATTGTTGATGAAACAATTGATTCAATGGCCGATGTAACAAGAAGCAGTCAGGAGATTGCTGAAATAATAGGTACAGTCAATGAAATAGCTTCTCAAACTAATCTATTAGCTTTAAATGCCGCTATTGAAGCAGCAAGAGCTGGTGAAGCAGGCAGAGGTTTTTCTGTGGTTGCTTCTGAAGTTAGAGATCTGGCTGAAAGAACCAGTAAGTCTGCTGGAGAAATCGAAAATATAATTAATGATATAATAGAAAAAATTAAAAATGGTAATAAGCTGATTAATAAAACGGGTAAAAACCTTACTGAAATTGTTGAGAATACTGCTCGTACTTCAGAAACAATTGATGAAATTTCTGAATCTATTAATGAGCAGGCTTCAGCCACAGAAGAAATTCAGGAAGTAATTTTAGAAATCGATGATAATACCCAAAAGAATGCAAAATTAGTGGAAGATATTACAGAAGACAGTGAAAAACTCAGTCAGGAGTCTCAGCGGTTATACCAGATGGTGTCGAAATTCATTACGAACAATGATATAAGTGATTTTGAAGATATAGAAAGGGAAGAAAAAAGCAGTGAAAATTCTGAAGATGAATTCATAGATTTTGAAAAATAGCTTGAGGAGGAATCATTATGAATTTAATAAAAACAGGTATTAAGGGATTGGATAATATTTTAAAAGGTGGACTTCAACCTAATAGATCCTACCTGGTCCGGGGCGGACCAGGTAGTGGTAAAACAACACTTGGCCTTCAATTTTTGGCCAGCGGAGAGAATGAAAATAATCTCTTTATTTCCCTGGGAGAGTCAGTAGATAAAATTAAATTAGATGCTGAAAAAAGAAATTTTAATACCAGAAAAATAAATTTTTTAGAATTAACTCCCTCCTCTGATTACTTCCGTAATGATGAGGAATATAATATTTTCAGCTCGCAAGAAGTCGAAAAAAGTCCTTTGATTAAAAAAATAGTGGCAGAAATAGATTCTCTTAAACCGGATAGAATTTTTTTAGATAGTGTTACTTATCTCAGTTATCTAAATGATGACAAATTTCAGTTCAGAAAAGAAATGCTGTCACTGATAAAATTTGCTGCAGAAGAAAAAGCTACGTTTTTAATAGCATCTGAATCAACTATTGATAATCCTGATTATGACGTGCAGTTTGTAGTAGATGGAGTATTAAATTTAAGCAGAGAAAATGACGAACGTTACTTCAATATTTCTAAACTAAGAGGAAGCAGTTATCTTTCAGGTAAACATTCATTAAAATTAAAGGATGATGGTATTCATATTTATCCCAATATGATACCCTGTGCAGAAAAAAAAGATGTGAAAAACAAAAAGTTAGTTTCTGGAGTTCCCAGTTTGGATAAGCTATTAAATGGTGGAATAGAAAAAGGAACAATTACAATCATAAGTGGACCAACTGGGGTGGGAAAAACAACTCTGGGCGTTCAGTATATGAAAGAAGCAGCCGGTAGAGGCGAAAAATCAGTAATCTATACCTTTGAAGAATCTCCAGACACAATTATTAAAAGGTGTGAAGGAATAAATATACCAATTACTGATATGATAGAGAATAGTTTTTTAGAAATTGAAGCAATTAATCCATTAAAGTACTCTCCCGCAGAATTTTTAAATAAAGTAAAAAGACAGGTGGAAGAGCGAAAAATTGATGTTGTTTTAATTGATAGTCTCTCAGGTTATAAGATGGCCTTTCCTGAAAATAGTTCAGATAATGAAAAAATTAGACAGCTTCATATTTTAAATAAATACTTGAGTAAGATTGGTGTTACTGTAATAATAGTCAATGAGGTAACAAATATAATTGGTGATTTTAAAGCTACTGGCTTTGGGATAAGTTATCTGGCAGATAATATTATTATTCTAAATTATTATGAATATTGCAGTCAGCTGAAAAAAACTATTGGAGTACTTAAAAAACGTTTAAGTAATTTTGAAAGATATTTAAGAGAATTCAAAATTGGTAAATATGGAATTGAGGTTGGTGACCCACTGACCGAACTTCAGGGAATGTTAACAGGTAATATTGTCAATATCGGCCCGGGTGAAAGTAATGAAAAATGATAAAATACTTATTTTAACTAAACACAAAAAAGACTTTACTTTATTAAAGAATAATTTGAGCTTTAATTATAATATTTTAGATATAAAAAATCTAGATGAGTTCAATAATATTGATTTAATTATAACTGATCAGTATTCTTATCATGATAAGAAAAATTTAATAAATAAACTTATAAAAGATCAAAAACCTCTTTTGCTTCCCTTAATTATGATAAGCAGGAATCCGCAAAAAGGATTAATTAGAGAGGGATTTAATGGGTATTTGAATGAGTATGTTAAAATGCCGATAAGCAAATCGGTAATTCTCAAAAAAATAAAAAAGCTGCTGGAGCTAAGATTCTATTCCAAACAGGTCGAAAAAAAATATGATCTGATTGTTGAAAACAGTCCGGTGGGAATTATTGTGACTGATAATAATGGGATTAAATACTGTAATTCTTATGCAGTTAAACTTCTGGGTCATAATTTTGAAAAGATAATTATTAATAATTTGGAATTAAAGAAAGTTATCTTTGATCTAAATAATGAAGTAGAAAATTATGAGGTTAAATTTAAAAAAACTGGTGCTGAAAAATATTTATTAATTAATTCTAAAATAATGCCCTATCAGGATCACAAAACATTGATTTATATTATCAAAGATATAACTAAACAAAAAAAGCGAGAAAAAGAGATTGAATATATGCTTTATCACGATGATTTAACCAATCTCTATAATCGAAAATATTTAAATGATAGTATTTTAGAAAACCCTGATACTTTAAAAGATATATCAGTTGGTTTTATTGTTTTAGATATTAATAATTTAAAATTGATTAATGAAACTTTAAGTAATCAATTAGGAGATAAAATAATCCAAAAAATATCCAGAATTATAGAAAGATTGGCTGACAAAAAAGATCTTATTTTTAGAGCTGGAGGAGATGAATTCCTGGTAATTCTACCAGAAAGAAATCTTCTGGAAACAGAAAAGTTAATGGATAAAATCAAATTAGCATCTGAAGAAAAATATGCCGATCAAGTTCAGCTGAGTCTTGGAGCTGGCGCAGCAGTTAAGAAAGCATCTAATAAGAATATTTTTGCGGTTATAAAAAAAGCAACAGAAAATATGTATTTAAATAAGTTAACTGAGAATTATAGTTTTAAAAGCCATATAATTAAATCAGTGCTTAAAACTCTGCAGGTCAAATCTTTTGAAACAGAAGATCATGCTTCCAGGATGGATCAACTGGCAATTGAATTGGGGAAAAAAGCAGGTTTGAACAGGTATCAATTAGACGAACTATCCATGCTGGCAAAATTGCATGATATAGGGAAGGTCGCTATTCCAGAATCTATTTTAAAGAAACCGGCAAAGTTAAATCAAAAAGAATATGATATAATAAAAACCCATCCAGAAATTGGATATCAAATTGTAGAATCAATACCTCACTTAAATGAAGTTGCTCTTGGAGTTTTATCTCATCATGAACGCTGGGATGGGAATGGTTATCCTCAGGGGCTAAAGGGAGAAAAAACACCTTTAATTGCCAGGATTATTACTATTATTGATTCTTTTGATGTCATGACAAATGAAAGATCTTAGAACAAAATGGCCTGACGGCCACCCTACTATAGAAGTTAATTAATATTTCTTTAGTAGGGTTTTATCTTTCAAATGTATATTTAAACTTCATTTCCGCACCACATTCAGGACATGCCACTCCTGGCATCTCACCCTCTTTCAAATCTTTTCCCATTGCAAACTCATCTATCACATAGCCTGGAACTTCATCTTCCTCCCCACATTTAGGACATTCGTATTTATACCACTCTTTGTCTGTGTCTTCTGGGGTATGGAATGGGATTTCCATATTTTCTTGCCAGTTTTCTTCTTTCATATCTTGGATCAACCTCCCAACTATTGCTTTTAATATATCTTCCACTATCATCGGTATGTTCTATATGATACAGAAAATCATATAATGGATGCCAGATTTCATACAACACCATTTGTTTGCCGCAATTTTTGCACCTGACTG
>NZ_FTNC01000023.1 GCF_900156285.1 Halanaerobium kushneri
AAACGTTCTTTATTTCCTGACTGAAGCCAATTTGATTATCAAATTCTTTAAAAATTAGCAGACCGGAATCGGAAGTTAAATCACCACCATTAAAATTTATTCTTATATTCGACTTGAAATTCACCTTTTTTTCAGATATAGTAACCACATGGAGTCCCTCCTTTTAATTTTGGTGTAGTTACTATTATTATAAAGGAAAGGGGCTCCCTTTTCTATGCTTTTAGAGAAAAATTTTAATAAAACTCTTTCACCCACTGGGTGAAAACAATATTTTAATAGATTATTGATATACTGGGCCTGACAATTTATTTCGTGGTTGCTATGAATAATTCAGGTTAATGAATTAAATGAACAAGAATATAATTATCAAATAATTTATGTAGATGATGGAAGTCAGGATGGCAGCAGTCAAAAAATAGATTTGCTGCAGGAAAAAATAAATAGACTTTCAGCAATACATTTTACTAAAAATAATGGTCAGACTGCTGCTTTCTTAGCTGGTTTTAAAGAAGCGGAAGGAGAATATATAATTACTTTAGATGCAGATCTCCAGGTCAGTCCTGCTGATATACCTAAACTGATTCCCTTTTTAAATGATTATGATATGGTAATCGGGATGCGGACCAACCGGAATGATGGTTTGATTAAAAAAATTTCTTCAGTAGTTGGTAATGGGGTTCGAAACTTTATTACCGGTGAAAAGATTACTGATACAGGTTGCCCACTAAAAGTTTTTAAAAATGAGATTCATAAAGAATTTTATCCTTTTAAAGGTATGCACAGATTTTACCCTACTTTAGCCAGAATTAATGGATATGAAGTAAAACAGGTTCCGGTTAACCATTATCCCCGAAAATATGGTCAGTCTAAATATGGGATTAATAACAGAATGTGGAGAGGATTATTTGATACACTAGTTATGCGGTGGATGAAGAAAAGAATTATTAATTATAATATAAAGAGGGATTAATCTATGATATGGATAATAATTGGATTTGTTGGTCAGGCGATGTTTACCTTACGTTTTATTATTCAATGGATTGCTTCAGAAAAAGCAAAAAAAAGTATAGTTCCAAATGCTTTCTGGTATTTTAGTATTGCAGGAAGTCTTACTTTGTTAGTTTATGCAATTCATCGGCGAGATCCAGTTTTTATTGTGGGACAGTCAACCGGTTCTTTTATTTATCTACGAAATTTATATTTAATTAAAAAGAACAGAAAGAGCACAAGTAATCAGTGAACTAAAGTTATTTTACATATTTATTTAAAGAGGTGCTGATAAATGAGAATTTTAGTTGTAGAAGATGAAAAGGATTTATCAGATGTAATTAAAAAAGGGCTTGAGGAAGAAGGCTTTGTTGTTGATACAGTAAGTGATGGCCAGCAGGCTGTTAATTTTGCCTGGGATTATGAATACGATATAATAATATTAGATTTAATGCTACCAGTTAAAAATGGAATGGAAGCTTTAAAAGAAATTAGAGAGTACGGTATTAATACAGCGATCTTAATATTAACAGCAAAGGATATGGTAGAAGATAAGATAAAGGGATTAAACAGCGGTGCAGATGATTATCTAACCAAACCTTTTGCTTTTGGTGAGCTGGTTGCAAGAGTTAGAGCATTACTTAGAAGAGGTATTGAAGAGAATAATAATCAACTTATGACCGGAGATCTTGTAATTGATACGGTAAACCATAAAGTCTTACGCGGAGGAATTGAAATACCTTTAACAGTTAAGGAATATGCTGTTCTGGAATATCTGACGAGGAACAGAGGCCAGGTACTGTCTCGAACCCAGATAGAAGAACATGTCTGGGATTATCGATATGGAAATACATCTAACATTGTTGATGTATATATACGTTATTTGAGACAAAAAATTGATAATGATTTCGAGCCAAAATTAATTGAAACGGTTCATGGTAGAGGCTACAGGATAAAGGTAATTGAAAATGAAACTTAGATTAAAAATAAAGACAAGATTAACTTTATGGTATATAATTATTTTAACAATGACTTTAATTGCCTTTAGCAGTTTTATATTTTTAAATGTAGAACAATATATATATAACCAGGTAGAAATTAGGCTAAAAAATCAGGGAGAACAAATCATTAGAGAAATTGAGAATAATGATCTTAGAGAGGAAAACATCGAAATCAGTCCAATCATTAATGAAGTAAAAGAAAATGCTGATAAAGATTATTTAATAGCTTATTATGCTGCGAATAAGAATTTGGTATTAACCAATAAACAAAACTATATTTTACCAGACAAATTGAAGACTGATAATATTTTTTCTGTCATTAAATTAGAAAATGATAATATTGATGAAGATTGGGCGTTAATAACTTTACCGATAACCAGTCAAAGTACTTCGGGCTGGATTAGGGTAGCAGAACGGCTGGATTCGGAAGAAAAAATATTAGATAAATTAATATTAATTTCAATACTGGGTATATCAATTTTTTTAATAGCAGCTATTACTGGCGGCTACTTTTTGGCTGGGAAGGCTCTTTCCCCAATAGAGAAAATTAGTACTACTGCCAGAGAAATAAGTTCCAGTAGTTTGGGGCAAAGAATTGAAGAAAAAAATACTGACGATGAAGTGGGCAGTCTGATTGTAACTTTAAATCAGCTTTTTGCAAGGCTGGAGAAGGCCTTTGAAAGAGAAAAACAGTTTACTTCAGATGCTTCTCATGAACTAAGGACTCCAATAACTGTAATCAGAGCTCAATCGGAAAAGATTCTGAGAAGAAAAGATTTAAAAGAAGAATGTGAAGAAACCCTGAAAATCATAAAAAAGCAGTCTGATTATATGGGGCATTTAATTGAACAGCTCTTACTGCTTGCAAGAAGTGATAGTGGAAAGCAGATTATTGAAAAAGAAGAGTTTGATATTAATGAATTAGTGAAAATTGTGGCGGGAGAGTTTAGCGCAGTTGCTGAAAATAAAAATATAAAAATAATTACTGAACAGTCGAGCGAAAGCATAAGTGTTTTAGCAGATCAAAGTATGATTATTCAACTACTTCTTAATTTAATTGATAATGCTATTAAATATACACCAAAAGGTGGAGAAGTTAAGATAATTACCGAAAAAAATGATGGAAATTTAATAATTAAAATTAAAGATACCGGTAGGGGTATTCCTGAAGAAGATCAAGATAATATATTTGAGAGATTTTATCGGGTGGATAAGTCACGGTCTCGTAAAAAGGGGGGCACTGGTCTGGGGCTTGCTATTTGTGAATGGATAGTGGAGTCTCACGAAGGAAGTATTAATTTTGAGAGTAGTGCTGGTATAGGAACAACCTTTATAATTAAGCTCCCTGTAGTTTAAAAATTTATATTATTTTGCTACCTGGACTATAAAAATAAGCTTTTTATTTGTTTTCAATAAGCTATATATCTATCTTCAGAATGAATATAATTCTTCATGAAATTAAATTTATTAAAGAGGGGATTTCGCTATGAGTAATTATTATAATTATCTAATATCATTAATTCAAAATTTCTCTATTTTTGGTTATCTATTAATAGCTATTCTGGCTTTTTTTGAATCTTTTGCTTTTATAGGTTTAATAGTACCGGGAAGTATAGCTGTTATTATTGGAGGATTTTTAGCAGCTCACGGCAGTTTGAATATTATCATTTTATATCTTTTAGTCTTTCTGGCTGCTGTTTTAGGAGATAATTATAGTTTTCGTTTAGGAAGAAATAAAAAAGTCCCCTTTAATCAGGATGGTAAAATATTTAATCAGGAACTTTTTATAAAAGGCCGAAAGTTTTTTGAACATTATGGAGCTAAAAGTGTTTTTCTGGGGCGATTCGTTGGCTGGGTAAGACCTATTATCCCATTTATAGCCGGTTTTTTTGAGCTAGATGCTAAAGTTTTTTTGCTGTGGAATATTTTAAGCAGCATATTATGGGCAGCGTCTCATATTGCTCTTGGCTACTTTTTTGGTAGAACCTGGCAGCTTGTTGCCCTCTGGTCTACAAGGTTTACAATTTTCTTTACAGGATTAATTGTTTTTGTGATTTTAATATATTTACTCAAACATTTTGCTTTGAGTAGAGGAAAGGAACTTTTAACTTTACTTGTTTCAATAGGTGAATCGATAAAAAGGGCTGTGATCGAAAATAAAGAAGTAAAAGAATTTGTTGAGCAGCATAAGGCATTCTTTTCATTTCTAAGAAAAAGATTTGATAGGAATAATTTTTTTGGTCTTCCAGTTACTCTTTTTGTTTTGTCTTTAATCTATGTAATGGCTCTTTTAGGAGGTATTATTGAAGATTTTCTAACTACTGATTTAATTATTAGTGTGGATCATAGAATAGCAAATCTTTTGACGATTTTTAGAAATGAAACTCTTACAGATATATTTTTCTGGATTACTTTTCTCGGGAAATGGCAGGTTATATTAGTTTTTACATTTAGTATAATTTTAATTTTATGGCTCTGGAATAAAAAATCATATATAATTCCAATCCTGATTAGCATTACAGGTAGTGTGTTATTTACCTATATCGGTAAATTACTTTTTCATAGACCAAGGCCGGTTGTTGCAATTTATCAAGAAAGTTCTTTTTCTTTTCCCAGTGGTCATGCTACAATTTCAGTTGCGTTTTATGGTTTTTTAACTTATTTTTTAGTGAAGGAAATTTCTAGCTGGAAAAATAAGATAAATATATTTTTTACAGGTTTGATATTAATTATAGCTATTGGTTTCAGTAGACTTTATCTGGGTGTACACTTTTTAAGTGATGTCTGGGCTGGATATTTAGTTGGAGCTCTGTGGTTGATTATAGCAATAAGTGTTTCAGAATATTTAACTCTTAATCAAAAAAATATTTTCCATAAATTTAAAGATGTAGAATTGTCCGGACTGGTAAAACAAATAATTTCAGTTATAATAATAATTTTAGCAGTTGGCTCATATACATTTTTTTCCTTAGAATATCAAATTCCATATAGAACAACTCCCCCACAGAAGCCACTAATTGTTAGTAAAGCTCTCAATGTTTTTGAAGGCAGTAGGCTTAAATATACAGAGTCGCTTTTAGGAGAAAAAGGAGAACCGATAAGTTTTATTATCGTGGCTAATAATGAAAAACAATTAATCAGAACTTTTCAAAGTGCTGGCTGGAATACAGCAGATGAAATCAACATATATACTTTATATAAAGCTGCAAAAGCGGCTTTATTAAAAAAACCATATCCCAGTGCACCGGTTACACCTGATTTCTGGAATTCAAAGGTTAATGATCTTGCTTTTGAAAAACCAGATTCTAGTGATAATATTAGAGTTCGTCATCATGCTCGATTCTGGGAGACTAATTTTATAACCAATGATGGAGAGAAAATATATGTAGGTACGGCAAGTTTTGATAGTGGAATTAAGTGGGGTATAACTCATAAGATTGATCCTGATATTGATAGTGAGAGGGAATATCTTTTTGATGATTTAGAGACTACTTCTCTGATCAAATCTGCAGAAAAATATCAATTTGTCGCGCCTAAACTGGGAAGTAATTTTGTAGGAGATCCTTTTTTCACGGATGGCAAAGCATATATATTGGTAGTTGAATAAATAGAGTTCAGTTAAAATATTTAATTAACTCAAAGTTTTATTAAAAAATAAATAATTTTTGATAATTATTAAAGGCATTGTTCAGCTGAGATAACTCCAGCTGGGCGATGCCTTTTTTTATCTCTGTTATTTTAAAGATTAAAAAAATCTCATTTTTAATTAATAAATCTCTAATATCTAAGTTGTAAAATTTAAATCAGAGCAAGAGGTAATAATAATCTTAAAAAGTGGTGATAAAAATGTTGGTAATAAATAGTTTAACTAAAAATTACGATGGTTTTACAGCTGTTGATAATTTAAGTTTTAAAGTAGGAGAGGGTGAAATATTTGGCTTCCTGGGACATAATGGAGCAGGGAAAACAACAACAATTTCTATGCTGGTCTCATTAATCAGACCAAGCAGTGGAAGTGCTGAGATTGCTGGTTATGATGTTGTAAAAGATAATCTTAAAGTAAGAAGCATGCTTGGTTATTTACCAGAAAATGTTAACTTATACAGCAACTTAACAGCTTTTGAAAATCTCTATTTTTTTGGTAGTTTATCTGGGGTTGAAAATGTTGAGAAAAGGATAAATGAGGTTCTTAAGGATTTAGAGATGCACTCCTGGAAAGATACAAAAGTCAGGGAATTTTCTAAAGGAATGAGACAGCGTATCGGTATAGCTCAGGCCTTACTGCATAAACCCAGGATATTATTCTTAGATGAACCAACATCAGGTTTGGATCCACAGGGGACCAAAAGCATCCGTGATCTGCTCTTATATATAAATAATAAGTGGAATACGACTATATTTCTAAATACCCATCTTTTATCAGAAGTGAAAAAAATCTGCAGTAGTATTGGAATAATAAGTCACGGGCAATTGCTGATGACAGATTCTTTAATAAATATTAAGAAAAAATTTGGTAGTGAAAAATCTCTTGAGGATATATATTTCCGGATTGAGGGGGATCAAAATAATGGGGAAAATACTGTCTATAGCATCTAAAGAAATAAAAACTGCATTTAAAGATAAGGCTTTTCTTGCAGTTGCTTTACTTTTCCTTCTGCTTTCTATTCTATCAGTGTATATAGGGTCAGCAACCAAAAATGCTGAAATCACAGCATATCAGGATATTGTTAACTTATTGAAATCACAGGGAGCTACTTCTATTCCAGCAGAGCCGAAGATATTCCCCTTATCAATTTTGAAAAATATTATAAATTATGTTGCGGTAATAGGCTCGATTGTTGCTATATTTCTTGGGTTCAATTCTTTTAGTGAAGAAAGAGAGGAGGGGACAATTAAGCTTTTACTTTCAAGACCAATTTACAGAGATCAGCTGATAAATGGTAAACTTTTTGGAGGAGCGTTCGTAATTGCAGGTTTATTAATAATAACTTTAGTTTTTAATTGTTTCCTTTTTACAGTGGTATCTGGAATGAATATTAATTTTGCTGAATTTAGTCGTTTAACTGTTTTTTTTGTTTTTGCTTTTTATTATATGATAAGTTTTTATCTTGCCTCATTATTTGTTTCTCTCAAGAGTCAAAACAGTACTTTTGCTTTTTTATTAATGCTAATTATCTGGATGGGAGTAAGTTATGTTATTCCACAGCTGGCTGAAAGCCAAAAAAATTATGTTTATGTACTGAATAATATAAGTCAAACCATGAATCAAATGCCGCAGGATACACTGATCTCTAAGACAATAGAGATATTTTCTCCTACAGTACAATTTAAAAATATAGGTCGTGACCTTCTGCAGGTAGTTCCAGAACATGCTCAACTTTCTCTTTTTACATTATTGAAGCTTAATCTGCGATCTATTATATATCTTCTAGTTCCTGGGCTTTTTATGCTTTTTGGTTCATACAATAGTTTTTTAAAAGAAGGTAATTAAATGAAAAGAATATTAACTGTATTAATAATTTGGATAGTCTTGGCACCAGGATTTAGTTCAGGAGCAGCAGCTCAGACTTTTGCTACCAGTCCTATTTATCTCAGCAAAGAGGCAGCAGGGGGTCAGCAGGTTGATTATACTTTTCTAATTAAAAATAATGACCAGAGAGAACATAATTATTCTTTTCAGATATTAAATCTTCAAAAAGAATATATCAGCAGTCTGGATTATAAGTCATTTTCAGAAACCAATTTTAGTTTAACTGCAGGGAATAGTAAAAAAATAGACTTGAAATTAAAAATACCAGAAAACTCAAAAGCTGATCATCTTTCATTCCGGGCAGTCTTGAAAAAAGAGGGTAATATTACTAAATCTCTACCACTTAACATTAAAATTAATAAAGATTATCAGCTCACAATCGCAGATTATCCTCGAGATTTGAATTTGATCAGTGGTGAAAATCAAAGTTTTTCAGTTACAGTTGGAAACATAGGAACAGAGACTCTAAAAAATATTAAACTTAAATTTGAGCTGCCGAAAAAGTGGTTAATAGAAAATATTAAACCCAAACAAATGGATCTTAAAGCTGGAGAAAAAGGATCATTTAATGTGGATATATTTGTTCCTTCATCACAGGCAGCTGCTAACAAAGAGATTTCAGTAATTGCCTATAATCAGCATTCTCAGACAAAAATTTTAATTGGCTCAATTACTGTTAAAAAGAATCCAAATTACTTTTTGGTAATCCTGATTCTGCTGATTATTATGATAATGGGAACAATATATTATTTTCGCAGATTTGGAAGAAGATAAATATTTTAAATGGAGGTGAACTTAATGAGTGAAATGATAGTGATTGCTAGAAAGGAGATTAAAGATTCTTTAAATAATAAATTTTTTCTTTCCATACTTATTTTGCTGCTTATTTTAACTATAGTATCAATAGTTTTGGGGACCTTACAGGTCCACTCCCAGATAGCACAGTACAATAGGTCTATTGAGTTTTTAAAGTCAATGGGTAAAACTAATTTACCACCAATGCCCAGCCTTAATCCTCTCTCAGTATCAAAGAGCTTTGTAAATTATGTTGCTATGATTGGTGCTTTATTAGCAATAGTCCTCGGTAATTATGCAGTAAGCAAAGAGAGGAAAAATGGTACATTTAAACTGATACTATCCAGATCAATTTATAGGGACCAGCTTATTAATGGAAAGTTGGGTGGGAATCTGCTGCTCTTAGCTTTAATTAACTTTGCTATTGCAGCTGTAACAATTATTTTTCTTACTGCTTTGGGGGGAGTTAGTCTTAGTCAGGCGGATTTAATAAGATTAATCTTTTTCTTTGCCGCTTCATTTTTATATATGGCCTTGTTTTTTATAATTTCTTTGTTTGTAACTCTGCTTCTACCATATAAAAACTATGCCCTGCTTACAGTAATAATTATCTGGCTTGTATTTGCTTTTATATTCCCTCAAATTGGCGATACCATGGATATGGATAACCAACTTCCTGGTGGATTTTTCGCAAGTATGGGACTCAACAGAGCTCAGGAGAAACAGATAGTCAATAAATTTAAATTCTATGAAACACTTAGAAATGGAATAGAAGAACTTTCTCCAACCAAACATTTTGAAAGAATTAGTTTTGCTCTCTTAGGAGTTAAACCTGGTTTTAAAAATAATACTGCCTGGGAAATAGCTAATCTAAAGTGGCTAAATCTGGCAGGTTTATTAGTGCCTAATATAATTTTAAGTATGCTGTCTTATCTGGTTTTTTTGCGCAGAGAAAATCTTTAAATAGATAATATATTAAAAAGTTAAAAATAATAACTATGGAGGTAAAAGATTATGATGAAAGTAAAAAAGAGTAATTGGCTCACATTGACTTTGCTATTATTAGCAGCATTAATAGTTTTTTTTGGAGGTGCTAGTAAAATATATGCGGCTGGAAATAATTTGGACAGTGATAAAGATGGAATTCCCAATGATGTAGAAAAAGTATATGGAACTAATCCTTATGCTGCTGATAGTGATGGTGATGGAATGAATGATAAAGATGATAATAATCCTGTTCAATTGAGTAATCCTATTAAAGAAAGCGGCAGCCGAGATTTACAAATAAGGGTAAAGGATGCAAGGGTAGAAGATAATTTTGATACTAATCATTCGGATCTTCCTGACCATCTGCAAATAACATTATTAAATAAAGGGAAAAAATCTTTGAGCAATATAGAACTCTATTATACAATAACTGATAAAAAAACAGGTGCCGAAGAATCGTATTATCAGAAACTTAATTCAGAAATTGCTGCAGAAAGTGAATTAACTCTTCATTTTGACAATAAAATTGCTAAAGATCATTATTCTGCAAATATGAATGGATTATATGGAAGTTCAACTAATGGTTTGATTTTTGATGTTTATCTGCATGTGAAAGGCTATAAAACTCTTAATTTTAAGATAGAAAAGGATGCAGGTGCTGCAGAAGTCGCTGACTAAAAATCAATATGAATATTAAAATACTTTAATCTATAATTAACATTTGTTTAATTTTTAAAGTATAAAATGAAATTGTAGTAAAAAAGAAATTAAAAAAAGGAAAGGATGAAAAATATGTTGAAGAAAATAATAGCAACATCAATGTTAGCTGTATTTGTTTTTGGTTTTGTGGGAGGTATATTTACTTTATCCGAAAATAGGGTTCAGGCAGCTGATCAGAAATCTAATATTTTTAATATGGAAAAGGCTATTAAGGTTGTAAAAGAGAAATATACTAATGCCCAGGTTAAATCAGTTGACAAAGAATTGGAAAATGGTAAAACATTTTTTGAAGTAGAATTTACTGATTCAAATGGAAATCATGAGGTAAGTATTGATGCAGATACTGGTAAAATATTAAAATCTTTTGAAGATGAGAAAAATAATTATCAGAATGAAAGTGGAGAACATCATAATGAAGGTAATGAGACAGAAGACTATGATAATCAGGATAATGAATCAGAAGAACATGGAGAAGATGATGACAGCGGCAGTAATCAGGATGACGACTATGAAAGCGAATAATGTAGAAAAAAGTTATTTTTGAAAATAGCTAATATATAACTTATAAGCTGTCAGTCTTGATGCTGACAGCTTTTCTGTTTGATTATTTTTAAAGTATGGTTAAGAATTCTTTTAGAAGCACCTCTATTATTTAGAATTACTTTTCTGGCTTTTTCTCCCCTGTTCTTTAAATTGTTTTTATTATTTAAATAATAATTAAGTTCTTTTTTTAAACTCTGCCAGGTATTTACCTGTATTCCGGCATCATTTTTAATTAAAAGATCCCTGCTGTCTTTAAAATTAGACATATCCGGACCGAAAAACACCAGTTTTCCCTGGGCGGCAGGCTCCAGTACATTATGCCCCCCTTTTCCCATCATACTGCCTCCTACAAAAACTAGATCAGCAATACTGTATATTTGTGCCAGTTCCCCGATAGTATTTAAAATAAGAGCTTCAATTTTTTTAGAATTGTTATTCTTAAGCTCTGTTTTTTTTACAGCATCAATATTATTTGTTTTAAAAATTTCATTGATTTCAGCTGCTCTTTCAATATCACGGGGAGCAACAATAAAATATAAATTAGGAAATTCCTTTTTTAGCTCTTGATAAATCTGGATTAAATGTTTTTCTTCATCAGGATGAGTACTACCAGCAACAAAAACTAAATTATCTTTATTTATTTTAAACAATTTTCGATATTTTTCTTTTTTGTTTTCAGAAATTAGAGAATAATTCTGATCAAATTTTGTATTTCCCAGGTTAAATACTTTTTTTTCATTAGCTCCAAGTTCTATAACTCTATTTTTATCCTGTTCAGACTGCATGGCCAGACAGTCAATATTATTAAGCATATCCGGCATAATTGAGCCTAAATAATTATATTTTTTGTAACTACTATCACTTATTCTACCATTGGCATAGATTATTTTATGCCCTCGCTTGTTTGCAATCTTGATAAAGTTTGGCCAGAGTTCAGTTTCAATAATCATAATCAGATCAGGATTAATTATATTTAAAGCCTTATTAACAGCAAACGGTAGATCAAAGGGAAAATAGACTATAGCATCAGCATCCTCAATGATTTTGTGGGCCATATTCTGGCCGGTATAAGTGGTAGTAGAAAAAATTAATTTGTATTCGGGTAGTTCTTTTTTTAGTTCTTTTACAACAGGACTGGCGGCCACAGTTTCCCCGACAGAAACTGCGTGAATCCAGATGACTTTATTATTGGTGGCTAGACTTTTTATTTTATTTGCATAAAAGCCAAAAAGTTCTTTGGTATTTTTTTTGTTTGTATTAGTAAGCTCTTTATAGATTAAGATAGGAGAATAGATTATGAAAATTAAAACAAGTAATAAATTATAGATTATGTACATGATTAAAACCCCTTAAAATTAAATGCTATCTGAATTATATCAGAACTAAAAAATAATGACAAATAGCTGAAATTTGAGCTTGCTAGCTTTTCGGCAATAATAAAGGCTGACCTAAAAAAGCCAGCCATTGTTTAAATTATAAAAATTGTAATTAATACTTTAAACCATATTTTTCTAACACCCTTTTTTCTACTCTCATGCGGGCAGTTTTTTGAGGATCAACAACCTGACTAATCTGGAGATCACAAATAATACTCATCAGCATTGCAAGCTCATTATTACTCAGTGGAAGTCTTTCGTTCAAAAATTGAAACATATTGTTGCTCGCTTTTTTGGCAGCGGCATCCAGATCTGTACCCGAAGCAATAGTATAAAAAGCTGGTTCAGTTTCAACTATTGGATCACTTAATTCCTTATTTTTTATTAGATCAACTTTGACAGTAACTTCACCAGCAATTTCAATACCTGTTACAACAACTTCGCCATCACCCATGGCTGCATGCAGATCTCCTATTGCCAGCATTGCTCCAGGAACTCTAACCGGAAGATAAAGAATTGCATTTTCCTTAATTACTTTGGTGTCCATATTTCCTCCATGGGAGGCTGGTGTACCACAGGGAACAGCTTTCTCGTCTTTGCCAGGTGAAGTACCAATTACTCCAATCATTGGATCGAGATCAATATTAATTTTTTCGTTAAAAATAGCCTTATTATTTTCGATAGGAATAATTTTAGTCTCCGAATCAGTAATAAATTCTTCCAGAAATCCCATTTCCGGAGAGGTAATCATAACTCCCTGATCCTTTACTTTGATTTTTTTGATTTCTATTTTCAGTGTGTCTCCAGGTTCAGCACCTTCAATTTTTAGAGGTCCAGTTGCTGGATTAATTGTCTCCCAGTCTGTCGACTCAAAAAGTACTTCCTCACTTTGAATCTGATTACTAAAACAGTCCTGTGTCTCAAAAATTACTGTTTCACCTGGCTGACAGCTGGCAGCCTCCTTATTGTGGGCAGACATTGAATAGATATGCTTGTCGGCTGATATTTTCATTCTATCCCTCCAGATTTTAATTAAATATATTTAAAATTGAGAATATTTATTATAAATTATAACATAGAATTTTTCTACTGTCAGCTAATCGACAAAAACTGACAGGTTCACGGTGCGTGTACATAAACAAACATAAACGAGCATAAACAAAAAAGACAGCCAATTGGCTGTCTTAGATTCAAAATGGTACCCTCAAGGGGATTCGAACCCCTGCCGCCAGGATGAAAACCTGGTGTCCTGGACCCCTAGACGATGAGGGCAAATTTTTATATAATTTTGTTGACTGCAATAAATATAATAGCATAAGAACTAACTGGCGTCAAGAATTTTGCTGAAGAAATATAATTTAAAATTTTCTCTCTATTCCTTACTGTTCTGTCAGTGTTTTGGGCCTGTTTTTCTTTGAAACAATTAATCTTTTTGACATTTGTTCATAATAATTAATTTTATGACAAGGAAGTAGCAGTTAAATCTAGAATAGTATAGTTAAGAGTAGGAATTATTCTTTATAAAGGAAATGCTCTGTTTATAAATTTAAAGAGATTATTATTACTGGTTAGTTTTAAAGAAAATATTAAGCTGAGGTGATCAAATGTCAGAACTGCTGGACCTTTTTGCAGAAAAAGAGCTTGTTCTAGCTCAGGGATGTACTGAACCGGGAGCGGTGGCTTTTGCAGTGGCTGCTGCAGCCGAACACAGTCGGGGTGAGCTAAAGAAAATCAAGATTAAGATTGATGGTTTTGTTTATAAAAATGGTATGTCAACCGGCCTGCCGGGGATTAATAAGTATTATGGAAATAAAACAGCAGCCGCTTTAGGTTATTTTGCCGATAAACCCTTAGCAAGAAAACTGACAATATTAGCTGATCTAGAAGATAAACTGGATCAGGCCCTGGGGATTATTGAGCGAGTGGAATTTGAGGTTCTGGAAGAAAAGATGCCAGTTTATGTGGAAGCAATTATTGAAGCTGATAATCAGGTTCGCTCTCTGATTAAAGGCAGTCATGATGATTTAAAAAAGATTACAGTTGATGGTAAAATAGTTTATCAAAATCAGAGTAAAATTTCTGCTGACCAGCAGTTAAAAAATCTTAATGCTCAATTAAAGACGATGAATATTTATCAGTTAATTGAGCTAGTAGAAAAAGAATTTTCAGATAGGCAGCTTCAGTTATTAAAAGATGGCTTGAAACTAAACTCGGTAATCGCCCGAGCTGGCAGAGAGGGAGTTGGTTCGGAAGTTGGGGTTAAATATAGAAAACGAACTGATTTTAATGAGCTAAATGAAATTGCAGCTAAAGCTGCTGATGGTACAGGAGCCAGAATGGCCGGAGCAGCTTCTCCAGCCCTGGCATCTTCAGGTAGTGGTAACCAGGGCATTTTTATTTCGCTGGTTACCTATCACAGTGCCCGACATTATTTTAATATCTCAGATAAAGAAATTTTTAAGGCAACAATGATTGCTCATCTGGTTGGTCATTATGCCAAAATTTACCTGGGGCGTCTTTCTGCACTCTGTGGGCTTTTTTATGCTGCAGCACCGGGAGTGTTGGCAGCTTTACTTTATCTGGCCGGTAAAGAAGATAAAATAGAAGAGGCGATCAATAATTTAATCAGTGATACAAGTGGAGTTTACTGTGATGGAGCCAAGGGGAGCTGTGCTTTAAAGTCGCTTACAGCAGCTGAACTTGCATTGAGGCATTTTGATTTGATTATGCAGGATCTGAACTGTCATCTTCCTTCAGGATTTATTAACTGTTCTTTAAGTAAAACATTTGAAAACCTGGCTGCTATTTCAAGACCTTCAGAAAATACAGTTAATAATACACTATTTAAGGTTGTTGAGAAAAATGCCTGTGAAATTTGAAAAACATTTATTCCAGACAGTTAAGTATTTTTCTGGCTGAAGACATTGATTAAATTAAGTAAATGCTTTACTGAATTATAATAAATTTTTAACAGGAGGAATTTAAGATGAAAATAGCTGTTATTGGTGCTGTTGCAGCAGGTACAAGTGCTGCAGCTAAAGCAAGGAGAACAGATAAAGAAGCAGAAATTGTAGTTTTTGAAAAGGGAACGGATATTTCTTATGCTGGCTGTGGACTTCCCTATTATATCTCTGGCGTAACACCTTCCCGTTCTGAAATAGTAATGAATACAGCGGAAGATTTTAAGGAAAAATATAATGTCGAAGTTAGGCTCCAACACGAGGTTACTCAAATTGAAACAGATGGCAAAAAATTAAAATATAAGAATTTAAACACAGGAGAAACGGGTGAGTATAAATATGATAAATTAATTATTGCTACCGGTGCTTCTCCAATTAAACCCCCATTTGAAGGTCTGGATCTGGAAAATATTTTTACTCTTCGCTCTGTTGAGAGTGCCGACCAGATAAAAGTGGCTTTAAGTCGAAAAGAAACTCAAAAGGTTGTAATTATTGGTGCCGGCCTGATTGGTCTTGAGATGGCAGAATCTTTTAGGGAGCTGGGGATGGATGTTACAATTGTTGAACTGGAAGATCAGGTGCTGCCTCCTTATAGTAAAGAAATGGCCGAGATTGTAGCAGAACATTTAAGAGAAAAGGAAGTTGAACTGATTTTAGATGATGGAGTGGATCATTTTGAGGGTGAAGACAGGGTAGAGAAAGTTGTAACTGCTTCTGGCAAAAAAATTGAAACTGATCTTGTCTTACTTTCGATTGGAGTTAAGGCCAATTCAGAGCTGGCAGAAAAAGCTGGAGTTGAAATCGGTAAAACAGGAGCTATTAAAGTTAATGAGAGATTAGAAACAAATCTTAAAGATATTTATGCTGCAGGTGACTGTGCGGAATCAACTGATCTGCTGACCAATAAAGATGTCTGGGTTCCTCTTGGTTCTACTGCAAATAAGCAGGGAAGAACAGCTGGCGAAAATGCAGCCGGTGGAGATTATAAACATTATGGTATTTTAAAAACAGGAATTACAAAAATATTCGACCTGACAGTGGCAAAAACTGGTTTGGATCTGGAGGAGGCAGAAAAAGAAGAAATCGATGCTGTGGCTGTCAAAATTAAAGCTCATAATCATGCAAGCTATTATCCGGGTACTGCTCCAATTCATCTGCGAGGAATTTTTGATAGAGAAAATGGAGTTATTGTTGGAGCAGAGGTAATCGGCGGTGAAGGTTCTGATAAAAGAATTGATGTGCTGGCTACAGCAATTTACAATAGAATGACTGCAGGAGAACTGTTTCAAGTTGATCTTGCCTATGCTCCTCCTTATTCCGGTCCTAAAGATGCAGTAGCAATACTGGGAATGGTTGCAGAAAAGAAGATATAACTTTTGTTCTTTGTTCACCAATCTGTTATAATAAATATAATAGAGTATTTTACTAAACTTTAAATAAATGTAACAGGAGTGAAAAAGTATGGCCCGTCCAACCAAAGATCGGATAATTGAAAAATTACCTGAAATAAAATTTTTTAAACCAGCAGGAGTCCCCGGACATCAGCTGGAAATAGTAGAGATGACTATGGAAGAAGTGGAAGCCCTGCGCCTAAAAGATGTTAAAGGTTTAACTCAGGCAGAAGCAGCAGAACTGATGAATGTTTCTCGCCCAACTTTTCAGCGGGTATTAACTTCAGCCAGAAAAAAGGCTGCTGAGGCTTTAACCTGTGGTAAGGCAATTAAATTTGCTGGGGGAGATTATCGTCTGGTGAGACCGGGCCACTGTCCGGAATGCGGCAAAAAAATGAGAAGAGGTAGAACTCATCAGCACGGGAAAAATATGTCTAAAGAGAAGTGCCCGGAATGTGATGAGGATCAGGAGGCTTAAAATCCTGAATCTATTAGTGCTTGTTTTAATAATCAAGAGATTATAAATTTAATTGAGTAAATTGCTCTAAGGAGAAGTTGAGTGCACAAAAAGGAGGATTAATTCGATTATGAAAATTAATGTAGACTGGCAGGGAGAAATGGAATTTAAAAATCAACTGCCATCAGGTCATGAATTAACAGTTGATGCAGCAGCAGAAAGTGGAGGGCATAATAAGGGGCCTCGCCCAATGGAATTACTGCTCAGTGGACTGGCTGGCTGTACTGGAATTGATGTTGTTTTGATACTTAAAAAGATGAAAACTGAATTAGAAGACTTTGCAATGGAGGTTGATGCTGAAAGGGCAGAAGAACCTCCGAGGCGATTTACTAAAATTCATATTAAATATAAGTTTAAAGGGAAAAAATTAGATGAACGCAGGGTGGAAAGAGCAATTAATCTTTCGGAAAAAAAATACTGCTCGGCCAGCAACTCTTTAAATGCAGAAATCACTTCAAGTTATGAAATTGAGTCTACAGATTAGATTATGTTAATATATGTTAAGTGAAGAAGAATTAATAATTTTAAGTAAATATATTACAGAAAAATGATTGAAATTATTGAATACCCGGATATCCGGGTATTTTTTTTATTTTATCTACAAATTATTGCAGGATTAATTTAAATCTCATTGAATATATAAAGTGAGATTTAAATTTTTAAACATATAATTTTCTAAATACTCTTAATATAAAAGGGAGGATAATGATGATTAATTTAGAAGTCAATGAAAAACAGTTAGAAAAAGCAATTGAACGAGCAAGAGAAAAAAATATAATTCTGCCAACTTTTGAGCAGATGAAAAATCCGGAATTAATTCCGGCTAAAATCAAAGAAAAATTGAAAGATATTGGTCTCTGGGATGTAAACAGTTATAATTTATTCCGTATTAGCTGGAAAAATGAGCCTAAAAAAGATGGGGGTCTTTATGATGGGGTAAATTATATTGAATTCCCTTCCGAATTGACTGGTGTTGATGCCAGGATTTTTGCAGTTGTGGGTAAATGGTTCCCCACTGGTGCACATAAGGTAGGTGCAACTTATGGCTGTCTTGCTCCGCAATTGGTGACCGGACAGTTTGATCCAACCTCCAGTCATGCAGTCTGGCCTTCAACTGGTAATTACTGTCGAGGTGGAGCCTATAATTCTCAGCTTTTGGCCTGTGATTCGATTGCAATTTTGCCAGAAGGCATGAGTAAGGAAAGATTTGATTGGCTGCAGAAGGTAGCAGGTGAGGTAATCCCGACTCCCGGTACGGAAAGTAATGTAAAAGAAATTTTTGATAAAGTCTGGGAACTGCGGGAGACAAGAGATAATATCACAGTGTTTAATCAGTTTGAAGAATTTGGCAACCATCTCTGGCATTATGAAGTTACTGGTTCAGCAATGGAAGAAGTAATTAGAGATGAAATGAGAGATAATGATAATTATTTTGGTTTTTTTGCAACTTCTGGTTCTGCAGGTACCCTGGGAGCCGGAGATCATCTTAAAGATCAGTTCCCTCAGAGCAAAATAGCAGTTGGAGAAGCACTGCAATGTCCAACCATTTTAAGTAATGGTTTTGGTGCTCATAGAATTGAAGGTATTGGAGATAAACATATACCCTGGATTCATAATGTAAAAAATACAGATATGGCAATTGCTATTGATGATGAGCGCACAATGTCTCTGCTGCGTTTATTTAATGAGACAGCTGGACGAGAGTATTTGATAGAACAGGGAGTTTCAGAAGATTTTGTTGAGAAACTTGAACTTTTAGGGATTTCAGGAATTGCTAATTTAGTTGGGGCTATTAAGATGGCTAAATTTTATGAACTGGATCAGAATCAAATGCTGATGACTGTGCTGACTGACTCATTAGAACTCTATACATCCCGTCTGGAAGAAATGAGGGAAGAAAGAGGAGAATATACAAGAGAAGATGCAATTAAAGATTATCACCGTTATCTGAGAGGGATTAATACAGAATATACTCTGGAAATGGGTCTGGAAGAAAGAAGACGGGTGCATAACCTGAAATATTATACCTGGATTGAACAGCAGGGTAGAGATTCTGAAGAACTCAATGCTCAGTGGTATGATTATGACAATTACTGGGGTGGAATTCACTCTCAGGCAGAAGAAATTGACAAATTAATAGAAGAATTTAATCACAAAACAGGTTTATTAGAAGAGCTGTAGAATAATAGTAATTGAGGTGAAGCAGATGAAATATGTAACAGGGCTGCACTGTATTAAGTGTGGTAAAGAGTATGAAGCAGATCCTGAGCGTTATCTCTGTGACGATTGTGAAGATGGGATCTTAGATGTAGATTATGATTATCAAAAAATTATGGCTGAATGGTCAAAAGAAGATTTAAAAGCAAATCCAGATCAGCGCATCTGGCGTTTTGAACCACTTCTGCCGATTAAGCCGGAGACGGAAAAGCCTAAGCTTGCTGTTGGAGATACACCAGTTTACAATTCTCCAGTTTTGGCTGAAGAGTTTGGAATTAAAAAGTTGATTATTAAAGATGATGGCTTAAACCCAACTGCATCTTTAAAAGATAGAGCCTCAGCAATGGCTGTTGTTAAGGCACAGGAGGCGGATGCAAAAACAGTTGCCTGTTCTTCGACCGGTAATGCAGCATCCTCTCTGGCTGGTAATATTGCTTCTATGGGGGGAAGAATGAATGCGGTTATTTTTGTGCCTGACCGAGCTCCTGCAGGAAAGCTGGCCCAGCTGTTAATTTATGGAGCTGATGTAGTTTCAGTTAAAGGTTCCTATGAAGAAGCCTTTTATCTTTCAGCAGAAGCCATTAAAAAGTGGGGCTGGTATAATCGTAATGCTGCCATTAATCCTTATCTGGTAGAAGGTAAAAAAACCGTTTCTTTAGAGCTGGCTGAGCAGCTGGAATGGGAGATGCCGGACTGGCTTGTGTTTTCTGTTGGTGATGGCTGTACTATCGCGGGAGCTTATAAAGGTTTATATGATCTAAAACAGATTGGCTTTATTGACAGGATACCCAGGTTACTGGGGGTTCAGGCAGAAGGTTGTGCTCCAATCACTGAAGCTTTTAGGACCGGAGAGGAACTGGAGGTTACAGCTGAGAACACAATAGCAGATAGTATTGCAGTTGGTAAACCCCGAAACTGGTTAAAGGCGGTTAGAGCAATTAGAGACTCAGCGGGAGAAATGATTAATGTTAGTGATGATCAAATTTTAGCTATGATGAGAAATTTAGGTAAAAAGACAGGCATTTTTGGCGAGCCTGCAGGAGTTGCTGGAATGGCAGGACTCAAAAAAGCTGCAGCAGAGGGAATTATTAAGCGAGATCAGAGTGCAGCTGTTGTAATTACTGGGAATGGTTTAAAGGATGTTAAAAATGCCCGTCGTGCAGCCGGTAATCCTATTGAAGTTGAGCCGGATCTGGAAAAATTGACTGCTATTTTTGTCGAACAGGGTGTGACTTAAGATGAGTGATAATATAAGACTTGGACAGAGAATTAGAAAAAAACGTCAGGCTAGAGGTATGAGTTTAAATGATGTAGCAGAGAAGATAAAGAAGACTTCAAGTTATTTAAGTCAGGTAGAAAGGGGGCTTGCCGAACCTTCTATTACTGCTCTGCGGGAGATTGCCAGAGCACTGGAAGTTCCGATTTTCTACTTTTTGATTGAGGAAGAGAATCATAATGCAGTGGTGCGCAAAGATGAACGCAGGATTTTGAATTTTCCCGGTTCACATCTGACCTTTGAACTGCTTTCTCCAGATTTAAATAGAGATATGGAAGTTATCGAGGCAACACTGGAGCCAGGTGCTGAGACAACAGACGAACCTTTAAATCATCTGGGAGAGGAATGTACGATTGTTATGCAGGGGAAGATGTTTATTCAGATTGGTGATCAGGAGTATGAGTTGGAAAAAGGTGACAGCATATACTATAAGGCGAGCTTGCCTCATAAAATTAAGAGTATTGGTGAAGAAGATCTTCATTTCATATCAGCGATTACTCCCCCAAACTTCTAAGTTGTATTAATTAGAAATGAAATAGCATTTGGGTACTTATTATAAATATAATTGACCGGTAATAAATATTAAATTAATGGAGGTGCCAGTTAAGTGATAGAATTTGATCAAATAATGGAAAAAGCTGAAAGCTATCGTTCAGAAATTAGTGCGTTTTTAAGAGATATGATCAGAATTCCGAGTGAAAGCTGTGAGGAAAAAGAGGTAGTTTTAAGAATAAAGGAAGAGATGGAAAAGGTAGGCTTTGATAAGATAGAAATTGACGAAATGGGTAATATCCTTGGTTATATAGGTAATGGAAGCCATGTAATTGCCATGGATGCTCATATTGACACTGTTGGTGTCGGAGATGATTCTCTCTGGGATTATGATCCTTATGAAGGTTATGAAGATGATGAAATAATTGTAGGACGGGGAGCCAGCGATCAGGAGGGTGGAATGGCTTCAATGGTCTATGCCGGAAAGATAATTAAAGATTTAGGCTTAGAAGATGACTATACCCTGATTATTACCGGTACAGTACAAGAAGAAGATTGTGACGGCCTCTGCTGGCATTATATTATAGAAGAAGATGAAATCAAACCCGAATTTGTTGTAATTACCGAACCTTCATCCTGTAATATTTATCGCGGCCACCGGGGCAGAATGGAAATCAAAGTTAGTACTCATGGTGTTAGCTGTCACGGATCAGCTCCAGAAAGAGGAGATAATGCGATCTACAAGATGGCACCAATTATCAATGAATTAAAAGCCCTGCATCCGAATTTAACACCACATGATTTTCTGGGTAAAGGAAGTCTGACTGTTTCCGAAATATTTTACAGCTCACCTTCTCGCTGTGCAGTTGCAGATGGCTGCAGTATCTCAATTGACCGCCGTCTGACTGCAGGAGAAAGCTGGCAGTTTGCTGTCCAGCAGGTTAAAAACTTACCGGCAGTTAATGATGCAGATGCAGAAGTAGAGATGTATAAATATGAAAGACCTTCCTATACCGGTCTGGTATATCCAATTGATTCTTATTTTCCTACCTGGTTGATTGAAGAAGATCATCCTGTCTGTCAGACGACAGTTGAAGCCTATAAAGAATTGTTTAAAGAAGATCCTCTAGTTGATAAATGGACATTTTCCACGAATGGAGTTTCAATAATGGGACGTCATGGTATTCCCTGTATTGGTTTTGGACCCGGTCACGAAGATCAGGCTCATGCACCAAACGAAAAAACATGGAAATCAGAACTGGTTAAGGCGGCTGCAATTTATGCTGTGATTCCAAAGTTATTTGTGGAAAAGTATGCCGATCAGATGCCGGAAGAAACAGAAAATCTTTTAGCTTAGTTTTTAAGGGTGCCGAACAAAAATCAAAGGAGGAATTATAAAATGGAAACTCAATTAAAAGGAAAAGATTTTATTACACTACAGGAATGGACTAAAGATGAAATTGACACTTTACTGGATGTTTCATTTGATTTAAAAAGAAAATTTGCTATGGGTGAACCCACACCATATTTAAGAGATAAAACAGCTTTTTTAATGTTTTTTGAACAGTCAACCAGAACCAGAAACTCAATGGAAGCTGGCCTGGCTCAGCTTGGTGGGCATGCTAACTTTTTAGATACCAGTACTATGCAGGTTTCTCACGGGGAAGTGGCTAAAGATACCGGTATTATTCTGGGAAGTTATGGACATGCCATTGCCTGCCGTAACTGTGTCTGGGAAATTGGTAATAAATATCTGCGCTCTCTGGCTAATCATGCAAAAGTTCCGGTGATGAACTTACAGTGTGACCTTTATCATCCAATGCAGGGGATTGCCGATTTAATGACCATTAAAGAAAAGAAAAAAGAAACTAGAAATTTAAAGGTTTCAATTATCTGGGCCTATGCCACCAGTCATAAAAAGCCTATTTCTGTACCTTTAACTCAGGCTTTACTTTTCCCACGTTATGGTATGGATGTGACCTTAGCCTATCCTGAGGGATATGAGATGCCGGATTGGGTTATCGAACAGGCTCGAGAAAATGCTGAAAAGCATAATGGAACTTTTAAAATTACTCATGATCAGGATGAAGCTTATCGTGATGCTGATATAGTTATTCCGAAAAACTGGGGCAGCTGGGTTACAAATCAGGATGATGCAGTAATTGATGATCTTTTAGAATCAAATAAACACTGGAAGTGTACAGAAGAGAGAATGGCACTTGCTGATGATGATGTAATGTATATGCATGCTTTACCTGCTGACCGGGGTAATGAAGTTGAGGATTCTGTAATTGACGGTGAACATTCAATTGTATTTACTGAGGCTGAAAATAGATTACACACTGCAAAAGCTGTAATGACCCTAACAATGGGTGGTAAGTAAAATAATTTAAAGTACCGGGTACCTGAGGATTATTTCTTTTAAGTATCTGGAGGAGGGAAATACACTTCTAAATATCCTGTGCTATTTATTTAAGGAGGTGCTGTGAAAAAAATTAAAGTAAGAGTATTTGGGCTCTAATTATTGGTCTGATAGGAAGGACTGTCCAGTAGATAATGAGAAGTTTAGCAGTTGTTTAATTGAGTCTTTGATTAAAACTTAGGAGGAGTTTAAATGAAAAAAACATTAATTATTACTTTAATTTTAGTAATGGCGATCACAGCATCCCTAACAGCAATGGCTCAGGATACAAAAGTATTGAAACTCAGCCACTTAAACCCACAGCAGCCAAAAGAAGTTGCTACAGCAGCTATGGCAGAAGTATTTAAATCAATGGTTGAGAGTGGCACCAATGGCAGTATAGAAGTAGAAATTTATCCAAATGGTGTTTTAGGAAATGAAAGAGAAAGTATGGAACAGGTTCAAAGTGGAGTTACTCAAAGTTATATAGCATCTGGTGGAGGAATGGCAACCTTCTATCCAATGTTTTCTATAGTAAATATTCCTTTCTCTATTTCTAATTATTCTGTAGCTTATGAAGTATATGACGGTGAATTTGGTCAGCAAATGGCAGCAGATATTGAAGAAAAAACAGGTTTTAAAGTACTTGGCTTTGGTGAATCAGGAGGGTTTTTCCAGCTGACAAATAGTGAACGTCCGATTAAAACCCCGGCTGATATGGAAGGTTTAAAATTTAGAACAATGACTATTCCAATTCATATGGAATTTATGCGTTCACTTGGTGCTTCACCTACTCCAATTGCCTGGGCAGAACTTTATACAGCTCTCCAGACCGGAGTAGTTGATGGTCAGCATAACCCAATCCCAATTATCAAAATTGGTAAATTGGAAGAAGTGCAGAAGTACTTAACTCTGACCAATCATATGTATACACCTTATGTCTGGGTTTTAAACTCTGACTTCTATTCTTCCTTAACTTCTGAGGAACAGGTTGTGGTTGACGAGGCGGCAAGAGTGGCTAACCTGGCTGGCCGTGGTGTTAACAGATTAATTGAAGCTTCTGATGAGGGTCTTCCTTATTTAGCAGAAGAGATGGAAGTATATAAACCTACAGCTGAAGAAATGCAGATGTTTAAAGATGCTGCAATTCCTGCTTCAATGGAATTTATTGAAGAAGAGTATGGTGAAGAAGGAGCTCAACTTGCTCAGGATTATCTTGATGCAATTGAAGCTGCTCAGGAGAAATTTGGAATGTAAATTAAAATTTAAAAGGGACAGAGTCTCTGTCCCTTTTATCAAGCTGAGGGGTGAGGGAATTGGGAAAGACTAGTATTTTTGATAAACTCGAAAACTTTGGAGATTGGCTGGGAAAAATAACTTTATTTATAGTCATAATTCTAACAGGGATTCTTGTTATTACAGTATTAACCGGAGTTTTTTTCCGCTATATCATTCGCGATTCTTTAAGCTGGACAGAAGAACTGGCCCGGTATTTAATGATCTGGGCAGCTCTACTTGCAGTCAGTGTTGGAATAAAAGACAAAGAGCACGTCGGTATTCAGCTTTTAATTAAACAGTTTCCTCCAATTATAACAAAGTTAATTACCTTTGTTGTTTATGTTATCACCATTGTTTTTTTGACAGTTTTAACTTTTAAGGGTTATCAGGTAGCGGTTAAGGCACAAAATCAGCTTTCACTTGCCCTAAATATTTCGATGTTCTGGCCTTTGATGAGTATTCCTGTTTCTGGTTTTCTGGCAATTATTCAGCAGTTTATTCAGCTGCTTTTGATCTTTAAACCGGGAATGAAAATCTCTGATATTTTAGGAGAAACAGAAGTAGATGAAGCATTACGAGAAGTAAAAGAAGTGCAGATTGAAACAGAAAAAGGTCAGGAGTGATAAAATGCTTGGAACTATAGCTATTACATTTATAGTCTTATTGTTTGCCGGGATGCCAATTGGTTTTACAATCGGTAGTGTGGCTCTGTATGCAATTTATCAGATGGATATGCCGGTTATGTTTAACATGGTACCTCAGAGGTTTTTTGCCGGTCTGGATATGTTTACTCTGATGGCTATGCCATTTTTTATTCTGGCCGGTCAGATAATGAACAAATCTGGAATCACTCACCGACTTGTTAATTTTGCCAATGTTTTAGTAGGGCATCTGCGGGGAGGACTGGCTCACGCCAATATTATTGCCAGTATTTTCTTTGCCGGGATGACTGGAGCAGCCGTTTCTGATACAGCAGCAATTGGTACAATGCTGATTCCGGCAATGGTTGAAGATGGTTATGATAAAGATTTTAGTGCTGCAGTCACTGCTTCTTCTTCAATTATTGGGCCAACAATTCCTCCCAGTAATATGATGGTGATTTATGGTTCTCTAATGGGGGTTTCTATAGCAGGGTTATTTGCTGCTGGTTTTTTACCGGGTCTTTTACTTGGTGGAATGTTAATGATTTTATCCGGATTTATTTCTAAAAAAAGAGGCTATCCTAAAAAAGACAAACGTTCTTCAATTAAAGAGATGGTAGTAGCTTTCTGGGATGCTATTTTAGCTCTTTTAATGCCAGTAATTATTCTTGGTGGTATTTTATCCGGAGTATTTACTCCAACAGAGGCTGCTTCAATTGCTGTTGCTTATGCTTTTATTGTTGGTAAATTTGTTTTTAAGTCTTTAAAGCTAAAAGATATTCCAGAGTTGCTAGAACAGACTGCAAGAACTACAGGAGTAGTATTTTTAATTATTGCTGCTGCTTCAATTCTGGGCTGGATCCTGGCGTCGGAGAGAGTGCCAGAACAAATAGCAAATATGTTTATGCAGATTAGTAATAATAAATATGTAATTTTACTTTTGATTAATTTATTAATGCTAGTTGTTGGGATGTTTATGGATATTGCTGCAGCTTTAGTAATTTTAGGACCAATATTACACCCTCTAGCTGTTAGCCTTGGGGTTCCAGCAATTCAGTTTGGAATTATTATGGTTTTATCACTAAATGTTGCTTTAATGACACCTCCAGTTGGTGCCTGCCTTTTTGTAGTTAGTGGAATTACCAAACTGTCACTTGAACAGATTTCAAAAGCTATCTGGCCCTTTATTGTAGTTGAAATTATTACCTTGTTTGCGATTACCTTTATCGAACCTATTTCAATGTTTTTACCGAGATTATTGGGCTTTTAAATAAAAGAATAGAATATTTCTAATTTTAGCTTAAATACTGCCGAAAGTTAAGTTATAATCTTTTAACTTTTAGAGAACTTACTGAAGCTTTAAGTAGTATTTTTGCAGAAATAGTTTTCTAAAAATTTAGAATAATCAGGAGGTGTATACAGCTATAATAATTATAAATTAGAGAAAAATGCTTAATTGAAGAAGGTAAATTATTTTGTTGGGATAATATAATATTAAGACAAAAATAAAAAGGAGAGATTATATGCAGAATAGTATTGAGAAGCAGGAGAATTATGTTGAAGAAGAACCTTTTTATGGCTTAGATGATAATCCGCCTTTAGTTGAAACTTTGTTATTAGGTTTACAGCATATGCTTGCTATGTTTGTTGGTATTATTACCCCACCTTTAATTATTGCCGGAGTTGCTGGTTTAAATGCTGCAGAAACTGGATTCTTTGTCAGTATGGCATTAATGGTTTCTGGAGTTACAACATATATTCAGGTTACAAAGGTAGGTCCTGTTGGGTCAGGATTGCTGGCTGTTCATGGGACTTCGTTTACCTTTGTGCCAATGGCGATTGCTGCAGCAAGTGAAGGGGGTCTCCCTTTAGTACTGGGCATGGGACTCATTACTGCTCCGGTTGAGATGATATTGAGCAGATTTATCAGACAGACCAGAAAAATATTTCCTCCAGTTGTAACCGGGACAGTAGTTATGCTGATTGGTCTTGGTTTAATGGAAGTTGGTATAACAGATTTTGGTGGTGGAGCAGGAGCAGAAAACTTTGGTGCACCTCAGAATTTAATTTTAGGCCTGTTTGTTTTAACGATTATTATTATAGCTAATCGTTTTGGTAAAGGTCTAATTAAAGTTGGAGCAGTTGCTATTGGTCTGATCATAGGTTATATAGTTTCTATTCCTCTAGGTTTAGTTGATATGGCTGAAGTAGCAAATGCCGGCTGGTTTACTATTCCCAGACCCTTTAAATATGGTTTATCATTTCAGTGGAGCCATCTTCTACCCTGGGTTATGGCTTATATTATTACGACTGTAGAATCTATTGGAGATTTAACTGCAGTAGCTGAAGTTTCAGGTGAAGATGTTGCCAGTGAAGAACATATAGAAAGACTCAGTGGTGGAATCATGGCTGATGGTGTTGGTAGTGCAATCGCAGCTGTATTTAATTCTCTCCCTAACTCAACTTTCAGCCAGAACATTGGTGTTATTCAAATTACAAAGGTTGGTAGTAAAGTTGTCGGTATAGCAGTTGCCGGAATTTTATTCTTACTCGGTCTGGTTCCTAAAATTGGGGCTCTAGTTAGTGTAATGCCAAATCCCGTTTTAGGAGGAGCGACAATTGCCCTGTTTGGTATGGTAGCTACTTCTGGAATGAAGATTGTTACCAAGGGTGGATTGACTGATAGAAAGATTTTTATTTTATCTATTGCCCTAAGTTTCGGTCTTGGTGTGACATTTAGACCGGATGTTGTTGCTCAGCTGCCAGCTGTTATTTCAACTGTTTTATCCTCAGGAATTACAGTGGGTGCCATACTTGCAATTGCTTTAAACTTATTACTTCCTGAGAAAGATGAGAAAAAAATCTGTTAATAAAAAGAAAAAATTATGTTAAAAATCTGTTAATTTAAAATATTTTGTTATATAATATAAATAAGAATTAAATATTGTAAATTAGATTTCATGGACTTTCCCCATTTTAACATTTCTCTCAACTGAGATTGAGATAAATGCCGTAACCATACTTGATTTACAGGTTTAGTACTGGCAGTCGAATGCTGTCCGGGCTGGATACTGGTTTTAATCAGGGTTTAGGTTGGCAAAAATGGTGAAAGTCCATCTGTGTTCAGGATGAAGTTTTTCTAATTGAAGATTGTTTTAGATTAAGAAAAATTTTAGCAGTTTAAAGTACAGCCAGACAGAATAAATTTTATTAAATCTTAATTATGGAGGTGCAGTAATGGCTTTTAAACATGTTAATAAAGGTGTCAAAAGAGTTGATGCCTATGAGAAAGTTACCGGTAAGGCCAAATTTGGAGCAGATTTAGAATTTGCTAATATGCTTCAGGCAAAAGTTTTAAGAACTGAATATCCTCATGCTAAAATTCTTAATATTGATACTTCTGAGGCAGAGAAAATGCCCGGGGTAAAAGGAGTATTTACCGCCAGAGACATTCCCAATAATCTTTTTGGAGTAATTGTTCAGGATCAGCAAGTGCTGGCTGAGGAAAAAGTTGTGCTGGCAGGAGATGGTGTAGCAATGGTGGCAGCGGAAAGTGAAAAAGAAGCTGCGGCAGCTATAGAAAAGATAAGAGTTGATTATGAAGAACTGGAAGGGGTATTTGATCCTCTAGATGCTCGACAAGAAGGAGCTCTAAAATTACACCCGGAAAAAGATGATAATCAGGTGATTCATCACCCACTGAGGAAGGGAGATGTAGCTCAGGGTTTTGCAGAGGCAGATCTGATTTTAGAAAGAGAGTATACAACTCAGTTTATTGAACATTCATATCTGGAGCCAGAAGCAGTTGTGGTTGTCCCTAACGAAGAGAATCATCTGGTTTCTGTTTATGGTTCTATTCAGAATCCCTATGCAACCCGAAACGCGGTTTCTTCCGTTCTGGAAGTTGAACTGGCTGAGGTTAGAGTTATTCAAAATCATATTGGTGGTTCATTTGGAGGTAAGGATGAGGTTGTTTCAGCAATGGCTGCCCGGGCAGCAGTTATGGCCCTTGCTACCGGCAGGCCAGTAAAGATGGTTAATTCGCGTGAAGAATCATTTACTGAAAGTTATAAGCGTCACCCTTATCATTTAAAATATAAGCTGGGAGCTACAAAAGAGGGAAAGCTAACAGCTATGGAAATTGAAGCTGTTGCAGATAGTGGTGGTTATGCCTGTCAGACTCCCTTTGTAACCTGGCGCAGTGTGGTTCAGGCGACAGGCCCTTATGAAGTTGCAAATGTAAAGACTGATACCTATGGCTATTATACCAATAATCCTTATACAGGGGCTATGCGTGGTTATGGTTCACCCCAGGTGATTTTTGCTCAGGAGTCACTGATGGATGAACTGGCTGAAGAACTTGAGATTTCACCTGTGGAACTGAGAAAGAAAAATATGTATCAGCAGGGCTCAGTTACAGCAAGTGGTCAGAAACTGGACAGACATACTGTTTCTTTAAATGAAGTAATGAATAAAGCAATGGAAGCTATTGATTATAAGAAAAAGTATGAGCAATATTCAAAGAAACAGCCCGGTGATAAAAAACGTGGAATTGGCCTTTCTATTTCCTTTAGAGGCTGCAGCCTGGGGGCAGAAGCAATTGATGCAGCGGCTTCTGTGATTCAGATTAATAAAGACGGAAGTGTAGCAGTTTATAGTGGTCTGGCAGAAAATGGCCAGGGTCTAAAAACTATTTTTTCTCAGATAGCTGCTGAAATCCTGGGTGTGCCAATGAATGAGGTTGAGTTTAAAGAACTGGATACGAGTTTTACTCCAGACAGCGGCTCAACAGTTGCTTCTCGTGCTACCTTAATTGGTGGAAATGCGGTTAAAGATGCTGCTGAAAAATTAAAACAGAGAATAATTGATTTTTCTGCTGATAAATATGATTTAAGTGCAGAAGAACTGGCATTAAAAGATGGTTTTTTATATGATGGCCAGGGTAACAGACTGGCTACTTTTGCTGATTTGACAGGCGAAATGGGCAATAGCGGTATTTTGATGTCAGCTTATGGCTGGTACAAATCTCCTCCAATTTCCTGGGATGAAGAAAAAGGTTGTGGTAACCCTTACTTTACCTATGTTTATGGCTGTCAGATAGCTGAGGTTGAAGTTGATACTGGAACTGGAGAATTAAGTGTAATCAATATGGCTGCAGCTCATGATGTTGGGCGGGCAATTAACCCCGAAAATGTTAAAGGTCAGATTTATGGTGGTGTAATGATGGGGCTTGGTTATGGAATTATGGAAGAACTGGAATTAAAAGATGGAGTTATCCAGGGAACTAATTTTCATGATTATATGATACCGACCATTAAAGATATGCCTGATATTAAACCTGTGATTGTAGAAAATCCTGATCCAGATGGCCCTTTTGGCGCTAAATCGATTGGAGAACCAACATTAGAACTTGGAAGTGCAGCAATAGCAAATGCAGTAGCTCATGCCTCAGGTAAGAGAATTAGGTCTCTTCCCCTTAACTTAGAGCGGGTTTTAATCGGTCGTGCTCTGCATAAGGGAGGTAAATAATAATGGTAGAATATCAATTACTTAGAGCGCATAGTTTGGATGAATTATTAGAAATACTGGACGAAAAAGAGAATGTACAAATTTTAGCTGGTGGAACTGATTTAATGGTTGATCTTCACCATCAGGATGATAAATTTGAAAAAATAGATTATCTGCTCGATATTACAGCTGTTAATGAACTTAAAGGAATTAAACTCGGAAATAAAAAGGGCGAAATTGGGGCACTTACTACACATGCTGAACTGGTAAACAGTCCTGCAATAAACGAAAAACTGCCTTTTATTGCGGCAGCAGCCAGCAGTATTGGTTCAACTCAGATTAGGAACAGAGCTACAATTGGTGGTAATCTGGCTAATGCAGCTGCCTGTGCTGATTCTTTTTCACCATTAATTGCGCTGGAGGCAGAAGTTGTGCTGAGGTCAAAAGGAGGAGCCCGAAAAATTTTACTGGAGGACTTTGTGGAGTGGCCATATCAGACAATAATAAAAGCTGATGAAGTATTAGAAAAAATTATTTTTGCGATGCCAGAAGGTGAATATTACAGCAGCTACCAAAAAATTGGACGCCGCAAAGCTTTAAGTATTTCGAGGATTTCTTTGACTCTTTTAGCTGAGGTAGAAAATGGATCGGTAAAAAAAGCCCAGGTTGCATCTGGTGCTGCAACTCCTTTTCCTGTTCCTTTTAGAAAGGTTAATAAATATTTAAATGGGAAAAACTTTGCAGCAATTAATCCGGTTGAAGCCGGCAATATTGCAGCCGATGAGATGGTAGGTATTACCGGGGAAAGATGGTCAACCCCTTATAAACGGCCTGCTCTAGGGAAACTGGTGGAAAGAGCAGTTGAAGATTTACTTGAGGAGGCAGGATATAATGGCTAAGTTAGATGTAGAATTGAAAGTTAATGGCGAAGATTATAAATTGCAGGTAGGTAGTCAGGAGAGACTGCTGGATACAATTAGGGAACAGTTAAAACTGACTGGAACTAAAGAGGGCTGCAGTGTTGGGGAATGTGGTGCCTGTACGGTGATTGTCGATGATCAGGCAGTTAATTCCTGTATGGTGCTGACAGCTCAGGTTGATGGCAGTAAAATTATTACAGTTGAAGGTTTGGAGTCAAAAAGTGGACTTCACCCCCTGCAGAAAGCTTTTATTGAAAAACAGGCTGTCCAGTGTGGTTTCTGTACTCCGGGAATGCTGATGTCAGCACTGGCTTTATTAAATACCAATCCTGAGCCGAGTAAAGAAGAGATTAAAACAGCTCTGGAAGGTAATCTATGTCGCTGTACAGGTTATCAACAGATAATTGATGCAGTTGAGATGGCTGCCGAGGAATGGGGTGGTTGAGTTGAGCAGAATTTTAATCAAAAATGTTAAAGAAATCATTACAATGAATAAAAATCGGGAGCGGCTTAAAAATGCTGATCTTTTGATTGAAAATGGAAAAATTACCAGAATGGGTAGAGGTATTGAAATTGAAGAAGAAATTGATCGAATTATTAATGGTCGCGATTACTTTTTATTTCCCGGTCTGATTAATCTGCATCATCATTTTTATCAGGCCTTAACCCGTAATCTTCCTGACGCTCAGGAATCAGAACTTTTTGACTGGTTAAAATATCTTTATCCTATCTGGTCCCGGGTTAATCCGGATGCAGTTTACTATTCAACCCTGCTGGCAGCAGGAGAGCTTTTAAAAACTGGCTGTACAACTACCAGTGATCATTTTTATGTTTTTCCAAAATCTCAACCTGATAATTTGATTGATAACCAGTTTGAAGCTGCTAAAGAAATAGGAATTCGCTTCCATGGAACTCGAGGTAGTATGTCTTTAAGTGAAAAAGATGGAGGTCTTCCTCCAGATTCAGTTGTTCAGACTGATGCCGAAATTCTTAAGGATTCCAGAAGAGTAATCGAAAAATATCATGACAGATCTCCTTTTGCTATGCAGCGGGTAGCTTTAGCTCCCTGTTCGCCTTTTTCGGTGACTGAAGAGCTGATGATAGAGTCTGTTGAGCTGGCCCGGGACTATGGCGTTAAGGCCCATACTCATCTGGCTGAAACCAGAGATGAAGAAGAGTTTGTTTTAGAAAAAACAGGTCTTAGACCACTGGCTTATATGGAGAAACTGGGATGGGTTGGCAGTGATATCTGGTATGCCCACGGGGTTCATCTAAATAGTGATGAGCTGGCCCGGATGGCTGAAACTGGAACTGGAGTTTCCCACTGTCCGGTTTCTAATATGAAGCTTTCTTCTGGAGCTGCAAAGGTACCGGAGATGATAAAAAAAGGAGTACCCGTTGGTCTGGGAGTTGACGGCAGTGCCAGCAATGATTCTTCAAATATGATTTTAGAGATGAAGGCTGCCTTTTTGATGCACCGGCTGGTCCACGGGATGAAATCAATTACAGCCGAAGATGTGCTGGCTTTAGCCACCAATGGTGGTCGTGATGTTTTATCTCAGCCGGAAATTGGAAGTCTGGAAGTTGGTAAAGCAGCAGATATGTTTCTGGTTAATTCTAAAAGGCTTGGTTTTGCCGGTGGCTTATATGATCCAGTTTCAGCTATTGTCAATACAGGAGATACTCAGATTGTTGACTATACAATTGTCAATGGAGAGATAGTAGTTGAGGACGGTGAGTTGACTCGAGTTAATGAGGAAGAGATTATAACAAAAGCTAATTCTATTTCTGCTGAGATGGTTAATGGCTAAGAAAGGAGTGGTTTTTTGCTCTTATTAACAAATGGAACAGTGATTACTCATGACCAGGAAAATCGGATTATCAAAAATGGAGCAGTTTTAATAGATGGGGGAGAAATTAAGGCTTTAGGAGAAACTGAGCTTTTAAAATCAAAGTATTCGGAAGCTGAAGTTAAGGATGTAGAGGGTAAAGTAATTATGCCGGGTATGATTAATACCCACATGCATATTTACAGTACTTTTGCCCGGGGGATGGACTTAAAAACAGATCAACCTCCCCGTCATTTTTTAGAAATTTTAGAGAAGATGTGGTGGAGAGTTGACAGTACTCTAAAGGCAGATGATATTTATTTCAGCGCCCTTTATGCATTTTTGACAGGTTTAAAGCAGGGGGTTACTTCTGTTTTTGACCACCATGCAAGCTATGGCCAGGTTAGATACAGCCTCGATTTGATTGCTAAAGCAGTGGAAGAACTCGGGATTAGAGCAGATCTCTGTTACGAAATTTCAGACCGCAATGGTCCAGAGCAGTCTCAGGATTCGATTGCAGAAAGCGAGAACTTTTTGCGCAAGATTAGGGAAAAAAATTTAGATCATTTAAATGGAAGAATTGGACTGCATGCTTCTTTCACCTTAGAGGACGAGACTTTAGAGCAAGTTTCGGCTCTGGCAGATGACCTGGACAGTTCTTTTCATATTCATGTTGCTGAGGGTCAGACTGATTTAGAAGACAGCAGACTTAGAGGTTATAATGGAGCTGTCAGAAGGCTTGATCAGTATAATATCTGGCGGCCGGGAACAATGGCTATCCACGGTGTGCATCTGCAGGAAGGTGAGCTGGAGATTTTAAGAGATAATGATTGTTATCTGATTAATAATCCGGAATCTAATATGGGTAATGCAGTTGGAGCAGCTCCGTTAAAAGAGGCACTTGATAAAGGCTTGAAAGTTGGACTGGGAACTGATGGTTATACAACTGACATGTTTGAGAGTATCAAGTTTGCTAATTTAATTCTCAAACATCAGAATCGGGATCCTCGTCTGGGCTGGACTGAAATTCCTCAAATGGTATTTAAGACTAATGCAGAGCTGGCAACAGAAACTTTTGGGCCCCGTCTGGGAGTTTTAGAAGCAGGAGCAGCTGCAGATATTATTGTGGTGGATTATAAATCACCGACTGAGATAAATAGTGATAATACCTATGCGCATATTTTATTTGGAATCAATGGTGGAATGGTTGATACGACAATTGTAAAAGGAAGAATTTTAATGGAAAATCGGGAGGTGCAGGTAGTTGATGATGAGAAAATCACCCATGAAACAGGAGAGCAGGCAGACGATTTCTGGCGTAGATTTTAAAGAATATTTTCAGCCAGAAAGTATTCAAAAAGCTCTAGAAATTAGGGCAGAATATGGGGATCAAATTGAAGTAGCTGCAGGTTCGACAGATTTACTGGTTGCAAATTACGAAAAATTGCACGAAATTAAATACTGGCTGGATCTGGTTAAGCTGGATCAACTGAAAAAAATTGAGGTTATAGATAATGAGCTTCATATTGGAGCAATGGTAACTCATTTACAGCTGATGAAGTCAGACTTAATTAAGAAAAATCTGGCAGTGCTGGCTGCAGCAGCTGAAGATGTTGGTTCACCGCAGATCAGAAGTCGAGGAACAATTGGTGGTAATATATGTACTTCTTCTCCGGCAGGCGATCTCTTAGCTCCACTGTTAAGTTATGGAGCCAGTTTTAAACTGCAGAGTACAGAAGGAGAACGAATTGTAAAAGCAGAAGAATTTTTTACAGGACCAAAAAGAAATTCAATGGAAACAGACGAACTTTTAACTGAAATTATAATTCCACTTACAGATAATAAAAGAGAAGGTTCCTGGATTAAAGTTGGACGGAGGAAAGCACTTGTTATTTCTACTTTAACTCTGGCTGTTGTACTGGAATTTGAAGGAGAAAAAATTGTTAAGGCAGGTATTGCAATGGGTTCAGTGGCTCCAACCCCGGTCAGACTGAAGGGAATAGAAGCCGTAATGGTAGATCAGAAACTTACAGATCTGGATTATAAAGCTCTGGGTAGAGAAGTTAAAGCAAGTATTAATCCGATTGATGATTTAAGAGGAACTAAAGAATACAGAGAAGATGTTGCAGTTGATGTGATGGTTAGAGCTTTAAAAGAGATAGAAAGGAAGGTGAGCAGCTGATGCAGATTACTTTAACAGTTAATGGAGAGCAAAGAGAGTTGGAAGTTACTCCCTATACCAGGCTGCTCGACTTATTAAGAGAAGATCTCGGTTTGACAGGAGTCAAGGAGGGCTGTGGCAAGGGCGAATGTGGTGCCTGCACAGTTATCATGAATGGAGAATTAACTGCTTCCTGTCTGGTACCTGCACCTCAGGCAGATCAGGCTGAGATTATAACAGTAGAGGGTTTGGGCACCAGGGATAATCTACATCCAATTCAGGAATCATTTGTAGAAGCAGGTGCAGTACAGTGTGGTTATTGTATTCCAGGAATGGTGCTGGCTGGTAAAAGACTTCTGGATGAAAATCCCAAACCAACAGAAAAAGAAGTTCGCTATGGACTTTCCGGTAATATTTGTCGCTGTACAGGTTATGCTAAGATTATCGATGCCGTAATGCTGGCAGCAGATAAACTTGCTGTTGAAGGAAGTGATAGTAATGACTGATCAAAGTAAGAGAATTAAAGATTATTTTTGCAAGCATACAACCCGCTGTACAATAGAGGGAGTAAAAAAGAGTAAGCGTTTTGTCGGCCATGATGTCCTTAAAGCAGATGCCTGGGATAAGGTAACAGGTGATGCAGTATATCCTGATGACATCAGTTTCGATGATATGCTATACATTAAAATTAAACGGGCAGTTCACCCACATGCAATTTTAAAAGATATTGATATTTCTCGAGCCAAAAAGGTTCAGGGAGTAGTTGATATCATAGTTGCCGAAGATATTCCTGATGTCAGACAGTTTGGTTTAATTATTCGTGATCAACCGGTTTTAATTGCCCCAGGAGAAAAGATGCGCTATATGGGAGATGCTCTGGCAATTGTAGTTGCCGAAACTAAAGAAGCAGCCAAAAAGGCCAGGGATTTAATTAAAGTTAAAGTTGAAGAATTAGAAGTGATCACTGATCCGTTTAGAGCTATGGAAGATGATGCTCCAAATATTCATCCTGATGGTAATATTGTAATAACTCACCATTTAAATCGTGGTGATGTTGATACAGCTTTTAAAGATTCAGCAATAGTAGAAGAAAATCGCTATCAGACTCAGTTTATTGATCAGCTGCCGATGCAGAATGAAGCTGGGGTTGCTCTTTATGATGAACGCCATGGGGTTGTTGATATCTGGGCTGCAACTCAGTGGCTGCATGATACTCAGGCTGATGTGGCTCAGTCTCTAAGATTATCAAAAGATCAGGTTAGAATTATTCAGCCTACTATTGGTGGAGCCTTTGGAAAAAAAGAAGATGTTTCGGTTCATATTCATCTGGCAATTGCGGCCATGAGGACAGGAAGACCGGTCAAACTCTGTTTTACCAGAGAAGAATCAATGATTACCCAGTCGAAACGGCATCCAATTACAATTATAAATAAAACAGGTGTAGACAGGGATGGTTACTTAACTGCCTGGGAAACTAAATTTATTGGGGATACGGGAGCCTATGCCTCAAGTGGACCTGCAGTTGTGCATAAAGGAATGTACCATGCTACAGGACCATATAACTGTCCCAATTTACGTGGAGTTTCTCATGCGGTTTATACAAATAACACCTATGCCGGTGCAATGCGTGGTTTTGGTACTGCCCAGGGAGCTTTTGCTTATGAACAGCAGATGGATATCCTGGCTCATAAATTAAATATGGATCCAGCTGAATTTAGACTCAAAAATATTTACAAAAAAGATTCAATTACTCCTAACGGTCAGCAGCTAACTCACAGTGTAAATGCTGAAGAAACAATTAAACGAGTGATGGAGCTCAGTGACTGGAAAGGAGGCAGAAAATAATGAAAAAATTTGGACGCGGAATGGCAACAATTATGTTTGGATTTGGTTATGGCGAGGGTTTTCCTGATCATTCAATTGCTTCGATTGAAATTAAAGAAGATGAGAGAATAGTTATTAGAACAGCGGCAGCAGATGTCGGACAGGGAGTTATTACAACAGTAATTCAAATTGCTGCTGAAATTTTAAGGATCAATCCTAATTATTTCGAAGTTGTTCAGGGTGATACCCATAAAACAAAAAATTCTGGCTCAACTTCTGCCACCAGACAGACTTATTTTACCGGGAATGCAGTTAAAAAAGCTGCCGAAGATATGCTGGCTAATCTTTATCACTATGGAAGTCTTGAATTTCGCAGCAATCATCCCGAAATTGCAATTGAAGATGGAAAAATCTATATGTATGATGATCCTGATGACTATATAACTTACTGGGAAATGGCTGAAAGAGTTAAAGAAAGAGGCGAAAAACTGGAAGCAGAGGGGAGCTTTTTCCCGGTGACTTATAGTCCTGATGAGAATGGTCAGGCTGATAAAGTTTATGTTGCCTATACTTTTCTTTCTCAGGTGATTGATATTGAAATAGATACTGATACCGGTATAATTGATCTTTTAGATGTTTATTCTGCTATTGATTTAGGAAAAGCAATTAATCCTAAAAATGTGGAAGGACAGATTGAAGGTGGAACTGTACAGGGGCTGGGAATGGGAATGATGGAAGATCAGGTAATCCGCAATGGTAAGACTTTAAATGCGGGAATGACAGATTATCTGGTTCCGACAAGTGTTGATGTGCCTAAATTTAAACACTATCTGGTTGAAGAAGAAGATTCCGAGGGACCATTTGGAGCTAAGGGTGTAGGAGAGCCAACTTTGATTGCGGCAGCACCAGCTCTGGCAAATGCAGTTTATGATGCAATCGGTGTTAGATTTTTTGATCTACCAATTAGTCCTTCTAAAATTAAAAAGGCTTTAAAAGAAAAGGAAGAAAATAGCTGATGACTAATAATTATCTAATTACTGGAGAAAAAGGGGTTGGCAAATCATCACTGCTGACCCAGCTGCTCCAGCAGGTGGATCTAAAAATAGCAGGTTTTGCAGTTGCCAGAATTAGGGCCAAAAATGGAAAGCCATTAGTATTTAAACTAAATCAAGCCTCAGAATTGATGGAAAAAGGGGCTGCTGCTTTAATTAAAACTGCAGAAACTGATTTTTCAGCAGCGGAGCTTGTAGCCCGGGATCAGCAGGAGGCAAAAAGCTGTCAGGAAACCTTTGCACTTTTTGAAGGTGCTCCAAAAACGTTAAATCTTTCAGCTGCAGCAGGTGATTCACTTAAGCTTTTAAGACATCAAAAAATTTTCGCCTATCGTGAAGTTACTTCTGATAATTTTAATATCCAGACTGATGTTTTTAATAACTTAGGTTTTGAACTCCTGGACCAGTCGGGTGAGATTGTTGTAATGGATGAATTGGGGCGATTTGAACTGAAAGCAGAAAAATTTCAGAAAAAAGTATTTTCTTTGCTTGATTCAGAAAAAATTGTCATCGGAGTTATAAAAAATGAATCAAACCCATTTCTGGATAGAATTCGCCAGAGAGATGATCTAAAAATTTATGAATTAACAGCATCAAACCAGGAGCAGAGAAGAAAAATTTTAGTTGATATTTTAGAAAATTTAAAAAATAATAATCAAGATAAGCTTTAACATTAAATAAAAATAAATAGGAGAGTGGAAAAAATGGCTGATATAAGTGTTAAACTATTTGATCTGACTTTAAAAAATCCGGTGATGCCGGCAGCTGGCCCACCAATCAAAGATGCAGAAATGGCTAAAAAAGCTAAAGATGGAGGAACAGGAGCAATTGTAACTAAAACAATTTCTACTGAAGCAGCAGAAGTGCCAAGGCCTAATATGGCACAGACCCGCGGTGGATTTATGAATACAGAACTCTGGTCAGAAATGGGACCCGATCACTGGCTCAAAAATGAATATCCTCAAATTAAAGAATTAGGTTTACCGGTAATAGTCGGGCTTGGCTACAGTGCAGAACAGATTAATGAGCTGGTAAAAAAGACGGAGCCTTATGCAGATGCTTTTGAGCTATCTACACATTATTTAGGCAGTGATACTTCACCAGTTGTAAAAAGTATTAAGGCAGCTAAAAAAGCTACTGATAAGCCTGTTATGGTCAAGTTAAGTCCACAGATTGATATTCCTAAATTTGCAAAAGCTGCCGAAGAGGCAGGAGCCGATGGTCTTGTTTTGATCAATTCTTTTGGCCCAACACTTGATTTTAATATTGAAAGCGGAAAACCACTAATGGGTAGTGAAGATGGTTACGGATGGCTTTCGGGTGAAGCAATTTTCCCACTTGCCTTAAGAGCTGTTTTTCAGGCTGTAAAAACGGTTGATATTCCGGTTCTTGCAGTTGGTGGAATTTCCACTGGAGAAGATGCAGTTAAAATGATAATGGCAGGAGCCAGTGCGGTTCAGACCTGTACAGCTGCTATACTTAAAGGCCCTAAAATTTATGGTAAAATTGCTAAAGAAATTAATGATTACCTGGAAGAACATGATTATGATAATTTGGATCAGATTAGAGGTCTGGCTCAAAAAGCAGCACCAGAAAAAGCCAATTACAGGACGAAAGTTCCAGAGATTATTAGAGAAAGTTGTACCGGTTGTCGCCTCTGTATTACCAGCTGTGTTTATGATGCAAATTATCTAGACGATGACAATAAAATTGTAATTGATGCAGCTAAATGTGCTGGCTGTGGACTATGTGTAACTCGCTGTAATTTTGATGCCTTAAAACTGGCTTAATAAAGAAAGAGAAAGGGGGGAGCTTATCTTGAAACAGGAAATATTAAGGCAGGCTCGCGGTCTGGTAAAGGCAGATAAAGTGTTTAAAAATGCAGTAATCGTAGACGTTTTTAATGAAAGATTGATTGAAAACGATATTGCAGTTGCAGATGGGATTATTATTGGAATTGGTGATTATGAAGGAAAAGAAGAAATTGATTTAGGAGGGAGAATTGTTACTCCTGGTTTGATTGATGCTCATCTGCACATTGAGTCTTCGATGACCAATGTAGATGAATTTGCCCGAGTGATTATTCCCAGAGGAACTACTACAATTGTTGCTGATCCTCATGAAATTGCAAATGTTGCTGGTCTGACAGGAATTAAATATTTACTTAAAGCTGGAAATGCTCAACCCTGGAATTTTAATTTAATGCTTCCTTCCTGTGTTCCGGCATCAAAATTTGAAAATTCTGGTGCAGAATTATCGGCAGCAGATTTAAAGACTTTAATTGACGAAAAAGGAATTTTTGGTCTGGGAGAGGTAATGGACTTTCCCTCAGTAATTAATGGTGAGTCTGGAATCTGGGATAAGATTGAAATGGCTGCTGATTTATTTAAGGATGGTCATTCGCCAGGGCTTTCAGAAAAAGATTTGAATGCTTATTTACTGGCAGATATTGAAGCTGATCATGAAGCTACAACAGCTGCTGAAGCAATTGAAAAAGTGGCTAAGGGAATGTATATCATGATTAGAGAGGGATCGGTAACCAGAGATCTAGTTAGTCTGCTGCCAGCGGTCAACAGCAGTAATTCTTCTCGTTTTATGTTTGCAACAGATGACAGACATCCAGGAGATTTAATAAAAGAAGGACAGATTGACTTTGCAGTTAGAAAAGCAATACAGTATGGGCTCTCACCTTTGAGGGCGGTTAAGCTGGCAACCATTAATGCTGCTCAGGCACTGGGAATTAAAAAAATCGGTGCTGTTGCTCCAGGATACAGAGCAGATTTGCTGGTTTTCGATAATTTAAGAGAATTTGCTGTAAAAAAAGTTTACAAAGATGGCCGCCTGGTGGCTGAAGATGGTACTCTGTTAAAGTCAATTGATGATAAGATTTCACTTGATAAAGACGATTTTATGAATAAAGATATTGAAGAAAAAATTTTCAATTCGGTTAGAATTGGCAATATTTCAGAAAGTGATTTTCGTCTGCCTGCAGCTAAGAAATATCGGGTAATAGAATTAATTAAAGATCAGGTAGTAACAGGAAAATCAATTTATCACACAGAGGCAGAATATGATGACGAACCACCTGCAATTGAATTAATTGGACACAATTTGGTTAAGTTGGCGGTTGTAGAAAGACATCATCGAACTGGCAATGTTGGTCTGGGACTTTTGCGTAATTTTGGCCTGCGTCGGGGAGCAATTGCGACTTCTATTGGTCATGATGCTCATAATATTGTTGTGGCAGGGTTGGGAGCTAGAGACATGGAACTTGCAGTGCGTGAGATTGAAAAAATGCAGGGGGGATTGGTAATAGTTGTGAATGGAAAAGTAGAAGCGACCCTCCCACTACCAGTTGCAGGGTTAATGGCTGTTAAGTCGGTTAAAGAAGTAGCAAATCGTTTAGAGAAGATGCGTGAAATTGCAAATAGCCTTGGTGTCAATCGTGATGGGCCATTTATGACTTTATCTTTTATGGCATTAACGGTTATTCCTGAGTTGAAATTAACTGATCAGGGACTATTTGATGTTAGTAAATTTGAAAATGTTGAGTTAATTATAGAATGATTTAAAGCCTGTTTAAAATAATCTATTTATGTATTTTTATGGTCTGAATTCAAAACTTTATTGACAAGCTGCTTAAGTTTATCTATAATAATAGATGGAATTAAAGTCAGATCATTATTTTTAAAATATATAAATATTTCAGCTTAAAATTAAATTTTAAATAGGCCTCGTATAATTGTGATGATATGGTTCACAAGTTTCTAGTGTCAGCCGATAACTGACAACTATGAGGGAAATAAATTAATCTAACTGCTTTTTAATTGGAAAAAGTTTATTTAATTGTAGAGATGTTTTTAGGTAGAAAGCAGGAGATTAGTTTATACATGGAGCCCATGTTTTATCTTTCGGATTTAACCCGGGAAGGTAGATTCCTCTTAGTTGAGGTATCTATTTTCTCGGGTTT
>NZ_FTNC01000024.1 GCF_900156285.1 Halanaerobium kushneri
GAACAACCTGTCCAACTATTGAAGCAATTACAGATACGAATTTTACAATTGTTGTTACCGAGCCTTCACCATTTGGCCTGCATGATTTGAAGATGGTTATTGAAATGTTAAATGATCTTGAACAGCCCTTTGCGGTAGTAATTAATAGAGCAGAAGCTGACAGTGATTATTTAATTGAAAATTACTGTCAGGAAGAGGGAATTAAAGTAATGCTTAAAATTCCGTTTTCCAGACAGATTGCAGAGCTTTATTCAGAGGGGATTCCTTTTGTTCAGAAATTAGCTGGCTGGGAAGAAAAACTGCAGCAATTATATCAGGAAATTAGAGAGGAGGCCCTAAAATAATGAAAGAAATTACTGTAATTAGTGGTAAAGGTGGGACAGGCAAAACTACCTTTACAGCTAATCTGGCTTCCATACTTGATAATTTAGTAGTTGGAGATTGTGATGTAGACGCTCCAAACCTGCATCTTTTATTGAATCCAAGAAATAAAAGTGAAGCAGTTTTTAAGGGAATGAAACTGGCAGTTAAAAATGATGATCTCTGTATTGACTGTGGACTATGTTATGAAAATTGTCGTTTTAATGCCATTACTGCTGATAACTATCAGATTAAAAATTTAAAATGTGAGGGCTGTGCTGTTTGTTCATATGTCTGTCCGACTGATGCAATCAGGATGGAAGAAATTGAAACCGGAACTCTTTATGAGGCAGAGAGTAACTATGGAGAGATGGTGCATGCTAAATTGATACCTGGAGCAGACACCTCAGGTAAACTGGTAAGTGAAGTAAAAAATAGGGCTTCAGAGATAGCAAAAACCAAAAATAAAGATTGGATTTTAGTTGATGGTTCACCTGGTATTGGCTGTCCGGTGATTGCTTCTCTAACCGGTTCAGACATGGCAGTACTGGTTACAGAGCCAACTCTTTCAGGCTTTGCAGATTTAAAAAGGGTAATGGAGGTTGTCAACCATTTTAAAATTCAAGCTGGAATAGTAATCAATAAATTTGATCTAAATAGTAATATTACAGCTAAAATTGAAGCCTTTGCTGAAGAGGAAAAGATTGAATTGCTAACCAAAATACCTTACAGCAGGGTAATAGTTGATTCACTCAAAAAAGGAGAACTATTTGTTGATAATGATCAAGAACTAAGAACAAAAATGCTGACTGTAAAAGAAAAGCTTACTAAAATACTGGAAAGATAAGAATTAAAGGAGGCTTTAATAAAATGAAAAAGATTGCTGTACCTGTACAGGGCGAAAATGTATCAGCTCATTTTGAACCTGGTATAAATTTTTTTTACTTTATTCTTGACATATGTTCAAAATAGAGTTATAATATAGACAGAAGATAAAGAGCATATGTTCAATAACAAAATTTACTAAAGGAGTGATTGTTTATGCCACGCGGAGATAGAAGAGGTTCAGAAGGTAGAGGTCCAATGACAGGAAGAGGATTAGGATATTGTGCTGGTAATGATCAGCCGGGATTTGCAGTTGATGCAGCTCCTCAGGGAGCAGGCAGAGGATTTAGAAATGGTGCCGGACGCGGTCCTGGATTTGGAAGAGGTAGAGGTAAAGTTAGAGGTCGTGGAATGGGTTATGGATTTGCTGCTGGTCGAGGAGCAGTTAATGCTCCAGCCGGTAAAGAGATAGATTATGACAGTGAAGAAAATAAAAATCGTGAAATAACTCGCCTGGAAAACCTGGCCAATACCCTTTCCAGTGAGCTTGAAATTGTAAAAAAACAGATAGAAGACTTAAAGAATAATTAGACACCAACAAGATACAGCTAAATATTTTTATTCCCCCTTATTACGGAGCATTACAAATTTTCAGGAAAAAAAATCCTGGAACTGAATTCTGGTCAGCTCTGTAATAAGGGGTTTTTGCGCTTTAATGGAACTTGAGTTAATTACTGAGAGCCTAATGCTGATTTCTTGTTTTTATAGCTAAATTATTATATAATAATTTTAAATAATGGGATATAATTTTCAAAAAGTTAATTTGATGAGGGAGTTTAAGATGGGTAAAAAAACAAATAAAATGATAGAAGAAAAAATAAGAAATATAGCTAAGTATTTAAATCAATACACTAAAGACCACCTTAAATGTTATAATCTTACTTTAGGGAGATTCCATGTTTTACGAGTAATTATTGAATCACAGCCAGTTAGTATGGGAGAAATTCATGAAGAACTTCATATGGCAAATAGTACTGTAACTGTTATAGTAGATTATCTTCATGAGGCTGGTTTAGTTAAAAGAAGAAGAGATGAGAATGACAGAAGAGTTGTGCTTTTAGAGATTACCGAGCAGGGCCGAGAAATTATGGAGAGCTTATTGAAAAAAAGACAGGACTTTATGGAAAAAGCCCTGGTGGATATGGAAGATTCAGCTGAAGATTTAGCTCGAATTTTAAGTAAATTAATGGATAAAATTGAAGAAATATACTAATCAGATAAATAGATAAGTTGAGGAGGAGAGTATTTTGAAAAAAAGACTCTTATTTTTTTTAATTATATTTTTAATTTTATTTAGCTTCAATCTTAATGTGAGTGCTCAGAGTGATCTTGCCATGTCAATCAGGAATCATCTGCTGGTTATTGAAGAATATGATGGTCATTTTCCTGAAGGGGAAGATGTAAGTTTTTATAGAGAATTAATAGAATTTTATGATCAGCGTTATCATCGTTCAGTCTGGTTTGATGATGATCGGTTTAAAAAAGATCCCGAACAATTAATTAGAGAAATAAAAAACAGCTATAATGAGGGGTTAAATCCCTTAGATTATCATTTAGGATTGATTGAAAATTTTGTTCATGATCCAGATCTTTTTAAAGCTAATTCTCTTGATAAAAGAGCTCTACTGGAAATTTTATTAACTAATGCTTATTTGAGTCTTGCATCTGACTATTTAAATGGCAAAATAGATCCAGAGATAATTGTAGATGACTATAACCATCAGGCTGATAATTTGGAAGCTCAACAATTATTAGCATCACTGGTGGAAGAAGAAAAGCTTGCGCAAACCTTGGCTTCAAAACTACCTAAATCTTTTAATTACACAAAACTTAGAGATGAATTATATCTATATAGAGACTCTGGGAAAATTAAAGAGTGGCCTGTAATCAATACAGATGAAGTTTTAGCTTTAAAAGCTGAAGGGACGGCAGTGGCACAGCTGATTGATAATTTATCAGCAAGAGCTTATCTTAATTTAGAGAGCCTTAAAGACAAAAGCTATTATAGTCAGCGGGTAGAAAGGGCAGTTAGAAAATTTCAGCTTAATAATGGTTTGAAAGCTGATGGGATAGTTGGTCCTCGTACCAGAAATGCTTTAAATATTAAGCTTGAGCAGAGAATTAGACAGATAATAATTAACATGGAGAGATGGAGGTGGCTGCCAGAAGACCTGGGAAAACGCTATATTTATGTAAATATTGCTGATTATAATTTAAAATTATACGAAAATAATCAGGTCATTATGGAAATGAAGACTATTGTTGGTCAGGAGCAGCGAAGTACACCTGTTTTTAGTGACACTATTAAATATCTAGTTCTAAATCCCTACTGGTATGTTCCAAAATCAATAGCAGTTAAGGATAAATTACCACTAATAAAGGAAGATTATAATTATCTTAAAGAAAATAACTATTCTCTTTTTAAATATACGGGCAATAATAATTTACAGGAGATAAATCCGGCTGAAGTTGAGTGGTCAGCAATTAATAAAGATAATTTTAATTTTTTACTGCGTCAGAATCCCGGAGATGAAAATGCTTTAGGAAGAGTTAAATTTATGTTTCCCAATAAATTTAGTGTCTATCTGCATGATACGCCGGGGAGGTATCTGTTTTCAGAAACAGATAGAAGTTTTAGTTCAGGCTGTATCAGGATTGAAGAACCAGTTGATCTGGCTGAATATTTATTGAGTGATCAAAAAGATTGGGATCGTAAAAAAATAGAAATGGAAATGAAAAAAGATCGAGAAAAGACAGTTTATTTAAAGAATCCTATTAAGATATACCTGCAGTATAATACTGCCTGGGTTGATAATCAGGGTGATTTAAATTTTAGAGAAGACATCTATAATCGAGATAAAAAAATTATTGCAGAATATTTTAACCAATAATTTTATTATTTAATTTACAATTTACACAACTTATTTTACATTATTTAAAATTAAAGGAGCAAAGACGAAATAAATGAAAAAAGCAATTTATACAACAATAATTATACTAGGATTTCTACTTTTTTTTAACTCCGTTCCAGGCTTAGCTTTTTCAAATGGACATGCAAATTTTTCAATTAAATATGAGGGTTTAAAAATTCCATTTAAAACTTTCAGTATTTTTGTTTTACCTGGTGAGGAAATAAAATTTGAAATTGCTGAAGAAAACAGAGATAAAACTTACCAGATTGAACTTGGAGAAAAAGTTTTTGAAAGCAAAAATTCTTTTACCTGGAATGCTTACCAAGAAGTCGGGCATTATCGGACACTAATAAAAGAAAAAAATTCAGCCGATCCTGATGCCAGGATAAAAATTAACATTTTTGTAATTTGCCCACGTAATAATAAAAATGGTCAATATTTAGAAGATTTTAGAATAGGTTATTATCCAGATATTCCTGCAGATAAAAAAGAATATTATACAAAGCCTAAAGGTTTTTTGAAAATTGAGGAATTAATGCTTGGTATTAACTTAACACCCCATTTTAAATTGGAGCAGTTTTTAACCAATCAGACCAGACAATTTCCACAATTTATAGCAATTCAGGAATCACTGCTTTTAAAACTAGAATTTTTTCTGGAAGATATTAACAATGCTGGTTATAAAGCTGATACATTTGGAATTGTAAGTATTTATCGTACACCTTATTTTAATAAGAAATTGGGGAATAATACTGATTTTAGCCGCCATATTTTTGGTGACGCGGCTGATATATTTATTGATAGAAATGGAAATGAGTGGATGGATGATTTAAACGGAGATGGTCAATCTACAATTGCTGACTCTAATATTCTTTATAATCTTGCGGTTGAATTTGATCAAAAAGAAAAATTTGCTCAGCTTCAGGGCGGGGTTAGTAGTTATAAAGGAAATGGAGTAAGAGGTCCTTTTATTCACATTGATACCCGGGGCTTTCATATTAACTGGTAACTGTTTAATTTAATAAAGTAGCTGATTATAATTTTGATTGATTTATTTAATAACTTAAAACAGGGGGTAATTTAATTGTTAGTTGGAGATATTATTTCAAAAACAGCAAATCAAAAAAAGGATAAAACTGCAGCGGTAATTGATGATCAAAAAATAACTTATGGTGAATTGGAAAAGGAGAGTAATAAACTTGCTCATGGATTGATAGATTTAGATATTGAACCTTCAGATATGGTAAGCATTATGCTTCCAAACAGTTTAGAGTTTTTAGTTGCATATCTTGGAGTTATTAAATCTGGAGCAACAATGGTGCCTTTAAATATTAGCTTTAAAGCGCCAGCAGTTGAATATATTTTAAACAATTCTGAAGCAAAAGTAGTTATTACTTCTAAAAGATTTTTGCCTTTAATTCAGTCCTGCAGTTTAGATTATCTGGAAAACATAATTCTGGTTGATGGAGAGATTGGTGATGATTATATATCATTATCAGAATTAAAAGACCAAAAAACGACTCTGCCTGAACTGCAGAAAATAGATCAGGAATTTACGGCTGCCTGTCTCTATACTTCAGGTACAACTGGACAGCCAAAGGGAGCAATGTTAACTCATCATAACCTTATTTTTGATACTAGAAAAACTATTGAACATTTAAAGGTTGATGATAGTGATCGCTACATTTGTGTACTGCCGATGTTTCATGCTTTTGCAGAAACTGTCTGTATGTTAATGCCTATGTTTTTAGGAGCAGAAATAGTTATTGTAGACAGATTCTTACCAGAAAAGGTTTTAAAAACTATTCAGGAGAAAAATGTTACTTTTTTTGCGGGAGTACCTACAATGTATTCAGCACTGTTGAATGTTAAAAACAAAAATCAATTTGATCTTTCTCATCTTAATTTATGTATTTCTGGTGGAGCTGCTATGCCCCAACAAACTATGGAGGATTTTGAAAAAACTTTCAATGTTAAAATTCTGGAGGGTAATGGCCCAACTGAAACTTCACCGGTTGCTTATGTTAATCCTGTTGATGGGGAAAGAAAATCAGGCTCAGTTGGACTGCCAATTCCAGAAACTGAAGTAAAAATTGTGGATGAGAATGATAGGGAGCTGTCCCCTGGTGAGATTGGAGAAATTACAGTTAGAGGAGAACATGTAATGAAAGGGTATTTTAAGATGTCGGAGGCAACAGCTAAGACTCTTCGTAATGGTTGGCTTCATACTGGCGATCTTGGGAAAATGGATGAAGATGGATATGTATATATTGTTGATCGAAAAAAAGATATGATTAATGTGGGAGGAATGAATGTTTATCCCCGTGAAATTGAAGAACAGCTTTATAAACATCCTAAAATACAGGCAGCTGCTGTTGTTGCAACTAAAGATGAACTGAGAGGGGAAATACCTAAAGCAGTAATTGTTTTAAGAGAAGATGAAAAGGCAACAGAAAGAGAGATCCAGAAATACTGTATGCAGTATTTTGCAAATTATAAGATTCCAAAACTGGTGGAATTCATTGACGAACTGCCAAAAAATGCTACTGGTAAAATTGATAAAAAGTCTTTAAGTGATATCTAAAATTCCAAAAAATTTTAGGTCTTCTGTCCCGCAGTCATTTTTTCGGATTAAATTAATGCGGAGGTATAATTTATGGAAAAAGATTTCGAAAAACTTCGCCAGAAAATGGTAAAAGAACAGCTGATAAAGAGGGGAATAGAAGATGAGGCTGTGCTTAAGGCCTTCAGAAAAGTTGCAAGAGAAAAATTTATGCTCGAAAAAAATAGAGAATATGCCTATCAGGATGGAGCTCAGAGTATTGATGCTGGTCAGACAATTAGTCAACCTTACATTGTTGCTCTGATGCTCCAGTCTTTAGGGTTAAATGAGGGAGCTAGAGTCCTGGAAGTTGGAACCGGTTCTGGCTATGCGGCAGCTCTGCTTGCTGAAATAGCGAAGAAGGTTTATACTATTGAACGAATTGAAGAACTTGCCCTTAAAGCCAGCAAAGTATTGGAAAAATTAAATTACCATAATGTAGAAGTAAAAGTTGGTGATGGCAGTCTTGGTTGGGAAGAAAATGCTCCTTATGACGCTATATTAGTTTCTGCAGCTGCACCCTATGTTCCAGAAAAGTTAATAGAACAACTTACAGTTAAAGGGAGGCTGATAATACCAATTGGTAAACGTAATGGTATCCAGCAGTTAAAATTAATTACTAAAAAATATAGAAATAAAATTAAAGAAGAAAATCTTGAATATGTTCGTTTTGTTCCTCTACTGGGAGAGGATAGCTGGAGATAGTTTATTAAATCAGCCGCGATCGCGGCTGATTTTCTTAAAAAAAAATAAAAAGTAGACAGGAGTGGAGTATTAATGACAGCAACTTTAACATCTTTTTCAGTTTATCTGGTTTTTTTAATGAGTATTGGAGTATATTTTTACAGAAAAACCGCTAATTTAGAAGATTATCTGATTGGTGGACGAAAAATGGGAAGCTGGGTTACGGCACTTTCAGCTCAGGCAAGTGATATGAGTGGTTGGCTTTTAATGGGACTGCCAGGTGCTGTTTATTTGGGAGGACTGAGTCAGGCCTGGATTGCTGTAGGTTTATTTATTGGTACAGTTTTGAATTGGAAATTTGTGGCTGCTCGTTTAAGAGTATATACGGAAAAAACAAATTCAATGACCCTTCCATCTTTTTTTGAAGATCGCTTTGGTGATCCAACAGGACTTTTAAGGATTTTTTCAGCAGCAGTAATTCTTCTATTTTTTACTATTTATTCTGCTTCTGGCCTGGTTGCTTCTGGTAAATTATTTGAATCATTATTTAATATTGATTATACACTGGCTGTAATTTTTGGCGGTCTGGCAATAGTTTTATATACTTTTTTGGGGGGCTTTATGGCTGTTTCCTGGACTGATTTTTTTCAGGGGATTTTAATGTTTCTGGCGATAACAATAGTGCCTACTGTGGCATTTGGAGAAATTGGTGGTTTGACTTCTGTTGTTCAAATGGCAGCCGAAAACGGAGTTTCTCTCTCCTTAATGCCAGAGGGATTTGGGATTGCGGCAGTTATTTCAGCTCTGGCCTGGGGACTTGGTTATTTTGGTCAGCCTCATATTCTGGCTCGTTTTATGGGGATTGATACCATAAAAAAAGTCGCACCAGCACGTAAAATTGCAGTTGTCTGGGTTTCGATTTCTCTGACAGCAGCTGTTTTTGTTGGGATTATTGCAGTTCCAATGTTTCCTAATATTGTAGACAGTGAAAAAGTTTTTATAGAAATGATAGCCACAATTTTTAATCCCTGGTTGGGTGGAATTTTGTTGGCAGCAATTTTATCTGCAATAATGTCAACCATTGATTCTCAGCTTTTAGTATCTTCTTCAACTTTAACTGAAGATTTTTATAATAAAATAATAAAAAGAGAAGCCAGTGAAAAAGAAAAGATGTGGGTTGGCAGAGCTTTTGTTATTGTAATTGCAGTAGTTGCTTTTTTTCTGGCTTTAAATCCGGAAAACACTGTTTTAGATCTGGTGGCTTATGCCTGGGCAGGACTGGGGGCTGCATTTGGTCCGGCAGTATTATTTTCGCTTTTCTCAAGCAAAACTTCCTGGCAGTCAGTTTTTGCTGGAATGATTGCTGGTACAATAACATTAATTATTTGGAAAGAGAGTGGTCTGGGAGCAGAACTTTATGAGATAGTACCTGGATTTATGGTTAATATATTAGTAATTATGCTGGTTAATAGATTTATCAGTCAGGAGAATGAAGAAATTCTGGCTGAGTTCAAAGAAGTTAAAAAAATTTATAAAAGAGATTTAAAGTAGTTTTTGAACTTAAACTATAAAAATATTTAAAATGAACAGAATTAAGACTTAAATTGTTATGGGGAAAGAAAGGATGGATTTTAATGAGGATTTATTCCTGGAATGTTAATGGAATAAGAGCTGTAAAAAGAAAGGGTTTTCTTGACTGGATAACTGAAGAGCAGCCAGATATACTTGGACTTCAGGAAATTAGAATTCAGGATCATCAATTAAAGGATAATTTACGTGATATAGAGGGTTATTATTCATATTTTACTTTTGGTGAAAAGAAGGGTTATAGTGGGGTAGCTCTTTATACTAAAATAGAACCACTGGATGTCTGGCATGGGCTGGGAATTAAGCGTTTTGATCGTGAAGGAAGGGTTATTGCAGCAGAATTTGAAAATTTTTATTTGCTGAATATTTATTTTCCCAACGGAAAGCGCAGTCAGGAAAGGTTAAATTATAAGCTTGATTTTTATGACGCTACTCTGGACTACTGTGAGGAGCTGCGTCAAAATGGAAAAGAAGTAGTGGTTTGTGGTGATTATAATACTGCGCATCATCCGATAGATCTTCATGATCCTGATTCTAATAAAACCACATCAGGATTCATGCCAGTGGAAAGAAAGTGGCTGGATAAACTTGAAAACCATGGTTATATAGATAGCTATCGTTATTTTCATCCAGAAAAAGAATGTTATTCCTGGTGGAGTTACAGGACAAGGGCGCGAGAACGAGATGCAGGTTGGCGGATTGATTATCATTTTATTTCTCAGGGTCTCGAAGGCAATCTGGAAAATGCTGAGATTTTAAATGAAGTTAAAGGCTCAGATCATTGTCCGGTAACTATTACTCTTGATTTAGATTAGTATTAAAGCTTATTTTAATAAAGTTATTTGAAAAGAAAGCTTGAATTAATTATTAAAGGCATCTCCAATCATAAAATGATTGGAGATGCCTTTTTCTAAACTTTTCTAATTAGTTTATCGGTTCTTTTTTTAAAAAGAGAAGAGAAATAACAATTCCAATTGCTGCAATTATTAATGTGGGATAAAAGACAAATTGATAGCTTCCCATTATATCTCTTATACTGCCAGAGAATAGATTTCCAATTACTGCTCCCACTCCATAGGCTGTGAAAAGATAACCATAATTTTTACTGTAATTTTTTTTGCCAAAAAAGTAAGAAGTTGCAGCAGGAGCTATAGCCAGCCAACCTCCGAGATTAAGCCAAAAAATTGCAAAAGCAATAAAATATAGTATAGGATTACCTGAGTTGTTGATGATCATTAAAATTGAAGCCAGGATAATTAAGGAGAAAGAAATAATAGCTGTCTTTTTTACTTTGAATTTATCGGTCAGAGCTCCAAAAATTGGCCGACCTATTCCATTAAAAATCGCAAAAAGAGACACATAAATAGAGGCAGTTGCAGAATTTAAATTAATTAGTTCTTCAGCAACTGGTCCGGAAATGGCTATGGCCATCAGTCCAATAATAGTACCAATTACAAAAGTAGTCCACAGCGCATAAAAACTTTTGCTTTTAATCATTTCTCCAGGGGGAATTTCTTGATTAGAAATTTCAAGATTTTTTGTTCTATTTTTTTTCTTTGTCTTTTTTTCTGGAAATTTAAGTGGGATAGCTAAAAGAATAATAATCACTGCAAAAATTACTCCCAAAATTTTAAAAGTTGTAAAAGCACCAAAGTGTCTGATTAACCATCCTGCAGCAGGAGCAGTTATAAAAGGAGATAAGCCAAATCCTCCAAGAGTTAGTCCAACTGCCAGTCCTTCCTTATCCGGAAACCATTTGGCAGCTACAGCCATTGGAGCACCATAGGCAATTCCAACTCCCATGCCTCCAATTACACCATAACTAATTGTGAGAACAATTATTGAAGAAGTAAAGCCAGATAAAAACCAGCCGATGGAGATTAAAACTCCCCCTGCAATTGTCATTGCTCTGGGACCATATTTGTCCATATAACTACCGGCAAAGGGCATAGCGAGGGCATAAAAAACCAGAAAAATCATATACGGTAGGCCACTTTCAGTTGCACCAATGTTAAAAGCTGTTTCTATAGGTTTTCTAAAAATACTCCAGGAATAAATTGTTCCCATACACATAAATATTATCAAGCCTAAAGGAATATAAAGCCATCTACTCTTATTCTCGATTACTGATGCTTGCATTTTTTAAATTTCCTCCTTAATTATTTTATATTACTTGATTATATAGTTATTAACAGTTAATATATTATTATAAAAACAACTTTTCTTTCAAATTAATTAGACAAATTAATAACTATAGTTAGAAACATAATAACAAAACCGCTTATCTTTATCAAGTTAAAAGAGTAAAGTTTAAATATTTAAAATTTTAAGGTGATAATTATGGATAAAGAGCTAATAATTGTTGGAGCTGGTCCTGCAGGCTGTGCTGCTGCTTATAAAGCAGCTAAATATGGTCTGGATACTCTGATTATCGAAAAAGAGGAGTGGCCGCGATATAAAGCCTGTGGAGGTGCTCTTTCTGATCGAACAACCAAAATTTTAAAGAAATATGATATTGATCTAAAAGCAGAAATAATAAAAAGTGAAATTAATAATTTTAAATTTAGATTTAAAAACAATGTTGAGTTTGAATTTAATTATAATAAAGTTCCAATCAAATTAGTAGATAGATCTGCTTTTGATGATTTTATGGTAAGTAAAGCAGAAAAAGCAGGGGCAGAATTTGTCCCTAAAAACAGGGTTTTAAATTTAAAGGAGAAAGACGAAAAAGTTTGGATAGAAACTGAAAAAGGAAATTATCAGAGTCAATATTTAATAGCTGCGGATGGTGCTAACAGTAAAATTTCAAATTATTTAAATTTTGATCAAAGTAATATAAGTTATAAAGGTATTGCAATGGAAGCTGAAGTTGAAAGAGATAAATTGAGTTTTGATAATTTAAAAAATCAGATAACTATTAATTTTAATTATTTGGCAGATGGCTATGCCTGGCTTTTTCCAAAAAATAATTATCTTTCAATTGGTCTGGGGATTATGAGATATAAAAAAATAAATATTAAAGAAATTTTTTATAACTATCTTAATGATCTTGGAGTTGAAATAAAAGATAATCAGATTTTGATTCAGGCACATCCAATACCAATTTACTCTAGTAAAAATACTATGAATAGAGGAAGTGATAGAATCTTGCTTGCTGGAGATGCTGCCCATCTTGCAGATGCTTTTATTGGTGAGGGTATTTTTTATGCTCTGAGCAGCGGTTTTGCTGCTGCTGAATCGATTATTGAAACTAAAAATTCAGAGCTGCCAATTAAGGATATTTATCAGGATAAATTAGATAGATCAATAATTAGCGAGCTTCAGGCAGCTGAAAAAATAGCCAGCTTATTTTATAATAATCAACAAATTGTGAGATTTATTTTGAGTAAGAGAAAAGATCTATTAACCACTTTTATGAATGCTGTGCAGGGAGTTGAAAGTTACAGGGAACTGAGCAGTCTTTTTAATTTTCTAAAAAAGCTAGTAAAACTATAATTTAGAGAATAAATTATATTATAGAGTGCTAAAAAAATAAAAAAAGAGGTTTATTTATGGATAAAAAAATTATTGCAATTGTAAATCCAGCAGCCGGTAGTGGTAAAACTGCTAGAATCTGGCCTGAGAAAAGCGCCTACTTAAAAAAAGAGTTTAATAAATTTGAGGATATTTATACCGAAAAACCTGGTGATGCAGTAAAAATTGCCAGAAGCGCAGTTACAGAAAATTATGATTGTATTATTGCTGTGGGGGGAGACGGTACTGTAAATGAGATAGTTAATGGTATGCTTTCTGCCAGCAGGAGAAAGAGAAGAACAAAGCTTATTGTTTATCCTCTAGGTACAGGCTCTGATTTAAGCAGAACTTTAAACCTTCAGACTGATACTGTAAAGTTCAGTTCTTTGATTAAAAGAGGGAAGAGTAAACAGATTAAAGTTTTAAAAGCTGAATTTTTAAATAAGCAGTTAGAAAAAGATAAAAGATATTTTATCAATATTGCAGATTGTGGTATGGGGGCAGAAGTAGCTAGAAATTTAAATCAAAGTCAAAAAACAATGGCTGGCAGTCTGAGTTATTTAATTAAAATTTTTCAGACTTTATTTAAATATCAAAATAAAGAAATGAGAGTCGAAGCTGATAATAAATTAATTTATCAGGGGAAACTCAATTCGGCAATAATTGCAAATGGAAATTATTTTGGAGGAGGAATTAAAATTGCTCCGGAAGCTGATCTGCTGCAAAATAAAATAAATTTAGTTTTATTAAAAAATTTTTCTAAACCAGGAATAATTTTTAATTTACTCAGAGGTTATTACGGCAGACATCTTAGTCATCCTCTGGTAGAGTCGCATCTGGTGAAAAAGGTTAAAATTACAACAGCGGAAAAAGTCGAATTAGAACTTGATGGTGAATCAACAGGATATATTGACGCCGAATTTATGATTTCTCAAAGTAAAATACCAATAATTTTTTAATTGAAAATTAGAGAAGATTGATTGAAACTATGGGTTAAATAACAATATATTCCAATATTATGTTTTGAAAATCACATATGTTCATAAAAAAATTGGCCAGTTTTAAAACTGGCCAATTAATTATTTTAATTAATTAAAAATTATTTACTAAGTCTCCTGTAACAGTAGCTCCACCGGAGATAACAAAACTATTTTTAGCAGCTTCATTTTCGAAGTAGATATTACCATCAACTGTAAATCCAGTTTCTAGTTCAAAACCTTCTGCTTCAACATAAACGTCACCAACAAAAGTACCAGCTTTAAATCTGGTGCTTGGGCTCTTAACAGTAATACTTGGTGCTTCTAAGGTATATCTGTCAGTTACATTATGATCATCATCCTGATCATAAAGAGCTAACTTACGGTCAACTTCACCTCTGTTTTTATGAGTACCTTCTAAGACGATGTCTTTATCAACAGCTAAATCCTGCTGAATAATTACAATCCAGGCACCATCTGCGCTAGTAGCATTCATTAAGCTATCAGCATCAACTACTCTGGAAGCTGAGGACACTGTGTCCTGAGCACTTACTGCTGGTGCAACTAATAAAGCTGCAACTGCAATCATTAATACAATTGTTTTAATTTTCATAAATAAATCCTCCTTTAAAATTTTAATTAACCTAACTTAACTATATCTTAACATATATGTGAAAAATGTGTCAAGTGAAATTATAAATTTATTTTTATTTTTTAATAAAATATTACTTGATAATAAAGGAAAGATAAGACAGTTATTGAATATATTCAATAGAATGAGTATTTTTATCTAATTGAGGTGAAAAAGATGAAAGAAATTATTGAAATGGCAGAATTAAGACGGAGATTCAAATTAGAACTTGATATAATGGCTGAATTTTTTAAGACTGATGATTTAAAAATGGCTGTTTTAACATCAAAAAACATAATTAAGATTTTTGAACAGCAAAATAATAATTTTGAAACAGCTGTAAAAACAACTAATTTAAATAGAAATTTATATAAAGAAATTATTGCGGCAGATGATTTTGAAACTAAAGCTATACTGGCTGAGCATCTGGTTGAGTTTAATTCTGAATTACATATTTTTAAAGTTGAAGCTGCTGGTTTCATTTATATAGTCTATTTTCCTGTGAATAGAGATAGGGAAACTAAAAATCAGGAATCACTAAAGCTCTTTAAAAAACAATTTAAGGCAGTTTTGGATGATATTTATCGTCAGGAAGAAATTAAAGATGATTTAAGCAAAAAAAGTTTAGAAAATAAAAACTTAGCCAAAGAAAAGTATTTTACTGCTTCTGCGCTTGATTCAGTACCCGGTAATATTTCTATTTTAGATAAAGAAGGGAATATATTATATACAAATAGTTCCTGGGAACAGTTTGCTTCTGAGAATGGAGCAATTTCAAAAAACGTAGGAGTAAATACAAATTATCTTAAAATTTGTAAACAGGGAGCAGAAAAAGGAAATTTAACTTCTGTCCAGGCCTATAATGGTATTCTTTCAGTGTTAAATGATGAACAGGACAGTTTTAGTATGGATTATCCCTGCCATTCTCCGCTGGAAAAACGATGGTTTAGGATGTATGTTTCTTCTTTTAAAGGTATAGGGGATTATGAAGTTATGATTCTACATCAGAATATAACTAAGGAAATTAAAGCAGAAAAAAAATCAGAAGAAATTTTAAATAAACTACCTGCTGCCATTTTAAAATTTGATTCTAAACATAAACTTATTTATTTTAATCAAAAAGCAATGAATTTATTTGAATTAAGTGAAAAAGATCTGAGAAGAAGATTTAATAACTTAAAAATTGCTGATCAGAGTGGTGATGATTTTATAGATAAACTGAATTATGCAGCAGTAAATAGGAAGCGAATTGAATTTAAAATTTTAATTAGTCAGGATGATTTTAAAAAACATTATAGTAATTATTTAATACCTGAATTTGAGGGGGAACAGTTAAAAAATATTATTTCTATTATACCAGAAGAAATGAGCTCCAGGAATACTAATCAGAAAAATCAAAACCAGCGTAATCATTACCTGCAGCTTTTCGATAATTTTCCTGAAGCTTTAGTTTTACTCGACATTGATGAAAAAATAATTAACGTTAATAAAGAATTTTCGCAGTTGTTTGGATATGAGATAGAAGAATTAAAAAATGAGAAACTTGATGAGTTAATTGTTCCAGCAGCACAAATAAAGGAAGCCCAGGAACTTTCTCATCTGGTTTTAACCGGAGCTCAAATTGAAGAAAAAGTAAAAAGAATTAATTCTCAGGGTGAGGAAATTGATCTGAAACTTATTGCATTTCCTGTACTTTTAAATAACAACCAAATAGGTGTATATGCAATTTATAGAGAAATAGATAAAGTATAATTGTATCTGGGAGGTGATTAACTTTGGAGAATAAAGATGGAATTGTATATCTGGAAAATGGTAACTTAACTATTATTAATCCAGAAGGTCTGGGACGATATCCCCGGATAACTGCCGGGAAGAATGTTGAAATATATATTAATGGAGAAAAAGAAAATAAAGAGGTAGTTGTAAGTCAGGATATAGAAGAATTAATAGAATTAAAAATAAAACAAACTAATAAGAGTAAAGAATTAAATATAAAAGTCAGCAGAAATAAGCTTAAAGCATATTTGCTGATAGATCTTATTCCAGAACAAAAATTGGAAATTAAAGACAAAGAGCCCGCCAATCATATTAAAATAGAGACTAAATCTCAGAAGAAAGTTTACCCTAAAATATCCAAAACTGAAATACTCGAGCTGCTTGATTATTATAATATAAGTTATGGAATCAACCATGATCAAATCAGCAAAATTATGACTCAAAAAGGTAATTTAAATGGGGAGTATTTAATTGCTGAAGGCAAAAAGGCAAAAAAGGGAGAAAATGCCCAGGTAATAAAAAGCGAAAAATATAAACAGCGCGACGAAAATTTATTTAATGTTATAGATTCAATCGAAAAAGGGGAGACAATCTGTTATAAAAAGAAAGCGGTTGAAGGAGAATATGGGATGAATATTTTTTCTGACAGAATTTCTCCGCCTCCTGTCAAAAATATTGAACTGAAAGCTGGAAAAAATGTACAGCTAACAAAAGATAATTTAAAAGCAATTGCTTTAGAGGGGGGACAGCCGAAGTTAATTAGAAGAAACGGTACTGTTGAAGTACATATTTATAAACAATATATTATTAAAGGAGATGTGGATAAGCACACAGGTAATATAAAATACGAGGGAGATCTTCTTGTTAAGGGAGATGTTAAAGATTATTTTAATGTTGAAGTAGGCAATGATTTAAAGGTGCAGGGAAATATAGCTAATGCGGAAGTTAAAACTCAGGGAGATCTTTATGTAAATAATAATATTATAGCGAGCAAGCTGTTTATTGGCAACTATCTAGAACAGGAAATAATAATTTCTTTGAAAAAAATTATTCATTATCTGGAGGATTTAAATAAAGGTGTTGAGGAAATTTTAGGAGAGGCCAGTAAAAGAAAGATGAATCTCAGTAATTTTAGAACTGGTAGGGTTTTAAGATTATTGATTGAAAATAAATTCCCTGAATTAAAAACTTTGATCCTGCATGTTAATAAAAGCATTAAAAGTAGTGAGCAGTTAAAAAAATATTTTCAGGAAATAACACCTTATTTTAAGAACATGGCCAATTTAGAGCGAATTAAAGATGAAAAGATATTATCCAATTTTAAAAATAATCTGTTAGAATTTGTTGATTTTAATTTGGAACAAAATGGTGTTTTAAATATCTATACAGGCTATATACAAAATTCGGAAATTAATATTGGGGGCTCAGTAATTATTAATCGTCTTGGTTGTTATAATTCAACTATTCGAGCTAAAAAATCAATTATTGTAAAGAGTAAACCTGGATTTTTAAAAGGGGGATCATATCAGGCCGAAGAAGTAATTTTTTCTCAGGCAGCGGGAAGTAAATTGAGTAAAACATATTTTAGAATTGGAAAACAGATTTTCATTAAAGAGGCACTGGGAACTCTGGTAATAAAAAGTGAAAAAGATCGTAAAATTATTGAAGAAGGGAGTAAAAACATCAATTATGAAGTTAATAATTTTGGCGAACTAGTAACTGCAGGTACACTTCCTAATATAAATAAATATCTGCTGCGAGATGAAAATTAAAATTCTTATTAAAAAATTTGATCAAAACTGCCGAGAATTTTTAGCGGCAGTTTTTTACCGTTTTATTACTTCTTGATTTATGTTACAATGAGGATATAATTAATTAAGAAAGGTGCTGATTGAATAATGAGAAGTAGTGATATTGATACAACTGGAATTGAAGAAGCTCCAGAAAATGTAGGGTTTAGTGAAGGTGACAGGGTAAATATTTTAGTATATAAATTTACTGACTTGGGAGCAACAGTAATTATAAATGATCGGTATTTTGGTCTAGTTTATGAGAATGATATTTATAAAGATATTAAAGTTGGAGATAAATTAAAAGGATATATTAAAAAAATTAGGGAAGATAATAAGATTGATGTTAGTCTGCGTAAAATTGGCTACGGTAGAATAGAGGATGCGAAAGGAAAAATTCTAAAGAAACTTAAGAACCGGGATGGTTTTTTACCTTTAAATGATGACAGTTCACCAGAAAAAATAAAAAAAGAACTTCAAATTAGTAAAGGAAGTTTTAAAAAAGCCATTGGTGGTTTATATAAAGAAAAAATTATCGACATAACTTCTAAAGGAATCAAGTTAAAAAAATAAGTAGGGAAAAGAGCTGTTAAAATTGGAAGAAAAAATTTCTTTTTATCATTTTTGTGATTTGAATAGGATAATTATATTTGTAACTATTTTATTATTTCTGACAACAATACCAACTGTGGCTCTGGAAATAGTTTCGATTCCAGTTACAAAGACAGAAAATAATATTTATCAGATTGAAGCAGAAATTCCAATTTTAATGAATCTTAATCATAAAAATATCCAGAAAAAGTATAATGATCTTTTTAGAGATAATATTATGACCTTTATTGAATATACCGTAGTAATGGCGAAACAGAGTTATCGTGATTTTAACGAGTCAGGATTTCCCTGGCGTGAATTTGTAGGTAGAGTAAATTTTGAAACAAAAAATACTGAGCAAATATTAAGTATTAAATTTAATTATTACCAATATACCGGAGGTGCCCATGGTAATCCTTATAGCCTGAGTTATAATATTGATCTGGCTACCGGAAAAGACTTAAAATTGGTGGATTTCCTGGACCGTCATAATATGAGTCTCAGTGAAGTAGAAAAATTGATTAAAGCTGCAATAAAAAAAGATCCGGATATTTATTTTGAGGCTGATTATGGATTTCAGACTTTAGATAAAAATCAGTTTTATTATCTTGAAGATGGTGATCTGGTTATTTACTTTCAACCATATGCCATAGCTCCCTATTCAACTGGGATACCGGAATTTAGAATAAAATATTAAATTTTTGGACTGCTGTATTAATTTACAGCAGTTTTATTTTTTAAAAATTAATTATTTTTGCCTCCATTTTATCAAACGAACTTAAGTTTGCTAAACGAAAGTAATTATGTTAAAATATAAGTAAACACATGTTCGTTAGGAGGTTTTGTTATGCACCCTGATTATAGTAATGCTCCTCAAAATCAAATTTTATGTATTGATATGAAATCTTTTTATGCCAGTATAGAGCTTGTGAAAAGAAATATTCATCCTTTAAAAGGTTATCTGGCAGTAATAGGGAATAAAAAGCAGCAGGGTTCAGTAGTTCTAGCTGCTTCTGCTGCACTGAAAAAAAATATGGAATTAAAACTGCAGATCGTTTATTTCAAATTCCGGATAGAGAAGAGATAATTTTGGCTGAAGCTAATATGAAACTTTATCTTGATATTTCAATGAAAATAACTGAGATTTTTAATTCTTATCTTCCTCTGGAAGCAATTCATATTTATTCAATAGATGAGGCCTGGCTAAAATTAAATGGAAGTAGGCTTAAATATGGTGATCCCCTAATGTTGGCTGAAAAAATAAGAAAAGAAATTTGGAGTAAGTATGGCTTACCATGTAGTATGGGTATTGGTCCTAATATGTTTATGGCTAAAGTAGCGATGGACAATGAGGGAAAAGAAATTGGACTCTGCCATTGGGATTATAGTGATATTCCAGAAAAGTTATGGCCGCTAAAACTTTCAGATTGTTGGGGTATTGGCAGTAAAACTGAAAAAAAATTAAATAAAATTGGGGTTTATAGAGTAGGAGAACTGGCTCATCTCCCTTTAGAATATCTTGAAAAAAATTTTGGTATTTTAGGTAATCAGCTTTATTATCATGCCTGGGGAATTGATTATTCGGAAGTAGAAGGACATTTTGATGATCAAAAAAAAGCAGTTGGTCGTGGGATTACTCTTTATAGAGATTATAATATCTTAGAGGAGATTAAAACTGTAGTTTTTAATCTGGCAGAAGAAATTAGTAAAAGAGTTCGCCAGAATAACCTAAAAGGTAAAACTGTTTCCTTATCTTTGAGATATTCAAAATGTGAAGATAAAAAAGGATTTTCTAGACAGCTCACTCTGGAAAAGAGAACTGTTATGACAGATGATATTTATCAGGCAGCTGTAATAATTTTGAATAAACATTATCAGGGAGAAAAGGTGCGAAAAATAAGTCTTTATCTGACTAAATTTACAGAAAATGATTATCAGCAGTTAAATTTATTTGAAAATAATTTAAAAAAAGTCAAAATCAATCAACTTAGAGATCAGCTGGCCTGCAAAATGGGGAAAGATGTTTTATATTACGCTCGTAATCTAGAAAAAGGAAATATTAAAGCAAGAATAGAAAATACCATTGGTGGACATCATAAATAGTTAAAGTTCAAGGTTTATAATTTGCGTAAATTGCAGCTTTTTAATTTTTTTATTTAACAGTTCAATTTTTATTTGTTGTTTATATTTTTCTATTTTTAAAATTTTGCCTTCTATATTTTTAATTCTTTTATCTTCATAATATTTGACACGGAGAATTAAATTCTGGTTTAAAGCTTTAGTAATTTTAAAATTAAATTCTCTTAATTGTTGCTGATCCAATACAGGTTTTTTAAGGTCACTCTCCCTGTTTTTTAGTTCTTTTAATCTTTTTTGATGTTCAACCAGCATTAAAGAATTCCACTTTTTATTACCACGATCTTTAAAGTTCATTTTTTCAACTCCTTTTATTATAAATTTAAATTCTCAAATAAATTAATGGTTTGCCTGTAAAAGAAGATTTATTTTATTTCATTTTACCATACAAATGTTCGAAAAACAAGTTCTATTCAAAAAAATTGTCTGATTTATGTAGAATTAAAACTCAGTATGATATAATAATTTTAATGAATTTTATAATTTGGATAAAGTAGTTTTTATAATAGTAAATTTTTGCAGGAAGGGAGTTAGATTAGATGAAAATTTTAGTTACAGGTGGAGCCGGTTTTATTGGCAGTAATTTTATTCGTTATCAGCTTAAAAATTATGATGATCAAATTATTAATGTTGATAAGTTAAGCTATGCAGGTAATTTGGATAATCTAAAAGATGTAGAAAATAATTCTAATTATCAATTTAGACAGTTGGATATCTGTGATCAAGAAAAAATAGATCATTTGATGCATCAGGGAATAGATTATATAGTTAATTTTGCTGCTGAATCCCATGTTGACAGGAGTATAGATGATCCTTCTGTATTTGTTAAAACAAATGTTGAAGGTACACAGAGTTTACTTGATCTGGCTCTAAAATTTGGAGTTAAAAAATTTGTTCAGATATCTACGGATGAAGTTTATGGCAGCCTTGGCAGTGAAGGAAAGTTTAAGGAAGATAGTCCGCTAAACCCTTCCAGTCCTTATTCTGCTTCTAAAGCAGCTGCTGATCTTCTGGTTAAAGCATATGCAAAAACTTATCAACTGCCAGTTAATATTACCAGATCATCCAATAATTTTGGTCCTTATCAGTATCCTGAAAAGCTAATACCTCTTTTTATTATCAATGCTTTAAATAATAGGAAGCTGCCTCTATATGGTGATGGAAGTAATATTCGAGACTGGATTTATGTTAAAGACCACTGTCGAGCGGTTGATCTGGTAATGCGGCGGGGAGAAAATGGTCAGACATATAATATTGGTGCCAGTAACGAAAAAAGCAATCTGGAAATCACAAAAAAAATTCTCGAATTATTGTCGAAATCAGAGTTGTTAATTAAACATGTAGAAGATCGTAAAGGACATGATTATCGCTATGCAGTTGATAGCAGTAAAATAAAGGACCAACTGGGATGGGAAGCTGAATATGACTATGATAGAGCTATGCAGATAACTTTAAATTGGTATCTTGATCATAAAGATTGGTGGAAAAAATTACTTTAGAATTTAAATTTCACTTTAAATATTTGCTTTCATGATTAACTCTTGTTATTTCTTTCGATTGATAATATAATTAATTAAGAACATTAGTTTAAAACAATATTTTATAAATTATATTTTACAGTCAGTGAGAGGGTGTAGTTATGCATATAGAAAGTCTAAAATATTTTCAAGAGATCGCAGAATTAAAAAGTATATCTAAAGTTGCAAATAATTCTCATATATCTCAACCTGCTTTAAGTCAGCAGATTCAGAAACTTGAGGACTCACTGGGAAAAGAACTTTTTATTCGTAGCAATAGAGGAGTTAAATTGACAGAAGCTGGTGAGGTTGTATTGAAATATGCTGATAATATAATTAGAACTTATAATAAAATGCTTTCTGATCTAAATGAACAGGATAGTCAGGAAATTAAGATTGAGGGAGAATACACCATTGCTACTTACTGTCTCCCCTGTGCAATATTAAATATGCAGTTTAAGTTTCCAAATCACAAATATAATCTGGTAGCTGCTGCTTCTGATAAAATTGAGCAGGATGTTTTGAGTGATATTTGTGAAATTGGTTTTACAACTCATCCGGCTCAGGCGGAAAATTTACATTCAAAAGAGGTAATTAATGAAAAAGTAGTGCTCATTTCACCACCGGCTTTTGATCTACCAGAAAAGGTGGAACTGGAAGAAATTTTAGATCATAAATTTGTGATTTTAAAAGAAGATTGCATAATAAAAGAAAATTTTAAAGAAGCACTGGCAGATTTAGGATATAATTTTTCTGAAATAGAAATTATTTCGCGCCTTGATTCTACAGAGGCAATAAAAACTTTGGTTCGAAAAGGATATGGAGTTGCTTTTGTACCCTACAATGCAGTTCGAGATGAATTTAGTGCTAAAGAAATAAATGTTTCCCGAATAATCGATTATGAGCTTGATTATGATATTTATATGATTAATAAAAAAGCGGAATTTTTATCTGCTGATGTAAAGAATTTCATTGCCAATTTTAAAAAACTGGGGAAACACATCTGTTATTAAACAAAAGATTTAGAAATTTAATCTGGAGCGGAGTAATATATGCGAAAAATAGCATTTAATAAAACTTATTTTAGTGGAAAAGAAAAAAAATATATAGCTGATGCACTTGCAAGAGATAGTATAAGTGGTGATGGATATTATACCGCTAGAGTAAGTGAGTTTCTGGCAGAAAAGTTTGCTTTAAATAAAGTTTTAATGACTACCTCTGCAACTCATGCACTGGAAATGGCTGCACAACTAATAGGGTTAAAAGAAGGGGATGAGGTAATTATGCCTTCTTTTACTTTCAGTTCTACAGCAAATGCAGTTTTAAAAGAAGGAGCCAGGCCAGTTTTTGCAGAAATTAAATCTGATAGTTTTAATCTTGACCCTGCAGATTTTGAGGCGAAAATTACAGCTAATACAAAGGCTGTAATTCCAGTTCATTATGCCGGTATTAGTTGTGAGATGGATCAGATTAGAAATATTGCAAGAAAAAACGGGATTTATGTTATCGAAGATGCCGCTCATGCAGTTAACAGTTTTTATCGGGGGGAAGCAGCTGGCAGTATGGGTGATTTTGGCTGTTACAGCTTTCACGGTAGTAAAAATTTGGTCAGCGGTGAAGGAGGTGCCCTGGTTATTAATTCCAGCCAGCCGGAATTGCTTCAAAAAGCAGAAATCATCAGAGAAAAAGGCACAAATCGCTCTCGCTTTCTGCGGGGAGAAATTGATAAATACAGCTGGGTAGGAGAGGGCTCAAGTTATCTGCCATCTGATATATTGATGGCTCTTTTATTTGCCCAAATTAAGGAGATGGAATATATTACTGCTCAGCGAAAAATAATATTTGAATATTATAATCATAATTTAAAGAAATTTTTAGCTGAAGATTTTCTGGATCTTATACCAGAGGTGCCTGCTGCTAAAAAAAGTAATTATCATATTTACTATCTGAAACTTAAAAATCAAAATTTGAGAGATTTGGTTTTAAAAGAGCTCAAAGCGCGAGGGATAGAAGCTACCTTTCATTTTCAGCCTCTGCATTCATCACCGATGGGGAAAAAGCTTGGTTATCAAAAAGAAGATCTGCAGCTGACAAATCAAATTGCTTCCAGTCTGCTCCGCCTGCCAATCTATCCAGATCTTTCTCAGATAGAATTAGATTATATTATTAAAAGTTTGGAAGATATTTTCTCCAGTTTAGTCAGGCAGGTGTAGTCTATGACTGATTTCGTTTCTATCGTTGTACCGGTCTATAATAGTCAAAATTCTCTGGGAGAACTCTACCAGGCTGTGAAAAAAGTTGCTGCTGCCAATAATTTTAGATTTGAATTAATATTGGTTGATGACAACAGCTCAGATCAGAGTTATCAAGAAATTATAAAGCTGAATCACCAGGACAGCAGAGTTAAGGGGATTCGTCTGCAAGAAAATTTTGGCCAGCAGAATGCAATTTTTTGTGGTTTCAATTATGCAGTTGGAGACTATATAATTACCATGGATGATGACCTACAGCATCAGCCTGCTGATATTGCTTCTCTGCTGCAGAAGATTAAAGAGGGTTATGATGTAGTATATGCAATTCCGAAAATGAGAGCACATAGTTTTTACAGAAGAATGGGCTCCAGACTGACCAACTGGCTCTTTAATCTGATCACCCCCAAAAAGGATGAGCTTAGAGTCAGCAGTTATAGAATAATTAGCAGAGAAATCCTGAGTAAAATTAAAGGCACTAAAAAATCTTTTATTTATCTTTCAGCGATTATCTTAAAAGAGAAGCCTGAGATTGCAAATATATATACTGATCAGAAACAGCGCAAATATGGTGAGTCAAACTATAACTTTTTAAAGTTATTAAAATTATTTTTAAAGCTCTTTATTTATTATGGGGAGCTTTCATTTTTAAAATATTTTCGTTCAGAAAAAGAACAGTATCTAATTAGAGAAAGTACTTTTAAAGAGGAAGTGGAATCAAGATGCGGCTATTAATTCTTGGTGGAGGCAGTGCCCAGCTAAGTTTAATTAAAAAGGCAAAGGAACTTGGACATGAAGTTGTTGTCTCAGATTATTATCAGGATGCTCCCGGCAAAAAATTTGCCGATTTCAGTTCTGAAAGCAGTACTTTTGATTTTGAGGCCAATCTTAAAACAGCAAAAAAATTTGAAGTAGATGGTGTATTAACCGCTGGAACAGACCAGCCAGTTTATACTGCTGCCCGGGTGGCTGAAAACCTGAATTTAAAACAGTACCTGTCAGCAGAGACAGCTGAGGCTGTAACCAACAAAAGGGTCATGAAAAAGAAATTTAAAAAAGCAGCAATTCCAACGGTTAAATATAAAATTTTAGCAGCTGATTTTTCAGTCAAAAGTTTGAATAACTTCAGGAGGCCTTTTGTTGTTAAACCCCTGGATAGTCAGGGACAGCGTGGGGTTTTTAAACTAGATACTGCTGCCCAAATTAGAGAAAAATTTAACGAAGTTCTTTCTTATTCCAGAGAAGATAAAATTTTAGTTGAAGAATATTATAAATCAGATGAAATAACAGTTAGTGGCTGGGTTTTAAATGGAGAAGCTAAGCTTTTAACTGTTACAGATCGGCTGAGATTTGAAGCAGGTATTCATATTGGAATCTGCTCTTCTCATCTTTTTCCTTCAAAGCATTTAAAAGATTATTTTTTTGAAATTCAAAATATAAGCAAAAAAATTGTGAGTGAATTTGAAATCAAAAATGGACCGCTCTATTTTCAATTTCTAATTGGAGAAGAGGGGCTGAAGGTTAACGAAATAGCCTGCAGAATAGGTGGGGCCTATGAGGGGGATTTCATGCCGGAACTAACAGGGGTTGATATTTTAGAAATGATGGTCAGGCTGTCAGCCGGCCTGCCCTTGAAGCAGAAAACTCTGCAGAATTACTCACTTCAGAGCAATCACAAATATTTATCTTCTCAACTCTTCTTTGCTGGCCCTGGTAAAATTGAAGATATCACTGATGAATTTGAACTTCTGGATTTAGAAGGAGTTTTAAAAGCTGGCTTTAATTATCAGATTGGAGACCGGATTCCGGATATAGAAAATGCAACAGCCAGAGCCGGATATTTTATTGTTCTTGCTGGTAATAGAGTAGAATTAGAAGAGCGGGTAACTGCTGTATATGATAAATTAAAAATTATTGATCAGAACGGAGAAAATCTTGTATACAGAGAAATTGGAGAAAATTTTTAAAGAAATCGGGAGTGTAAGTATGAAAAAATATATAACTATTATTATAATTTTTCTTTCAGTTTTATTATTAATCAGCGGCTGTGTAAATAATGAAGAGGCTAGTCAGCAGAAAATTACTATTGCTGAGCAGTATGGACTGGCCTATGCCCCGGTCCAGTTAATCAAGGAACTTAATTTTTTGAAAGCTGCTGATCCTGATTTAGAGGTCGAATGGAAGCAGCTGAGCAATACTACTTCTATTAGAGAATCAATGCTGGCCGGAGAGGTTGATATAGCTTTTATGGCTATACCACCATTTTTAATTGCCAGAGATAAGGGAATGGGGTGGAAAATAATTTCCGGGCTTTCGGAGAGTCCTCTGGGTTTAATGACAAATAGGGAAGATATTAATAGTCTGGCTGATTTTAAAACTGATAGCAAAATTGCACTTCCTCAGCCAGGAAGTATTCAGCATATTTTACTGTCGATGGCAGCTGAGCGTGAATTTGGAGAGGTGGATAGATTTGATGAACAGCTTTTAACAATGAGCCATCCTGATGCGATGAACGCTCTGCTCGCTGGTAGAGAAGTAAGTGCTCATTTTGCTTCACCTCCCTATCTCTTTTTAGAAAGTAGAGAAGAGGGTATTAAAAAGATTTTAAGTGGCCGAGAAGCCTTTGGTGGTGATTTCACCTTTATTGTCGGTGTTAGCACTGAGCAGTTTTATGGAGAGCAGCCTCAAAATTACTCCAATTTTTTGGAGGCTTTAGGAAAAGCAATAGAATTTATAGATCAGAAACCGGATGAGGCAGCTGAAATTCTGGCTGATAATTATAATCTTGAGCCGAGTGAAATGAGGGATTATTTAAGCTGGTCGGGGATGAAATTCACTTCTAAAATCAAGGGTCTGGATAAGTTTATTGATTTTATGGCTGCAGAATCCTATTTAGAAAAGAATAGTTATCAGTATTCTGAGCTGGTTTTTGAAGAAAATTTAGCTGGAGAGAAAGCTATATCGGAGGAGGGAGCCTCCCAAAATGAAGAGTAAATATAAACAGAGATTTTTCTGGGGGATTTTGTTGGCTTTTATCTGGCAGTTGACTGCAGTTAGTGGTATTTTTTCTGAGCTAATTTTTCCCGGCCTTGATCAAATTTCAATTGTTTTATTTAAATCTCTGCAGGATGGAACTTTAATTAAACAGATAGCTTTTTCACTTTCAGTGATCGCTCAAGGACTATTTCTGGCTACTATTATGGCTTTGCTTTTTGCCCTGACAGCTTACTTTTCCAGTACTGCAGCTGGCCTGATCGATACTCTTACTGCTCTTGCTCATCCGCTGCCGGGGATTGCATTGATGCCCTTAATTTTGATCTGGTTTGGCTCTGGCAGAATGGCAATTTTAATTGTAATAATTCATTCAGTTTTATGGCCTCTAAGCTTAAATTTGAGTACAGGTTTTAATTCTATTCCAGATATCTATACTCTGATTGCTAAAAATTATCGTTTAAATAAATTTGAATTTATGTATAAAATTTTGATACCTGCTTCTCTCCCTTATTTTATTTCCGGCCTAAAAATTGCCTGGGCCAGATCCTGGCGGGCTTTAATCAGTGCTGAAATGCTTTTTGGGGCAATTAATAGTCTGGGCGGACTTGGCTGGTATATTTTTCAGAGGCGTGTTTTCTTTGATTTACCCGGGGTCTTTGCTGGAATCATTGTAATTATTATGATTGGGATAGTAGTTGAAGATTTTATTTTTGCAAAGTTAGAAAATAAAACAGTTAAGAAATGGGGGGCTTAAAATGAGCTCCTATTTAGAACTAAAAAATATTAATAAGAGTTTTGAGACTGAAAAGGAAAAAAAGATTGTTTTAGCAGATATCAATTTAAAAATTAGAGAAAATGAATTTTTGACGATCTTAGGTCCTTCAGGCTGTGGTAAATCAACTTTACTTAAAATAATTGCCGGCTTTAGCAAAACCGATGGGGGTAAACTTTTAAAAAAAGGAAAGGCCATCAAAGAAGCGGGCATGGATAGGTTAATGCTTTTTCAGGATTTTGAGCAGCTTTTTCCCTGGCAAAAAGTAATAAATAATGTTGAGTTTGCCGTTAAGCAGGCAGCTAAAAATAAGAAATTGAAACTCAGCTCAGTTCAAATTAAAGAAAGGGCTTTGAAATATCTTAAGCAGGTTAAACTAAGAGACTATCAGAATTATTATCCCCACCAGCTTTCCGGGGGGATGAAGCAGAGAGTTGCACTTGCCAGAACTCTGGCAGCAGAAGCTGAAATCATGTTGATGGATGAGCCTTTCGGTAGTGTGGACAGTCAGACCCGTCAGGAGCTGCAACAGCTTTTAGTTCAGCTCTGGCAGGAAGAAAATAGAACTATTATTTTTGTGACCCATGATATCAGGGAGGCAGTTTTCCTTTCCCAAAGAATCGTTGTGATGAAAAATGAGCCGGGTCAAATAATTAATATTGTTGAAAATAAGCTACCTTATCTCCGTAAACGAAGCAGCAGAAATTTTAATCATCTATTTGAAGAACTCCAGTCTCAGCTGCATAGTTAACCTTATAAATTTTAACTGACCAGTTTTTGGCTCCGGTTTTACTAACAATTCTCATTGGATAAGTAGAATTGGTGAATTCTTTAATTAGAACAGTTCTCTGAGCTATAAATTTCTGCATTTCTTCATAATAGGGATAGAGATTGCCGTAGAGAATATTCCAGCTAGGTCGGCTATTATAGATATAGTCCATTTCTTCCGGGTAGATTATATATTTAATTTGATTTTTCTTTATATAATTAGCAAAGGAAAGATTATTTTCTTCGAGATAAGCCAGATTTCTATAATCAAAGAGACTCTCATTTTCAAAATAATAGTCAGTATTTAAATTTGCCAGTACCCTGCTATCCTGGGGAACTACCTCTGCAATTTGATTAAGATAGTCCTGGTAATTATAATGGCTGTCCTTAATTATGGTGAAGATGCTGTTCAGGCCTAAAAAGCTTATTAAAAGCAGGATCAAGATTTCCTTAAGTTTAAACTTAAAATTTATATTTTTAATCAGGTTAATAAATAAAAGATAGCCAAGTGGAAAAATAAAGATAATTGAAGTCTGATTGTATCTGCCAATGATTAAATAGCCCAGATTAATAGCTGTTAGACTTATAAATAAATATAAATTTAAATCATCTTTTTTAAGAAAAAGTTTGATTAGAGAAAGCAGAGCTGTAGCTGCAAAAAAGAGCAGCTGAAATTTAATTGGCGGAATATAATAGGTACCGCTTATCTGATAAAATAATTTTAGATAAAAATCCTTGAAGTTTTCTAATTTAAGCAGCATAGAATCAAACACCCCAAGCTGGGCTCCATAGCTGCTGTAATGGCTTATGAAATTGGGATCAAACTGAAAACTTAAATAAACAAAAAAGAAAGCTATGATAGCCAGAGTGCTGCCAAAGCTGAGATAATTTTTGAATTTAGTTTCTCTACTAAAAATTAGCTTCCAGCTGTAAATCATAATTAAAGGCAGTGAAATGATAAAAGCATTTGGATGAAAACCAATACTTGAGCCTAGAATAAGACCCAGGTAGATATCTTTTTTGATTGAATATTCTTTTTTAGAGGCGCCATAAATTTCTTGATTATATTCAATTTTTTTTAAATAGTAGTAAAAGGCAGCTAAAAATATTAAAACTAAAATAATTTCCTGCCGGGCTAAATGAGAACTATAAATAAAATGAATATCCAGGCTCAGAATAATTAAAGCCACCAGACTTAAATTTTTGGAGTCAGTGATTAAAATGGAAATCTTATAAAAGAAAAAAAGACTCAGACTGCCCGCCAGCAGTGAGATCAGACGAAAAGTGAAAATTTGGTAAGCCATAATTTTAATAAAGATAATTTGTAAAAAATGAAAGAGGATTTTAATTGTATGAGGACTTCGAGGCAGCAGATCAAAGAAAGCTTCAGTGGCAGCTGGATTATTTGTCTGCATTATCTGACGTGAAAGTCCACTTAACCAAGCCTCATCTGAATGAATAAAGGGAAAATTATTTAGAAAGAATAAATTTATAATTAAATATATTAATATTAAATGCCAGCTTTTAATTTTATTTAAAATATTTTTTGGAAATGTATTCATATTAATGCTCCCAATTAAGATTTTTTGATTGTTATTATTATACCACAATCAATCTTTCAATTTAAAATATTCTCAGAAAAAGCTGTTTCATTTGATAATTGAATATACTATTAGCAAATGTTATAACCATAAGTGCTTAATATGTCTTATAATATTAATAGAGATTGTTCCAATTTTAACAATATAAATTTGGAGGTGGAAAAATGAAAAAAACAGCAAAGATATTATTTATTTTATTAGCTTTTGCGATTATTCTCACAGGCTGTGAAGCAGATATTTCTGTTCCCGGTGAAGTGGGTCAGGATATAATTACAGCAGATGAAGCCTTAAAGATGATTGAGAAAGAAGATGTAGTTGTAGTTGATACTCAAAAGTCTGGTGATTTTGAAGACCAGCACTTTGAAGGTGCAGTAAATATTGCCAGAAATGATATAACTACTTTTGGTCCTTATCCAAATATGCTGGCAGATGCTTCTAAAGTAGAATCTTCTTTAGGAGAGAATGGTATTTCCAATCAGACAAAGGTAATTATTTATGATAATAACAATAATATGGACGCAGCTCGCCTGTGGTGGACAATGCTGGTCTATGGTCATGACACTGCTAATATGAAAGTAATTAGTGGAGGTTTAAATGCTTTAGAAGAAGCTGGAGCAGAATTTGTTTCTGGTGACTATGAGGCTGAAGCCGTAGAATATAAAGCAGCTGAAAAGAATGAGGAGCTAATTGCTACTAAGGAAGAAATTCTTGAACAGGTTAATAATCCAGAAGATGATATTGTTATTTTAGATGTTAGAACAGCAGATGAGGTTAGTGAGGGTGTAATTCCTGGAGCTATTCATATTAATTATGTTGAAAATAATAAGGATAATGGAGAATTTTATCCACCAAGTTATATTCAAAGATATTATCCAGATAATGATATAACACCAGATAAAGAGGTCATAATGTACTGTCAGACTTCAATTAGAGCTGCTCAGAGTTTTTTAGCACTACATAATGCTGGTTATAGAGATCTCAAACTTTACGATGGTGCCTGGATAGAGTGGTCTTCAGATAGTTCTACTCCAAAAGGAATGCTCAGTGGAGCTCCTGCAGAGCCAAGCGCTCAGGATGGTTCTTAAAAAATAGAAAGTTAAAAGTTAATAATAGAAGTTCTTGACACTAAGTTAAGAACTTTTATTTAATAAAGTTTGTGAAATATATTTTAATGTATTGTGTTTTCACAATTTAGTTAGATTCATTTTTTACCAAAAAATTAGGAGGAATAAGAATGAAAAGAAGAATTTTATTATCAGTGGCAATAATTATGATGGCTTTAGTGGTAGTTTCTAGTTCAGCTTTTGCGGTATCAGATACAGTAGAAGATGCTGTAAATGGTTATTTTGCAAATCTTCCAGAAGATAATAGTATGATCGGAGAGAAAGCTTTTGTAGAGAAAGTTAAGTCTGGAGAAGATCTTTTTATTTTAGATATTAGACAGCCTGATGTTTACAATGAAGGTCATGTTAAAGGTGCGGTAAATGTCCCCTGGGGACCTGAAGCAATTCCGGCTGCTCTAGATAAACTTCCTGGAGATGAAACTATTTATGTTTATTGTTATACTGCTCAGACTGCAAATCAGACAGTTGCTCTTTTAAACTTTGCTGGTTTTGATGCTAAGTCAGTTAGATTTGGCTGGAATTTAGGAATTACTAAAGTTGATGGTTACCAGGATGCAGTAGAAACAAAAGCAAATGAACTGGCTGGAACAGCAGATTATGAAATAAATGCAGATATAGAAAAAGCAATTGTGGATTATTATGCTGGACTGGCAGATGTTAAAGATTCAATGTATAAAAACTATAAAATTTCTGAAGATATGTTAAAAATGGCTATTGATTCTGATGCAGATATGATGGTAGTTTCAATCAGACAGCCAGGTGCCTTTGCTGAAGGACATATTAAAGGTGCAGTTAATATTCCCTGGGGTGCTGGGATGGAACAGTATTTTGGACAGCTTCCACAGGATAAAAAATTAGTTGTTTACTGCTACACAGGTCAGACTGCAGGGCAGACAGTGGCTGGATTAAGAATGTTAGGTTATGATGCTGTATCACTTAATGGTGGTATGGGTACTCCAGCTAATGAGCCTTATGGATGGTCAAATAAGGGTTATGAAGTAGTTCAGTAAAGTTATTGAATTAGTTAGAATAAAAGTAAAAACTTAGAGTTATATTAAAAAGGAGCCCTTCTGGGCTCCTTTTTAAAGTTAAATAAATTAAAAGTCAATCAATTTGACTGTGAATAATATCCATAATTTCATTTTTAATTTTAAAATAATCATCATTATAAATTACTTCCTTAGTTCCTTTTGCCAATATCTGATTTGTAAAATCAAGATCAAAGATCTTTATAATTTCTCCTGGCTGTTTGGACATTACAACGACTCTATTGGCTAGTAACAGGGCCTCATCTACATCATGGGTAATAAAAAAGATTGTGGTGTTGTTTTCTTCCCAGATATTACGGATTAAATTCTGCATATTTTCTCTGGTCAAAGCGTCTAAGGCTCCAAAGGGTTCATCCATTAGAACAACCTGAGGATAATTGGCCAGCACCCTGGCAATAGCTACCCTCTGTTTCATTCCTCCAGACAATTCAAAAGTGTAATTATCACCAAATCCACTTAAATTAACTTCATCTAAAAAATATTCACGAATTTCTTTAATTTTAGCCTTTGGCAGATTTCGCATTTTAGGTCCAAATTCCACATTTTCATTAACTGTCATCCAGGGATAAAGGGTAGGAGATTGAAAAACAACCCCCCGATGCCAGTCAGGTTCATCAACTTCTTCTCCCTGCATTAAAACCTGGCCAGAACTTGGTTTTACATAGCCAGCAATGCATTTAAGTAGGGAACTCTTACCACAGCCGGAAGGGCCCAGAACACAGATGAACTCACCTTTATTAATTTCTAAGTTGATATTTTTAAGGGCAAGAGTAGAATTAATGCTTTCACCATATTCCAGGCTCATATTTTTAATTTTTATTAAGCTCTCTTTTTTTGCTTGAGCAGACATAAAATATATCCTTTCCTGATTAGCTTCACTTTTAATTACTAAATTGGATTATCAATTTTAAATTAATTATTTTCTTCATTTTCCAGTGACATTTTAATATATTCTGAATTAACATATTCATTGAATGCTTCCTGAGAAGGAGATTCTTCAATTGAACCCTGATTCTGCAAGAAGTCAGAAGTATCTTTCATTACAGTGGCAAAGTTTCCTGGCTGCTCCACTGAGCCAAAAAACTCACCGCTTAAAAGTTCTTCTCTTGTTTTCCAGGTTGTACCTCGCATCTGGTGCAGAGCAACCTCAGCTTCTAGACCAAGTTCATTTCCAGCAATTTTTGCAGCTTTTTCTGGATCATTTCTATAAATATCTCCGGCTTTAGTTAATGCAGAAATAAAATCAGCAACCAATTCTGGATATTCTTCCGAAAATCTTTTGCGAACAACTTCAACATTGGCTGTGATATAACCTTTTTCAGCCATTTCTCTGCTGTCTGTTAAAGTTGTACCACTTTCTAAAAGCTGAGCCAGAGTCGGCTGCCAGGTATAAGCTGCCTGAACATCTCCTCGTTCCCAGGCAGCTACAATTTCGGCTGTCTGCATATCTAAAAGCTGAACATCTTTTTCAATACCTGCTTCTTTTAAAACATTTAACAGAATATAATGGGCAGTAGAAGCAAAGGGGACTGCGATTCTTTTTCCGACTAAATCTTCAATATCTTCAATTCCAGAGCCGTCTTTGACTGCTAAAGCTTCATTTTCACCCAGGACTTCATGGATCCAGACTAATTCAACATTGAGTTCGCGGGCCAGAGCAGTAATTGCATTGGTATTACCCATGGTAGCGAAATCAATACTTCCAGAAGCAAGAGCCTGATTGGCTTCTACACCTGAGTCAAAAACTCTTGTATTAACTTCTATCCCCCGCGTAGTAAAATATTCGTCAAAAAATCCTTCTGCCAGAGCGATAGTTTCATCATTTGGAACTCTCAAAACCCCCAAATTTATCTCTTTAGGTAATGATTCCTGGACAGCTGCATTTTCTGTTTCTGAACTGCCATTTTTCGACTGTTCAGTACCACAGGCTGTTAAAGTTAATGCAAGTGCTGTTATTAGAAATAGTAAAATTAGTTTTTTAAAGAAAGTCTTTTTCATTTTTTTACCTCCAAATTTATAATAGCTGTCATTTTATATATACATTAATTTAAATCTAAAAACTTAGAATTTTAGTTAAGCATTATTAGACATGACCTTTCCAGAAAATAATCTTTCTTTCCAGGAATCTTAATCCTGCATCAATTATGACACCTGTGATTCCCATAACTATTATACCAACAAAGATTACATCACTTTTCAAAAAATTAGATGCATCTAAAACCATCCAGCCAATACCAGAAGTCGCAGCAACCATTTCGGAAGAAACGAGAGTAGTGTAGGCAACTCCAAAAGCTGTTCTAATTCCAGTAAAAATTTCAGGCAGAGAAGCAGGCAGCACAATTTTGAAAAAAACATCTTTTTGAGCTGCTCCCAGTGATCTGGCACTTAATACAAAATCCTGATTCAACTTTCTAACTGCAGAAACACAGGCAATGTAAATCGGTGCAAAAGCAGCTAAGAATAAGAGAATCTGCTTAGAAGTATCATCTATTCCAAACCAGAGTACCAAGAGAGTATAATAGGCAAGTGGTGGCAGTGGTCGATAAAACTCAACTACGGAATCAATCACTGCTTCTACTTTATCAAAATAACCGCTTAAAAGCCCGAGTGGAACCGCACTAAATATTGCAAAGAATAATGCAACAAATAAGCGTTTAAAACTGGCACCTAAATGAAGCCAGAGAGGCACTCCATTATAACCCTCATCTAAAATTCTTAAAAAAGCTCTCCAGACTCTAAGTGGACCGGGCAGTAATGTTGGGGTGAAAATTTCAAGTTTGGTAATAATATACCAGACAAGAAAAATAGCAGCCCAGGTCAAAATTGTTAGTGCTTTTTCAGTTTTAGTTTTTTTGTTTTTAGCTGTTTCTCTATTTATATTCTGACTTGAAGTATTATCAGTAGAGTTTTGAGCCTGATTTCTCCTTTTTTTATTATTTAAAGCCATAATTTACACGTCCTTATAATTATCACAAGCATTTTGAACAATGGTTATATACTATCATCAAAGATATCATATT
>NZ_FTNC01000052.1 GCF_900156285.1 Halanaerobium kushneri
CAGAGATTCCGCAAATGATTTTTAAAAAATAAAAAAGAGAGAATATTACTTTAAACAGTATTTTCTACACTAAAATCAGCTCAAATAAGATACAGAACCCCCTTTCCCCCATTGAAATGGAAGGTTTTTAGCATATTTGCTTTGCAGTTCTATAACCAACTGAACAAATTCAGATATTATCCTGAAGAAGCTCCTGGATAATATAGTGGTTCATTTAAGCGGATAATTCCTCTGTAAAATCTTCTTAAAAATATCTTTTTAGTATCTTTTTTAAAATCAAAAGTTCTTAAATTTCTGTAGATATATAAATGGAATAAATTATATGCTATCAGATAAACATAATACATAGCCTGTATTACATGAGGATCACTGCTAAAAACATGATCAAAGTTCCAGTGTGTTTTTAGCCAGTGGAAAACACTGTTTTCTTCATCCCAGCGTCTGTGGGCTATCTTCCAGGCGGTTAATGCTTTCAGCTGGATCTTTTCCATGGTGGTAGCAAAATAATGGGTTGTAGTTTCTTCTTTAACTATCTCTCTATCTTTATTAACTACTTTTTTTCTTTCTTCTACTTTTAATACTCTAAGTGGTTTATCTACATCAGACCAATTAAAATTCTCTTCATCCCAGATTTTAAGATCATAAAAAGTACCTGTGGTTCTTTCTTCATCTCCGGGATTAATACCTTCATATATATGATCAGGCTTTCTGTTTTTAGTTAAACCTTCAGCATCTTTTATTAAATTATTTTCCTGTTTAACTCTAACTACTACATCTTTATTATTTCTTATACAGGTATTGATAAATGGTGCATTTATGTAGAGTGAATCAACCACAATTACATCACAATACTGGTGATGATCCCTGTTGAGACTCCTAACAAGCTTTTTAGCTGCAGTTAGCTCACCTTCTCCAGCCTCAATTCTCTCCATCTTTAAAATCGGAGCAAAGCCTTCACCCACATAAGAGGCTGCTATCATTTTTTCATGATATTTTATTGATTTCCCCTCATTGTGCTCATATTTATGAGCGTTTTTACCTAATCTCTCACTTTCCATGCTAAAGACATTGCTGCCATCTATTGCAACTACCTTTAAACCATCTATTGTATTCGCGTTTAATGATTTATTATATCTGGCTTTCTGAATAGTATCTACTGCTATCTGTCTTAGATCATCCAAATTAGCATGCTTTAGAGCATAGGATATGGTATCTGCAGATGGTAGATTTGTATTCTCAAAAAACTCATCAAAATCACCATCATTAATTGCCTCTTCCATAGTTTTAAAATTGTGCAATCCAGACATTAAAGAAAAAAGATTAACTAAAATTACAGTTGGTAGTTTTACTGAAGGATGAACTCTTTTATCTTCAATCTGCTCTAATTTTTGAATTAAATCGTAGACCCTGTTACAATATTGATAACAACTTAATGTATGATTTTTAGTTTTCATTTTTCCCCGTCTCCTTTTTTGTGTGTTTTTCTTGTCAATTAACACTTTCAAAAAAGGGCGGGGATTTCCTTTATTAAAGCCCGAATTATCAATCATCATAAGGTTTTTAATTGGGATAATTGTATGACTAATATTTCTAATATTCTTTATTTTGGAACTACTGCTGAGAATACTGTTTGAACTGTATTCTCCTTATTTTTTAAAAATCATTTGCGGAATCTCTG
>NZ_FTNC01000035.1 GCF_900156285.1 Halanaerobium kushneri
ATATTTTACAAAATAGCAGGTAATATCTGCGGCAGCGGCTGGTACAAACACATCCGCTTTGCCCCAAATAAACTGCTGGAAAAAACAATTAAATATCTTAGAAAAGCACTAACAGATTTTAGAAAGAAGGTGGTGCTAAATTAAAACCACCAGTACAGTTTAGACTAATTTTTTAAGCTATGAAAACCATAGTTTAGTTAAGTGCGTCTAAAATCTGGAAGCTGGACAATTTATTTAACTGGCTATTTAAATTGAGACTAAATATTTAATTTTAATAGATTGAAATTATTTTTTAACGGCAAAAATCTAAAAAGAACTATTTTAACTTTTTACTTGCCGAATTCAAGATTAAATCTCTTTTTGAAAAAATATCCCAATTTGGTTGAAGATCTAAAAAAAAGACATCAAATTTATAATAATAGTCTTGATTTAATAGAAAAAAAAGAAGAAAATAATCAATTTTTTGTTTTCAGGCCTGAAAAGATTGATATTGACCGTTTTAGCCGTGATAAAAAAGAACTGGAACAACTGTATAACTCAGGCTATAAGCTGGCAGAAAAAAGATCAGGCGAATTCAGCGAGTGGTTAAAAAATAATAAGGAGTAATTATGGATTTATCTTTTGATAGTTCAATCACAGCAAAAGTGGTTAAGGCAGTTGCAGAATTTGATCTTATTAGTGATGGAGATCGTCTTGCAATTGGTTTATCCGGTGGAAAAGATAGTACATTTATGCTAATGATTTTAAAAATTTTTAAGGAACATTTTAAGAAAGATTTTAAACTAAAAGCAGTACATGTAGATCCTGGATTTAAAGATTCTACAGCTGCAGAAATAAAAAAATTTTGTAATCAATTAAATATTGATTTAAAAATCATAGAAACAAAAATTGCTGATTATATTACTGAAGCAGATGCCGAAAATCCCTGTTCTAAGTGTGCTCATTTTAGAAAAGGGGCTATTATAAATTATCTTAATAAAAATGGTTTTAATAAACTGGCTTTTGGCCATCATTTAGATGATGCTGTAGAAACTTTTCTAATGAGTATTTTTTATTCAGGTCAATTAAAAACTCTGCAGCCCAAAAGATTTTTAAGTAATAGTGGTGTAGAAATAATTAGACCGCTGATTTATTTAAGAGAAAATATAATTATTAAAGAAATACAGAAAAGAAAGATTAAAATTAAAAAGAGCAGCTGTCCTTATGATGGTAATTCAGCCCGCTCTCAGGTCAGAAAAGATTTTGCAAACTATTTTAATGATCAGCAGTTGTTTTCTAATTTGATTTCAGCAATGAGGGATAGTGACAATCGAGAATTGTGGCCAGAAAAAGAAGAATTTCAACTTTTAAAAACAAAAATGAAAAAATACTGGCAATAAAAAGGTGGAAAGTAGTATGTCAGAAACGAATAGTGAAGAATTTATAATTCAAAAATTGCAATTTACTCAGAAAAGACTAAATTTAATTTATCAAAAATCTCCACTAGCATTTATTTCCTGGAATCGTGAAGGTGATATTATTGATTTAAACCAGGCAGCAGAAGAGCTCTTTGGTTGGGATCGATTTGAATTAGAAAACAGGGACTTTATTTCTACAATAATTGCAGAAGAAGATAGGGATGTCTGGCGTAACTGGAAAAATGATAAGCTTGATGACCTACCTCGTGATTTTGTGAGTCGGGGTTTAAAAAAAGATGGTTCTATAATTAACTGCAGCTGGAATAATGCTGTAATTAAAGAAAATGGAAGTGTAGAAGAAGTTATTTCGATAGCTAAAAATTTGAGCAATGATTTAGAACAGGAAATGGAAATGCTAAAACTGGTTAAGGCAATAAATGAAACTGATAACTGGGTTGTTATAACTGATAAATCTGGGATTATCGAGTATGCAAATACGACTGTTGAGGAAATAACAGGTTACAGCAAAGAAGAAGTTATTGGAAACAAACCTTCTTTATTTAAATCAGATAAACATAATAATAGATATTATAAAAAACTCTGGCAGACAATTAAATCCGGAGAAGTTTTTAATGATGTAATTATCAATCGAAAAAAAATGGGGATTATTTTTATTCAGAACAGACAATAACCCCCATCAAAGATCATAATAATGAGATTATAAATTATATTTCTGTTGGCAGAGATATAACTCAAAATGAAAAATTACGACGTAAAATTGAATATATTTCGAATTATGATATTTTAACTGGTTTGCCTAACCGAAGATCTATTAGAAATAAAATTGATAATTTAATTGAAATTAATTCTGATAAAAAGATTGCAGTTTTAGTAGTTAATATAAACAGGATTAAGTATTTAAATGATATCTATACTGATCCAGAAAATGATCGAAGTCTGATTAATCTGGTTGCCGAAAAAATAAATAATAAGGCAGCCAATAATCAAAGTTGTGTAAAAATTGATAGAGAAAATCATCTATCCTATCTTGGTGGAGATAATTTTGCTATGATAGTTGATAATCTTGATTCTATAAATCAGATTTATAGAGCAGCAGATAATTTGTTAACAACGTTTTCTGATACAATTGATTATAATTATGAACCCTTTATGCTGAATGCTAGAATAGGTATTTCAATTTATCCTGATGATTGTATTGATTCGCAGAGTTTATTGTCTAATGCAGAAATTGCTCTGATTAACATTAAGAAAAATGATTATGCTTTTTTTGATCAGAAAATGAATCAGGAAATTAAACAGTTTACAAAGATGGAAGCAAAACTTGATCAGGCTATAAAAAATGATGAATTTATAATTTATTATCAGCCTTATTATCGAGGGGTATCTAAAGAGCTCTATGGAATGGAAGCCTTAATTAGATGGCAGAATCCTACAAAAGGACTGATTTCTCCGGCGGAATTTATTCCGATTTTAGAGAATTCTCAGCTTATCAAGAAAGTAGGACTGATTGTAGTAAAAAAAGTGGTCAAAAGCATCAAAAATTGGTTGGATGCAGGCTATAAAGTAGTACCGGTTTCTATTAATTTATCTGCCAGACAGCTTGAAGATAATAATCATTTAAAGGATATTTATCAGATTATTGGAGAAAGTGGAATAGATAATTCTTTAATTAAATTTGAGATAACGGAATCAAGTGCTATGGATGATGTAAATTATAGCTTAAAAGTAATGAATAAAATGAAGGCAAAGGGTTTTTCTATTTCAATCGATGATTTTGGTACGGGTTATTCATCTTTTAGCTACCTTCAGAAATTTCCGATAGATTATCTTAAAATTGATATCTCATTTATAAGGAATATGACTTTAAGCAGTGATGGTAAAAATATTGTGGAATCAATAATCAATATTGCTCATCTCTTGAACTTAAAAACTATAGCTGAAGGAGTAGAAAAAGAAATTGAATTAAATGAACTTAATCAATTAGGTAATGATTTTATTCAGGGATATTATTTTAATCCGCCAATGCCAGCAAGGGAAATCGAAAAAATTTACAGTTGAAGATAGATATTTTAATAATTAATGACCGCTTCCGTAAAAAGAAGCGGTCATTTTCAATTAATTCTTAAGTTATATTAATTTAGCTTTTAAATAACATTTTCCGGTTTTTTACCGTAGAGTTTAACAATCAGGTAAAGTACAATAATTCCTACAGGTAAAAGATAAATGGCTGGAAAACCAAATCCTGCTGGTAAAAACCCAAAGACAGCAGCAATTAGGCCAACTGTTAAGGCATAGGGCATTTGAGTACTAACATGGTCCATATGATCAACAGCCGAAGCAGTTGAAGACATAATGGTTGTATCAGAAATTGGTGAACAGTGGTCTCCCATAACACTTGCTGTTAATACAGCCGCAATAGTTGGCAGCATTGGAATTCCAATAGAATTAGCAAGAGGAATAGCAAGCGGCATTACAATTGCAACAGTTCCCCAGGAACTCCCGATAGTAAAAGCAATAAAAGCAGAGAAAACAAAAATCATAGCGGGTACAATTTCAGGAATGATATTACCTTCTAAAATAGAAACAAGATAATTAGCAGTTCCTAGATCTTCAGTAATACTTCCAATTGACCAGGCTAAAACTAGAATTAGACAGGCAATAAACATTGATTTTGCTCCATCAATCCAACCATCTACTGTTTCACTTATATTAAGAATCCCTTTAGAAAATGATAATATACCGGCGATAAAACTCCCAGTAATAGCTGCCCAGAGGAGAACAATACTGGCATCGGCATTACCAAATGCATCCCTGACTGTAGTACCAGCTTCTAATCCTCCACCATTGTACCAGAGACCAACTAAAGTGACTACAATTACTCCGATAATAGGTAAAAAAGAATTGGTAAAAGTAAAACTTTCGCCTTCAGGCTGTTCAATCTCTTCCATTTCCTGAGAAACCATTGGTGTGGATCCTGGTCTTAAAGTTTCTCCAGTAGAACGGGCTCTTTTTTCGGCTTTTAACATGGGGCCAAAATCTTTACCAGTAAAAATAATAATTAAAGCAAAACCAAGGGCAAAAATACTATAAAAACGGTAAGGAATTGTCTGAACAAAAGTGCTGTAAGCATTCATTTCCAGACCTAAAGAATCAAAACCATCTCTAATTACTCCTACTTCAAAAGCAATCCAGGTTGAAATTGGAACAATACTCGAAACAGCAGCAGCAGTTAAATCAACAATAAAGGCCAATTTTTCTCTTGAGATTTTCATTTTATCAGTTATTGGACGCATTGTGTTTCCAACGATTAGGGTATTTGCATAATCATCAAAAAATATTAGTACTCCCATTACCCAGGCAGCAAGTTGAGTTTTAACAACAGAATTTGCCTTTTCTGCAACATACTCCCCAATAGCGATAATACCACCTGATTTATTAATAATACCAATCATGCCACCCATAGCCAGCAGAAATAAAATAATACCTGCATTCCAGGAATCAGCCAGTGAAGCTAAAATGTAATCATCCAGAGTATGCATAAAAGCAAAGATGAAATTATATCCATTTGTAATTAATGCACCTGCAAAAACACCTAAAAATAAGGATAATACAACCTGTTTGCTCCACCAGGCTAGAATTATTGCCATTAATGGCGGCAGTAAAGAAATAATACCATAACTTTCCATAAAAAAATCCTCCTAGTTTTATTTTATAAAAATTGAATAAGAGAAAAATATAAAAGCATAAAAAATACCCGGCGATATGCCGGGTTAATTGCAAAAATCGCCTCATCTTTTATCTGAGATAGCACAACATAGTAATTTTACTATGACAGTTCTGTACATCTTCTGTACAGCCCCAGTGGAATTTTGGAATCCTGAAAAAACCACTTCGGCAGAAAAACCTTTCCTTTTAGATAAACTGGATTCTGGTTAATTCTAAAATTACTAATTTTTTCTGCTCCTCTACCTCATCATTTGATGAGGTATTTATAGTGACTGGCTAAAGCCAATCACTTCTCAATATTCAATTTCATATAAATTATAACTTAGCCTACAATTTATGTCAAGAAATCTGCAGATTTTTTTGCATTAAGCAGGGGTTATAATATATAATAGATATGTTGACTTTTTTTGAGCTGAATTTAAAAAATGTTTTAGTAAATTGTGATTTTGTTCTTTATTAATATAAGATTAAATAAAAAAGGAAGGTCTATATGCGAAACAAAAAATTACAGAGATTTTATTCTCGTTTAATAGGTATAATATTTATTTTATTTGTTATTAGCCATTTTATTCCGATTCCTTACCAGGTTATGGAACCCGGGATTGCGGCTGAACTTTCACCAATGGTTAAGGTAAAAGATGGTTATAAAAACCAGGGTGATTTTTTATTGACAGCTGTAGGTAGCCGGAGAGCGGTAGCCTGGGATTATGTTTATATTTCTCTTTTCTCACCTGAAGATAAGGAGCTAACTGCAATTTCTGAGCAATTGCCGGAGAATATGGATATGAATGAATATATAGAATTGATGGCCGAACTAATGGAAGAAAGTAAACTTCAGGCTCAGGCTGTAGCCTTTACTCAGGCTGGCTATCAGGTTGAAGTTTCAGGTGAAGGGGCAGAAGTTGTAGAAGTCATGGAAGACGGAAGTGCCTATAACAACTTAAAAAAAGGTGATTTAATTACAGCTGTGGATGGAAAAAAAGTTGAAATGGCAGCAGATGCAGTTAATATTATAAAAAATAGAAATATTGGTGATGTTGTAGGGATTACAGTTCTTAGAGATGGAGAAAAATTGAATTTTAATTTAAAAACTTTAGAGCTGGAGGGTAATGAGGGCAATCCGTCTATTGGTGTTTTAATAAGTTCCAAAGGGCTAGATTATAATATTCCAGGTGAGGTTAAGTTTGAAACAGAAAATATTATAGGCCCCTCTGCCGGCAGTATGTTTAGTATGGAAATTTATAATCAATTGATACCTGAGGACATTACCGGTGGAAAAAGAATTGCTGGTACAGGAACAATTAATCTAGATGGAGAAATTGGTCGTATAGATGGAGTTAAATACAAAATTATGGCAGCCAAAGAAGCCGGGGTTGACCTCTTTGTTGTACCTGAAGAAAATTATGAAACAGCAGCTCAGTTTGCCGGGGACTTAAAATTATTAAAAGTTGAAACAATTAATGATATTATAAAATATCTTGAGTCGGACATTGAATCTTAAATATTATTTTGGATTCTGTCTTAGATTTTAATTAATTCTTGGTAAAAATCTCTATGGGCTTTACTGTGTTCAGGATTTTGATATAGTAGAGAATAAAGATCTGAAGCGAGCAGATCATAACTTAGTGAGAGTACAAGTGGGTCCTCACTATTTAAATCAGGCTGGTTAATTTTTGAGGCTGGATTAACAATAATTTCCAGCCCAGATTTTCTTTGCAGCTGAGAAAGTAGATATTCTTTGTCTTTGTTTATCCCCAGGACTCTTAAATAATGGGGAGCATTTTTTTCTGCCAGCTTTATTTTTTCAGCTGTAAGTTCAAAATATATTTGAAGCAGCTTTCTTTTGAGTCTGCTTTCTGTTAAGTTTTTTGTTTTTAAAGATTCTAAAAATCTATTAGCTTCAAAAGCTGCAGCAGCTTTGTCAATGATTCTATTTTCCAGACCATTTTTGATACCCTGATATTTTTTTAAATCATCAGCCTGAAGACGCCGCAATTGATCTGCTAATTTGCTGTAAATCTTGTTTAAAGAGTCATTTTTAACATATCTTCCCTGCTTGAGTTCTTTTCTTAAGATTTCCCAGGAAGATGCTGGCATTATTTTTTTAATAGCAGTCAGGGCCTCTGCTTGAGGTTTCGAATTAATTAAATTTCTGATTAAGGAAGCACTTGCATAATTTTTATTTATTTTCTGGCTGTGATAATCTGTGCCCACTCTTTTGATAGTGTGGGGCTTTATACTGGATTTTAAGCGGCTGAGTGATTTAAGATATTCAAGTCCAAGGATATTATTTGGAGCTTCCAATACTTTTTTTATACTATTTTTATCGAACTTTTTCAATTCTGGATAATATTGATAACTGGCAAGTAAAGCCTGACGCCTGGCAGTTGGAAAGTCAATACCATTTTTTAAATGCTTTTGTAGTACCTCTTTGAATTTAGAGTTTTCGTTTATTAAAGCATCAGCAATAGCGGCAAGTATTTTAATATCGCCAGATTCACTGCCGAAGACAATTGAATCTACAAGATTTGTTTTTTCTAAACTTAAAACAGAGTAATAAGCAAAATATTCAGCACTTCGAATATTATAGACTAAAGGTAGCTCCAGTACGAGATCAGCGCCACAACTTAGTGCCTGTCTTGCTCGGGCCCATTTATTTAAAAGGGCTGCTTCACCTCGCTGAGTATAGTTTCCACTCATAATTACAATTAAGTCAGTGTTTTTGGTTATTTTTTTGCTCTGGTTTAGATGATACTGATGGCCGTTGTGAAATGGATTATACTCTACAATTAAAGCAGTTACACTCATTAAAACACCTCATTTTTAAATTTAATTTAATTTATTAAACAGTATTACAAAATAAAAGTTTTACTTTTCGAACTTCTTTTAATAAAAGAGGATTTAATACTTTAATACAGTATTATATATATAATAGCAAATAAATATATAAAGAACAACTTACATATTATTAAAACCACGGGGGAGGATATTGAAATGGATGTACTTAGAAATTTTAAAGAAAGAGCAGCTTCTGATTTAAAAAAAATAGTTTTTGCTGAAGGTGATGATGAAAGAATTGTCAAAGCTGCAGCAGAGATAGAAGCTGAAAAAATTGCGGAGATTGTCATTTTGGGCAATCGAGAATCGATTCAAAATTCTGCAGAAGATTATGGAGTTGATCTGGATGGTGTTGAAATAATTGATCCTGAAGATTCAGATTACATAGTAGAATTTAGAGATGAGTTTTATGAACTTAGAAAACATAAAGGGATTACAAAAGAAGAAGCCGAAAAGGCAGTTAAAGATCCACTTTATTTCGGCACAATGATGATTTACACTGATAAAGCAGATGGAATGGTTGCTGGGGCTGCTAATGCAACTGGTAATGTTTTAAGACCTGCTTTTCAGATTGTAAAAACTGCACCGGGGATTTCTACAGTTTCCAGTGCAATTATTATGGTTTTAAAAGATAAATCGTTTGGAGAAGAAGGAGTTATGGTCTTCTCAGACTGTGCAGTAAATCCAGCTCCAAATTCAGAACAGCTGGCAGAAATTGCAATTACAACAGCAGATACTGCTCATCGATTATTAGATTTTGATCCTAAAGTTGCAATGCTTTCATTTTCAACAATGGGTAGTGCCAGGCATGAAAATGTGGAAAATGTTCAGCAGGCTGTAAAGGTTGCTCATCAAAATGCACCCCATTTAAAAATTGATGGAGAAATGCAGGCAGATGCGGCTTTAGTAGAAAGTGTTGGTAAAAGAAAGGCCCCAGATAGTGAAATAGCAGGGGAAGCAAATGTTTTAATCTTTCCTGATCTGCAGTCAGGTAACATAGGTTATAAGCTTGTACAGAGACTTGCAGGTGCAGATGCGGTTGGTCCAATTTTACAGGGGCTGGCTGCACCAATTAATGACTTATCTCGCGGCTGTTCAGTTGATGATGTTATTAATTTAACAGCAATTACAGCAGTGCAGGCTCAAAATAAATAAAATTTCTAGGAGGAAAAAAATGAAAATTCTTGTTATTAATAGTGGAAGTTCTTCTCTAAAGTATCAGTTATTTAATATGGAAACAGAAAGCGTGCTGGCCAAAGGTTTAATTCAGCGAATTGGTATTGAAGATTCATTTTTAGAATATGAAAATGGTGAAGGAGAAGAAATTGTAATCGAAAAAGACATTCCTACCCATAAAGTGGGAATTGAATTATTACTTGAAACCCTTTTATCTGATGATCACGGTGTTTTAGAGAGTATGGATGAGGTAGAGGCAGTTGGGCATCGTATAGTCCATGGTGGTGAGGCATTTGCTCATTCAACAATTATTGATGATGAGGCAATTAAAAACTTAGAAGATGTGGCTGATTTAGCACCTCTACACAATCCACCAAACATTATGGGGATTAAGGTTTGTAAGGAATTAATGCCTGATAAGCCACAGGTTGGAGTTTTTGATACAGCTTTTCATCAGAGTATGCCCGAAAAAGCCTACATTTATGCTCTTCCTTATGAGTATTATAAAAAGTATGGTGTTAGAAGATATGGCTTCCACGGTACTTCTCATGGCTATGTAGCTAAAAGAGCAGCTCAGATGATGGATAAACCTCTCTCTGAACTTAAAATTATAACCTGTCACTTAGGTAATGGAGCCAGTGTTGCAGCAGTTAAAAATGGTAAGTCTGTAGATACCAGTATGGGTTTAACTCCTCTTGAAGGCTTAGTAATGGGTACCCGCTGTGGAGATATTGATCCGGCGATAATTCCATTTATCATGGATAAAGAGGATATTTCTGCTTCAGAGATGGATGATATCTTGAACAAAGAAAGTGGGCTTTTAGGTGTATCTGGAGTTAGCAGTGATTCTCGTGATGTTGAAGATGCAGCAGCTGAAGGTAATCATCAGGCGGAAATTGCAATAGAACTATTTAATTACAGAGTTAAGAAATATATAGGAGCGTATACTGCAGCTATGGGCGGTGTTGATGCAATTGTCTTTACAGCTGGTATTGGTGAAAATTCTAAAGATACCAGAGCAGGAGTTTTAGAGGGTCTTGAATATTTAGGTGTAGAGGTAGATTATGAAGCAAATGACTGCCGTGGTAAGGAAGTATTTATTTCCACTGCTGATTCTAAAGTTAAGGCAATGGTTGTACCGACAAATGAGGAATTAGTCATTGCAAGAGATACAATGGAATTAGTAAATCAGTAAAAGTTAGTGTAGTTAGTGTAAAATTCTTCTTGACAGTTTAGGCTGCTTTTTATATAATAAAACGTGGCTATTTACAGGGGTGATCAATAAATTGTATATTAACCTCAGTGATTTAAAGGAAATTGGAGGTAGAAAACAGGTTTCGCTGGAGCTTGAATTTCATGATTTGGAATTTGTAAATCGTGAAATCGAAATTGAAAAACCAATTGAGCTTGAACTGGAGATTTTTAACACCACAGATTCTTTTGTAATAGAAGGCAAGTTAAAAGCTGAATTGATTTTAAGCTGCAGTCGCTGTCTGCAAAAATACAGTTCTCCAATAGAATTGAACATTTCCGAAGATGTTTTAAAAAGTGAAATGGAAGATGAGGAAGAACTTTATTTAGATGAAATAGTCGTGGATAATATAATTTTATCTTTACCCATGAAACCTCTCTGTTCTGATAGCTGTAAGGGAATCTGTCCTGAATGTGGTCAGAATTTAAATGAGGCAGAATGTGATTGTGAGATAGAAATACTGGATCCGCGTCTGGCAAAACTTAAAGACTTTTATAATGAAGATGAATAAATAAAGGAGGTGGATAGAATGGCTGTACCAAAGAAACGAACTTCTAAAACACGCAAGCGTAAAAGACGTACTCACAAGAAACTTAGCACTCCAAATTTAGTAGAATGTTCAAACTGCCATGAGAAGATTTTACCTCATCATGTATGCCCTGAATGTGGACATTATGATGGCAAAAAGGTGAGTGGAAATTAAAATATTTTAGCTAAACAGAGATCTCTTCAATAGAGATTCTCTGTTTTTTTCTTGCCTTAAACTTGCAATTGACCGACGGTTGAGATATAATGTTTTGCAAATGATACAGATATAAATTTCTTTTTTTGGAACCTGGGAGGCGGCCATATTGTATAGAATAGCTGTTGATGTAATGAGCGGTGAAAAAAACCCTGCGGAGTTGATTACAGGAGCTTTGCAAGCTTTAAAAGAAGAACCAGAAATAGAATTGACCCTGATTGGTGGATATGATATTATAAGCGAAGAGTTAGCAAAAACTGACTCTGATTCGAAAAGACTTAAAATAGAAAACGCAGATCAGATAATTAATATGGATGAGTCTCCAATTAAAGCTCTGCGAAAAAAGAAAAATGCTACAGTTAATGTTGGTGCTAAATTATTGAAAGAAAATAAAATAGATGCTTTTATATCTCCGGGTAATACGGGTTCGGTTATGGCAGCTGGTTTATTGCGGGTGGGCCGGATCAAAGGAGTTTCCAGACCACCGATTGCGATTCAGTTTCCTGCTGTTAATGGTAGTACTCTGGTTTTAGATAATGGAGCTAATACTGATTGTAGTCCGGAAAATCTTCGGCAGTTTGCATTAATGGGTCAGCTTTATGCAGAAAATGTAATGAAAGTTGAAAATCCCAGAGTGGCTCTTTTAAATATTGGTGAAGAAAAGAGCAAAGGAAATAATTTAAGTAAAGAAAGTTTTAAACTTTTAAACAGTGACACAAGAATTAAGAATTTTATCGGTAATGTTGAAGGTAGAGATATCTTTAGTGATAGTGTTGATGTGGTTGTGACTGATGGTTTTGTTGGTAATGTTGTTTTGAAAACGACTGAAGGCGCAGCTTCTTTTTTTCTGGATTTACTCAGGGAAAGTTTTCAGACTAACCTGAGATCAAAACTTGCTGCATTATTATTAAAACCATATTTAAAGAAAGTATTGAAAAAAATAGATTACAGACAGTATGGAGGAGCTCCTTTGCTGGGTGTTAAGGGAGTTGTTATCATTAGCCACGGCAGTTCCGATGGGACTGCTATTTATAATGCTGTTAAAACTGCTAAAAATACTGTTAAAGAAGATATAGTTTCGCTGATAAAAAGTGAGTTAGAAAAGAATGAGGAGTTGGAATAAATGGCATTGAAAACAGAACTTTGTGATTTATTAGAGATTGAAAAGCCAATTATTCAGGGAGGTATGGCCTGGGTTGCTACGGGTGAATTAGCTGCAGCTGTTTCCAGTGCAGGTGGCCTGGGAATAATTGGAGCAGGAAATGCTCCGGCCGATGTAATTGAAGAAGAGATTGAAAAGGTAAGAGAGCTAACAGATAAACCATTTGGTTTAAATATCATGTTACTTTCTCCTTTTGCAGATGACATAATAGAACTTGCAATTGAGAAAAAGGTTCCCGTAATTACCACAGGTGCAGGAAACCCTGGCAAACATGTAAAAAGATTTCAGGAAGTAGGTTCTAAAGTAATTCCTGTTGTACCATCGGTTGCCCTGGCCAGAAGAATGGAAAGACTTAAAGTAGATGCAGTTATTGTTGAAGGTACAGAGGCTGGAGGTCATATAGGTGAACTTACTACTATGGCTTTAGTCCCTCAGGTAGTGAATGCAGTTGAGATTCCGGTTATTGCCGCCGGGGGCGTTGGTGATGGTAGAGGGCTTGCTGCTGTGCTGGCTCTGGGAGCTAAGGGTGCTCAGATTGGGACCAGATTTGTCTGCTCTGAAGAGTGTACAGCCTCGGAAGAGTTTAAAAAAGCTATCGTTGGAGCTAGAGATCGAGATGCAGTTGTTACAGGCCGCAGTACAGGTCATCCAGTGAGAAACCTTAAAAATAAGCTAACTAAAGAGATTGATCGTCTGGAAAAAGAAGGTGCTGATCCCAAAAAAGTAGAAGAACTTGGTTCGGGTAAGCTTCGGGATGCTGTGATTGATGGTGATATTGATCAGGGTAGTGTAATGGCCGGACAGATTTCAGGTATGATTTCTGAGATAAAAAGTGTGAGAGAAATTATGGATGAGATTATTTTAGAAGCAGAAAACACTATTAAAAATAGTTACAAACTGTTGGAATAATATATATAATCATATTTAAATTTATTAATAGAAAAAAGAGGTGTCAAATTTGATGAACCTTAAAAATAAAAAAGTTTTAATTACAGGTAGTTCCAGAGGAATTGGAGCTGAAATAGCAAAAAAAATGGCTGCTTTGGGTGCGGAAGTTGTTATTAACTATGCCAATTCGCAGGCGAGAGCTGAAAGTGTTAAAAGCGAAATTGAAGCTGCGGGTGGTACAGCACATCTGATTCAGGCAGATGTTAGTGATTTTGAACAGGCGTCAGAATTAGTCAAAACAGCTTATAAAAAAATGGGTGGACTTAATGTTTTAGTTAATAATGCTGGAATTACAAAAGATAAGCTTATTTTAAGAATGAAAGAAGAAGACTGGGATCAGGTTTTGGATATTAACTTAAAGGGAGTATTTAACTGTACAAAAAACGCGGTTAGATATTTACTTAAAGCTGAAAATGGTAAGTTGATAAATCTTTCTTCTGTGGTCGGAGTTAATGGTAATGCAGGTCAGGCTAATTATTCAGCTGCCAAAGCAGGTATTATTGGTTTTACTAAAACAATGGCCAAAGAACTGGCTTCTAAAGGTGTATGTTCCAATGCAATTGCTCCTGGTTTTATAGATACAGAAATGACAGATGAATTGAAAGAGAGCATTAAAGAGGGAATTATTGAACAGGTTCCGCTGGCTCGTTTTGGTAAAGCAGAAGAAGTCGCAGATTTAGTATCGTTTCTAGCTTCAGACAGTGCAAATTACATAAATGGTGAAGTAATTAAAATCGATGGTGGCATGGGAGCTTAGCTGAAGACGAGTGCGACGGGCTCGATGCCCTAGTGCTGTGACGCACTCGATGTGCTAATGCAAATCTATCTATTCGATATAAAAAGAAAGATTTGTGAGTCGACCATGCGTTATAAAATGAAGACGAGTGCGACGGGCTCGATGCCCTAGTGCTGAGTCGACCATGCGTTATAAAATGAAGACTCAGTGAAAGGAGGTGAATGGAGTGGATAATATCTTAGAAAGAGTAATTGATATTGTAGCAGAAGAATTAGCAGTTGACAGAGATGAAGTTACTGAAGACTCTTCATTTATAGAAGATCTTGGAGCAGATTCTTTAGATGTGGTAGAATTAGTTATGGCATTTGAAGAAGAATTTGATGTAGAAATCCCTGACGAAGATGCAGAAGACATTCGCACAGTAGAGGATGCTGTGAGTTATTTAGAAGATATTCTTTAAGAGATAATTACGGATGAAGCTCCCTCTGTGGAGTTTTCATCCCTTTTATTTATTTTAATGGATGGTGATATATTAATGGGACAGCTGTTTAATCGTAGAAAAATTAAAGAATTTGAAAAAAGCCTTAAACTGGATTTTAATGATAAATTATTAATCCAGAGAGCTCTGACTCATAAATCTTATCCGAATGAGAACAGGCGTCTTAATATAAAAGACAATGAACGTTTAGAGTTTTTGGGAGATTCTGTTTTGAGTCTTTCCGTCAGCACCTATATTTTTAAAAAGTTTTCTGATCTACCAGAGGGAGAGCTGGCAAAGATGCGGGCGGTTATTGTAAGTGCTCCAATTTTAGCAGAAGTTGCCAAAAGGATTGAACTCGGACAGTTTCTTTTTCTCGGCAAAGGAGAGGAAATGACAGGAGGAAGAGAAAGAGATTCAATTTTAGCAGATACAATGGAAGCAATTTTTGGTGCTTTATATCTTGATCAGGGTTTTACAGTAGCGGCAGATTTTATACTGGAGCTTCTTAAAGTTGATATTGTAAATGTAGCAGAAGGTAATCATATTCAGGATTATAAAACTATGCTGCAGGAAGTAATTCAGGAAAATGGTAATCATCGACCGGAATATGAGGTTGTTGATGAGGAAGGCCCAGATCATAATAAAACATTTATTGTTGCTGTAAAATTAAATGATGATAATCTTGGTTCTGGCCAGGGATCAAGTAAAAAAGAGGCTGAACAGGAAGCAGCAAAAGTTGCTTTAAATAAATTAAATAAACTTGATTAGTTAAATGGGGGATATTTCTATGTATGCGATTAGAGCTGCAATCAGTGTAGATAAAAATACAGAAGAAGATATTTTAAAGGCAACTAAAGAAATGATGCAGAGCCTGATGCAGGAAAATGAACTTAAAAAAGAAGATTTAGTAAGTATTATAACAACAACTACTGATGATTTAACAAAAGTTTATCCTGGTAAAGCATTGAGAGAAATTGGCTATAATTTAACTCCTATTTTATGTATGCAGGAAATGAAGGTTGAAAATAGTAGTCAAAAAATGATAAGATTATTAGTGCATGTTGATGGCAGAAAAGATAAAAGTCAGGTAAAACATCAATATTTAAAAAAAGCTAAAAAACTTAGACCTGATTTAGTTGAATAAATCTAACTATAAAAGGTGTTGAGATCTTAATGGAAAATGTAGTAGCAATTGATGGACCGGGTGGGGCAGGTAAAAGTACAATTGCCAGATTGCTGGCCCAAAAATTAAATTATCTGCATCTTGATACTGGAGCCATGTACAGAGCTGTAACTCTGGCGGCCCTGCGGAAAAAAATTGATTTTAATAAACAGGATAAGTTAATAGAACTAGCTAAAAATACAGATATCAATTTTAATCAGAATGGTGATATATTTCTTAACGGAGAAAATATAAGTGAGGAAATAAGAACAGCTGCAGTTAATAAACATGTTTCTCAAACAGCTGCAGTTAAAGGTGTACGCGAAGTTTTAGTAAAAAAACAGCAGCTGCTGGCTCAGAATAACAAAGTTGTTATGGATGGACGTGATATTACAACAGTTGTTTTGCCTGAGGCTGAACATAAATTCTTTTTAACTGCTTCTTTAGAAGAGAGAGCTCGAAGACGTTATCAGGAAGTTAAGTCAAAAAATAAAGATATTACTCTTGAAAAAATCAAAAAAAGTATTGCTCGTAGAGATAAAATGGATAGTGAGAGGGAACATTCCCCGTTAAAAAAAGCTGATGATGCTATTTTAGTTGATACAACGAATTTAACTATTGAAGAGGTTCTTGACAGAATGATAGCAATTATTAAGGGTGAATCTCAGTGAAAAAAATCATCTATCAGATTATTAGATTACTGCTTTTAGCTATTTTTAGAATATTTTTTAGGATTAAAATTAGAGGAAAAGAGAATCTTCCTGAGCAGGGGGGAGTTATTGTAATGTCAAATCATATCAGTGCCTATGATCCTCCTCTGCTGGCAGCTATTTTTTCAAGACCGGTAAGATTTATGGCTAAAAAGGAATTGTTTGAGAATCCTTTGTTAAGATTTGTGCTGTTTTTAGCTGACGCTTTTCCGGTTGATCGCAGTAAAAATGATATTTCTGCAGTTAAAAAAGCACTTTCTGTATTAAAAAGTGGCGAAGTTCTTGGGCTTTTTCCTGAGGGTACTCGCAGACCAGAGGGTAAACTTGGTAATCCCAAAACAGGTTCTGTAATGCTGGCAATTAAAAGTGGAGTTCCTGTTTTACCTGTGGGAATAAAAAATATAAAAAAAGCTGGTAGAATTACAGTAAATATTGGCAAACCTTTTGCTTTAGATCAATTTGCTAATAAACGTTTAACTAAAGAAGAGCGAAAAGAGGCCGCTCAATTTATAAAAACTAAGATTCAAAATGAAATTAATTATGAGGAATAATTACTAATAAACTTTATTTTTAAATCTTTTTAGAATTTTTTTGGATTTAAAGAAGGATTTTTGACTTTGATAGAGAAAAAAGTCTAAGAGGTACCCTGTTTATTTTTGGGAGGGTACACTGTTATTTGTTGGTGTTGTGCTGGAAGGAGGTGAAGGTTCTGGAGGTTATTACAGCAGAAGAGGCTGGATTTTGTTTTGGTGTGGAAAGAGCTATTGATATGGTTCTGAAAGCTGCCGGTGAAAATGAGGACTTAAATGTTTATACACTGGGACCACTAATTCATAATCCACAGGTTGTTAAGAAATTGGAAGAGAAGAATGTTAAAGTTGCCTCTTCACTTGCCGAAATAGATTCTGGAATAGTTATTATCCGTTCACATGGAGTAGCACCAGAAATTATTGAAAAGGCAAGAGAAAAAAATCTTAAGATTATAGATGCCACCTGTCCCTATGTTAAAAATGCTCAAAAATATGCCAGTCAGCTGGTTGATGAAGGTTATCAAACTTTTATTTATGGTGATGAAGATCATCCTGAAGTTCAGGGTATTTATGGGGCAAGTGAAAAAAAGGCAATAATAATCAGAGAAAAGCAGGATTTAAATTCTGTTGAGCTTAAAGCTAGAGTTGGTTTTGTAGCTCAAACAACAAAATCTCCTGAGTCTTTTCGGGATATTATTAATTTAGTTATCACAGAAGTTAAAGAATTAAAAGTTTTTAACACTATTTGTAATACTACAGATGTACGTCAGTCTTCAGCCAGAAAATTAGCTGAGGATGTAGATATCATGTTTGTAATAGGGGGCCATAATAGTGCTAATACTACCAGGCTGGCAGAAATTTGTGCAGCCACAAACACCCCTACTTATCATATAGAAACAGCCGCTGAAATCAAAAAAGAGTGGCTGTCTGGAAAAAATAAAGTTGGAATTACAGCTGGAGCATCGACTCCAGACTGGTTAATAAGGGAGGTTGTTCAGTTAATGAACGAAGAAAACAAAGATGTAAATGTTGAGTCAAATGAGAATGTAGAGGAGAAAGAAGAGCAGGTTGTAGAGGAGGTAGAAGAGACAGTAGAAGTGACTGAAGAAACTACAGAGGAAAAAGAGGCTGATCAGACTGAGGAAGCTGAAGAATCTGTGGAAACAGAAGCAGAGGAAGAAGTTGAAACTCAAGAAGAAGCCGAATTTAAATATAGCGATAATGATATTGCTGATTTAAGAAAAGGTCAAAAAGTTACTGGTACTGTTGTTGAAATTAATGACAATGGTGTATATGTAGATGTTAATTACAAAACAGATGGATTTATTCCATTACGCCATTTAAGTCATCGTCCTGTTGAAGATGCTCATGATATAGTGAGTATGGACGAAGAAATTGAAGTTGTTATTTTAACTTTAGAAGATGATGAAGGTAATATGATTTTATCTAAGAAACAGGCAGATTATGAAAAAGCCTGGGAAAAGATTGAAGAAGCTTATGAAAATGATGAAATCATTGAAGCTGAAGTTACTAAAGAAGTTAAAGGTGGTTTAGTTGTAGATGTAGGAGTTAGAGGATTTATCCCTGCTTCTCATGTAGCAATTGGTTATGTTGATGAATTAAGTGATTATGTTGGAGAAACATTACGCTTAAAAGTAATCGAAGTGGAGAGAGATAACAATAATGTTGTTCTTTCTGCTAAAAAAGTTCTGGAAAAAGAAAGAGCTGCCAAAAAAGAAGAAACTCTGGCCAATTTAGAAGAAGGTCAAACTGTAGAAGGTACTGTAACCAAATTAGTTGATTTTGGTGCTTTTATTGACCTGGGTGGTATTGAAGGTTTACTTCATATTTCTGAAATGTCCTGGGGAAGAATTGAGAGTCCATCTGAAGTTCTTTCTGAAGGTGAAGAGGTTGAAGTTAAAGTTCTTGGCGTAAATAAGGAAGAAGAAAGAATTTCTCTTGGCTTAAAGCAGTTACTTCCTGATCCATGGGAAGAATTTGCTGAAAAGCATTATGAAGGAGAAGTTGTTGAAGGAAAAATAACTAAACTTGTTGATTTTGGTGCCTTTATGGAAGTTGAAAAAGGTATTGAAGGATTAATTCATATTTCTCAATTATCACACAAACATGTTAAGACTGCTGACGAAGTAGTTAATGTAGGTGATGTAAGAGAAGCTAAAATCATCAATATTGATGCTGAACAGGAAAGAGTAGGTTTAAGCTTGAAAGAATTGGAAGAAAAGCCTGAGCCTAAAAAAGAATCCAGCAGTTCTAAGAGTTCAAGCAGTAGTAGTAAATCACAAAGTAAAAAAGAAGAAGATAGTTCATCTTCAGGAGGAGCTACTATCAGAGAAATTGTTGGAGATATTTTTGACCAGGGTGAATAATTAAAAAAGCACCCGCTGTCCATTTTTATTATGGGCGGCGGGTTTTTTTATTATATAGGAAATTATGCTTTTGCAGGAATGTGGATAACTTTGTAGAAGGATAAAAATATTATGAGCCCAAAACAAAGAAGAAATCATATTAAAGTTAAAACAATATTGAATGATCACTGGGAAGAGTTTAAGATAGAACATCTTCCAGGTAGAGTGCCTGCTGATATGTTAAATCATGTAATTGACCAGGTAGAAAAATCAATGGAATGTGGTAAACCAGAAAATGGTTATGCTAAATATAAATGCCTGGACTGTGGTGAAGAGCATATTGTCAGCTTCAGCTGTAAAAGTAGGTTCTGCTCCAGATGTGGTAAAGTCTATGTAGATAAATGGGTAGA
>NZ_FTNC01000026.1 GCF_900156285.1 Halanaerobium kushneri
GCATTAGCTGCTTTTTGATAGCTAATATTATCTGAAATTAAAGATTTAAAATCTATACAGGATTTAGCAGCTTCCAGATAAGAAAAGGCTGGACAACTAGACACAGTATCACTATCAAATTTAGCTGGAATATTTAATTTGTTAAAACTATTTATTTTATTGTTGTTTTGTGGTAAACTCATATCAGAATCTCCTTTTTGGTTTTGGTATGGTTTTTTGTCCTAAAAACATTTTACCATAAAACCAAGAGGAGATTCTATTTTTTTATTCAAAAAAATTTGAACTAGATTTACTGTTTAAAGACTATCATAACTGGATTCGGTATTTTTACTTGCCGAATTCAAGTTTAAGCAAAAACATTTTAGGTAATATGGATTTAGCCTGGATTGGAGTAGTTATTCTTGCTGTCTGGAATTCCAGTGGTTTTAATACGCTTTTATATCTATCTGGCTTACAAACTGTACCAGACGAGTTATATGAGGTAGCTAAAATAGATGGTGCAGGTAAGTGGGATCAGTTTAAACATATTACATTTCCATTGATTGCTCCTTTCTTCACTATTAATATTGTTATTTCTATGCGCGGCTTTTTAATGGTTTTTGATCATATTATGGCTTTGACTCAGGGAGGACCTGGACGAGCAACAGAGTCGATAACTTTACTTATTTATAATGGCGGTTTTATGGGTGGAGAATTTGCCTATCAAACTGCAAATGCAGTTGTCTTTTTAATTGTGGTTTTAACTATTTCTTTATTCCAGATCAAAGTACTGCAGAAACGTGAGGTGGATTACTAATGAAAGAGAAAACAAATTGGTGGGCGACAGGCTTACTTTTTTTAGGATCATTTATTATAATAATACCATTGTATATGGCCCTAATAGTTTCATTAAAAAACCCACAGCAGCTGGCAGAGTCTATACTTGCTGTACCTGATTCTTTTCAATTTAAAAATTATCTGGAAGCAGTAAAATTAACAAACTATTTTCAAAGTCTAAAAAATAGTGCCTATGTTACTTTACCTACTGTAGCGATTGTATTGGTTGTTAATTCGATGGTTTCTTATGCTATAGCAAGAAATATGGATAAAAAATATTTTAAATTTCTGTATTTTTACTTTATCAGTGCAATGTTTATACCGTTTCCTTTAATTATGCTTCCTTTAGTTAAAGAAATGGCAATGTTTAGTCTTGATAATCTTACTGGACTTATATTATTATATATAGTATATGCTCTTCCCTTAAATGTATTTATTTATGTAGGGTATATAAAAACTTTACCAAAAAGTATAGAAGAGGCAGCTATAATTGATGGAGCAAACGTCTGGCAAATTTTTTGGAGAATAATTTTTCCTGTTTTAAAACCTATTAATGCAACAGTAGCAATCTTAACTGCTTTAAAAGCCTGGAATGACTTTTTATTACCATTATTGATGATTAGTGACCGGTCCAGTATGACATTACCCTTAGTTCAACATGTTTTTCAATCACAGTTTAGTACTAATTATAGTTTAGCTTTTGCTTCTTATATACTTGCATTACTTCCGATGTTAGTAGTCTATATTATCGCCCAAAAGAAAATTATTAGTGGAGTTATGAGGGGCTCAGTGAAAGGATAATTAATATTATGGCAAAAGATAAAGTTAATATTTATGATGTAGCAGAAGAGGCAGGAGTTGGGATTGGAACTGTCTCAAGAGTTTTAAATAATAGTCAAAAAGTTAAGGAAGAAACAAGAGATAAAGTTCTTACTGTAATGAAGAAATTAAACTATCGACCAAATAAGTTAGCACAAAATTTGGCAAGCCAAACTGCTAATGCAATTGCGGTAGTTGTACCAACGTTTATTGATCACTACTTTGTAGAAGTATTAAAAGGGATTCAGGGTGTCCTGGAAGAAGAGAAAATAGATTTGGTATTATATAAAATAGATAAAGACAAAAATATGATGGATAAAATCCTTGATATAGTCCACAGCAAAAAAGTGGATGGTATTGCAGCTGTGACAATGGATATTTCAGAACATGATTATCAGGTTTTGCTAAAAGAAGAGATTCCTGTAGTTCTTGCTGATGAAAAAATCTCTGATTTTCATTCAATATATCTAGATGATATAAAAGGTGCTGAAATGGCAATTAATTACTTATTAGATCTTGGTCATAAAAAAATAGCATTTATAAATGGTTTAAAGGAAAGTCAACACGGAAGTAAAAGATTAAAAGGAGTAAATGATACTCTTAAATCCAGAGGGTTAAAACTAGCAACAGAACTTTTGAAATTTGGAGACTTTCATACTGAAGACGGCTATCAATCAATGAAGGAAATTCTTAGTCTTCCAAAAGATAAATGGCCGACAGCAGTTTTTGCAGCTTCTGATAACCAGGCGATTGGAGTTCTGCAGGCAATGGAGGAAAAAGGATTAAAAGCACCAGCAGATATAGCAGTAATCGGCTATGATAATATTGAACTTGCTAAATATTTAAAAATCACAACTATCTGGCAGCCCATGTATCAACTCGGACATCTGACAATAGAAATTTTATTAAAAGCGATTAATGGTCAATTGAAGGAAACCTATCATAAAGAATTAGAATTAAAGCTTGTTAAAAGGGAAACTGCTTAATCATGGTTTTTTGCTCTTTATTATTTAATTTTAACTAATATAAACATAAAGAAAAGGTGTAAATATGAACAAAGAAAATAAAAAGTACCTATTGATTGCTTTAATTTATATTGCCTTTATTTCGTTGGGGCTTCCGGATGGTTTACTTGGTGTTGCCTGGCCTGAGATGAGGGCCAGTTTTTCACTTCCTCTTGATGCTCTGGGTATTATTTTAATTGGATCTACTTCAGGTTATTTACTTTCCAGTTTTTTTAATGGATTTTTTATTAAAAAAATTGGGGTAGCTGTATTACTTGCTTTAAGCTGTCTGGCAACTGGTCTGGCTCTGATCGGCTATACTCTGGCGCCTTTTTGGTGGCTGCTGCCATTGCTGGCGGTTTTTGCTGGTATGGGAGCAGGAGCAATAGATGCGGGTTTAAATACATATGTTGAAAAACATTTTAATGAAGGATTAATGCAGTGGCTACATGCAAGTTTTGGGATTGGAATAACTATTGGTCCTATTATTATGTCCAATTCTATTAAATTTTCTGAAAGCTGGCGAACAGGTTATATAATTGTTGGAATTGCTCAAATTGGACTGGCAGTGATTTTTGCGCTGACACTTTCTCTCTGGAAAGATCCCAAAAATAAGAAGCCTGCCGGCTCTAAGCAAGCTGTAAAAAAGAATAAAGAAATTAAAATGACTCAAACCTTAACTTATTTACCTGCTCTAATGAGCATTCTTCTGTTTTTTATTTATACAGGAATTGAAATGGCGATTGGGCACTGGACCTATACTTTATTTACTGAATCCAGAGGTATTAGTACTGCTCTGGCTGGATTCTGGGTTAGTGCTTATTGGGGCTCATTTACAGTTGGTCGAATCTTAGCCGGTTTTTTAGCTTACAAATTCTTGAGCCGTAAAATTGCTAAATATGCAGCTGCTTTTGGTCTTTTTGGAAGTGCTTTAATCGCTGTTAATTTATCACAATGGTTATCACTTGTCGGGATTGCTATTACCGGGCTGGCAATAGCACCAATTTTTCCCGCATTAATTTCTAGTACTTCCTATAGGGTGGGCAAAGAACATACAACAAATACAATTGGGATGCAAATTTCAGCTGCCGGTCTTGGTGGTGCTCTGCTACCTGGATTAGCAGGTGTTCTGGCTAGAAATATTTCTTTAGAAGTTATTCCAATTTTTATCGTAGTTTTATTTATTTTATTTTTAACTATTAATAATTTAATTAAAAAAATAACAGAACAGGCTGCAGAAAAAGCAGCTTAAATGATTATAACTGGAGGTTTAAAGATGAATAAAAAATGGTGGAAAGAAGCAGTGGTTTATCAGATTTATCCCCGCAGTTTTAAAGACAGTAACAATGATGGAATTGGAGATTTACGAGGAATTATCGAGAAAATTGATTATTTAGATCAGCTTGGTGTTGATGCAGTCTGGTTAAATCCAGTCTATCAATCTCCTAATGATGATAATGGTTATGATATTAGTGATTACCGGGCGATAATGGATGAGTTTGGAACGATGGAAGATTTAGAAGAACTAATGGATTTACTGCATGAGAGAGATATTAAGTTAATCATGGATCTGGTTTTAAATCACAGTTCAGATGAACATCAGTGGTTTAAAGAATCTCGTCAAAGCAAAGATAATCCCTATCGTGACTATTATATCTGGAAAGATGGAAAAAACGGTGGGCCACCAAATAATTGGAAGTCATTTTTTGGCGGTTCTACCTGGAAGTATGATGAGCAAACAGGACAATATTATCTGCATTTATTTTCTCCCAAACAGCCTGATTTAAACTGGGAAAATCCTGAAGTGCGAGAAGATATTTATAAGATGATTAACTGGTGGCTTGAAAAAGGAGTAGATGGTTTTAGACTGGATGTTATTAATTTGATTTCCAAGGATCAGCGTTTTCCTGATGGTGCTAAAAATGGCCAGGAGGGTTATAAATATTTTGCCAATGGGCCTCGAGTACATGAGTTTATTCAGGAAATGGCCGCAAAAACTTATAATAACTATGATGCGATGACAGTGGGAGAAACACCTTTTGTTGATAAAGATGAAGCGTTAAAATTTGTAAAAGAAGAAAGACAGGAATTTTCAATGGTTATTCCTTTTGAGCATTTAGAATTCGATCGCAAAGAAGGCTGGAATAAAATCACTGACTGGGATCTAACAGAACTGAAAAATTTAATGAGTGAGTGGCAGTATAAACTGCAGGCAAATAATGGCTGGACCAGCCTTTATTTCTGTAATCACGATCAGCCAAGAATTGTTTCTCGTTATGGTGATGATGGTAAGTATCGTAAAGAATCAGCCAAAATGCTGGGAACTATGCTGCACACACTAAGAGGAACTCCTTTTATCTATCAGGGCGAAGAAATTGGAATGACAAATATCAGCTTTGAATCCTTAGATGACTTTGATGATATTGAAACCAGAGGTTATATTAAAGAGCTTCAGCAAGAAGAGAAAATGAGTGAAGCAGAAATCTTAAAAATTGCAAATTATAGAACTCGCGATAATGCACGCACTCCAATGCACTGGAATGACAGCAAATATGCAGGTTTTTCAGAGGTTAAACCCTGGCTAAAAATGAATAGAAACTATCCAGAAGTTAATGTAAAAAATGACCTGGCTGCAGCCGATTCAGTCTTTGAATATTATAAGAAAATGATTGCTCTGCGTAAAAAATATCCGGTCTTTGCTTATGGTGAATATGATATTTTACTGGCAAAAGATCAAAATATATATGCCTATCAGCGACAAGGTAAGGAAAATAATCTACTCGTTCTTTTAAATTTCAGTGAAAATGAAGCAAAATATAATTTAACTGCTGAGCTAGAAGTGGAGTCAGCAGAGCTAATTCTAAATAACTATCAGAATAAAGCTGATTTCAAGCTTCAGGACAGTTTACGACCTTATGAAGCAAGAGTTTATCTTTATTAGTATCTAATAAGCAAATAAAGGAATCTCAAGTTAATTTTGCTTGACTTTAAACAAAAAAGAATATAATATTAATGTAAGAATAGTCGCACAACTCCGAGTGTATTACAGCTAAAGCAGTTAGCCATGCTTATTACACCGACAGGGTTTAAAGGGAAATCTTTGGGCCTCCCGGAATGGAAAGGAGTGATCGATTTGGATTACATTAATTTTAATCCACCTTAAACTTCCGGTTATGCTGCCGGGAGTTATTTTTTTGGCAAATTTCTAGTTGACCTGACTTAGAAGTTAATTTAAGTCAGGAATTAGTAAAAACAAATTAAAAACAGGGGGATTACTATGTCAATTAAAAAGATTTTAGTATCATTATTAATTTTTGTGATTATTTTTAGTTCTGCTGCAGCTGCTGAGGAAGTTTTAACAATGGCTACTACAACCAGTACTGAGAACTCTGGTCTGCTGGATAAACTGCTGCCTCCTTTTGAAGAAAAATTTGATGTACGGGTAGATGTTGTCGCAGTTGGAACTGGAGCAGCTATAGAACTGGGGCGTAATGGGGATGCTGATATAATTTTTGTTCACGCCCGAGCTGCAGAAGACGAATTTGTGGCAAATGGTTACGGTATTAATAGAAGAGATGTTATGTATAATGATTTTGTTATTTTAGGCCCACCATCTGATCCAGCTGGAATCAGAAAAACTAAAACTGCAGTGGAGGCTTTTCAAAAAATTGAAGCCGAAGGAGCAGAATTTGTATCTCGAGGAGATGATTCAGGTACTAATAAAAAGGAATTATCTATCTGGGATAAGGCAGAGATTACTCCTGCTGGAAGTTGGTATTTAGAAAGTGGTCAGGGAATGGGTCCCAGTATCAATATGGCCAATGAGCGTCAGGCTTATATTTTAGCTGATCGAGGAACATATTTAGCCTACAGTGGAGATGTTGAGTTGGAGATAGTAAATAGTGGAGATCCTGAACTATTTAATCCTTATGGAATTATTCCTATTAATCCAGCCTATCATACTCATGTTAATTATCAGTTGGCAATGGCCTTTACCGGTTATCTAACTTCACAGCAGGGACAGAATATAATTAATAGCTATAAGCGCTATGGTGAACAGTTATTTTATCCATCAGCAATTGAAACAGAAAATCTGGTGAAATAAATTTCAATTTAAAAATTATAATAAATGTAGCCGGCTGTAGTTTTAATTTCTGCAGCTGGCTAATTAAATTTTATTTTCAGGAGGCAAAAAGTGGACTATTATACTGATGCAATTTTGAGAGCACTGCAATTAATTGTCAGTCTGGATTCGGAAGTGATACAGGTTGTAACAACATCACTTAAAATTTCTATTTCATCAACCCTGATTGCTTCTGTTATATCTATTCCCCTGGCAATTTTGATTGCTCGCAATAAATTTAAAACAAAGAAGTTTATAAATATTATTTTAAATACAATGCTCAGCCTGCCAACAGTTGTAGTTGGAATTTTTGTCTATTCTCTGATATCAAGAAGGGGAGTGCTGGGAGAGCTCGAACTACTTTTTACGCCAGCTGGAATTATAATTGGTCAGGTAATACTGATCGTACCCTTAATTACAGCTCTAATTAGGAATGTTATTTTTTCGATGGATGAAAAACTATATAAAACAGCAACTTCGATAGGAGCCAGCCGCTATCAAAAATTTAAACTTTTAATTTTAGAGGCCAGATATGGAATTATTGGTGCTGTTATTGCCGGGTTTGGCAGAGTTTTAGGCGAAATCGGTATTTCCATGATGCTGGGAGGGAATATTAAAGGAGTTACCAGAACAATAACTACAGCCATGTCGCTGGAAACAAATAAAGGACGTTTTGCTTTTGCTCTGGCATTAGGAATTATTTTGTTATCACTTTCATTTTTAATTAATTTTGTTACCTATTTTCTGCAGGAGGGAAAGAATTATGCAAGCCGATAAGATTATTGAAGTTAGAAACATTAAAAAGATCTGCAGTGAGAAGCTTATTCTGGATATTAATCAATTTGCTGTTTTTAAAAACAAGTTCAACTTTATTATTGGTGGAAATGGCAGTGGTAAAACATCTCTTTTAAATATTTTAAGTTTGATTGATCAGGATTACCAGGGTGAACTCTACTATAGAGGGCAGAAAATTAATCGGGATGAACAGAATTTAAAACTGAGGCGAAAATTTTCTGTAATCTGGCAGGATCCCTATCTTTACCGGGGGAGTGTTTTTTATAACATAGCTTTACCTTTAAAATTAAGAGATATTAATCAGAATATAATTGTCAGGAAAGTAAAAGCAATGGCTTCCAGGCTGGAGATTGAGAATCTGCTGGAACAGTCAGCACATACACTTTCAGGGGGGGAAAAGCAGAAAACATCAATTGCCAGGGCTCTAATTACCGATCCAGAGATTCTCTTTGTTGATGAGGCAACTACAAATTTAGATGAAGAGAGCATTCGTTTTTTCAACTCTCATTTTGCTGATCTGGTAACTGAGGAGATGACTGTAGTGATGGTCAGCCACGACCGGCGACAGATTAAAGAACTGGCAGATCAGATAACTTTACTTAAAGCTGGAGAAATAGAATTGACTCAAAAGATTGATAATTTTAAATTTGAAAACTTTGGTGCAGGAATTGCAGTTCCGGTAGCAGAATTAGTATAGTATAGAGGTGAAGAAAATGAAAAAGATCCTATTAAAAAATGCTAAAGTAGTTGATGATAAAGGAATTAGAAAGTCAGATATTTTGATTGATGATGAAAAAATTGCTGCTGAAGAGAAGAGAGGGTTCTTTGAGGAAGGAGAGCAAAAAGGAGAATTTAAAATAATTGATCTTGATGGTAAATATATTTTTCCAGGGATTATTGATGCCCATACCCATTATCTTCTTCGTTCCAGAGGAACTGTAACGGCAGATGATTTTTATCAGGGAAGTATTGCCGCTGCAGCAGGTGGAGTAACAACTGTGATAGACTATGTCGATTTTCCAGAAGATGGAGATTTTAAACGTTCAGTGGCTGCAAGAAAAAAAGAAGCAGAGGAATCGGTAATAGATTATAATTTTCATCAGATTGTTCAGGAATTCAACCCGGAAATTTCAGAAAATTTGGCTGATTTAAAAGAGCTGGGTCTTGCCAGCATTAAACTTTTTACAACTTATAAAGATGTCGGGTATATGATAGATAGAAAAATGTGGCCGGATTTATTTAAAAGGTTAAAAGAAATTAAAATCCTGCCCCAGGTTCATGCAGAAGATGATTCTTTAATTCAGGATTTAAAAGAGGTTTACAGCAGGAGAAATTTAATAGAATCCAGATATCATCCCGCAATTAGGCCTGCAGCAGCAGAAGCACTTGCTGTTAAAGATATGGGAGAAGTGGCACATGAAGTAGATATTCCAATCTATATTGTGCATTTGTCTTCAGCTGAGGGTTTAGAAGCTGTGAGAAAATTAAGAGCAGAAAAAGCTCAAGTTTATGCAGAAACAACCCCCCATTATTTAATGCTCGATAATTCCTATCTTAAGCGTGAAGATGCTCAATTATTTTTGATGACTCCACCGCTGAGAGATAAATATGATAATCAAATATTATGGCAGGGAATTAGTCAGAATGAATTTCAGGTAGTGGCAACTGATCACTGTGCTTTTAACAGAGAACAAAAAATGAAGTCCAATTCCAGTCTTGAAATTTTACCTGGTATACCGGGAACTGAAAGTTTGCTTCCCTTAATTTACAGTTCTGGTGTGAGAAACAACAGAATTACTATCCGGGAAATGGTAGAGCTGCTATCGATTAATCCGGCCAAAATATTTGGCCTTTATCCAGAAAAGGGTTCTTTAGAAATTGGCACAGACGCTGATTTAACAGTGTTTGATCCAAATGTAGAAAAAAAATTAACTGCAGAAAATTTGCATTCTGCAGCTGAGTACAGTCCCTATCAGGATTTTACAGTTAAGGGTTATCCAGTGATGACTTTTAGACGCGGCCAGCTTATTTTTGATAATAAACTGAGAGCAGAAAAAGGCAGCGGTAAATTTATTTTTGCCCACAGCTCAAGTCTTCTGTAGTCCCATCCTGATTTAGACGTTTCTGATTCATCTTAAGTGATAATTTGCAGAGACCTTCGTTAATTAACTGTTCTTCTAAGAAAATATCTTCCGGTACCTTTAGAGGGACTTCAGTAAAATCCCAGATTGCTTTAATTCCGGCCGCTACCAGGCGGTCGGTTATTTTTTGGGCAGCAGCTCCTGGTACTGTTAGAGCTGCTACATCAACTTTATTATTTTCTAAAAATCTTTCTAAATTACTGACACTCTGGATTTCAATATCATTAATTACCAGATCTATTAATTTTGGATTTTTATCAAAAATTGAAATCAGCTGATATCCTCTCTCGTTATAGCCTTTATTATAAGCAAGTGCCTGTCCCAGATGCCCAGCTCCAATAATAATAAGTTTCTTTTTATAATTAAATCCCATAATAATATTTATCTGCTGAAAAAGACAGTAGATATCATAACCATAACTTTTACGTCCAAAAGTGCCAAAATAACTAAGGTCTTTGCGAATTAGGGAGCTGCTAAAACCGGTAAGATCCGCCAGCTCTTCTGATGAAACATATTCTTTGCTTGAGCTCTGTAAATTCTTAAGATGTTGATAATACACCGGTAGACGACTGATTATTATATCAGGTATAGCATTCAGTTCTTTCCCCATAATTTAACCCCCATTAATATTGTTAAAAAAATAACATAACCTAATTATATTTTATCTTAATTGATAATTTTTTTCAACTTTGATTAGTATATTTTTCCTTATATTTAAATAAAAATACCAGTTGAATCTGCAGGCAGGATATATTTTATTTTTGACGAATTAATTAACTAAGGCTTTTAACTGAAAATTTCTTAAATAACAGCTTTTAATTTAATCATTTAGTAGCAGGAGGAGTGAAAAAATGGATAAATATAAAATTCCTATTTCAAATTTAGATTATAATTTTAAGGCAGAAGAACTTGACTTTGAGACAACCGAAGAGCTTTCTGCAATTGATGAAGAAATAATTGGTCAGACCAGAGCAGCTAATTCACTTGATTTTGGAATGAGAGTTGATAAGACAGGGTATAATATTTTTATGGCCGGTGAATCTGGGACTGGAAAATCAACTTATGCCGAAAATATGGCAGAAGAAAAATCTTCTGAGTTAGAACAGCCAAAGGATATTTTATATGTTTTTAACTTTTCTGAGCCGGAAAAGCCAAGAGTAATGAGAGTACCGGCTGGTATGGGTAATAATTTAAAGGCTGATATGGAAAAAATTGTAGAAGAATTACAGGACGAAATCCCCCGTGCTTTTGAGGGTGAAGAATATGAAGCTGAAAGAAAAGAAATTTTAAATGAATATCAACCAAAATCCAATAAAGTTATGCAGGAGTTTGAAGCTTCTGCCAGAGAAAGAGGTTTTATGCTGCAGAATACTTCGCAGGGGCTGGTTCCTGTACCAATTGATGAAGATGGAGAACCTATTTCTCGCGATGATTTTCAGGAGATGGATGAAGATAAAAAAGAAGAAATTCGAAATAAAAGTCAAAAAATACAGAATGAAATTTCGCAGGTGATGAGGGAAATTCGTTCAATTAAAGAAGAAGCACAGGATGAGCTGGCAGCTCTGGAAAAAAAGATCGGAATTTCTGTGGTTCAGCCAATTATCTGTCATCTGCAGGACAAATATGAAGAATGTGAAGAAATAGTAAATTATTTGGAAGAAGTTCAGGAAGATATTGTGGATAATATTGATCGTTTTCGCAGTAATGACGAAGAACAGCAGAATCCATTTGTTGCTATGCAGCAGTATGATGATGGTAGTTTCTTTAACCGCTATCAGATCAATATTTTTGTTAATAATAGTAAAACTGAAGGTGCACCGGTAGTTTATGAAAAAAACCCTACTTATTATAATCTTTTTGGCAAAATTGAAGGAAAGAGTCAGTTTGGGACTATCACTACCAATTTTACGATGATTAAAAGTGGAGCACTGCATCGAGCTAACGGAGGTTTTCTAATTGTTCATGCTAAGGATCTGCTGACAAATCCATTTTGCTGGGATACTCTCAAACGAGCTCTAATTAATCAGGAGATAACAGTTGAAAATATAGGAGAGCAGTACAGAAGTGTTCCGATTATTACTCTCAAACCCGAAGCTGTAAAGCTGGATTTGAAAATTATTATGATTGGTTCTCCCTATATTTATTATTTGCTGTATAATTATGATGATGAGTTTTCTGAACTCTTTAAAATAAAAGCTGATTTTGATACCGAAATGGAAAGAAACAAAAAAAATATAGCCAAATTTGCTGATTTTATTTCTTCGGTAATTAACAGGGATGAGCTCAAAGAGTTTAGTGCCGAAGCAGTTGCTGCAATGATTGATTTCAGTTCTCGCCTCACAGGAGATCGGGAGAAGCTTTCAACTAAATTTAATGAAATTATAGAAATCTTATTTGAGGCAGATGTCTGGTCAGATAGTTTTGGAGAGGATATAGTTAGTTCTGAATCTGTTAAAAAGGCGATTGAGGAAAAAGAAATGCGCTCTAATCTGCTGGAAGAAAAGATTCAGGAACAGATTGATCGAGATCACCTTTTGCTGGATGTCAGTGGAAGCGAAATAGGACAGATTAATGGGCTTTCAGTTTATCAGGCTGGTAATTATAGTTTTGGTCGCCCCGCCAGAATTACCGCCCGCAGTTATCTTGGTAAAGAAGGGGTAATTAATATTGAACGAGAAGCCAAGATGAGTGGCCGAATACACAGTAAGGGTGTTATGATCCTAACAGGTTATCTTGGTGGTAAATATGCTCAGGAGGCTCCCTTAAGTTTAACTGCTTCTATAGCTTTTGAGCAGAGTTATGGTGGTGTTGATGGGGACAGTGCAACCTGTGCTGAAGTAGTTGCCCTGCTTTCATCACTGGCCGAAATACCGGTCCGCCAGGATATAGCAATTACGGGTTCGATGAATCAAAAAGGTGTCGTTCAGCCAATAGGTGGAGTTAATGAAAAAATTGAGGGTTTCTTTAAAGTATGTCAGGCCAAAGGTCTTACGGGAGAGCAGGGAGTAATAATACCTCAGCGTAATTTAGATAATCTAATGCTGGATCAGGAAGTTATTGAGGCCATTGATCAGGGGGAATTTAATCTTTACAGTATAGAAAATATTGATCAGGCACTGGAGATTATGCTGGCAAAAGAAGCAGAAGAGATCCACAATGCTGTTAAAGAAAAGTTAGAAGAATATGCTGAACTGGAAGCTGAAAATTATGGAGATATCGAAGCAGAAACGGAAGCAGATAAAAATAATGAATCAAATGAAAATAACCAGGATCAATAATTGAAATTAAAAATAGATGCTGTAATTTATCTGGAGCAGAATGTAAAATATTTTCTTTAAAAACAGACAAAAATCAGATAGATTATAGTTAGAGGTGGAAAAGATGAAAAAACTAATAAAAAACGCAAAGATAATCTTGGAAGATAGAATAATTAATAAAGGCTCAATAATTTTTAATCAGGAAAATGCAGAGATTGAAAAAGTAGCTGCCTATAACCTCAAAGAGGATGAAAAAATGGAAGTTATAGATGCCCGGGGGGGATATCTTGCTCCGGGAATGATTGATATCCATATCCATGGAGGTGGAGGTTTTGATACAATGGATGCCTCTGCTGAAGCCTTAAATAAGATCAGTAAAGTCCTGGCGGAACATGGAATAACTTCGTTTTTGCCTACAACTATGACAATGGCAAGAGAGGAAATTCAGGCATCTCTGGAGAATATTCGTCAGGCTAAAGAAAAAGGAACAGAGGGGGCAAGAGTTTTAGGTACCCATGTTGAAGGACCATTTATCAGCTCTGAATATATTGGAGCTCAAAACAGTGAAAATTTAATTGAACCTGAAATAAAACTTCTCAGAGATTATTATGATGTAGTAAAAGTTGTAACTATGGCTCCGGAAGTTGAAGGAGCTCTGGAATTAATTGAAGAACTGCATCAGCATAAGATTACCGCTTCAGCCGGGCACTCTGCTGCAACTTATGAAGAATTTCAGCAGGCTTATCAGAAGGGAATGGACCACTTTACCCATTTATATAATGCGATGACCGGTTTGCATCACCGCCGACCGGGCCTGGTGGGAGCTGCTTTTGATTCTGATGCCACAGTTGAGCTAATAGTTGATTTAATTCATCATCATCAGGCTGTTGATCGATTTACCATTCAGGCCAAAGGTGTCGACAGAGTAATTTTAGTTTCCGATGGTATGGAAGCAACTGGACTGGCAGAGGGCGAATATGAGTTAGGTGGGCAGAAAGTAATTGTAAAAGACGGAGCAGCCCGACTTGAATCCGGTGTTCTTGCAGGTAGTGTTTTAACCCTTGATCAGGCTGTCAGAAATTTACTGGAAATTACTGACCTGTCAATTCCAGAGATATTCAGAATGGTAACCCTAAATCCTGCTCGCAAGCTTGATTTAGCTCATAAACTGGGAAGATTAAAAGCTGGTTATCAGGCAGATATAGTACTTTTTGATCAAGATTTTAAGGTTGAAAAAACCTTTGTTTCTGGGAAAAGGATAGGGCATTAATTTTAAGAAAATAAGAGTATTATCAACTTAATTTATTCTAATCGGCTATTTATAACAGGAATTCCCTTTTTGCTTTTTTGACCTTTTCTGACTTTAGATTTATAATTATAGTAGAAAATAAAGATGAAGTGTTAATCTCAATTTAATTCGGAGGTGGTTTTATGTTTGATTTAGTCCCATTTAGAAACCGCAGTCGGAGAGATGTTGTTGAAAGAGATGAAGATCCTTTCAACAGTCTGGTGTCCGGTTTCTTTGATGATGTGATGGATTTTGCCGGCCGCAGTTTTAGAGCTGATATTAAAGAAAGTGATGAAGAATATACCATTGAAGCTGAAATGCCAGGTATGAAAAAAGAAGATATTCAGCTTGAAATCAATGATGATTATCTAACTATTTCTGCTGAGCATCAGGAAGAAAAAGAAGAAAAGAAAGAAAATTATATTCGTCGTGAGAGAAGACAGGGTAAATATACCCGCAGTTTTTATCTCGAAAATGTAAATCAGGATGATATTAAGGCAGAATATGATGAAGGTGTTTTAAAAGTTCATCTGCCAAAAGAAGAAAAAACTCCTGTTAAAAAACGTACAATCGATATCGAATAAATTTTAATCAGATAATTTACCCGGCCTGCTGGTCGGGTTTATTTTTTTTTGAAAGAAAAGCTAATTGATTGAAGTATTAATAATTGTGAAGTATAATATAGTTATAGTTTATAAATATTTGATTTTTATTTCTGATTTACTGGTTTTTAGAGTAATAATTATGAAATTCTAGGAGGAATTATTTTGAATTATCCCCGGCTTGATATTTATGTAAATCAAATAGAAGAAAATGCTAATAAACTGCAAAAAGAGTTAGCAATGAAAGGAATAAAATTAACTGCAGTAGTTAAAGGTTTTGCTGGTGACTTAAATATATTTAAAGCTTATCAAAGAGCTGGAATTAAGAGCATAGCTGACTCAAGAATTGAAAATATAATAAAGTTTAGAGAAACAGGATATCAGGATGAAATTATGATGCTCAGGATACCAATGCCATCTGAAATTAATGAGATTGTTCCCTATATAGATAGTTCCCTGGTGACAGAAGCCCGAACAGCAGAGCTGTTTTCCAGAGAAGCGGCTGCTGCTGGTAAAGAAATTGACCTGATTGTAATGGTAGACATAGGGGATAGGAGAGAAGGGATTCTGGCTGAAAAATTAATTGAGCTGGCCCGGGTGATAGAATCCTTAGAAGCAGTTAATTTAAAGGGTATTGGCACCAATTTGGGTTGTTTTGCCGGTATTATACCTGATAAAAATAATACTGAAAAATTAATCACAATAAAAAAAGATCTGGAAAATCAGCTTGATCGTAAACTTGATATTTTATCAGCCGGTAATACAGCAACTCTGAGGCTATTAGAGCAAAATAGTCTGGCCTCTGAAATAACAAATTTGAGAATCGGTGAAGCTATTTTGCTTGGAACAGATATTATTAATGAGCGGCTGATTGCTGGACTTAATCATTATAATTTTCGTCTGCAGGCAGAAATTGTTGAGCTCAAAGAAAAACCTTCAAATCCTGAGGGGGAAATGGCCTTTGGTGGAGCAGGAAGGGGTCAGATTATAGAGGATAAGGGTTTAAGAAAAAGAGCAATCCTGGCAGTTGGCAAACAGGATATTGATTATCATGGACTTTATCCTCAACTGGAAGGTGTGGAAGTGCTCGGGGCCAGCAGCGATCACCTGATAACAGATATTACTGGTGTATCTAAAAAATTGAAAGTTGGAGATATTCTAACTTTCAAAATTAATTATAGTGCTATGTTGGGAGCTATGACTTCTCACTATGTTACAAAAAAATATATAAAATAAAGCGGGAGGGATATTTTTGGATTTTTATTTAATAGTTTTATTCTTATTCACCGGGATTTTACTCGGATTCTGGCTGAATCAGGATAATTATTTTGTTAAATTTGCTGATTTAATCACCAAAGGAGGGCTGATAATTCTGCTGCTTGCAATGGGAGCGAGTCTTGGCAGTAATAATCAGATTGTACTACAGCTGGGAGAGATTGGGTTTCAGGCTTTTATTTTTGCTGCTGGAAGTATAATTTTCAGCCTGCTGGCGGTTATTGTTTTTGTTAAAATTTTTGGCCTCAATAACCTGCTTTTAGGAGCTGATCCTGCAGCAGAGGCCGAAGTTGAAGAACAGGGTACTGGTAAGACAATGACTGTTTTAATTTTTAGTTCGGTTATAATTGGTATTTTAATAGGGTATTTTCTGTTAAAAGGTAATGAACAGCTTTGGCTGGATTCGCTGACAAATTATTCGCTAGCTTTACTGCTTTTTGGAGTGGGCATTGATATTGGAGCCAGTCGCGAAATTATTAATGATTTTAGATTATTGGGATGGAAATTGCTGCTGATACCGGTCTTAATTGCTTTTGGCTCACTGTTTGGAGCTCTGCTTAGTGGTCTCTTTTTTGGTTTTGGTGCTGGCGAGTCTGCAGCAGTAGGGGCTGGCTTTGGCTGGTACAGTCTTTCTGGAGTTTTAATTTCTAAACTTCACAGTGCAGAACTGGGCTCACTGGCATTTTTAAGCAATGTTTTTCGAGAACTCCTGACAGTAATCATTTTACCATTTGTCAGCAGATATTTTGGCAGTCTGGCAACAATTGCTCCCGGGGGGGCAACCACAATGGATGTTACTTTACCTCTAGTCAAAGAATCTGGTGGAGAAGCAGTTGTAATACCGGCTTTTGTTAGTGGTGCTGTGCTTTCAACTCTGGTACCTATTTTAGTACCCTTATTTCTAAATTTTTAAGCTGTAATTTGGCCAGTAAGAATTTAGATTACTTAAAGCATCAAATTTTGTAGAACATAAATATAGATTAAGATATATCAATAGAAAGGATGAATTTTATGACTAAAAAGGAGACAAGATTAAAAGAAATGAATCAAGCTCTGAAAGCATTGATTGAGCCTGAAGGAGACTGGCTTGCCAATCTAGCCAATAGTTCAGCTTTATTATTTGAGATGCTTGATGGTCTCAACTGGGCTGGATATTATATCTGGAAAAAAGATCAATTAGTTTTAGGGCCTTTTCAGGGGAAAACAGCCTGTGTTAGAATAGATGAAGATAAGGGTGTTTGTGGTACAGCCTATTCTCAGCGGAAGATAATGCTGGTCGATGATGTTCACGAATTTCCAGGTCATATAGCCTGTGATCCTAATTCTCGCTCTGAAATAGTGCTGCCTGTAATTGTGGGTGGGGAAGTAATTGCAGTTCTAGATCTGGACAGTCCTGTTAAAGCTCGTTTTGACGAGCTGGATCGCAAATATTTAAAGGAATTTGTTGAAATATTAGTTGACGAAACTAATTTTTTACCGCTGATGGAGAAATTTTAATTAGAAAAAATGTTGTTTGCATTGGCGATTAAATTTGTCAGAATACAATAGGAGGTATTATAGTTTTGTTTAAAGATAAAGAAGTGTTTCTTTTTGATCTGGATGGTACTCTGCTGAGCATTGAAGCTGAGAATTTTTTGAAGTATTATTTTGCAGCTCTTTCCTCCGAATTTGAGGACTTATGTGCAGAAAAAGAAGAATTTATTCAGCTTTTAATGGGATCAACCAATAAGATGATTCGTAATGATGGCAGCCGCACTAATCAGGAAGCTTTTATGGAAGATTTTATAGAAAAGCTGCAAATAAGTGATCGCTCTGAAGCTGATAAAATTAAATCTCGTTTTGAAAAATTTTATCAGACAAAATTTGCTGCTCTGGACCAGTATTTTGAAATTGATCGTAAAACTCCGGCTGAGATTATTGAATATTTAAAAGCAAAAAACAAAAGACTGGTTCTGGCAACTAATCCACTTTTTCCAGAAGAAGCAGTTGCAGCCAGATTGAGCTGGATTGGAATTGATGCTGCTGATTTTGAACTTTTAACCCATTATGAGAATATGAGTTATGCAAAACCAAATCCAGATTATTATCGAGAAATTTTAAATAAAATTGATGTTGAGCCAGAAGCATGTCTGATGATTGGAAATGACTTAAAGGAAGATGCTGTTGCTTCCAGGCTGGGCATAGATACTTTAATTATTGAGGATAAATTGATTGAAAGAGAAGGTAGTGACTTTGATATTAGCTGGCGTGGTAGTTTAAAGGAGTTTAAGAACTTACTGGAGGAAAAGTTATAATAAATAAAGAACCCCAGCCAGAGTTTAAATCCGGCTGGGGAATTTTATTTTTTAGAGTAAAGTAGGTCACTATTTTTCAATGGTTAAATCCTGTTCAGTGTTTAGGTAGTATTCTTGATCATAAACTTTAATTTTTATTTCATTTCCGTTTTCTAACGCAAAGCTTACTTTCTGTTGACAAACATCTACCTTAATTCTCCGGCCTCTGAACATTATCATAAAGTCATATCCATTCCAGGCCTTCGGTAAAAATGGCCTAAAAGAAATTTCGTCATTTTTAATCTCAAAACCCGCAAAGCCTTTAATAATTGACATCCAGGTACCAGCCATACTGGTAATGTGCAGACCATCATCTGTATCTGTATTATAGTTATCCAGGTCAAGGCGGGCTGTACGCAAATAAAGCTGATAAGCTTTTTCTTCCCTTTCCAGATCAGCAGCCAGAATAGAGTATATACAGGGTGAAAGAGAAGATTCATGGACTGTTCTGGGTTCATAAAAATCGTAATGGCGAGCAACACTGTTTTGATCAAAATCTTCCTTAAAGTAATAGATGCCCTGCATTACATCGGCCTGTTTTATATAGGGAGAGCGCAGAATTTTATCCCAGGACCAGTTTTTATGAAGCGGTATATCTTCTTCTTTAAGATCAGAAACTAATTTTTGTTCTTTATCAAGATATCCATCCTGTTGGGCATAAATATCATATTCATCAAGGTAGGGATAATACATTTTCTCAGATATTTCCTGCCACAATTCCAGTTCAGAAGCTTTAAGATCCAGTTCGGTAAGCCAGTGCTGATACTTGTCTGGATCATTTTCCTTTAATTTTTTTAGTTCATTAAGTGTATATTTCAGGGTCCAGACTGCAATTCGATTTGTATACCAGTTATTATTTACATTATTTTCATACTCATTTGGTCCCGTCACTCCCAGTATCATGTATTTTTCTTTTCGGGGATTAAAGTGAGATCGATCGGCCCAGAATCTGGAGATTTGTGCCAGAACAGGTATCCCATATTCTTTAATATATTTATCATCACCTGTATAATCTACATAATCTTTAATGGCATGTGCAATTGCTCCATTACGGTGGATTTCCTCAAAAGTAATTTCCCATTCATTATGGCATTCCTCACCATTAATTGTAACCATTGGATAGAGAGCACCGTCCAGCCCTAGTTTATCAGCGTTTTCAACAGCTTTTTCCAGATGACGGTATCTGTATAATAATAAGTTGCGGGCAACATCCTCACTGTGTGTAGAGAGGTAAAAGGGCAGACAGTAAGCCTCAGTATCCCAGTAAGTTAAACCTCCATATTTTTCGCCAGTAAAGCCCTTAGGCCCAATATTTAAGCGAGGATCATGGCCGGTATAGGTCTGATTTAAGTGAAAAATATTAAAACGAATTCCCTGCTGGGCTTCAGGATCACCGTCAATTTTAATATCACTTTCCTGCCAGATTTTAGCCCAGGCATCCCTGTGTTCAGCAAATAACTCATCATAACCCCGGATGGCAGCTTCGGAGACTTTATTTTCTGCTTTCTCTTTTACCTGATCAGCCTGATAATCGCGACTGGTGCAGACTGCTATATATTTATTGAGCTCAATATTTTCTCCTGCTTCTGCCCGGAAGGTAATTTTATTACCTACATAATTCTCATTACCAGGTCCGGTTAATAGTTTTACTTCTCTATCGTTTTTGTTTAATTCCCAATCCATGGCTGTTGAAACTACAAAATTAGATTTTCTAGTTTTCATAGTTAGACTGGCTTTACCTTTCTTATTTGTTTTTTTCAGTCCCTCCCAGAAAAACTCATCATAGTTTGCATCTTCATTTTTAACATCACCATCAAGATAAGGAGTCAATTCTATTTTTACTTTTCTATCAAGAGATCGTACTCTGTATTTCAGAGCAGCCAGCTCTTTATTTTTCTGATCTAAAAAGCGCCTTTCAACAATTTCCACTTTATTACCTTCCAGATTAACAGTAAAAGAACGTTCTAGATAGGCCTCTTTCATATTTAATACTCTTTTAAAATCACTGAATTCAATTTTATTTAAATCAATTTGCTGACCATCTATTTTTAAGTCAAGTCCGATAAAGTTGGTGGCATTTGCAATTTTGGCAAAGTACTCAGGATAACCGTTTTTCCACCAGCCAACAATAGTTTTGTCAGGATAATATACTCCAGCAATATATGTACCCTGCAGGGTATCTCCACTGTATTTTTCAGCAAAATTACCACGCAGTCCCATATGACCATTACCAAGGCTCATTACACTTTCTGTAACTCTGTTGTAATCTTTATCAAAACCATTTTCAATAACTTTCCACTCATCAACTTCAAAATATTTTCTCATAATTCACACCTGCCTTTCAGCTAAATTATATCAGATTGATTAGTATTTTGAAAGTGCTTCCAAATTATACAGCGTTCTTTTAATAAAAATTTAATTGGCTGCTTGATTTTAAAGAAAGAAAAATGAATTAATTGTCCCTCAAATTTGCTTCTTTACTTTCAATTTTCTCCAATCTATTGTATGATATAAATAATAATGATAATAATTACTGGGGGGGTTAATAATGATTATTGATTTTTTAAGTGGACAATCGCCTATTATGCAGGCGCTTTTTGCAACTTTATTTACCTGGTTTGTTACTGCTCTGGGAGCAGGAATAGTTTTCTTTTTTAATAATGTTGACCGGAGAATTCTTGATAGTATGCTTGGTTTTGCCTCAGGTGTGATGATAGCTGCCAGTTTTTGGTCACTGCTTGCTCCTGCAATAGAAACTGCTGAAAATCAGGGAGTACCTGGCTGGATTCCAGCTGTTGTTGGATTTTTATTGGGAGGAATATTTTTACGTCTTGTTGATGCTGTCTTACCACACTTACACCCTGCTCTGGCTAATAGTGAGCCTGAGGGTATTAAAACTAAATGGCAGCGAAGTGTTTTGCTGGTGCTGGCAGTTACCTTACATAATTTTCCCGAAGGTCTTGCAGTAGGTGTTGCTTTTGGAGCGGTAGCTTCTAATATACCATCTGCTTCTCTGGCCGGTGCGGTTGCTCTTGCAGTTGGAATCGGACTGCAGAATTTTCCAGAAGGCGCTGCAGTATCAATACCTTTAAAAAGAGAAGGGCTTTCTTCCAAAAAGAGCTTTATGTATGGACAATTTTCTGGTGCTGTTGAACCAGTAGCGGGAGTTCTGGGGGCGGCGGCAGTATATTATATGAGACCAATTTTACCTTATGCTCTTGCTTTTGCAGCTGGTGCAATGATTTTTGTAGTGGGAGAAGAGTTAATACCAGAAGCTAACTCAGAAGGCAACAGTCACCTGGCTACGACTGGTTTGATGTTAGGTTTTGCCGTGATGATGTTTTTAGATGTTTCGCTTGGATAATTTTGAAATACGATTGTGTTATTAATAATTTGAAAATTGCTTAAGCAGATAATTTTTTCTTGACTTATTTAAATTATTCAGTTATAATGAAAAAAATTCGAGATGAGAAGAGCCCAGATTAGTAGAGAAGAGTTAGAGATGAGATTAGATGAGTAAATATGAAATTAACGGGCCAGGTTTATAGCTATTTATAAACGTGGCTTTTTTGTTTTAGCCAGAGAATGATTTGAACTTATTGCTTCAAATCATGACTAAAACACAAATTTAAATATCTAAAAATCTCTTGCTAATAACTATGGTCAGGCTTTTAATTAAGCTCTGGCCGTTTTTTGATTTCGGGGCAGAAAACTGAAATAAGTTAGAGGGGGAGTAAGATGAAAACTAAGGCTGAATTTCTAGAGTTAACTACAGAATACAATCTGATTCCAATTTATGAGGAGTTTATTGCAGATGTTGAGACACCAATTTCTCTGTACAAAAAGCTGGCTTTAAATAAGGATTATAGCTATCTCTTGGAGAGTTCGGAAAATGATCGCTATTCTTTTATTGGGCTTAAACCGGCAGCAGTCTTAAAAAACTATGATCAGCATTTAGAAGTGATTAGAGATGGTAAAAAAGAAAAATTAAGTGGTCAGGAAATTGTACCTTATCTGCAGCAGCAGCTTAATGAACTGAGGGTTTATGAAGACGAAAAGCTGCCTCCTTTTTCTGGAGGGTTTGTTGGTTATTTTAATTATGAAATGATAGAGAAATGGGAAGATATTTATCATCTGGAGGCAGATAGAGAGCTGAAAAAAGATAATACACCTTTAAGTCTGCTGGTAATGACCAGGATAATAATCGCCTATGATCACCTACACAATACAGTTAAAATTATAAACAACTTAAAAGTTGATCAAAACTTAAGCTTAAAGCAGAAAGAAAAAATTTACCGGCAGGCAAAAGAAGAAATTAAAAAAGTGAAAACAGAAATTGAAAATACTGAATCAAAATTACAGCAGCCAGCAGTAAAATCGGTTCTTAATAATTCTAAAAAATTAAAGTCAAATACTGAAAAAGAGGAATTTAAAAAAATGGTGGAGAAAGCAAAAGAGCATATTAAAGCCGGAGATATTTTTCAGATTGTGCTGTCTCAGAAATTTTCTATAGAAAATGACCTGCCTCCATTTAAAATTTACCGGGCTTTAAGATCTATAAACCCTTCCCCCTATTCTTTTTATTTGAACTTTCCTGAAATAAGAATCATTGGTTCCTCACCTGAAGTTCTGGTAAGAGTTAGAGATCAAAGGGTGCTGACCCGACCTCTGGCAGGGACCAGGCGCAGAGGTAAAGACAGTAAAGAAGATCAAGAATTAAAGCTGGATTTGCTCAGTGATGAAAAAGAAAAAGCAGAACACACGATGCTTTTGGATTTAGGCCGTAATGATTTAAGCAGGATTGCGGCAAAGGGAAGTGTAGAAGTTACAGAATTAATGGAAGTAGAATTTTATTCTAAAGTGATGCATATTGTTTCTCAGGTGGAAGCAGATTTGCGTGAGGGACTGGACAGTCTTGATGTTTTAAAAGCTGTTTTTCCGGCCGGTACAGTTTCCGGAGCTCCAAAAATTAAAGCAGTTGAACTGATTGATCAGCTGGAAAAAGAAGCGCGGGGAGTATATGCGGGTACAGTTGCTTATTTAAGTTTTAATGGAAATCTGGACAGCTGTATTACAATTAGAACCTTTTCTTTAGTAGACGGAAAACTTAACTTACAGGTCGGAGCAGGAATTGTTGCTGATTCTGATCCAGTAAAAGAATATCAGGAAACACTTAACAAGGGCCGGGCATTGTTTGACGCTCTCAAAGTGGTAAGAGAGGATGGTATCCGTGATTTTAGTAATTGATAATTATGATTCCTTTACCTATAATCTGGTTCATCTGCTGGAAGAGTTTGATGAGGTTAAAGTGTTGAGAAATGATAAACTTTCTGTTGAGGACATAGAAATTATGGCACCTGATAAAATTATAATTTCTCCGGGACCGGGAAGGCCAGATGATGCAGGAATTTCAAAAAAAATAATAGAATATTTTAAAGATAAGATTGATATTTTGGGAGTCTGTCTTGGCCATCAGTGTATTGGAGAGGTTTTTGGCTCTCAAGTAGTAAAGGCTGATCAAATTGTGCATGGAAAAGTTTCAGCAATAAAAAAAATAAGAGAGGAAAGATTATTTAAGGGGATTGAAGATGGCTTTCTGGCTACCCGCTATCATTCCCTAATAGTTAAAAAAGCAGGTCTGAGCGCTGAGCTTGAGGTGCTGGCAGAAAGTGAAGAAGGAGAAATAATGGCTTTAAAGCATAAAAATTATCCTGTTTATGGTGTTCAGTTTCATCCGGAATCAATTTTGACCGAGGCTGGCAGACAGCTGATAAAAAATTTTCTTAACGTAAAGTGAGCTGAGATGAGATAAGATAAGTATAACTAGAGGAGGAGAGAAAATGTTTAACAAACATTTAGATAAAGTAGTGAGCAGAGAGAATTTAAGTTTAGAAGAGATGGAAGAGGCCATGACAATGGTAATGGAGGGCAAGACTACTGATAGTCAGCTGGCAGGATTTTTAGTTGGGTTAAGAATGAAAGGTGAAACTATTGATGAAATAACTGGTGCAGCCAGTGTAATGCGCAGTAAAGCAGCTGCAGTGAAAACTAAAAGCAAAAATTTAATTGACAGCTGTGGAACTGGAGGAGATGAAAAAGGAACCTTTAATATTTCCACGACCACAGCAATTGTTATGGCAGCTGGAGGCTTAAATGTCGCCAAACACGGCAATCGTTCTGTATCTTCAAAAAGCGGCAGTGCTGATCTGCTGGAGGCACTGGGAGTAAAAATTGATTTATCACCAGAAGCAGCTGGTAAATGTCTGGATCAGGTCGGAATTTCATTTCTGTTTGCACCTCATTTTCATCAGGCAATGAAATATGCTGTTGGTCCCCGGAGAGAACTGGGCCTGAGAACAATTTTTAATGTTCTGGGACCCCTCACCAATCCAGCCCAGGCTGATTATCAGGTTCTTGGAGTTTACAAGGAAGAACTGGTAATGCCGCTGGCCCATGTACTTAAAAATCTTGGTTTGAAATCAGCAATGGTTGTTCACGGTGCTGGTGGGGTGGATGAGCTTTCACTGGCTGGGGAAAACAAAACTGCTTATTTAAAAGATGGAGCAGTCAAAGAATTTAACTTCAGTCCGGCAGAAGCTGGTCTGAAAACTGCAGCTATTGATGAAATTTTAGGCGGCAGTCCGAAAGAAAATAAAGAAATTACACTTGCTATATTAAAAGGTAAAAAAGGACCTAAAAGAGATGTAATTCTGCTTAATTCTGCTGCAGCCTTTCTGGTTGAAGATAAAGTTAATGATTTAAAAGAGGGTGTTAAACTGGCGGCAGAACTAATAGACAGCGGTCAGGCATTAAAGAAGTTAGAAGATCTTATTAACTGCAGCAATTCAGTGGTGGTGTAGTGATGATATTAGATAAAATAATTTTGGAGAAGAAAAAAGAAGTAGATAATTTAAAAAAACCGAGATATTCTCTTAAAAAAAAGCTGGCTCAGGACAAAATTTCTCTGCTGGCAGAAATTAAAAAAGCATCTCCCAGCAGAGGTATAATTCAGCCTGATTTTAAGCCTGAAGCACAGCTTAAGGCTTATGAGAAAGCTGGAGCAGATGGAATTTCAATTTTAACTGATCAAAAGTTTTTTCAGGGGAGTAATGAGATTTTAAGAGAGATGAGAAAGCTGACTGAGCTGCCGATTCTGCGTAAAGAATTTATTATTGATCCTCTGCAGCTTTATGAGAGTTTTTTTATCGGGGCAGATGTAGTCCTTTTAATAGCTGCTGTGCTCAGTGACCGGAGATTGAAAGAACTTCTGGCTCTCTGCAGTGAGCTCAAAATGGAAGCTCTGGTTGAAGTTCATAATCGTGAAGAACTGCAGAGGGTCTGCGCGACTGAAGCTGAGATTATAGGTATCAATAATCGGGACTTAAATGATTTTAGTGTTGATCTTAAAACAACCGCTGAACTAACAGCTGAGCTAGAAAAAAAGAAACTTAGAGATGATTATTACTTGATTGCAGAAAGTGGTATCAAAAAAAGAGAAGATATTGATTTTCTAAAGGATATTGGAGTTGATGGAGTTCTGATTGGAGAGACATTGATGAGGGCAGAAGATCCAAAAACTAAAGTCAACGAATTGGGGTTGGGGTGAGAAATTAATGTTAGAAAATCGAACAATGATTAAAGTTTGTGGAATGACACGGAGAGAAGACATTAAATTTGCAGCCAATATTGGAGTTGATGCAGTAGGCTTTATACTTGCTGAAAGTTCAAGGCAGGTCAGTCTCAGCAGGGTTCGAAAACTTATAGATGACTGTCCTCCCTTTATCAGCAGGGTTGCGGTTGTTGTTAATCCAACTAAAAATGAGATTAAGGAGATTACAGATAGCCGCCTGTTTGACTATATTCAGTTTCACGGCAGTGAAGAAGTCGAATTAATTAAGAATACTCCCTTAAAAAGTATTAAAGCTATTTCTATTGCTGGAGAAGAAGACTTAAAAGAGCTTGAAAAATATAAAGAAGCCGCTGACTTTTTACTTTTTGACACAAAAATTGGCAGCCAGACCGGAGGCACGGGAGAAAGTTTTGACTGGTCTTTAATTAGTAATCTAAAAATTCCATATATACTTGCCGGTGGACTGGGACCTAAAAATATAAAAGAAGCCTTAACTAAACTTAATCCAACTGCAGTAGATATTAACAGTAGAGTCGAAAATGAACCGGGTAAGAAAAATCATCGGCTGCTGAAAGAGATTGTAGAAAAAATTAAGAATTTCAAGCCCAGATTTGAGGCAAAAATAAAGTTAAGGACAGATTAATGACAGTTTTTTTATTTAAATATTTTTCTTATAAAGCTGAAAGGAGTAGAGAAGATGAGCAGAGGATATTTTAAAGAATTTGGGGGGCGTTTTGTCCCGGAAACTCTAATGCCAGCCTTAGATGAGCTGGAAGAAGTTTATTTAGAGATGAAAGATGATCCCGATTTTGTTAATGAATTAAAGTCACTGCTGGCTGATTACAGCGGCCGGCCGACTTCTTTATATTATGCTGAACAGCTTACCAGTTACTATGGAGGAGCAAAGATTTATTTAAAGCGTGAAGATTTAAATCATACTGGAGCACATAAAATTAATAATACTCTCGGTCAGATACTGCTGGCCAGAAAAATGGGTAAAAAGCGAATTATTGCTGAAACAGGTGCCGGACAGCATGGTGTAGCAACAGCAACAGTGGCAGCCAGATTTAATCTGGAGTGTGAAATTTATATGGGGGCAGAAGATATCGAGCGTCAGGCGCTTAATGTCTACAAGATGGAAATGCTGGGAGCAGAGGTTATTCCGGTCACCAGCGGTACTCAGACTTTAAAAGATGCAACAAATGAAGCAATTCGAGACTGGGTTACAAATGTTGAAGATACGCATTATATCATTGGCTCAGTAGTTGGTCCCCATCCCTATCCTGAGATGGTTCGGGATTTTCAGCGAATTATTGGAGATGAATGCAGAGAGCAGATCAAGGAAAAAGAAGGTAGACTGCCGGATTATATTTTAGCCTGTGTTGGTGGTGGCAGTAATGCAATGGGAATATTTTATCCTTTTGTTGATGATCAGGAAGTTAATTTAATTGGAATTGAAGCTTCCGGAAAAGGAATTGATAGTGGCCAGCATGCAGCAACTTTGTCTGCCGGCAGAGTCGGAGTTTTACACGGCAGCAAATCTTATCTGCTGCAGGATGATGATGGGCAGGTAATACCAGCCTACTCAATTTCTGCCGGGCTCGATTATCCAGGTGTGGGTCCTGAGCACAGTTATTTAAAGTCAATTAATCGAGTGGATTATCAGGCAGCAACTGATATGGAGGCAGTGGCAGCTTTTAAACTTTTAAGTGAAAAAGAAGGTATTATACCTGCGCTGGAGAGCTCACATGCACTCTCTTATTTGGAAAAACTTGCTCCAGAGCTGGCAGAAGACCAGATCATTGTAGTTAACCTTTCTGGGCGTGGAGATAAAGATATTAATAACTTTAAGAAGATCAGGGAGGCAGAAAATAATGAATAAAATTTCAGCACAATTTAAAGGAAAAAAACCGCTGGTTACTTATATTAGTGGTGGTGATCCAAGTCTGGAGATGACGGAAAAGTTGATTTACAGGCTTCAGGCTGAAGGGGCAGATATTATTGAGCTGGGAATTCCTTTTTCTGATCCTCTGGCTGATGGACCTGTGATTCAGGAAGCTTCACAGCGGGCTCTAAGAGGTGGTACTACTCTAAAGAAATTGATTGCAAAGATTGATCAAATTCAGAATCAGGTTGAGGTGCCGCTGATACTCATGGGTTATTATAATTCAGTCTTAAATTATGGAGAGGAAGAATTTGCCTATGATATTGCTGAAGCAGGAATTTCAGGAGTAATTATTCCTGATTTGCCAGCAGATGAAAAAGCCGAACTTTCTCGATATCTGGCGCGGTCTGGAGTCTCGCAGATTATGCTGGTAACCCCCAATACCTCAGAACAGCGTTTAAAAAAAATTACAGCTAAAAGTTCAGGTTTTCTTTACTGTGTGGCTCATCTGGGTACTACTGGTGATGATCAGCAGGGTGTTTATCCAGAACTGGAAAACTATCTGGAACGGGTGCGTAACTCAGCAGGAGAACTTCCGCTGGGACTTGGTTTTGGTATTGATGGTCCGGAAAAAGTAAAGAAAATAATTGATTATCCAGATGGAATTATTATTGGCAGTGCGCTGATTAAGCAAATTCAGGCCGGGGATAAAGAAAAAGAGATGTTGGATAATGCTGGTGAATTTGTTAGGTCTATCAAAAAAGCGATAAATTAGTTATTGTCAGGCAGGAGTATCAGAAGTTAAAGTGAGAGTAATGAAGAGGAAATTAAAGAGTAAAAGCCAGATTGAGGTTCACCTCAGTCTGGCTTTCTTTTTGTATATTGACTTATTTTTATTTAAATCCTGAATTTATTTACTGCATTTGAAAGTTCCTGAGCCATGTTTGCAAGGTTCTGAGCTGAATTTACAATTTCTTCTGTGGAAGCACTCTGTTCTTCACTGGCAGCAGCAACTTCTTCTGCATTGCTTGCTGCTGTCTGGCTGACTGCTGCAATCTGTTTTACTGCAGATTCTACTTCATTACTGTTAATTTTCATTTTTTCGCTCTGGTTGCCTATGTTTTCTATTATATTGTTTAAAACAGAGGCTGCCTGGCGAATGTCATCAAATGACTTACCGCTTTCTTCAATAGAATTTACACTTGTATCTACGGCTTCTTCTGTCTCTTTCATATTTTTAACTGAAACTTCTACATCTTTCTGGATTCCACCAATTAGTTCTGAAATTTCGTCTGTTGCCTCACCAGACTGTTCAGCTAGTTCTCTTATTTCATCTGCAACTACACTAAAACCTCTTCCAGCTTCTCCAGCTCTTGCTGCCTCAATGGCTGCGTTTAGGGCGAGAAGATTTGTCTGAGCAGAGATATCTTTAATTAGCTGAACTATTTCACCGATTCTTTTTGAGGAATCTGCAAGAGAATCTATAGCATTGGCTACATTATTCGAATTTTTCTTAAGTTTATTGACCTCGGTTACAGAATTTTCTATAGATCTGTCACCTATCTCAATATTATCTGTAACTTCTCCTGCTTTTCTGTTCATCGCTTCCGAAGAACTGTTTACCATTTTAATCTGGCCTGTCAGCTCATCAAGTAGAGCACTGGTTTCCTGGGCCTGGGCAGACTGTTCCTCTGCTCCAGATGCTACATCCTGGATTGCTGTCCCAACATGTTCGGCAGAGGCTGACACTTCTTCACCAGAGGCTGAAAGTTCTTCACTGGAAGCAGAAAGATTACCTGAAATATCTATTACCTGGCCGACAAGGGCTTTCAGATTTTTAAGCATATTGTTTAAAGCATCTGATAGTTGGCCTACTTCATCTTGAGTTTTTACTTTTAATTCTGCTATTGAAAGATTACCGTTTGCTATCTCTTCTGCAAATTCTATTGCATTTTTAAGTGGATTTACTACAGAGGAGGTTACTATAAAGACTATAATTGAAGCTATAATAATTGCTATTAAGATTGTAATAAAGATCTTATTTCTATAAGCATCCAGTGCTGTCTGATACTCAGCAGTTGGCAGAGCTGTAACTATTATATAGTCATCATAGGGCATATAATGCTGAAGCAGTTCTTTGCCATCCAGGGTGATAATGTTACTACCCTGCTGCTGATTTAATATTTCATTCCCCCAGCTGTAATCTGCAATATTGCTGCCTATTAAGGCACTGTCCGGATGACTTATTATATTTCCACTTTTGTTTGTTATATAAACATATCCATTTCTTCCGTATTTAGTTGTCTGCGCTGTCCGGGTAATATCTATTTTTGCCAGGATTTGCTGAAGTTCTTCTGGCTGGACACCAATCTGTACAATTCCAGGTTTATCGGTTCTTCCGACACCTATATATTTAAATAACGCACCATCTGTTCCTCTCTGCTGGGGAGCCTGTGCTAGTTCAAATTCTTCATTTTTCAGGCCTTCCAGAAAAGGTTTTGTCTGTTCTGATTCATTAAAGTCAAAACCAACAAAATCTCTAACTGTGGACCATTTTATAACTCCTTTTCCATCAGTCACATGTATTTCTTCTACATTAAGTTCTTTCATTAAAGAATCTACTTTATCCTGAAGCATAGAATCATCTGTTGCTGTTAAATATTGATCTACAGCTCTGGTTATAGTAATTAGATATTTATCTATTGCCTTTTCAGTAAGCTGAGCATTTTCTTTTCTGTCATCTATTATTGTCTTTATTTCTTCCATCTTAGACTTAGCAGTTTCTTCGGTTTGATTCATTATATAATCACGCTGTGTATCATATCCTATATAACCGATGACTGCCATTCCTGTTATTAACACTATAAGTGTTGGTATTAAAAATTTTGCTCTAATCGACTTGAATTTTAATAATTTCATTTTTTAAAATTACTCTCCTTTTTTCTATGAGTTTGATTTAATCATATTTATTAAAAGTCATTTTATTTTACTATTGACTTTTTTCCAGATTCGAACATAATTAGTATAGGGATTTCTTTGCAGAAACTTAAATATCTTTAATTATGATTAGATTCTTTCTGCTTTAATTAAATTCCATATACTCAACAATAGTCATTATTTTAACTAAAACTTTCTTGCTTGTAAAAACTGTGTATGTTTTACTTGGATAAAAAAACCTATATCAACTTTAATGTTGGTTATATTTTAACAAGGATAAATTATATTTATGACTAAATATAGAAATAAGAATTAAAACTGGAGGTCAAAACTATGCAAAAAATAAAAATGGACAAAAGTATTTTTAATGACTTTTACTGGTTGAATAAGCCGGAAGAATATTATTTTGAAAATGCACTGGTAATTGAAACTGAGCCAGAAACAGATTTCTGGCAGCGGACTCACTATGGATTTAGAAATGATAATGGACACGCTTTACTGACTGACCTTGAAGGAGATTTTTCTTTTGCTGCTAAATTTAAATTTGAACCACAGAATAAATATGATCAGTGTGGTATCATGCTCCGGCTGGACAGTGAAAACTGGATTAAAATATCTACAGAATATGAAAATCAGGAAATCAGCAGGCTGGGTTCGGTGGTTACCAATTATGGTTATTCCGACTGGGCCACGGAAGATATAAGTTCAGAAATTAATGCAGTCTGGTATAGAATCAGTAAAAGAGGGAAAGATTTTTTAATTGAAAATTCCTTTGATGGTAGAAAATGGCTGCAGATGAGGATTGCTCACCTGCATCAAGATTTTGAAGAAATTAAAATAGGTGTTTATGCCTGCAGCCCCAGAGAAGATAGTTTTAAAGCAATAATCGAAGAAATGATAATTGATGAGAATCACTGGGAACAGGAATAACTATTTAATTTTTTAAAAGTAAAAAATGTCAGGACTAACACAAATATAATTTAGTTAATAAGAAAAAATTGAGGTGAACTTTAGTGAAAATTAATCTGCTAATTTGTATGTTGTTGATTTTATTTTTTATTTCTACCGGAGTTCTGGCAGCTTCGGAAGCAGAAGTATTAAAAGATATTTTCAATATTGAAAAGGAAAATCTGGAGTCGCTTTTTGCAGCTTCATTTTTAGAACAGGTTTCCCTAAATCAAATTGAAGCAATTGTTAAGCAGTATGGAAGTGTTCTTGGGGCTGTTCAGTCAGCAGAAAAAACTGAAGATGGCTACAGACTTCAGTTTGAAAATGGAACTGTACCGGCTCAGATAAGCTTAAATGAAGAGGGAAAAATAATTAGACTCTGGTTTGGTAATTACAATCTGACTGAAGATAATTTAGATTCTATATTAGCAGAATTAAAAGAGCTTCCAGGTGAGCTTTCAGTTTCAGTAATTAAAAACAATCAGAAAAAAGTTATTTCATATAATGATCAAAAAACTATGGCAGTTGGTTCCAGCTTCAAACTCCATGTTCTAAAAAAATTATATGAGAAAATTGAAGAAAATAATAAAAACTGGAGTGATATAGTAGAATTGGAAACTGAAAATAGGTCATTGCCATCCGGAATTTTACAGGACTGGCCTGCAGGCACACCTTTAACTCTTAGAACATTAAGTAATTTAATGATCTCTCAGAGTGATAATACAGCCACAGATAATTTAATTGATTATTTAGGTAGAACAGAATTAGAAGCAGATTTAACAGAAAGAAATATTCCTTTTTTAAAGACCAGAGAATTTTTTATGCTTAAATTTTCTGATGATGTTCAATTGAGGAAAAATTATCTTAATTCAGATCTAGAAGGCAAAAGAGATATCTTAGCTGAAATTTCAGGGCAGAAGTTTAATAAAATTGAAGTTGGCACTAAACCGATTTTAATTGATCGTCTGGAATGGTTTTTTAGTACTGAAGAGCTAGCAGAGTTAATTTATCAGTTAAGAGAGGCACCAGAGATTAAAATTAATCCTGGGCTGGTTGATAAAAATGAATATTATCTGGCAGGATTTAAAGGTGGTTCAGAGCCGGGAGTGCTGCAGTTTACCCAACTGCTGCAGAGAACCGAAGAATCTGATATTTATGCAGTTTCGGTAACAATTAACAATAGTGAGCAGGAAGTGAAGCAGCAGCAAGTAGCACAACTGACATCCAGATTGATTTCGGCAGTGCTTGAAAAGTAAAATGATTAGATCTTAAGCGCGGGGGAGAGCAAAATGAAGAAACAGAAAGCTGCTTGAATTTTTAGATTAAAATTATTTCGATTGACATCTCTTCTTAAAATGATATAGTTTATTGCAGATAATATATTAGATAAGGAGAGATTAGAATCTATGCACTTAAATACTCAAAAAGAAGAAGAACCGATTAAAACTAACTTTTATTATGGCTGGGTGGTACTGGTGATGGCTGCTCTGGCTTATTTTTTTAGTGGTCCTGGTCAGACCTATTCGATTTCAATATTTATTGATCACTACATAGAAAACTTTGGCTGGAGCCGTTCATTAGTTTCTACCCTTTATTCTGCTGGAACTTTAATTTCCGGTTTGATTTTAACTTATATGGGAAAAAATATTGATAAATTTGGTCACCGTAAAATGATTGTGGTTATTTCAATTTCTCTCGGACTGGCAGCAGTCTGGATGAGCTTTGTTTCTACCCCAGTAATGCTTTTGATTGGATTTTTTCTAATGAGATTTTTTGGTCAGGGCTCACTTGGTCTCTGGCCACAAACTCTGGTACCACACTGGTTTAGATCAAAAAGAGGGCTGGCAATGAGTATCATGGGAATCGGAGGTGTTGTAGGTGCGGCTGTTATTCCACCTTTAAATAATTATTTGATCAACAGCTTTGGATTGAGCGGTGCCTGGCGTTTCTGGACTCTGGCTCTATTTTTGATTATGGCACCTCTGGGCTGGTTCTTTGTCCGCAACCGGCCGGAGAATATTGCTCTGAAAATAGATGGTCTGGATCAAGAGGAGGAAGACAGGGTCAGCGAAAAATTTGCACCTCAGGTACATATCAGCAGTGATCCCTGGACATTAAAAAAAGCAATGAAGACCAAAGAGTTCTGGATGTTAATTTTTATCATTGTTGTGCCGGCAATGGTCAATACGGGGATGACTTTCCATATGGTATCAATAATTGGAGAAAAAGGTTTTAACGCAGCTTTTGCGGCCTATATTTTAAGTATTACTTCTGTTGTAAAATTTCCGCTTACATTTTTAGGTGGCTTTCTGTTAGATCGAGTTAAAGCAAGTTTGATTAAAGCAGTTAATTTTGTTTTACTTGTAATTGCTATATTTTTGTTAATTAAGGCTGATAGTAGAAGTGCATTTTTGATTTATGCAGTGGTGCATGGTTCATTTATGGCTTTTGATGGTGTCAGCACTTCAGTAATTTTACCAAACTATTTTGGTAAAAAACATCTGGGAAGTATTAGAGGTTTCTTTTCTACGGCCATGGTTATTGGTTCTGCCTTAGGTCCGCTCCCTTTTGGACTGGCTTTTGATCATTTTAATGGCTATCGAGAGGTTTTATTATTGATTTTAATATTACCTTTAGCTTCCGTAATAATTTCTTATTTAGCAACTCCACCGGAATATAGAAACTAACTAAGTATTATATAAGATAGGAAAATAAAGAATAAAGGCGAAAGACAAAGAAAATCAAGATTAGATTAAAATAATTATAGATAATCCTTGACAGTATCATTTCAGAATGCTATACTACAGGAGATGGAGAAAAAACAAGTAAGATTTCCATCGTTATTAATTAGGAGGAATTTATTTAATGATTTACACAGGAACAGTTAAGTGGTTTGATGGGAAAAAAGGTTTTGGATTTATTGAAAGAGAAGACGGAGACGACGTGTTCGCACACTTCTCAGCAATT
>NZ_FTNC01000028.1 GCF_900156285.1 Halanaerobium kushneri
ATTACCATCATTATTGCTGTCACCATTACCATTAACATTACCATCAATGTTACTGTCAATGGTACCATCAACATTGCCATCATTTTTTTTATTTTCTTTATCTTTAGACTTGCTCTTTTCTTTTTTTTCTTTGATATCATTACTAATTTCTTTAAATCTTTTATCATTTTTCTCTTCTGCATTTTTAGACAATTTTCTCCACCACCCGCTTTAAAACTTTAAAGAACTGGTCTGCTGCTTCTTCATCATATTCAAATACAGTCTTCCCCGCTCTACCAGCTTCAGTTATTTTAACCCTTCTGTTAATCGGTTCTGTTAAAATATCTGGTTCATCGGAGAATATATCTTTTAGAAGCTCTAGATTAGCTTTTGATTCATTTGTCCTAGCATCAAACATATTAGGAATAATCAAAGTAATGAGGTCGCTGCTTAATCTGAGTTCATCTAAGTACTCATATATGTTACCTACGGCTCTTACACTGGCTGACTCAACCTGAACCGGCATAATAATATGGTCTATATAACATAAAACTGCATCATTAACTTTTGTTCTTTGCGGTCCACAATCAAACATAACAAAATCGTAATCCATATCTTCTAGGTCCGATAATATTTCTTCCATAATTATATCTATTCTGGAGTTACGATGTAATTCTGAGTTAATTTTTTCAATGTTATCATTAGGCAAAAGATCTAAATTTTCTCTAGCATTGATTATGCACTCACTTAATTTAGCTGGATAACGAGGATCCATTAAATCGAAAAAAGTATTTTCATAATCCTTTTCAGTAAATCCCAAAAATAAACTGGAATCATTTTGCCCGTCTAAGTCAATCAATAAAACATTAAAGTCTAGTTTTGCTAGTCCATGAGCTAATTGAACTGAAGTAGTGCTTTTTCCTACACCACCTTTATTATTGATCACTGCTATTTTTTTTGGTCCCACTTCAATCCCCCTTTTTGAGAGAAGAATTAACTACTCTTCTATTTTTCTTGATTAGATGATGATCTTTCTTCAATAAAATCTAAAAAACTCTTTTCTGTTATACGCCAGGTATTACCAAGCTTAAACCCTTCTAACTTTTTTTCCCTTAAATATCTGCGTATAGTTTGTTCACTCACTTTAAGCTTTTCTGCTATTTCATCAGGTGTATATATCTCAGGCATACTGATCCTCCTCCTAAAAATATAGTTTTAAAATCTCTTGATACTTATTCATGTTACAATCTAGTATAATACATAATCTATTATATATCAACAACTAAATCACTGATTGGAAATTGCTTTTCGTGCTTCTATGTAGTAATTACTGTCACCATTAACATTAACTCTACCATTAATGGTGACAGTAACATTAACATCAATGTTACCATCAATGGTAATGGTAACATCACCATCAATTCTACCATTGACATTACCATTAATGTTAACAGTAAAATTAACAGCACCACCAATTCCAATTTCACGACCAATACTAAAGATAGTTTTAATGTTAATTCCAATATTGCTGTTAACATTGCCATCACCATTAACAGCAATTCTACCATTAATGTTGACATTAACATTAATGGTAATGGTAACATTGACAGTAATATTGATGGTAATAGCATTTTTTATAATATTCCAAAATACATAATTATGCCGTTATGCCAATATGTAAATATGCCATTATGCTTTTACGTAAGTACGTAATTATGCTATTACATATTTTATAATATTCTGAATATTTATCAGAATTGTTGGCAGTTCATTTTTTTAATTAATTCCGTATCTGTATCCGTATACGGTTACGTATACGTTATAAACAAAAAAACCACTCCGATAAAGGAGCGGATAAAAAGGAGGAGGAAATTATCGAGTACAAAAATCTATATAATAGCTGCTTCTGGCGCAGCTTCAAAAAGGAGATCAAAGTCATTCGTTTATTCTGTTTATAATGATATCAGTGAGCTATTAAAAATCCTTTAAAGCCAAATTAGAAAATAATTAGATTAATAATCATCCATTGAGTCTTTATTTTCTTCAGTAACTTCAATAATTTTTCTGATATATACATTGCTTGAGTCAACAGTTCCTGGCTTCTCAAACTGCTCATAAAACTTATCATAGGCTTCATCCTTATTTTCCGCCCAGATCATCTTTTTCAACTGATTACTCCCATGCTTAACAGCAGAATTATAAGCTTTAATGTAAAATTGTTTCACCTTAATTATCCCCTTTTTCTAATCCGTATTGTCAAAAAATCTTTTAATTCATATATTCTCATTTATATGTTTAATATACGAAAGATAATATTTTATTAATTTATCAAGATTTTGATAGACAACTTTATCATCTACTTCTTCATACTCATGGACAAGCCTGTTCCTTATTCCTGTGCTGGGAGCAATATCTTTTGCAAATTCTTTTGATAATATTTCAAGATCAATCAATTCTAGAAAAGAGGAATAATAGTCCTGAGCTGGGTACCTATCTGATTTTTTTATCAGCATATTATTAATATCTAATGCTAAATCAATAATCAACTGAATAAGTCGCTCAATAGCATAGCGCTTAAGCTGATCATTTTGATATTCTTTAAAAGTATCAGGTTTGAACTTTTCCAGTTCACTAATATATTTTTCCATTTTTATGAGTTTATTTATGATTATTTCATTCATCAATATCTTGCCTCAATTTTTTTCTCTAAAGTTTTTCTTCTATCATCATATAAAAACTTAGTATCAGCATAAATCCCTGCTGCATAGATACTGAACTTTTCAAATTTTTCTTCACTACCATATAATAGCTTTCCTTTTTTTGCGATTTCTACTTTTAAAATAGGTTCAGCTTTAGTTAGATTAACAAGATCAATATCAGCACGCTGATAAAATTGAGATAATTCATTTAAAAGCTCCATTTCTTCTGACTCCGTTAGAAACTCAGAACATTTATATCCAAGATCAAGGTCGCTTCCTTTTTTATTATTGTCATCGGCATAGGAACCAAACACAACAAATAATTCGATATTATACTTATTAATAATATTGGTGGGTACTTCTAAATTCATTTTATCACCCCGTTTATTAAATTATACATTATTTTCAAAAACATAAAAAGAACTAATCCTTATTTTTCTTCTGATTTATTCAGTAATCTCTGAACTTTCTCATTATATTCATCTCTAACTTCCTGAAGCTCTTTCTGGAACTCTTTTTCCTGTTCTAATAGCGCCCGCTCCTTTTCATTTGTTAGCTTTTCCTTCATATTTTCCATAGTATTATCTTTATCTTCAAGCTGTCTATTAAGTGATTCAATCTTGCTTTCCAGCTGCTCATTTTCTTTCTGCTGTTTTTCTAACTCTGATCCCAACTCTTTTAAACGGTCCTTCATCTTAGGTAGTTCTTCTAACTGATCATCTTTGCGATGAATTTCATATTTTAACTCCTGCTTTTGATCCTTAAGATTAAATATCAGATCATCTTTAGTTTCGACAGAATTTTTAAGCTGCTCATTGTCTTTTTCCAGTTCTTCGAGTTCATTCTCAAGAGAAGAGACCCTATCTGATAATAAATTCTTTTCTTCTTTAGAATCCTTCTTTAATTCTTTATGCTTTTCCGTGAGATCTTCAAATTTATTCTTAAATTCTTTTATGGTTTCATCTTTCTCGGCCAGCTGCTGCAGGTAATTATTATCTTTCTCTCTTAAAGCAACAGCCATTTTTTCTCCCATACCGGTAAATATATTGGTAATCTCTTTGGTAATAGTTTGAAGAGAGGCCAAATCCCCACTTAACTCAGGCACTTCATCCTTAACAGTATTAATGTTATAAAGCCCCAACAAGTGCTCTACAAAGTCACCTCGGTTGTCAAAATTACTCATATCAGCCAGTTCATTAATCTTTTCTTTAGTTTCCTTACTTACTTTAGCACTCCAGGTTTCTGACATAATAATACCTCCTCAGGTTGTTTTAATGATATTCTACCTAAACTTAATTTATATAATCAAAACTTTAAATTTTGAAATATACTATAGTTTACTTATGTTTACTTTGTAAACTAAGTGATAATATAAGTTTACTAAATATTTTTACAATAGTCAATAAATATATGAAAAAAAGTAAAAACAGAGTGAAATGATATTACGGGATATATTTTCGAACAGATGTATGTTAAAATAAAGAAGAGAGAGGAGTTGATCTTAAATGAACCTGAAGGATAGAGGCAACAAAAAATGGACTGCCATGATGCTGATTGAACACAGGAAGCGCCTAAAAGAACTAAAGAAAAGCGAAAAGGACAGAGAAAAGCCAATTTTAGATGACCAGGAGAAAGCTGCTATTAACTTTAAGCTGCAGCAGGCTGTTCAAAAGAAACTGCCGGTAGAAATAAAATATTATGAAGATAAAAGATTTAAAATAACTTCAGGGGTAATCAAAAAAGTGAATTTGAATCGAAAAGAAGTAATTATCTCTGAAAAAACAGACGAGCAGCAGAAGATATCTATTAATAATCTATTGGATTTAAGACTGAAATAAAGAAATGAAATCCTATTACTCTTTAAAACCAAAGATATGGATGTTTAGCAAATATTTTTTTACTTTTAAACTAAAATAAGATATAATATTAGTATATTAGTAAAAGAGGTGGTCTGATGAATTATCGTCAAGATTTAAACAATTTGATTAAAAAGAATGATGGCCTTATTTTAACTAAAGAATTGAAAGAAGAGGATATTCCTAGAGAATATTTATCTATTTTTTTAGAAGAAGATAAGTTGGAGAGAATCAAAAGAGGAGTTTATACAACTCCTGATACTTTTAGTGATGAAATGTATATTATCCAGCAAAAAAATACCAGATTGATTTACTCTCATGAAACAGCTCTTTATCTACATGATTTAACTGATAGAGATCCTCTAGAATATACAGCAACTGCTCCTTATGGTTATCATAACCCTTATTTAAAAGACGAAAATATTAAAGTTCATACAGTTAAAAAAGAACTTCATTTACTTGGTGTTATGGAAAAGGAAACTATCTACGGCAGAAAAATCAAAGTATATAATAAAGAAAGAACTATCTGTGATATTTTAAAAGATCGCAATAATATTGATATTTCAACGGTTAATGGAGCTATTAGAAAATATTTAAATAGTAAAGATAAAGATATTCATTTACTTTTGAAGTATGGAGATAAATTAAAAATCGGCAGTGTCTTAAGAAAATATTTGGAGATGTTTGTATGAAAAACTTAATGCAATTAAAAGACTTAATTAAAAATTTGGCCAAAGAAAAAAATGTTAACAGTCAGGTGCTTTTAAGAAATTATATGATGCAGCGATTATTATTAAAGATTGCTAATTCTGATTATAAAAATAATTTTATTCTTAAAGGTGGTATGCTGGTTGCTGATCTAGTAGGTATTGAATCAAGAAGTACAGTAGATATGGATCTAACTATAAAATCATTTAGACTAAGCAAAGAAAATATTACAGAAGTTTTTACGGAAATATTTTCAGCCAAAACCGAAGATGAAATTGAGTTCAAACTAAAACAGGTAGACAGTATAAGAGAAGAAGCTGACTATAATGGATTTAGACTAGCTATTCTAGCATCAATGGGCAAAGCAAGAATTCCTTTAAAAATAGATTTAACAACAGGAGATAAACTCACTCCATCTGAAATTAATTACAGATATCAGATATTATTTGAAGATGAAAAAATAGATATTTTATCTTATAATTTAGAAACTCTACTGGCGGAAAAATTAGAAACTATTGTTAGCAGATCAAAGACAAACACCAGAATGCGTGACTTTTATGATGTATATATTTTAGCTTTGAAGTTTAAGAAAAAGATAAATACTGAATTGTTAGCAGTTGCTTTAATTGAAACTTCTAAAAATCGTAAGACTTATAAGGCTATAAAAAATGGTAAGGAGATTCTTATTGAAGTTTTCAAAAGTGAAATTATTTTAGAACATTGGAATAGGTATAGGAAAAAATTTAAATATGCAGAGGAAATTGAGTTTTCCAGTCTGGAAGAACAGATAATTAAGTTATGGAATGAAATCGAAGATAATGGTATTTAGAATTAAAATATCTTTTATTAGTCAAAATCCATAAAACAATAGGGTTAAATCGCAAAAAGTTTTATTTAGCCTGGGGATTACACCAACTTTTAATTTCTAGCAGCCGCTTATTCCTCATATTTCTAATACTCATCAAATTTTACCCCAACATCAGGTTTATCTATGCTGCAGTTGGGGCAGAACCACTTTAGTTCTTTAATATCTGGAGCGTCAGGGTTATCAAAGATAGACTGAATTGGAATAAATTCTCTATTTTCTGGTATATGTTTTCTTGTAGCTATATTCCACTCCATAGCAGAAAAAGATGAACCACATGCTTTGCATTGAAATTTCATATTCTAAAAACTCCTGTCATTGTAGATTATTTTAATTATAAACTTATAATGATGACTGCTATTAGAATATCAATTTTCATTGTGCTTTACAATGATTTCTTTTAATATCTTCAACTATAGATTCAGCCTTATCCCATCCTTTTTTGGTCAGGAGAAAAGAATTTTTGCACCATTCGTCGACAAACCCTTTTCTAATTGTTTTAGCTAAGCCAGATATATAGTTAGCCTTAACCCTGGGATCAGAATTATAATACTGATTTCCAATTCTCACATAGGGTATTTCTAAATAATAGTTATTTTCAATTCTAATTTCACCATCAGAGTAAAAAGCAAAACCTAATATTTCTCCTTCACAATATCCTAGTTCCTCATCTGAAACCGTATCAAATTCTTCTACAGCTTTAACTATTTCATTCAACATTATAATCACTCCATTCTCATATTTAGCAATTTACTTAATTATATCATTCACAAAATATTGTTGTAAGAAAATTTTATATATATTTAATATGAGTTTATCATAAGAAGTAATTTCAACTTGCAAAAACAGAAGTACTAGTTCAGACCTTTTCTTCATTTTTATTATCATCTTCACATTTATCTTGAATCTCCTTAATCCAGTTTCCTAAAATTCTATTTCTTTCCTGTAAATTCAGTATCATTCGATATAACCCTTCTAAACCTAACTGATTAGCTTTTTGATCTTTTTCTTCTTCTATTTGTTTTTGTTTATTTTCCCAATATCTAGTCATAAATCTTTTGTAATTTAATAATTCATCTTTAAACGGTTCAAATCCTTCGGTATCTTCTATATCCCAAGCTGGATCTTCAGCCCATTCACATTTTAACTTTTCAATTTCTCTTTCTATTTCTGGCAAGAATCTTAAATGTCTTAGTTTTACTTTTCGATATACAATAATATCCATCACATCATTTTTGGGATAATACCTTAATCCATCATCCGCTAAATAATATGTCATTTCTTCAAATTTTGTCTGAAAGTGATCAATAAGCAGTGGGTTATATTTTTTAACCCATTCTCTGTTTTTAGTTATTTTTTCACCTTTATAATTTCTAATTAATTCTTTTTTATTAAACATTATTTATTCTCCTTTTATAAATGTCATATAATATATTTCTTTTGTTAAAGCAAAATCCCTTTATAAATAATTTAATTTAAAAACGATTTTTATTTTGATAAATTTTGTGAATATAACACGAATTTGTTGCCAAAGGCAATTAAAGGTGATAAACTAAAAACAAGGTGTGAATATAACACTATTTTATACAAAATAGAGTGAAAAGGGGTTGAAACTTTAAAAATGCCAAAAAGAGGAAGAAGAATACCTGAAGTGCTGAGCGAGGAAGAACAGAAAAAATTATTAGAAGTTTTCAATGAAAGATATCCAACTGCATTGAGAAATAAAACTATGATCAGGTTAATGCTGAAAGCTGGATTAAGATTAGCAGAAACTTTAAATCTAAAATGGAGTGATATTAATTTTCCTGCTGCTAAATTATCAGTTGTCGAGGGTAAAGGCAGAAAAGATAGAAATCTCTGGCTTGGAGAAAAAACTTTGAACCAATTGGGTAAGTGGCGAGAAAAGCAGCATGAAATTTTAACTGAAAAGAAGTTGAATAATGAAGGCAATTTAGTTTTTACTACTTTAACAGGAAATCAGCTAAATGAAGCTAATGTAAGAAAGATGGTTTATAGATATGCAGAAAAAGCAGGTATCCAGGAAGAAGTTGAAAAAAAGTATCGGGATAAGGAAGGAAATGAGTTAGAAGAGACATACTTACAGAAGAAGGTAAGCCCCCATGTGTTAAGACATACCTTTGCTACTGAACTATATAGGATGACAAACGATTTAAGGAAGGTTCAGAAAACTTTAGGACACAGTAGTATTCAAACTACTATGATTTATACCCACCTGGTGGATGAGGAACTGGAGAATGACATGAAGAAGCTGGATGAAAAGTATTAATGGGTTAAGTCTGGATCAAAAAAGTTAGGATCATAACTTGTAGGCAGTATGTATATCCTGGTGCCGGGAGAAGACTTAAGATTAAAAAGCCTGGCTTTTATTCTATCATCTAAATTATTGTAAGCAATCAGTAAAATATCAATATTTTCTAGCCTATCGATTGTAGGTTCCAACCACTTGAAGCCAAAGTAAGTATCTACTTCATTTGATAGTTGCTGCTCTAAATGTTCATCATGCTTGTTTGTAATAACTGTCTTTAAATTATAATTATCTGGTTTGGACTGAATTTTAGTTATTAAATCTTTAACTTCTTTAGTTCCACCAACAATAGCTACAGTTTTAGCTGCAGCAGATTTTTTTTCCAGTCTGAAGATCATTAATCTGGATGAAATTATAAAGATTGCTATTAAAATATATAGGGAAGCTAATAGCGGCCAGCTATAATTATATGATGATGCAACTAGAGTAAAAGAACTAACTAAGAAGAAAATAAGTAAAGCTGTAGTTGTTCTAGATAGCAGATCCTTTTTTTCTAAAATTTCCATCTCATATAATTCAAATATACTCATGATCACAGATATTAATAGTGAAGAAAAAAGAATCACTTCATTAAAACTTTTAAAATACTCTCCTAAAGTAAAATCGTAAATGAATAGAGCTGCTAAAACCAAGGGGAAATTAACGCTAAAAAGATCAGAAAAGAATTTCAATCCCACATAAAATATCTTTTTATAGTTTTGCTGCATGTTAATACCTCACTCTAATTTTATAGTTCCCTATGACACTTCTCACATAACTGGCCTACCCCAGTCACATAATGCTCTCTGGTATCTACTTTTGCACTAACTTTAACCTCAGTTTTTCTTCCACAGATAACACACTTCTCATATTCACCTGAAGTCGATTTGACCTTACCCTTCGGCTTAATATCATAAATTTTTATTCCCAGATCAGATAATACTTTTTTAACTAAATCATAGCTGATTCCATTATTTTTAGCATATTTTTTTAATTGATCTCTAGTTAAATATCCCTGCTGCTGAAATTTATCTTTTAAATAGGACATTATTTTCACCCTTTACTTTGAATAATACTCTACAGTTTGTTTTAACCCTGCTTTAAAATCATAATCAGGTTTCCAGCCTAATAGCTCTTTAGCTTGACCATTAGCCAGGGAAGAATGCAAAATATCTCCTTTGCGAGCTTCTTCATAAATAGCGTCTAAATTATATGGAAGAATCAAATTTAGATATTCTACAAGATCATTAACACTATCTCTGCTCTCAGTACTAATATTAACCAGGATATTATCTCCTGTTTCTAAAGCAAGAAGATTGGCTTTTACTATATCATATACATGAATAAAATCTCTAGTCTGCTTACCATCACCAAATATAACTGGTCTTTCTTCAGCTAACATTTTATCGACAAAAACAGAAACAACTCCACCTTCACCTTTAGGATCCTGACGAGGTCCATAGACATTAGCATAGCGGAATATAGTATATTTCAGATCATAAAGTTCATTGTACATTTTTATGTAATGTTCTGGTGTATGTTTACTTATTCCATATGGTGACATTGCTTTTATCGGGTGTTTTTCATCTATAGGTAAATAATCTGGTTCACCATAAACAGCAGCTGAAGAAGCGTAAATTATCTTTTCCACTTCATAGTCCTTAGCCACCTCTAAAACATTGATAGTTCCCAAAATATTATTTTGAGCATCGAAGAGAGGATCTTTAATTGAGTGCTGGACATCTATCTGAGCTGCATGATGAATTACATGTGCAATATTATTTTCTTTAAAAACTTTCTCTAATTCCTGATCACTAATATCCAAATGATAAAATTCAGCTTTCTCATTTAAATTCTCTTTTTTACCTGAACTTAGATTATCAACTATTATTACTTTGTGGCCTTTTTCAATTAAGCCATCTACAATATTGGAACCAATAAACCCTGCTCCACCTGTTACCAATACTTCCATGAACATTCAACTCCCTTTATCCGAGTAATAAAATACCCGCTGCTGCAAAGTAATAGCACCGGGTAATTAATATCTGATTTAATTATATTTTATTAATTTGCCTTATGCCCCATAAAAATAACTTTTAGAGTTTCCAATAATATCTTTAAATCAAAGACAAAAGACCGCTTATTGGCATATAAGAGATCCATTCTCAGCTTATCTTCAGCATCAGTATCATAGAAACCATATACCTGAGCTAAACCAGTAATACCTGTTTTAATAAAGTGACGATATTTATAATGAGGTATTTCTTTTTCAAATTGACCTACAAAATGAGGCCTTTCAGGTCTTGGTCCCACTATACTCATATCACCTTTTAAAACATTAATAAGCTGTGGAATTTCATCAATCCTTGTTTTCCTCAATATTTTTCCAATTTTAGTTACTCTGCTGTCATTTTTCTTAGCTAATACAGGGCCGGTATTTTCTTCTGCATTATTAACCATTGTCCTGAATTTATATACGTCGAATTCTTCTCCCATGCGACTTACCCGCTCCTGATTAAAGAAAAGTGGGCCTCTACTTTCTAACTTTATAGCAATAGCAGCTGGCAGAGTTAAAGGTAAACTTAAAAGGAGACCGATTGAAGCCAGTATAATATCTGTTAAGCGTTTAAAGAAAAAGCCAATAGAATTATGCGGTGGTACAATCTCAAAAACAGGCATTTCTCCAATCTGTTCCAGCCGGGAACCAGAAAGCATAATCTCATAGAATTCAGGTACTAGAGAAACCTCCCAGTCCTTCTCTAAAGCTGCATAAAAAGCACCCTTTTTTTCTTCTTCATTTAAATTTGAAGCGATAAATACTATGTCTGCATCCATTCCCATTAATTTCTCTTCTAAGTTATTAAAATCATTATATAAATTAAATTCTACATGATCTAGACCTTTAAGATAATCAGGGTTATCAATAATTACATCCTTAATATTATAGCTTTTATGCATGGTACTAACTATATTTTTTATTAACTTAGCTGTATTTTCTCCACGACCAACAATAATTATTTCTTCTTTTTTAGATATAAGGCGCTCCAAGGCTATTGTTAAATAACGCCAGGCAACCATCGTTAAAAAAAGAGTAGGGAAAGATATTAAATAAACCGAGCGTGGAAAGGCCAAAGAATGAGTTAAATATGTTACTGTACCTGTAAAGAGGACTATAATAAAGGTTGCTGGTATAAAGGTATAGAAAACCTCATCTATCCTTCTCTTTAATTGATTGCTGTAAAGGTCGTACATTTGGAATAGGAGAACAGAGAAGATTGAAACATACGGTATTATATTTAACAAAGCATTATAGTTTTGAGATGGTATTCTCCCGGTAAAACGCAACTTAAACGCTAGCAGAAAAGCTAGATTAACAAAAATGACATCTCCGATAATGCGGATGGTGTTTATAAATAACTCTTTGGCTTTCATAATGGTCCCCCTGTTTATAAATCAAATTGATTCAACTGTAAATTTTCAGTATACTCATATAAATTATACTCTACATATTAAGGCAATTCAACAAATTCGACAAAAATAGTGATTAAAGATGATGCCTAAACTAAATGATTTGAGCAAAAAATAGTTACATATGTTTTGTATTTGTATATCATAATACTATAGTTTTGTTTACTATTATAATATCATCTAGGTACTTTCCCCATCATAAAAGGTATCTATAGAAAGCTCAATTTGTTTTAACCAGCTTTTAAGCTCATCCTCTTTAACCTGATTGGAAACAAATTCGTTCTGAGAGAAATTAATAAAAATTTCATCCAGTTCAGATGTTTTGATTTCTTCTTCTAATTTTTCCAACTCTTGTTCTTCAATAAATTTTTTATCAAGCTCAAAGTTTTTGGCTGCTGCCATTTCTGCTATCTCATTTAAATAATCTTTAGCATTTTCCTGATAGATATTTACAATAGAATCTTCCACATCTCTGACTACCTGCTCACCTAAAAAACCGACATCAGAAATTAAATGTTCAAAAAGTCTTGGAACTTCTTCGAGCATTAAAGCTCTGAGCAGCAGCTTATCATTAGGTTTCAGCTTTTTTTCTAGATGTTCATTGATTTTCTTTAAACCACCATAACTGAATAAGACCAGCATATATTTTTTCATTATTTATCACCCACAAGTTTTAATAACTTTATTTGAAGTCTATTAAGTAATTATTCTAAATAAAAATCTCCAGTCCAATCAGCGGCCAGTAGAATCTGGCAACTAAAATATAGATCACCCAGCCGATAACTTTAAGCAACAGGCCCCATTTTAGAGCATCCTTGATCTGATAATAGCCGGAGGAAAAAGCAATCGCATTTGGTGGAGTTCCCATCGGCAGCAAAAAGGCAAGCCCTCCAGATAAAGCAACAGATAAAGTTAAAAGTATTGGGTTTAGACTGTAGGCTTCAGCTGCACTGTAAGCTACTGGCAGAATAACCGCCACAGAAGCTACATTACTGACTCCTTCAGTTAGAATGGAGGTGAAGACTGCAAGAAGAACTATAAATAGAAATGGTGCTAGCTCCAGCTGCGAAAAAAATCTAGCTGCCATCCAGTCAGTTACTCCGGTTTCTACTAAAGAAGAGGCGACCACAACTGCACCTCCATACATTAAAATTACTCCCCAGTTGACATAAGATTCTACTTTCTGCCAGTCCACAACATTGAAAGCAACAACTAAGACCCCCCCCAGTAGAGATGTGACAGCGATATTGATCAGATTTGATAAAAATAACCAGCTAAAAACTACTGCAGCTAATATTAGAATCAGTTTTTTTTCGGCTTTAGAGAAATTTCCCCTGGCCTCTGATTTGGACTTCAATTTTTCTAAGGAGCGAGAGGTATCATCAATATCAATCTCAGCAAATTTAGCAATAATCACTGCAAAAATAATTAAGAGCAAAAAAGGCAGAGGCCAGCTGTATTTAATCCATTCAAAAAAACCAATAGAGATCCCATAGTGCTTTTCTAATAATCCAACCGCCAACAAATTACGAGCACCACCAAGATAGGTTGTGATCCCACCAATTACTGTTCCCCAGGCCATTGTTAAAAATAGCAGCTTTCCATAATTGCTCTCAAGCCTTTTTAAGTCCAAACTGACTGCAATCTCTAAGACTATCGGAAACAACAGAGCAGCAACGGCATGTTCGGGCATGATTAAGGATAAAAAAGCAGCTGTAAATAAAATTCCATATAATAATTTAAGTGGACTTTTGCCGCTGAAAGATATTATTTTAAAAGCTAATCTTGATCCTAAACCTGTCTGATATAAACCGGAGGCAAGGATTAGTGCTCCCAGAATAAAAAAGATTGCCTTGGAACCAAAAAGAGAAAAAGTATATTCAATGCTCATTACATTTAAAAGTGGTAATAAGGCAATTCCAAGCAGTGAAGTTACTGATAATGGAAGCACATGTGATACCCAGAGAGTTAAAACCAGAACAAAAACTGCCAGAGCCCTTTGTCCAGCTGGATTTAACCCTGCCATAGTTGGCATTACTAAAAGTATTAGAAAAAAAATAACACCTGTGTATTTAATTATTTCTTTAAAATATTTAAACATCAAAATCATTTCCTTTCACCAAAACTGGTTACTTAACAAAAAACCTCTCCCTTTATTCGCTCTCAGGAGAGGATGTTAAAATCTTTTTACCAGTTAATGATAAACTATATCTGTATATTTTAACTATTTTAAAATAAGATCCAGCACCATTTTAACTGATTTTTCAAGACTTAAGATTTCAGTATCAACTATCAGTTCAGGGGCTTCTGGGTCTTCGTAAGGAGCTGAAATACCAGTGAAATTTTCAATCTCACCGTTTTTAGCCTTTTCGTAAAGCCCTTTAGGATCCCGCTCAGCACAGGTCTCTACACTAGCTTTAACATAAATTTCTTTAAAGTTATCTGCTCCTGCAGCCTGGCGGGCAGCTTCTCTGCCAGCTTTATAGGGAGAAATAAAGGAAGCCAGGGTAATCAATCCGGCATCGGCAAAAAGAGCAGCTACCTGACCGATGCGGCGGATATTCTCTTTTCTTTCCTCAGCAGTAAAGCCGAGATCTTTATTTAAACCAAAGCGCAGGTTATCACCATCAAGGCGGTAAGAGGCTTTACCGCGTCGGTAAAGTTCTTTTTCCACCTCAACGGCAATAGTAGATTTACCGGAGCCCGAAAGTCCGGTAAACCATAAGACTATGCCCTGCTGTCCTAAAAGTTCCTCCCGAGCAGCCTTATCAATTTTACCTGAATGCCACTTTATATTATCTACCATGGTCTAAAAATAATCCCCCTGTCCTGAAGTAAGCCCTTAATCTGGCCTGAAACTTCTTTCTCAGAGGTGAACTCAGGAATATGGAGATCAAATTCCAGATCAGTTGTTACCCGATCACCCAGCCAGACAGTCTCTATCTGCTGTGGATTAACTGTAGTTTTAATCAGTTCTAAGTCAGACTGACTCAGTTCAACTGCTGTGACAACTAAAATCGCCCCTGCATCAAGCATTAAGTGGGAAACCTCTGCCAGACGGCGCAGGTGCTCTTCCTTATGTCCATTATCACCGTTTTTAATATCAGCATCAACACCGTAGAGCAGGTTACCGATACCGAGGAAATAAACTACCTTACCATCATTAAATAATCTCTTTTCTAAGGCTTTAGCTGTTGGTTTTTTACCAACATCCTCTTCTCCTGTAATTAAAATCAGAGTTGATTTCTGATTATATTTTTCGGCCCGATCTTCGCGGCTGATTAAAGACTGCTCCCAGTTGTAATTACGGCGCATAACCTTTTCTCGAACCCAGCTCTGTTCATCTTCCATAGCCTCAGAGATGATTCCACCACCGGCAATCTCAAAGTCATCAACAATCACAAAGCGGCTGGTCTCCTCAATCTCTCCTGCCAGGTCAAAGGCCATCGCCTTATCAAGTTTAAAGACCACCTCTGCTACATCATGGCGTTCAATTTTTTCTTTGCTTTCATCCTGATCTAAGTTAGAAGCATCAATCACCCGATTAATCTTTTCCAGCCGAGCTTTAACCTTAGCGGTTCCTACCTTAAGATAATATACCTTATCCTTAACTAGATCCTGACGGGCCAACCAGAATAAATTGGCCTTAATTCTTGCTGAAACCTTGGGCTCAGCCTCATCGGCTCTGGAGGCAAGTTCACCCCGGGTAATATAGATCTGTTCATCCAGAGTAAAGCCGGTTGCTTTTCCGACCTTAACCTTATGCTGTTGGTCTTCTTTAAAACCTTCAATTGTTTTAACAGTACTCTTTTTACCGGAAGGATAGAAAACAACCTCATCTCCGATATTTAATTCTCCAGCACCAACTGTACCGGCAACTATGCGGCGGTCATCTCCACCTTTGGTAAATTTATAGACATCCTGAACCGGCATTCTAAAGGGTTTATTGTGGGGCAGAGCTTCATTTTCAAAGCTGTCCAGCTGCTCCAGCACAGTTTTGCCGTGATACCAGTCCATATTTTCTGAACTGTCGGCTACATTATCACCGAGCATCCCGCTGACCGGAATAAAGGTCTCTGCTTCCATTCCCAATTCCGCTAAAAATTCAGTGTATTCAGCTACTATCTCATTATATGTATCCTCGTCATAGTCCACTAAATCCATCTTATTGACCACAACTGCAATCTGTTTGATACCGAGCATTGAAAGCATATAGCCGTGGCGGCGGGAGTTTTCTTTAACTCCTTCTGATGCATCGATTACTAAAAGTGCAGCTTCTGCTCTGGCAGCACCGGTTACCATATTCTTCAAAAACTCAATATGTCCCGGAGCATCTAGGATAATATACTGTCTAAAATCTGTCTGGAAAAAGACCCGGGCTGAATCAATTGTAATTCCCTGTGCCTGCTCATCTTTTAGAGCATCAAGTAAAAAAGCATATTCAAAGGGTTTGGAGTTCTTGCGGCAGGTTTCTTTAACCTGTTCTAATTTACCCTCAGGTAAAGAATCAGTATCTGCCAGCATTCTGCCGATAATTGTACTTTTCCCGTGATCAACATGACCTGCAATAACTAAATTTAAATCTTTATCTCCAGTTTTATTATTCATCATTACCTCCTACATATACCCGTCTTTGCGCAGTTCTTCTAAACCGCCACCATCTTCTTTATCCTGAGCCCTGCCGTCACGCTCAGCGATATTAGAAAATTTACCTGTTTTCAGCTCTTCTACTACCTCATCAACTGTAGAAGCTGTAGAATCAACTGTTTCCGTACAGGGACCACAGCCTAAAGAGCGGTAGCGTTTACCTTCTCCCTGATCAAAATAGAGTGAGACCATCGGTATCTTTTCGCGCTGAATATATTCCCAGACATCTAATTCAGTCCAGTCAAGAAGTGGATGAATCCTCACATGAGTCCCTGGTGCAAAATCAGTCTTATACTGATCCCAAAATTCAGGTGGCTGATCACCTATATCCCAGTCATTGTTCCTGTCCCGGGGAGAGAAATATCTCTCTTTGGAGCGGGAACCTTCCTCATCTGCTCGAGCACCAACTATTACTCCGGTGTAGGGTTCTCGGTTATCATCAAGTTCATACTCGTCCTTATTATGATTATATCTGTAGCGTCTCCAGTTACCGTTTAAGGTGTTTTTCAGTGCATCTGTCTTTAAGCGGCCACAGCATTCTAAATGTGTTGCCTGACCATTTGGAAAGGTATTTCCTGCTTTAAGTGTTTCTTCGTCTTGACCGTAAATCATATCTAGATTCCACTTTTTAGCAAGTTTATCCCGGTGTTCAATCATTTCGGGAATCATGTAGCTGGTGTCAATATGTACTAATGGTATTGGCACATGACCAAAAAATGCCTTCCTGGCCAACCATAACATAACTGTTGAGTCCTTACCTACTGACCATAACATACAGATATTATTAAATTCACTGTAGGCTTCTCGTAGAATATGAATACTTCTGCTTTCTAATTTGTCTAAATGATCCAAATTTGACCCTCCTAACAATTTATAAGCAATCTTTTAAACCATCATTTGCTAAAATATTTCTAATCTCTTTTACTTCTTGTGCTCTTTTCTTATCACAGATTAATATAGCATCCTCTGTATCCACTATAACTACACCATCAAGGCCAATGGTAGTTACTACCTTATTAGGACTGTGAATAATAGAATTAGTGGTATCTATACCATAGTGTTTACCCACTACTACATTACCATTATCATCTACCTTTTTCACTCTCTCCAGTGCCGGCCAGCTCCCTAAATCATCCCAGCCAAAAGACCCAGGAATAACAAATATATTTTCTGCTTTTTCCATGATTCCATAATCTATAGATACGCTTTCCATCTGCTCAAATTCGTTTTCTATAACTTTCTTTTCTGAATCTGTTCCTAAAGCGTTTTTTATCTTTAATAAAGACTCATAAATCTCAGGCAGATGTTTTTCTATATTATATAAGATGCTGTCCAGCTGCCAGATAAACATGCCACTGTTCCAAAGATAATTACCATCCTCTAAAAATTCTTTAGCTGTATCGAGATCAGGCTTTTCAGTAAAGTTTTGAACTTCAAATACCTGATCTTCATCTATTGTATGTAAGTGATTACCATAATGAATATATCCATAACCTGTTTCGGGATGGTTTGGTTTTATACCTAGAGTAACAAGATTTTTACCAGTTGAAGCTGTCATTACTGCTTTAGATAAAATATCAATAAATTTATTTTTATCTTTGATTAAATGATCTGCAGGTAAAACAATCATTGTAGAACCGGGATATTTATTTTCTATAACTACTGAAGAAAGGCCTATACAAGCAGCAGTATTTCTCTTCATTGGTTCTACTATTATATTTTCTGAAGGTATTCCATCAATCTGTTTTTTAATAGCTTCCTGATAAGCTTCATTAGTAGCTATAAAGACCTGTTCTATCGGTACAAGTTCTTTTATTCTTTCTACAGTTTCCTGCAGCATTGTTTTTTGATCATCATTTAATTTTAAAAATTGTTTAGGATTATCTTTTCGGCTTAAAGGCCAGAATCTAGTTCCCTCTCCTCCAGCCATTATTAGTGCTGTTATCATTTAAAATCACTCCAGATGGAAAAGTATAAACTAAAATTTATTTACTGATATAAATTTTTTAAAAATTCTACCTCACGCTCAAGTCCTTCTTCAAACTTAACCTCAGGCTCATATTCAAGCATTTCTTTAGCTTTAGATGTATCAGCAGAAGTATGTTTTACATCACCTTTAACAACCTTCTGGTATTCTCTATTTGCTTTCTTACCTATGATCTCTTCCATTAAATCTATAGCTTCATTTAGAACTACTCTTTTACCATCTCCACCAATATTAAAAATTTCTCCAGAAAAGTCACTTTCTGCTGCTAGAATATTAGCTTTAACAATATCCTGAACATGGGTAAAGTTTCTTGACTGTTTACCATCTCCGAAGATAGTTAGCTTTTTATCCTGCAAGATAGCTTTAATAAAAATATGAAAAGCCATATCCGGTCTCTGTCTTTCTCCAAAGACAGTAAAATATCTTAAGGAGACTGTTGGTACATTGAAGTTTTTATAATATAAATAACATAAGTTTTCTCCAGCAAGTTTAGAAACTCCATAAGGAGAAACTGGCTGTAATCTGTTTGTTTCCTTCATCGGCAACTGATCTGTATCACCATAGACTGATGATGAAGAAGCATAAACAAACTTTTTAATATCACTTTCTTTAGAGGCTTCCAATAGTCTTTGAGTACCCATTATATTGTTGTGGGTATAAATTTCAAAGTCTTCTCCCCAACTTGAACGAACTCCGGCCTGTGCTGCTTGATGAAATATGTAGTCTACATCTTTTAGCAATTCTTTTAAATCAAGATCATTTAAGTTTTCTTCTATTAAAGTAAAGTTCTCATGCTCTATAAAAGAGCTCATATTATTTTCTTTTAATGAGCGGGCATAATAATTTATAAAACAATCTACTCCTATTACCTGATGACCTTTTTTAAGTAATTTTTCTGTTAATGTTGAACCTATAAATCCTGCTGTACCTGTTACTAATGATTTCATAGTTATCCCCCAACTATTCTAAATTCATCTCTTGTATAATTTTTTGATTTACCCTATGTACATTATACTTTTCTTCAGCAATTTTTCTGCTTTTTTTACCCATTCTTACAATTTCATTTTTGTTTTCGATAAAGTACCTCATTTTATCTGCTAGGATTTTATGATTTTTAATTGGTATTAAAAAACCGTTTTGTCCTTCGTTTACTGTCTCACGACATCCAGGGTTATCAGTTGTTATTATAGGCTTCCCCATTGACATAGCTTCTAAAATAGATCTAGGAGTACCTTCTCGATAATACGAAGGTAAAACATAAATACTATTTTTAGCTATAAATGGTTTTACATCTTCTACTCGACCAGGATAATTTATTATATTATCCTGGTCAGCTTTTTTTACATAATCTAAAGAAACTGCATCCGGTCCAGAACCAGGTGAACCTAAAATGTTGAATTCTACATCAGGGTATTCTTTTTTAATAATCCTTGCAGCTTCAATATAATGTTTTATCCCTTTACTTTTAAGTAATCTAGCCATTATTAGAAATGATATTTTCTCTTTCTGCGGATCAGTATTATAAAATTTTTCTGTATCAACTCCTGAACCATTAACTAAAACTGTTTTATCTTTACTAATTAAATTTAAACTTACAAAAAGATCTAAATCATCAGGATTTTGAAAAAACACTTTATCATTATTACTTAATGAAATTTTATATAAAAAAACTGCTACTTTATTTACTATTTTATTTTTTAAACCACCATCATTAAAAGCATAACCAAGACCTGGAATTAAAGAATACATACCTTTTAAATCTATTTGTTTACTAATTAAGGAAGAAAACACCACTGGTTTAATTGTATAAGAAAAAATATAATCTGGATCTATTTCTTTAATCTTATTAGATAAATTAATCAATGATTTTAAATCTTTAAATGGATTGAGACCGCTTCTATTTAGATTATATTCTACAGTCTTCGCTTTCCAACTCTCTAAAATTTCTTTGTGATTATCGTTATATCCTGGAGCTAATGTATAAACTTCATAACCTAAATCAATCCATTTTTTTATTAATTCTCCTCTAAAGTTAATTAGAGAAGTAGATATATTCGATATTATTACTAGTCTATTATTCATAAATAACCCACCTTCAGTAATTGACCTAGCACCTCTAATTTTTGGACAAACTTTAATATGATTTATCAGAAATATATCTTGGCATTACTTTACCAATGAAAAGTTATCATCATGAGTAAATCTTTACTGATAATATCTAATAATTCTATAAAAAAATAAAATCTTCTCTATTGTAATCCATTTAATTGAATAATTTACAATGAGTTGTATAAATATCCAGACAGTATTCAGAAATCAGTTTATACAACAAACTGGATTAAAAGAGCCAATAAAGAAGCAGAAGAAAAAAATACTCTATCTTAAGATTTTAAACTACAATTCTAAGTGGTAAGAACGAAGATTAAAAGGATTTTCAGCTGCAAGAGATACACTAATTCAACTACTTGAAGAAAGATATTAATTTATTTACACAAAATACTTGACGTTATCTTTAATTGGAAGACCAATAATTATTATTTCTTTTCATTAAAAAAATATTTATATTTTAAAGCAAAAGGCCAGGAAAAAAAAGTAAAAACTAAGCGATTATATAAATTTAATTTTTCTTTCCATTCATCGTCATTTCTAAGAATAATTTTTTTCTTATTTCGCAAACGATTACCGGCAAGTTGATGACCTAATGGAATTTCTTTTTGTTTCTTAAGCATATTTATTTGCTCTGATAAATCAACATCTAAATATTTAGAAATTCTACTTAATGATTTATCAGGATTTTCAACAAAATCTTCATATTTTACTCTGATATAATTATTGCTATATTTGTATTGAAAAATTTGAGGAGATAAATTAGCAAGTGACCAACTGATAGCAGTTCTTAAAGATGGAAACTTTAATTTAGGATCTAAACCTTTTTCTATTTTTCTATTAGAACCTTTAATATTAGACCACATGCAACCTCTGCCATCTCTAACTAAGTGAATTACTTTCACATTTAAATTTTTTGATAATATAAAGGGTCTAAAAAAAGAATCTCTAGCCGTTTTAGAAGAGTCTATAACATATTTTGTTTCAGTCGGAGTGTATTCAATAAAGCTTTTATAAAGATCATTTAATATTTCAGTATATTCATTTTTGTTATTAAAAATTATAGTATGTAAATATTCATTTTTTCTTCTAAGTCTTTCAAGTTCCTGTAAATAATTAATATCATTTAAATTAGTTTCTTTAATTACTTTACTCCAATAATCACATTTTAATATTTTCTCTCCACAAGAACAATATGAATCATTATCCATTAAAGAATTAAATAAAAATTTTACCTCTCCAAGTCCGAATAATTTTTTGTTACTGCCTAAAATTCTTTCTAATAAAGTAGATCCACTTCTTCCATATCCAGCTATATAAACAATGGTTTTCAATTATTTAACACCCACTAACTCAATAATTCTTGATAAACTTTTTTATATTCATCAACACATTTCTCTAAAGAATAATTAGCAATAGCATATTCTTTAGCTTTTCTAGCTAAGTCTTTTCTTTTTTTAGAACTTTGATATAAATGAAATATTTTATCTGCTAAGTCTTCAGCATTTCCCGGGTCAAAAAAGACTCCGTTATTTTTTCCTAAAACTTCGGGTAAAGGTTCAATATTTGAGGCAATAATAGCATTTTCAGCAACCATTGCTTCTACCATAGCGTTACAAAAACCTTCATATTTTGAAGTAATTGCAAAAAGATCTAATTCATTTATTACTTTATAAACACTTTCTCTGGCTAATAACCCTGTAAAAATAACTTTGTCATTAATATCTAACTTATTAGATAACTTGATTAAATCTTTCAGTTGAGAACCTGAACCTACAATAATTAATTTAGAGTCGGGATACTTTTTTATAAAAATACTAAAGGCTTTAATTAAGGTTCTATGATCTTTTACTTCTTCCAATCTTCCTACTGTTCCAATAACAAAATCTTTTTCTTTCTCTATTTTATAAACTTTTCTAATAAAATTATTATTTTCTCCTTCTAAAATTTTATCTATATCAACTCCATTATAAATTATTTTTCTTTTTAAGTTTTTAGATAAAAATTTATCCCACTTAGTAAAAGCTTTTTTTGTATTGTTAGAATTAAAAACAATCTGATCTGCAAAATTTAATGTTGATAATCTTAAAAACTTCTGATACCAAGAAATAAATCTTATATCGGTATGTATCGTTGTAACGACTTTAATATCACCAAGTATTTTAGAAATTATTCGAGCTAAAAACCCTGATAAAGTATGATGCGTATGAATAATATTAGGTTTGATAGATTTTAATATTTTAAATAATGAAATTACTTTTTTATAATCAAGCTTAGTTTTCATATTTATAGGTATAACCTCTAGATTTATGTTAATGATTTTTTTTATATTTTTAATATCTTGATTGCTATCATAGAGAGAAATAATAATCACATCGTCTGATTTGCTTAATGAATTTGCTAATTCAAATGGAATGCTTGTAATAGTTATTTTGTTTATTATATGTATTATTTTAGCCAAATCAATTCACAGCCTTTTTTATAAATAATATTTAGTTAATTACTAAAGTTAAATATATTTACTTTCTATACAAAACTTGGTTCAAAACAACTGAATCATTTTCAACATCCTTATATACTACTGCATTTGGCCCAACCACAACATTATCTCCCATTTTTGATGAAATAATTTTAGCTCCTGCAGAAATATAACAATTATTTCCAATGTATATCTCTTGGTTTTTCCCTTTTAAATTTTCATTAATCCCTATTGTTACCTGATGAAATATCGTAACATTATTACCAATAATAGATTTAGAAGAAATAACAACTCCTTGGCCCATATGTGGCATTCTGATGTTTGAACCAATTTTAGCTTTGTAAGAAATTTGAGAATTAATATTTAGTATAACTTTTAGTAATTTATAAAAATAATTTAAAATTAATAACATGATTTTTTTATCTTTTAAAAATGTATAGTTTCTCAATCTATAAAAAAATAGAATTATTCCTGATTTAAAACTATTTATTTTAAAGTCTTTTTTTATTTTATCTAATAATGTATTCATGTTAAACCTTTCTCAAAAATTTAATTTGACTCAATCTTATAAATAATCTCTTCATTGTAAACCGAAAAGATAATAAGTAATAACCATAAAAAAGAATGTTGAAATGTAGATATCACAAGAAAATGCATTGTTCCACCAATAAACCCCGTTAAAAAAAATATCTTTCCTTTAATATTAGATTTAAATATTCTAATAAATGATAGTAATAAAAATATGAAAATTGGAAATGAAGAAATAATCCCACCCTCAAGAGTTAAAAACATATACCAATTGGTAGTACTACCTCTTCCTTGAACAGAAGTATTACCTAAACCTGTACCAAATAATAAATTGTCTTTTATATTATTGAGTCCATAAACCCATCTTGACAATCTATCCTGACCTGAACTAATATTTCTAAATGTAACTTTATCGTATATACCTCTGAAATAATAACTAATTACATCTATATTAAAATAAAACAAAATAAATATAATGATGATTAATATCCAAATATACATTAGTCTATTTTTTGAAATTGTTATATTCTTCTTATTTAAAAATAAAATTATAAAAGTAGAAATAAAAAAACTTAGTGGTAAAAAAACAAGTCCCGCGGCCGAAAAGGTACTTAACCAACCACTTAACATAATTAAACTTAATAAGACCTTATTAATTTTTTTGATTCGACTAAATGACCATAAATACCAAACAGCAATAGGTGCTAATGTAGTAAAATAAAAAGCAACAACCCCTGGTTCAGGAGAAAACGCATAGGATCTAGAAATCCCCATATAGACAGCTTTTGCCTCTTTATGACGAGGTAGTAAAGTTTGTATATTTATTTTGAAAAATAATTCTAAAAAAAACTCAATAACACTAAATATACTGACAAATAAAACTCCAAGAAAATTAAACCTCAATAATGATTTGAAACTAATAGTTTGAAAAAAAATGATTTTTAAACTTAAATAACCTATTAAAAAAACATATAAATAAGCCATAATATAATTTATAGACTTAATATTACTATTAAATAAAGATGAAGTTAACATCCCAAATATAGCAATTAATAAAAATAAATCGTCTACATTAATTACATTAAAATTTATTTTTCCATTTCTTAAAAGTGTTTTTATAAAAAATATAAAAAATATAGCACTTCCAATTAAAACATGTAATGGAAACCAATCTCCTAAAGAAAAAGTATCTACCCAACTTATAGTAAAGACATATAAAAATATTAATATGTGGGTTAAAAATTTCTTTTTAATAATCAAAATAATCCCTCAAATAATTAAATAATTTATCAATCTATTAAGTGTTTATATAAAAAAGTTAAAAAACTTCTGAATAGTCTATAGAATAAAGAAATATAGATAATTATAATATTATAATTGTTTTCTTTTAAAATTTTATACCCCTGAACAACAGCAGGAAAAAAACTAGTAGACGTTACTCCCACCGTTCTAAAATTAGAAATTAATTTATTAATATAGACAGTTTCAATATCTGAATTATAAACTTTCAACATAAAGTCATAATCAGAAGCAGTTTTAAACTCTAATTCAAATAAACCAATTTTTTCATAAACCCACTTTTTAACAAAGCATGTTGGATGATTATAGGGAACTTTTTCAGAAAAATCAAACTTACTTTTCCTCTTTTTATGAATTTTATAAAGAACATCTTTATCATTATATTTTGCCATATTACCATGTACTAAACCAACATTTCTATTTTTGGTAAAAATCTTGACAACAGCTTCAACAGCATCTATCTCATACCAATCATCACTATTAACAATACCTATAATCTCTCCATTTGCCATACTAATGCCTTTATTCATAGCATCATAAATACCATCATCTGGCTTAGATATCCATTTTAATCTACCATTAAATTTTGCCTCATACTCTTTTATAATATCCAAAGTGTTATCTGTTGAATCACCATCAACTATAATATATTCAATATTATCATAAGTCTGATTTAATACTGATTCTATGGTATCTCTAATATGTTTTTCACTATTATAACAAACAGTAATTATTGAAACTAATGGTTTCGGATTATTTTCACTCAATATTATAACCTCACAAACTAATAATTTTCTTTAAACCACTGATAAGTATCTTTAATTCCTTCTTCCAATGATATCTGAGCTTCCCAGCCTAAATCATTAAGTCTAGTAACATCTAATAATTTTCTTGGGGTACCATCAGGTTTAGATAAGTCATTAACTATCTCACCTTCAAAACCAACTATATTTTTAATTAGTTGAGCAAGTTCCAAAATGGAAATATCCTTCCCTACTCCAACATTAACAAACTGATTTCTATCATAATTATTCATTAAAAATAATAAAGAATCTGCCAGATCATCAACGTGTAAAAATTCTCTCTTAGGTTTACCTGTACCCCAGATAACAACTTCATCTTCATCATTAACCTTTGCCTCATGAAACTTTCTAATTAGAGCTGGTAAGACATGAGAAGTTTCTAAATCAAAATTATCATTAGGTCCATAAAGATTGGTAGGCATTGCAGAAATGAAATTAGTTCCATACTGTTTATTGTAATGTTCACAAAGTTTAATACCTGTTATTTTAGCTACTGCATAGCTTTCATTTGTAGATTCAAGTTTTCCAGAAAGAAGATATTCTTCTTTCATTGGCTGATCAGCATATTTAGGATAGATACAGGAACTACCTAAAAACAATAACTTCTTAACATCATTTTGATAGGCTGCTTCTATTACATTGCTTTCTATCATTAAGTTATCATATAAAAATTCTGCTGAGTAATTATCGTTAGCCTGGATACCACCAACTTTAGCAGCTGCTAAAATTACATACTCAGGTCTTTCTTCTTTGAAAAATTCTTCTACTTTTTCCTGCCTTCTTAAATCAAGTTCAGAAGAAGTTCTATAGACTAAATTATTATATCCTTCTTTTTTTAGATTTCTCATTATAGCTGAGCCAACTAAACCTCTATGACCGGCTACATATATCTTTGCATCTTTTTCCATCTATAACACACCTTTCACTTTGATATTAAATATCTCCGTGTTTTTCTATTGCTTCTAAGTCAGATTGAACCATTAACTGTACTAATTCTTTAAATTTAACTTCTGGTTCCCAGCCCAGTTCTTCTTTAGCTTTGCTAGGATCTCCTATTAATAAATCAACTTCTGTTGGCCTAAAGTATTTAGGATCAACTTCTACTAATACTTTACCAGTATCTTTATCTATACCCTTTTCATCTACACCTTCACCCTGCCATTCTATCTCAACATCAACATGGCTAAAGGCAGCTTCTACAAATTCTCTTACTGTATGAGTTTCTCCTGTTGCTATCACAAAATCTTCTGGAGTATCATGCTGTAACATCATCCACATCATCTTAACATAGTCTTCGGCATACCCCCAGTCTCTTTTAGCATTCATATTACCTAAATATATTTTATCCTGTTTACCTTTTGTTATTCTGGCAACAGCTCTTGTTATCTTTCTGGTTACAAATCTTTTACCTCTTCTTGGTGATTCATGATTAAATAAAATACCATTCACAGCAAAAAGATCATAAGCCTCACGATAGTTTTTAACTATCCAATAAGCATAAAGCTTAGCTGCAGCATAGGGACTTCTTGGATAAAAAGGTGTTTTCTCTGTCTGAGGAACTTCTTGAACTTCTCCATACAATTCACTGGTAGAAGCCTGATAGAATTTACAATCCACTTCAGATTCTTTAATTGCATCAAGTAATCTTAAAGTCCCCATTGCATCTACATCTGTTGTATATTCTGGTATTTCAAAAGAAGTACCTACATGACTCTGAGCTGCAAGGTTATATATTTCATCTGGATTTATTTTTTCTACTAAACGACTTAAATTGCTGGAATCAGTCATATCACCATAATGAAGTTTTAATCTTATATTTTCTTCATGTGGATCCTGATAGATATGATCAATTCTTTGGGTGTTAAATGTAGAAGATCTTCTTATTATTCCGTGAACTTCGTATCCTTTTTCTAATAATAATTCAGCTAAGTATGAACCATCCTGCCCTGTTATTCCTGTAATTAATGCTTTTTTCATTATTTAATTATCCCCCAAATTATAATAACTTATTTAGCTCTTTTTCAACCAGTATTTCTTACAACTCTTTTACATGCTGGTCATTATCTTTATTACAGACTAAAACTGCCTACATCATCCCATTTAAAACTGCCGGGTACAACATAGATATTATCTACTTTTTCTAGTATTCCATATTATATTGAAATACTATCTAATTTTTTGAATTCAATTTTAATTACTTTATCTGTTTCTGAACTTTCTAATACTTTTTTTATTTTTCTAAAGCCTGATCAAGTTCCGACATATATTTTCCGAACATTTCTCTAATTGTTTTTACTTTCCAGATAAATATACCGCTGTTCCAAAGATAATTATCTGATTTTAAAAAATGAACTACTCTTTTATAGCCCGGTTTTTCAGTGAAATTATTTGCTTTGACCTATTTTTTGATTTTTGCTAACCGTAGTTTATGTAGCCATAACATGTTTCTGGTTTTGAATTTTCAATCCCAATTATAACTAGATTAGATTCAGTTTCTGTAATTTCTTCCGCTTTTTTTAGATTTTCTATAAACTCCTGATTATTAATTATTACATGATAAGCAGGAAGAATGGTCATTACAGTCTCCGGTTATTTTTTCAATATATAAGAAATCCAGATCAATACAGGCAGATGTATTTTTGTGCATTGGTTCTATACTTATATTTGCTGAAGGTATTTCTAGCAGATATTTTTTAACATCTATTGCATAATCTTTACCAGTAGCAACAAATATCTGATCATAATCAGCAATCTTATTAATTATATCTAGAGTTAGCTGAATCATATTTATACTAACATCATAAGTTTAAAATTGTTTTAATTTCACTTTTAAAATTAATAACCAGAATCTACTTCCTATAACGCTTGCTATGATTAGTGGTGTAATTATTTAAACACCTATTTTTTAAAAAGTCATTGAATTAAAATTTTATATTACAAATTTTTTTAAAATAATTTAACCATTTTGAGTAATTAATATTAATACCTGAAATATCTTCTATATGTTTAAAAGTTGGAGTTAGTTTATTATATAAATAATTGAAAACATCCATATTTCTATTTGAATAAATAAAAATATCCTTTCTAATAAGCAAATATTGTTTTATGAAATCTGGCTCATTCCAAGTATCGAATTCATGATTTTCATCGTTTAAAGTTCTAATTATTAAAGGGCTTTTAACTTTCACTATTGGAAAATTTTTCAGTATTCTTGGCCATAATTCTTCATCAGCAGAATAAGAGTAAGAATTAGAAAATAAATAATTATCTTTTAATAATTTAAGATTAAAAGCTACACTGCTACAGGGTAATGTAAAGTCATTTTGAATGAATTTTGAAATTTCACCTTTATCATAATAATTAATGCTATCTTTGAAATAAAATAAACTTTTAATAAAGTTTTTAATAGGATATCCTTTAATTTTTTGTTCTGATGATATTAAAGCAATTTCTGGATATTCATTGTCTATTTTCCTATATTTATCTAATATACCTGGTAACAAAATATCATCATCATGATTGATTATTAAATAATCAGAACTACAGTTTTGAATGCATTGATTCCAATTATTAACCATCCCCTTTACCGAATCATTTAAAAAAATATTTATATTTAGTGAAGTATTATGAATTTTGCTTAGAATAAGTTCAACATCCTCAGTTGGTTCTATATAACAATTTATTTCTTGGATTAAATTTTGATCAAGTTTTTCTAAGGCTTTTAAAGTTTGAGGGAATACTTTTTTATATTTATAAATTGGTATAGAAATAGTAAACAAAAAATCACATCCTAATTACTTTTCATTAAAAACAATCTATTTATAAAATGTCTAATAGTGCTTTTATAAGAAACTAGTAAACTAAAACCACTTATTTTTAATATTTTTTTTGATAAACGAGAATTTTTAGGTCTTTCAGCCTTGGTCTTAAACTCATCACTACTAACTGGTTTAACCTTAACTTCAATATTTGCAGCCTTAAATATCTCTTTTGCAAACTTATACCAGTTGCAAAATCCTTCATTGGTTGCATGATAAATTCCATACTTATCAGTTTTTATCATATCAATTATTAATTCTGCTAAATCACCAGTATAAGTAGGTGATCCATATTGATCAGCAACAACTGATATTTCATCTCTTTCCTCACCTAATTTAAGCATAGTCTTTACAAAATTTTCACCATGCTCACCAAAAACCCAGGAAGTTCTAACAATAAAATATTTATCTAATAATTTCTGTATCTTCTGCTCACCCTGATATTTAGTTTCACCATAATAATTAATGGGGTTAGGAGGAGCTGTCACTTCAAAAGGTTTTTCACCTTGGCCATCAAAAACATAATCAGTACTAATATAAAGCATTTTAGCATCTAATTCTTTAGCAGCTTCAGTTACATACCTTGTTCCTTCTACATTAACTTGATAACAGAGATTTCTTTCCACTTCAGCCTGATCAACATCAGTATAAGCAGCACAGTGGATAATTACATCAGGTGCATAATCTAAAATGAAGTCTTTAGTTTCTTGTTCATTAGTTAAATCAAAATCTTCTTTGTCTACACCTAAATATTCAATGTTTTCTTCATTTAATTTCTCAACCACATCATAACCTAACTGACCATCAGCACCAGTTACTAAGACTTTCATCTTTTATCACCCTGCTTATCTCCATACATCTTTTGATAATAATCCTGATATTCGCCACTAAGAATATTCTGCCACCATTCTTCATTATCAAGATACCACTTAATTGTTTTTTTTATGCCTTGATCAAATAAAATTGTCGGTTCCCAATCTAATTCTTCTGATATTTTAGTAGGATCAATGGCATATCTTAGATCATGCCCGGCCCTATCTTCAACAAAAGTAATTAAAGATTCTGGTTTATCAAGTTCATTTAAAATAGTTTTTACAACTTCTAAATTACTTCTTTCATTATGACCACCTATATTATAGACTTCTCCTTGTTGACCTTTATGTAAAATAAGATCTATAGCCTCACAATGATCTTTCACATATAACCAGTCTCTAACATTTTCTCCCTTTCCATAAACAGGTAGTTCTTCTTCTGCTAAAGCTTTTGAAATCATTAATGGTATTAATTTTTCTGGAAACTGATAAGGACCATAATTATTAGAGCAACGCGAAATAGTCACTGGCAAATTAAAAGTTCTATGATAGGCTTCAACTAATAAATCAGCAGAAGCTTTAGAAGCAGAATAAGGTGAAGAAGTAGTTATTGAAGTTTCTTCTGTAAACATTAAATCCGGTTTATCTAATGGTAAATCACCATATACCTCATCAGTAGATACCTGATGAAATCTTTTTATACCATATTCTCTACAGGCAGCCATTAAAACCTGAGTTCCCAGGATATTAGTCTCTAAAAATACTCCTGGATCTTTAATTGAACGATCAACATGAGATTCAGCAGCAAAGTTAACAACCATATCAAAATTTTCTTTTTTAAATAAATCAAAAATAAAGTCTCTGTCTCTAATATCACCTTTGATAAATTTGAAATTATCATTATCCATTACATGTTCTAATGTTTCTAAGTTACCTGCATAAGTTAAAGCATCAAGACAAACAATATCATAATCAGGATGCTGATCAAGCATATAAAATATAAAATTACTGCCAATAAATCCGGCTCCTCCAGTCACTAAAATCTTCATTTATTTAAAACCTCACTTATCTTAATATTTAAAGTTGCAGTCACTATTTTTTAATAAAGGTGCATTTTTATCTTTATCTGATAAAACAGGTTTATCAATATCCCAGTCAACACTAATTTCTGGGTCATCAAATCTAATACTTCTATCATATTCAGGAGCATAATATTCATCAACTTTATACTGAACCTCTGCATTCTCACTTAAGGTTAAAAATCCATGAGCAAATCCTTTAGGTATTAAAAATTGTTTTTTATTCTCAGCGCTTAATTCTACTCCAACCCACTTTTTATATGTAGGTGAACCTTCCCTTAAGTCAACTGTAACATCATAAATCTTTCCCTGAGTACAGCGAACTAATTTAATCTGTGCTTTGGGTTCTAGCTGAAAATGCAAACCTCTCAAAACTCCCTTTTCTTTTGATAGAGAATGATTATCCTGAATAAATTCTATATCTATACCTAATTCTTTAAATTTCTGAGCTGAATAACTTTCCATAAACCAGCCTCTATTATCTTCAAAAACCTGTGGTTCAATTATATATAAATCATCAATCTCAGTTTTGATTAGTTCCATACTACACCTCAAATTAATATCTTATTTTACCATCTGCTACCTTTTTTAAAAACTGTCCGTAAGGAGAATTACCATATTTTTCAGCTGAATCCAATAAAGTTTCTTTATCTATCCAATCATTACGATAGGCAATTTCCTCTAAAGCAGAAATTTTAATTCCCTGACGATGTTCTATTGTTCTAACAAATTCTGCTGCTTCTAAAAGAGTATCCATTTTGCCGGTGTCTAACCAGGCAAATCCTCTTCCCAAGAGCTGAACATCAAGGTCTCCTTCTTCTAGATATATTTTATTTAGATCAGTTATCTCAAGTTCTCCCCGATAACTTGGTTCTAAATTTTTAGCATAATCAACTACTCGATTATCATAAAAATATAATCCTGTTACAGCATAATTAGACTTAGGGTCATCAGGTTTTTCTTCAATAGAAGTAACCTGACCTTCTTTATCAAAATCAACTATTCCAAAGCGTTCGGGATCATCTACATAATAACCAAAAACTGTGGCTCTATCTTTATTATTAACAGCTTCTTTAAGTAAAGAAGTTAAATGATTACCATAGAAAATATTATCTCCTAATATCATGGCTACATTATCATCACCTATAAATTCTTCTCCAATTATAAATGCCTGAGCAAGTCCATCTGGTGAAGGCTGCACTTCATAATTTAATTCTATTCCAAATTGACTTCCGTCTCCTAAAAGTTCTTCAAATCGAGGAAGATCTTCTGGAGTTGAGATAATAAGTATCTCTTGAATACCAGCCAACATTAATATTGATAGTGGATAATAGATCATTGGTTTATCATAAACTGGTAAAAGTTGTTTGCTTGTGACTAATGTTAAAGGGTATAATCTTGTTCCAGAGCCACCAGCAAGTATTATTCCTTTTGTTTTTTTATTCGACATTTGAACACCTCACAATTTAAATATTATTTATCACCATTTATTTTTTTAAAAATATAACCTGGGATGCATTGTTTCTGAAAAGTCAAGTAAATTTTAAAAATACTTTTGTAGTCCGAGGTGTTTTATGCAGCAGTTGATTTTCTCTTTCGATTGAGTCGT
>NZ_FTNC01000045.1 GCF_900156285.1 Halanaerobium kushneri
AGTTATAGAAAATGTTCTTTTTGGATTAAAAATAAAAAAAATAGATAAAAAAAAGGCATACCAAAAAGCTTTAGAACAGTTAAAAGCAGTTCAGCTTGATGATTTTAAGGATTCTTATCCTCATCAGCTCTCTGGTGGGATGAAACAGAGGGTAGCAATTGCAAGATCACTGGTATTAGATCCAGAAATTTTGCTGATGGATGAACCCTTTGGTGCCCTGGATGAACAAAGCAGATTAATGCTCCACCGACAGTTAATAAAACTCTGGCAGAAAACAGAAAAAACTATTGTTTTTGTAACTCATAATATCAGAGAAGCAGTTAAACTTTCTGACCGAGTAATTGTTTTTGGCAGTAATCCTGGTAGAATTATAGAAGAATTTAGAATAGATATTCCACAGCCTCGTGATAGAGAAAACTCTGCTTTAATTAGAATTGAAAATAAAATTCTAGATTTACTTGAAGAAGAAATTGAAAGCCGGGGTGAAAATACTTATGAAAAAATTGCTACCTAAAACTATATTTATTTTATTAATTCTTGCCGTCTGGCAGTTTTTATTTCAGTTAAACATCTGGCCTGATTTTCTTTTTCCCTCTCCTGGAATGGTAACTTCCACCTTAATAGAAGGGTTTAAAGATGGAACTTTTACTTTTGCTATCACTGCCAGTTTTAAAAGACTGCTTATTGGTTACAGCCTCTCTCTTCTCTTTGGGCTGATGTTAGGAGTATTAATTGCCAGTTTTCAACTGGTTGAAGATACAATTGGACCATTTATACTTGCCCTGCAGAGTGTACCAAGTGTTGTCTGGCTTCCATTGGCACTACTCTGGTTTTCAATGGGAGAACGGGCAATAATTTTTGTTGTAGTTCTCGGTGGAACCTGGAATATGGTGATTAATGCCAGTACAGGTATTAAAAATGTACAGCCTGTTTTAATTAAAGCTGCTAAAACAATGGGAGTTAACAAAATACAGCTCTTCTGGAAGGTAATTTTGCCAGCAGCTATTCCTCATTTAATAACTGGAATGCGCCTCTCCTGGGCTTTTTCCTGGCGAGCATTAATGGCAGGAGAACTAATAGGAAGTGGTGATGGTCTGGGTCAGATCTTAATGTGGGGCAGAGATATGGGTAATATGAGTCTGGTTATTACAGTCATCTTGCTCATTGGTTCGATCGGCTATCTCACAGACAATTTTTTATTTAAAAAAGCAGAAAAAGTAGTTCTCAATCGCTGGGGATTAAATAGTAAATAAATTAAATTTCAATATTTTTTAGTTAAAATCACCAAAGCTCTATTTTGTATATTTTATTAATCACAACTTAGCAATCAAAATTCATTAAATATTATAGCTTAAAAGGAGAATTTCAAAATGAAAAAAAGAAATCTTAAAAACAGTATTTTAGTCCTGGTAATTTTTAGTTTATTATTTTTAGCAGCAGCTGGAACAACAGCCGCTTCCGACCTTGAGGAAATAACTATTGGTTATTTCCCCAATATTACTCATGCACCGGCAATCGTTGGAGTTAGTGAAAATATATTTGTAGAGCAGCTGAATGGAATTAAGATCAAAACTAAAATTTTTCCCAATGGATCTCTTTTCATGGATGCCTTAGCTACAAATCAAATTGATCTTGGTTATGTTGGACCCGGGCCAGCGATTAACCGCTATCTGCAGGGAGCAGATGTAAAAGCTCTGGCAAGTGCCAGCACAGGTGGAACAGTGTTGGTAACTCGAAAAGATTTTGAATATAATTCCGTAGAAGACTTAAAAAATAAAATTATAGCTACCCCTGCTCTGGGCTGTACGCATGATCTACTTTTTAGACAGTTAATTAAAGACAATAACTTAAATACAAATCGACGGGGAGGCAGCATTGATCACCGGGCTCAGAAACCAGCAACAATGGTTGGACTTTTTGCCACCAAACAGCTTGATGCAGCAGTTGTTTCCGAACCCTGGGCAGCACGGATGGAAGCAGATCTTGATTCTAAAGTGGTTGTTGACTGGAATCAGATGCCCTGGAACGGCAAATTGCCAGCAACCTTAGTTGTTTCAACTAGTGAATTTATTAAAAACAATCCAGAACTAATTGAAAATTTTCTTAAGGCTCATCAAAAAACAGTTGAGTATATAAACAATAATCCAGTTGAAAGCAGTAATATTATTCAGAAGCAAATTAAAGAAATAACCAGACAAAAATTATCTCTGGAAATAATAGAGCGTTCAATGAAGAGAACCAATATCACTTCTGAGCTTGATAGTTCTGTAGTTCAAAAACTGGCTGATCTTTCTGCAGAATTAGGTTTTATTAAGGGAGATTCTAATCTTGATGGATTTATTGATATCTCATATTTAAATAAAGTAACAAAATAAAAAATTTGTTATTACTCTATATTTTTGAAATAATATAGTTAATACTATAAAGTAAGGAAGGATAAAGATGAAGGTAGTAAATAAGATAACAGAATTAATTGGAGAAACTCCAGTTGTTAGATTACAAAAAATGGCCAGTAAAAACGATGCAGCTGTTTATGTTAAGTTAGAGTATTTTAATCCTAGCGGCAGTGTTAAAGACCGTCCTGCTTTAAATATGATTAAAGAAGCAGAAAAAGAAAATAAACTAAAAAAAGGTGGCACAATAATTGAGCCCACAAGTGGTAATACAGGGATTGGGCTGGCAATGATTGCCGCAGCCAACGGTTATAATTGTATTATAATTATGCCTGATAGTGCCTCACAGGAAAGAATAAAGATTTTAAAAGCTTATGGAGCTGAGGTAGTGCTTACTCCTGCCCAAAAGCTGATGCAGGGGGCTATCGATAAAGCTCATGAGCTGAAAAGAAAAATTAATAATTCTTTTATTCCCAATCAGTTTAAAAATCCAGCCAACCCAGCTGTTCATCAAAAAACAACCGCTTTAGAAATTTTAGAACAGATGAACGGCCAGCTGGATGCCTTTGTTGCCTCTGCCGGTACAGGTGGAACTATTTCCGGTACCGGAAATAAACTAAAAGAAAAACTACCTGAATTAAAAATTTATACTGTAGAATCAGAAAATTCTCGAGTTCTGGCCGGCGGTCAACCGGGACCTCATAAAATTCCTGGTACAGGACCTGGTTTTATTCCTCAAACACTGGATAGTACTATCTATGATAAAATTTATCATATTTCTGATTCTGAGGTAATAGAAACAACCAGAAAACTGGCAGCAGAAGAAGGCCTGCTTCTTGGACCTTCTTCTGGTGCAGCTGTCTGGACTGCACTAAAAGTAGCTAAAAATTTAGACCCCGAAAAAAAAGTGCTAGCTATCGCAGCCGACACCGGCCAGAGATACCTTGGAGGAGAATTTTTTAATTAAATATGCTCATTAAATAATAATAGAGCTTTTTTTCAATGCTGCAACAAATATTATTTACTTTAAAAAGAGACCAGTTATTAACTGGTCTCTTTTTCTATCTATAACATAAAGTTATCCAATATAAGATATTATTATTTTAGTATTGATAACAAATGATATATAATAATTTTAGAAGCTTTGTTTTGTGAATAATATTATAAATTAACTTAGAAGGAATTAAATTACTTACTTATTTTTTTGTCTTTATTTTTTGCTTTTATTTGCGAATTTTAGAACAAAGTTTAGGGGGTTTAAATTATTAATAATTAACAGGGAGGATGTTAAAAAAATGAAAAAAACAGAAAAAATTTTAGGATTTATAGCAATAATAATTGTTTTTGTTGCAGCAAAATTCTGGCTGAAAACCGATATTTTATTTTTTAGATTATTAGCTGGCTCAGGTTTCGGTTATGCTCTTGCCAGAGCTTATACTGGTTTTGCAGGGAGTGTAAATAGAGCTTACAGAACTGGGTCAACAAAATTAATGCGTACTTTAATGTTCATGTTTTTTATTACAGCTGTTTTAATGACAGCATTTTTATTTGGTAAAGATCCAGCAAGTTATAATCTCTGGATAAAACCGATCAACATTGGTTTAATGCTGGGGGGATTTTTATTTGGCTTTGGAATGTCTATTTCTGTCTGCTGTGCAAGTGGAGTACTTACAGATTTACCCCAGGCTCTTCCACGTGCATTTACAACTCTAGTTTTCTTTATGTTTGGAGTATTTATTGGTTTTCCAATCCAGAATACAGCCAGCTGGGTACAGGAATCCTGGTTTAGCTCTTATATTGGATACAGGACTATGGGAGGGGTCTTCTTACCTGACCTATTCCAGGGAGATGGTTTTGAAGGTTATTTAGGTGGATTACTTGCCCTTGGAGCACTTTGCCTTCTATTTACTATCTTATCTTATATGTATGAAAAACATAAGAAAAAAACAGGTGAGTACAGCGGCTTAGAAATTGAAAGAATCCAGGAAAATCTGCAACCAATTGACTTAAAGAATTTCAAATTATTTAGTTCAGATACATATTATCACTTATTTGAAAAACCCTGGACATTAAAACAGGGAGGCATAGCACTAGCAATTATTGTTACTATTCTAATGGGAGTAACTGGATATGGATGGGGTGTTTCTCAACCTTATGGTATCTGGTTTGGAAAAATATTAATGTTGTTTGGAGTTTCTGCTCAAAGTTTATCTGAATTTACTAAACTGTCAGCTGAGACTTTTGCTACTCCATTTTTTGAACACCAGATCTCAGTTCAAAACTTTGGTATTCTCGTTGGAGCAATAATTTATCTTTTAACTGCAGGTAAATTTATGGAGTTTTTCAATTCAGAACTTCATATCAGTAAAAAACAAGGGCTAATGTATGCTCTTGGAGGACTATCAATGGGATTTGGAACACGTCTTGCTCAGGGATGTAATGTTGGAGCCCTATATACACCAATTTCTAATTTCTCTCTTTCCGGCTGGGTCTTCCTTGTCTTTATGATTATCGGAGGAGTAATTAGTAATAAATTTAGCGAAAAAATTTATTAAAGTAAGCAACATACTCTTTCAGTCACTTTTTAATGGCTGAAAGAATGATTTATAATAAAAAATTTACAGGAGGAATATAATATGAGTAAAAGAGTTTTAATTGTTGGGGGAGTAGCTGGTGGAGCTGGTACAGCTGCTAGAGTAAGAAGACTGGATGAAGATGCAGAGGTAATTATGTTTGAACGAGGTTCTCATGTATCCTTTTCTAACTGTTCTTTACCTTACCACTTAAGTGGAATTGTTAGAGATTGTGATGATTTAGTCTTAATGTGTCCTTCAAAGTTTGCTGAACAGTATAATATCGATGCTCGTGTTAATAGTGAAGTAACAAAAATTAATAGAGAAGAAAAAACTATCGAAGTTAAAAATTTAGAAACTGGTGAAACATATACTGAAGCCTATGATAAATTAATGCTTTCTCCCGGTGCAAATCCAATCAGACCTGGAAGCATTAAGGGAGTAAATAATGAAAACGTCTTTACTATCCGCAATGTAGATGATATTGATCAATTAAATCAGTATGTTAAAAATAATAATGTAGAAAATGTTGCAGTTATTGGTGCGGGCTATATTGGAGTTGAAATCGCTGAAAACTTTATTCACTCTAATAAAAATGTAGCTTTAGTAGAAGCTATGGACCAGGTACTGCAGCCGCTAGATTTTGACATGGCTCAAATCCTCCAGAAAGAACTGCATGATAATGGAGTTAATATTGTTCTATCAGATCCACTAACTGAAGTAAATGATGACCATGTTATTTTAAAATCTGGCAAGAAAATTGATGCAGAAGCCGTTGTTTTAGCTATTGGTGTCAGCCCAGAAACCAAGTTGGCTGAAGATGCAGGCCTTAAAATTGGAGAAACAGGTGGAATTGAAGTAAATCACAACTATATGACAAGTGATCCTGACATTTATGCTGTTGGAGATGTGATCGAAGTTTATTCTAAGATTGCTCGCTCTAAAACAAGATTACCACTTGCTGGTCCTGCTCAGAGACAGGCTCGTGCTGCTGCAAACCATATGTACAATATTCCTAATAAAAATAATGGAGTAATTGGAACTTCAGTAATCAGAGCCTTTGATTACAATGCTGCTGCAACAGGTCTAAATGAGAAGCAGCTAAAAGATGCAGGAATTTCTTATGATTTTGTTTATGTAATCCCTACCGACAAAGTTGGTTTAATGCCAGATGCAAACCCGCTGCACTTTAAATTACTATATGAGGTGCCAACTGGAAAGGTATTGGGTGCTCAGGCAATTGGTAAGGGTAATGTGGATAAGAGAATTGATGTAATAGCAACAGCAATTTTATTTGATGCAACTGTAGAGGATTTAACAGAATCAGAATTGGCCTATGCTCCTCTATTCTCTACTCCAAGAAATGCAGTTAATCAGGCAAGTCTGGTTGCAACAAATATTATTAATAACCGCTATAATCAGGTCCCTGTTACAGAGGTCAGAGAATTAGTGGAAAATGATGCCTTTATCGTTGATGTCCGCGAAAAAGAAGAATATGAAATAGGTCATTTAGTTAACTCAGTTAATATTCCTTTAAGTGAGCTGAGAGAAAGAACTGATGAAATCCCTGAAGATCAGCCTGTTTACTTACACTGCCGTTCAGGTCAGAGAAGTTACAACGCTGTTCTAGCTTTACAGGGTAGAGGTTTTGATAATGTAATCAATATTTCTGGTTCCTTCCTTGGAATCTCCTGTTATGAATATTTCTTAGATCAGACAACTGATCGCGAAAAGATTGTAACAGAATATAATTTTGAGTAATTTTCATTGGTAGCCATCCCTTGAGAAATTATCCCAATTATCCCGGTGTCAGATAGTTAGTATCTAAAATTTAAAAGTAATGTCTGCTGAAAATTAATCGAGACTATCGGTACTCTATTTAGACCATCAAGGTTAACCTTGATGGTCTTTTAATCATTTATTCCAATTGATAAATTTTTATAAATATGATATCTTTGATGATAGTATATAACCATTGTTCAA
>NZ_FTNC01000030.1 GCF_900156285.1 Halanaerobium kushneri
CTGAAGGATGAACTCTTTTATCTTCAATCTGCTCTAATTTTTGAATTAAATCGTAGACCCTGTTACAATATTGATAACAACTTAATGTATGATTTTTAGTTTTCATTTTTCCCCGTCTCCTTTTTTGTGTGTTTTTCTTGTCAATTAACACTTTCAAAAAAGGGCGGGGATTTCCTTTATTAAAGCCCGAATTATCAATCATCATAAGGTTTTTAATTGGGATAATTGTATGACTAATATTTCTAATATTCTTTATTTTGGAACTACTGCTGAGAATACTGTTTGAACTGTATTCTCCTTATTTTTTAAAAATCATTTGCGGAATCTCTGTACAGGTACCGTGTACCACCCGAATTATGTCTCTTTATGTCGAAAAAATTCTCCAAGATAATCGCTGTTTCACCAACTTTTTAATTCACTATTAAGTTAAAATAAATATTTAATTTCTATTATTTTTACAGTAAGGACAATTATTATAGACCCAATAATATCCGAAGGATAATGTACTCCCACCATAATTCTTGTCAGAGCAGTTATCACCGCCATTATAGTCATTAAAATGCCCAGCTCTAAGCTAATATTTAAAACAGCAAGCGAAATAATCAATGAACTTGCTGTGTGGGTACTGGGAAAAGAGTGGTCCTCTCTCTGCTCAACGAGGCTTTTTAACTTAAACTCTGCAAAAGGACGCTGGCGATTATATAAAGTTGGAATAACTTTAACTATCAGATATACAGCAGCCGGAATCAGTATAAAAGCTTTGAGTCTGGCATCTTTGTTATAAATGAGCCAACCACCAACCGCAAAATAGATCACGGAAAAAAACTTAGAAGAAAATTTTGTAATAAAAACTGCCAGCTCTAGAATAAACTCATGACTGACAGTAAAATTATATAATATATAAAATATTTTTTGATCAATTTTTTTTAACATAATAATTGCCTCTTAACTTTCTTGCCCTTTTAGAAAAATCAGCTTTTGATAATATAAAAAAATTATTACTTTTCTAATTCACTACTTTAATCAGAATATACAAAGAGATTATCAATAATATAATTTGTGAACTCAATCGGAGTAACTTTTTTTAATACACTATAGAGAGATTATCACCTCTTTATTTTATGAATTCAATCGAAGTAGATTTTTAAACTTTATATTAGAGAGATTATCAACAGTATAATTTGTGAATTCAATCGAAGTAACTTTTTTGGGAATTAAATGCGTATAGATTTTTCAAAATACACTCAAACTCCACAGCTACATTAGAAAAATCAGCCTTTAATTCATCAAAAAAGTGTTAGCGGAGATTGTAACAAATTATACTGTTGATAAGATCAGACATTAAACCTAAAGTGGCAGATATCTCCATCCTGCATTATATAATCCTTACCTTCAAGGCGCAGCAATCCTTCTTCTCTTGCCTCAGCCATTGATCCCACTCGTTTTAAATCTTCAAAACTTACAATTTCAGCTCTGATAAAACCTTTTTCCATATCACTGTGAATCCGACCTGCTGCCTGAGGTGCTGTCGAACCTTTTTCTACTGTCCAGGCTCTGCATTCTTTTTCTCCTGCAGTTAAAAAAGTAAGCAGGTTTAATAATTCATATCCGGCTTTAATTACTCGATCCAGCCCGGAATCATTAAGTCCTAATTCTTCTAAAAACATATCTTTTTCGTCTTCATCAAGTTCTGCAATATCAGCCTCAATTTTAGCGCTAATTTCAACCACCTTGGCACCATCACGCTCAGCGTGTTCTTTTACATCTTTGACTAATTCATTCTGACCGGTATTAATATCTTCTTCATTAACATTAGCCAGATAAATAATAGGTTTAGCACTTAATAACTGCAATTCTTTAACCAGTCTCTCTCCAGTTTCTGAAAGATCAAGCTGACGAATATTTTTTCCTTCTTCCAGAGCAGCTGAAATTTTCTCCAGTGATTCAACTTCCCTGAGATATATTTTATCTCCACTTTTAGCCTGTTTTTTAGATTTTTCCAGTCTTTTTTCTACTTGAGTTAGATCAGCCATCATTAATTCTGTATTAATAATATCTATATCTCTATCCGGAGAAATTTTACCATCAACATGGGTTATATTTTCATCATCAAAACAACGTACCACCTGAGCAATAGCATCTACTTCTCTGATATGAGCTAAAAATTTATTGCCCAGACCTTCTCCGCGACTCGCCCCTTCCACAAGTCCTGCTATATCAACGAATTCAATCACTGTTGGAGTTTTCTTTTCAGGCTGATATTTTTCTGCCAGCCAATCGAGCCGCTCATCCGGTACAGGTACAACACCAACATTAGGATCGATTGTGCAGAAAGGATAATTTGCTGCATCAGCTCCAGCTTCTGTCAGAGCATTAAAAAGAGTCGATTTGCCTACATTCGGCAGTCCAACGATTCCTATTTTCATTTAAAAATCTTCCTTCCTCAATAATTAAAGTTTTTTCTTAACGCTTTTTTCAAATTTATTTCTTGGTAACATAATTACTCTCTCACAGGTCTCACATTTGGCTTTAAAATCCATGCCAACCCTTATAATTTCCCAGGTTTTACCCCCACAGGGATGTGTTTTTTTAAATTCTACCCTATCACCTACTGAATAATTTTCCGGCATTTAAAGACCCCTTCCTATAATAGACTTAACCAGCAGTAATATTTACTAAAAATATAATTAATTATATTTTTAAACCTATGTTAAAAGAAAATAAAGAATAGTAATTAAAGTGATTACTAAAAAGATAACAAAAAGACAGCCTGGATCCTTATAAAAAGGCTTATCGGCATTTAAATGATAGCTGAAACTTCCTCTTTTTCTTGCCTTTTTTAGATATTTAATAGATTCCGAATAATTCCCTTCTTCACGATAAATTACACCTAAATTATTATAGGCAGGTCCATAATCCTCATCTACTTTAATCGCTTTCTGATAAAGTTCTTTGGCTCTCTTTGAATTACCCAATTCTCTAGCTATACTTCCCAGATTGGTAAGAGCAGGAGCAAAGTCTGGATCCTGCTGCAGTATTCTATTGAGCAGTGATTGAGCCTGATTAAAATCTTTTTTATAAATATGAATAACGGCCTTTTTATTAAGAGCAGGCACAAAACCGGGTTTTTCTTCTAAAAACTGATCAAGCAGATTTTCAGCTTTTTTTCGTCTCCCCTTTTCCATTAGTTCAACACATTCCTGGTAAAGTTTTTTATTTTCTTCTTCCAGCTGATTTTTATAAATTTCTTCTCTCATTTTTACCCCCACTTTTAATTAACTTCAATTTAATATTATATCATATAGATACCTAAAACTGCAAAAATGGCCCTCAACAGGGCCATTTTTAAATATCTTTTTTTATGTCCAGGAAATTATACCTAATATTTTTTGGGGATAAAATTTTTAGTTTCATAATTTCCGATATCAACATAATATTACCTTAATGTATTAAAGATATCCTGAGGATATTTTATTCTTACATTTATTACCAGTGTAAATCAGGATTTCTAGCAGCTTCTGTTTCATTTAGTTTTCTAACAATGGTGGAATGCGGTGCATTTTTTACTATTTCAGGATTCTCTTTTATTTCCCGGGAAATAGTTAGCATTGTCTCTACAAAATGATCTAGAGTGCCTATGTTTTCAGTCTCTGTTGGCTCTATCATCATTGCTTCCTTTACTACAAGTGGGAAATAGATAGTAGGAGCATACTGATCATAATCCAGTAATCTTTTCGCTATATTTAAAGTCGAAGCTCCTTCTTCTTTCTGACGGCTGCCAGATAGAACAAACTCATGCAAGCTATCTTCAGCATATGGAAGCTCAAAATCATTTTTTAGCTTTGCCTTTAAATAATTAGCATTTAAAACAGCATTTTCGGTTGTCTCTTTTAGGCCGCTGCCACCTACAGTTTTAATATATGACCAGGCTCGGAGCATAACTCCATAATTCCCATAAAAACTGTGGACCTTACCAATTGATTTTGGGCGCTGATAATCCCAGTAATATTTTTCTTCATCTTTTTTTAATAAAGGCTTCGGCAGATAAGGAGCTAAAAAGTCCTTAACACCAACAGGTCCAGATCCAGGGCCTCCTCCTCCATGAGGAGTTGAAAATGTTTTGTGAAGATTAAAATGCATTAAATCAAAGTCCATCAGTCCCGGCTTGGCATAACCCATAATTGCATTCATGTTTGCACCATCATAATATACCAGACCACCAACTTCATGAACCATCTCAGTTATCTTTAAAATATCTTCTTCAAAAATACCAAGTGTATTTGGATTGGTCAGCATCAGTGCTGCAGTTTTTTCATCCAGAGCCTCTGCCAGCGCATCAAGATCAACCATCCCCCTCTCATTTGAGGCAATTTCAACCACATCAAAACCAGCCATTGCTGCACTGGCCGGGTTGGTTCCGTGAGCTGAATCAGGAACAATCACCTTAGTCCTTTCTTCTTCACGATCTGCAAAATACTTTTTAACTATTAAAAGCGATGTGAATTCCCCATGAGCCCCTGATGCCGGTTGCAACGTTATCTCATCCATAGCACTAATTTCTGCCAGATCAAGTTTTAACTGGTACAACAACTCCAGAGACCCCTGCAGCTGTTCTACAGGCTGGTAGGGATGAATATTTGTTAAACCTGAAGTTCTGGCCACTCTTTCATTTCTTTTGGGATTATATTTCATCGTACAGGATCCAAGGGGATAGATACCCGAATCAACACCATAATTCATCTCACTTAAAGCTGTATAATGTCTAACCACATCAACCTCACTTACTTCCGGCAGCTCTAAATCTTCTCTTAAGTAATCAGCTAAATTTTCGGCAAGATTGCTTTTTTCCACCTCAAGCGGAGGTAGAGAGTATCCTTTTCGTCCCGGACTGCTGTAATCTTTTATTAATTTTTCCTCCACTTAAAGCACCTCCAGTTTTTCTACTAATTTATCCATTTCTGTTTTTGTTCTTTTTTCAGTAACACAGACTAAAATTCCTTCACTGCCAAGCTCTTTTAGGTCATAACCGGCAATTATATCAGCCTTCATTAGCTCATTAATTAATTCTGTACTGTCTTTTTCAGATTTTAAAACAAATTCATTAAAAAAATTCTCTTTATTTAAGACCTGATAACCAGCCAGCTGATCAAGTTTAGCAGCTAAATAGTGTGCTTTATGATATGACTGTTCTCCTACTTCTTTAAGACCTTCTTTGCCCATTGTTGAGAGATAAATTGTAGCCATTAAAGCATTTAAAGCTTCATTAGTACAGATATTAGAAGTTGCTTTTTCGCGGCGAATATGCTGCTCTCGGGTCTGTAAAGTTAAAACAAAACCCTCTTTACCTTCAACATCAGTAGTTTTACCAACAATTCTACCAGGAAGCTGTCTTAACATCTTCCTATCATCCCGACAGGCCATAAAACCAAGGTTTGGTCCCCCATAATTAAGACCGCTGCCCAGACTTTGAGCTTCTCCCACTACAATATCAGCTCCAAAATCGGCGGGAGCTTTTAATAAGCCAAGTAAAATTGGATTAGCTATTATTAACAATAAAGTCTTTTTGTTATTTTTTACTATCTTTGAAATTGATTCCATTTTTTCGATAGAACCATAAAAATTTGGATACTGAAGCACAACTACAGCTGTTTGATTATCAATTTTTTCCTCAATTAAAGCGGGATTAATAATTTGATTTTCACTTTCTAAATCAATAAAATCAAGATCTACCCCTGAACCATAAGTTTTTATAACTTCTCTGTAGGCAGGATTTATTGTATCCGGTAAAATAACCCGTGCTTTTCTTGTTATTCTGGCAGCCATAGTAACTGCTTCTGCTGCTGCTGAACCTCCATCCAGCATTGATGCATTAGCAATTCCCATACCTGTTAGATCACAGATCATGCTCTGATATTCATAAATGGCTTCCAGAGTCCCCTGACTCAACTCTGCCTGATAAGGTGTATAGGCTGTATAAAACTCCGAACGAGAAATTAATGCATCAATTATTCCGGGAACATAGTGATCATAGGCTCCTGCCCCCAAAAAAGATATCTGTTGATCAAGGCTTTTGTTCTTAGCTGCCTGTGCCTGAGCCTTTCTCATTAATTCCATCTCAGAAATTCCTGCTTTGATTTTTAATTCATCATCTGCTGCTACTGCTTCTGGTATCATCTGAAAAAGATCTTTAACTTCTTTTATTCCAATCTCCTTCAGCATTTTGTTTTTTTCTGCTGCTGTATTGGAAATATAGTCCATGCTTATTCCTCCTCTATGAATTCAGCATACTCCTCAGCAGATAAAAGTTCATCCAGTTCGGAATCATCAGCCGGATCAACTTTAATTAGCCATCCTTCACCATAGGGGTCATCGTTAATAAGTTCCGGATTATCAAGTAAATCTTCGTTAACTTCTATTACTCTGCCGCTAACCGGTATAAAAGTGTCAGAAACAGCTTTAACCGACTCTAAAACCCCAAAGCTATCATCTTTATCGAATTCTTCGTCAACTTCTGGTAATTCTACAAAAACAATATCACCCAGTTCCTCCTGCGCAAAATCAGTAACTCCGATTACCAGATAATCTTCTTCTTCTCTAACCCACTCATGGTCCTCCGAATAATATAAATCGTCTTTTACACTCATTTTTATTCCTCCTTTTGATTTTTAATACAGAATCCAATTGCTTTAATTATTATATTTATAGTCCTAAACAAAAGGACCTTTTACTACCTCAGCTTTAATTTTTCTGCGCCTTACTTTAATTTCAATTTGACTGCCAGCTTCTGTATAATCATTATTTATATAAGCAAGACCTATTCCTGTTTCTAAAGTTGGTGAATAACTTCCACTGGTTACTTCTCCAATTTTTTCTTCACCCACATAGACTGGATAACCATGGCGGGCTACACCTCTACCCTGAATTATAAATGGAGTTAATTTCCGCTGACAGCAGTCTTTTTTAATCTCACTCAATCTATTTTTACCGATAAACTCTTCTTTATTTATTGAAACTGTCCAGCTTAATCTGGCTTCAAAGGGGTTGGTGCTTTCATCTATATCATTACCATAAAGAGCATACATTTTTTCAAGTCTAAGAGTGTCTCTGGCCCCAAGGCCACAGGCTTGAAGTCCATAATCCGATCCTGCTTCCATCAACTCTTTCCACATTTTTTCAGCTGCTTCAGGATCAAAATATAGTTCATAACCAAGTTCTCCCGTATAACCGGTTCTTGAGACTATCATATTAACCCCGGCAACTTTAGCCTGCCTAAATCTATAGTAATCAATACTATTTAAGTCGATATCTGTTAATTCTGTCAGTATTTTTTTCGAATCCGGACCCTGAAGAGCCAACATTGCATACTGTTCCGAAAGATTTTCAGCAGTTGTTTCTTCCAGCAGGTGTTTATTTATCCATTTAAAGTCCTTTTCAATATTAGAAGCATTTACAACCAGCAGATACTGGTCTTCCTGCAGACAGTAAACCAGTAGATCATCAATTATTCCTCCATCTTCTTTACAGATAGGCGTATATAATATTTTACCCTTTTCAAGTTTGTTTAAATCATTTGTTATAATATGCTGCAGTGATTTAAATGCATTCTTACCTCTAACAAGAATCTCTCCCATATGTGAGACATCAAAAAGACCACATTTTTTTCTGACAGCTTTATGTTCTTCAATAATCCCAACATATTCTACTGGCATTTCCCAGCCACCAAAATCAGTCATCTTTGCTCCCATATCCTTATGTATCTGATTGAGCGGAGTTTTTTTCATTAATTTATCCCCCTTTTTATGAGTTAAAAAGCAAAAACAGGAAGTCGGAAACTAATCCGACTCCCTGTTCATAAACTATCAAAAAATGTCCAGAGTTACGTCCAGCTGAATTCTTTTTGCCTGAGAGTTTCGGTTCCCCTTGCTCCTTCGGCGCCACTATGGTCTCTCATTCAGCCTTCACCCGTTTTATTTAATTCTATGTATTAATTATATATTATTTTTTTAAATATTGCAAAATTAAAATACAAATGCTGTTAGAAAAATAGCAACCAGCAGTGCCGGCAGTAAGTTTCCGGTCTTAATCTTACTAACGCCCAGCATATTTAAACCGATAGCTGTAATTAAAAGTCCTCCGCTGGCTGTCATTATCCGAATCATGTCTTCAGTCAAATATACAGCTGCCCAGCCCGCTGCTAAGGTGATACTCCCCTGATAAATTAGTATCGGAATAACTGAAAAAGCAACTCCTATCCCTGTGCTTGCAGCAAAAGCAATTGAAGTTATCCCATCCAGCAGGGATTTTGTAAATAAGATACTGGGATCTCCATTAAGACCATCCTGAATTGATCCCATAATTGCCATTGCCCCAACACAGTAAATTAAACTGGCCTGAACAAAACCCTGTACAAAAAGGTCATCTTCTCCCCCAAATCTTTCTTTTAAATGTTCACCAAATTCATTTAACCTTGTTTCTAACCCCATTAATTCTCCAATAACCGCACCAATCACCAGACTAAAAATAACCAGCAAAATATCTGGATCCTTTTCAATACTAAAAGCCATTTTCATTCCAATTAAAATTACAGCCAGACTAATCCCATGGATAACAGTGGTTTGAACTTTTTCGGGGAATTTGCCGCGAAAAAGCACTCCAATAGTACTTCCAGTCAGTACAGACGCCACATTAACTATAGTTCCTATCATTATATCACCTATCTACTCTCTTCTATATATATTTGTTTCACATGAAACACTACTTGATTTTTTTCATCAGATTATTTAATTTTTCAACACTATCAATTTCAATAGTCAATAAATTATTCTTCTTTCGCTGCTTAATTTTAACCTTTGTCCCTAATTTTTTCCCTAATTCCTCTGCTGCCTGCTGCCAGATTGGAGAAAGCTCACTGCTTTCTTTTTTCTTTTCTTTATCTTTTAGAGGGTTTTTAAGCTTTTCAACATAATTTTCTGTTTCCCGAACTGTTAAATCCTGAATTATTATGTTTTCACAGGCTGCAACCTGGGTCGATTCTTTTTCTAAAGATAAAAGAGCCCGGGCATGACCAATTGTTATTATTCCCCGTTCAAGATGATTTTTAACTTTATCAGCAAGCTTTAATAATCTTACCATATTTGAAACATTAGAACGACTTTTGCCGACCTGTTTTGCCAGATCTGCCTGAGTTATATCAAAATTATCCAGCATTTCCTTATAAGCCTTTGCCTCTTCAACCGGATTTAAATCCTCTCTCTGTATGTTTTCAATTAGCGCAATCTCAAGCATTTCCTGATCATCAAAATTTCTAATTACCGCTGGTATTTTATTTAACCCAACCAACTTTGAGGCCCGCCACCGCCTCTCTCCTGCTACAATCTGATATTTTTCTGCTTTTATCTTGCGTACTGTAATTGGCTGAATAACTCCTTTTTCCCTAATTGAGTTTGCCAGTTCCTTCAAAGCATCTTCATCAAAATTACTCCGCGGCTGAAAGGGGTTGGCCTCAATTTGATCAACAAAAATTTCTTCAACTCTACTTTGATCAACATTCTCCTCATTATTTATGAGCGCACTTAAACCTTTACCCAGTCTTTTTTTACTCAAGAGAGATCACTTCCTCTGCTAATTTTCTATATGCTTCTGCCCCTTTTGAAGAGGAGCTGTAATCTAAAATTGGTTTTCCAAAACTTGGTGCTTCACTTAAACGAACATTACGAGGAATTATCGTCTCAAAAACCAGTTTAGAAAAATAATCTTTAACCTCATCTATTACCTGCTCCGAAAGATTGGTCCTTGCATCATACATTGTCATCAAAACTCCTTCAATTCTTAAATCAGAGTTTAAGTTTTTGCGAACAAGTTCAATAGTGTTCATCAGTTGGCCCAAACCCTCTAGCGCATAATATTCACACTGAATAGGAACCATTACACTATCTGCAGCTGTTAGAGCATTCAATGTTAATAATCCCAGAGATGGAGGACAGTCAATAATAATATAATCATAATTTTGATCCAGATTTTTTAATGATTTTTTAAGTCTGCTTTCTCTGGACATGATAGACACAAGCTCTATTTCAGCCCCTGCCAGCTCAATATTAGCAGGAATAATATCCAGATTCTGACTCTCGCTCTGCAAAATTGCTTTTGCAGGTGGCTCAGACTCAATCAATAGGTCATAGATTGTATATTCTACCTCCGACTTTTCGATTCCCAGGCCACTGCTTGCATTTCCCTGAGGGTCAATATCAATCAATAAAACTTTATTGCTTTTTTCTGCCAGGCCAGCACTCAAATTAACTGCTGTTGTACTCTTGCCGACCCCACCTTTCTGGTTGACAATTGCAATTTTTTTAGCCATCATTTCACCTCTTTGTGAATATCATTTAATATTTCACTTTTTATTAGATAGTTTAATATAATATTCTATACTATCCTGTTCATCATTACGCTCATAATCCACCGTGATACCGGAATCTTTAATTTCTTTAATTCTTTTTTCCAGAGAATTTGCAAAAAGTCTCAGATCATCAGAAATATGCTTGATCTTCTTTTTTGCCTTTTTTGGCTGCTTTCTTTTTTTAATAAGTTTTTCAGCCTCTCTTACGTTCAAACCTTTACTGCTTATTTCTTCAACCACTGCTAGCTGTTCTGAAGCAGAGTCTAATTGCAAAAGTGCCCTGCCATGACGCTCACTTAAATCAGCTGTCAGAATTTTTTCTCTGATTTGAGAAGGTAAATTTAATAAGCGCAGTTTATTTGCAATTGTTGACTGACTTTTTGAAACTCTTGCCGCCAGTTCTTTCTGTGTTAAATTAAATTGATCTATAAGTCTTTGATAAGCATGTGCTTCTTCTAAAAAATTCAAATCTTTGCGCTGTAAATTTTCAATTAAGGCTATTTCTGCCATTTGTTGATCATTAAAATCTTTTATTACTGCCGGAATCATTTCCCTATTTAGAAATCTGGCAGCCCTGAGCCTTCTTTCTCCGGCAATTAGTTCATAACCATCCTCTTTTTTTCGGACTGTAATTGCCTGGATTAAACCAAAATTTTTAATCGAACTGGCAAGTTCTTCAATCTCAGCCTGATTAAATTCCTGACGGGGCTGAAATGGATTGACTTTAATTTTTTTTGTTTTTATTTCTACAATCTGATCCCTGTTTTTTTCATTTTCCTGATTAAAGAAAGGAATTTTCATTCATGATTACCCCCACATAAAAATATATTTCTCTAAATTACTTAAATATCCTTTATTAATATTTAAAATTTAAGCCAGAGTTAAGTTATTTCCTAAACTATTTCCCGGGAAATAACTTATAAGGGGCGTTTTTTCGGAATTCCAGCCCTGCGAGGAAATTTGACTGGAGTTTTAGAAACTTTTTCAACTATAACTAAATAACGTTCTGCCTCCAGTCCAGGTACATCAAGCTCTATAACCTCTTTTATTTGAGCCCCTAATGTTTTTAGAGCAGTCTCAGCTTCCTTTATTTCTGCTTTATATTCAGGACCTTTATAAAGATAGGCAAGAGCCCCCACTTTTAAAAAAGGAACTGCATATTCGAGTAATACATTTAAAGAAGCCACAGCTCGTGAACAAACATAATCATAAGAAGCTCTCCATTCATCAATTTGAGCCAGATCTTCAGCTCGGCCGTGGCTGGCATCAATACCCTTAATGCCGAGTTTATAGATTAACTGGTTTAAAAAATTAACTTTCTTAGCTGAAGAGTCAAGTAAATAGAAACTGTCTCCTGGCAAAAATAGTTTCAAAACCATACCCGGAAAACCAGCTCCAGTTCCTATATCAAGCCATCTTTTTCGACCATCAAAATTAAGCTGCTTTAAAATAACCAGTGAATCTAAAAAATGTTTTTTAATAACAGCATCTGCTTCAGTTATTGTACTTAAATTATATTTTTTATTTTCTTTAATAAAGAAAAGATAATATTCCCACAGCTGTTCGAGCTGTTCACTGCTGTAGGAAATATCTAAAGCTTCAATTCCTGCTTTTAACTGCTTAATAAATTCATTTTTATTATTCTCCACTCTGCTCCTCCTTTTTAGTTCTATTATACTGCTCTAAATAGATCATCAGGGCAGAAATATCCGCTGGAGAAACACCAGAAATTCGGGACGCCTGACCAATCGAAAGTGGTCTGATCTTATTTAACTTTTCTCTCGCTTCAAGACGCAGGTTATCAAGCTGATTATAATCTAATTCTTCAGGTATTGTCTTTTCTTCCATTTTTCTAAACTGCTCAACCTGTGCCTGCTGACGCTCAATATAACCTTTATATTTTACCTGAATCTCTACCTGTTCCTGAACATCCTTCTTAATTTCCGGCAGGTCATCAGCAAAAAATTCAAGATCCGGATAAGAAATTTCTGGTCGACGGAGTAATTTTTCCAGGCTGACCGGTTTGCTTAAGTTTCCGCTACCTAACTCTTCCAGTCTGGCTCTTACTTCTTTGGTAGGATTAACCTGATTTTCATCTGCTCGCAAATAATTTAAGGCTTTTTTTACTCCTTCCATTTTCTCCTGATAGTTATTATATCTCTGATCACTTACAAGACCAATTTTTCTACCAAGAGGTGTTAAACGTTGATCTGCATTATCCTGTCTTAATAACAGTCTATATTCAGCTCTAGAAGTCATAATTCGATATGGCTCCGGAGTTCCTTTTGTTACTAAATCATCAATTAAAACACCAATATAGGCCTGTGATCTTTTCAAAATTAATGGTTCTTTATCCTGAAGACTTAAAGCAGCATTGATTCCAGCAATCAAACCCTGACCAGCAGCCTCCTCATAACCGGAACTTCCGTTAATCTGTCCGGCTGTATAGAGTCCCTTTACTTTTTTTAGTTCCAGATCCAGTTTTAATTCTTCCGGATCCACACAATCATATTCAATTGCATAACCCGGTCTCATAATTTCTACATTTTCCAGGCCGGGTACTGTTCTTGCCATCTCAATTTGAACATCATAGGGTAAGCTGGTAGAAAGACCGGAAACATAGTATTCATCTGTTCCTAGGCCTTCCGGTTCAATGAACAACTGGTGCCTTCCTTTATCAGGAAATCGAACCACCTTATCCTCAATTGACGGACAGTAACGGGGTCCTACACCATCAATTACACCACTAAATAATGGTGTCCTCATTTTATTATCACTGATAATTTTATGAGTTTCTTCTGAAGTATAGGTTAAATAACACATTGCCTGTTCTCCAGTTAAAGGATCAGATTCAAAAGAAAAGCTTAATCCTTCCTCACCGGGCTGAGGCTCCATCTTTGAGAAATCCATAGATTTTTTACTTACTCTGGGGGGAGTCCCTGTTTTAAATCTTCTTAAATTAATCCCCAGCTCTTTTAGACTTCCCGAAAGTTTATTTGCAGGATACTGCTGATTAGGGCCAGCATTAAATTTAGCCTCACCAATTATAATTCTTCCTTTTAAAAAGGTTCCTGTTGTTAGTACAACTTTTTTACCCGGAAAAAATATACCGGTTTTAGTTACAACACCTTTAACTTCTCCATCTTCGACAATTATATCTTCTGCAATTTGCTGTTTTAAATCTATATTATCTTCCTGTTCCAGGACCTGTTTCATTCGTTTGTGATACTCATCTTTATCTGATTGTCCCCGCAGACCGTGAACCGCCGGCCCCTTACTTGTGTTAAGCATTCTAATTTGAATCATTGTTTCATCCATATTTCTGGCCATTTCTCCACCAAGTGCATCAATTTCTCGCACAATATGAGATTTACCTGGTCCCCCCAGAGAAGGATTACAGGGCATAAATGCAACATGATCAAGACTAACTGTAAGTGTTAATGTTTTTAAACCCATTCTGGCAGGTGCCAGAGAAGCTTCACAGCCAGCATGGCCGGCTCCTATTACTATTACATCGTATTCTTTTGGATATTTATGAAAATCCATTATATCTCTCCCTCTTAAGATTTATTTTCCAAGACAAAAATCATTAAATATTCTATCTAAAATGTCATCAGCAACAGTTTCTCCTGTTATTTTCCCAAGCCCATCCAGACAATCCTTTAAATCTATTGTTAAAAAATCATAGGGCATATTTGTTTCATGTGAAACAATTACTCTTTCAATTGCTTCTTCTGCCTTAACCAGAGCATCACGATGTCTGCTCTGAGTAATTACTGCTTCCGCGTCTAGATCAATTTCCTCATCAAGAATTTCTGCTAAAATATCATCTTTTAATTCATTTAAACCTTCTTCTTCCAAAAGTGATATCCAGAGTACACTGTGCTCAGAAAATTCATTCTCTATCTTTTCTTTTTCAATCACAGCCGGCAGATCAGTCTTATTAACAATTACAATCAGTGGTTTATCTTTAATTAATTTATAAATTTCTCTATCTTCTGCTGTAATACCCTGATTTATATCAAGCATAAAAAGTACCAGATCTGCTTTTTCAGCTGACTTTCTTGTTCTTTCAACTCCAATTTTTTCTACAGCATCACTTGTTTCTCTAATTCCTGCTGTATCAATAATTTTTAAAGGAATTCCCTGCAAATTAACAAATTCTTCAATAACATCCCTGGTTGTCCCCGGAATATCTGTAACAATTGCTCTTTTTTCCTCTAAAAAATAATTTAAAAGGCTTGATTTCCCTACATTTGGTTTTCCTACAATTACAGTTTTTAAACCTTCTTTGTAAATTTTACCCTGTTTACTGCTTTTTAATAACTTTTCTATTTCTTCTTTAATATAATTAAATCTAGCTCCGAGTTCAGATGGTGAGAAGCCCTCTATTTCATCCTCTGGATAATCTATAGCGGCTTCCAGATGAGCCAGAGTTTCTACAGCTTCCTCTTTTATCTGATCAACTTTTTCGGAAAGTTTTCCGTTTAACTGATCAACAGCCAGATCCAGACTTTTTTCTGTTTTAGAATTTATTACTTCGATTATAGCTTCTGCCTGAGCCAGATCAATCCTGCCATTTAAAAAAGCTCTCTGAGAAAATTCCCCCGGTTCAGCCAGTCTGGCACCATATTTTAAGCTTAAGTCAAGCACTGCTCTCAGAGGAGTCATTCCCCCATGACAGTCAAATTCCAGAACATTTTCTCCGGTGAATGAATGGGGTTTTCTCATCATAATTGCTACAACTTCATCAATCATTTTCTCAGATTCTGGTTCCACAACTTTTCCATAATGAGCTGTATAAGTTTTCTGATCAGCCAGCTTTTTTCCTTTTTTAACTGATCTAAATATTTTATCTCCAATTTGATAGGCCTGAGGCCCACTTATTCTTATTTTACCGGTACCACCTGTACCAAATGGAGTTGCAATTGCTGCAATAGTATCTTCTTTTAATATATCCAATCTCAACACCTCCTAAAAGATAACCCAGCAGGGAAAATCCCTGCTGGGTTAATGATAAAAGCCATTTGCTTCTTTTGTTTTCTTTTTATTGATAGCTGCACCAAATAATGCAGCTCACTATTTATATTAGATAATTTTACTTATCTAATGGTTCTATCATAACTTTACGGTAGGGCTCTTTCCCCTCACTGTATGATTTAACATTTTTATTTTCTTTAAGTTTAATATGAATAATTCTTCTTTCATGTGGTGGCATTGGCTCTAAAACAACTTTTCTCTGTTTCCTTTCTGCTTTAGCAGCCAGTCTCTCTGCCAATCTCTCCAAAGTTTCCTGACGGCGATCACGATAACCTTCAGCATCAAGTAGAACTCTAAAATATTCTTCCAGCTCTTTATTAATATAGATAGAAGTCAAATACTGCATTGCATCAAGAGTTTCTCCTCGATGACCAATAACCAGACCGAGTTCTTTTTCCCCTGTTAAGTTGTAAACAACCTGCTCATCATCACTTTTTTCTCCCATAATTTCAACATCAACATTTATATTGGCCTTATCTAAGAGTTTTTTTAAAAACTCCTTACCTTTTTTTACAGGATCAAAAATTTCTTTTACCTCAACTACAGCATCTTTATTTCCGATTAATCCCAATAAACCTTTACTTCCTTCATCTATAACATTAATCTCAGCATTTTCTCTTGCAATTCCAAGTTCAGTTAGAGCTTTTTCTACAGCTTTTTCGACATTTTTAGCTTCTACTTTTATGCTTTTCATTTTTATTCTGCATCCCCCTTGATTCTGCTAGGTTCTTTAGATAGGAAATACTGCTGACCTACAGTAAATAGGGTTGATGTAAACCAGTATAACAGGACACCAGCAGGTAATGAGAAACCAATAAATACTATAAAGAGAGGCATCAAATACATCATTTTATTGCTTTTGCCTTCTCCACCAGAAATCTTTTGAGTCATATAAGTCTGACCTAACATAACAAGTGCATTTAAAAGAACAATTGCAATGTCTGGCTCAGCCAGTGACCCATTGGTAATAGTTCCTATCCATAAAAAAGCCTCATTTGCCATCTTATCTCCCAGAGCAAAAATTGTCCTATATAAAGGTATTAAAATAGCCATCTGAACGATCATTGGCAGACAGCCAGCAGCTGGATTAACTCCGTGTTCCTGATAAAGTTTCATCATTTCTTCCTGCTGCTTTTCTTTATCCTCTTTATATTCTTCCTGAATTTTTTGCATTTCAGGCTGTATTTCCTGCATCTCTCTCATTGAACGCGTCTGTTTAGCTGTTAAAGGATATAGTACCAGCTTGATTAACAGAGTGAAAATTATAATTGCAACCCCATAATTACCGACAATATTGTAAATAAAATCTAGAGCATATGCCATTCCATTAATTAACCAATCAAACATTTAATAAATTCCTCCTATTCTACCGGATCATATCCCCCGGGATTGAAAGGATGACAGCGCAAAATTCGCTTAAATCCCATCCAACCACCTTTTAAGGCTCCGTATTTTTTTACAGCCTGTCGCGTATATTCGGAACAGGTAGGACGAAACCTACAGCTTTTTGGCGTCCAGGGTGAAATAATCTTTTGATAGATTTTAATTAAAAACAAAAATAATTTTTTCATTTTATCACCTTATTTAACCAGTTTCATAATCATTATCATAATAATTATGTAAATTTAGATAAATAAAATCAATTATTCTTAAACTTTTATGTAATTTAAATTAAATTCATCTTCTTATATAATTTTTTTACATCTTTTTTTAAACTTTGATAGTCAAGATTAACAACTGGTTTACGGGCAATAAAAATTATATCATAACCTTTAAATTCTTTTTCTTTTTCATAATCTCTTATAATTTCTCTTAATCTTCTTTTTAACTTATTTCTAACAACAGCATTTCCAATCTTTTTGCTAACTGACAAACCATAGCGGTTTTTTTTACCTTTTTTGTAATTTAAGCAGTAAATTACCAAATTTCTGGTTGCATATGATTTTCCATTTTCATATACTTTTTTAAACTCCTTATTTTTTTTAAGACTCTCCACCAAATAACCTCCAGCTAAAATAATCCACAACTAAGACAATTTTTTATTCATACATTTAAAATTATATGCTATTTAGGCAGTAGAGTCAAGAAGTTTTAGGTTTATCCACAAGATAAATTTTTCAAGGGTTTGTTGATAATTTGTTGATAATCTGTTATTATTAATATGGTTATTTAGGATTATATTTTATTAATTCCTGAGCTAATAGTTAAGATGATATTAACAATCTGTTTATAAAATAATCAACAAAACTATAAATTCTAGTCAAATACAGCAAGTTATCCACAATTTCTTAATTATTTATCCACAAACTGTTAATAACAATCATTCTTTGTGGATATCTTTTCTCTTTTTATTAACAAATTTTTATTTAATTTTTTGATTTAAAAAGTGATTTTACTGCTTTAACAGTAAAGTTTAATTTCATTATTCTGTTGATAACATCTAATCTTGTCCACAATTCTGTGGATAAACCCTTATTTATCCCCTGTGATTGGGGATAACTTTAACTTAAGTACAATTTTTTTAGAATTACAGGAGGTATTTTATGTCTTTCTCGCAAAAAGAACTAGATCACATCTGGAAAAAAACTTTAGAAAATATAAAAGAAAAAATTACAAATCCCAGTTTTAATACCTGGTTTTCAGAAACTAAAGCAGTAATGACCACCGAAGAAAATCAACTGGTACTTCAGGTACCCAATAATTTTATTCAGGAATGGATAGAAAGTCAGTATACTGATTTAATTGAAGAAATTTTAGAAAATTTGACAGGCAATAAATGGAGTTTAATACTTTTGACTCCTGAGGAAGTTAAAAAGTTTAAAGAAAACAGAAAAAAGAATGATAATAATAAAAAAAATGAATCGCAGGAAGTTGAAGTAGTTAAAGAAAATATTGAAGAAGATAATGTAGAATCAGAATTAAAGCAAAATGGCTTTAATCCTAAATATACTTTTGATACTTTTGTTGTTGGTAACAGTAATCGCTTTGCTCATGCAGCCTCTCTTGCTGTTGCTGAAGCTCCAGCAAAGGCATATAATCCTCTTTTTATTTATGGTGATGTTGGTCTTGGTAAAACTCATTTAATGCAGGCTATAGCTCATTTTATTCTTAAAAATAACCCTGACTATAAAGTTGTTTATGTTTCTTCGGAAACCTTTACCAATGAACTTATTAACTCTATTAAAGATGACTCTACTGTTGATTTTAGAGATAAATACCGCAATATTGATATTCTACTGGTTGATGATATTCAGTTTTTGGCCGGCAAAGAAAGAACTCAGGAAGAGTTTTTCCATACCTTTAATACTCTGCATGAATCAAATCGCCAGTTAATTATATCAAGTGATCGTCCCCCAAAAGAAATTCCAACTTTAGAAGAAAGGCTCCGTTCCCGCTTTGAATGGGGTTTAATTACCGATATCCAGAAGCCTGATTTAGAAACCAGAATCGCTATTTTAAGAAAAAAAGCTGATATTGAAAATCTGACTATTCCCAATGAAGTAGTCATTTATATTGCTAATAAAATTCAATCCAATATTAGAGAATTAGAAGGAGCTCTGGTTAAAGTTATTGCTTATTCTTCGCTGGTTGACAGGGAAATCGATGTTGATCTGGCAAGAGAAGCCTTAAAAGATCTGGTTAATAAAAAGAAAAATGAATCAATTGAAGTAAATATTGAACGGATCAAAAAAATTATAACTGATGACTATAATTTAAAAATGGAAGATATGGAATCTAAAAAAAGAACTCAAAATATAGCTTTCCCACGACAAATCGCAATGTATTTAAGTAGAGAATTAACAGATTTTTCACTTCCACATATCGGCGATGAGTTTGGAGGGAGAGATCATACAACTGTAATACATGCTCACAATAAAATTAAAGAGAAAATAGAAAATGAAAATGATTTTAGTAATAAAATTGAAAGACTAATTGATACCATAAAACATGGATAAAATTTAATATAATTATTTTTTTCTCTATAATTTTTATATAAATTAAGCTATTATTTATCTATTAACAAAATCTGTGGATAATTATTAAGTGGGTTGTTGATAATATGTTAATAAATTTAAGTTGTTAATATGTGGATAACTCTTATCCTATCAACTCACATTTTATCTACAGGCAAAATTAGGCTCTCAATAGTACTTCAGGGCTTATCCACTTATTCACAGCCCCTACTACTATTACTACTAGTTTTATTAATAAATTAACCATTATTATATATTTTGATTTCTGTTAATAACTTTTTATCTGGAGGGATACACCTTGAAATTTTCAATCAATCAAAAAGATTTATACAATGCTCTTAATATAGTAAGAAGAGCTGTAGCTAAAAATCAAACTTTACCTATTTTGACCGGTATTTTTTTAAAACTAAAAAATAATAAATTAACTTTAAAGTCAACAGATCTGGAACTTGGAATTAAATACGACTTAACTGTTAAAGCAGAAAGTGATGGAGCTATTGTATTACCTGCAACTCAATTTTTAAATATCATTCGTGAACTTCCAAATGAAGATGTATACTTAGAATTGAATCAGGATAAATGGCAGCTGCAGATTAAATGTATCAATTCCTTATTTAAAATAAATGGTTATGATCCAGATGAATTTCCTAATCTACCCCAGGTAGAGGAAAGTGCAAAATTCGAATTACCAGCTAATAAATTTAAGGAAATGATAAAAAAAGTAAGAATTTCTACTTCAAAAGATGAAACTCAGCCTGCTTTAACCGGAGCTTTATTTGAAGTAGAATCTGAAAAGGTTAAAATGGTTTCTACAAATACATATCGTTTATCATTTATTGAAGCACCGCTTAAGACTTCAGTTAATGAAAAAATAGCTGTTATTATTCCCGGTACTACTCTTCAGGAATTAAATAATTTACTGGAAGATGAAGGCAGCGTTGAGGTTGAAGTTGACAGTAATTATGCCCGTTTTACTTTTGCTGGAATAGAAGTTATTTCTCGTTTAATAGAAGGAAAATTTCCAAATTATGAACTGGTTATTCCAGATGAGTCAAATAGTAATTTCTCGGCAGATCTCTCACAACTTCATGGAGCTGTTAAAAGAGCATCATTAATTGCTAAACTTGATGCAAATATTATTACTCTTGAGGCAGCTAATGGCTTAATGGAAATTAATTCAGCTGAGGGAAGTTCGGGCTATGCCCACGAAGAAGTTAAGATTGATCTAGAAGGTCCAGATCAAAAAATCAATATTGATGCTGGTTATTTCATTGATGTTTTAAAAGTATTGGATTCTGAAGAAATAAATATAGAAATGATAGGACCATTAAATCCTCTTGTTGTAAATTCTCAAAAAGATGGGGATAAGTTTATTTATCTAATTATGCCAGTTCGGTCACAATCGTAATAAAATAATAAAGTGTACTGCTCTGTTGATATGTGGATAGTTATTAACGGGGTACACTTTTTGTAAATTAGGAGGTAATAAATTAATGGAAGAAGTAAAAATAAAAAGTGATACAATAAATTTAGATCAATTTTTGAAATGGGCTAATATTGTAATGAGTGGTGGAGAAGCTAAACACCTAATTCAGGCAGGAGAAGTAGAGGTCAATGGAGAAATAGAATTAAAGAGGGGTAAAACTTTAAAAGCTGGAGATATTGTTAAATTAACAGCTGAAGATAAAAAATATAAAGTAAGTCGGGGATAATTAATGTATTTAGAAAGAGTTCTCTGCCGAAATTTTCGTAATTTTGAAGAGCTGATGATTGATTTAAATCCAAATTTAAATATATTTTTAGGTGCCAACGGTCAGGGAAAGACTAATTTTCTGGAGTCAATTTATTTAATGGCCACAGCTAATTCGCATCGCAGCAGTATTACTTCGGAGATGATTAGCTGGGATCAGGAAAAAGCACTTGTTCAGTTGCTTTTAAGGCGCAGAGAAGGTAAAATAAAGTTAGCCATGCGTTTAGATAAAGGTGGACGTCAGGTTGAAATTAATGATAATCCTCTGGATAAAGTAAAAGAACTGTTGGGATATTTAAATGCAGTTTTATTTTCTCCTGAGGATTTAAAACTGGTTAAAGAGGGTCCTTCTCACCGAAGAGAATTTATTGATCTTGAAATTTCTCAGGTAAGCCGCTATTATAATCATCTTTTAAGTAAATATGATCATATTTTAAAACAAAGAAATAATTTATTAAAATCAATTAGAGATAGAAAATCGACTGATAGAGAAATGCTTTCAGTCTGGGATGAACAGCTGGCTGCAGTTGGATCTAAAATCATTTTAAAAAGAATTGAAGTTATTGATAAATTAAAAATTCTGGCTCGACTTTCCCAGCGGAAGATAACTGAGGGAAAAGAAAATTTAGAACTGGAATATGATATTTCTTTAAATAATTTTTCTAAAAAACTGGGAGAAGCAGAATTAAGAGAACTTTTTATAGACAGCCTGATTGCAAAACGTGATCAGGAAATATCTCGTGGTTATACAGTAATTGGTCCTCATAGAGATGATATTAGTTTAAAGGTAAATGAAATGGACCTGCGAAAATATGGCTCACAGGGACAGCAGAGAACTGCTGCCCTGGCATTAAAACTGGCAGAACTGGAATTTATGAAATCAGAGACCGGAGAATATCCAGTCCTGCTTTTAGATGATGTTTTTTCGGAATTAGATGGTTTGAGAAGAAAAGCATTAATTAATATTATAGCTGATAAGATTCAGACTATAATTACAGCAACAGATGGAGAAAATTTATCCGGAATTAAAAATAACTCCTATAATGTTTATCAGGTTAAAAAGGGGAGAATAAAAAAGAGGGTGAATTAGACATATGTTTTTACATCTTGGTGATGGTTATATGATCCCATCAAAAGAAGTAGTATTAATTGGTGATTTAGAGAGTACGACTTCATCTGAGATAACTGAAGAATTTTTGGAGATTTCTGATGAAGAAGGATTTATTGTTGATTATTCCGGGGGTAATCCCCGTTCTTTTGTGTTAACAGGAGAGACAATTTATCTTTCAATGATCTCATCTAAGACACTTGGAGATAGAGTTGATAAGTTTACAGAAGAAAATGGGGGATATTGATGGATATTAAGGACAGAAGTAATTATGAAGCAGAACATATACAGGTGCTTGAAGGACTGGAAGCAGTACGAAAAAGGCCGGGAATGTATATTGGCTCTACAAGTATAGAAGGACTGCATCATTTAGTTTATGAAGTAGTTGATAACAGTATTGATGAAGCAATGGCCGGTTATTGTACTGAAATATCAGTTGAAATAAAACCTGGCAATGTAATAAAAGTCCAGGATGATGGCCGTGGAATTCCAGTAGAAATTCATCCTAAAGTTGATAAACCAGCAGTTGAGGTAGTTATGACAACTCTCCATGCTGGTGGTAAATTTGGTGGAGAAGGATATAAGGTTTCTGGTGGTCTCCATGGAGTTGGGGTTTCTGTTGTAAATGCACTAACTGAGTGGATGGAAGTTGAGATTGCCTGGAAAGACGGTAAGGTTTATAAGCAGAAATACGAAAGAGGTATTCCTCAGCATGAGCTGCAGGTGGTAGGAAGCTGTGATAGTGAGTGTACAGGAACTACAATTGAATTTAAACCGGATCCCTTAATTTTTGAAGAAACAGATTTTGAATTTAGAGTTTTAGCCCAAAGATTAAAAGAGCTGGCTTTTTTAAATAAAGGAACAACAATTAAAATTAAAGATACCCGTCAGGAGGAAGTTGAGGAAGAAGAATTCCACTTTGATGGAGGTCTGGTTTCATTTGTAGAATATTTGTCACAGAGTAAAAAACCAATTCTTTCTGAACCAATTTACATAGAAGATGAAGGTGAAGAAGGATCAATAGAAGTTGCAATTATGTACCATCAAGGATATAATACTTCACTTTATACTTTTGCTAATAATATAAATACAAAAGAGGGTGGAACTCATTTAAGTGGATTTAAATCTGCTACAACACGTACTTTTAATGATTATGCCCGAAGTAAAAATATTTTAAAAGATGGTGATGATAATCTTAAAGGTGAAGATATAAGAGAAGGTATGATTGCTATTATCAGTGTTAAATTATCTGAGCCACAATTTGAAGGACAGACTAAAACAAAATTGGGTAATAGTGAGATGAGAGGATTTGTTGATTCTGCTGTTTCTTCATTTTTAAAAACATATTTAGAAGAAAATCCAAAAGTAGGAAAGGCAATCATTGATAAGGCAATTAGTGCTGCTCAGGCAAGGAAAGCTGCCCGTAAAGCCAGAGATTTAACCAGAAGAAAAAGTGCCTTAACTTCTACTGCTCTACCGGGAAAACTTGCTGACTGTTCTAAGCGTAAAGCTGATGATACAGAAGTATATATTGTTGAGGGTGACTCTGCCGGTGGTTCTGCTAAACAGGGTCGTGACAGAGAGTTTCAGGCTATATTACCGCTTAAAGGTAAAATTTTAAATGTTGAAAAATCACGTTTAAATAAGATTTTAAATAATGACGAAATTAGAGCTTTGATCACTGCTATTGGTACTGGAGTGGGAGAAGAATTTGATATAAATAATATTCGTTATGATCGAATTATTATTATGACTGATGCAGATGTCGATGGAGCACATATTAGAACTTTGCTCTTAACTTTCTTTTATCGATATATGCGCCCTTTACTAGAAAATGGAAATATTTATATTGCACAACCACCTTTATATAAGGTCAAAAAGGGTAGAAGAGAAGAATATGTTTATAATGATAAAGCACTTAAGGAGCTGCTTGAAGAAATAGGAAAAGATAGAGTATCAATGCAGAGATATAAGGGTCTGGGAGAGATGAATCCCGGTCAGCTCTGGGATACAACAATGGATCCAGAAAATAGAATTTTACTCCAGGTAGATATTGAGGATGCAATTATGGCTGATGAAACATTTTCAATCTTGATGGGAGATAAGGTTGCTCCAAGACGTGAATTTATTCAAAAACATGCCCGAGAAGTTAAAAATCTGGATGTATAAATTTATTATAAGTTAAAGGTTGGTGAAATATTTTGGATCAAAAAGCAGCAAGAGTTAAAAAAATTGACATAGATAAAGAGATGAGAACTTCCTACCTGGATTATTCGATGAGTGTAATTGTAGGTAGAGCTTTACCTGATGTTAGAGATGGATTAAAACCTGTTCATAGAAGAATTTTATATGCTTTAGATGACTTAGGTATGACTCATACTAAACCACATAAAAAATCTGCCCGTATAGTTGGGGAAGTACTTGGTAAATATCACCCACATGGAGATACAGCAGTTTATGATACTATGGTTAGAATGGCTCAGGATTTTTCTTATCGTTATATGCTGGTAGATGGCCACGGAAACTTTGGTTCGATTGATGGTGATTCAGCTGCAGCTATGCGTTATACTGAGGCCAGAATGGCTCCAATAGCCTCTGAGATGATGACTGATATCAATAAAGACACAGTTGATTTTATTCCTAACTTTGATGAATCGCTGGAAGAACCTGAAGTTTTACCGGCTAGATTTCCCAATTTACTGGTAAATGGTACTTCTGGTATTGCAGTTGGAATGTCAACAAGTATTCCTCCTCATAATTTAGGCGAAGTAATTGATGGAGTTATTAAATTAATCAATAATCCTGAAATTACAACCAAAGAATTAATGGGGACTATTAAGGGACCTGATTTTCCTACAGGTGGCCAGATTATGGGAAGAGGTAGTATTTATAAAGCCTATAAAAATGGTCGTGGAAAGTTAACTGTGAGAGCAAAGACCAGAGTAGAGGATCTATCAGTAAATAGAAAACAGATTATAGTAGATGAACTTCCTTATCAGGTTAATAAGGCCCGTTTAATTAAGAGAATAGCGGAGCTTGTTAAGGATGAAAAATTGGATGCTATTTCTGATATTAGAGATGAATCAGATCGTGATGGAATGAGAATAGTAATTGAATTAAAGAGAGAAGCTACTCCAAAAGTAGTTTTAAATCAATTATTTAAGCATTCCAGGCTTCAGGTTACCTTCAGTGTAATTATGATTGCTCTGGTAGATAAAGAACCCAAAGTGTTATCCTTAAAAGAAATCTTAGAACATTACTTAGAACATCAAAAAGAAGTTATCAGACGCAGAACCCAGTATGATCTTGACAAAGCATTAGACCGGGCTCATATTTTAGAAGGTTATCGGATTGCCCTGGCAAATATAGATGAGATAGTAGAAATGATTAAAAATGCTGATGAAGTTGATACAGCAAGAGTTAACTTAATGGAAAATTATGATCTGTCCGAGACTCAGGCCAATGCTATTTTAAGAATGAGACTCCAGAGTCTGACTGGTTTAGAAAGAGATAAAATAGAAACAGAATATAAAGATTTACAGGAAAAAATAACATATTATCGCTCTGTTTTAGCAAATGAAGAAAAATTATTAGAAATAGTTGAAGAAGAAATTATGGTAATAAAAGATAAATATAATGATGAACGCAGAACTGCAATTATGAATAGAGCCACTGATCTAGAATTAGAAGATTTAATAGAAGAGGAACAGATTGTAGTAACTATGACTAATCAGGGTTATATTAAGCGAATGGCGCTTGATTTATACCGCAGCCAACGCCGTGGTGGCAAGGGTGTAATAGGTATCAGCACAAAAGAAGAGGATTTTGTGGAGAATATCTTTACAACAACCACTCATTATAAATTCTTATTCTTTACCAATCAGGGAAGAGTTTACAGATTAAAGGGGTATCAGATTCCGGAAACAGGACGTCAGGCAAGGGGTACTGCAATTGTCAATCTCCTGGAATTAGCAGAAGGAGAAAAAATTAATGCAGTGATTCCAGTCAAGGAATTCCCGGAAGATGCCTATTTAATTATGGCCACCAAAAATGGTTTAATCAAAAAGACAGCTTTAGAAGAGTATGATACCAATTACACTGGTCTTATTGCTGTTAATTTGAGAGAAAATGATGAGTTAATAGGAGTTAGAATTATTGAAGAAGATGAAAATATCTTCCTGGTTACCCGTAATGCTAAGGCTATTCATTTTAATGAGGCTGATGTTCGCTCTGTAGGTAGAAATTCTTATGGTGTTAAAGGAATTAACTTAGAAAAAGATGATCAGGTAATTGATATGGGTATAGATTCTGCCGGAGAAGAGCTGCTGGTAATTACCGAAAATGGTTATGGTAAGAGAACTCCAATCTCTGATTATAGAATTCAAAATAGAGCTGGTAAAGGAATAATTACTGCTAATATTACTGATAAAAATGGTAAGCTGGCTGCAGCAAGAATTGTTGATGACAGCCTGGAAATGATGGTTATAACTCAGGATGGAATTATAATTAGAGTTCCAGCAGCAGAAATATCAACTACAGGTCGTAATACAATGGGAGTTAAAATAATTAATGTTGGTGAAGATGATAGAGTGGTATCTTTAGCCAGAATTAATGATGATATTTTGGAAGCTGAAGACAAAGATGGTAAAAAAGAAGAAAAGGAAGAATTAACTCCAGAAGAAAGAGCAGAAGCTCGTTTTGATAGGATTGTTGAAAAAATAGATAGAGAAGCGGCTGAAAAAGCTAAGGCTGAAAAGCAGGCCAAACAGGAAGCAGAATTGGCTGAAAAAGAGGATGAAGAATAAATTAAATACTAAAAAGTTAATAATAATTTATAGAATCTACAGAGTTTTAAGGTGATAATCCCTGGCTAGACAATCTAATTAAATAGACTGTCTAGCCGGGGTGTTTTTTTGTTTTTAAAAATTGTAATCAGTTTTACTTTCAGTTATAATTATTTATCATAAAATAGAGACAGAATAGAAAAGTTGAGTTAAATGCTTATATTAATTTATTGAATTGTTAACTGCTTTACATCATAATAATTTTTATTAGATATAATGTACTCAATAACAATTTAAGAAGTTATAAATAACTAAGACCTATAATTTTATAAAATAATAAGAGGTGATCTAAGATGCTTAAAAAAGTTAAAAATTTTATTTTTGAGGCGGCAGAATTAGAAATGAAGGCTAGAGGATATAGAAAATAATAATTTTGTTGTAAAAGTTTAATTATAATTTTAAAAGAACCTATAATTTTAAAATACTATAAGAGGTGATAAGAATGGGTAAAGTAGAAAAGTTTCTTAATAATTTTGCAGAAGCGACTGTAATGGGATTTGGTCTGGCTAAGAATATTGATAAAGATTCCGATGAATATATAGATTATTTTGGTTAAAATCAATTTATCGTCAATAAGATAATAGATAATAATAATTTTATAATACTATAAGAGGTGATAATTATGAGAAAGTTTGAGAAATTTGTAAATGAATTTGCTGAAATTGCTGCATTTGGATTTGGCATTAAGTCAAACAAAAAAAATAATGATAGTGATGATTATATAGACTATTTTGGTTAAAATTTGATTAAAAAAATATTGATTAATAAATCCTTCCCATAATTTTGGGAGGGATTTTTAATATTCAGGTATTAAATAAAATTATTTAACTTTGAATCTTATAATTATTATGTTATAATTTCATATGTTATTCAAAAAAAGGGCTAATAATATTTAGAGGTGATTAAATTGGATGTTCAAATTGTTCATGAAATATTTTTTATGGCTTCATTGATATTTTTTGGTGGAATGGTAGGCGGTGCTATAGCACAAAAATTTGAATTACCTGATGTTGTTCTTTATCTTTTAGTTGGTATTTTGCTTGGTCCGTATGGAATGAATGTTTTAAATGTGGCAAATGGATCTCTGACTGTTAAACTTATTTTAACAGTAGGAACATCTTTTATTCTCTATCTTGGTGGTAGGGAGGTTAAAATAAGGGTAATAAAAAGAGTCTGGGTAACAATATTTTTACTTTCAACGATTGGAGTTTTAATTTCTACCTTTATTGTTGGTTATACATCTCATTTATTGTTAGGTATACCTTTTAGCATTGCTCTTTTATTAGGAGCTATAATTTCTCCTACAGATCCAGCAACACTTGTTCCTATTTTTAAACAGTATAAAATCAAAAAGAAGGTCGCACAAACTGTATCCAGCGAGTCAGCTTTTAATGATGCAGTAGGTTCAGTACTGTTTTTTACATTTTTAAGTGTGATTACATCAGGACATCTTAGTTTAGAACATAGTTTTGTTCTATTTTTGAAAGATACCAGTTTTGGAATTGGAATTGGACTTTTAATTGGAATATTTGGTACAGTTCTTATTTCTCAGAGTGATTATGGATTTCTCAAAAACTTTTCACCAATTATGTCAATTTTTGTAGCTATAACTTCTTATCTTGTTGCTGAAAGTCTTGGTGGAAGTGGATTTATGGCAAGTTTTGTCTCAGGAATGGTCTGTGGTAATAAAGTTTATCCTGAATTATTCATAGCAACCACAAAATAAATTTTTCCTTTTATTTAACTCTAAAATCATCTGATTTAAGAACTTAAAAATATTTTTTTGAGTTGAATTCTTAAAAAAGATCTGTTTTTGGTATTATGGTAAAAATTACTATTAAAATCGGGTATAGATATCCCCTGTTCTTCCTTTTTGTCTTTAAAACTTTACAGGCCCTATATGTTAAGGTAGTTTAGTATTCAGGTTCAGATAAATCCCAAACCCTGTATATTATCCAGTACCTTAAAGAATAATTCTTTGTTGGGACAGCCTTCTGCCAGTTTGTAATAAATATATCTGCC
>NZ_FTNC01000031.1 GCF_900156285.1 Halanaerobium kushneri
ATATTAAAAGCAATAGTTGGGAGGTTGATCCAAGATATGAAAGAAAAAAACTGGCAAGAAAATATGGATATCCCATTCCATTCCCCAGAAGAAACAGACAAAGAGTGGTATAAGTTTGAATGTCCCAAGTGTGGGGAAGAAGATGAAGTCCCAGGTTATGTAATAGATGAGTTTGCAATGGGAAAAGATTTGAAAGAAGGAGAAATGCCAGGAGTGGCATGTCCTGAATGTGGTGCGGAAATGAAGTTTAAATACACATTTGAAAGATAAATCCCTACTAAAGAAATATTAATTAACTTCTATAGTAGGGTGGCCGTCAGGCCATTTTGTTCTGCTTTCTGCAGATTATTGCCTAAACAGAGTAAATGTGATATTATCAAGCTTACAGGAGGTAGAAGAATTATGGTTAAAATAGAAAAAGTTGTGGAAAATTCTACCGCTGCACAAGCAGGTCTGAATTCAAATGATAAAATTATCACTATTAATGGTCAAAAAATAATTGATTATATAGATTATTTATATCAGATTTCTGAAGTTATTATTGAACTGGAAATTGAGACAGAATCTGGGTTAAGAAAAAATATCCAGCTACAGAGAAAACCAGGAGAAGAGCTGGGAATAGAATTTAAAGAAATTGTATTTGATGGCTTAAAACAGTGTAAAAACAATTGTATTTTTTGCTTTGTCAAACAGCAGCCTGATAATATGCGGGATAGTTTAAACCAGATGGATGATGATTATCGCTTTTCTTTTTTACAGGGAAGTTTTGTTACATTAACAAATCTTGAAGCTAAAGAAATTAAAAGAATAATTGAAAAAAATTTAAGTCCAATAAATATATCAGTTCATACAACCAACCCTGAACTGAGGGTTGAAATGATGAAAAACCCAAAGGCTGCTAAAATTAACAGATTACTTAAATTATTCCAGAAACATAATATTCAATTTCATACTCAGATAGTAGTCTGTCCGGAATATAATGATCAGGAAGAACTTGATAGAACTTTAAAGGATCTTTTAGAATATTATCCCCAGTTATTATCTGTTGGTATAGTACCAGTCGGTTTAACTAAATATAGAAAAGATCTGGCTGAATTAAGAACTATGACGAAAGAAGAAATGAAGTCTTCGTTAACTCAGATTAGATACTGGCAGCAGCAGGCAAAAGATAAATTTGGTGAAAACTTAATTTATGCTGCTGATGAATTTTATTTAAATACTGATCTGGAGATCCCTGCCTATAATGAGTATAATGATTTTCCTCAACTGGAAAACGGAATTGGTTTAACTGCTTTAATGAATAAACAAATAGAGTCATATGAATTTCCAGAATCTCTCAGTGATGAAAAAACAATTGCAGTTATGACTTCAGTTCTGGGAGAAAAAGCTTTGAATAAATTTTATGATAGTTTAAAAAAAGTTATTAAATTAAAAACTGATTTTATAGTAGTTGAAAATAAATTTTTTGGTGACAGTGTTACAGTTGCAGGTCTTTTAACTGCTGAAGATTTAAAGGCTGAAATAAAAAAAATTAAGCCAGATAAATACAATATGATTTTTATACCCAAAATAGTTTTAAATGATCAGATGAAATTTCTAGATAATGTACAAAAAGAAGATTTTTTGGAAGAACTATCTGAATACAGGATAGAGTTTGTAAGTGATATTAAGCAATTTATGGAGGTGGTTAAGAATGGCTAAGTCTACAGTTGCAATAGTTGGAAGACCCAATGTTGGTAAATCAACTCTTTTTAATAGATTAGTTGGAGGACGGAGGGCTATTGTAGAAGGTGAGCCCAATGTTACTCGCGATAGAATTTATGGCGAAACAGAATGGCTGGGGAAAAAGTTTAATGTAATTGATACTGGTGGAATAGTAATGCACGAAAATGATAAAATTAAAAATCAGATTAAATATCAGGCTGAACTGGCAATGGAAGAAGCTGACCTTATCCTATTTGTCGTGGATTCCCGAACAGGAATGACCGGTGTTGATCAAGATATTGCTCAGCTTTTATACAGGACTAACAAAGAAGTCATTTTGGTAGTTAATAAAGTTGAAGATTTTTCTAATCAGGAGGAAATAGGCTGGGAATTTTATTCTCTTGGCTTTGGTGATCCAATACTTATTTCAGCAGAACATGGTAAAAATACAGGTGAGCTGCTGGATCAGGTGGCAGACAAATTACCTGAAACTGAAGCAGAAGATAGTGATAATGATAAGATAAATATTGCAGTTATTGGCAAACCAAATGTTGGTAAGTCAAGTCTGATTAATCATTTGATTGGTAAAGACAGGGTTATTGTCAGTGATATGCCTGGAACAACTCGAGATGCAGTTGATACCTTAATTGAATGGAATAATATTAGGTTTAATTTTATTGACACGGCAGGTCTCAGAAGAAAATCAAAAGTTAAAGAAGATGTAGAATATTACAGTAACCTTAGAGCTTTGCGATCAGTTGATCGTGCTGATGCTGTTTTAATGATGATTGATGCCCAGGAAGGTGTAACTGATCAGGATAAGAAAATAGCTGGTTATGCTCATGATGAAGGTAAGGCAATGGTTATTGCAATTAACAAATGGGACCTGATGGAGAAAGATTCTAGGACTATAGATCGGTATACTGATGAAGTATATTATCAGCTTAAGTTTCTAAATTACGTTCCGGTAACATATATTTCTGCTCTAACAGGGGAGAGAATTGATGAACTTCTATCTTTACTTGAATTTGTTGTTGATCAGAGTAATCTGCGTATAAAAACTGGAATTTTAAATGAAGTTATTTCGGAAGCAGTACAGCTGCGTGAACCCCCCAGTCGAAAGGGTAAAAGGCTTAAGATTTATTATGGCAGTCAGGTGGGTGTTAAACCCCCGACATTTGTTTTCTTTGTTAACGATCCAAATTTAATGCATTTTGCCTATCAGCGATACTTAGAAAACGTACTGAGAGAAGCCTTTGGCTATGTAGGAAATCCAATGAACTTTAAATTGAAACAGCGAAATTAGGAGGTTATCATGCAGGTAATAATTGCTATCTTAATTAGTTATCTAATCGGTTCAATACCATCCGGTTTTTTACTTACAAAATATGTAATGAAAAAAGATGTTAGAAAATATGGTAGTGGAAATATTGGTGCTACAAATGTTGCCCGGGTAATGGGATTAAAAGCCGGGATTTTAGTTGCAGTTTTTGATATTTTAAAAGGTTATTTAGGAGTTCTAGTTGGGCAGATGATTCTGGGTACTAATTTATCCACAGCTATTTTATTTGTTGCAGTTGCTGCAATTGCCGGACATGATTGGTCAATATTTCTGGGTTTTTCTGGAGGTAAAGGGGTTGCCACAACTTTTGGAGTTATTTTAAGATTATATCCGCTTGCCTTTTTGATTTATGCAGTGATCTGGATTTTATTGGTTTTGATGACCCGCTATGTATCACTTGGTTCAATTATTGGATCTATGTCTCTACCTCTGACTCTTTATTTTAGTTCTTTCCATGGTAAACATGTTGTTTTTGCTGCTTTATTATCTCTTTTTGTAATGTATACTCATCGAGAAAATATTAAGCGGCTTTTAAATGGAGAAGAAAATAGAATGGATCCAGAAAAGTTAGGGAAGAGTGGTAAAAAATAATGAGTTCAAAGATTACAGTAATAGGTGCTGGCAGCTGGGGCACTGCTCTGGCTAATCTGTTAGCAGAAAATGGTGAGGAAGTCCAAATATATGCCCGGGATCAGAAGGTTGTTAATTCAATTAATTTGGAACAGAAAAATTCTAAGTATTTTCCTGAATACAGGTTAAACAGCAAATTAACTGCTATTAATGATTTAAATCAAAGTTTAAGAGATTCAGATTTAATTGTAATTTCTGTGCCAACTCAGGCTTTAACTGGTGTTTTGAGTCAAATGGATGGTTTCGTTGATTCAGATACAATAATTGTTTCTACAGCTAAAGGAATTGATGAAAATACATTTAAAACAAATTCACAAATGATTAAAGAAGCTGGCTTTGAAAATGTAGTCGTTTTATCTGGACCCACTCATGCTGAAGAGGTTATGGAGAAATTGCCAACAGCAATAGTATCGGCAGCAGATAATAAAGAGTCAGCAGAAAAAGTTCAGGATTTATTTATGTCTAAATATTTTAGAGTTTATACAAATCCTGATATCAAAGGAGTTGAGCTTGGTGGAGCTCTTAAAAATGTAATTGCTGTAGCCAGTGGTATTTGTGATGGTTTAGATTTTGGGGATAATACACGCGCTGCTCTTATTACCAGAGGTTTAAACGAAATGAGCCGTTTTGTTGATTTTCATGGAGCCAGTGACTTAACACTATCTGGACTTTCCGGTATGGGTGATCTTGTGGTTACCTGTACCAGTATGCACAGTCGCAACCGGCGTTTTGGAATTGAAATTGGTAGAGGGAAAAGTATGTCAGAAGCAAAACAGGTGGTTAATCAGGTTGTGGAAGGTGTAAAAACTGCTCGGGCAATATATAAGTGGCTGGATTTAGAAGATATTGACCTGGAAATGCCAATAACCAGACAGGTTTATCAGGTTTTATTTGATAAAAAAGATCCCTATCAGGCAGTAGAAGAACTAATGCTGAGAAGTAAAAAACATGAAATGGAATCTATAGTTGATAATTCTTTATGGAATATCTAGAAATTTTATAAATTTTTTCTTCGCTTAAGCAGGAAATCACTGTTATAGCGAGAATAATGTATAATGACAGCAAAAGTTTTAGTTTTAAAAGGGGGTGAATTTCCATGACTAAGAATGAACTTATTGATGCCGTTGCAGAAAAGACTGGTGTCACTAAAAAAGATACAGGGGAAGTTATTAATGAAACAATTGATACTATCATGAGCCACTTGAAATCTGAAGCTAAAAAATCAGAAGATAAGCGTGATAATGTACAATTAATTGGTTTTGGTACTTTTGAAGTAAAAGATAGAAGTGCTAGAAAGGGACGTAACCCTCAAACCGGGGAAGAGATTCAGATTCCAGCACGCAAAGTGCCTGTATTTAGAAGTGGTAAGTCCTTTAAAGAAACAGTTGATGTTTAAGATTTAAAATTACTTATTGAAAGACCGGAAATCTCCGGTCTTTCTTTTTTTAAAAGTTAAATTCCTTTATTCCTGATTTTTGGCTAATTATGAATAAGGGAATTTTTTTAATGATTTGCAGGAATGTTAGTATTTAACTAGAAATTTATATAGTATAGAAAAGATAGATAATTTATAATAATAGCATAGTTAAAACTAAGGAGGAGAAAGAATGGACCAAATCACTGGAGGTTTGCAGTCAATAATTGCAAATTATGGAATGAAGTTGTTGCTGGCGATAATTCTTTTAATAGTTGGTTTGTGGCTGATTAAGTTCATTGTCAGGCTTTTAGAAAAAAATGTTCAGGGGAGATTCGATAGAACCCTGACCAGTTTTTTAATGTCAATTACAAAAGCTGTTTTAATGATTCTATTATTTATTTCTATTGCTTCAACAATGGGAATTGAAGTAACTTCTTTTGTTGCTGTATTGGGGGCTGCTTCATTTGCGGTTGGCCTGGCTTTGCAGGGAAGTTTATCTAATTTTGCTGGGGGTGTCTTACTTTTAATTTTTAGACCATTTACTGCTGGTGATACAATTGAAGTTGCTGGACATAAAGGTAAAGTACAGGAAATACAGATTTTATATACAATAATGACTACTTTTGATAACAAAAAAATTATGATTCCAAATAGTAATATTTCTAATAATAGCGTGACTAATTTCTCAGCTATGGACAAAAGAAGGGTTGATTTAACTTTTGGAATTGGTTATGATGATGATTTTCACGAAGCTATTTCTTTATTAAAAGATTTAGCAGCCAGACATGATTTGATCTTAGATGATCCGGAACCAATTATTAGAGTTGCTGAACATGCAGGAAGTTCCATTAATATTGACTGCAAAGTTTGGGTTAAGGGAACGGATTACTGGACTGTATTTTATGATATGCATGAAAATGTTAAAGATGCCTTTGATGAGGCTGGTATTGGTATTCCATACCCACAGCTGGATATACATTTTGATGAAGGGACAAAATTGTGTTAGTAGAAAAAAATAGAATAGAAAAAATTAATGAGGCTGAATTAAAAGATGGAGAATTTGTTGCATACTGGATGCAGTCATCTCAGCGACTGGAATATAATCAGGCACTGGGTTATGCTGTTGAAATGTCAAATCAATTAAATCAGCCTCTTTTAATTTTTTTCTTATTAAATGCTAATTTTCCGGAAGCTGAGTATGGTCACTTTAAATTTATGATTGAAGGTTTAAAAGAAATAAAAAATAACTTATCTAAAGCAGATATTAATTTTTATCTAGTTGATTACAAAGAGTTTGAGGACTTAAAAAAGATTACTAAAGATGCATCTTTAGTTGTTAGTGAGAAAGTTTATCTCAAACATCTGCGGCAGTGGAAAAATGAGGCAGCGGATAGACTTGCTCTACCATTTTATCTGGTTGAAAGTAATCTGGTCTGTCCGATCGAAGAAGTAAGTGAAAAAGAAGAATATGCCGCTTATACAATCAGGAAGAAAATTAACAAAATACGAGATAATTATTTAAAAGAATATCAGCGAAACAGTCTCGATAATAAATCTAAAATTGAACTGGAGGCCAGCAGTCTAAACTTGGTAGATGACCTTGATCATTATTTAGATAGTTTAAATTTTGATCAGGAAATAAAATATAAAAATTATTTTGTCGGTGGTTATCTGGAGGCTAAAAAGAAGCTGAATGAATTTATTCAGAAAAAGTTAAAAGAATATGATGAAAAAAGAAACATTCCCCATCTCAATTACCAGTCTGATTTAAGTCCTTACCTGCATTTTGGGCAAATATCAGCTCAGGAAATTGCGCTGGAGGCGATAAAATCCGAATATGATGCGGAAGCTTTTTTAGAAGAACTGATTGTTCGCCGGGAGCTTGCATTTAACTTTGTCTATTATAATAAAGACTATGATGGCTGCCTGGAGGATATAATAAGTGATTGGGCTTATCAGTCGCTTATGCAGCATAAAAATGATGAAAGAGAATATATTTATAACTATGAGGAATTAGAAAAGGGATTAACCCATGACAAATATTGGAATGCAGCCCAGAATGAAATGGTAATTACCGGCAAAATGCATAATTATATGAGGATGTACTGGGGCAAGAAAATTCTGGAATGGATTTCAGATCCCAATCAGGCTTATCAGTGGGCCTTGAAACTTAATAATAAATATTCTCTGGATGGACGAGATCCTAATAGTTATGCAGGTGTGGCCTGGATCTTTTCCAAACATGATCGTGCCTGGAAGGAGAGAGAAATTTTTGGTAAAGTTAGATACATGAACGCGGCTGGTCTGGAAAGAAAATTTGATATGGAGAAGTATTTAAATAAAATTAATAGTTTGAAATAATTTTATTAACTTTAAAAAAGCAGGATATTAATAATTATTGTTGAATTAATATTAATGAAGAACATTTTTAAATTATAAATTTGGAGGTAATATTATGTTAAAAGAAAATGTAGAAAAAGCGTTAAATAAACAGATTAATGCAGAACTCTATTCAGCTTATTTATATCAATCCATGGCTGCATATTTTGAAGATAAAAGTCTAGCAGGATTTGCTCGCTGGATGGATCTGCAGGCGGAAGAGGAAATGATTCATGCCCGTAAAATTTATGATTTTGTTAATGAAAGAGGTGGAAGAGTTATTCTTGAGGGAATAGATAAACCTAAGAGTGACTGGGATTCTAACCTTGAAGTTTTTGAGGATTCACTTGCTCATGAACAAAAAGTCACTGCAATGATTAATGACTTAGTTGCGCTAGCAGATCAGGAAAATGATTATGCTACCCATTCCTTCCTCCAGTGGTTTGTGGACGAACAGGTAGAAGAAGAAGATTCTGTTGGCGAAATTGTAGATAAATTAAAGCTGGTTGGAGACTCCGCTCAAAGTCTATTTATGATGGATGACAAATTGGCTGCCAGACCTCAACCAGCTGCTGATACTGAGGGAGAAAAATAATTCAAATTGGAGATATATCTAATTATTAGATATATCTCTTTGATTACTTATCTTTGATTATTTTAGTGATAGGAGGAGAGTATATGGGAATTTTTGATAAATTAAAATCCATATTTAGTAGTGGAAATCAGTCTAATTTGATTGATATTTATGTAGAAGATAATAAGTGTGGCAATCAGATGAAACTTTTATTTAGAAAAAGTTATGATATTCAAAAAGTTTATGAAGATAATCGAGAAGCTGCCTATGAAATTTCTAAGGTTGTAGTTTGTGATGAATGTTATAATAAAATAAATCTTCATCTTGAGTTTGACAAAAGATATAAGATTATTAATCAGGAAATTGAAAGTGGTAAAATTATTAGTAAAGAAGAATATGAAAATAATTAATTCCCTGGAGTGATGATTTTGTTTACAATTCCGAATTATATAACTTTTTTTAGAATTTTATTAATACCAGTTTATTTATATAATTTTGTTCAGGGAAATATTATAGCTGCAGCGATATTATTTGCTGTCTCTGCTGTTACAGACTTTCTGGATGGTTATATAGCCAGAAAATATAATCTGGAATCAAAAACAGGAAAACTGCTGGATCCACTGGCAGACAAATTAACAATCGTTAGTATTTTACTGGTGCTAATTTATTTAAATATTATACCTCGTTTTATTTCATATATTATTTTAATTAGAGAACTGTTTATTTTATTATCTGGAATAATAACTTACATTTATGGTTTGAATTTTATTAACCCTAGTTTTATTGGAAAACTTTCTGTTGCTTTATTATATTTTGCTATTGCACTTAAACTTTTAGAATTTGATTATTTGGGAAATCTTTTGTTTTATATTGTAATTCCAATTAATATTTATTCTGCTCTGGATTATTCTTATAGAGCCTATAAAAAAATATATAAATAAATTTCTGGAGAGGATGTACATTTTGAAAATTTTAATAAAAAATATTGCGGAAATCTACAGCCCTTTTGTAGAGTTAAGAAAAAACCAGTTTATTTTAATAGAAGATCAAATTATAAAAAAAATTGGTAAAATGTCAAAAATAAATCAGATTAAAGAATATGATTATTTAATTGATGCTGATAAGAAAATAGTACTTCCTGGATATATTAATACTCACAGTCACGCTGCGATGACATTAATGAGAGGGTATGCAGATGATATGCCTCTGGACAGATGGTTACAAAATAAGATCTGGCCTTTTGAAGCAGAGATGGATGCAGATGACATTTATTGGGGAACAGCACTTGCTTTAATGGAAATGATTAAAACCGGTACAACTACTTTTTCTGATATGTATTTTGCAATGGATAGAGTGGCTGATATTGTTGGGAAAAGTGGGATTAGGGCAGTTTTGGCTGAAGGGCTGATTGAAGCTAATGATGGTCAGGAAGGCTTAAATAAAGCTTTGAAATTTGCGCTTGACTATTCTGGAGCAGCTGATGGCCGGATTACAACAATGCTGGCACCTCATGCTCCCTATACCTGTGGAAGAGAATATTTGGAACAAATTAGGGATCTGGCTCGGGAAAATAGTCTGCCGATTCACATTCATTTATCAGAAAGCAAAAAGGAAATTTTTGATTTTTTAGAAAAACATCAACTCTCTCCAGTTAAATATTTAGCTGAATTTGATTTTTTTGCTAATCATGTCCTGGCTGCTCATTGTGTTCATTTAGAGTCAGGAGATCTGGAAATTATAAGTGATAATAATATTCAAATTGCTCACAACCCAATGAGTAATGCCAAACTTGCAAATGGAATTGCCCCTGTTAAAAAATATCTGGATAAGGGTGTAAATGTCAGTCTTGGTACTGATGGTGTTTCCAGTAATAATTCTCTGGATATGCTTAAAGAAGCTAAGATGGCTTCCTATCTGCAGAAAATTAAGTATAGTGATCCTACAGCAATTTCTACTAAAAGTATTTTGGAAATTATAACGATTAATGGGGCTAAAGCTCTTGCTTTATCTAATGTTGGGTTGATTAAAGAGGGGTATCAGGCGGATCTTCAATTAATAGATATAAATAATTCTACTTTTTTCTATCCTCATCATAACAATTTGTCAAATTTATTTTATGCTGCTGATAGTGGAAGTGTTGATACAGTTATTGTTGCCGGGAAAGTCTTGATGGAAAATAAGGAGTTAAAAACACTTGATACGGAAAAAATTTATTATGAAGCAGAAAAGCGGGCATTAAAAATTGCTCAAAAATTAAGATAGATTAAATGATAAAATTTGAGAATTTGAAAGGAGAAAATTATGAGTAAAACAATTAAGTTTTTTCTCTCTATTTTTGCGATAGCTGCTATTTTGTTGATTATTTTCATTTCAACAGGAGCAAATATCTATACTGACTGGCTCTGGTTTAAAGAATTAAATTTTGAAAAAACATTTACAATTATGTTTCTTTCCAATTTTATTTTAAGACTGCTGATTGGTGTTATTTTTGCAGCTGTTATTTATCTAAACCTGCATTTTACCAAAAAACCGATCAATAAATTTATTAATGTCGAAAAAGACTCAAAAGTTGAAAATTTATTTGGAGAAGAAAGAAATCAGATATTTGACTGGTTAAATAAAAAAAGATTAAATATTATTTATTTAATTTCCAGTATTGTGCTTGGATTTTTATTTTCTTCTATCTCTAGTGAAAGCTGGAAGATGGTTTTGAAATATTTAAATAAAACAGCTTTTAATTCTGTTGATCCGATTTTTAATAACGATATTTCTTTTTATGTTTTTACCCTACCTTTCTATTCATTTTTAAGAGAAATGGGAATGGTAGTTATTGTTATTTCTTTAATTTTAGTTGGTGCAATTTATATTATCTTTACAGGGATTCATTCCTTTAGTGAAGTCTCGGCCAAGTTAAGCAGTCGAGCAAAAAAGCATATGTCGGTTCTGGTCTTTATGTTCTTACTATTTAAAGCCTGGGATTATAGATTAAAAATGTATGATATATTATTTTCTCCCAGTGGGGTCGTTTTTGGGGCCGGTTATACTGATGTCCATGCCAGTTTGCTGGGTTATAGAGTTCTGTTTTTTGTGGTTTTATTTGTTGCACTGGCTGTATTATACAGTTTATTTAAAAACAACTATAAACCTCTTATCTGGGGGATTGGTGCCTGGATTGTTTTATCCATTGTTTTTACAGGGGTTTATCCTGCTTTTATGCAGCAGTACAGAGTAGAGCCAAATGAGATTAATCTAGAAAAAAATTATATAGAAAATAATATTAATATGACCCTGAAAGCCTATAATCTTGATCATGTTGAAAATAAAGATTTTGAGCTTTCTCAGGATGATTTAAGCTATGATGATCTTATGGAATATGAGACAGTTGTTGATAATGTCAGACTCTGGGATTATCGCCCTCTCCAGTCTACCTATAATCAACTGCAGGCTTTGAGACAGTATTATTCTTTTGAAGATATTGATATAGATCGTTATCAGCTTGGCAACGATTATACACAGGTAATGCTTGGTGCCAGAGAACTAGATCAGAATGCACTGGCAGCTCAGGCTCAGACCTGGGTTAATAGAACCTTGAAATATACACATGGGCTTGGAGTTACAATGAGCCCGGCTGGAAAGGTAAGAGATAATGGTCAGCCCGAGTTTTTAGTTCAGGACATTCCACCTGTGGTTAATAATGAAAATTTAAATTTAGAAAACAGCTCAATATATTATGGTGAAAAAACAAATAATTATGTAATTGTAAATACAGATGAAACGGAATTTCACTACCCAATGGGCTCTGAAAATGTCTATACTCAGTATGAAGGGACCGGTGGGGTAGAGATAAATAATATTCTTCGCAAAACGATGTATGCTCTACGTTTTGGGACAACTAAAATACTACTTTCTGATGATATAAATAATCAAAGCCAGGTTATGTATAATCGAAATATTCATCAGCGGGTAAGAAAAGCTGCTCCATTTTTACGATATGACAGTGACCCTTATATAGTAAATGCTGAGGGAAGGTTGTTCTGGATTTATGATGCTTATACAACAACCAATCTTTATCCTTATTCTCAGCCTTTTAATAACAGTGGGGATAATTATGTTCGAAATTCGATTAAAGTTGTTGTTGATGCTTACAATGGTACTCTAGATTATTATGTAATAGATGATAGTGATCCGATTGCTGTAACTTACAGTAAGATTTTTGATGATTTATTTGAATCTGTGGATCAGATGCCTGATTCATTGAGGAAACATTTGCGTTATCCTCAGGATTTATTCAAGATTCAGACTCAGATTTACAGTACCTATCATATGCAGGATCCAGTTGTTTATTATAATCGTGAGGATGTCTGGTCTATTCCTAATGAAAATTATCAGGGATCAACTATTCCTGTTGAGCCTTATTATATTATGAATCAGCTGCCAGATGAGGAAGAAGCAGAGTTTATATTGATGACTCCCTTTACACCTTCCAATAGAAATAACATGATTGCCTGGATGGCCGCCCGAAATGATGCTGAACATTATGGTGAATTATTTGCCTACAGATTCCCTAAAGATCAGCTGGTTTATGGTCCAAATCAGATTGAATCCAGAATTGATCAGGAATCTGAAATATCACAATTATTAACCCTCTGGAGTCAGCGAGGTTCAGAAGTAATTAGAGGCAATCTGCTTGTAATACCAATTAATAATAGTGTGCTTTATATAGAGCCTATTTTCCTTCAGGCAGAAAGTGGAGGTATTCCAGAACTGCGTCGGGTAATAGTCTCTTATAAAAATCAGATAATAATGAGAGAAAATTTAGAGGAAGCTTTAAAAGCCTTACTGAAAGAAGGAGAAGGAATGGCAGTTCCGCAGGAAGATGTTAGAGATTTAGAAGATAAAACAGGTGCTGATATCAAAACTGATACTGAGGTTTCACAGCAGGGTACCCAGCCGCAGGTGTCAGATACTGCTCAGGACAGTGCTGATTTAATGTCAGCAACCAGCGCTGAATTGATTAAAAGAGCTAATGATTTATATCAGCAGGCACAGCAGGCTTTACAGAATGGGGATTTTGCCCAATACGGAGAAATTATAACTAACTTAGGAGAAGTACTTAATCAATTATCCAGAACAGGAGAGTAAATAAATATGAATGATTTAGAGTTTAAAAATTACCAGAATAGATTTAATTTACATCATCTGGCCACAGATAAATTTAAAACAAATTTGATTCAGATATATTTCATGCTGCCTCTTGAGAACGAAAAAGAGGCAGCAATGAATGCTCTGATTCCATCAGTGCTGGAGCGAGGTTCAAAAAATTATAACGATAATCAGTTAATTAAAACTGAGTTAGAAAATCTATATGGTTCAAATATGAGTTCTAATATTTTAAAAAGAGGTGAAAATCAGATTCTGCGCTTTTCTCTGGAAATGGTCAACGAGAAATTTCTTACTCACAAAAGCAATCTGACTGTAGATGCATTTAATTTATTAAATGATATAATATTTAATCCTCTAATTGAAAAAAGTAAGTTTAAAGAAAAATATTTTAAACAGGAAAAAGAAATTTTAAAACAGGATATCTTATCTCTAATTAACGATAAATATAGTTTTGCGGTTGAAAATTGTTTATCTCGAATGTGTAAAAACGAAAAATATGGTATTTATAAAATGGGATCAGTATCAGTTCTGGATCAGATAAGTAATCAGGAACTTTTTAACCATTATCAAAAAATAATCAATCAGGCTAAAAGATCTTTGTTTTTAGTCGGAAATTTTAAAAGCAGTTTTGTTGACAATATTTTTGCCAATACAGAGTTAAAGGCCGGTGCTGATATTTTTGATGAAAATACTGAAGTTGTTTACCAGGATAAGGAGATCGACTTTTATGAACAGTTGTTAAAGGTTAATCAGGCCAGACTGTCTATAGGCTTTAGGACTGGCATAACACGTAAACAACCAGATTATTATTCATTACTTGTATTTAACAGTTTGATTGGAGGCTCAACTCATTCCAGGTTGTTTCAGGAAATCAGAGAAAAGAGAAGTCTTGCTTATTATGTTAGCTCCTCTATTGAAACGACTAAAGGTTTACTGTTAATTAATAGTGGTATTAATGCGGAAAATCATGAAAAAGTAATTGAGCTTGTCAAACAGGAAATTGCAGCAGTAGCAGCAGGTGATTTTAGTGAAGAAGAATTTATGCGGTCTAAAAAAAGTATTATTAACCATCTGAAACAGGATCTAGACAGCAATAAGTCTCTTTCTGCTCACTTCCTTTTAAGTCTGGTAAATAATAAGAAAGAATCTATTAATCAAACGATTAACGGAGTTGAGGCTGTAAGTAGAGAAGATATAATTTCTGTGGCAAAAAAATTGAAAATGGATACTATTTATTTATTAAAAAGTGAGGATTGATTAATTTGGAGAGTATATATAACAAAAATATGGATGAGACTCTGGTTAAAGCAAAATTGGATAATGGTTTAAATATTTATATTTTCCCCAAAAAGGATTATGTAAAACAGTATGCAATGCTTTCAGTAGATTTTGGCTCAAATGATATAGATTTTATAGATGTTAAAAATGGACGGAGAAGAAACATGCCGCTTGGGATTGCACATTTTTTGGAGCATCAGCTTTTTGAAGATAAGGAAGAAAGTATATTTGATAAATTTGCTGATCTTGGTGCATCTGCAAATGCGTATACAAATTTTGACAGCACCAATTATCTTTTTTCCAGCAGTAGTAACTTTGAGGATTCACTAATTAATTTAATTGAATTTGTACAGGAACCTTATTTTAGTGATGAAAATGTAAAAAAGGAAAAAGGAATTATAGTTCAGGAAATTAAAATGTATCAGGACAATCCTTATTGGAAGTCTTATTTTAATTTGCTTTCTGCTCTGTATTCAGAACATCCAGTAAAAAATGATATCGCAGGGACAGAAGAGAGTGTAATGTCAATTACACCTGAAGACTTATATATCTGTTATTATAATTTTTATCTTCCATCTAATATGGATTTGATATTAATTGGTGATCTTGATCCACAGCGGATTATAAATCTAATTAGAGGTAATCAGGCTCGAAAGCATTTTCCTCATTTTAAAAACCCAGTTCGAATTATTAAAGAGGAACCAGAAAAAGTAGCTAAAAAACTTGTCAAAGAAAAGATGAATATATCAAGACCAATGGTACAAATTGCTTTTAAAGATCCAGTGAAAAATGAAGAGCCAACTCAGATAATAAAAAAAGAATATATTGTTAACCTGCTCCTGGATATAGTTTTTGGTCGCAGCAGTAAAAATTATAATCAGCTTTATGATCAGGGAATAATCGATAATAGTTTTTCCTGTACCTATCATAAAAAACCTGATTATGCTTATGTGCATCTGCATGGAGAGAGTAATAAGCCTGATCAGATGCGCAGAAAAATAAAAGAAAAACTTGTGGATATTGATCATGATGAAATCTCTGAAAATTTTCAGAGAATCAAAAGAAAATATCAGGGAAGTTTTATTAGATTGTTTAATAATTTTAACCATCTGGCAGCTGAATTTATAAATTATAGAAGGCTGGGAATTGACATTTTTGAGCTGGCTGCAATAATTGAAAATATCGATCTGGAAGAATTAATAGCCTATTCAGATAAGATATTTAATAAGGATTTAATGGTTGAATCGATTATTTTGAATGAGGACTGATTTGTTTGACTTTTAAGCTTTATAACTTTATATTTTATATCACTATGGCTGCATTTGGATATTTTAATATTTATTTTCAGGACACAGGACTTGATTCATTTCAGATAGGTCTTGTTAATGCAATCCCCAGGATATTTGCTCTTTTATTGATGCCTTTCTGGGGATTTTTAACTGATTATTTTCATGAAAATAAAAAAGTTCTGTTTATAACTATGATCGGAACCATGACAACGGTTTTATTGTTTCCTCAAACTGAAACGTTTAAATATTTGATGTTGTTGATGTTTTTTTATACTCTTTTTCAAAATCCTATTATCCCTCTATCTGACAGTCTGCTTTTAGATTATCTAGGGGATGATTCAAGCAACTATGGTAAATTTAGATTGTGGGGTTCTGCAGGTTACATGCTTTCTGTGTCTCTACTGGGGTATTTTTTGGAAAGTACTTCTTCAGTTAATTTGTTTTATGTTTATGCAGCTGTTTTAGTTCTTTCTATATTTTTACTCATTTTTTTACCAAAAAGTAAAAGAGAGATTGAAGTATTAAATCCGGGGGATTTCAAAAAAATATTTAAGAAAAAAAGGCTTCTCTATTTTTTGTTTTTTGTATTTATTCTCCAGACAGCAATGAATGCCAATTATAGCTATTTTCCGCTTTACATTGTTGATCATGGAGGGGGAGAATTTTTACTGGGAATTGCCCTTACATTTTCCTCTGCCAGTGAGATTCTTGCTTTTTTCTTTTCTGATAAAATAATTAAAAACAATAAATTTAGTAAAATTATTGCAGTGATTAGTGCAGGGTTTATTGTTCGCTGGCTTTTGCTTTCGTTTTTTCCTTATAATTTGATGATTTTATTATCTCAGCTTTTACATAGTATAACTTTTGGCCTCTTTTTTGCGGTTGGAGTAGATTATGTTGATCAAATTAGTGGTGAAAAATTTAGAGCTACTGGACAGAATATTTATGCAGCTGTTTTTATGGGGGTAAGTGCTATTTCAGGCAGTCTGGTTGGTGGCAAAATATATCAGGTTACCGGAGGAGAAAGAATGTATTTTTTCTGGGCTCTGATTTCTGCAGCTGCTGGCACTGTGTACTTTTTATATCTCTTAAGAAAAGAAAGGGAATTGAAAACAAATGCGGATTAATAATTTAGTAAAAGAAACAGCTGCGGAATTAAACATTGATCTCTGTGGTATTACTGATGGTAGTGATCTTAATGATGAAAGGAAAAAATTAAAAAAAAGAATCCAGACTAAATACTGGCCTCAGCCTTTTGCCAGTCAGCAACTTGATCTGCTGACAAAACCATCATTACAGTTTAAAAACTTACAGTCAATCATTGTGATAGCGATGAGTTATAATAATGGAGCTAGTAGTTCCTTTTTATCTAATTATGTTACGGTAAAAGATTATCACAATTTTCTGCAGGAAAAACTCGAAAAAATGGCTTCTGTACTGCAGAATAAGTTAAAAAAGAAGTTTGATTATAAAATATTTGTTGATACAGCCCCATTTCTAGAGAGAGCACTGGCCAAAAGAGCTGGAATTGGTTTTATTGGTAAAAATTCAATGCTGATCAATCCTAAATTTGGTTCTTATCTTTTTTTAGGAGAGTTATTTACAGATCTGGAAATCAAAAAAGATCAACCACTTAATCTTGACTGTGGAGAATGCCAGATTTGTATTAAAAACTGTGAGGGTAAAGCTCTAAAAGATGAATATTTGTTGGATGGTGAAGTTTGTATTTCATATTTAACACAAAAAAAAGGGGTTTTATCTGCAGCTGAAATCAACAAGATAGGCACCCATGTCTGGGGATGTGATGCCTGTCAAAATAAGTGTCCTTATAATATTAATAAAACAGAAAATTCAGAGCCGGAATTGAATTTTTTTAATAAAAATTTAGAATACTTCTTAGAACTGGATAGAAAAGTTCCTCCTTCTGAACTTAAAAATACTGCTATTATGTGGCGGGGAAGTAGAATTTTACAGAGAAATGCACTTATTGCTGTTTATAATTTAGGTGAAGAAAGATATTTTGAAGCAGTTAAAAGAAAATTAAAAGATAATTCGCCTATAATTCGCTATTACTCTGTATTGGCTCTGCTTGAGCTCAATTATCAGAGGGCAAAAAAACCTGTAGAGCAGGCAATAAAAAATGAAAAGAACAGCAGATATAAAAAAGAGATGTTAAAGCTTTTGGAGCAGAAAGGAGAATAGAATGAATATTAATTTAGACGGAGAAAATTTAAAAATAATTGAAAAAAGCTCAATTAAAGAAATAATAGCAGAAAGTAAAATTAAAGATCAAAGAGATGTAATGGCTGTAATTATAGAAAATGAAGTTTATGATCTTAATGAAGAACTGGATCGAGATCTAGAAATTAAAACTGTTAAAATTCATTCGGAGTTAGGCAACAGAATTTATAGAAGAAGCCTTTATCTTGTTCTGGCCAGAGCAGTTTATGAGCTCTTTCCGGATTCTATTTTGAAAATTGAAATTTCTATTAGCAATGGTATTTACTGTGAGCTTGAAAATAAAAGTAGTTTGAGTAAAAATGATCTAAATAAAATAAAAAATAAAATGCAGGAAATTATTGCAGCTGATTATAAAATTCAGAAACACAGATTAAAAAAATCGGAAGTTCTGGAAATCATTAAAAATGAAAATTGTTCTTTTAGAAGTGAGCTGATAGAACAGCAGGATAAAGATTATTATACTCTCTATGAACTTGATGGCTACTATGATTATTTTTATTATAATATGGTACCATCTACTTCCTATCTGAAAGAATTTGATCTTCATTTAAGAATACCTGGATTTGTTTTATTGTTCCCTAAATTTTTCAGTAGCAAAAAAGTACCTAAATTTATTGAACAGCCAAAACTGGCAAATATTTTTTTAGAATATGAGCGTTTGGGGAAGATTCTTGGAGTTAATAATGTGGTAGAATTGAATCGTTTGATTGAAAACAAGGAATACAATGAGTTAATTAGAATAGCAGAAGCCCTGCATGAGAAGAAAATAGCTGAAATTGCAGATAGAATAAAAAGTGGTATGCCAAGAAATAAAATTATTTTAATTGCCGGTCCTACTTCTTCGGGTAAAACTACATTTACTCATCGGCTGTCAACTCAGCTTAAGATTAACGGTTTAAGACCGGTTCAGATTTCAGTTGATGATTATTTTGTAGATCGTGAAAATACTCCTCTTGATAATAATGGGGAGCCTGATTTTGAATCAATAAAGGCAATAAATTTAGATCTTTTTAATGAGCATCTTTTAAAATTAATTCAGGGAGAAACAGTTGAACTTCCCAGGTTTAATTTTGAAAAAGGTATTCGGGAAAAGAGTGGTAAATTTCTCAAGCTTGGTGATGATCAGCCAATATTAATTGAAGGAATTCATGGTTTAAATGATAAGATGACAGAGGTTATACCTCAGGATTTGAAATTCAAAATATATATTAGTGCCTTAACTCAGCTTAATATTGACTGTCACAACAGAATTCCAACAACTGATACCCGGCTAATTCGCAGAATTGTTAGAGATAATCAGTATCGCGGCCTGGCGGCTTCTGAAACGCTAAATTTATGGAAGAGCGTGCGTCGGGGAGAAGAAAAAAATATCTTTCCTTTTCAGGAAAATGCTGATGTAATGTTTAACTCAGCTCTAATTTATGAACTTTCAGTACTTAAAAATTATGTTGAGCCACTCTTAAAACAGATTGATAAAACAAACAAAAACTATTACCAGGCACAGCGGCTGCTCGAAATTTTGAGTAATTTTAAAGCTATACCTGATAATGAGGTTCCTTTTACTTCGATTTTAAGAGAGTTTACCGGTATGAGTGTTTTTAGAGAAGAATAAATCAAGATTAGCTTTTATTTCATCCCAGTCTTTAACCTTTGTTATCTGTTCATTACCTTCAAAATCATGATTATGATATTTACTGACTAGAATTACCGGGATATTTCTGGCTGCAATTTCCAGAGCATTTTCTTTTTTGTCATCTATAAATAGAGAGATATCTTTTTCTACAGCCAGAGGTGCTTTTTGGTCCTCATGGTGTAGTTCGTGATAAGGGATATTGTTTTCTTTTAACCAGCTTTCTGTTATAGAACGGTGTTCCTCACTTCTGGCTGTTATTAAAATTAGCCGATGTCCTTTGTCATAAAGCTCTTTAAGTATTTCTCTTGCTCTGGCGACAGCTTTTACGTTAATATAAATCTCTTCAATTTTTTCCTGAATAAATTCATTTAATTCCTGATCATTGATTGCAAAAGCTTCGCGAAGATCATAGGTATATTCCTTTAAAGTGATTTCCCGATCAAAAAATTCATTCATTTTTTGCTGCCAGATGCTGTTATGATCGGGTCCTTCATCAGTCAGAACTCCATCGATATCTATGCCAAAATTATATTTCATTTTTATAACACCTCAAATTATTATATTCTATCTTTAATTATACTATCATTTTTTTAAAATAATGTCCAGATAGTAGTTTTTATTAGTAATATTTCTTAATTTAACTTTATTTTTTAGACTGAATGAAGTAAAATAGTATTAAGCAATATTATTGTAGGAGGTAATAAATTGACTGAAAAATTAAATAAAGAAGAAAAAGTAGAAAAGCTGATTGAGTTATTCTCAAAGCACTATCCGGAACCAGGTACAGCTTTAAATTTTAGCACTCCATTTGAACTTCTAATTGCAACGATTCTATCAGCTCAGACAACAGATATTCAGGTCAATAAAGTTACTGAAGATCTTTTTGAAAAATACAATACACCTGGATCTATGCTGCAGCTAAGTCAGAAGGAATTAGAAAATAAAATAAACAGTATTGGACTTTTTAGAAATAAGGCGAAATATATTTTAAAAACCTGTAAAATTTTACTTAATGATTTCGAAGGAGAAGTTCCCAAAACGCGAAAAGAACTCATGCAATTAAGTGGGGTTGGACGTAAAACAGCGAATGTAGTTCTGGCAAATGCCTTTTTTAAAGCTGCGTTTCCCGTTGATACACATGTTTTTAGAGTTTCTGCCCGGCTTGGTTTAAGCAGTGGGGAAAATGTTAAACGTACAGAAGAAGAATTAACAGATTTAATTCCTAAAAAATACTGGATTGATTTTCATCACTGGTTAATTGATCACGGTCGTGCTGTTTGTAAAGCTCAAAATCCGGACTGTGAAAACTGTTTTGCTTCTGGAATCTGTTCTTATTATAATAATTAGTTTCATCTTAAACTTAAATTAAAGGGAGATGATAAAATGCTAAAAAGACTAGTAAATATGAACAGGATAATAATTTAACACCCTGGTAACAGATTTTAAAATTAAAATCAGTAGCTCAGTAAAAAAATAGAAACTGGAGGGGGAAACAAAAATGAAAAAAATATTTGTTCTGGACACAAATGTACTTTTAAATGACCCTCGTGCTATTTATAGTTTTGAGGATAATGATGTTATTATACCACTGGCTGTTTTAGAGGAAATTGATAATTTAAAGACTAAAAGTTCAGATTTAGGTTTCAATGCACGTGAAAGTTCAAGAATTTTGGAGGAATTGAGAAGCAGAGGCAACTTACATGATGGTGTAGAGCTGGATTCTGGAGGAACTGTTAAAATAGTAATTAACGGGGGCCTTGAACTGCCAGAAGGTTTAAGTTCCAGCAAAATGGACAATAGAATTATTTCGACAGCTATCCATCTGCAAGAGGAAAATTCAGAAAAAAAGGTAGTAATGGTTTCTGATGATATTAATTTGCGTTTAATCTGTGATGCTTATGGGGTAAAAGCAGAGGAGCATAGTTCTACCAAACTGAAAGAAGAAGAAATCTATTCTGGATTTAAAGAAATTAACTGCAGTTCCTCTTTGATTGATAAGTTTTTTCAGGAGGAAAAAATTTCTCCATCCGAATTAAATCAGCTTAATGATTCGCTTTATCCAAATGAATTTGTGCAGCTAACAGCTGATGATAGGAATAAAAACACTGCTCTTGCCAGATTTGATGGTGAAAATTTGGTTACTCTTCGCTATAATAAGAGTCAGCCTGCAAAAATAAGAGCCAGAAATAGAGAACAGCAGCTGGCTTTTGAACTGCTGCTTGATGATCAAATTAAGCTGGTGACTCTGTCAGGTAAGGCTGGTACTGGAAAAACATTATTGGCTATAGCAACCGGACTTTCAAAAGTTGTGGACGAACAGGCTTTTTCTAAATTGTTGGTAGCCAGACCGATTCAGCCGATGGGTAAGGAACTTGGGTTTTTGCCGGGGGATGTTGAGGAAAAAATGGGGCCCTGGATGCAGCCTATTTTTGATAATTTAGATTTTATAGTTCACCGTAATAAGGATGCTCGATTTGCTTATCAGAAATTATTGGACAAAGATTTAATTCAAATTGAGGCGCTAACTTACATTAGAGGTCGATCAGTACCTGACCAGTTTATAGTAATTGATGAGGCTCAAAATTTATCACTGCATGAAGTTAAAACTATTGTAACCAGAGCCGGAGAGGGATCCAAACTAATTTTTACAGGTGACCCATTTCAGATTGATAATCCATATTTAAATTTTCATAAAAATGGTTTAAATTATCTGGCTCATAAGTTTCATGATCAAAAAATTGCCGGTCATGTTATGTTAAAAGAAGGGGAAAGATCAGAACTTGCTGAAATTGCAAGTGATCTTCTTTAAACTAGGAGTTGTATTTAATGAAAAAAGTTTTTAGGTTAATAATAATCTCTGCTCTATTATTGGGAATATTTATTCCAGTAGTTGATCATTTTTATCAGGAGAAAGATAAGGTATCTTTAACTATGGCTCAGGATAGCAGAGATAGAAATATTAGTGAATTACTTAAATTAGCAAAGGAAGCTTATTATGAGGGGAATTACCAGTCTGCTGAAAATCATTACCTGGAGATTATCGAACTTGATCCTTTTAATCTGGAAAGCAGAAGAAATTTAGCTGTTATTTACAATGATCAGAATAAACTTCAAGCAGAAAATAGAACTCTGCTTCAGCTGGCTATTTTAAGTAATCAAAGTCAGGACTATTTGGATCTGGCGGTTAATTTTTACGAAATAAATAATAATCTGGCATCAATTTTTATACTGGAAAATAAAATTAACCTGGACATAGATCAGAAGTCTTTGCTTTTTCAAAAATATTATTATTTAATAAAAAACAATTTAGATTTAAAAAAAATTGAAAAAGCAGAAGAATATTTAATGAAAATCACAAATCTTAAAATAAATCAGTCAGAAATATATCTACTCAGTGCAGAGCTGAATAGATATCAGAATAATTTTAAGCAGGCCTTTGAAAATTATCAGGCAGCCTATCAGGCCAACAGGAGTCAGACTTATTTATTTAAAAATATGGCTGAAATGCTTGAACTTGCTGGAGAAGAAATTGAAGCATATAATTACTGGCAGAGAACTCTTTCTTATGGTTGGTTTAGAGATCTTGCCTATCAAAAAATAAATCAGTATCAGAATAAATATCCTCAGTTAAAGCCAGATGAAGATAAAAAAGATAAACCAGAAGAGATTAATCCTTTTGCTTTAGAGGCTTCCTGGCGAGAAGTGGAAGAAATTAATAATCAGAAAAAAACACAGTTGTTGAGAATTGGACTTCAGGAAAATAATAAACATCTTCTTTTTCAATACTCAGCTCCATTTTCTGTTGTTTATGATGGTAAAATTATTTATAGAGGTCAGGCAAAAAAGAACTATTTACTTGAAATCGATGCCGGATCATTATTTATCAGGACTGAAGAGAATAGAGTAAAGCTGGGTAGTTCCAAGCTTGAATATCAGATTTACAGCAGCCAGGAGAATTCATCTTTTTATGTTTATAATATAAGTTATGGTCAGGGTTATTTTTGGCAGGGAAGTGGTAACAGACAGTATAGGGGTAATATGATTATTAGTGGCAAAGGAACAGAATTTACTTTAATTAATCAAATTGAATTAACACCATATTTAATTTCTGTTGTTCCCTCAGAAATTTATGCCAGCTGGCCAATTGAATCATTAAAGGCTCAGGCTGTTGCTGCTCGAAGCTATACGCTGAGTAATCTTGGGCGTCATCGAAGTGATGGTTATGATCTCTGTTCCAGTGTTCACTGTGCAGCCTATAAAGGAATTATGAGTGAAAACCAGCGGACTACAGAGGCTGTTCTGTCCACTGAAGGCGAAAGTGCTGTCTTTGAAGGCCGGGTTATAGAAGCTGTTTTCAGTAGTAACAGTGGTGGTTTTACAGAACGAAGTGATCAGATCTGGTCTGCAGATTTACCCTATTTAAGAGGGGCAAATCAGATGAAGAGTAATGACTATAATTTCCCTCTGGCACCAGTAAAACTGCAGCAGTGGCTTTTTTACACACCTGAATCTTATTCTAAAGATTATGGCAGTAGTAATTATCGCTGGCAGCTAAGAATACCAGCAGAAGTTATTGAATATAGAAGTGAACTTAATAAAATTAAAAAGATTGAAGTTAATCAGAGAGCACAGGGAGGCACTATTACTTCACTAAGTATTTATAGTGATCAGGAAAGCAAAAATTATAGTGTATCTCAAATCAGGAGAGTTCTTGGAGGTTTAAAAAGCAGTCGCTTTTATTTTGACAGTCATTATGATCAGAACGGTTATTTAAAAGAACTTTATGTTTATGGGTCAGGCTGGGGTCATAATCTGGGTCTTGATCAGTCAGCTTCGGCTGGAATGGGAGCTGCAGGCTGGGATTATAGAGAGATTATTAAGCATTTTTACCCGGGAGTAGAAATTAAGCAAGTTGATTGAAGAATGTTATAATAGTGCTAATAATAAACTTTCCGGGACAATTATTTGCTTTTTAAACAAATATTGTTTATAATAATACTGACAAAAAAATATTATCTTCAGGGTCTGGTGAGCGTAATAGCAATTCCAAACCGGTGGTATAGTCCACGAGCTTTAGCTGAACTGGTGAAATTCCAGTACCGACGGTAAAGTCCGGAATAAAGAAGATTAAATAATTAATTAGCCCTGTTTGTTTAAAGGGCTAATTTTTTTTTGAGTAAAGATATGAAGATAAAAAATTAAAAAAAGGAGAGAAAAAATGGATACAAAAAGAATTACAACGATTGCAGTTTTATCAGCTTTTTCTTTAGTTTTAATGCTTTTGGTTCGTTTTCCAATGTTTTTACCATTTTTGATTTATGAACCAGGTGACATACCTATTTTAATCATTTCATTTATGTTTGGGCCAGCTGCAGCGCTGGGAGCAACCTTTATCTTATCAATTTTGATGGCTGTATTTACTGGTCTAGGAGGTCCGTTTGGTGCTTTTATGCATTTTTTAGCTACAGGAATTTTTGCAGGGACAGCCGGATATTTTTATCAGAAACATCATAATAAAAGAGGAGCAATTAAAGGGCTTGTAATTGGTTCTATAGCAATGACAGTTGTGATGGCAGCTGCCAATTTAATTTTCAATCCAATATTTTACGGAATTCCCAGAGAACAGGTTTTAAAAATGATGTTACCCGGTATTTTACCATTTAATTTAACTAAAGCTATTATTAATTCTATTGTTACAGTTTTGATTTATAAGAAACTAGCGAATTTCCTGAGAAATAAGGGATTACTTAAACAAATAAATTAGTCAATAGTTTGACAAATACCCCTCTCTTAAGTTAAAATTTTTATGAGAGGGGTTGTTTTTTTGCAGATAACATTTTTAGGAACAGGAACCTCCCACGGGGTACCTGTAATTGCCTGTGATTGTGAGGTCTGTCAGTCTGATAATCCGAAAAATAAAAGAATGCGTACTTCGGTTCATATAAAAAGTGAAGAATATAATTTGTTAATAGATACACCACCGGAAATGAGGCTGGAGTTGATTAATAATAATATCAAAAATGTTGATTCAGTTTTAATGACCCATGCTCATGCCGATCATATTATGGGCTTTGATGATATCAGAGCTTTAAACTGGTTTCAGGGTAAAGAAATGCCTGTTTATGGTGACCATAAAACCTTAAATCATATTAAAAGGATTTTCCCTTATATTTTTTCAGATGAAAACCCTGGTGGAGGGGTACCCCAGGTTATTTTAAAAAAGATAGAGGGAGAAATAAAGTTTATGGATTTAAATGTTAAAGCTGTTCCGATTTATCATGGTGATAATAAAATTCTTGCTTACAGAATTAATAATTTTGCTTATTTAACTGACTGCAGTAAGATTCCGGACAGCTCCTTAAAACTGCTGGAAGGTATTGAATATGCTGCTGTTGATGCGTTGAGATTTGAAAAACATCCAACTCATATGTCTGTTGATCAGGCGGTAGAGTTAATTGACAAATTGAATTTAAAACATGGTTATTTAACTCATATCTCCCACAGACTGGATCATAAAAAGTTAAATGATTATTTGCCTGAAAATATTAGTGCAGCCTATGATGGGTTGATTATTAATATCTAATAGTTAGTAATTAATAGTTAGTAATAACAATATGAGTTTTATAGAAGAAATAACTTTTACTCAACATAATAATTAAAAAATTAATTAGGTGATGATTTTGAATATAGTACTTGTTGAACCTGAAATTCCACAAAATACTGGTAATATTGCTCGCACCTGTGCGGTAACTGATTCTAAACTGCATCTGGTTAGACCTCTTGGTTTTTCAACATCAGATAAATATTTAAAAAGAGCTGGTCTTGATTACTGGGATAAATTAGATATCAGTTATTATGACAATTTAGATAATTTTTTTGAGGTAAACAAAGATGGGCGCTTTTTTTATGCCACTACTAAAGCCGCAAAATCTTATGCTGATTTTGAATATCAGGAAAATGATTATTTTTTATTTGGTAAAGAAACTGCTGGTTTGCCGGAAAAGTTACTAGAAAAAAATCTTGATAAATGTATTAGAATTCCAATGAAGGATAATTTAAGGTCTTTAAATCTTTCGAATTCTGTTTCCATTATTATTTATGAAGCCCTGAGACAGAATAATTTTATAAATTTAAACAAAAAAGGGAAATATAAAAAGGAAATTTGAGTTTTATCTTGAATTAAATATAGTAGAGCAAAAAAGAAGGGAGGGGAGAAATGGAAAAAAATAATTATTTAACTACACTAATAATTTTATTAGTTTTTCTTTTGTCAATAACTATCGCTGCTTCTGCTTTTCAGGTTAGATTAAATGATCGGGGTAGAGATGTGATTGAAGTCCAAAAATATTTAGAAACCCTTGGTTATAATGTATCGACTGACGGTATATTTGGAAAGACTACCGAAGATGCAGTAAAATCTTTTCAGAAAAATAATAGTTTAAAGATTGATGGTATTGTTGGTGGTAGAACCCTTGAATTACTGAAAAAAATGATTTCTGAGAAAGTATCTTATGAGCTTTATGTTGTAGATAATGGAGATACTCTGTCAGGAATTGCTGGGTCAAGAGATGTAACTGTAGAGGAAATTATGGAGTTTAATAACATGAGTTCTTCTAGAATAAAACCCGGACAAGACTTAAAAATACCTAGAGAAAATATATTAACAGCTGAAGCAAAAACTCAACCTACAAATACAGAAACTAAAAAAGCACAAATTTATTACACTGTCCGCAGGGGAGATACCCTTTCTACAATTGCGGCTCGCAGAAATCTGCCTGTTGAAGAAATTATGAATGCCAACAATTTAAATTCAGATTTCATAAAAATAGGTCAGGAACTGGTGCTTCCAATAGTAGATTTTAAAGCTTCAAACAGCAGTAAAAGTGAGACAAAAACTAAAAAAAATAATTCTTCTTCTGATCGGATAGTATATAAAGTTCAGCGAGGAGATGCTCTAAGTACCATAGCTAAAATGTATGGTACTGATATAGATACAATTCGTAGAAATAATAATATAAATGGAGATCGAATTTTTGCTGGTGATGAGCTTGTAATAACTAATTATACAAGAGGACCTTTTAAATTAGGTAGAAATGCTTTTATCTGGCCTGTAAATGGGCGGATAACTTCTAATTTTGGTTGGAGAACTCATCCGATTAAGAAGACAAGATTATTCCACAATGGTTTAGATATTGCAGTTCCTAGAGGTACAAGTGTAAGAGCAGCAGCATCTGGCGAAGTTGTACATAGTGGTTGGATGAATGGTTTTGGTTATACAGTAATTATTGATCATGGAAATGGAGTAGAAACTCTTTATGGTCATAATTCTAGAGTGACAGTGGCCAGAGGTGCAATGGTAAGCAAAGGCCAACAAATTGCTTTATCAGGAAGTAGTGGTTTAAGTACTGGTCCTCATCTTCATTTTGGTGTTTTGAGAAATGAAGAACCTTTAAATCCAAAGAACTATTTACCATAAAAATAAAATTAAATTCTATGGGCAGGCCTTAATTGCCTGCCTTTTTATTTTTTTTGCCAGAGATTCCGCAAATGATTTTTAAAAAATAAGGAGAATACAGTTCAAACAGTATTCTCAGCAGTAGTTCCAAAATAAAGAATATTAGAAATATTAGTCATACAATTATCCCAATTAAAAACCTTATGATGATTGATAATTCGGGCTTTAATAAAGGAAATCCCCGCCCTTTTTTGAAAGTGTTAATTGACAAGAAAAACACACAAAAAAGGAGACGGGGAAAAATGAAAACTAAAAATCATACATTAAGTTGTTATCAATATTGTAACAGGGTCTACGATTTAATTCAAAAATTAGAGCAGATTGAAGATAAAAGAGTTCATCCTTCAGTAAAACTACCAACTGTAATTT
>NZ_FTNC01000033.1 GCF_900156285.1 Halanaerobium kushneri
CCAGAATAGTAAAAACAGGCAGATATATTTATTACAAACTGGCAGAAGGCTGTCCCAACAAAGAATTATTCTTTAAGGTACTGGATAATATACAGGGTTTGGGATTTATCTGAACCTGAATACTAAACTACCTTAACATATAGGGCCTGTAAAGTTTTAAAGACAAAAAGGAAGAACAGGGGATATCTATACCCGATTTTAATAGTAATTTTTACCATAATACCAAAAACAGATCTTTTTTAAGAATTCAACTCAAAAAAATATTTTTAAGTTCTTAAATCAGATGATTTTAGAGTTAAATAAAAGGAAAAATTTATTTTGTGGTTGCTATGAATAATTCAGGTTATAATATAATAAGCAAAGAACCTCAAAATTAATATAACAAATAAAAATTAACCTTGTTAAAAATTCTCTTGTTTTATATAATTAAATTAAGTCAGATTAAATTTTTAGAAAATTAATAAAATCTTATTTAACAAAGAGAGGGGTTTTAGCATGTATGCTCAAAAAACTATCGAAGAATTTTTAGACGATCTTAGTTCCAAAAATTCAATCCCTGGTGGGGGGAGTGCAGCTGCTTTAAGTGGAGCTTTAAATGCTGCAGTTATCAGCTTTATTGCCAACCTGACAATTGGTAAAGAAAAATATAAGGAAGTTGAAGCAGAAGCAAAAGAAATATTAACGGAAAGTGAAGAATTAAAAAAAGAAATGCTTTTAATGATTGACCAGGATAGTAAAATATTATCTGATATACTTGACAGCTATAAAGCTGGTGACCAGGATAAAGTTAAATCAGTCTGTCAGGATGCTGTAGAATTTTCAATGGACATGACAAAAAAAGCAGTTAGACTAATGCGTCTCAGTCTAGAAGTTAGCGAAATTGGCAATAAAATGCTGGCCAGTGATTTTGAAGTAGCAGCATACATAGGAGATGCAGCAGTTGGAAGTGCAATAGCAAATGTTAAAATCAATCTCCAAAGTCTTGATAATGAAGAATATAAATCCAATATCAAAAAAGAATATCTTAAATTAAAAGATGAAAGTTCCCGCCTTAAAGAGGAAATTATTGAACTTGCAAATTAATTATTTTGATTAACTGAAACTAAATTTTACTAATTTAAATAAAGGAAGTGACAGAATGCAAGAGTTAAGTGGCAAAAAATTAGCAGCAGAAATCAAAGCAAGCCTGATTAAAGAAGTAAAAAAATTAAAAAATGAAACAGGTGCTGCCCCCCATCTTATTGTGCTGCAGTACGGAGAAGATGCTGCCAGTAAAGCATATGCGGGCAGGATTGAAAAAAACTGTGAGGCAATAGGAATTGAATTTGAGTACCAGCAGTTTATAGATCAACCAGAAGATTTTAAAGCTCGACTTAAAGCTGCCAATGCAGATGACAAAATAACTTCTATTATGGTTCAACAGCCCCTTCCAGCTGAACTAAAAGATAGCCTGGAAATGATCAATCCTCAGAAAGATATTGAAGGTATAACTTCTGCTTCTCTGGGTAAACTTTTTGTCGGATTAGAAACTTTAAATCCAGCTACTGCCGAAGCCTGTATGGAGATTCTTGATTATTATGATATCCCCATTAAAGGACAGCGAGCTGTAGTTGTTGGTAGAAGCAATATAGTTGGCAAACCGGTTTCAATTTTACTTCAACAAAAACACGCGACTGTAACAATGTGCCACTCCCGCACCAGAGATTTAAAATGGGAATTAAAAAATGCAGATATTGTTGTAGCAGCAGTGGGTAGAGCTGAAATGATTAAAGGTGAAATGCTAAATGAAAATTCTGTTGTTATTGATGTTGGCACTAATTTTGTCGAGGGAAAATTACTGGGAGATGTTGACTATAATTCTGCTGCAGAAAAAGTTAAAAGCATCACTCCTGTTCCAGGAGGAGTGGGGACAGTTACCAATCAGGTTTTAATGCGCAATATTGTTAAATCATTTAAAAATCTGCACGGTATTAGATAATCGAATATAATACTTTAAAAGGCCCTTCTTCAGCAAAACGAAGAAGGGCCTTTAATTAACTATAAGCTATTTAGTTTAGATATCAATTGAGTTAATAGCTAAAGTTAAATTAATATTTATTTATTTTTTACTCAGTAATTAATTCTAGAGGTACTGGAGTATATTCGTCAACCTCTTCTCCATTTGCAACTTTAACTGCTGTTTCTACTGCCATTTCTCCCATTAAACCTGGTTTTTGAGCAACAGTTGCTGCCATGTTTCCTTCTTTTACAGCTTCTCTTGCATCATCAATAGCATCAAAACCAACAATCATAATCTCATCAGAACGACCAGCTGCTGCGATAGCTTCCATTGCACCTAAAGCCATGTTATCATTATGAGCAAATACCGCGTCGATTTCTGGGTTACCCTGCAGGATATTTTCCATAACTGTCATACCTTCTGCACGGTCAAAACCAGCAGGCTGTCTTGCGATAACTTCCATGCCAGAATATTTATCCATAGCCTGATTAAATCCTTTACCTCTATCTCTTGCAGCAGAGGTTCCAGGAATACCCTGTAGTTCTACAACTTTACCTTTTTCACCTAATTGCTTGGCAATGAAGTCTCCAGCCATTTCTCCACCAGCAACATTATCAGAAGCAATGTGACTTGTAACATCGATACCTTCAGCTGCACGGTCAACTGTAATTACAGGTACACCTGCATCCTGTGCAGCTGTAATTGCAGAAACAACAGCATTTCCATCAACTGGATTAACAATTAAAACATCAATCTGCTTAATTAATAAATCCTCAACACTACTCAACTGACTTGCAGCATCATTTTGAGCATCAACTGTTAAAATTTCTACTCCCATTTCTGCTGCCATAGATTCTGCACCATCTTTTAGATCAACAAAGAAAGGATTATTTAAAGTAGAAATAGCCAGACCCAATTTAATATCCTGTGCTGCAACACCTGCAGAAAGTCCTACCACCAACATTAAAGATAAAGCAATTACAATAAGTTTTCTCATTTTTTTATTCCTCCTTGAATTTAATTCTTTTAATGAATCCTGTCAAAAAGAAGCTGATGAAAAATTCACCTCCTGTTTGAAGTATTTTTCTTAATCTATATTATTACTGCTGCTGACTTTTGCGATCCAGGAAGACAGCAAGCAGAATAACAGCACCTTTAGCAACTAACTGATAAAATGAAGATACATTTAAGAGATTTAAACCATTATTTAAAACCGCAATAATTAAGGCACCAATAATGGTTCCAATTACACCACCACTACCTCCTGAGAGACTGGTTCCCCCAAGTACAACAGCAGCGATCGCATCTAACTCATAACCTTCGCCAGCCATTGGCTGAGCTGAATTAAGACGAGATGTTAAAATAATACCACTTACTGCTGCTAAAAAACCATTAAGAGCATATACTGCAATTTTAATTTTATCTGTATTAATACCTGACAATTTAGTTGCTGTTTCATTGCCACCAATTGCATAAATATAACGACCAAAAGGTGTCTTTTTTAATAAAATGTAAATTACTATTAGAAGAATAAACATAATTACAACTGGAATTGGAATTCTACCTAAATAGCCGGCACCAAAGAACCTAAATGTTTCGTCAAAACCTGAAATTGGCCGACCATTTGTATAGATCAAAGTAAAACCTCTGGCGACAGTCATCATCGCCAGGGTCACAATAAACGCTGGCAATTTCGCTTTGGCAACTGCAAGTCCATTAAACAGACCCAGCGCTGTACCTGCTGCCAGACCGATTAAGATAGCCAGAAATACATTAAGGCCAGAATTAACCATCATTCCAGCGGCAACAGCACCTGAAAAAGCAAGCATTGAACCAACTGAAAGATCAATCCCCCCTGTTAATATTACCATGGTCATTCCAAATGAAATTACTGCAATAATAGAAACCTGTCGGACTACATTTAACAGATTGGGAATTGTTAAAAAGTAAGGACTCATAAAAGATAAAACTATTACCAAAACTAAGAGTCCAATCCCTGTTTTAAATTTATTTAAAATTTCTAAAAAACTTTTGTCTTTAATACTACCACTAATATTATTCACTTTACTGACTCCTCCTTCCGGTTGCCAGCTTCATTATCGCTTCCTGATCAGCTTCAGCGGCATCCAGCTCTCCCATAATTTCTTTTTCGTGCATTACTAAAATTCTGTTACTTAAATTTAAAATCTCAGGCAGTTCTGAAGAAATCAGAATCACTGCAACTCCTTCATCAATTAAATCCTGCATTAAATTGTATATTTCTCTTTTAGCTCCAACATCAATTCCCCGAGTTGGTTCATCAAAAATTACTACCTCAGGTCTGGTAGAGAGCAGTTTTGAAATTACAACTTTCTGCTGATTTCCACCACTTAAGTTTTTAACCAGCTGTTTTTCAGAAGGGGTTTTGATATTCAAATCCTTGATATATTTTTCAGCCAGTTCTTTTTCCGCTGCTGAATCTATAAATGTATTTGCATTTAAAATTGTTTTCAAAACTGAAATACTTATATTATCAGCAACTGATAAACCGAGGATCAGTCCTTCTTCTTTCCGATCTTCACTTAAGTAATAAATTCCATTATCTATCGCGTCTGCCGGAGAATTAATTTTCAATCTATTGCCCCGATAAAAAATCTCACCAGTTTTTTCTTTAAAAACTCCAAAAATTGCTTTAGCAAGTTCTGTTCTTCCTGAACCCATCAGACCTGCAATTCCCAGTATCTCTCCTTTTTTAAGGGAAAAAGAAGCATTGACTATTTGATCAGGTACTGATAAATTTTTGACTCTTAAAATTTCGTCAGCAGGGGCAAAATTCATTTCCGGAAAGCGATCCTCAATGGTTCTACCAACCATCATTTTAATTAACTCATCTTCATTAGTTTCTGAAGTCTTAACTTCTCCCACAAACTGACCATCTCTTAAAACAGTAACTCGATCGCAGATCTCAAAAACTTCTTCCAAGCGGTGGGAAATATAAACTATTGCTATTTCCTGTTCTTTTAGTCTCTCAATTAGTTCAAATAAAATTTCTATTTCTTGATTTGTAAGTGAAGAAGTAGGCTCATCCATAACCAGTATATCAGCATCCTGTGATACTGCTTTAGCGATCTCAACCATCTGCTGACTACCTATATTTAAATCTTTTATCTGGGCTCGAGGATCAATGTTTACTCCAAGCAGATCAAGGACTTCTTCTGTTTGCTGATAGAGCTTTTTGTAATTAATAAAGACTCCATTTCTTTCTTCTCTTCCCAGGAATATATTTTCTGCTACATTTAAATACGGTATTAACTCCAGTTCCTGATGAATAATTGCCAGCCCTGCATTTTGAGCTTCTTTAGTATTTTCAAACTCAACGGGCTCACCCTTTACGATTATTTCTCCTTCATCACGCTTATGAATACCGTTTAAAACTTTCATCAGAGTCGATTTCCCGGCTCCATTTTCTCCTAAAAGTGCATGGACCTCACCTTTTTCCAGAGAAAAATTAACTTTATCTAGAGCTTTAACTCCAGGAAATGTCTTGGTGATGTTTTTCATTTCCAGAACCTTTTGTTTTGCCATTTAAAAATCAACTCCTGATATTAAGATAATATTCGCATAAGGAATAGTTTCTCCACTGCGAACTACTGCTCGGGAGTTATTTGTTTTCTTTTTAAATTCAGTATGTGGAATGTACTCAATTTCTATATCGGGCAGTAATTCTAATATTTCCGCTTCTAACTTCGGGCTTTTTTCTTTAATTTCCGCAGCCAGAATTGCTTTCTCAACAACCAGATCTTTAAGCATAGCTCTTAATATTTTTAAAAACTCAGGATAACCTTTGGTCAGTGACAAATCAATTCTTTCAACTTCCTGTGGAATTGGCAGACCACAGTCAGCAATAGTCAGACTATCTTTATGTCCCATTTCAGCAACTACTCGTGCTAATTCACTATTAATTATTCCATTTTTTTTCATTTTATTTACTCCTTTCAGCAAGGAATTGACTCAGTTCTTTTTTATCCGGAATAGAACTCTGGGCACCTCTTCTGGTTACCGAATAAGCCGCAGCCTGAACAGCAAATTCTAATGCTTCTTTCAACCTGTTTTCTGACATTAAACTGGCTGCAAAAGCTCCAGCAAAGACGTCGCCAGCGGCTGTAGTGTCAACTGACTTGACCTTTAGTGTGTCAAGATGTATCTTTTTAGTCCTGCTGTAATAATTGATACCTTTATCTCCTTCAGTAACTATTATATTTTTAACACCTATCTCAAGCAATTCTTCAATTTTTTCTGATCTATTTTTTGTTTCTGCCCCATCCAGTAATAAATCAAGCTCACCTTCATTAGGCAGTAGATAATCTACCTCTGCTAAAATACGGTCAGACAATCTTTGAGCCGGTGCAGGGTCAAGAATGATTTTAGTATTATTTTCTGAAGCAATCTCTACAATTTTTTCAATTGTAGCGACTGGAATTTCCAGCTGTAACAGAACAATTTCAGCTTCAATAATTTTATTTTTTATTTTTTCAATCTTATCCGGTCCAAGCTGATAGTTGGCTCCTGGAGAAACAATAATACGATTATTACCTTTTTTATCAACTGTAATAACTGCAACTCCTGTACTTACTCCTTCAATCTCAAAAATATTATCAATTACCGCTCCACCAGCTTTTAAGCTTGACTTTAGTTTAGGAGCAAAACTATCATCTCCACAGGCTCCTATAAACTCAATTTCATCTCCCAGCTTTGCCGCTGCCAGAGCCTGATTGGCTCCTTTACCACCTGGAATCTGCTCAAACTTACCTCCAATTATAGTTTCACCTTCTTCGGGATAGCGTTCAGTTTCAACCACTAAATCCATATTCATACTTCCAATAATAAGTATTTTGGCCAATTAATTCACCTGCTTTCTAATTTGTTCTATATTTAAAGAATTATTCTAGCTTTATAAATTATTCTAGTTTTTAAACTGATTCTCTGATAATTAAATTCGTTTTTAAAATCTGATCTTCAATATCTATCTGCTGATTATTTATCATCCTTAAAAGAACTGTTACTGCTCTTTCTCCAAGACTGTATTTGGGCTGACGCATTGTGGTTAACTCCGGTCTTAAAAGTGAAGCAATATCAATATCATCGTGTCCTGCAACTGCAATATCGTCAGGTATCTGCAAATCAGCAGCAAATAAAGCCTTATAAACACCGGCAGCACTCAAATCATTGGCTGCAAAAACTGCTGAAGGCCTTTCTTTTAATTTTAATAATTGCTGCATTGCCTCAAAACCGGAATGCTGAGTATAATCTCCTTCGATAATATAATTCGGATTAATTTCAATTTCGTAATCTCTGAGTGCCTTTTTATAACCTTCCAGTCGCTCACGAGCAGTAGTGGTATTTAAATCACCACTGATATGTGCAATTTTGCGGTGACCTTTTTTAAGCATGTATTCAACCAGCTGATAGGCAGAATTTTTATTGTCTATACTGACCAGGGGATATGAGTTACTAAGTACTGATCTATCAATCTGAACTACAGGATAATTTGTTGCCTTTAATTCTCTAAGTATTTTTTCATTTCCCAGAGACAGAGAGACAATTAGACCATCTACCTGTTTACTTTTAAATAACTCCACAGCTTTCTTTTCTCGCTCCAAATGATTATCAGTATTAAAAAAGATAACTGAATAACCCAGTTTTTGAGCTTTATCTTCAATAGCTCTTGCTACCTGGGGGAAAAAAGGGTTGCTGATATCAGGAATAATCAAACCAATCGTATGAGTTTTCTGCATCACCAGCCCGCGAGCCACACTGTTGGGATTATAATTCATCTCGTCTATTATTTTTAATATTTTTGCTCTGGTATCATCACCAACATCAGGTTTATTATTTAAAACCCTGGAGACAGTGGTAACTGACACATCAGCTTCTCTGGCTATATCTTTAATTGTAACCTTCATTTGTTATCACCTGATTTTTGAATTAAGTTAGTGGATAATTTTATCTATGTAATAAGTTTAGTTATTTTCCGTTAACGTTTCCGTTAACGTTTACATTTATGATTATAAAATATTCTGAAAAATAATGCAAGTAGTAATTATATTATTTTTGGTCATTATTAGACTTCAGGTAAGTTTATCTCTTTCTAAAACTCCAATAGTTCTTATAATTATTAAATAGTCTCATTTACTCTAAAATAATCAGCTAAAACAATTTCGAAATAAATTATTTTTAAAAAGAAAAAACTCCCCGGGGGAGGGGAGTAAAATTGGATAAAAAAAATATATAAATAAAATTTCGACCACCAGTCAATATGACTCATAGTCGAATTATATAATAGAATAATAAAATTGTCCAGTAAAATTTTTGTTTTTACAGCAATTTAGTGTTTTTACTAATATATTAAAGTCTTAGACTCCTAATCTTTTTTAAAGCCTTAAATTTAATTTTAAAATTAAATATTATTAAATGACTTCAAAATCAAACCCCGGCTTTTAAACCGGGGCTAAACAGGGCCATAATGCCCTGGGGTAACTTAATCTCCATAAACTATTGGAATATCAATATTATGGTGATCAAGTTGATCCTCTGTTATAAAGATATCCTGAGTATATCCATTGAGAGGCCTTGTTCCACTGGGCAGAGATTCTTTTAAAAGCCTTAACTGATGATATCCCAGAGGAATATTTTGAAAATAATATTCTCCCAGCTGATCTGTATAGTCTTTTTTATTTAATCCAGCAACCTCCAGTCCAGCCCACATTAGATATTGATCATTCTGATCTTTAACTCCATTTGCATTTTTATCTATAAAAACTTTACCGCTAATTGTACCATTAATTGTGACTCCAAAATTCTGCATAACATTCTGATTATCTTTAACTCTAACTAATATCTCTTCGGTAACCGGTGTATAATCAGCAACCAGATTGCGATAATCAAAGTTAAGAAAATAAATATCATTAAAATATGGTTTAAAGATAAAGAAACCTTCCTGATCACTAACCGCCAGCATATTACCTAACCTCATCGGAATATCAGCCAGTTTTTTTTCTCCTGGATCCATAACTCCATTATAGTTTTCATCAAGATAGGCATAACCAGCAACAATAGGCCGAGGCTCAAAATCAGTAAATCTGGTTGGTTTATTTTCTCCACCAATGAATGAAAAGGCATGAGAATAGGAAATCGTAGCATATTCTTCGTAATTATTGTTTACAAAATCAGTATATTCTCTACCAACTTCAATTTTAATTTCACTTTCATTATCTCTAACAATATCATAAGCTGCCCTAAATGAAGTACCGGCTTCTCCCTGATCAGGAACAATATATTCGCCTGATAATCTAATATAACCAGGATTATCAGAATAATAGTAATTGCCAGTTAAACTAACTGATTGGTAATCACTTAAAAACTCCGAATGATAATCTTTTAGTTCAGCAGTTAAACTAAACTCCCGATTAAAGTAATAATTCAAACGCAGATTACTCTCCTCATCTATTCTGTCTTCCGACTCTTCTTCATTTCTTTTAGCCCCTAAAGATAATGAAGCTCTTCTGCCAAATGACAGCCTGATTTCTCCATCATACTCTCGATCATAGTATCTTACTCCCTGATCATCTCGCTGCTGTTCACCATCATAATTAGCCGAGAGTAATAAATAGTTGCCAAATCGCTTATATAAACCTACTTCAGCTTCATAATCCTGATAATTATTATCTCTATAAAAATCACTAAAAGTTGTATTATTATCATAATAAGCAAGGTCACTGGAAACTCTAAAAGTATTACCATAGATATTATTTTCCAGACCAATACCTTTTCTTATTTTATCTCCTATTGTAAAAATTTGATCATAAGGAGTTGGATATTCAGCTGTATTTTTTTCATAATAAAGAGTCAGAGCATTATAATTTCTCCAACTAGGATTATAAATAACTCTAAAAGTATAATAGTCACTTTCATCTATCTCATCTGCAAGACTTTTTCGCTGACCAACTGTTGGATTGATACTAATATTATTATTTAAATCAAGCCGAAAAGAAATTGATTTATCTTCTCCTTCATCTTTTTCCATATATTCTGCTGTTTCCGGAGGAATATATAAATATATCCCCTGAATATATCCATTTAGTAATCCATATAAAATACTGGCTTCGGCTCCACTTTCCAGACTATCAAACTCACCTGCAATTAACCAGTCTAAGTTAATTACTGTCCGAGGATTAATTCTAAAAGAAAAACCTGAAATCGAAGAAATAACCTCTCCAGTCAGTTCACTATCCGGATTAAGTGATTCATTATAAACAGCTGTTTCTAAATGAGCAGAAAGATTACTGTTTACTGCATAATTGGCCCTTAGTGCTCCAAAGTAACCTTCCCAGCCCTCTCCAGAATAATCGTCATCTCGATAGCGGCCGGCAAAAATTTCTGTTTCTTTTACCCTTGAATTTAAAACATCACTTGAACCAGCAAGATAACTTACATTTCTTTCTTCTTTTCCTTCTGAAGTTATTTTTACAACTTCAATTTTATTTAAATATCTGGCTCTTAGTTCAATATTTTCAAAAGTATATTCTCCATCAGATTTAATATTTCTTTTTTTAACTAAATTATCATTAAGATAAAGTGAGATCTGATCTTCTCTTTTTACTTTTACTGTTACATTAGTATAGGGAATTAATTTATAGCTCAATCTATCCGGCAGTGAAAAATATACTCCCTGCATTTCGTTATTTCCCATTGTCTCTTCCAGCCTGAAATCATGATCTCCGGCAATGATCAGCATATTATTTTCCTGATATTTAAATTTTAGTTTATCAAGTTCATATTCAATTTCACTGCTGTCAATATTGTATTTAAGATCATTGTTAAAATAATAGGCCCAGTTGCCGGTTCTGCCATAAAAATTTAAATCTCCAGTTAGGTCTTTATTTAAATCTCCAAAAATTCTATCTTCCAGATTTAACTGAACCCGGTAATGAACAGAACTTAGCTGAAAAGCTGCCAACTCCTCTCCTAAGATCTCTTTTTCTTCTTTCTGATAGATGACTTTTTCTTCTTCATCCTCTTCCAGGCCATCTTCTATCTCAATATCTTCAAAAAATTCGCCTTCCACTACAACTTCCTGCAGAGAATTATTCCAGCTAATCTGATAGTCGGTTAGATATTCAAAAACTTCTTTTGCCAGATAAAATTCTCCTCCATAAATTACTGGAGTCCTTTCGTTCCATTCTGGATGATCTAAATATTCCTTTGCCCTCAAATCGACCCTTACTTCACTATCCTCTTTTTCTAATGTCAAAAGAGATAGATCTCTATTAAAATTAAGCTCCACTTCAAGATAGGGTGCTATCAAATTTGCCGGCAGAAGAATATAATCTTCATCAGTAAAATAGAATATTTCAAAAAAGTCATCCTGATCATATGGCTGTTCTCTGTTTATATCAAAGAGGGTTAATAAGACAATGCTTGTTTCAATATCTAAATTATCTTCTACTAATTCCTGGGCCAGAAGACTGCCCGAGATAAAGAACAACAGAGCAAATAGAGTAACTAATATTAAATTTTTCATGTTTTCCACCAGCCTACTCTATTTTAATCGGAATCTGGTATTCAGCAACTCGATCTGTGTTATAAAAACTAAACTCCAGCATGAATTTGTAGTTTCCTGGTTCTAGCCTATCTTTAAGATAAAATGAAAATTGTCTTTCATTTTTAGGGAGAATTAATAATTGAGTAAATTTATCTTCCATTACAAGTTTGTTATTCTGATCAACTATTTTATAAGCCGGATAGTATCTTAGATGTCCATTCCCATCATTTTTAATTCTTAGGGAAATGCCCTGGGGCATTGGTTCTGGGCTATTATAGACTCTTAAGCCAGTAAACTTAAAATCATATTTAACACCTACCGGAATATAATAAATAGTTGTACCAATTTGACTTTTAACCCTTGATCCAGTTGCATTATCGATTAAATCTGTTTCATGTTCTACAAAAACTATTCCTCTTCTTTCTATTGGAGTTTCTGCTTCCGGACTGGAAATTGTAAATCTAACTATCTGTTTTTGTCCTGGAGCCAGAGTAAATTCTCTTGGATTAAACTTAATTAAACCATCCAGGGTATATTCAGTCTCACCTGCTTCAAAAACTACAACTGAATCTCTTTCATCTAAACTCCAATCTTTTAAGACTGTTGTTAATTCTACTTCTTCTTCTCCATTATTAACTACCTCTATCATCCCGGTGCTGCGTTCTCTCTCTAGAGCATTTAAAATTATTCTGGAAGGTTCAACTCTAATGGTTGCAAACACTGAACCTGCAGTTAATAGAATTAAACCAATAGTTAAAATAAACATCAAATACATATTAATGTTTTTTATTTTTTTAGTCATAGAAGTTACTCCTTTCTACTTATTCAGGGGCTGAATTTTCAGCCCCTGTCTTGTAGTGGAAAAGTTGTATTTACTTAGTCATGCTTTACTTAAATTGTAACAGCTCTAAATACTACTTCACCAGAATAGTGACCATGAACAGTATTCATACTGAAAGGTACTTTGAAGTTATGCAGTGCTTCTAATTTAACGCCAGCATTTCTTGTACGGGTAAAAGTCCTTTCTGCATTAAAAATAAAGTCATTTGCTAACCAGCCGTTGCCGAGATCTGTTCTCATATACATCGGAAGTTTTTTACCATTATTTGCTACATCCGCACCTTCTAATGCCTTAGAAATTACTTCATATTTATAATTATCATTGGAGATAACCTCTACTGCAAAAATATCACAGGCACCAATAAATACATCATCACCGGGATCTATTTCTGCATTGCTTCCATGGCCCAGAGATACCCAGTTTGCATCTAAAAAGCCACCTATCTCATTATCAAATACCATATGGTATCCAGATTGACCTTGAGGTAATGTTGAACCGGTTGCTGAAGCACCCGGGCCATAACTGATGGCTGAAGTAGTTCCCTGATTACCTGTTAATCTCATTTCTAAATAACAGGGAATATATGCTTCTGCAGGTAATGTGATTGCAACTTCTTGTCGATTCTCATTATTTGTATCATTTACATCTAAATATTCTCCACTTCTATCGAATTCTTCTAAATTTGTATAAACACCAGGATTATCAGCATCTATATGATTTACAAAAACAACTCCATCTCCTGTGTCAACATCATAATTAGCATATAATTCTCCATCCTGCCATATTGGGCCTCCCTCTACTCCAGGATCCCACTCAAAATCGCCATCATCTTTAAGAACTCCATCCTGAGCCATTACCGCACCTGAGAGAACAAATACCAACACGAAAGCTAATACCAACATCTTTTTCATTATAAATACCTCCTTGTAATTTTAGAAACCTGCTTCCACATTAGGACTTTATATTAAATATCAGCTGAGGCTGATAATATAGGCTGCTTTTATTTATTCAAGTTTAAAATTAATCTGATAATTTTTTTCTCCAGCATTTACTTTTCTAAAATCTTCTATCCGCAGCTGATAAAAAATTTCTACCTGGCCTGAACTCAATTTTGCAGTATTCGAACCATTGGCAATAACTGTTTCCACTTCATTTAATTTAATAAAATCACTTTTATAATCTACAAAAGATCTACTCTCAGAATCAGCTGCTACTCGAATTGAAAGATTATCTTTACTTGCTTCCGTTATCATTACTTTGAGTTTCCAGTTAGTATTTGATCTGATCAATATTTTCTGCTGGCCAGAGCTGAGAAGCTCCATAGTTCGATTATCGACATTTTCTATTTTTGCACTCTGAACTGCTCCATTAAGGATTTCCATCCAGGGTCTTATCTCAAAAACTACCTCTAATTCTAAAATTTTATTTTTATCTTTTAAAAATATAATATTACTATATAATCCCGGCTTATATTCTGCTTTTAAATTAAGTTGAAAATTTAAAGAAAAGTTGTAAAGTAAACTGTTTTTTTCTATCTTAAGCTCTCTACTTGATAATGGAATTGAATTATCTCTATTTACTAACTTTAGATTTGAAGCTGCAATCTTATTTGTTTCTGCTCTGAAATAATCATCTGAGGTTGAGATGGTGATTATTTCTCCTTCCAGATTTTGAACTGAAATCGAAAAACTAAAGTTTTCATTTGTTTGAGGGGTAAAACTGCCAAGATAAACTCCAGCTGCTTCCACATTAATCTGAGACAGGAAAATAATAATTAATATTATAAAAAATATTTTTCTCTTCATATATTTCCCACCACCTTTTTGTTAAACCAATCATAACAATTTGATATTGAATTAATCTCCAATAAATCCCTAAAAAATCTCTAAAAATAAAAAAATGGATTAAATTTTTAAATCAATCCTTTATTTAAAAGTTTTTTTAAAATGGGAATATAAAGGAGCTGAAGTTACTAAAAGTATTAAACTATCAAAATTTATAAAATAATTTTTGTCAGTCTAAATTAAAACCCCAGCATAAAATAATACCGGGGTTAAACAGAACATTTCTGTTCTGATTGTATTCAGGGGCTGAATTTTCAGCCCCTGCCTTGTAGTGGAAAGACTTTAAAAGACTGCAAAAATATCTATTATTATTTAAAAACAATAATTGAAATTGAATTAAATAAACAATTTAAAACTCATACTGTAATCCCAACCAGTACGATTCCTCTTGATCAAGATCAACATTCCAGGTATAGCCAAATAACAATCCATAATTATTAAAATCATAAGCTACATCTATTCCTGCAAAATCATATTCAATTAAAGATCTGTATTCTAAAGCAAAATTTAATTTTTGTCCTAAGTCTGATTCTCCTCTTATATACCAGTTAGGATTTTTATAATTACTTTCCCTGTCTTCAAAGTTATAAGTAAGAGGATTTAAACCTGCATCTAGTTTTAAAGGTCCAAGTTTAACCAGATCACTGAATTTTAATGCTAATTCATTTTCTTTATTTGCCAGCTTAATAAACTCTAATCCCATCCATAAATTATCATAAATATGACCGGATAAAGAAATAGTATGTCTATCTGTTAAGATTTCATTTAATTTTAAATCAATTTTAATGTTAGAATCATTTTGATAAAATCCACTTAATGATATTTTTTGATTTTGATCAATCTTTTTCTCATAAGCATATTTTAAAATCAGTCTTGTTTCTTTTTGGCTAAGCTCTCGGTGATTAAAAATTTCTTCCAGACCAGCAAGACTAACTGATAAGTCTGGCAGAGTCAAAACACCAACCGGTCTGGCAGTAAGAAACACAGCAAAATATCTTTTTTCAATTTCTTTTCTATCTCCAATTTTTTTTTCTATTCTATTCTTTTTCGTACTTTCCATAAGGGCCAATAGATATGGCTGAGCTGGTTTGATCCAGACCTCTGTTGCTATCCCTGTGGGACCTTTTCCAGTTTTTAAGTTAATAACTGTCAAAATCGGATTTTCTTCTTTATCAAATTCATTCTTTGGAGTAAGATCTAATTCAAAAATATTTGTGTAGGTAATAGAATCTACTGATTCTACATCTAAATATAATTCTTCCTCTGCTACCTGTAAAGTTGCAGTATGACCAGGTGCCACAATAATTCTGGGACTTAAAATTGATTCTTCTGACTCCTGTTCTCTTACTTTTTGCAGCATAATCTCAAAATTATTGCCATAAAATTCGAGTAGCTGATCTCTATTTATAAAATTAAATTCCTGATCATTTTCTTCTTCATATTCAAAGCTTTCTAAATTAAAACTGCTTAAATTTTTATCTGTAACATCTATTATTTCAAGTTTAAATAATATGTGGTTTATTGATATCTGATTATTAAAATTAGAAGAGTTAATATTCATAATTTCTTCAGAATCAGAGCTCGCCACAACTGTTATCGAAGATATAGATATAAATATAATTAATATTATAAAAAGAAACCAAAGTGGAGATAAGAAATATTTTTTATAATATTCCATAATAACTCCTCCCCTATTCTGCTGGATTAATTATCTCAGTTGTAATAAACATCAATAATTCTCTTTCAGAATCTTCTTTTCTATCCTGGCGGAAAAACCATCTTATTAGAGGAATATCACCTAAAATAGGAACTTTTCTAATATTATCTCTCCTATTTTCAATAGTCATCCCTGCCATAACCAGTGTTTCCTTATCCTGAGTATGAATTACTGATGTAATCTCACTACGTCTAATTCTCAGCCTTTGATCCATTTCTTCAGTGAAATGACTTATAGAAGGGGATATATTAAGTTCAATTTCATCTTTACCTATTATCCTGGGACTTACCTCCAATGCTACTCCTACTTCTACCCGTTCCAGTCTTGCAGAAGCATCTTCAGGTTCCAAAATAATGACCTGTTCTTCGCCAATAAATAAAGTTCCTGTTCCTCTATTTTGAACAATTAACCTGGGGTCAGCTTTTATTTCCAGATCTTCTTTTTTTTCAAGGGCTTTTAAATTAGTTAAAATTCTATCAGAACTTCCATACCAGGATAATTCCACAGATTCATTATTATAAATTAAACCATCAGATCCTACTATTTCCTCTCTCAAATAATCAAATAAGTCGGCACCATATTCTTTAACTAAATCACTGGAAATCTCAGTAACAACTAACTGGATCTGAATCTGTTCTGATGGTGAATCAATCTTATTTACTTCTGTAATAAACTCTTCAATTATAGCAGGGGTAGCTGTAATAGTAATTGAATTCCTTTCTTCACTACTTCTTAAAAACGGATCATAAAAAGCAGGTAATAAATCTCTTGCTTCAGAAGTTGTAATATATTTTAATTTAATATTCCGGCTTTCGGCCATATGCTGAAATGCTGGACTGCGCGGATCTGCCATACTTACCAGATAATAATCTTCAAAACGTCTAAAGGAGTATCCACCACTCAGTAAAATCATTTTCAGAGCCTTTTCCAGAGGAACGTTTTCTAAATCTAAAGTCACCAGACCCTGAACTGTATCATCTGCAATTATATTTACTCCTGACTGCAGCACCAGATCGTTTAGAGCTTCTCTGATATCTGATTCAAAATATAGAGCAGATACCATTGGCTCATCTGAATCTTCTTGGGCTGCTGTAGTTCCCAGACAGATAAATATTAATATTATTATAATTAATATATTAAAAGCTATTCTACTTTTCATCAGCTTAACCTCCTTTCTAATTTATATCTACTGAAGACATTATTCTCTTGATTTCTTTTTCATTATCTGTAATTATTATTTCCATTTTATAAGTTCCGGTTTCGATGCCAGTAGTTCGCTGTATCATTTTAACTGTTTTTTCTGGAAGTAATTTATCATCTAGTTCTTCAGATGGAGAAAGATTGATAGTTTTCATAACCAGATCTTCATTATTTTTTAAAACTAATAAGACACCCGGATTAATATGAATTGAGCTTAAGTTTTTTAAATTGAGACTGAATGTCTGAACTCCATCATCATTTAAGAATTCAAATTCATCTATTTCAGCATCATATTTCCAGTCCTCACCGATTAACATTTCTAAATCAATATTTCTAGTTTCCAACAGTTCATCTTTTTGATCAAAAACTTCTAATTCTAATTTTCCGTAATATCCTCCAGCTGCTGCATCTCTTGGAGATCGATAAATAAATACCAGTCGCCCTGAACTCCTGCTGTCAAACAATAATTCTTCTCCACCTCTGAGTTGAAGTTCTCCAGTATTAAATATAGAATAATCAAAATCATCCACCACTTCTTCTTTATTAATTTTCACTTTAATTTCTTTATTGTATAAATTGTTTATTTCAATAACTTGTGTAACCGGGGACCCTGCTCTTAAATTTTTTGAAATTATTTTAGGTTCAAAAGAAATATATCTTCTTGGACCAGCTTTTCTAAGCTCTTCTTTTAAAGTAATATTTTTTCTTTCCACTAACTGACGGTTATCTCCATACTTTAGATACACCTGAAGGTTATACTCTCCTGGGTAAAGAGGTTGATTTAAATCTGCCTGAAAGATAACTTCACTATTCGGATAAATACGTGTGTTTAGATTATTTGCTCTTGCTGCAGCCTTACTTACAATATTTAAACGTTCAATTAATCTATTATTTTCATCTCTTATAGTAGCTTCAGCACTTGCATTAAAATATAAAGGAGAAACATTTTTAATATGAGCAGAGATTTGTGGATTACCATCTTTATTCTTTCCTAATCCTAGCTCAGTAATTTCAGCTCTAGATCTCTGGCCAGGACGCTCAATATTAATATTTATTCTAACTGCATATCTAACCTTAAAATTTAAAAGTCCTGAATTCATATTTTCATTATCCACCTGTTCAACCATGATTACTGCTGTATGAGATCCAGCTGCATTATAGGGTACATTAATTCTACCTCTTACAATCTGTTCCTGACCCGGAGGAACGATTATTTGATCTTTTTCTAATTCAATCCAATTTAAAAATGGATGTGTAGTAGAATCGCCTAACTCATAATTTAATCCACCACTAAGGTTTTGAGTAGGATAATAGGGTATTAAATCAATTGTCTCTCTAACACTACCTGGTGTTAATGTTAATACAAAGTTAGAAGTTTCTCCTGGTTTTAAATCAAAATTCAAAACCAATGGCTTAACACCTGCTGCAAAAGAATTCCCTGAAAATATTACTATAAAATAAATAAATATCCAAAACAAAATAATTGTTTTATTGAACATTTTTCCACCTTCTTTTTTCTAAATAGAGATCTTAACTTATAAAGGAAAAAAGGGGAGAAACGCATGTTCTGAAATCTCCCCTTATTTGATATAAATATAAAAATAATCTTAACTTCCGTTTCCTACTGCTGAAACAGTTACAATAACTGTTGCACTATAATCATCAGCGGCTACCTGAGAAGCCTTTGGTATCCATAGAGCACCATTTAAATGGAATTCTAGTGGACCGTGACATAGATAAGTGTTTGCAAAATCTAAAGAAAATGTGTCATTCAAACCTGTTACAGCATTGTTATGAGCTGTAAGTGCAGGATTATATACCGCATTACTTACCATGTCTACAGTATTTCCTACTAATGCTAAATCAGTTGCCCAATCACCAATACCATTAATATCAGTATCATCTGAAGATACTCTAAAAATAGTAGGTGCATTCATCCAATCATCAAAATTAGCACTAAGAGTAACATTTACATTTGTATTAGCATCAACTTTAAATTTTTCAACTTGAGGAGCAGGTAATTGTCCCTGACTAAAATAGTCCTGTAAAACTAAAAATGATGTTATACCATCAGTTTCAGCTGCAGTCTTAACAGGGTCCCAAATACTTAGAACACTATTTTTAGTTGCATTTCCATCACTAATATAAATACCTGGTTCTCCAATTTCTAAGGCATCATTACCAAATAAACCAAGATAATCAGGATCACTTTCATCTGCAGGAACAAACCAGACATCCATATATGGAGAAACTGTAACATTAACTCCGACATTAGCTTCAGCAGCGATAATAACTCCACTGATACTCATAACAAACAATAAAGCCAAACTTAAAATTAATAATTTTTTCATTTTTTTTCCTCCTGTTTTGATTGTCTTGCCTTTTAACTGGCCGGTTTCACCCTAGCTAACTATCACTTAATAGGTGACCAATTGAAAATGATAGATCAAAGCCTCCAATCTAAAAGGAGTTTTTAAAAACACTTTACTAATGTTAAGAAATCAAATTAAAATAATTATTATAAAAATATTATGGTCCCATATTAATCCTCCTTTCTTATTTTTATTCAGCTTATCTTTATATTTAAACTTAATATCGATCACCAAATCACTCTCTTATATCTTAATTAATTACTATCATCTACAGCAGAAACAGTATATATTATCTCCCCTCTATATTCTCCGGCAATAATTTGACTCCAGTTCCCCTCTTCTGCCCAGTAATACTGAACAACAATATCAAAATTATAAATTCCTGGATCCAGATTATATGCATTTTGACTTTGAAGATTTTTATTGTCATTGACTGTAGAAGTTAATATTGAATTCTGATTTTCACTCTGATAAAGCACGTCATTAGTTGATACTTCAGTTCCGCTTTTTACTAAAAATGTATTTAGACCAAATGCCTGCTCAGAAGCTTCAACTTTTTCGCCTCCTACTAATTTCTGAATATAATCTACTGGTATTCCCAGCGGTAAAGTTCTTCCACTTTCTTCATTTATAAATGCTGTACTTTCCCAGCTTAATTCTACTTCAGTATTAGTTTTAAGATGCAGATTAGAGATAGCCTCTCTTACTTCTCCACCCTGCCAGGGTTGATCGAGATTAATATTTATGTCATCTCCAACTTCTAAAGTAATATAAGGACTGATATCAAAAGCTAAATTTAAAATTTCTCTCTGACTCTGAGCCATACTATTCCCGGATAAAATTAAGATAAATAAAACAATTATTATTGAGCTTAAAATTATTTTTTTCATAAATTACCTCCTCCACTACAAATTATTATCCAGAATTCTTAAAGTAAAAATTATATTTCCACTATAAAAGCCAGCAGGCTGTACAGAAGATTCTTCTCCAGTTAAATCAATTCCAAACCTGATAGAATTTAAACCTTCCTGATATTCTTTACCATTAATTAATATAAGTGAATACTCAGTTTGAAAATTTTTAAACTGATCTTTGTTCAGCTTTAATAGATCAGTTTTCTGATTTAAATTCTCCAACCTATAAAATAAATTTTTAGCAGCCAATATCTCTCCTTTATCACTCTCAAATTCATTTTCCAGGCAGGCCTGAACCTCCCAATCCGTATGATTATAGTCTATATTCAGTTCATACAACTTGGGAGCAATAAAGAAATCAGTTTCCCGAGGATTATTTACAGAAAATTCAATATTTTTTTCATCTAAATTAAGTTTAACAAATGGTTCTATTGTTACTTTGACCATGATTTCCCAGTCAAGATCATCAATATTAATAAATCCTTTATATATTCCCGGATCAAGATAAACAGTTTTACTCAATAATCCAATTTTAAACCAGCTCTTTACCTGATCTTTTTTCATTAAAAGATAACGATAACTTTGATCCATCGTATCCTGAAAATAAGGTGTCTCTATTTTAATATAATTAGCAGGAATCTCTTTGCCTTCCGCACTTTTTAATATAAATTTTTCTAAATATATATTTTTTAAAGGTAATTCTTCTTCTCTATTAATTAAACCAAGATCAATATTAGTTGAAAACACTTGCTGCGGAGAGTCAATATTTAAATTGATCTCATATCCAGAAGCAGAAAGATTAGCGGCTTTTGTAAAATTCGTAGTTAAAAACAGAAATAAAATGAGTAGCAAAAATAAATCAATAATTTTTTTTAATTGATGCGTATTAACTTTCAATTTCATCTTCCTCCCTAATTGATTTAAGGGAATTAAATTATATTTTCTAAATGTATGATAACAATTCCAGATAAAAAAAATTATAAAAAATCTCTAAAAAATATCTAAAACCAATAATCTATTATTTTTAAGATAAATATTTTAAACTTATTTAAACCCTGGTTTTTAAGCCAGGGTTAAACAGAGCAAATTAATGCTCTGGAAAAACTTTTTTTGACAGGGGCTGAATTTCAGCCCCCGCCTTGTAGTGGAAAAGCTTTAACTAGGCATATTAATTGCTTTTAAACCCGGGAGTCAACCCGCATGTAATTTGAAGCTGATTATTGATAATTTAAATTTATTAAATCTTTTTTCCACTATAATACTTTTACAAAACCTCACTTACAGAAAGCTGATAAACAGCTTCTTCCAGCAGAGTTCTGACTACCAAATTAATTACTTCCTGTTTACCACGACCAGATTCGAATTCTACAATATTATTTCCCATAAAAGAGAACACCTGAAAACTAATTCTTTCACCAATAATTTCTTTTTTGAGACTTTTAGCCCAGACAACTTCTCCAGTTGTAGTATCTGTTACTCTTAAATCAACTGCACAGCTAGCTACAGCATATTCCTGCTGTCCTCCCTTACCTGCAATGATCAGACCCAGACCACCTGTTTTCTTATCAATTTGATACTCAGTAATAGCTCCATCAATAACATAATGAGCACCTGTTAACTCACCAGTTACCGGACCATCATTGCCTGTTGTTCTATCCTGATCAACCAGTGTTTGTTCTGTCATAAAATTAGATATATTTACTCGATCAAGAACTTTAAACTGTCTTGATCTGACCAAAGCAGTAATCAACATCTCAGTTGCACCCTGGGATACAACCATTGATCCAATCTCGCTGTACTGTCCGGTTTTATCTTTAATATCATAAATTGCTATTTGATACTTTTCTTCTCTCTCCGGTAAAGCTGCTAATAACTGGGTTGCTGTTGTTACATTTTCCTGAGAAGTGATAATCTGATCGGCTGATGCTCTAATTTCATTTATAGTTTGATTAGGATCAGCTGCAAGTTTTTCAGTTACCTCTTTTTCAGGCAGCAGCCCGGTCGAACCCCCTGCAAACAAAGAAACTATCAAAAGTACAGCAATCATTTCTTCCATACTGTTCACCCCTCTATCTCTCTAATTTTATTTATTAAAAGTCTTCGCTGGAAGGCCACTCAGTGGTATCATACTCGATCACTGTAATTTCACCAGTAATAATATTTGTTAACACAATAGTAACTACCCCAGTAAGTGGGTCTTCGGTAACATCTATCTGAACATCTCCTACCTCATAATTGATTCCCTCTCCAATATTATTTTCCAGCATTTTATTAACAATATCCTGTTGAATCATATTCATAATTCTGCCATTAATTCCTGATATAAATTGAGCAATTGGATCATTGGCCAGAGTCATATCATTTTGAGCACTGGCTATATTTTGAGCAACCTGTCTGGCATCTGGATCATTGAGAATATTAAATTTCCAGCTGGTTACACTAGCAGCCTGAACTGCATTAGGCAAAACTATTGAAATTATAATTATCAGCATAATAAGTGAAAGTATTTTTTTCATACTAGATACACCTTCTTCTAAAAGTTTAATTTAAAACCGACAGAAGAATAAAAATCTCCCTGATCAAGTTCATCTTTATCATTAATAAATTTGGTTTCCACAAAGAAATTATTGTTTAAATTTAAACCAACAAATCCCTGATAGTCTGCTTTCCCCATGAATTCTGCTCCAACTCCAAAATATGGTGAAAACAATTTATCATTAAGTGTTGCTTTAATCGATAAAAATCCGGCCAGATTAATATCTTCATCCTCTAAGTAAATACCTTCCAGTACATAAGCAAGCCTAAAATTCTGATAACTATCGCTTTTAAAAAAATCTCCTTCAAATTTACCTCCGAGATTTAGCTCTTTTTCGCCTGCATGAAAGGTAGTTAGATAAAGACTTACTCCTGTAGCAGATTTGTCATTTTTTTGAGCTGATAAATTTTGTGAAGCCTGAATTAATTCAATTCTATCTTCCAACTCTTGCCCAATTTCGTTCTCCTGCAAATCCTGATTATCATTATTTTGGGCAGCAGCAGAAAATGAAATTAAAATAACCAACAGTAAAATAGCCAGTGGAAGTCGAAAAAAATTCTTAGTTGACATTTTCTCACCCCTTAAAACTATCTCTATTTTTCCTTAATAATCTTTATAAAAAACAGTCTGGTAATAAATTATAAAGGGAATTATCCCAGACTGTTTTTATTAGATGCTCTTAATCAATCGATTAATAGATTATAACTATTTTAACCATTAATAATCAGATCTGATTAACGAGTTATCTCTATTACTTTTTAGTCAAATAACTTAATACTGATAAATTTCAGCATTATTAGCAAAACCCATCTGACTGATTAAAGCAGTGTCACCACAGAAACAGTTACCACCACTCTGTGCTGTCATAGCTCTGTTAGCTACACCAACCTGTCTAACTAAGCTGACATTCATTTTGCCGGACTGCATTTGGGTTACATGGTTAAATACACCGTGCTGAATTGCAAATGCTGTTAAGTCATGACCATCTTGATCCTGAATTACTGTGTTAGCAAATCCCAGGGATAAAGCGTGAGTCAGGTTATCAGAACCTCTCTGGGTTACATAGTTTTTGTTACCTACTCCATCCTGGAGAATTACAGCAATATTATCAGAACATAATGGACAATCCCAACCACAACCACCATAAGAATGACCATACTGAGAGATTGAAGCATCGTTAAAAGAACCTAACTGATCAATCATAGCAACATCTCCACCAACACCGAAGGCCATTGCAGAAATAGATAGAGCCATTATCATAACAAAAGCTAGAAATAAAATTTTCCTCATTTTACTCACCTCCTTTTCCCTTAATTTACTCAGACTTTTACAAAGAAGCGGCACAATGTTATCCATAATTTCCCCGACCACCTCCTCCATTTATTTCAAAATATATCTTAAACCAGAATATTAAGCTGGTTTTCATCAATATTTATATAACTTTAATTTTTCATTATCTCCAAATTGAGTTATAAAAACACTGCTATTTTTTCGAAACTGTTCTACCTGCACCAGATTATTATTCCCATACTGTCCAATCTTAAGCCTATTATTTTTATTATGCTGAACTGCAGCAGCATAATTATTATTTCCGTATTGATATATAGAAGCAGTTGCTGAACTAATTGATATATATTTACTTCCCTGTTTTATCTCAGCAAAATTATTATTTCCAATCTGAACAATTACAGCCTTTTTGGGGGACTGAAGATGATTATTATAATTAAAATCAAAATTATAATTAAAATTTTGATAAATAACTTGTTCAGTATTAATATCATAATATAATTCCTCAATCTTATAATTATTATTTAAGGAATTAACATTCGCTTCCTGAGCATAAACTGGCAGTGCAATAATAAAAATTAATAAAAGGCAAAAAACAGATTTTAAATTTATTGAATTTAATAACATATTTGGCACCACTGCATTGTTTCTGAAAAGTCAAGTAGATTTTAAAAATACTTTTGTAGTCCCGGTTGTTTTATGCAGCAGTTGATTTTCTCTTTCGATTGAGTCGTTTTCTTCTATCAATAGCTGACTGATGTTTTTTCTTTCTTTCATCTATAATTTCATCAGCTTTACCGTTATATTTTTGATCTGGTGTTACATAATCTACACCCTGGTGCAGTCTTTCAGAATTGTAATAGTCAATGAAATCTTCTATATCTTCTCTGGCTTCATAAAAGCTCTGATAGGTTTCTTTTCTATAGACATTCTCATACTTAATTGTCTTATGGAAAACTTCAATTTTTCCGTTTGTCTCAGGGTGTTTTACAGCTGTTCTAATGTGCCTGATCTCCCATTCTTCAAGGAATTCAGTAA
>NZ_FTNC01000034.1 GCF_900156285.1 Halanaerobium kushneri
CTGAAGGATGAACTCTTTTATCTTCAATCTGCTCTAATTTTTGAATTAAATCGTAGACCCTGTTACAATATTGATAACAACTTAATGTATGATTTTTAGTTTTCATTTTTCCCCGTCTCCTTTTTTGTGTGTTTTTCTTGTCAATTAACACTTTCAAAAAAGGGCGGGGATTTCCTTTATTAAAGCCCGAATTATCAATCATCATAAGGTTTTTAATTGGGATAATTGTATGACTAATATTTCTAATATTCTTTATTTTGGAACTACTGCTGAGAATACTGTTTGAACTGTATTCTCCTTATTTTTTAAAAATCATTTGCGGAATCTCTGTACCATAAACAGCTGTTTTATGTTATAATATTTTATTGACGGGAGGTTAAGTAATGAAGAAAAGAACAAAGGCAATATTTTTAATAACTTTTTTATTAATTTTTGCCCTGGGAACAGGCGCTATCTTAGGTGCTGTCACCTGGATTATTCAGGATACTCCTGATATTAGTGATTATAAAGGTTCAAGTGAAGCGACCCTGATTTATGATGCGAAGGGTGAGCTTTTAACAAAATTATTTAAGGAAAATAGAGTCTATGTCCCTTTAGAAAGAATGCCGGAAGATTTAAAGAATGCAATTGTAGCAATTGAAGATACTAAATTTTATGTACATCACGGTATTGACTTCTGGGGTATAGGACGTGCAATGGTTAATAATATAATGAAAGGTGATCTGCTTGACCAGGGAGCAAGTACAATAACCCAGCAGCTGGCAAGGAATGCTTTTTTAACACTGGATAAAAATTACCTGCGTAAAATTCAGGAAGCATATCTGGCAATTCAATTTGAAAGACTGTATACTAAATCCGAAATTTTAGAAATGTATTTAAATGAAATATTTCTCGGACACAGTGCTTATGGAGTTGAAACCGCTTCTCTGCAGTATTTTGGTAAACATGTCTGGGAACTTGATCTGGCAGAATCTGCTTTAATTGCAGGTTTACCCCAGTCACCAAATAATTATTCTCCTTTAAGAAACCCGGAACTTGCTATTAAAAGAAGAAATGTTGTTCTGGATAGAATGTATGAGCTGGATTATATTTCTAAATCGGAAAGAGATAAAGCTAAAAATGAAAAATTAAATTTAGATACGGTTGAAGAAAAAAGTGAAAATAGAGCTCATTATTTTATTCTTTATGTCAGAGATCAATTAATTGATCGTTTTGGAGCTTCGATGGTTTACAGTGGTGGACTTAAGGTACATACAACTCTAGACCCTGAAATGCAGAAATTAGCTGAACAGACAATTAATAATAAAATTGAAAATGGATTTATTCCCTCTTTTCAGAGTAATCAGAGTGAAAATCTGCAGCCCCAGTTATCACTTGTTAGCCTGGATGTAAATAATGGTGCTATTAGAGCAATGGTTGGTGGTCGGGGAACTGATCAGTTTAACCGCGCCTATCAGGCAGTACGACAGCCGGGATCTGCTTTTAAACCATTTGTTTATTCTACAGCCTTAATTGAAGGTAATTATACAACAGGAACTGTAATCAATGATTTACCTATGCTGGCCTCAGAAAGTGGTAAGGGTAATAACCTTAGTATCTGGCCTCGTGATTATGGAGATCATTACAGAGGGTTGATCAATTTAAATACTGCTTTAACTCACTCAGTCAATGTTGCAGCCGTAAAATTAATTAAGGATGTAGGAGTAAAAAAGGTAATTGATTTTACAAAAAGATTGGGGATTTCGACTTTTACTGAAAATGATGGACTGGCTGATCACTATTCTCTTGCGCTTGGTGGATTAAATCGAGGAGTAACCCCACTTGAGATGGCTTCTGCTTACAGCACCTTTGCCAACAAGGGTATTTATACCGAACCCCATGCGATAACAAGAGTCTATAATAAGCATGATAAATTAATTTACGAAGCACAGCCTGAAAGTAAAATGGTAATGTCACAGGAAGATAGTTATTTAATTACTTCCATGTTAAAAAGTGTTGTTGATAATGGTACCGGCCATCGAGCACAGATGAATCGCGATGTAGCAGGTAAAACAGGAACTACTAATGATTATACTGATGCCTGGTTTGTCGGTTTTACATCTCAAATAGCCACAAGTGTCTGGATTGGTGAAGATACACGAAGATCAATGGAATATGATGTTAAAACTGTTAGTAGTGGTGAAGCTGCTCAAATTTGGGGAGACTACATGCGGGCGGCAGTTAAAGATATGCCAGTTATCAATTTTCAGATGCCTGAAAATATTATAGAAGTAGACGTTGATCCTTATACCGGGCTATTAGCGAACGAATACTCACCCCGGATTGATGTTTTACCCTATAAAAGAGGGACTGAACCGAATCAAAAGGAAAGTCTGCATGGTCCGGTAGAAACAGTTAGAGTTGATAAGGCCAGTGGACTGCTGGCAACAGAGAATTGTCCTTCTGATCAGGTTGAAGAAAGACATTATATTTCTGGTTCCAATATTAGAATCGGGCCAGCACAAAAATCATTTAGAGAGGTTAATTCAAACAAAAAATCTGATGAACTTGTTAGAGGAACCTATACAATTGCAGCTGGTGAGCCAGTACAGCAAATTGATCATGAATACGGAATTCCAAAGGTTCAGCGAAATGGAAATCTTCGCTATGAAACAAAACCTGATCGTTACTGTAATCGTCATCCTGCCAGTGCACCTTTAACTCAGGAGCAGGATACAAGCTCAGATAATAACAATTCGAAAAAAGAAGAAAATCCAATCAGAAGCCTTTTTGACATCTTTGGTAACGATTAACTGCTAATTTAAAATATAAAAAAATAATAATATGCTAAAATCAAAAAGGGATTTCTCCTACTTGCAGAGGAGAAATCCCTTTTATAAATCTATTAGATAATAAATAGATCTCTATCTATTTAATTTTAACAATCGTAACTCCCATTCCACCTTCTTTTTGTCTACCGAGGCGATAATCTTTAACATGAGAATTCTTCGCAAGCACTTCTTCTACAGCCTGCCGTAAAGCACCTGTTCCCTTCCCGTGAACTATTTCCACTTCATTTAAACCCGCTAGAAATGCATCATCTAAATATTTATCGACTTTATATTGAGCTGCCTCATATCTTTCTCCTCTTAAATCAAGCTTTGGAGAAACATGCTGAGCTTTCTGAACTCTATAATTTTTAAGCTGTTTTTCTTCATTATCATCAGGGATATCTACTTTTACCAGATCGGCCAGAGAGGCTGTCACCTGCATAATTCCAGCCTGAATCTGAGCTTCTTTTTTGTCACGGTCAATAGCAGTTATCTCACCCTTACGGCCGATACTTCTTACTCGTACCTGATCACCTATTTCAAATTTATCTGCAGAAATTTTCTCTTTCTCCTTTTTATTTTCAGCTTCCAAAATTTGACTCAACTCTTTAAGCTCCTGGTTGGCAGATGTCTGAGCTCGATCAACTTCAGAACGCTGAGTATAATCTTTCTGCTTCAGATTTGAAATTATCCTTCTGGCTTCTTTTTTTGTCTCTTCAACAATCGATTCTGCTTCCTCACGAGCAGCTTTCATTTCTTTTTCATGCTGCTGCTGCTGTTCCTTAATCATACTTTCATATTTCTCTTTTAACTCTTTTTCGCGATTTCGATATTCTTCCATCTCCTGTCGCAATTGCTGGTAGCGGTTTCTTTCCTGATTCAGTTCATTAATAATATCTTCAACTTTTATTTCTTCATCACTTAAAAGTGTGCGGGCTCGATCAATTATTTCTCTGGGAATTCCCAGTCTAAGAGCAATCTCAAAGGCATTGGAACCTCCTGGAACCCCCATAATCAACTTATAAGTTGGTTTTAAGGTTTCAATATCAAACTCAACTGAAGCATTTTCGACTCGCTCTGTTGTATAGGCATAACTTTTTAACTGACTATAATGGGTTGTAGCAATAGTAATTGCATTTTTTTCCTGCAATTTTTCCAGAATAGAAATACCCAGGGCTGCCCCCTCTTCAGGATCAGTTCCAACCCCGAGTTCATCCATTAAAACTAGAGTAGAATTATCTGATTCTGCCAGAAATTCTCGAATCCGGTGCATATGAGAAGAAAAAGTACTTAAGCTTTGTTCAATACTTTGTTCATCTCCAATATCAGCAAATATTTTTTTAAAGACAGCTACCGTAGAATTGGCAGCAGCAGGAATATGCAGTCCGGACTGAGTCATTAAAGTTAACAGCCCAACAGTTTTTAAAGCAACTGTTTTACCACCGGTATTTGGACCGGTAATTACCAGTGTTGCAATATCGTCACCAAGCTTAAGATCGATTGGCACCGGTTCTTCTTTCAAAAGCGGATGACGGGCCTGATTTAACTCTATAATCCCCTTTTCGTTAATTTCAGGGGCATTACACTGATAATCAAGACTAAACTTTGCGGCTGCTGAGATACTGTCCAGCCTGCTTAAAATCATTAAATCTCTTTTTATAATACTCTCATCTTGAGCGATTTTTGAGCTGAGCATCTGCAATATGCGCTGAATCTCTGCGCTCTCTCTGGCTCTAACTTCTCTAAGCTCGTTATTTAAACGAACTACAGCCATCGGTTCCATAAAAAGTGTCAGACCACTGGCAGACTGACCGTGGACTATTCCATCAAAATTATTACGCTGCTCCTGTTTAACAGGTACAACATATCGGTTTTCTCTTCTGGTCACTATGTTTTCCTGGAGCATATCCTGATAGTGTTTGCTTTTAATTATTGAATCAAGTTTATCTCGAATTGAATTCTCTATTGAATCAATTTTTGAGCGCAGTGATTTTAGTTTAGCACTTGCATCATCAGCTACTTCTCCATATTCATTAATACAGCGATCAATTTCTCTGGCCAGTGCAGGTCGATTCTGCAGATCTGCGCATAAATCGTAAATTATCTGATATTCTCTCTCTATAATTCTCGGATCAAGATCAGACTCAATATTATCTAAATAGCGCTGAAGCTCAAAAACTCCTCTCAGGGTGCTTCTCACTCTGGTGATTGCATCCGTGGAAAGTACAGATCCTTTTGCTGCTTTTTTTAAATCCTCTCTAATATCACGGACTCCACCAAAAGGAGGAGTAGAAAACTCTTTAATCATTGACTTTAAAGCTGTAACTTCAGCCAGTCTTTCTTTAATATATTTGCTATTATTAACAGGTTCTAATTTTTTTATAATTTCTTTTCCAATCTTTGTTGCTGATCTCTCAGCAGTCATCTTAATAATTTTATTATATTCGAGTACTTCCAGACTGTGTTCTTTCAACTTAAATACCTCCGGAATTAATTTTATGGCTAAATTCGTTTCGATTACTAATATTTATTATAATTTACAAAAAGTTAATTGACTAAGAATTATTTCCTTTCTGCTTCAAAAAATCAAGCAGCTGTTCTGAGGAAAAAGTATTGATCACATCTTCTTTTTCGAGCCAGCCGCGGCGAGCAGTTACTATTCCAAATTCCATATCACTGTATTCCTTATAATGATGGGCATCAGTATTGATTGAGATTTTTCCTCCTGCCTTTTTAACTTTACGAGCCCATTCAGCATTCAGATCCAGACGCTGAGGTGAGGCATTAATTTCAAGTGCTGTGCCATTCTCTGCAGCTATTTTGATTACTTTTTCTAAATCAACTGCATAAGCTTCTCTTCCTCCCAGCATTCTTCCCCGGGGATGTGCTATTAAATTTACATGAGGATTTTTAACTGCTCTGATAATTCTGGCTGTCATCTGATCCTCATCAAGGTTAAAATAACTATGCACAGAAGCTATTACAAAATCAATTTTTTCCAGCAGCTCATCCTTAAAATCCAGCTCTCCATTTTTAAGAATATCAACTTCTACTCCTTTAAATATTCTAAAATCAGTCAGAGTTTGATTAAGTTGATCAATTTCTTCAAGCTGCTCTTTTAACTCTTTAATTGACATACCACTGGCTACGGTCAGAGACTGGGAGTGATCGGTGACAGCAATATACTGATAACCTCTTTCTTTAGCAGCTTCTGCCATTTTCCTAATCGAAAAGGCACCATCACTGTAGCGGGAATGCAGATGGAGATCCCCTTTAATATCAGTCAGCTGAATACTATTAGGTAATTCTCCTCTTTGAGCTGCCTCAATTTCTCCCTGATCTTCTCTCAATTCGGGAATAATATAATCAAGCCCCAGAATTCTAAAAATATCTGCTTCAGATTCAATTTTTTCTTTACTACCGTCATCTCTAAAAAGTCCGTATTCACTCAGCTTTAAATTTTTATCTTTAGCAAGCTGCCTCATCCTTACATTATGAGCCTGAGATCCGGTAAAATAATGGAGGGCAGACGGAAATTCTTCTTTACTGACTAATCTAAAATCAGTCTGTACTCCCTGGTCAGTTCTGATGCTGACCTTGGTCTCTCCAGCGCCAATAACCTCAGCCACAAAATCAAGACTTTTTATTTTTTGGGAAAGCTTTTTCGGCTCTGCAGTCGCAATCAAAATATCGAGATCACCGATCAGTTCTTTGGCTCTCCTGCTGCTGCCGCAGACTTCAATTTCTCCAAAAAGATCAGGCTCAAGCTCAGTTTTAATTGTTTCAATAATCTCTTCCGCTGTTCTTAAAGCTTTTGCCAGAATAATTTTATCAACATACTTTTCATGGTTTTTTAATGCTCTGAGTAATTTTTCCTCTGACTTTTTCCCAAAACCCTTAAGTTTCTGTACTTTTCCAGCCTTAAGAGCCTTTTCCAGACCTATCAAATCTTCAATTTCCAATTCATAATAAAAGCGGTGCGCTGTTTTAGGACCCAGCCCCTGTATATCTGTCATTTCTATAACTCCGGCTGGCAGCTCTGCTTTAATCGCTTCCATTTCCTCGATAAGACCATTCTGAAGAAGTTCATTAATCGATTCTGCAATACCGCTCCCAATTCCTTTAATATCTTTTAATTTATCCTCCGCTGCCAGCTGCTGAATATTATCGGCGTAAGATTCTATTTTACGAGCTGCATTGGCATAAGCTCTTATCTTAAAGTCATTTTCTCCTTTAATTGCCATTAAGTCAGCAAATTCTGACAGAATCTTTGCAATTTCTTTATTGCTTATTTCCTGCATCATAACACCTCTTTCCTCTGTTATTAAAAACTTTAATTAAAAGCTAAAAGGCCATGAAAATTTCATGGCCGAAAAATTTCTTCAATCTTTGATTGTATAAAGGGTGATGCCTCGATGATTCTTTTTGCCAGAAATGATTCATTTAAAACATCATTAATTTTTTGATAGGGGATCTGGGCCAGAATTAGAATCAATAAATAAACAATTATCCCAGCTTTTACCAGCCCCAACAAAAATCCAGCAGCACGATCAACCGGCTGCAGAAAAATAGCATCCACAATTTTTTTCAGGGTAATCCCCAGTACATGAATTACTATATTAACAACTATAAAAATTACAGCAAAAGAAATAAACTGCAGCAGCGAAGTTGAAAGATCTAAATACGGTTCCAAAAATTGAGTAAAATACTCATACTGTCTAACGGCCACAAATAAAGCCGCAAGCAGTCCAAGTATAGTACTGGTCTGATCTATAAATCCTCTTCTAAAACCATTATAGGCAAAAAAGAGTAAGATTACCAAGATAATGATATCGAGGAAATTAATAATATCCAATTATTCTACCTCCTCGAGTAGAGTATTTAATTCCTCATTCTCCTGCCGCAGTTTTTTTAATTCCTGATGTAAACTCTGATTGGCCTCTTTTAATCTTTCTTTTTCTTTACTTAAATCAATACACTGACTGCGAAGTTTAAAATATTCATCAGCCAGATTAATCATAGTTAGATGAGATAAGCGCCGAAAAGGCAATTTAGGATAAGCATTTTTGATCTCCCTGCCGGTTTTTTCTACATGGTCTGCAAGTTTATTAATATATTCTTCACTAAATTCTCCGGTCACAGTAAACTGGTCTCCCAGAATATTTAATTTGAATTTTTTCTTATTTTGATTTTTTTCCTTAATCATTAGCAACATCTCCAGCTTTAGTAGTCTACTTTATTATATTCATTACAAAAGGCGAAATTCCTGCCTTAAATCTTAATTTCCTCTAATTTCTGCAGAATATTCTTTTTTGAGATGTTTTACTATTTGATTAAAACGCTCATTTACCTCCTGGTCGGTTAATGTTTTATCATCAGCCTGAAATTTCAACTGGAAAGCAGCACTCTTATCGCCATCTTTTATTTGATCTCCCTGATAAATATCAAAAAGTTCGACACCTTTAAGTATTTCTCCACCCTGCTCTTTAATTGCCTGATGAATATCTCCAACTGCTATTTCTTCTGCCATAACTATAGCTAAATCCCTTGCCAGAACAGGATACTTGACTAATTTTTGATAATTATAGCTTTTTTCTGCTGTTTTTTCAAAGATAAAGTCTAGATCCAGCTCAAAAATAGTTGTTCCAGCCGGTAAATTATTTTGATCTGCAAGTTCTGGATGGATTTCTCCAATAAAGCCAAAAGTCTGAGTTTCATCATATTTGATTTCAGCTCTGCGCCCTGGGTGCAGAAAATCTCTGTTATCATTATCCGGAATAAAGCTTACTTTATCCAGTTGAATTCTCTCAAAAAGCATCTCCAATACTCCTTTTAGTTCAAAGAAATTGGGAGCTCCCTGCTGCCACAAATCAACATTCCGGCCAAAAATACCACCTCCAAGCATGTTAAGTTCCTCAGGCCTGGTATTGCCACCTTTATTTCTAAAAACTGTTCCTGTTTCAAAAACAGCCATTTCGGAACCCTGGCGGCGAGCATTAGAAGATAATACATTAACTATCCCCGGGATCAGAGAGGTTCTTAAAATACCAAAGGCTTCACTGAGAGGGTTTTTAATACTCACAAATTTAGCATAATCTTCAAATTGAGTTAAATTCAAATCCTGATAGCTCTTTTTATCCTGCAGGCTGTAAGTTATAACTTCATCCAGGCCACCAGCCTGAAGCAGTTCTTTAACCTCTACTTCGAATTTCTGCTGGGGGTTTCTTTTACCGCGCTGCTTGGAAATTGGTCTGGTAGAGGGTATTTTATTATAACCATAAACTCTTGCTATCTCTTCTACTAAATCAGCTGCCTGCTCTACATCAGTTCTAAAGGAAGGCACAGTAACTTCCAACTCTCCAGCTTCAGCAGCTGGATTTACTTCAAACCCCAGTCTTTCCAGACTTTCTTTAACTTCTTTGGCTTCCAATTCAATCCCTAAAAGTTCATTAACTCTAGCTGTAGAAAGAGTAATTACTGCTGATTCATATTTTAAAGGATAATTATCAATCACTCCTGGAACTACTTTCGCTCCATCACACTTTGCCAGCATCTGACAGGCACGATTATTAGCCTCAATAGCTTTTTCAATATCTACCCCTCTTTCAAAACGATGGGAAGAATCAGAATGCATTCCTAATTTTTTAGCGGTTTTGCGAATGCTTACTGGATTAAAATAAGCAGATTCAATTAAGACATCAGTAGTTTCTTCTGTTACTTCGGTATTTGCTCCTCCCATAACTCCACCAACTGCAACTGCTTTTTCGGGATCAGAAATCACAAGCATCTCATCATCTAAAACTCTTTCTTCTTCATCTAAGGTCAGCATTTTTTCTTCTGCTTCAGCCCGACGTACAATAATTTTACCATCTTTAATTTTATTAAAATCAAAGGTGTGCAGAGGTTGATTATATTCCATTAGAACAAAGTTAGAAATATCAACTACATTATTAATCGGTCTGATTCCTGCTGCCTTAAGCCGACGTTTAATCCACTCCGGTGACTCTTTAATCTTAACATTTTTTACCAGACGAGCAGTATAACGGGGGCATAAATCTGGATCTTCAATTTCAACTTCAACATAATCATTGATCTCACCAAGTTCTTCCGCTTCCTCAAAAGAAATGGGAGGTGTTCTTAGATCTTTTTCCTGAGCATATAAAGATTTAATCTCTCTTGCTACTCCAATCATTCCCAGACAGCGGGCATAATTTGGAGTTAAATCAAGTTTGAAAACATAATCATCCAGACGCTTGTATTTAAGAAAACTGCCACCTAAAGGAGCATTATCATCAAGAACCATAATTCCCTCAGCTCTTTCTTCCTGCAGTCCCAGTTCATCCTTAGAACAGATCATTCCCTGCGAAAGCTCACCTCTGAGCCTGACTTCTTCAATTTCCATTCCATTAGGAAGAGTTGTTCCTACTGCTGCAAAAGGTACCAGCTGTCCTGTTTCAACATTGGGAGCACCAGTCACAACCGGAATTGCTTTTTTATCTGCTGCAGTTTTCACCATACAGATGACAAGTTTATCTGCATTTGGATGTTCTTTAATTTCTTCAATTTTTGCAATAACAATATCTTCCAAACCTTCTCCTAAATACTCAACTCCTTCAACTTCCAGCCCGGCCATTGTCAGCTTTTCGGAAAGGTCATCGGGAGTAAAATTTATATCAATATATTTTTTTAACCAGTTATATGAGATCTGCAAATTTATCATCCTTTCTTTATATCAGTCTTCAGTTTATTTACTGCTTCTGATTAGCTTAAATCAGTCTGCAGAATTAATTATTTCTATTTATTTAAAACTGATGTAAAAAACGCTTATCATTTTCATAAAGTACCCTGATATCATCAATTCCATATTTTAATAAAGCAAGTCTATCCAGTCCAACACCAAAGGCAAAACCACTATAAACATCACTATCATAACCTGACATTTCGAGTACATTGGGATGAACCATTCCCGCTCCCATAATCTCCAGCCAGCCAGTTCTGGAACATAAAGGACAGCCTTCTCCACCACAGACAATACAGGAAACATCAACTTCTGCACTCGGTTCTGTAAAAGGGAAATAGCTGGGACGGAACCTGACATCTCTGTCTTTTCCGAATAAGGCTTCTACAATCAATTCTATTGTTCCTTTTAAGTCACTAAAAGAAATCTCTTTATCAATTACCAGCCCCTCTGTCTGATGAAAAATTGGTGAATGTGAAGCATCCAGTTCATCAGAACGATATACTCTACCGGGTGCGATAATTCTAACCGGAGGCTCCTGGGCTTCCATGGTTCTGACCTGAACCGGTGAGGTATGAGTTCTCAGTAGATAATGATCATCAATATACAGGGTATCCTGTAAATCACGGGCCGGATGATGGGCCGGAATATTTAAAGCTTCAAAGTTATAATATTCACTCTCTACCTCGGGTCCCTCCGCAATATCAAAGCCGAGTCCGATAAAAATATCCTCAAGTTCTTTAGTTACCAGAGAAAGTGGATGAGAGCGTCCAGCTTCTACTTTAGAACCCGGCAGACTGACATCAATTTTTTCAGCCTGAAAACGTTTCTGTGCCGCCTCTTTTTCCAGGCGTTCCTTGTGTTCACCCAGCCAGCTCTGAATTTTACCCTTTAAAATATTAGCCTCTTTACCAACAACCGGACGCTGATCAGCATCAATTTGCCCCATCTTTGAGAAAACTGACTGAATAGCTCCCTTCTTTCCCAAATACTTAATTCTCATTTCTTCTAACTGATCAAGACTTGCCACTTCTTTTAATTCAGCTTCTGCTTCCTTTTCAATCTTTTTTAGATCATCTAGTAGATCCAAAACTAACACCTCCATATTTATGTATGTATAAAATAATTTTACTCTCTAAAAACAAAAAAATCCCGCCCTAAAGGGACGAGATACCGTGTTACCACCCTGATTATCCCACAAAATGTGGAATCACTTTATTTGTTAACGAAAGTTAATAGCTTCCGAGAAAGCCTACTTTTTTCAGCCTCCAGCTCCAGAGTGAACTTCACTAAAATTGATAATTTAACTGCTTTCAGCTGCTGCAGTTAATCTCTCTTAAAATCTCCTTTAGTTACTCTCTCCTTCTCAGCCTTTAATTATTTATTTAATTCTTTTATGATTATACCACAGAAAGAAAATCAGCTCAACTATCTTTTTTTAAACTCTGTGAAAGTATTTCAAAAGAAATAACTGAAGCCGCAACCGCTGCATTTAATGATTCAATTTCTCCTGCCAGTGGTATTTTAATCTTTGAAGTTGCTGCTGCCAAAAGTTTCTGATCAATTCCATTGGCCTCATTACCGATCATTAAAATTAGTTTATCCTGATACCGGTGCTGAAAATGATATTCTTCTGCCTCAATATCTGCAGCCAGCAGTTCGTAGTCAGCTGCCCGAGAATCAATTTCAGACATAAATTCTTCCTGACTTAACTTCTGGCGAACTGCAATAGAAAAGATACCGCCCATTGTCGCTCTAATAACTTTTTGATTGTAAATATCGACTGAGCCTTTGAGAGCAATTACCCCATCAAAACCTGCAGCAACAGCTGTTCTGATCATTGTTCCCATATTTCCGGGATCCTGGATCCTATCCAGCAGCAAAATTTTATCTGCCTGCTGATAAAAATCCTCACCCTTAAAAACGGATTCTTTAACTACCGCTAAAATTTCCTGAGGATTAACAGTCGAGGCGGTTTCTTTTAACAGTTGTTCTTCAAGATAAATAAACTCAGACTTTAATTTTAAATCAGCCAGCAAATTATCATTCTCAGCTGATTTAAAAAAAGCAGGAGTGAGAAAGACCTGTTTGAAATCTGCTCCTCCTGCTAATGCAGCCTCAATAAGCCTCTTACCTTCCAGAATAAAAACACCTTCCTTGCGCCGGTTTCTACTCCGGTAAAGCTTATTTAGATATTTAACTTTATCGTTTTGAGAACTGCTGATTATATCCATCTAATTAATTTCCTAACTGCTCTTTTGCTACATCAACTAAATCAGCAAAAGCATCAGAATCATTAACTGCTAAATCAGCTAACATTTTACGATCAATTTCTACCTCTGCCTGTCTTAAACCATTGATAAAACGGCTGTAGGAAAGACCTTCGTTTCTAGCTGCTGCATTGATTCTGGTAATCCATAATCTTCTAAACTCTCTCTTTTTATTTCTTCTATCTCTGTAAGCATAATGTAAAGACTTCATTACCGCCTGATTAGCAGGACGATATAACTTGCTGCGGGATCCAAAATATCCCTTGGCCATCTTTAAAACTTTTTTTCTACGCTTGCGCGCCTTATTTCCTCTTTTTACACGTGGCATCTTAAATGACACTCCTTCCAGTAATTTAACATTTATTATTTAAAATTATTTGCTTATATTAGTTTATCCATGTAGTAATTTTTTGTAACGTTTTTGATATGACTTACTTAATAACTTAGCTTTTCGCAGCTGTCTTTTTCTATTTCCAGATTTTTTAGTTAAAATATGGCTGTGAAAACCCTTATGGTGCTTAAGTTTACCATTAGCTGTAGTTTTAACTCGCTTAGCAATTCCCTTGTGTGTTTTTTGCTTTGGCATGATTTAACCTCCTAATACTGTAATAATTGTGGATATTTTAAAATAACCTACTTAAAATATTAATATTAATAAGTTATTTGTTCTACTACTGTTTATCACTTTCTGGAGTTAGAAACATCATCATGTTTCTACCTTCCATTTTCGGCTTGCTTTCTACCTTACCAATATCTTCAGTTCCTTCAATAAGGCGGTCCATCAGGTCATAACCAAGCTCTTTATGCATCATTTCTCTTCCTCTAAAACGGATTCTAACTTTAACTTTATCCTTATTGTTGAGGAATCTTCGAGCTTGCTTTAACTTAACGTTAAAGTCATGGTCTTCAATCTTTACTCCCATCTGAACTTCTTTGACATTCATTACGTTTTGATTCTTTTTGGCTTCTTTTTCTTTCTTAGCCTGTTCGTACTTATACTTTCCATAATCCATAATTCTGCATACAGGTGGATTAGCCTGTGGAGCAACTTCTACTAAGTCCAAACCCTGTTCTGCTGCAGCGTCCAGTGCCTCATCCAGCGACTTGATACCAATTTGCTCTCCTTCTTGATCGATCAGACGAACCTCTCTTGCTCTAATACGATCATTAACTCTTAAATCATTAACGATATTTATGCACCTCCTGAGTGATATAAAAAAACGAAAACGAATATAAAATAAAAAAACGAGTGGTAGAAACCACCCGTTAAATTCAATAATCAGCTGAAGATAGACTATCCCCTAAAGATAAGCCTACTTTTCCCGCAGAAATTTAGTTATTTAAGCGAGAAACTGATATTAACCAGCTTTTACTGGTGAGAAACAGGTGTTTCTACTTTCTTTTCCTTAATTAGTATAGCACAGGGGTAACTAACTGTCAAGAAAATAAAAGAAAAAAACTACCCTCTCTTGATCTCAAAAAAGAAGGTAGCTTTATTATTTTAGGCCAGCTGTTATTTATTTTAAACTATCTTCAGTATTGATTTCTTTTTTTGCAATTTCCTGAAGAATTCTAGCTTTAAAATCTTCAATTTTACTTGTACCTAGATCTCCTTCACGCCTTTCGCGAACAGAAACTGTTCCTGCTTCCTCTTCACGTCCACCGACAATTAACATATATGGAACCTGTTTAACCTGAGCATCTCTAATTTTATAACCAACCTGTTCTGAGCGGCTATCAACTTCTACCCTAATGCTTTCTTTTTTAAGGGCTTCCTTAACTTTTAAGGCGTAATCAATCTGATCATCAGAAACAGGAATTACTTCAACCTGAACTGGAGCTAACCAGGTCGGGAAGGCACCAGCAAAATGCTCAATTAGTATTCCTATAAAACGTTCTATACTTCCATAAATTGCTCGGTGAATCATAACCGGACGATGCTCGTCTCCATCCTGTCCAATATAAGTTAAATCAAAACGCTCTGGCATTTGGAAGTCAAGCTGAATTGTCCCACACTGCCAGGTTCTACCCAGACTATCTTCTAAATGAAAATCAATCTTAGGTCCGTAAAAAGCTCCATCACCCTCATTTACTTCGTAATCAAGTTCGTTTTTCTCAATAGCACTACGCAGGGCATCTGTAGCTTTATCCCAGAGTTCATCAGCTCCCATGGCCTTTTCTGGTTTGGTACTTAATTCAACATTATATTTAAAACCAAAAGCACTATATATTTTATCTACAAGTTTTATTACTCCACTTAACTCATCTTCGATCTGTTCCGGCAGACAGTAAATGTGGGCATCATCCTGAGTAAAACTTCTAACCCTCATCAAACCATGTAAGGCACCTGACATTTCATGACGGTGAACCAGTCCCAACTCTGCCATTTTAATCGGCAGCTCACGATAACTGTGCATAGAATCCTTATAAACCAAAATCCCACCCGGACAGTTCATCGGTTTAACTGCATGAGTTTCTCCATCAATTTCTGTAAAATACATATTATCTTTATAATGATCCCAGTGGCCTGATTGATGCCAGAGAGACTCATCTAAAATAATGGGAGTTTTTATTTCTTCATAACCATCTTTACGGTGCTCTTCTTTCCAGAAATCAACAAGTTCATTTCTAAGTGCCATCCCTTTAGGATGGAAAAAAGGAAAACCTCTCCCCTCTTCCTGCATACTGAATAAATCTAATTCTTTTCCAATTTTTCTGTGATCACGCTTTTTGGCTTCTTCAATTCTTGTTAAATATTTTTCTAAGTCTTTTTCGGAAGCAAAAGCTGTACCGTAAATTCGCTGCAGCATCTCATTATTCTCGTCACCACGCCAGTAAGCTCCTGCTACATTGAGCAGTTTAAATGCTTTTATATAACCAGTAGAAGGAAGGTGGGGTCCACGACAGAGATCAACAAAATCTCCCTGGTAATAAAGGCTGATCATCTCATCCTCGAGTTCTTCAATTAATTCCAGCTTGTATTTTTCGTTTCTTTCTTTCATTAATTCTATTGCTTCCGCACGGGGAAGAATTTTTCTTTCAATTTCAATATCTTCGTCAATTATTTTCTGCATTTCTGCTTCAATTTCTGCTAATGATTCTTCATTAAAAGTTTCATCTAAATTAAAATCATAATAAAATCCATCATCAATAGCTGGCCCAATTGCAACCTGAACATTATCATATAATCTCTTTACAGCCTGTGCCATAACATGAGAAGTTGTATGGCGGATAATCTCCAGTGCATCATCACTATCAATTGTTATAATTGAAAGCTCAATATCTTCTTCAATTGAATAGCTAGCATCTACTTCCTGTCCATTTACAATTCCAGCAATTGCATCTCTGCCCAAACCACTACCAATAGAATAAGCAACATCTTTAACTGTTGTTCCCGGCTCATATTCTTTAACCGATCCATCTGGCAGTGTTACTTTTACATTTTCCATTAAATTTCCTCCTCTTATAATATACTTTAATAAAATAAAAAAATCCCTCATCTCATAATAGAGACGACGGATTGCGCGGTTCCACTCTAGTTAATAATAATTATAAACATTCTATTTTAATAAAATAATTAAAATTATTATTCACTCATCAAGATAACGGATTAACCGGATAGAAATACTAAATTCCTCCTATCTGCTCCCGGGTGGTTTTCAATTCACTGAAAAATTATGTGCTTTCAGCCGCCGGCACAATTCTCTTTTAACTCTCAATTGAATTTACTCTTCCCGATCAGTGCATTTATATTACTTTATTTTTTATTATTATATGCCTTAAAATCTAAAAAGTCAAATTAAACTAAAAAACAGAAAATTCCACACTAAAATGTGGAAAAGTGGTGCCGGGGGTCGGGCTCGAACCGACACGGGAATAAATTCCCACCGGATTTTAAGTCCGATGCGTCTGCCAATTCCGCCACCCCGGCATATTATTAAAATGGTGTTGGTAAGTGGATTCGAACCACTGGCCTCTACGATGTCAACGTAGCGCTCTGACCAACTGAGCTATACCAACTTAAAATTTAAGTCAGCATTTTAAATAATCATTTGTAAAAAAATATTATACAAGCAAAAAAGTGGTGCCGGGGGTCGGGCTCGAACCGACACGGGAATAAATTCCCACCGGATTTTAAGTCCGATGCGTCTGCCAATTCCGCCACCCCGGCATATATGTAAGATTTAGCTTGCAACATTTTTTATTATAACAGTCAGTTAATCATTTGTAAAATATAAATGGAGGCGGCAGACGGATTTGAACCGACGAATAAAGGATTTGCAGTCCTCTGCCTTACCACTTGGCTATGCCGCCCAGGCTGCAAATAAAATGGAGCGGGAAACGAGATTTGAACTCGCGACCCTCACGTTGGCAACGTGATGCTCTACCACTGAGCTATTCCCGCAAAAATGGTGGTGGGAGACAGAATCGAACTGTCGACACGTGGATTTTCAATCCACTGCTCTACCGACTGAGCTATCCCACCAGAATGGCGGAGGAGACGGGATTTGAACCCGCGATCTCCGGCTTGACAGGCCGGCGCGTTAAACCGCTACGCTACACCTCCGCGTTTTTAAGAAGTAAAATGTAGAAAATTAGAAAAAAGAATGCTACACAACTTCTTATATTTTATATTAAATTTGCAAATAAAAATGGTGGGCGAAACAGGGCTCGAACCTGTGACCCCCTGCTTGTAAGGCAGGTGCTCTCCCAACTGAGCTATTCGCCCATCTGCAGCAATCAAAAGTACAATTACCGCGTCAGCAATAACTAGTATATATAAAAAGCTACTTTAAGTCAAAATTAAATATAGACTGTTATAAGTAATTAAATTATTTTATGTTAAATATACTACTAAATACTTAAAAAATCGACTGCAGATAATTTTTTCTTAAAAGCTTAATTTTACTAATCTAATCAATATACTCTAACTCAAGTTCTTTATTTTCACGGATATAATTAAAAATTTCAGCTGCCAGAACAGGATTAATATCTGTTTCTATAGAATTGTAACTTTCAACTATTGTGTTATAAAGTTCCTTAACATTAAATAATATATTATTAGACTTTAATTTCGCCATTACAGAATTTATTAATAATTTCTGGCGTTCAAATCTTTCGAGTGAATCAGATGACCGCCAACGAACAAAGTTCAAAGCTTCTTTACCGGATAATAAATTATCACCGGCTTTTAAGTTCAATCCTAAACCTGGAACTTTCACTTCCTGGTCCAGAGTAATAGAAACACCACCAAGCTCGTCAATAACTTTTTCAAAACCAAGATAATTTACATATACATAATAATCTATTTTATTGCCGCTGATCTCTTCTACTGCTGGCTGGATATCCCCATCATGATATTCACGTAATAATTCTCCTTTATAAACTGTATCCTCGTCAATATGCTCAATCTGAAGTTTATTATTTTCAGGACGTAACTTTGCCACCATTATCGAATCAGCTTCAATACTACCAATAGACACACTTTCTTCATCATCAAGGCCCACAAATAGTATATTTAGATTTTGAGTAAAATCACTTTCAGCAAGTCCCAGAATAGACAAAATACGTTCAATTAGCGATGGATCTTCAAGTTCCTTTTCAATATCCGTTTTTGTTTTAGTTTCTTTTACAGCAGAATCTTTTTCCAGCTGCTCTGTCTTTGTTTCAGTTTCTTTTTCAGCGGAATCAGACACTGGCTGATCTTGAGTAACTTTAGTTGAGTTAGAATCTTCTAACTCAGATTTTGATGAGTCCGGCTGTTTAATATCCTCAGCTTCAGAACTTTTTAAATCTTCTCCCGCAGATTCAGCATCAGTTACGTCTTTTTTATCTTTTATCTCTTTATTAACCTGAATATCAGATTCGGCTTCTGAATCAAGATCACCTGAGGTAGATGTTTCTTCAGTTTCTGATTTATTATCCGCCTGCTCAACGTCTTTTTGATCTTTTTGATCTTTTTGATCTATTGATTCTGTTTCATCGGCTTGTTCAGTTTCATCTGTTTGTTCTGTTGTTTGTTCTTTTTCAATCGTTTTATCTGTTTTATCTTTTTCAAGCTCGGATTCTACACTTTCAGAAATATCTTCTCTATCAGTCATATCAGAGCGCTCTTTACTTTTATCTTCTTTATCAGTTAATTGTTCAGTTGTAGCTTCTTCCCTTTCTGGGCCAGCATCATTCTGCCCAATTTCTTCCTGCTGCTCAATCTGATTTTCCGGTACAGGCTCTAAATCTCTCTCTAAATAATAACCAGCCAGACCTATAAATAATAAAAGTAAAGCTATTAGAAAGATTCCTATCCATCTATGTTTCTTATTGGATTTTTGATTGTTATTTGTATTTTTTTCTGCCAATGTTATTGCCTCCCTATTCCCTTATATTCATAATATTCGTGATTATGAGTTCAATTCCTGCATCAAAGTAATTTCTTTACCCGATTAATATTCAAAATTTTTTTATTTCAGTCAGAAAAAATTTATTTTCAAAATTTTATTGACAAAGTAAATTTTTATGGTATAATTTATAATTGTGATGCCGAAGTGGCGGAACTGGCAGACGCGCAGCGTTGAGGGCGCTGTGGGCATTTTGCCTGTGAGGGTTCGAATCCCTCCTTCGGCACCATTTTAATTTAATCAGATAATTTACCCCCAAGTTTACCCTGGTAGTTCAGGTTTCTTGGGGGTTTTTGATTTCTAATAAAAATCTATAACTTTTCTCTTGTTCAGCAATAATCATTAAAATTACAATAAATGCATCTCCGATTCCACCTGATCCCAGCTAACTGTGTAACCTTTTCCTCTGGCACAAAAGATTGAGGAAGAAGGATATTCAGGATCGTTATTTTTATCATAACTACTTGCATCAATGACTTCCAATTTATTATGACAGGTATCATAACCATAAAATTTGAGAGTAATAATTCCTCTCCCTCCAGTAAAAGTTCTCAATCTAACCGGATAATCCTCAAAATTAGCTGCAGGTGCCTTCCCCTTAATTACAGCTTGATCCCCATCAATGACAGGAGAACTAAAACTACCATTTGCTTTTTCAATATCAGAAATAACTCTGCCCAGATGATTCAGCTCAACTTTAATTTTAAATTCATAAAATGGTTCTAAAAGTAAATTATTTGCTTTTTCAAGTCCCTGACGCAGAGCTCTATAAGTGGCTTCTTTGAAATCACCACCACTGGTATGTTTTTGGTGTGCTCTGCCAGTTAATAAAGTTATTTTTAGATCTGTAAGCGGACTCCCTGTTAAAATCCCTCTGTGCTCCTTTTCTAAAATATGCTGTTTGATTAGATTCTGCAGACCTTTACTCAAATCATCAATACTTGCTCTATTCTCAAAGATGATTCCACTGTTTCTGGGAGCTGCTTCAATTTGCAAATGCACTTCAGCATAGTGTTTTAAAGGTTCAAAATGACCGTAACCTTTTACCTTTCCTTTTATTGTTTCTTTATATATTATATTAGGTCGAGCAAAATCGATTTGGTATCCAAATCTTTGTTTTACCAAACTTTTTAATATTTCAAGCTGGACCCGTCCCATTACATTAACCTGAATCTCTTTTGTTTTTGAGTTCCAGGCTATATTTAATGAAGGATCTTCCGCCTCCAGAATCTTAAAAGCTTCCAAAAGTTTACGGGTATTAACTTTGTCGGCATAGATAACCTTTGTTTTTAAAGCAGTTTGCTGTTTGCAATTTTTCTGATTATCCAGCTTACCAAAGGTAGTCCCTACTCTTGCTTCTGTTAATCCTAAAACTCCTGCAATTTCTCCTGCCTTAACCTGATCAGTATTTTGATAACTACGCCCACTATAAAAACGCATTTCAGTGATTTTTTCCTTTAAAATTCTATCATTTTGCTGATATTCAAGTTCATCTCTTACTTGCAGACTACCACTTAAAACTTTAATATGTGAAATTCTATTCTGATTCTGATCATGAGATATTTTATATAATAATGCTTGCAGCTGTTCCTCCTCTTTTTTTTGATAAAATGTTTCTGTCAGCAGAGAGAGTCTCCCAAAAAACTCTTTTACTCCACTATCATTAAGAGCAGAACCAGAAGCCGCCATAAAAATTTTTCTTTGCTGAATCATCTTTTTTATTTCCTGCAAAAATATTTCTTTATCTAATTTTTCTGCCAGATATAACTTCAACAGTTTTTCATTTCTTTCTGCAGAAAATTCTATTAATTTCGAATCAGGCATTTCATTTTCCAGGGCTGGAATATGAAAAATATCCTGGCTAAAATCATTTTTTAATTCAGTTAAAATTCTACTGGCCCCGGCACCTTTTCTATCACATTTATTAATAAAAAAGAACACAGGTAAACTTTCTTCTGCTGCAAGTTCCCATACTCTTTCTGTATGACCTTCTATTCCTTCCACAGCACTCACAATTATAATTAAATAATCAAGTACTTTAAGTGTTCTTTCCATTTCTGGCGAAAAATCAATATGACCGGGAGTATCCAGCAAAAAATACTTATCACCCTGGTATTTTAAAATTGCCTGATCAGTAAAAATAGTAATACCTCGTTTTTTCTCAAGAGGATGAGTATCCAGATGTGAGTTCTGATGATCAACTCTACCTTTAGTTTTAATTGTCTGGCTGTGGTACATTAAACTTTCCGAAAATGTTGTTTTACCTGCATCTACATGAGCTGCAACTCCTATAACTTTATTAATTTATCTTTCACCACCTGTTTAAAAGAAAAACTGACAGAATTAACTGCCAGTCTTTCAGTTCATATTTTTTAATAGCCAGTAAATTATACCTACCTCTATTTATTACAGATACCAAAAAGACATTCTGCTCTTTTAATTTCTAGAAATTCTTAAAGTTCAGCTAAATTCTTATGGCAGATTCGTACTCTTCACCAAATGTATTAACTTTTACAGATTCCATAATTTGATCTTCTCTGGGCATATCTCTAGCTCCTGTCTCTACATCAGCAATCTGATCAACAACATCCATACCTTCTGTAACCTCACCAAAGGCAGCATACTTGCCATCTAAATGAGGAGAATCATTATGGACTATAAAAAACTGAGAGCCAGCTGAATCAGGATGAGAACTCCTGGCCATCGAAATAACTCCCCTTTTATGACTCAAATCATTATCATAGCCATTAGCAGAAAATTCTCCCTTAATTGAATATCCAGGACCACCCATTCCAGTACCTTCAGGACAGCCCCCCTGAATCATAAAACCTTTAATTATCCTATGAAACTTAAGGCCATCATAATATCCATCTGCTGCCAGTTCAATAAAGTTTTTGACTGTGTTCTCTGCTTTATCAGGATATAATTCCAATTTTATCTCTTTTCCATCTTCCATTGTTATTGTAACTTCTGGATTTTTTGACATATATAACACCTCAAATTAATTTTATTTACGTTTACTACTTTATTATATACAAAATTAGCAAAAAATCAAAGTTCGAATTCAAATATTACACACTTGTTTACCTAGTTATTAGAAATTTCAAAATTGACAGGAGAAAGCAATTGATTATATAATTAATTCAAATAATTTAATTTTCACGAGAAGGGAGAAGAGATAATGAAAAAACAATTATTAACTGTATTTACTTTAAGTTTTATTTTCTTATTTATCCTAACAGTATTTGCAGCGGCAGAAGAATATGAAATAGGAATCTCACAGTTTGTTGAACACCCATCCTTAGACCTCGCCAGAGAGGGTTTTATTGATCAGCTCACAGATGAAGGCTTTATTGAGGGCGAAAATTTGAAGGTTGATTTACAAAATGCTCAGGCTGATTTCTCAACTGCTCAGACAATTGCTCAAAGATTTAAACAAAATAGTCCCGATTTAGTGCTGGCTATTGCCACTCCTTCGGCTCAAACTGCTGCTAATGTATTAAAAAACATACCTGTCTTAATAACAGCAGTTACAGACCCGGTTGAAGCAGGTGTGGTTAACAGCATGGAAACACCAGGTGCCAATGTAACAGGAACTACAGACATGAATCCAGTGGCCAAACAGCTAGAATTAATCAAAGAATTTTTACCAGAAATTAAAACTATTGGAATTTTATATAATCCAGGAGAAGTTAATTCAGTTGTTCAGGTTGACTTAGCCAAAGAGAAAGCAAAAAAAATGGAAGTAAATATTGAAGAAGGAACTGTCAGCAATAGTAGTGAAGTAAGTCTGGCTGTATCTTCGCTTGTGGGCAGTGTGGATGCTATTTATGTTCCTACAGATAATATTATTGTTTCAGCAATGCCAACTGTGCTTCAGACAGCATACAACAATCAAATCCCCGTTTTTGCTTCCGAAAATAATTCAGTTAAACAGGGAGCAATTGCAACTCTGGGAATAGACTATTATCAATTGGGCAGACAGACAGGTTCAATGGCAGCCAGGATATTAAATGGATCTAAACCTGCGGAAATGCCAGTTGAATCATCAGAAGATTTGAAACTCTATATAAATAAAAAAGCAGCCGAACGTATAAATTTAGATATACCGGCTGAACTATTAGAATCTGCAGACACGATCTTTACAGAATAATCATTTTTGAAAAATCAATCAAAGATTATTTAAACTTCAAATTCAAAATATAATATTGTAAAAAAAGAAGCCAGGCTTAATGCCTGGCTTTAATATCATAAAAATGGTGGTGGGAGACAGAATCGAACTGTCGACACGTGGATTTTCAATCCACTGCTCTACCGACTGAGCTATCCCACCTGATATGTACTTATAATTAAAAATGGTTGCGGGGACCGGATTCGAACCGATGACCTCCAGGTTATGAGCCTGACGAGCTACCAGACTGCTCTACCCCGCGTCAATGGTGAGCCATGGAGGATTCGAACCTCCGACAACCTGATTAAAAGTCAGGTGCTCTGCC
>NZ_FTNC01000037.1 GCF_900156285.1 Halanaerobium kushneri
GAAGGAAGAAAACGACTGTGTCAAATTAATGAGCATAATTCAAATTACTACAAAAAACTTTTGGAAATCTCTTTGACGGGCTTAGAAACATTATATGGGATTCTAGATGGTTCTTTAATTCCTCTAATTATTAAGTTTTTTATTCTATATATTGTATCATATTTTCTTCTCTTTTGAGCAAGCTTATTAAGCTTATCTTTAGGCATTACAATATTTAAAGCTTCATCATATTCTTTATCAGAAACATTTAAATCTATAATTTTAATTAATTTTTCAATTTCTTCTTCGGGGCTTTTTAAAACTTCATCATAATCAAATATAATTTTTCTGTTATCATCAATTTTATTAAGAAATTCTTCTACTCTACTATCATAAATAAATTTTAATTTTTTTCCCACTTCTAACGCCATATCATTTCTTTTCTTTAATGAAGCTGCAACATCGTCTTCATCCCTTTTACAATAAACAAAATATGTGTTAGATAAAAAAGGATAATATAAATCAATAGTCAATGAAGTTCGGGGTTCTTTCCAGCCCCAATTCTCAATTTTATTAGATAAAAGCTCTTTAATTTCTTTTTTGTATTTATTTTTAAGGTTCAAAATTGAATCTTTAGAAGGTGGATTATCCCAACTGCCTCCTGCATCATTTAAAATCTTCCTATTTAAATCTAAAAACATTTTATCCTCAAAATGTCCAATGGGATTAGTTGCTGTTGCGCCTAATTTATCCTCTCCCATATTTATACCAAGTTTTTCTAAAATTGCACTTGTCATAGATGTTCCACTTCTGTGCATTCCTAAAACCACTACTGTTTTAATTTCTTTTCTCATGAATAACACCTATCTTTATTTGAATTTGTTAATAATCTTATCTAAAATAAACTGGTCATCTTCTTCAAGTCCATATTTGTATATTAAACCAAAATTAATTAACATTGAGAAAGTTACGGCTAATAAAAGTTTTGTTATATAATGAATATTTAAATCTCTACATAAAAATATCACTATACCCGATACCATCGAAAATAATATTAATTTTAAAAAACTTTTTTTATAGGGGTGAAATTTGTATAATATAAAAACCTCTAAAACTTTAAATATATTTATAATAATAATTGAAGAAGTTGTAGCAATAGCAGCCCCCAAAATTCCTAGCCGAGGTATCAATATCAAGTTAAGAATTGTGTTCATAATACAAATAGCAATCGAATTAAAAACTTCGAATTTTTGTTTTCCAGACATAATTAAAATAGTTCCTGTAGGGCCTACCGAAGCATTAATAAATTGACCAAAAGTTAAAATCATTAACACTACGCCACCAACTAAATATTCTTTGCCAAAGACAGTTAGAATCTCTTGATTATAAATTATTACAAATAACAAGAAGTTTAATGAAAAAGCAAAAATTATTTTAGAAATACTTTTTAGCAGCCTTTCTAAAGTGTTGAACTGTTTCTTCTCGGTTAACTCTGATATTGTAGGGCCAAAAATAGTGTTAGACGCACTTAATAAAAAGACAGCCATTCCAGCTATTCTGACAGCAACTGAATAAACGCCAACATCAGCTGATTCTAGAAAATGTCCTATCATTAAAATATCTATATGTGAAATCAAAAAATATAAAAGACCTATAAATAATAAAGGACTTGAAAAACCAAAATATTCTTTCAAATTTATTTTTTTAATTTCCCCTATCATGATTTTCTCTTTTTTTAATACAAAAATAATCGTCATAGTTATACCAATTACATAACTAATCATTCTAGCAGAAATAACTGTATATACATCTGCTTGTCGTAAAATTAACAAAGATAACAAAAATGTTATTGGGACAACTATAGAACTTATAATTGTAAAAAAATCTACACGCTTTATACCTTTCAAAACAGAAATCGATAATCTATAATATGTAAATACAAAAATCAATACTGAAGTTATTTTTAACACACCAGACATTTCTATATCATTAAACAACTTTAAAGCTAAAAAATCTGAATAAAAATAAAAAATACTCCCAATAAGAATTGATAATATTGCAGAAATTAGAAAACTAAAAATTACTAAATATTTAATTTTGCCTGGTTTATTATTAGTTTTATAAAGAGGAATAAATCTAACAAGACCCTGATCAAAACCAATTTTTGTAAAGTTTGCTGTAAAATTCGCAACTGTATTACCAAGATTATATTGACCTAATAAACCTGGACCAAGAACTCTTGCAAGTAAAATACTTGTAACAAAAGAAAATACTAGTTGAGCTATTCTTCCTATAAAATTTATTGAAGTTTGCTTAGCTACATTCGAAAAATGCTTATTATATTCTTCTGATTCTTTATTTTTTGACATAGATACCTCACTTATCTACTAGTAAGTATAAATTTTTTATTGCAAAAATAAATTTTAATTATTCAATATATTTATAACTTTTTGTTCTTTTTTTTCAATTTGAGAAATCCAATGATAAATAATTATTTTATTATTTTGTTCAATCATTTGGTTTAACTCATTTCTTTGAGTTATAACCTTATACTTAACATTAAATTCATCCAAAGTATCAGTAACAATTTCAAAAATCTCATCATCTATTTCTTTATATACATATATTTTTTTTCCTTCGGCACTATGTTTTAAAGCAAGTTCAGTCACTCTACTCTGTAATTGCTGAATAGCCTGATATGATCTCTTTATATAATCAATAGTCTTCTGAGTCTTCTCTTTTATTCCTTCAGGAGTTAAAATATACTTTATATTCCTAGAGTTCAGCCTCTCAATCTTAACTAATCCCTTTTTAGCACATTTTTTGATCAAAGTATTGACTAAACCAACTGAAAAACCAGTCTGCTTAGCTATTTCTCTTTGGGAAGGACTATCTTCTCTATCAAGTATTGTTAGAACATCTGTGATTTTTTCATTCATAGATTAACTCCTTCTATTTTGTGCTATATAAGTAATTCATAAAGAAAAATTTTCTATTGAATCATCAAGTATATCCTGAGTTATCCCTATATAACATAAAGTTATAGCTGGTTCAGAATGATTGAAAAGTTTCTGCAGCAAAGCAACATCTTTATATTTCTTATAATGATGATAACCAAAAGTCTTTCTAGTAGAATTACAGCCTATACGCTCTAATCCAACCTTTCTGCCAGCGGTACTTATTATCCTGTACGCCTGAAACCTGGATAAAGCTTTGTTTTTGCCAATCCTGCTCTGAAATAAGTATTCATCATTATCCATGTCCTTCATATATTCATTAAGTTCCTTACGAAGAACCTTATTTATCAGAAACTGCTTATATTTTGAAGTTTTCTGTTCCTTAACAATAATATGTTTTTTATCTCGTATATCATCAACTTTAAGCCGCAGGAGATCACTAACTCTCAAGCCAGTATTAATACCTACTAGAAACATCATATAATTTCTGTAACTTTGTTTAAGTAGATCTTCTTTTATCTCTTTTATATTTTCAGTATCTCTGATTGGCTCCATACGATTCATTTGATACTCCTTTTAAGGAACATTTAAGACATCGGTTGTCATTGGAATTATATGTAATTAACTGACTGCTCCAACTCTTCCCTCTGTCTAAACAATTAAGCAAAAAATCTTATGTTCAATTAGTTAACAACTTTGATTATAATACATAGTTACTTTAATCGCAAATTATATTTTAAGTTTCGACAAAACTTTCCAAATAAAGCGTAGATTTACTTATAACAGCTCTTCTTTGACCTTTTCTAAAGTCTTTCCAAACGTCTCAACTGAAATCTGCTGCAGCTTCTGTTCGGTAAATAATATTTCTTTCAATAATTTCTGCTTCTTTTCATTATCACTCTGAATATTAGCTTCCGTAATAACCCTGATTTTTTCATTAATAGTATCAAAACTCTCCATTATTTTTTTAAAATCTTCTCCCAGACCATTCCCTTTAGCCAGATCATCTTCTAAATCTTTTCTATTGATTATCATTTCAGCAACTTCATCTATATCAAGCTTAGGATGTTTCTGAATCAATTTCTTCATATCAATACTTTCTTTCCTTGTTAGATTATATTTCATAATCGCATCTAAAAATTTAGTAGCTGTCTTATGACCAATTGTTGAATCTAAACTTTTAGCAAGATCTAGGTGAGATAATGTTAATTTAGCTCCTTCTTTATTATTAAAGTTATCTATAATAGCCTGCTGATACTTCTTTTCATATTCCAGGATAATTAACCAGAGTGTGATTGTTGTTCTTGCAATTCCTAACTTTTTACTGGCATCCCTTTTAGTTAAACCTTCCTCTTCGATATAACTATTTAAAATTATTGCTCTTTCCAGTGGATCAATATCATCTGGCTGCAGGTTTTTAATCATCTCTATTTTATCTGGTGTCAGTTCAGCATCATCTACAACTATAGCAGGAATTTCAGTTTTACCTGTTTTCCTGCTCGCCTTTATTCTTTTATCTCCACTTAATTGCAAATATCCATCATCTAGTTTCTGCAGGATAACCATTTCTAAAATACTAATCTGTGAAATGGACCTGGCTAATCTTTCCCAGCCTCCTCTGTCAAAATCATCTGGATAAAGAGATGGGTTTTTCTTGATTTTATTTATAGGCACTTTATCAATCCTGATCATCTTAAATTCTCCTCTCTTAAAATTGTTGCAATAGATTTTTACTTTTACTGCTTAAAAACAAATTTCAAGCAACTTATTCTCCATTTAATTATATCTATTAACTTAAAATACTACAAATATCCAGATTAATGAAATAATCACTCACCCTGAGCAGTTTAAAAAATAAATTCTAAATAAAATTAGGTGATTTACAGCTTAGATTTAGAAAAAGCCCAGCCGGTTAAAGCTGAGCTTTGATATTTTAAACTTCTTTTCTGATTTCTTAAATTATTAATCTGTCTTAACCTTAAACTTTTCTCCTCTTTCTACAACTTCAACTCCTTCAACAACCTCACCAGTCTTTTCAATGATTACTCTACCATCTACTATCTTAGCCTGAGATTTAAGTTTTCTTTTATCAACACTCTTTTTAATTTTAATCAAATCCTGATAATTTTTTTCAGCAAAGTCTAAAAGTTTATCATTGTCATACTTCCACTTCGGCCTCTGAGTTCTAAACTGCAGCTGGCCGAAAGGTAGTTTATGAGTTTTAAGATCAGGATTTTCTTCCCTGAGCTGCTGCGCATACAAATAGAGCTTACTCTCCATGAATTCAATACTATTTTCAAGCTTTGAGTTTTCAGCATCAAGCCAATCTTCAACTTCTCTGATTTCTTTTTCAATCTCTTTTATTTGTTTCTCAGCCAGATCCTTATTTTTCTCCTGCTTTCTTTTAAAGTGCTTTATCTTTCTCAAACACCAGGTAGCCTTATTGTCATCATCAACTACAAAACCCTTATCATTATTTTTAACTTCCTTCTTTTCAGCATTCATCATAATTATTACCCCTTTCAAATTTTTTATTTATTCTCACTATCTTTTTTAGAATCTTCCTTTTCTTCATTCACTAAAAGATGATCTAAAATACTGCTGGTGACATCATTAATCCTCTTAAAACTCTCCATTAAGTCATAGCTTTCCTTATATAAGGCTAGATATTTATCCGATTTGCTCTCTATATCAAAGTAATCCATCACCACAAAGGCAACTGCCTCAGCTTCCATTTCAATAATTTCCTTACTCAGATTTAAAGAGTTGCTCTCATTATTAAAATGCATATGCTCGTGAGCCAGCTCATGCATCAGTATAGAGGCCTGTTCTGTTTCATTGGCTTTCTCATTAATTATAATCTCACCTCCTCTAGAATAGCCTTCTATGGTGTCTGAAAGCGGTTTGAAACCAACTTCAATCTCCTGGCTGTCAGCATAATTTAAAAGCAGATTTATAAGCTCTTTATTTGTATTTTCAAGCTTCATATCCAGCTCAGGAACAGGCTCACCTTCAGTTTGAGAAATATCAAATACATAGACTGTATTAAAATAGGTTCTCTTTACCTCTTCAGTTTCTTCATCATCAGAATTTGAATTAAGATTCGACTTCTTAACCTCTTTCTTGTAGGTAAAGGGCGCCAAAATAGCAATTCCTTTTTCACCCTTTTTGACATGGCGATTAAACTTCTTCTGCCACTGCCTGTAGCCAGCAACAAAACTGGCCTCAGGCTTCTGCATCAGGATCAGCATACTATTTTGATAAGAATAGTTATGAAACTTGGAGAAAAACTTAAGCACCTTTTTAAATTCACTGGAACTTTGAACCTTATCAATCCTCTCATTTAAACTTTCCAATAATTGAGCTGTTTTCTTTTTAGACATTTTGATCTCCTTTCGATTTTTAGCTTCTAAATAAAAAAACATCAGACATTCTTAAGCTGCATGATGGCTAATTACCAGGTATAATTATCTTTTGATTAATTTTGAGTGAACTTTCTATATTATTTACCTTCTTGATTGCTGCTATTATAATTCTCGGGTCCTCTTTTGCTGAATTTATCTCCTCTGCCAGCTCCCAGAGTGTGTCACCCTGTCTCACCTGGTAGGTCCTGTTCCATTCAAACTCTTCAATATAGTTATCCACAACCGGTCTACTAACACTCAAGAACCCTACTAATAACAGTGAAACAACCAATATTGAAATCATTATTGTTCTCATTTTTTTATCTCCTTTCTGATAATTAGTTTTTAAAAAAAAGCTCAGGGCAGTTAAATAACCCCGAGCCTTCTATAAGTTCAATCATTGATAATGCTTCCATTTTCAATAATAAGATCAGTAACATCTTCCTCTCTCTCAACTTCAGCTTCAACAACAGTAACTTCACCCAGATAATCAAAGGTTTCATTTGCGTATTTGTCTATCATCAGCTCCAACAACCTGCTTTCATCTGACTTTAGTAAAGCTAGAGCTTCCTCTTTGTTCTCAGCTTCTACCACTAAGCTGCCTCCGTGTCTTTCCAGCCAACTAACATCAAACTTGAATTTTTTCATTTAGCTCATCCTCTCTTTTTTTATTTAGGCCAATCTCTTAAATGTCTGCAGGATACTCTTAAGCTGGGTAAACTGCTGATCATCCAGTTTATTGATCGACATCTTTTCCTCTTCACCAATATCATTTTCCTTTTTGGCGTGCTCAAGATAGTTGAGTAAATCATTTTTCAGTTTAGGAGACTTACCTACTATCCTTTTAATCTCCTTTTCTCTTTGAGATAGAGAATCATCTTGAGCATTATCCTTTACATCAATGTAATCTTCCTTTTCTTTCTGCTTTTTAAATCTCTTAGTCGGTGATTCTTTATCCTCTTCCAGCTGCTGCACATCCATTTCCTCTCTTGACACCAGTCCTGATACAGAAAAGGAGCGCTTTAAGGCCATGCTTTCAGCTACCTTTAGAATCATAGCTGAAGGATACTTGTACCAGACCTTAGTGTCTGCTCTATATTCTTCAAAAGGAGCAAAGACATAAACGGGATAGCTTCTATCTTTCCTGTAAACCAGAGCATAGGCACCAACGATATCACCCCTTTCTGTTCCGTATTCATGCTCAATACCATCAGATTTTCTTTTAAAACTGTCATTTTTACGAACCACATCTGATACCAGTCCATCATATTGAGGATGTCGGTCAGCTATCTTTAGATAGCCATCACGAGAAGTCATAATAGTGGGCTTCCCTTTTACCTTCCAGAAGAAAATCTCCTTATTGAAGGGATCCAGGCCGTAACTTTTAGCCACATGCAGAAACATCTTCAGTTCATCTGTATTAGCATCACTTGCCACAGTCCTCTTGATTGTTTCTACTTCTTCTTCGGTGAAAGTGATTAATTCCTCTCTATTCTTATTAATATCAACAACTTTACTGTTTGCACTCATTTTTTATTCCTCCTCATAGTTTTAAGGAGACCTACCATTAAGACAGGCCTCCAATTATAATTTAGTCTTCTTCAGGTCTTTGAGCTTCTTCCTTACTTAGATCATGATCACAGTGCGGACAATTCCATTCTCCTTTCTTGCATGAGCTGTAGGACTTCTTTCCACACTCAGGACAGTGCTTTACATACATCTTAATCACCTCCTTTCTCTGCTTTTTAGACATAAAAAAAGCCCGGCGCAGGCCAGGTTAATTGATATCTATTGAATTTTTCTTCTTAAACTTTAATCACTCATTAAATTCTCTTCCTGCATACTTATAAAATTATCTTTACTGCCGATAATGATATGGTCCAAAACATTAATCCCCATTATCTTACCTGCTTTCTGCAGCTTTTTGGTGACTGATATATCATCACTGCTTGCATCAGACACTCCAGATGGATGATTGTGTGCTAAAACTATGCCCGCTGCATTCTGCAGCATTGCCCGCTTAAAGACCTCTCTGGGAGTAACTAGACTTGAGGTCAAGGTACCTGTAGAAACCTCAAATACCCCTGTTACTTTGTTCTTAACGTCAAGGGTAGCGATAGCAAAAACTTCTTCTGCTCTCCTGTCCAGTTCAACTACTTCAACAAAGAGATCTCTTGCCTGAAATGGGTTCCTCACGTACTTATCTATGTCATACCTTCCACCTGACTCCTTAACGATTCTTAAACTAAACTTCTGAATATTTACCATTAATCTCATCTCCTTTATGTTTTTAGTATTTATTTAAAAAGGCATCTTAAATTCCTGATCATCATTATTTACAGCTGCAGCTGATCTTTTCTTTTTCTTAAGAAGTTCAGCTGCTCTCTTAAGCTCATCTTCATCCATTGGCTCAGCATAAGGACCCAAAGCTTTTTTTACTCTCCACTCATCACTCGGTACACCATTAACTGGCATAATTTCACCTCCAAATAAAAAAAGAGACCATCAGCTCTCACTGACAGTCCCCTGAGTTTAATCCTAAGCATTATTCCAGCCTTCCATGAACGCATCCTTCAGTCCTGAGAAAACACTCTCTGATTTAAGTCTGGTAGAATTGGCAGCGATAACCGACTTCTCTATCGCCTTCAGGGCTGCTCTATCGACCTTTGAAGCAGCCGCACCGGTAACCTTAGCAACATTCCTAGTTCCAGCAGAGGCAAATCCAGCCGCCTTTTTTACGCCATTCTCAGCAGTCTGAGATACCTTCTTTAAAACATTGCCACCTCTCTTAGAATCAATAAGCTTCTCAGCGTATTTAATCTCCTCTTTGCTCTTCAGGCCAAGCTCTTCAAGTTTATTTAGGACCAGCTGTTGCATTACATCATTATCAGCCATCATTGCTCTGACCAGCATTTCTCTCAGTCTCAGTACAGTTTCGACATTATTTTCATTTTTAAACATAATTATTACCTCCATATTTTAGTTTTGTTTGAGTTTCTAGTCTAATAAGCCACTACTCAGAGATTAGGTAAAGATCAAAGAGAATAAAGAACAAAGCTATGAGGACATTGCCGCTGAACAGACTCTGCCAGGCCAAAGCACCAAGCAGTAAAATAACAAGTGTCTTAGAAGCCATCTGATTCACCTCCCTTTCGTTAGTCAATACGTTCTTCTCCCAACCCTGCTGCTATTCACCTCCTTAAATTTAGACATAAAAAAAGAGCTGCCGGGAAAGCCTCAATTAAGAGACTATCCAGACAGCTCAGTGTCTTTAAGTATTCAGTTATACTCTAGGGGGTGGGGCGTCGAACGTCGATTTAAAATTCATAATTAAGTCGTGGTACCGCTAGAAATTTTGTGCAATTTTTGAGATTACTAATAGGAAAACTTTACTCTAAGAGAGTCGGGTCTATATAGAGCAGCCGCAAAAAAATATAAAAGGCATGCCCTCAAAAAATTTTCATATATAATTTTGAGACTATAAAGGATTTTTTGAATTTCATTATCTCTTCTAATTTCCTCTTATGCTTATAATTTCTCCAATTACTCTGATTTCTGATTCTTCATAAATAGACTCTGAGTTATCAGATGGATCTAAATGAATTTTTCCGTTATCCAATCTATAATACCTTTTAATAGTATTAATGTTTTCTTCTCCATTCTTTATAATAATTAGTACTTTTTTGCCAGATCTGGGCTGACATTTTTTTACTGCCACTAAATAATTTTTATGAATTCCTAAATCTTTAAATCTATTATCTTTTACTTTAACTGCATAATCTGATTTTTCAGCAATTTTTTTTGCAAAATAGTCTTTTAAATGACTTCTAAAATTACTTTTTCGATCTCTTTCATCCTGATCTTCCCATATAATTCTATTTTCAAATTCATAAACTGGTAAAAGCTCTTCATAATCTGGTAATATTTCTTTATGCTTTAATTCATCTTTGAGCCCCTCAGGAAGATTATTACCTTCTCTATAGTGCCTCATGATTTTTAACATATTCTTTCTTTCTTCGTAGTGCTTCTCATTAAGATAGCCAGCAGTAACCATCAATTCCTCGTAATCTAGTTTCCCACCACTAGCATCAGCAATCTTTTCTAGAATTTCTGGCTTTGGAGGATTTCCTCTGTGTTTACCAATATACTGTGAAAGATATGATCTACTTATCCCACATTTTTCGGCATAATCAGATATGTTTATGTTTTGAGTAACAAATTTCAACTGCTTTGAAAATTTTTCTTTGTCAAACTTCAATTTCATCACCTCTTAGGTAAATTATACTACATTTAAGTGAACAAGTCAATTTATTTAGTTATTTTATTTGACATAATAATTTTTATCTGATATATTCTTAGTATGCGGTCATTATTGCTGAATTGATAGTTTTCTCAGTTTGAGATTATATAAAGTTAAAATTTAAACTCACTCATGAAAGTTATATGACTCATAATTTAATTTTAACGTTATTATGAATAACGATATAGTTTAAACTCATTATTAAAGAAGGAGATGATAAAAATCAGTAAAGTTTTACTAGACAATCTAATAGGAATGACAGAAATAGACAGCAGCTCCTACATGAAGTTTGATGGCCTATGCAGCAAACTGGACTTTTCTCCTGAAGACCTGGAAGCAGATCTTAACAGCCTGCTCAAAGATAACAGGATTAAAATGATTGACGATAAAATATATCTGGCTGAGCACCATAAAGATGAAAGTATCCTGGCTGATAAGATTAATCGCCGGCTGGATTTAGAGGCTGATAAGATAGATGAGATTTTAAACCAGATTAAAAATCAGGAAGAAAGCCTGGGAGCATTCAACTCAGAGCAGAAAAAAGCGATAAAAAGTTCTTTCGAGGAGAAACTCACTGTAATAGATGGTAGAGAAGGAACAGGGAAAGCTGAAGTTATTAAAGCGACCGCTAATATTCATCAAGATGTATACCCTGATCAGAGAGTAATCATTACTTCTCCTGAGGGAAAGGATGCTGAAAATTTAACCCAGGGTACGGAATTGAATTTTCAGCCGCTATCTGAACTACTCTCCTATGAAAACGGAGAATTTCAGCAGGATGAGCATCATCCCATTAAAGGTGAAGGACTAATAATTGTCACTGATTTCCACAAGTGTGGGCTTAATATGGCAAAACATCTATTTACTGCTGCTTATTCAGATTTTAAAATAGTTCTTCTAGGGGATAAAAATAAGCTATCTGGATATGGAACTGGGAATGTTTTTCTGGAACTACTAAACTCATCCAGAATAAATCCTATTTTCCTCGAAAAGCTTCGTGATAGTGGTACCAGGAAAGAAATCACTGAACTTTTAGAGTCTATCAGCAGAAAAGAGATTTTGGAAATTGAGGATACAGGCTATCTATATTTCTTAAATAAAGATAATAAAAAAGAAATATTTGAATCGCTGCAGCAGGTGGTCTCAATTTCATCTATTGATTCTTCTCCATTAGACTATCAGATAATAATACCTGAAGTTGACACTTTGGACTTATACAAGTTAAATCTGGCAATGAGACCACTTTTAAATTCAGAAGAGACTAAAGAGTTCTGCGGCTTTAAAAAAGATGATAAAGTCATTATAAACCAGGATTATAAAAAGAAAAATATTTATAAGGGAAATATCGGTGTAGTTACAGAAGTCGGAGAAGATCATCTTTATATACAGTTAAAAAATCGCCAAGAAATGATATTCAGAGAAAAAGATCTCAAAACAGTCTCACTGGGCTATGTTACTACTGTGAAAAATAACCAGGGTAACAAATTTCCCAATGTTGTGGCTGTTTTTCCAACTGGTGACACTGAAAAATTTGATAACCAGCTTCTGTACACATCAATCGCAGCAGCGACTGATACTCTATTTCTAATTGGCAGTGAAGATGACATGGAAGAAGCCGCTCATAAAGTCAGGTCCTTTAATAACACATTGGCCGAAAAAATAGATGAAAGAAAAAGAGTAGTAAGCTTATTTGATGAATTCACCGTTAAGGATTTAGATACTGATGAAGAACTGGTTTATCGGCTTGTCCCTGAAGATGAACACGGTATTGAGAAAGATAATATCTCAATTGAAACAGATTTAGGAGAGCTTGTCTATCAAAAAACAGAAGGGACTACAGTTAGCCTCAGAAATACTGTTGACTATGAAATTGTTGATATCAAACCTTCTCATAAACTACCCAAAGATCTGATTGCTGAATATCTAGCAATGTTTCCACTGGATGCAGCTTAGTTTTAAAAATGAACTATAAGGAGGTGATTTTATTGGGAGAAGTTATAGAAATTGGAGTCAGTCAGGAAGTTGTGGGATTTTTCTTAGAATTTGAGGACCCAATCGAAGGTGTAGAAAAAATACTAAATGATTGTCCTTGGCTGAAAGAAAAAGAATTCTCTTATCTAACATCAACAGGTGAAAGAAGATTCACAGTAGAAGGCGCTATTGAAGTGGTTGTAAAATCTGAGCAGCCAAACGGTAGAAAGGTAAGGAAAATTTATAGCAAGTATCTTGCAAATAGAATTGGAGAAAAAGAAGTTATTGAAGAAATGGATAAAATAATATCAGATTAATCACATAACTATTTAAACTAATCAAGTCACAGTTTTCTTAGATAAAGAATAACCCTTAACTTTGAGGGTATCTGAATGCAAGATGATTAGGTTGCTCTTTGAAGCAGCCATTCTAAGAGAACAACTCAATCCCGTCAAGAAAGGAGATATTAATATGATTACAGCAGAAAAATTAGAAACTAAAATCAGAAAGGTTCCCTGAATCATATCTGATCTCAAATATAAATGAAGCCAGAATCAATAATAACTTAAAGGGGGAACAAATAATGATGGAAAAAGTTAATTTATTTAAAAATGAGATTAAAGATGTGAGAACAACAGTAATGGATGATGAAACCTGGTATCTCTTAAATGATATATATAGGGAATTAAATGTTAATATCGAACATACAATAGACAATGACTTTATTTTAATTACTGATGCTTATTCTTTATTACCAGATGATACAAAAGGTTTCATACTGTATAATAAAACTTTTAATCGAGAATTTATTTTAAATGCAAAAGGAGTTTACCTTCTTTTGCTGATATTAAATCAAAAAAACAATAATAATAATAAAGTTAATAAAATTATTAAAATGATAGCAGATGAAATTCCAGATATAGTAAGAGATAATTCATTTACTGATAATAAAAAGATAATAGATAATTTCTTTAAAACAAATAGTCATGATTATAAAAACAGATTATCTGCGAAAAGTTATCCATACGGAGAACATTTTAAAGCAACTAAAATCATTTTAATTGAGGGCATTAAATTTGACTGTTACAAAGGTGAAACAGGAAATATTCTAATACCTAAGGAACAAATACGTAAATCTTTAAATATTATAAGTGATGGAGGGTTTTCAAAAATCGAACATAAATATTTCAAGGAACTATATTCTTCCTATTATATAAAAGTAAATAATGTTTACATTGAAGCTCCTTTTAAAGACTATTTATCTATATTTTTAAAGCCCGAAGGACTAAGAAAAATTATCGAAATCATCAAAGAAGATCCAGAAATCATCAGTGAACTAGACTTATAAAACAATAGCAGCCTCTGCTTGCTTGTTCAGTTATTCAACAGCAAAATGGGGCTGCGCAAATCAAGCAGATTTTAAAATATAGACAAAGCAAAGGAGAATAATATGCTCAAATTAAAAGAAGACTTAACTCTAATTGTTGATGATGAAATCCACAACGTTAAAAGTTACCAGAAGAGATCACAGTTGTGGTTTGATTTAGAAGATGTATGCGAAGCTCTAAGTATAGAAGATGATGAAAAAATATTAGATATACTATTTGCTAACTGGTGGGTAGGAAAGCTGTATAAGGAAGACACTCACTACACTGATAGCACTCTTCCTCCAGATGTGATATTAATTCCTGAAGAAGGGTTATATGCAGCAATATGTCATAAAGGGATACCCAAAAATTATGATCATGTAGACTGGATAATTCCGACAAAAATGGATCTAGAAGCAGAGGATAATTTTATAATAAAAAGTCAACAAGGAGTAAAAATAACGGAAAGACCAAGAATTTATAGACCATAAAATGTATAAGCTGCCTCTATTGAAACACCAGGGGCAGCTTACAAGTTTGATTAATAAGTTCTCTTAACAAAAAAAGAAAACCCTGCTGTTTGCTGCAGCAAGGTCAAGAGAACATCTCAATCCCGTCAAGAAAGAAGATATTCTGACACTTATTATATCAAATAATTGAAGGTTGTAAAACTAAAAGATATCTAAAATATTTAAATTAATAACAGTTTTATTCCAAATTTTAGACCTTTGCTCTATATAAAGTTCTAAACAAAAAGGAAATAACTCGTCGATTTTTGTAGAACAAAAAATAATATTGTAAGTTAAAACTAAATTTCTAACTGATCATTGAACTTCGAAATGTTTTCTCAAAATAATTATGATTTTTTAATTTTCTTAAAACTATTTTTAAAAAATATCGAAAGCGCAATTTATTTTAACATATAGAGAAAACACTCAGTAAATTTTGGTAATTATTATTTAACTAAAAAGGAGCCTAAATATTATGATACAAACAGCCGAAATTAAGAAACTTAAAAATAAAGATTTAAGCTTTACAGAAGTCCTGGAAGAAATCAATACTGATTTCAATCCCAATTATGATGAATCAGTTGTTGTTGCTGGTTCTTATGTAGAAATTAAAAAATATGCAGACAGTATATTTAAGGGAAATTCTAAAACAAACAAAAAGACACCTGAAAATAAAGACGCTCTTAATTCTCCCTCTAAAAAAAAATCTGGGTACACCAGAAGTGAGGGAATATCAAGAGCTAACAGAATTAGAAAAAATAAAATAAAGTATACTTCTAGAGCAAACGCAGATGATCTTAATAAGTTTGTAACATTAGATTTTGGAACTAAAGACTACTTTAGTCTTATTACAGGAGATAGTAAATCAAACTGCGAACATGAACTTTCCAGAGCTGAACTAGAGAAGTTAAGAGGTATTAAAGACTTAACCACCTGTAACGATAATCACCCTGAAAAACTAAATGAAAATGAAGATGACTTTCGAGAAAAAGCTGTAGAAATTCTAACTAAAAAGTCAGATACTATTCGCAGTGAGGTAGATAAATATGTTAAAGAAAATTATTCTAAGAACAGATATAAAACTGAGTTTAATCGAGAAATACCAAGAAGACTTAATTCCTTAATCTCTAACTGTGACCCAAATGATCTAACAGAAGCAAAAAAAGAATTTGCAGCTTTTTCTAAAAGGATACGTGAGAGTTGGCCAACTCTTTTTAAAGGAAGTGACTTTAAATATTTTGCAGTAATAGATATCCAAAAAGGAACGAGACATTTCCATTTTCATCTTATTGCTAATTTTAATGATATACCTCAAGCAGAGCTCCAAAAACTTTGGAATAATGGTACCGTCACTATAAGTAAAATATACAAGAGTGGCAACATCTTCTATTTCAATAAAGACAGCAACATAAATAAAAGTGAGTCTAAATTAACTCATTATATGACAAAAAAGATTGAACAAAACAGCAAGGATCCTAGGTGTAAAGGTAAACAAATGACAATTCCAAGCAATGGTCTTAAGAGGTTCCATAAAATAACTAACTCAACTTTAATCACAATGATATATAAATATTTCAAAAGGTATTCCATTGAACCTAAATGGAGCAATGACATAAAAAGTGAAAAAGCTTATGGTAAAGACTTTCAGATAAGCAAATTTGAACTACCTGATTTTGAACTATTTGAAGATATCGAAACGATCTCTGAAAGAATTATTGAAACCCTACTTGAATTAAATAAAGAGGAAATCACCAGAGAAGATTACTATAATGCAATGTATGAAATTGTTCACTCCCAAAGCAGACAAAAAGCTAGTTAAGTATTCATATTGTTCTATTCGCCGCCAGGCTATTTATAATTTTACTGAATTACTAAGTATGAATACCAAGCACAAACTGAATTGAATTTAGCTTTAAATAAACTGTATGGTTTAGTGAAAACTACAATTGGGGCTGATAAGGTGCTTTATATCAAAAAATTTGAGCCTTATTAGCCGTTCTATTCTATTTTATGTAGTTTTGTATATCTATCAGCTAAAACCTCTTAAAATCGATTCTAAGGCTTTGTAGGCTGTATCTAATATAATGGAGTTTAACGTTTAAAATTCCTAAGTCAAAATACAGAAAGCGTACGGGTAAATGAGTGGTATCCTCAGTCTGCCTTCTGCAGCAATTGGCAAGATTATAAAAGCTGCATTCTGGATCTGATCATAAAATCAACTAAGACAAATACCGATTTGCTGTACTAACTAAGAATCTCTAGACAAACTTCAACCTGACTCTTTCTGTATCCGATTGAGATTATCTGCCTTAATTTTCATAAGCTATACCTGGTTTTCCGCCGTAAAGAGAGTGAAGGACCATTCATTGCTATACATTGATTTCATCTAAAAACAGCTATTTAAAGCAATACACTTTTTGATTTTTCTCAGAGTTTAAGAGACAAGTAATTTAGCAGTTTAATCAAATTAATACATACTCATATTAATAATAGCTAATGTAAATCATAAGTAAATAAAACAAAAACCCTATATAATAATACTTTATTTATTAGTGTCGAAAATTCTAACACCCTACCCCGATGCGCCCCGTCATAATAGGATTTAATTCTCGAAAC
>NZ_FTNC01000006.1 GCF_900156285.1 Halanaerobium kushneri
TATTTATTACAAACTGGCAGAAGGCTGTCCCAACAAAGAATTATTCTTTAAGGTACTGGATAATATACAGGGTTTGGGATTTATCTGAACCTGAATACTAAACTACCTTAACATATAGGGCCTGTAAAGTTTTAAAGACAAAAAGGAAGAACAGGGGATATCTATACCCGATTTTAATAGTAATTTTTACCATAATACCAAAAACAGATCTTTTTTAAGAATTCAACTCAAAAAAATATTTTTAAGTTCTTAAATCAGATGATTTTAGAGTTAAATAAAAGGAAAAATTTATTTTGTGGTTGCTATGAATAATTCAGGTTTATTGTTGTTTTGTGGTAAACTCATATCAGAATCTCCTTTTTGGTTTTGGTATGGTTTTTTGTCCTAAAAACATTTTACCATAAAACCAAGAGGAGATTCTATTTTTTTATTCAAAAAAATTTGAACTAGATTTACTGTTTAAAGACTATCATAACTGGATTCGGTATTTTTACTTGCCGAATTCAAGTTTAATATATATTATTAACATTAAAGTATTTTATTTATAATTAAAGTTTAATTTAAAATTTTTACTATTAATTAAACTCTCGATAAAAGAACCAAGAATTTAATTAATAGGGAGAAGCTTAAGCCTCTCCCTAAATGTATCTATTTATTCACCCATATAAAATTCAACATTGTCCTGAGTTACTAAGTTTACACCAGTATCAACATAATCAGGTAGTGGGTTAATTCCAGCTTCCTGCCAGTTTCCATTTTCAATTGGATTTAAAAGTCCTTCTTTTAAGTGGAAGAGGAACATTTGTCCCCAGTAACCCATATTCCAGGTTCCCTGAGCTAATGTTGCATCAATAACTCCTGATTCAACAAAATCAAGTGTACCAGGATCAGTATCAAAGCTTACAATGTCAATGTTATCTACCATATTAGCTTCTTCTACTGCAGTTGCTGCACCTACACCTGTAGAAGCTTCAGTTGTAAATACTCCTACTAAATCAGGATTAGCCTGAATCATTGAACCCATTGCTCTAGCAGAAGCAGCCTGATCTGATTGACCATCCTGTACTGAAACAACTTCCATGTTAGGATAATCATTAGCTATTGTTTCCTGGAAACCACGAGCTCTTTCTTCGTGATTTAACTGACCAGGGATAGTTATTAAACCAAGGTTACCTTCTTCATCATTAAGATCAGCTAGATAATTAGCTGCTTTTACACCAGCTTCATAGTTTGAAGTAGCTAAGAAAGAATAACGATTAGAATTAGGAGAATCAGCATCAAATGTTACTACAGGAATTCCCGCTTCCATTGCTCTGTTAATTGGACCTACAAGAGCATCAGGATTAATTGCTGTTAGAAGAATACCAGCTGGCTGCTGAGAAATAACCTGTTCTAAAACTGTAACCTGCTGATTAATATCATAATCAGTGGCACCAGTATAACGAGTGGATACTCCCAGATTTGCAGCTGCTTCTTCCATACCTCTGTAAGCAGGTTTCCAGTATTCAATACCAGAAACAAAAGTAACCATTACATACTCATCTTCCATACTACCCTGTAGTGGAGAATCGCCCTGTGCGGCTGCCATACCAACAAAACTGAGTGTTAAAGCAAAAACCATAACTAAAACTAATAATTTTTTCAAACTAAATCCCTCCATATTTTTATTTTATTTAAAATGTGTTTAAACACATTTAAATAATCTTATTTATTTACTGCCATGGACCTTCATATCTATTATTACAGCACTTAGAAGTACTAAACCAACAACTAACTGCTGCCAGTAAACAGATACACCTAAAAGAACCAGAGCATTATTAACCAGACCAACAAGTATAATCCCTAAAAAAGCACCAAGAACAGTTCCTTCTCCACCAGTAAGACTAGCTCCACCAATTACAGCACCAGCAATAGCTCTTAATTCAGCGCCAGTACCAACAGTAGGTGTAGCTACTCCAAAACGAGCCAGATTTAAAATCCCGGCAAAACCAGCTAAAGAAGAACATAAAATATAAACCATTATTTTAGTTTTATTTACATTTATTCCAGAAAATTTAGCTGCTTCTTCATTTGAACCTACATAATAAATTTTTCTAAAAGTTTTAGAATTCCTCATTAAGAAGTCCATTACTATAACTAAGAGTATTAAAATTAAGCCAGGATTTGGAATTCCAAAAGTCTTCCCCCCACCGATAAAATCAAAAGTTTCCGAAATCTGACCGATACTAACAGGTGAACCTTTGGTGATAATATAGGCCAAACCACGCCCAATAGACATCATACTTAAAGTTGTAATAAATGGGCTTAATTTTATTTTAGTAATAAATTGCGAAATACTGAAACCAATCAAAACGGATAAAACCATTGAAATTAAAACTGATAACCAGATATTCAAACCCAGAGTTACCATTGTCATTCCGGCAAGTACATTGGCAAAAGCCATAACAGAACCAACTGAAAGGTCAATTCCGCCAACAACTAAAACTAAAGTCATTCCTACTGCCAGGATTCCATCCATTGATAAACCAATCAAAGTAGTATTTATATTATAAGTACTTAAAAAACCTGGGGCCATGAAGCTTAATAAAGCCGCAAAAACTATAATTATAAGTGCAAGTGAAGCTTCTCGTAAACCAAATAACTTTTTTAGAACACTAGAATTCTGTGTGTTTTCCATTCCCTTATATCCCTCCATTTTTTAGTTTTCAAAATCATTTTTTCTACCAGAAGCATACATCATAACTTCTTCTTCGGTTGCTGTGTCAGCATCTAATTCTCCAACTAATTTACCTTGATGCATAATTAAAATTCTATCACTCAAACCTAAAATCTCAGGTAATTCAGAAGATATAAACATAACTGCATGACCATTATTAGACAACTCTCTTAAAGTTGTATGAATTTCAAATTTAGCTCCCACATCAATACCTCTGGTAGGTTCATCTAAAATTAAAACTCTTGGATCTACAGCTAACCATTTAGCAAGCAATACCTTTTGCTGATTCCCACCACTTAAACTCTTAACTGGCTGATCTAAACTTGCGTATTTTGTATTCATTATATCAACAAATTTACCACCAATATCTTTAACTTTTTTCTTTTTTACCAGTGAATTTTCAGATACCTGTTCTAAATCAGCAGCTACAACATTTGCATTCAAATCCATATCTAAAAATAGTCCCTGCTCTTTTCTGTCTTCGGTAATATAAATTAAACCCTGATCAATATTTTCGCGGGTATTATTAGCAGTTATATCTTTATCAAATAATTTAATCTTTCCACTGTCAGGCTGATTGATCCCAAAAACAGTCTGCATTGCTTCAGATCTTCCTGCACCAATCAAACCAAACAAACCAACAATTTCTTTTTCATTAACTTCAAAACTAATATTTTCAAATTCATCTTTTCTACTAATATTTTCAACAGTTAGAATATTTTGACCAACTTCAGTTCCTTTATCTGGATAAGCCTGGTCAAGCTCTCTCCCCACCATCATCCGAACAATATCATCAGGATCAACATCTGCTACTCTGCCATCTCCAACATGAACTCCATCTCGCAAAACAGTAAAGCTATCACATATCTGAAAAATTTCTTTAAGTCTATGACTTATAAAAAAGATTGCAATACCTTCTTTTTTCAATCTTAATAAATTATCAAATAAAATCTGCGACTCAGATTCTGTTAAAGAAGATGTTGGCTCATCAAGAATTAAAATTTTTGCATTGATTGATAATGCTTTAGCTATCTCAACCATTTGCTGTTCTGAAATTCCCAATTTACCCAGAGGCTGCTTAACATCGATATCAAGATTTAATCTTTTTAATACTTTTTCAGCCTCCTTACGCATTTCCTTAAAATTAACCATGCCTCTTTTTTTCTCCGGCACACGTCCCATAAAAATATTCTCGGCAACACTTACTTCTGGACAGAGACTCAATTCCTGGTGAACAATACTTATTCCTTTTTCCTGCGCTGTACGAGGGTCCAGGTTAGTTAATTTCTCACCTTCAAATATAATTTCTCCTTCATTTGGCTGCAAAATCCCGGTCATAATATTCATTAAAGTTGATTTACCGGCACCGTTTTCTCCACAAACTGCCTGAATCTCTCCGGGCTCAATTTTTATATTCACATCTTTTAGAGCCTGAGTTCCATAAAATGACTTACTAATTCCCTTCATTTCTAAAAGTTTGTCCATTTGAATTTAACTACCTCCTTCTTAGCTCTTTACATGAATCTCTAACTACCAGTTCTGGATCATATAAAAATCTTGGTTTTTCAACTCCAATTTCTATCATATTAAATAATAGTCTGGCTGCATGTCTACCTAAATCTTCTTTAGGATGTCGGACTGAAGTAAGCCTGACATTTGTTGCCGTGGCCAGAATTGAATCATCAAAAGAAACTACAGAGATGTCTTCCGGAACCTTTAGTCCTTTATCAATTATCGCCTTAACTACATCTACAGCAATCTCGTCATTATAACAGACAACCGCTGTTGGCTGATCCTGATGAGATAACATTTTATCCATCCAGTGATAGGGATAAGATGAAATTTGACTTGTTATATATGTTCCAACATCTGCTGATTCTGAATCAATACCATAATCATTTAAAGCCTTTTTAAAACCTTTAAGCCTAAAAACTCCCTGTAAATCATCCTCCTTAAAAATCCCAGCAATATTTTTATGCCCAAGCTGCAATAAATACTGAGTTGCTTTATAGCCACCCTTATAATCATTGACAATTGCGTAAGATGGGTTTAATTCTCTGTAATAAGCATTTAGCATAACAAATGGGATATTTTTTTCTTTTAATTCTCGATAGAGGTCCATGTTGTGAGTATCTATTGCACTTTTGGTGGGTTCAATAATTAATCCATCTACACCGTTGTCAATAACTTTTCTTAAGTGCTTTCTTTCTTTATTTGGATCATTATCAGTATTAGCAAGTGTCATCGTATAATATTTTGAACTTACTACCTCTTCAATACCTGAAATTATATTTGGAAAAATATAATTGGAAAGATAAGTAGTTATCACTGCAATCTTTTTCTCTTTAACTTTATTTTTAGAATCTTTATAAAAAGTACCTCGTCCCCGCTGACGGTAGACAACATCATCTTTTTCAAGCTGATCTAAAGCCCTTCTAACAGTATCTCTACTAAAATCAAATTTATTAGCAACTTTTGATTCTGATGGCAATAATTCTCCATCAGATAATTTATTTTCAGTAATATACTTTTTATAAAAATCCACAATTTGTTTATACTTTGCTCTAGCCATAGTACCACAACTTTCCCTACAATTAGTTTATTTGTATGTACCTTTAAATTTATTATATATTAATATTCTGAAAAAATCAATAATATTTTTAAAAAATATTAAATAATTTAATAAGGGAGCAGAATAAATATCCTACCCCCTTATATATTAGCAAACTTTAGTTATATGGAAGCTCATCATAGTTATATTCATCTACTATCATAGTTGGTGTCACAGTTAATTGTGGAAGTTCTTCTCCTTCCATATATTTTTTAATTGATCTCATTGTTATTCTTCCCATTTCTGTTGGGAATACTGCTAAAGTACCTGTTAAGTCCCCTTCACCAACATCTTCGATTGCATCTGGGTTTCCATCAATACCTATAGTAAACACCTTTTTATTCATGGACTTTGCGGCCTGAGAAGCTCCCTGAGCCATGGCATCACTCATGCCAAAAAATAGATCTACATTTGGTCTAGCCTGCAGTAAATTTTCTGCAACATTCATTCCCTTTTCTCTCTCCCAATCTGCTGGTTGAGAAGCAACAATTTCTATTTCTGGGAATTTATCTAGTATTTCCATAAATCCACCTTTACGTTCTGTATTGTGGAATCCAGGAACTCCTTCTAAAATGGCTATCTGTCCATCAAGTTCTCCATACTTTTCATGTAATAGTTCTACTGCTCTCATACCAACCTTACGGCCACCAGCGCGCTGATCATAACCAACATATGTTACAACATCTCCACTGGGGAGTTCTGTTAACGAGTTAAAAATAAATACTGGAATACCTGCTTCATTAGCTTTTTCTACAGCAGGAGCAACAGCTTTATTGTTAATAGCACATAGAGCAATTGCATCAACTTCACGCTGAATCATATCTTCTACCATACTAACCTGCTTCTGGAAATTAGTTTCTCGATCTGGAGCCATTTTATACAATTTCCAACCATATTCCTCCGCCATTTGAGTGGCGCCTTCATTTGTCGCTTTATAAAAAGTACTTGTTAAAGCTGGAGAAATCATAGCTACCTCAAAATCATCCTGGGCATAAACAGCAAAACTGAATAACATCACAAATAATAATGAAATTACTAATGTTTTTTTAATCAATTTAATTTCCTCCCTTTTTAATTTGAGTCAAACTAATAAAGAAAACACGCCAATATTTATTTATCACCCCCTTTTTCTAAATTAATTTATTTAAGATTTTAGACCAGCAAAAAATGAACTTAAAGTCCCATCTTGATCTTCAGAACTTTGTTTTCTCACAACATCTACCGTAACAGCCAATAAAATGATTAAACCAAGTATAACTCTCTGCCAGTGTGATGAAACAAGCAATAAATTCAGCCCATTTCGTACAACACCCATTATAAGAGCACCAATTAGAGAACCAATAATTTTACCTCTACCCCCACTTAGACTTGTTCCTCCAATTACGACAGCTGCAATAACATCAAGTTCAAAACCATCTCCTGCAACTGAAGTGGCAGCATCAAGACGAGCAGATAAAATCATGCCGGAAATAGAAGCAAATAAACCTGTAAGTGCATAAACAATAGTCTTATATTTTTTCGTATTAATCCCCGATAAAATAGCTGCTTCTTCATTTCCACCTAAGGCATATGCATAACGACCTACTTTTGTTTTATTTAAAAGAAAATAACTAATTAAATATATAATAACCATTAAAATAGCGGGGAATGGTATTGGCCCAATCATTCCAGCACCAAGATATTTAAATGACTCTGGCAACCCATAAATTGGGGCTCCATCAGTATAAACAAAGGATAAGCCACGGGCAACACCCATCATACCTAAAGTAGAAATGAATGGTGGTAGAGGAACTCGAGTAATTAAAACTCCATTTACAATACCTAAAATACCACCTGCAATTAAGCCTAAAAAAACTGCCAGCCAGACATTCCAACCTAAACTAACCATCATTCCAGCAGTTAAACAACTGGAAAGACTTAAAACTGAGCCAACAGATAAATCTATTCCTCCCGTAATTATAACAAAAGTCATACCGGCTGCTGCTATAGCAATTAGTGATGACTGTCTTAAAATATTCATTAAATTTGTTAAAGTTAAAAAATATGGAGTTGCAAAAGTCATTATAGCACCTAATAAAATTAAACCTGTTAAAGCTCCTAATTCTTTCCCTAATGAATCTTTTAATTTTTTTATTATATTCATCTACATCACTCCCTGGTAGCAAGACTTAATATATTTTCCTGGTTAGCATCTTCAATATCCATTTGACCAGCTATTTCACCATGGTTCATTACTATAATACGATCACTCATCCCTAAAATTTCTGGCAGCTCAGAAGACACCATTATTATACCTACACCCTCTTCTGCCAGCTGATTAATAAGTGAATAAACTTCTTTTTTAGCTCCAACATCAATTCCTCTGGTGGGTTCATCAAAAATTAAAATTTTAGTATTTCTAATTAGCCATTTAGCTAAAACAACTTTCTGTTGATTTCCCCCACTTAAAAATTGAACTTCCTGTTCTTCTCCAGGTGTTTTAATATTTAACTTTTCAATATACTCCTGTGCTAATTTCTTATCTTTATCATCTTTTAATATCATACCATTCATTACCTGAGATAAATCAGTTAATGATATGTTTTCTTTAACTGATCTAACTAAAACCAATCCCTGTTTTTTTCTATCTTCAGTAATAAATCCTATTCCAGATTCTATAGCACTGCGTGGATTCTCAATTTTCGCTTCTTTTTGATCAATTAATATTTTACCCGAATCCATTTTATCAGCCCCAAATATACAGCGCATCAGTTCAGTTCTACCCGATCCAACTAAACCAGCAAAACCAAGAACTTCTCCTTTTTTTAATGAAAATGAAATATCTTTTAATAGGTCGCCTCGATTTAGATTTTCTACTGCCAGAATTTCTTCGCCAATTTCCGCATCTCTTTCTGGAAATTGTTCTTTTAACTCTCTTCCGACCATTTCTGTGATCAGTAAATCCTTGTCTGTTTCAGAAATCGGATGAGTTGCAATATACTGGCCATCTCTAAAAACCGTTACTCTATCAGCTACCTGCCAGAGTTCTTTTAATCTATGAGATATATAAATAACTGAAATACCCTTTTCCTTTAAATTATCAATAGTTTTGAATAGTTCTTCTATCTCATTATCACCAAGAGCTGCTGTGGGTTCATCCATTATAATAATATCAGAATCCATAGATATTGCTTTAGCTATCTCAACCATCTGCTGCATCGCTACTCCAAGATCAGCAATCTGAGTATTTGGATCTATGTCTATCCCAAGATCTTGCAATATCTTTTTACTTTTTTGATACATCTCTTTTTTATCAATTATGGTCTGACCTTTCATATCTTCTCTACCTAAAAATATGTTTTCTGAAATCGAAAGATAAGGAACTAAATTAAATTCCTGATAAATAACACTAATTCCCAGTTTCCGAGAATGTTTAGGACCTTTTATATCAACACTCTGACCTTTAAATTTTATTTCCCCACCATCTTTTTTATGAACTCCAGATATAATTTTAATTAAAGTCGATTTCCCAGCACCATTTTCCCCAACAAGAGCATGTACCTCACCCTCTTTTAAATTAAAATCAACCTGGTCTAAAGCTAATACCCCAGGAAACTTTTTAGTTATTGAGGATAATTCAAGGATACTTTGATTACTACTCACTTTTAACCACCCCTTTAAATACCTCCTTTTTTAATAACATTTAATAATGACTTATAATCTTTAAATCATTATATACAATTTAACATACATTAGTTACAACTTGTATGTACCTTTATCAAATAAATTATACTACAATATTCTGAAAAAATCAAATATTTAATTAATACAATAGCTTAGATTTTTATTAATTTACAATCAAATTTTACCCATAAAAAAACCAGCACCTCTTTAAAATTAAAAAGGAACTGGTATTTTAAAAAAAAATTAACTTAAGTTAAATTATTTTAATTTTTAAGACTCTGCAGAGGGGCGGGAATTCTTCCACCTCGAGCAATAAAGTCAGTACTTGAATATTCACTTACTTTCATAATTGGAGCTCTTCCAAATAAACCTCCATAAACTACTTCTTCACCAACATCCTTACCAGGGACAGGAATTACCCTCACTGCTGTTGTTTTATGATTAACCATACCAATAGCTGCTTCATCAGCAATGATTGCAGAAATTGTTTCTGCAGTAGTTTTTCCGGGAACAGCAATCATATCAAGTCCAACCGAACAGACTGCTGTCATGGCTTCCAGTTTTTCCAGACTTAATGAACCTTTTTCAACAGCTTCAATCATACCTGCATCTTCACTAACAGGAATAAAGGCTCCACTTAATCCACCAACATGAGAAGAAGCCATTACACCACCTTTTTTTACTGCGTCATTTAGCAAGGCCAGAGCAGCTGTAGTTCCATGAGAACCAGCAACTTCTATTCCCATTTCTTCTAAAATACGAGCAACACTATCACCTACTGCTGGAGTTGGAGCCAGCGAAAGATCAACAATTCCTGCAGTAACTCCCAGCATTTCTGAAGCCTCTTTTGCAACTAACTGGCCCATCCTGGTAATTTTAAAAGCCGTCTTTTTAATAGTTTCTGCAACTAGATCAAAGGGTTCTCCTTTAACTTTAGTTAAAGCTGCTTTTACGGCCCCCGGGCCAGAAATACCTACATTTATCATACATTCACCTTCACCAACCCCGTGAAAAGCACCAGCCATAAAAGGATTATCCTCCGGCGCATTAGCAAAAACAACCAGTTTACTGGCTGCCACTCCACCATTATCGGCTGTAAGTTCGGCACATTTTTTTACTACTTCACCCATCTGAGCAACTGCATCCATATTCAAACCAGCTCTGGTAGTACCAATATTAACGGAAGAACAGACTCTTTCTGTCTGAGCCAGGGCCTCCGGAATTGAAGAAATCAACTTTTTATCAGCCTCTGTCATTCCCTTATGTACCAGGGCTGAAAAACCTCCAATAAAGTCAACTCCAACCTCTTTGGCTGCCCGGTCAAGAGTTTTAGCAAACTCTATATAATCCTGATCATTACTGGCAGCTGCCACAAGTGAAATTGGAGTCACTGAAATTCTTTTATTGATGATTGGAATATCATATTTCAGCTCAATTTCCTCTGCTGTTTTAACTAAATCACCCGCATATTTGACAATTTTATTATAAATTTTTTCTCTTGCTTTTGCTCCATCACTATCTGCACAGTCACTTAAGGAAATCCCCATAGTCACTGTCCTAATATCCAATTTTTCTTCCTCTAACATCCTAATTGTTTCCATGATCTCATATGTATTTATCATTTACTCACTTCCTCTCAAACTTAAATATTACTCTAATTTTAGCTACACTTAAATTCGATGCATAGAGCGAAAAATATCTTCATGCTGTAATTTAATTGAAACCCCTAATTTTTCGCCTTTTTGCTTTAATTTCTTTTTTAATTCCTCTAACGGGATTTCTAAAGAATCCAGCTCTACAAGCATAGTCATAGTAAAATAATCGTCCAGTATTGTCTGACTGATATCAAGAATATTTACTTTTTCTTCAGCCAGAAGTGTACTCACCTCAGCAATAATCCCAATTTGATCAACACCAATTACACTAATAATTGCTTTCACAAAAATCTTCCTTTCTCTTCTAGAATAATACTCCCAAACTCTCCTGCTCTAATTTAATAGCTTATAATTCTTATCACTTATCTTATCATTTATTTAATTTCTTTACAACAAAAACCACCGGCATAATTACCGGTGGCACCAATATCTCATATTATTTTTATATTTAGAATATAAATTATTTTAAGTCTTTAAATCTATCTTTTAAATCTCCATATAAATTCTGATAAATTTTATAGTTCTGATTATATTTATCAACATTTTCTGCTATTGGTTCAACTGTCTTAACTACATCCACTAAATCCTCTACAATTGATTCGAAATCAGAAAATACTCCTGCTCCTACCCCTGCTATTATTGCTGCTCCAAAAGCCGGTCCCTGTTCAATATTTAGAAGACTAATTGTTTCGCCAAAAATATCTGCTGTTATCTGCTGCCAGAGTTCACTTTTAGCTCCTCCACCAATTAAGCGAATCTCTTCAATTTCAACTCCACGTGCCTTGATCAACTCTAAAGAATCTCTTAAAGCAAAACTTACTCCTTCCATTACACTGCGGATAAAGTGGCCTCTTTTGTGTTTACCCGATATACCAAAGAATACTCCTCTCGCATCTGCATCAGCATGAGGTGTACGCTCACCATATAAATAGGGAAGAAATGTAAGTCCTTCACTGCCAGCTGCCACTGACTCAGCTTCTTGATTTAACTGCTCAAAACTAAGTTCATCATTAAAAAGCTCTTCTTTCATCCACTTAAATGACATTCCAGCCGAAAGCACAACCCCCATCATATAGTAACTTTCGGGCACTGCATGATTAAAGAGATGAATTCTGCCTTCTGGATCTGCTTCCGCCTGATCGGTCTGGGCTACAACTACCCCTGAGGACCCCAAACTGGCCATCACTCGCCCAGCTTTAATGATACCACTACCAACTGAACCACAGGCATTATCAGCTCCCCCAGCTACTATCTTAGTTGAAGTTGACAGGCCAGTCTTTTCTGCTGCTTCTGTTGTTACAGAACCAACTATATCAATCGATTTTAAAACAGGTGGCATAATGGAAGGGTTTAACTCCAGTCTATTTAAAATTTCTTCTGACCAGTCCTCTGCTTTAACATCACAGAGAAGTGTCCCAGCTGCATCAGATAAATCCATTCCCAGTTTGCCACTCAATTTATATCTTATGTAATCTTTGGGCAGCAATACTTTTTCCAATTTTTTATAGTTTTCCGGCTCATTGTTGCGAAGCCATAATATCTTTGGAGCTGTAAATCCTTCTAAAGCTGGATTGGAAACTAAACTGGCTAACTCTTTAATTCCACCAACCCGCTCATAAATTTCTTCACATTCAGCTGATGTTCTGGTATCACTCCAGAGTATTGCCGGTCTAATCACTTCCATATTTTCATCCAAAAAAACTGAACTGTGCATCTGACCAGAAAAACTAAGTGCTTTAATTTTTTTAGCTTTGATTTCGTTTTCTAAAATTAAATCTCTAATCACTTTTTGACTCGCCTGCCACCAGTCCTCCGGATTCTGTTCTGCCCAACCTGCCTGTGGGGTTGACAGAGGATATCCCTCACTGTTTTCGGCAATAATTTCACCATTTTGATTCATTAAAAGTGCCTTAACTGCACTGGTTCCAATATCTAAACCTAAAGTATACTGCAAAATAAACACCCCTCATTAAATATCCAAAAAAATCCTTTTTATCCTAATAAAATTAAGTCACAATCTCTACACTAAGATTAAATATCTGAGCTGCCAGACCATAAACAGTTGCCAAACCTTCCAACTCGGTAAACTTGAGATCTGCAAACTCACGTGAGATTTTCAAAGATTTTTGATCCACAATTTGATTAATATTTTCCATCAAATAACCTTCAGCCCTAATAATTCCTCCTCCAATTACTATGTGTTCAGGACTCAAACTATTGATTATATTTACCAGACCTATTCCGATATTGCAGCCGCTTCTTTTAATAATGCTTTTTAACTTTTCGTCTTTTTCAAAATCAAGCTGGTAAATCTGATCAATACTTAAATCTTTGCCCAAGTATCTGTTAACTTCATCACGTAAAAACGACTCAGAAGCCAGAGTTTCCCAGCAGCCATCATTTCCACAGTGACATTTGGGCCCATCACTATCAATGATTAAGTGACCAAATTCACCGGCATTACCACTGGCACCTGTATAAAGCTTTCCGTCAAGCAAAATTCCACAACCAATACCTTCATTAATTGAAACAAAGACTAAATTTTCAATATCTGGATAAACAAATTCCTTTTCTCCGATCACAGCTGCTTTTGCCTCATTTTCCAGCAGCACCGGAAAGTCAAAATAACGGGCATAAAATTTAGGTATCTCTAAATTATTCCAGCCCAAATTAGGAGCAAATTCCAGACTTTTATCTTCTCTATTAATTAAAGCTGGGACACCAACGCCTAAACCCAGAATTTTATCACGCTTAATCTGATGTTTTTCCAGTAAATTTTCAATTTCATCTTTAATTTTTAAAAGATTAGATTCTGCATCCTTTTGATGATCTATGGCAATATTCTTTCCTTCTAGAATTTCAAATGCCAGATCAAATAAATATAATTGACTGTGATTAACACCTATATTTAACGATATCATATAACCTTTTTTCGGATTCACTTTAATATAAACAGGCTTGCGCCCCCCATTAGAACTTCCCTTTTCAGTTTCAATGACATACTCGTCTGCAATTAATTTTTTCACATGATTGGTAATTGTAGCAGCACTATAACTAGTATTCTCTGCTAACTCTTTGCGAGTTATAGGTCCATGGCGATGGATAATTTTAAATATTGAACCCTGATTTAAATTGTGAATAAAAGTTGAATTTCCTACACGCTGTTTGTTCATAAATATCAATCCTTATCTCCTTATTAATTTAAGTTTTAATTTAAAGCTTAAATTATCTTCTGTATTATATATTCTCGCTTTTAAATAATATTCCTGCTTTTTAAGAAAATTTTTTAAAATTTAATTCAAATTAGTCCAAAAAATCTTCCCTTTGAGGCGTAAAAACATCAAGAATAACTGAATCTTTAAGCGCTTTAACTCCATGTTCCACATTTTCTCCTGCATAAAAGCTATCACCAGCAGTCAAAACTTTTTTCTCATCACCAACTTCTACTTCAAACTCACCTTCTAAAATATAACTGATCTGTTGATGCTTACTATGACTATGTTTTTCACCAATTCCACCTTTATTAAAATGAACTTCTACAGCCATCATTGAGCCACCACGACTCAGTATTTTTCTCTTAACTTTAGCTTCCAGCTCTTCAAATTCAATTTCACTATTTTTAACAATTATTTTTTCCACTCTTTCCTCTCCTCACCTTAAGCATTTAGTAATTACAATTATTATCTATATAATATTTTCTCATAAAATTTATTTTAAAGCAATATTTTAGCAGACATTAGTCTAATTATTTTAAGACTTAAATTTTTTTATTTAATTGAGTTGAATTAAAGGAGAAAAATAACTGATAGTGAATATATTAAATAAGAGAAAACTAATAACTTAATCACAAAAAGTGAAATTTGAAAAGGGAGTGAATAATAAATGAAAGTTTTATTTATTGGAGGTACAGGAACTATTAGTAAAGCAGTGTCAGAACTGGCTGTTAAAAAAGGAATAGACTTATATTTATTCAATCGAGGTAATAGTAATCATCTGGCTCCAGCAGAGGCAAATATTATTGAAGGGAATATCAGGAACCCGGAAGAAGCAAAACGAAAACTGCAAAATCACCACTTTGATGCTGTGGTTGACTGGGTTGCTTTTACTCCTGAACATATTAAAAATGATATTGAAATTTTTAGAAATAAGACAGATCAATATATTTTTATTAGCTCAGCATCTGCCTATCAAAAACCTCAGACAAGTTATTTAATCGATGAATCAACTCCACTTGCTAATCCATACTGGGAATATTCGCAGAATAAAATTGCCTGTGAAAATATTTTAATGGCTGAATACCGGAAACACGATTTTCCCATTACTATTATCCGGCCCTCTCATACTTACGGCAAACGCTCAATTCCGGCAGCTTTAAACAGTCATCAGGCTCCCTGGTCACTGGTTGACAGAATGCGCCGCGGTAAAAAAATTCTGGTTCATGGAGACGGCAGCTCACTCTGGACAATGACTCATAATACTGATTTTGCTAAAGCTTTTGTTCCCTTACTGGGAAATATGCAAACTCTTGGTCATGCTTTCCAGATTACTTCAGATGAAACACTAAATTGGAACCAGATATTTAAAGCTATTGCCAGAGCAGCAGGTGTAGATAATCTCGAGCTGGTTCATGTTGCTTCTGAAAAAATTGCAGAATATGATCAAAGCTTCAGAGGATCACTGCTTGGAGATAAGGCAGTGAGTGTTGTATTTGACAACTCTAAAATAAAACGTTTTGTACCCCAATTTAAAGCAACCGTACCGTTTGCAAAGGGAGTAAAAAAATCAATTAATTGGTTTGATAATCATCCAGAAGCACAACAGATTGATCAGGACTGGAATATATTAATGGATAAAATAATTACTGAAAATAGGAGGTAATATGCTTAAAAATAAGCTAATTAAAGAACTTGAGCAGTATTTTGCAGATGATCAAAAAAGAATCCAGCATGCTCTCAAAGTAACTGATTATGCAGAAAAACTAATAAAAGCTTTTAAGGAAAAGTATCCAGATAAAAATATAAATGAACAGGTAATTATCTATACTGCAGTTTTACATGATATTGGAATTAAAAATTCAGAAGTTAAATATGGAAGTAGTTCCGGGCACTATCAGGAAATTGAAGGGCCCCCGGTTGCCAGAAAGATAATGAAATCACATAATATTGATTTTGAAACGATGGATGAAGTTGCTGAAATTATTGCTCATCACCATACACCAGGTAAAGTAAGCAGCAATAATTTTAAATTACTTTACGATGCTGACTGGCTGGTCAATTTGCCAGAAGTTTATAATTTAAATAAAAAAAATACAACTGAAAAAGAAAATTTGATCGAGAAAATCTTTCTGACTTCGACAGGAAAAAAGATTGCCAGAAAAGAATTTTTAAATAATTACTAAACTGGTCCATAAGTAAAGCTCCCTGACTCAGGATTAAACCCGGGTGGGGAGCTTTTTTGATGGGTCAAAATCAGAATTTTGACTACTTCTTTATACTTGTAAAATTTTAAATATTACTGGATATCAATTAATACTAAAGAATAAAAAAAGACACTCCCGGGATAAGGAGCATCTTTTCTGCAAATATTAAACTAATAAGGAGATATTTGCTTTTAGTATCATCTAATACTTTGTATTACTTTATATTAAATATTATCCTTTTTTGGCTTATCCCATCAAAAAGTTGGGAAGCCAGAGGGTTAAAGCAGGGACAAAGGATAATAGTAATACCATAATTACGAGTACTGCATAAAATGGCATTAGTGACTTTGCTATTTTTTCTATTGGAGCATTTCCAATTGAACAACCCACAAATAAAGTTGAACCTACTGGAGGTGTTAAAAGACCTACCCCAAGATTAAGCATCATCACAACACCAAAGGTAATGGGATCCATTCCAATACTTTTTACAACCGGTAATAAAATAGGGGTTGCAATTAAGATCAGTGGAGCCATATCCATTATTGTACCAAGGAATAATAAAATTAAATTAACTAATAACATTATGATAATTGGATTATTTGATAAATTTAATAATGCATCTGTAATCATGCCAGGCACCTGTAGATAAGACATCATCCAGGCAAAGGCACTCGAAGTCGCAATAATTGCTACAACCATAGCTAGAGTACTCAATGAACTTCTTAAAATATCAACAAATCTGGAAATCGGTATATCTTTATAAACAAAGAAAGTTATAATAAAAGCATAAACTGCAGCTATAGCTGCTGATTCAGTGGCTGTAAAAATACCGGTAGTTACTCCACCAATGATGATAACAGCTGTTAAAAGACCAAGTACACTATCCCGAGTTATCCGTAATGCTTCTTTAAAAGAAACAGTTTCTTCTCTCGGATAATCTCTCTTAACGGCAATTGCATAACTTAAAATCATCAAAGCAATTCCCAGGAGAACTCCAGGAACTATACCTCCCAGAAACAATTTAGCTACTGAGATTCCACCGCCAGCGGCCAGAGAATAAATAATCATGTTGTGGCTGGGTGGAATAATAATACCCTGAACAGAAGAAGTAATGGTCACATTGATAGAATAATCTTTATCAAAACCTTTTTGCTCCATCATAGGAATCATAATTGAACCAATAGATGAAACATCAGCTACAGAAGAACCAGAAATTCCTCCAAAAAACATACTGGCCAGAATATTAACCATAGCCAGTCCACCGCGCATCCAGCCAATAATTACATTAGAAAATTTAATTAATCGATCTGAAATACCACCTTGACCCATTATTTCACCTGCAATAATGAAAAATGGAATTGCCATCAGGGAAAAGGAATTAATTCCTTTAACCATCTGCTGCATGACTACCATTGGTGGTAATCCAACATAAAAAGCTGTAAACATTGTTGAAAGTCCTAAACTGAAAGCAATGGGGATACGAATAAAAAGCATAAATAAAAAAGAACCTAATAATATTATTACCGCTGGATCCATTAATTTTCCCCCTTTGCTTTTTTATTTTTTTCTGTTTCAGACTGAATTGTAAGATGTTCCTCTCTCAAAATACCAAAAAATTTAGCAGCAGAATAAAGAATAATTAAAATTCCGGAAAGAGGTAACATAATGAACAAAAGCCCTCTTGTCCATTGTGTAGCGGGCAAAACTGTAGTTTTAGTAGCATTATAAAGTTCCCAGCCGTATTTTAACATAAAAAAACCAAAAATACCTACTAGAATATCCTCAATCTTATAAATATATTTTTGATATTTTTCTGGAAACAAACTCATAAAAAATTCAATACTTAAATGAACTGAATTTTTTACCCCCAGTGCCATACCTAAAAATCCAAACCAGATCATCATTAACAAGGCAACTTCGTCTGACCAGCGAAAAGTAAAATTAATTGTATATCTTGTAAAAACAGTTGTACTGACAATAACTATCATTGCAACCAAAAAAATCATAGCAATATAGCTGATGAATTTCTCAGTATTATCTAAAATTTTATTTAGAAACCCCTGTTTTTCTTTTTTTTCTTCCATAAAACTCACCCTTTTTTAAGAGGTGGAAGGAAAATTCCTTCCACCTTCATTTACAAATATTATTTAACTTAATTTAGTTTAAGTTAGATTAATATCAGTTTATTCTTCCATTTCAAAGTTTAAAATACTATTTAATAAATCTTCATATCCTTCACTGTACTTAGGATAAAGACCTTTAACTTTGTCCTGGAAAGCCTGCTTTTGTTCAGGAGTTAAAGTAGTAATTGTAGCGCCTTCTTCTACAGCTAATTTTTTAGCTTCTTCAGTACGCTTATCCCAGGCTTCACGCTGTACTTCAGTAGAATCTACAGCAGCCTGCTTAATAATTTTCTGATCTTCAGCACTTAACTTATCCCAGGTAATCTTACTCATGATTATTAATTCTGGAATACGGTTATGTTCATCTTCAACAAAATTAGGTGCAACTTCATGGTGACTGTTGTAATACCAACCAGGATAATTATTTTCACCAGCATCTACTACACCAGTCTGCAGTGCACTGTAAACCTCACCCCAGGCAATTGGAGTAGGTGAAGCACCAAGAGCCTCTACCATATCCATCATTAACTGACTTTCCTGAACACGAATTCTTAAACCTTCTAAATCTTCAGGACTTGTAACTTTTTTGTCAGCAGTATAAAAACTACGAGCACCAGCATCATACCATGTTAAACCTACAATACCAGCGTCTTTTAAACCTTCCAGGATACCTTCGCCAATTTCGCTCTGTAATACCTGGAACATATATTCTTCACTTGGATATAAATCTGGAAGAGATAAAACGTTCATCGCAGGCTCAAAGTTAGCCATAGGAGTAATTGATGTTCTAACAAAATCAATCGCACCAAACTGAACCTGTTCAATTGTAGAACTTTCGTCTCCTAAAATTCCACCAGGATAAACCTCAATCTTAATTCTGCCATCTGTTCTTTCTTCAACCAGACGAGCAAATTCTTTTGCACCAACAACTGTAGGATAACCTTCGGGCTGATTATCTGCCAGACGTAAGGTCATTTCCTGAGCTGAAACTGCAAATGAGAAAATCAAAAGACTAGCTAAAACTAACACTAAAACTTTTTTCATTGTTTTTCTTCCCCCTTAATTTATTTTCTATATTAATTGTATCAGGAGATATAGACAGAAACTATAGACTAACTTGTTATCTTATTCATTTCTTTGTTTGTTTTCAGAAAATTAAAGACATCAAATTAAATTATTGAAATTTGCCGGGAGAAATACCTGTATATTTTTTAAATGCACGACTAAAATAATTACGATCTGAATATCCAACTTCACAGGCAACAACTTTAATTTTTTCTCCTTCTTTTAATCTTTTCTTGGCCTCTTCCATTCTAACTTTGATTAAATAATCCTTATAATTAATTCCTTCCACTTCTTTAAACAACTTACTTAAATAATATTTGCTAAAAGAAATATAATCAGCTACATCATCCAAACTAATATCTTCTTTATAATTTTCGTCAATATAATCTTTGACAGTTTCTATAATCTGTACTTTCTGTTCTTTTGCATTATTACAAAGATCATCTACCAAATTTTCTATAATCTGCTCAAAATATATTTTTAATCCTTCCAGATTATCGATCAGTTCAATTTCATTTTCTAAACTCTGCATTTCTAAAAATGGCTGTTGTTCATTATAATATTCCATCAATCTTCGGTTTAAGAAAATTAAAAATCTCCTTAAAAATGATTTAATCCGGCTTAGATTATTTTTTTCTTCCTTTAATAAATAATTATATATTTTATTAAATTCTTTTCGAGCCAGTTTATAATTTTTATCAATTATCTTAGCAAAAACTTTCTTTTCACTCTGATAGGGGTAATTATTAATTGAAAATTGAGCATCAGCAGTAGATTCTTTTGTCTGATTGTAAATTTCACTAATTCTATTAAAATCCGAAGAAATACTGCTCTTATTTATCAGTATCTTTTCTTCTCTATTTTTAATCGAATTCTCAATTTTTTTATATGCAATTGATTTTAATTTTTTTTCCAGCTGATTATCAATAATTAAAAAGATGCTGTTAATTAATCCATTATAAGAAATAATAGCATCAAAATAATTTTTTAATTTTTTTCGAATGTAATTATATAAATCTGTATTAATTTTATGTTGATCCTGATAATTAAAAGTTATAAAAAGATAATTTTCAGCCTTAATACCAAGCAATCTGGTGTGTTTTAAAAAGTTATTTATGGAAGATTCTGTATTATAAATTATATTTAAAATTATTTCTTTTTCTAAAACTGGAGAAATATTTTTGATTTTTTCCAGCAGTTCTTTTTCTTTCTCATTTTCTTTTTTCTTAGCTTTAATTTTATTAAGAGCACTGTCAATAACTTCTTTAAAATCTGCTTCTACATATGGCTTAACAAGATAATCACTAACTCCGATTTTAATTGATTTTTGTGCATAATCAAACTCACTGTGAGCAGTTAATATAATAATCTCAATTCCTGGTATTTTTTCTTTTAGTTTTTCAGCTGCTTCCAGACCATTTAGTTTGGGCATTTTTATATCCATCAAAACCAGATCAACATCTTTTTCTAAAGCTTGAAAAAAAGCTTCTTCTCCATTACTAACCTCAGCAACTATTCTAATCTCTTCTTTATAAAGTTTATTTATAAAGAATTTTATTGCTTTTCTTTCCAGATGTTCATCTTCTGCTATCAATAACTTTATCATCTTTCCCTCCTTTTAAACTTAAAAAATCTTAATTAAAGTAAGTTATTTATGAATTTTTAATCGGTATCTCAATAACTACTTCAGTCCCCTGGTTAATTTTAGAATTTATTTTTAATAAATTTTTCCCATAATGAAGTTTTAATCTTTTAATTACATTTAAAATGCCCAGACTCTCTCTTTCCTCTTTTTTACTGTTCTGAGGCTCTTCATTTAATATTTTGCTTAGTTCTTCACTCTCTATACCAATTCCGTTATCTCTAATCTTAATTTCTACCTTTTTTGCAAATCTTTTAATTTCTATTAAAACTCTACCTTCCGAAGCTGTATCAGCAAGTCCATGAATAATTGAATTTTCGACAATAGGCTGAATTATCATCGGAGGTATTTTAATCTGTTCTAAATCCCCATCTGTATATATCTCAAAATCCATCTGTTCCTTAAATCTTGTTTCCTGAATAGTAAGATAAGCTTTTAAAACCTCGATTTCTTTTTCTAATTCAACTAACTTACCTTTGTGATCAAGGTTATAACGCATTATTTTAGAAATTGCAATTATTAAATTCTGTGTTTCTGCCGCATTTTCAAACATTGCAGTTCTGGAGACTGTATTTAAAGTGTTAAATAAAAAATGGGGATCCATCTGCATCTGCAGATTTAAAAGTTGGGATTCTTTTAACAGCCTCTCTTTTTCTATATTATCCATTTTTTCCTGATTTAATTTATTCTCAAGTTCTGATTTTTCCTTTAATTCTTTAATATAATTTCTAATATTGTTTTTCATCAAATTGAAAGTTTGTCCTAAAATATTAAGTTCCCGATAATTAATTTCTTTAATATCTTCAATCTCCCAGTGCCCTAGCGAAAGATAACGAGCAGCTGAGGATAATTTTTCAATTGTATTGAGAATACTATTTGACATTAAAACAGCAAAAATAAATACAGCTATACTAATTAAAATAACGACTGCATAAATAGTTTTTGTCCTGTTCTGAGTATCTACCAGCAAATTGACATAATTACTACTATGATAAGCAAGATAAGAATTTATTAAATTCTGAGTATGACTGCTCATATAAGAATATAGTGTATCAATATCAGTAAGCTTTTGATAGGTACTCTGATTTAAAACACGACTGTTAAATAAATCTGCAGCCAATTGATCATGATAATCAAGCATATTATTTAAGTTTCTATAAAAAGTCCTGCTTTTTGGATCACGACTAATTTCATCTTTTATTTCTTTCATCAGAGCTGTTATTTCATTCCGCGAATTTTGATATAACTCTCGATTTTCTTCATTTCTCTCCTGAAAAAATAGATCAAAATGACGCGAGTTTTCGGTGATTTTAAGTGAAAGTTGATTCAGTTTAAAATTAACATCAACGTTATTTTGATAAATCTCTATTTCCCTATCCCGTCTTATAAAGGAAAGAAAAAAAACTATATTTAAAATGACAATAATAATCATAAAAATACTTATTATTCTACTTCTTATTGATCTTTTTGGTTTTTTTACAAATTCAATAAATCTGGAAATTATAACTAACACCTCCCATATACAAAAATACATCAGCAAAAATCTTTCCCGAACTAACATTATAATACTACTTTAATAACCTGAGTGTCAAAACATAATTTTGCTAAAGAAAAAGACCAGCCAAATTAATGGTTGGTCCTATCATAATCATTCTATATAATAAATTATAAATGGTGAGGTTAGGCGGATTTGAACCGCCGGCCTACAGATTAGGAATCTGTTGCTCTATCCAGCTGAGCTATAACCCCGAAAGCTATTTCTATTTTATAATTAATTATTTGAAATATCAAGTTAAATTTTTACCAAAAAGAAGTTTAAAATTTTCTCTTAACCTGAACTTCAATGAGCTTTTTTAATTTATTTTTTGCCTTATTATCAGGCAATTGGGTCAGATATTTATTTACACGATCAATAAAAACCATTAAAATCTGACGACTCTCTGTAAGCACACCCGAATTTTTGACGTCAACAATAATCTCATTAACAATCTTATCATCAAGTACGGTTTTGTTATAATCAGCATACTTACTCCGATAGTGATCTTTATTTAACAATAAGATAACAGGTAGAGTAATAACTCCCTCTTTTAAGTCCTGGGCCAGCATTTTACCAGTAGCTTCCTCATCACCTTCAAAATCTAAGAGATCATCCTGTATCTGAAAAGCCATTCCTATTTCTAAGCCCAACTTATATAAAAGGTTAAGCTTTTTTCCTCTAATTCCACTTTCATGAGCTCCCAGATAACTGCTTAAAGCAAAAAGCAGAGCAGTTTTATGTCTTATTCGTCGATAGTAATCCCTAATCCCAATCTGAAAGTCAAATCGCTTTTCGGATTGCTCAATTTCTCCCTCACATAATAAGCGTACATTTTTATTCATTTTTCTTAAAACTTTTTTGTCCAGATAATTAAAGAAAATATCAAAAGTACGGGAAAGCAAAAAGTCTCCAATAAAAACCGCTTCTTTTTTACCAAATCTTCTCTGAGCAGTTTCCCTGCCCCGTCTGAGCTCAGCATTATCAATAATATCATCATGAACCAGTGAAGCCATATGCAGCAGTTCAATCCCACTACCTAACTGCAGCATCTTTTCTTTATCATAGTTACCAAATGAAGCAGCTAAAAACATTAAGAAAGGTCGTAATTTTTTACCCCCTCCATTGATCAAATCCTCAACTGACTGATTAATAATAGCACGTTTTGATTTTGTTATTTTTAAAATATTTTCATTTATTTCAGAACAAATTTTCCGGTATAATTTATCTTCAATCAGCAAAGTTTTCACCTTCAATTAAATTAAAATCTGAATCCTTTATTTCAACAATATCTTTTAGACCTGATGAAATGTAAACATCAAGATCCTCTGTGATAATCATAACATTAACATCTTCCATATTTTCAATAAATTTCATTCCTTTTTTGAGGCCCATTACGTAAACAGCTGTAGAAAGGGCATCTGCATCAAAAGAATTTTCACTGATTATACTAACACTTAAAAGATTATTCTCAGCAGGATAGCCAGTTTTAGGATCTATAATATGATGATAAATTTTCCCATCCTTCTCAAAATATCTTTCATAATTTCCAGAAGTAACAATGGTCTTATCGACAGCATCAACAATGGCCATCACATTTCCTCGATCTTTTCTGGGATCCTGAATCCCAATTTTCCAGGGAGTCCCATCAACTTTATCACCAATAACCAGCACGTTTCCACCTAAATTCACAAAAGCATGTTCAATACCATAGTTTTCAACAACTTTTTTTACTTCTTCAGCTGCAAATCCTTTAGCTATACCTCCCAGATCAACTTTTACACCTGGTCTGGTAATTTCTGCCGAACTATCATATAATTTTAGATATTGATAACCTGTATTTGACAAAGCCCGCTTAATTTCTGATTCTGAAGGAACTTCTGGATTTTTAGTTCCAATCCCCCAGAGCTCAACTAAGGCTCCAATAGTAGGATCAAAATTTCCATCAGTTTGCTCAGCATAATTAACAGCCTTTTTTAAAACTTTCATAGATTCCTGATTAATATCAATTTTCATTTCTGGGCTGTTGTTTAATTTATAAATATCACTTGTTTCGATGGTTTTACTCATTAAATTTTCAAGTTCTCTTATTCTCTCCATGCTTGCTTCAACTGCTTTTTCAGCATTTTCTCCATGAGCTCGCATCTGGACTAAAGTATCCATTAAAAAGGCACTGTCATCTGCCTGAGGTATTTTTTCTTCCTTATTACTACAGCCAGTTAAGGTTAATAATATGACTGCAATTATTGTAATTAAAATTATCTTTTTATTTTTTAACAAATTATCACTTCCTATTTTTATTAAATCCATTTTTCAATTAAATTAATTTTACAAAAAATTATATAAAATTTAATAATCCCGGGTAAATCACTTACATTTTATCATAAATGCTTAACTTTGCAAATGATTATTCTGGCTAAATTACTATTCTGAGTAAATCACTAAGAAATTTGCAATTTATTTTTATTGTGCTATAATTATAGTGTGAAAAAAATAACTCATGACTTACTTTTATAAAGCATGTGAAATTATAAATTTAATTCTAATATAAAATAGTCATGAAGGAAAGCTTTAATAAAAGTAAAAAAAAATAAAAATATCTAAGGGAGGTAAAAAAAATTGAGTAATAATATTATAGTACTTGGAGCAGGATATGGTGGAGTTACTGCTGCTCAGACTCTCCATAAGAAATTAAAAAAACATCCTGACTCTACAATTACTCTCATTGACAGGAATTCTTATCATACCCTGTTAACAGAATTACATGAGGTGGCAGGCAAAAGGATTGAAGAAGATGCACTTGAAATTGATTTAGAAAGGATCTTTTCTTCAACAAGGGTAAATGTAGTTAAAGACGAGATCAACAATATTGATTTCGAAAATCAAATTTTAAGTTCTGATGATCATCAATACAGCTATGATTATTTGATTATGGGTGCCGGCAGCAAGCCGAGCTACTGTGGAGTTGAAGGTGTAGCCGAACACGCCTTTACACTCTGGTCAATGGATGATTCTAAGTCTATCAGAAAACACATTGAAAATTGTCTGCAGGAAGCAAGAATGACAGATGATCCAGCCGAAAGAAAGGAACTGCTTTCCTTTGCAGTTGCTGGTGGAGGTTTTACCGGAGTTGAAATGGTTGGTGAATTAATTGAATGGCTTGATGATTACAGCAAAGAATATAATATCCCACGCGATGAAATGGAGATTTATAACTTTGAAGGCCTTGATCAAATACTTCCTAATCTCAGTGATGAACTGGTTAAAAAAGCAAGTAATTATATGAGAAAAAAAGGAGTAAATGTTAAGACCGGTGAGTTTGTTGATAGAATTGAAGAAAACAAACTGGTTTTAAATGATGGAATGGAAGTCGAAGCTCGAACCATCATCTGGACCTGTGGGGTGCAGGCAGCTGATTTCGCTGCAAATTCTGGTCTTGCTACTGATCGTGCAAATAGAATAAAGGTAAATAAATATCTGCAGACAGCAGATTATTCCAATGTTTATGCTATTGGTGACAACGCAGCAGCTCCCTGGAAAAATGATCAGATCCTTCCTGCCTTAGTTGAGTCTGCTCAGCAAACAGGTGAATGTGCAGCTAAAAATATTATCGCTGAAATTAAGGGAGGGTCTAAAGAAGAACTTGAGCCAAATTTACACGGAGTTATGGTTTCAGTTGGAAGCAGTTATGCTGTAGCTGAAGTAATGGGCCTATCTTTGACAGGAATTCCAGCTATGTTTATGAAACACTCTGTTAATATGTTCTACCGTTTTGAAATTGGTGGTTTAAAAGAAACATACAGTATGATTACTGAATATATGAAAGAACAGGCTTCTCATAAAGGATTACTACCACAATTATTTGGCTTTGTTAGTGAAACTTCGAGGTCGCTCTGGCTGGTCCCTTTACGTGTCTTTGTTGGAATTATGTGGCTTTATGAGGGTTATACTAAAGTTAGAGATGGCTGGTTAACAGCACCGGATTATTTAGTTTCTGGAGCTTCAGCATCTCCAATTGGTGACTATGCAGTTGGATGGTATGTCTGGTTAAATGAAGCTATTATTTTTAAGTTTCCACTTTTCTTCCAAACTGTAGTTACTTTAAGTATGATAGGAATCGGACTTTCCTTAATCTTTGGTTTATTTGCAAGCCTGGGTGCCCTGGGTTCTGCCGGTTTTTCAGTTAACTTTTTACTTGCCGGTCAGTATGCTCACTGGTCCAGTGACTGGCCTGGACACTTTAGTCCTCTTTTCTGGTTCCTCTTTGCCTCAATTGCTTTAATCGGTTCGGGACGTTCCTTCGGCCTGGATTATTATGTTCTACCCTGGCTGAAAAGTAAAATCTGGAGCAGACCAAAAGATAAGGATCAGGATCTGAGAAAAGTAGTTAAAAAAATAAAATAAATTAATAGACTATTAATTTAAAAATTAGGATAGCAAAAAGCAGGAGCTAAGAAAAGCTCCTGCTTTTTTTAATCAACTTTTAAACTGCAAAATTATATTAAAAAATTAAAATAAATATCTTAAGCTAACAAAAAAGTAATCTATTCTATTTTTGGTTCCATAATATAATTTTTTTAATTGGCCCTGATTTTGCTCTAGCCTCTTTTCATTTAGCGAAGCTGCAAAATAAAGGCGATCAGAATTATTTTTACCGCTGGCCAAACTAAAAGCATTGTAAACATCGACCGCTTTAAAACCACTTTTTTTAAGTAATCTGACAATAGTATCAATCTTATATCCCCGTTCACTATGTGTCTCCTCAAAACAAGGAAGTTGATCATTATCAGGACATATTTTGAGCTTAACCTGCCATAAATTTTCTTTTGCTTTAACAATATCCTCCCAAAAACACTGATAACTATCCCCTTCGATTACAAATGATTTTTCCTCAATAGTTTTAATTCTGCCAATTGAGTTCATATCAAAAATAAATAATCCATTCTCAGTTAAGGAAGCTGCTGCACTCTCAAAACAACTCTGAAGTTGATTCAGATCAGTTAAATAATTTAAACTATCAAAAAAAGAAACTATTAAATTAAATTTGTTTTCAAAATAAAAATCAGTCATATTCTGTTCCTTAAAATTAACTGTTAAGTTCTTACTGTTTTGCTGCAAATGATAGGTTGAGTTATTTTCCTCAATAGAATAATTAATAAATTTACGGGAATTAAATAATTCAGTTTCTAATTTTTCTGCAGCTCTGGCAAGCATTGCTGCAGATAAGTCAAGTGCAGTGACTCTCTTAACTGACTGCAAATTTATTATTTTCAAAGTCATATTAGAAGTTCCAGAAGCTAGTTCTAGAACTGAATTTGGCTTTAGTTTATAATATTTTAAAAGGTCCTTTAAATACCTGAACCAGTATTTATAAGGAACATTTTTCATTACATCATCATAAATTTCAGCAAAATATGTGGTATAACTATAATCCATTTTTAACCCCTATCTTTTGCCAGCTGCATTAAAAAATCAAGATATTCATAGACATCCTTACTTCCTTCCCCACTCTGAGCAGAAAAAAATGTAAAATTATCTTCTCTGGTTAAACTTAATTCTTTATAAATTAATTTTTTCTGTTTTGCTTTTTTATTATTAGATATCTTATCTACCTTTGTAGCAACAATTAGATAACTTAAACCACTGGCCTGCAGCCATTCGACCATCATTTTATCATCTTTGGTTGGTTTATGACGAGAGTCAATAATCTGAACAACTCCAATTAAATTTTCTCTGTAATTTAAGTAAGTATCTATTAGTTCTGCCCAGTCATCTTTTACTTTTTGCGGTACATTGGCGAAACCATAACCAGGCAAATCTACCAGATAAAACTTATCATCAATATTAAAATAATTAAGAGATTGGGTTCTTCCAGGAGTATTACTTGTTCTCGCCAGTTTTTTCTGTCTAGTAATTCTATTTATCAATGATGATTTTCCAACATTTGAGCGACCACTAAAGGCTACCTCAGGCTGCTGCAGCCTGGGGCAGTCTTCATATTTATATACACTTTTATAAAATTCGGCATTACTAATCTGCATGATTTTCATCCTCTAGCAATAAAATATCCATTACCTCATCCATGTGAGAGACAAATGTTACATTTAAGCCTCTGGTAATTTCTTTTTCAATTTCTTTAAATTTATTTTCATTTTTCTTTGGTAAAATAAAGTTATTTATCCCCGCTCTTCTTCCGGCAAGAATTTTAGTTTTTAAACCACCAATCGGCAGCACTCTACCTCTTAAGGAAATTTCTCCAGTCATTGCATAATCTCCACGTACTTTGCGACCTGTTAAAGCAGAGGCTAAAGCAATTGCAATTGTAATCCCTGCTGAAGGTCCATCTTTAGGAACAGCACCCTGAGGTACATGAATATGAATATCATATTTTTTATAAAACCCATCACTTAAGTTTAAGTCATTCTGTTTAGAGCGTACATAACTCAAAGCTGCCTGCGCAGATTCTTTCATTACATCTCCTAAAGAACCGGTAAGAGTTAACTCTCCTTTACCAGGAACTACTGCCACTTCTATATCCAGAATATCTCCTCCTGCCTGATTATAAGCAAGACCTGTAGCCACACCAATTCTGTCTTCAAGATCACTTTCCTGATGTTCATAATCTGCCAGTCCCAGATATTTTTCCACACTATTGACTGCAACTAGAGCTTTATGATCTCTGCCTTCCACAAATTCTTTAGCCACTTTACGTGCTATAGCAGCAAGCTTTCTTTCTAGATTTCTTACACCTGCTTCTCGGGTATATTCCCTGATAACCTTTAGAATAGCATTAGAAGAAATGTTAATCTGATCTTCTTTTAAACCATGATCTTCATATATCTTCGGTAAAAGATGACCTTCTGCAATTTTTAATTTCTCATCTTCAGTATAACCTGGGATTTCAATTAATTCCATCCGATCAAGAAGAGGCGCTGGTATTGTATGAGCTACATTAGCTGTTGTAACAAAAAGAACCTGGGAAAGATCAAATGGAACTTCAAGATAATGATCACCAAACTCTTTATTCTGCTCTGGGTCTAAAACTTCAAGTAAAGCAGACGCAGGATCTCCTCTAAAATCGGAGCTCATTTTATCAACTTCATCCAGTAAAAAGACCGGGTTTTTGCTGCCGGCATCCCGCATAGCATTTATAATCCTGCCGGGTCTGGAACCAATGTAAGTTCTGCGGTGCCCTCTAATTTCTGCCTCATCTCGTACTCCCCCCAGAGAAAGACGGACAAAGTCTCTGTCCAGTGCTCTGGCAATTGAACGACCAAGAGAAGTTTTACCAACACCCGGGGCACCTACAAGACAAAGAATAGGACTTTTCTTAGCTGGTGCCATTTTGCGAACAGCCAGATATTCTAAAATTCTCTCCTTAACATCTTTTAATCCATAGTGATCTGCTTCTAAAATCTGCTCAGAACTTTGTATGTCAATTTCCTCATCTTTTTCTTTATTCCAGGGAAGATCTAAAACACAATCAAGATAGTTGCGAATTACTGTAGCTTCGGGTGACATATTGGGAGTTCGATCAAGTTTTTCAATCTCCTCTTCAACCTTTTCAGCTACATTCTCTGGCAAATCTGCCTCTTCCAATTTTTGATAGTACTCATCAATCTCATCAGTTGAACTTTTGTCCTGATCTAGTTCATCCTGAATAACCTTCATTTTTTCTCTTAAATAATATTCTTTTTGGTTTTTTTCAACTTTCTTTTTTACTCGTTTATTTATATCCTGTTCAATTTTTAAAACTTCAATTTCATCCTGCAGCAAACTCAGCATTTTTTCCAGACGCTGAATTATATCAGTTGCTTCCAGTAATTCCTGTAACTGCTGATATTTCAATTCCACCTGTGATGATATAACATCGGCCAGTCGACCTGGTTCTTCAATATTGCTGGCTGACATAATTGTTTCCGCAGGCAAATTACGATTATATTTAATATATTCTTCAAACTCCTTAACTACAGTCCGCATTAAAGCCTTAACATCTGTAGTTACTTCAACTTTTTCTTCAGGACAGCTTTCTGCTTCAACCAGAAAATATTCTTCTGTATCAATATATTCAATGACCTCAGCTCTTTCCAAACCTTCGACTACAACTTTAATCATACCATTCGGAAGTTTAACCAGCTGTTTTACCTCGGCAATAGTTCCAAACTGATAAATATCATCTATTTCAGGCTCCTCTATTGTTTCATCCTTTTGTGCAGCTATAATAATTTTCTTTTCCTCCATCATCGCTTCCTCCAGAGCAGCTATAGATTTATCTCTGCCAACCAGAAGAGGAATCACCATATGTGGAAAAACAATCACACCCCGGGACGCAAGTAGAGGGAGTTCCATCATTTCTTTAACTTCATTATCTTCAGACATTAATTTTCACCTCTATCAATTATATTTAGATAAACAAATTCTTAAATTAATTATTCTACTTTAATAATTCTGGATTCTTAAGTTTTCCCCTCCAAAATTAATCAAAAAAACGAAAGAGATAATACCACTCACTCATCAGGAGTAATATTATCTCTAAATAATCTCTTACAGCTTAAAATTTTTAAACATTTTACCTTATTTAATCCTTAGCTGTTAAGCGCTTTCTTCCTCTTCTAGTCTCTGTTCTTCAATTTCTAGAATAGGATCAGCATTTTCTTCTATAACTTCCTTAGTAATAATACACTTTCTAATTTCAGGCCTTGAAGGTAAATCATACATGATATCTAAAACAGCATTTTCTACAACTGATCTCAGACCACGAGCACCTGTATCACGTTCTAATGCTTTTGCTGCAATAGCTTTTAAAGCTTCATCAGTAAACTCTAATTCTATATCATCCATAGCAAAGAACTTCTCATACTGTTTTACTAAAGCATTACGCGGTTCTTTCATAATTCGAACCATATCTTCTTCCTCAAGCTGATCTAAAGTAACCTGAACTGGCATTCTACCAATAAATTCTGGAATTAAACCATAGTGCAGTAAATCCTGAGGCTGGATATGCTTTAAAGTATCCCCGATATTCTTATCCTCTTCTTTAGTCTTGATATCAGCTCCAAAACCCATTACCTTTTCGCTAATCCGGGAATCAATTAACTTTTCCAGACCATCAAAGGCTCCACCAGCAATAAAGAGAATATTGGTTGTATCTATCTGAATAAATTCCTGATGAGGATGCTTTCTTCCACCCTGGGGTGGAACACTGGCAACAGTACCCTCTATAATCTTAAGCAGTGCCTGCTGTACACCTTCCCCAGATACATCTCTGGTAATTGATGTATTTTCTGATTTACGGGCAATTTTATCAATTTCATCCACATAAATTATACCTTTTTCTGCTTTTTCTACATCATAATCAGCAGCCTGAATCAGTTTAAGCAGAATATTTTCCACATCTTCTCCTACATAACCAGCTTCTGTTAATGATGTAGCATCTGTTATTGCAATTGGTACATCTATAATCTTGGCCAGAGTTTGAGCCATCAGAGTCTTACCACAACCGGTAGGACCTACCATCATAATATTACTCTTCTGCAACTCAACATCATCAACCATCATATTGGAGTTAACTCGTTTATAATGATTATAAACAGCAACTGACAGTGATTTTTTTGCTCTTTCCTGACCAATTACATATTGATCTAAATATTCTTTTATTTGTTTTGGTTTGGGAACACTTTCAAATTCAAGTTCCAGTTCCTCATCCAATTCTTCTTCTACAATTTCATTACAGAGTTCTATACATTCATCACAAATATAGACTCCTGGACCGGCAACAAGCTTCTTGACCTGGTCCTGGCTCTTACCACAGAAGGAACATTTTAGCTCCCCATCTTCGTGATCGTGATCGCCAAATTTGAACATTATATCACCTCTTGGGCTAAATTACTTTTCTTTTAATTCATTTCGGGTAATTACTTCATCAATTATTCCATAATCTACAGCTTCTTCTGCAGTCATAAAATAATCTTTTTCTACATCCTGAGCAATTTTCTCTGAATCCTGACCTGTGTGTTTGCTGAGAATATCATTTAATAATTCTCTAATCCTCATTAACTCTTTAATATGGATTTCAGCTTCAGTCGCCTTACCCTGAGCTCCACCGGCTGGCTGATGAATCATCACTCTTGCATATGGAAGAGCATAACGCTTCCCTTCTGCACCAGCAGCAAGCAGCAGTGCACCGGCACTAGCAGCCTGTCCCATACCAATTGTAACTACATCAGGCTTAATATACTGCATTGTATCATACATTGCCAGAGCAGCAGTTACTGAGCCACCCGGACTGTTAATATATAGATAAATATCTTTATCCGGATTATCTGCTTCTAAAAAGAGCAGTTGAGCAATAACAGTATTCGCAACATCATCTGTTACTGGAGAACCCAGAAATACAATTCTATCTTTTAAAAGTCGGGAATAAATATCATATGATCTTTCCCCACGATTTGTCTGTTCAACTACCATTGGAATAAGGCTCATCGTTTAAAACCTCCCTTTATTTTTTGGCACAGGGTATTCTCTAAATTTTACACCTGATACCTATATATAATTATATCTGATTTAATGATGAAAAACAGTTATTATTTAACAATCTAATCAAAATTTAATTATTTTCAATTAAGAAATCAATGGTTTTTTGTCTTCTAATATCTTCTGTAAGCTGTGAAAGCTGTCCCTGCATCTGCAAAATAGCTTTAATCTGTTCTGGATCCTGATCATGCATTTCTGCAATCTCATTTACCTCTTCTTCAATTTCTTCATCTGTAACTTCAATATCTTCTACTTCAGCAATAGCTTCCAGTACCAGCAGTTCTTTTGCCCGCTCTGATGCAGTTTCTTTGTTCTGTTCTCTCCAGCCTTCTTCGTCCATACCCATATAGCCCAGGTAATCTTCTACATCCATACCCTGCTGGGAAATAGACTGAGATAAACGCTGGAACATCTGGTCAAGCTGCTCATCTACAAGAGTATCAGTCATATTAACTTCAGCATTTTCACTTGCCTTTTTTATCAGTTCTTCTCTAAAGTTATTTTCAGCTGAATTTTCTTTCTGTTCAGCTAATTCTTCTTCAATACTAACTCTTAGTTCTTCCATTGTTTCAAAATCACTTGCTTCTTTAGCAAAATCATCATCTAGTTCTGGTCTTTCTTTAACTTTAATTTCTTTAAGAAGTACATCAAAAGAAGCATCTGCACCTGCAAGGTCATCTGCATGATAATCTTCCGGGAATGTTACTTCTACAGATTTTTCTTCTCCAACCTTCATTCCAATTAACTGCTCTTCAAAACCGGGAATAAAGCTTCCGGACCCTATTTCTAAGCTGTATTCTTCGGCAGAACCACCCGGGAATTCCTCTCCATCTACATAACCGGTAAAGTCAATAATTGCAAAATCGCCTTCCTGCAGTTCTTCGCGCTCGGCAGTAACCAGCTGACTGTGCTCATCCTGCATTTTTTCCAGACGCTGAACAATCTCCTCGTCTTTGACTGCAGTATCTTCTTTTTCAATACCTAAACCTTTGTAGTCACCCAGTTCAACTTCAGGCTTAACCTCTACAATTGCAGTAAAAGTAGCAGGCTCTCCTTTTGAAATATAAAAATCTTCTATATCTGGCTGATCAATGGGCTCAATATCAGCTTCTTCTACAGCTTCGCTGTATCCCTTTGGGATCAGAATATCGAGTGCATCTTTGTGTAGAACCTCTTCGCCAAATCTCTGTTCAATTATCTTGCGAGGAGCTTTCCCTTTTCTAAATCCAGGAATTTCTACATCCTTAACCACCTGACGATAAGCCTGCTCTAATGCTTCATCTACCCGATCACTTTCTATTTCAACTTCCAGCTTAACTTTATTACCTTCCAATACTTCCTTTTTTACTTCCATTAATATTCCTCCTAACTGATATTTAAATAAAACTTTAAAAAACTCTCTATATGTTAATAATCCCCGATCTGGCACCGGGCCAATATCGGGGGTCAATGACAGAATTATTAAATGGTGCGAAAGGTGGGACTCGAACCCACACGGGGATTGCCCACTAGATCCTAAATCTAGCGCGTCTGCCAATTCCGCCACTTTCGCATAGTAAATAATGCTGTGAGTGAAAACTTCTTTTTTCTTTTTCACAAAAAGCACATATAATGTTAGCATAGCTTTTTGCTCTTGTCAAGGATTTTTTAAAAATTATCATTTAATTCTTCTAATTTAATTTATAAATTGAATTAGAATCCCGACAGCAAAATTTTCATCTTTTCAATTATATAATAAATCAAAGAAAATTTCCAGTGAATCACCAAAATAATTTATTCTTTATCTATCTCAACGGTATTAGACTCAAGTTCTTTCCACCTACGAAAATGTTCTAACTCCTGTGAGAGCTGCCTAAAAGCAAGGATAAATGCTGCTGCATCATCAGTCAGACCAACTCCCGGCAAAAAATCAGGAATTAAATCTGTTGGTAAAATTAAATAGGCCAGTGTAGCTACAATCCAACCTACGGCTGCTTCATTGAGCTTAAAGTTGCCTTTTGAATACTCACTTAACATTTCCAGCAGTTCTGTTACCTTATCTATAAAAGGCAGCTTATAATTTTTCTTTTCAATAAAATCTCTACTCTTATCAAGAATTTTACTCACACTTTCATGGCCAGTACCCCATTTAGTAGCAAGACGACCCAGAAAAGCAAGTAAATCATCATTATTAAAATTCTTTTTCATATTTACACCACCAGTTTTAGTTAAAAAGTGAGAAAAGTGAATTATATTTATAATCCAACTAAGATTTTTCAGGTTTCATTAAAGATAGATCAACTTTTCTACCTTTTACATTTAAGGTTCGGTTTAATAACTCTTCTACTGCTGCAAATTTATCAACATACATTTCTTCGGTTGTAAATTTAGCATAATGTCGATGCAAAAAATTATCGATACCCATAAACAAAATTTCGGTTATCTCTTCCGGGTATTCAGTTTCAAATTCCCCTCTTTCAACCCCTTCTTTTACAATGGCTGTAAAAATAGGCATAAACTTATTCCAGAACTCCTTATTCCTCTCTTTCATAAATTTAGCATTTTCATCAATTTTAAAGAATTCATAAACTTTAAAATTACCACGTCTGCTAAAAATAAGGCGCAAAATAACCTTTTCCAGTTTTTCTAAAGAAGACATTTTTTTGTTTTCTAAAACATGTCTTGCCTTTTTTTCTGTCTTTCTATATCTTTTTTCTAAAAGAGAAGAAATAATATCTTCCTTTGTATCAAAATAGTAATAAAAAGTCCCCTTAGCTACACCTGCTCGAGCAGCTATATCTTTAACAGTAGTTTTTTCAAATCCCTCTTCAATAAATAGTTTTTCGGCCTCATTTAAAATTGTATTACGCCTTTTCAGCGATTTTTTTGTTTGTTTTGCCACTCTTATTAACCTCCACTTGTTTTTTTGACTCAAAGTCAGGACAGAGTGAGTATATTATAGCATAGAATTTCAATTAATTAAATCATAACCTAATATTAATTATATCCTTTCTAAAAGTTATTAGTCAAGATTATTGATAAGAAATAAATTTATTATTTTTAAAACAGTATTTAAAAATCTATTAATAATTGAATTATAAAATTTTGCATAAAAAAAATACATCTTAGATAGATGTATTAAATGGGGTGGATGATGGGGCTTGAACCCACGGCCTCGGGAGCCACAATCCCGCGCTCTAGCCAACTGAGCTACATCCACCATATTAGGTTGTTTAATTTGAAAATGGCGCGCCCGACAGGATTCGAACCTGTGGCCTACGGATTAGAAGTCCGTTGCTCTATCCGGGCTGAGCTACGGGCGCATAAAATGGAGCGGGAAACGAGACTCGAACTCGCGACCCTCAGCTTGGAAGGCTGATGCTCTAGCCAACTGAGCTACTCCCGCTTAAAAACTTGCTATAATCTAAAATGGTCGGAGCGAAAGGATTTGAACCTTCGACCCCCTGCTCCCAAAGCAGGTGCGCTACCAAACTGCGCCACGCTCCGACGTGTTTTGTGCCGCAAAAATTAATAACTTTTTTCGCGACGACAATTAATAGTATATAGTAAATGCCGCTTTCGGTCAAAGAGGAAAACGGCATTTATTGATGTTCAGATTAAATTAAATGCTAAATGCTGCTTTTTATTAATTATAGCTCTCTTTTATTTTCCTTTTCATTTTAATTAAAGCCCTACCTCGATGGCTAATTTTATTCTTTTCTTCCTGGCTAATCTGGGCCATTGTCTTCTTATATTCAGGTAAATAAAAGATAGGATCATAGCCAAAGCCATTTTCCCCAGCAGGCTCTTCAGCAATCAGTCCCTCACATCTTCCTTCAGCAGTAATTTCTATATTTTTAAAAGGATCTACCAGAGCAATAACTGAAACAAAAGCTGCCTTGCGATTGGACTCAGGCTGTCCTTTTAATATCTCTAATATTTTCAAATACTTATCTCGGTCATTTAAATCTTCTCCCCCAAAACGAGCCGAATAAATTCCAGGTGCTCCATCCAGATAGTCTACTGAAAGACCAGAATCATCTGCAAGTACAATCTCATTTAATTCTTTAGCACGCTGCCTTGCTTTTTTCAGAGCATTTTCTTTATAACTCTTACCATCTTCTATAACATCAGGCAGTTCCAGTTCTGGATCAAGGCCTTCAAAATCAAAATCCAGTTCAGCGAAAAAAGCCTTGATCTCCTCTATCTTATGCTGATTACCACTACCAATAATTATTTTTCTCATTTTACTCACCAACCAGTGAGAGTTTTTGTTCTTCTATTAACTCTAAGATACCTTTTTCTGCCAGGTCATATAACTGATCCAACTCTTCTCTACTAAAGGGATGTTCTTCTGCTGTACCCTGAATTTCAATGATTTCTCCCGCTTCAGTCATAGCAATATTCATATCAACCTGAGCTTTAAAGTCTTCTTCATAACATAAATCGAGCATTGGAGTTCCATTAACAATCCCAACACTGGTTGCTGCCATAAACCCCTGCAGAGGATTTTCGTCCAATTTACCCTCATTAAGCAAATAATTAATTGCATCTACAAGAGCCACATAAGCACCGGTGATTGAAGCAGTTCTGGTACCGCCATCAGCCTGCAGCACATCACAGTCAACCCAGATTGTACGCTCACCCATTTTGTCTAAATCAATAATCGCCCGTAAACTTCTACCAATCAGTCTCTGAATCTCCTGAGTTCTGCCACTCAATTTTCTTTTAGCTGCTTCTCTAATATTTCGATCCTGAGTTGCCCGGGGTAATAAAGAATATTCAGCAGTTAACCAGCCTTTATTCTGGCCTCTTAAAAAGTAAGGAACACTATCTTCTATAGACACATTACATAAAACCATAGTGTCACCAGTCTCAACTAAAACAGAGCCCTCAGCATATTTTGTATAATTCCTTGTTATTTCTACTTCTCTTAATTGATCTACTTTTCTTCCATCATTACGCATTATAAAATTTCCTCCCAGTTTAATTCTTAACTAAATATATTTTCTTCTTTAAAATTTAAAACTTCTAAACCTAAAAACCTGCGTCCATGTTCCAGAAAACGTCTGGATATCCGGCTCTTATCACTTACAATAAATTTATGCTCAGCATTTCCTGTTATATCTTTTTTTAAAAGTTCAATTTTTGTCAAAGTGTCTTTAACTTCAACTGCCATCTCATGAGCGGGGTTAATTAGCGTAACATCATCCCCCATTATCTCGGCTAACAAAGGACTCAAATACGGAAAATGTGTGCAGCCTAAAATTAAAGAATCAACTTTCGCTTCTTTTAAAGGCAAAAGATAATTTTGAGCAGTTCGCTCAACCTCAGCTCCATCAAACTTTCCTTCCTCAACCAGCTCAACAAATTTGGGACAGGCTTCCGCATAAAGATCAGCTCTACTATTAAATTTCAAAATTGCATTCTGATAAGCTAGACTATTAACTGTTCCCTCTGTACCAATAACTGCAATTTTTTGTCTATTACTTATTTTTACTGCTTTAGCAGCCGCACTTTTAATCATTCCAAAAATAGGTATCTCAAATTTATTTTGAACATAGTCAAGAGCGGCAGATGTAGCTGTATTACAGGCTATAACAACTGCTTTAACCTTTTTTTTATAGATTAAATAATTTATTATCTTTTCTACATACTCCCTGACTAAATCTAAATCTTTGGGGCCGTAAGGAAGATGTAGAGTATCTCCATAATAAATAATATCTTCTTCTGGCAGCAGCTTAAAAATTTCGCGAGCAACCGTCAGGCCTCCAACACCTGAATCCAGTAACCCAATTGCTCTCTTTGAATCTTCCAACAAAACCAACTCCTATTAATTTAGTTAACTTCCCTCAGTTAGTTTTTGATTGTACATCAAGGGTTGTGTTAAGTCAAGATGACCAACCAAACTTTCTACCTCTTTTCCTTCAATCAATATCCGGACAGTTTGAATTTCTTCCAGCGAGGTATAAGAATTCACGATAGAGTAAATTGTCAGTAATTCTCCTGTGCTACCACCCCAGTGATTATCTCTAAAAGCCTGATTGAAATTTAAAATTATCATTTTATCTTCAATTTGGTAATCCAGCAGTTGACTGCCTGCTGGAATTGTTGCAGTAAGTCCACTACTTTCCGGTCCAGATTTGAGTTCATCAAATATCTGAAAATATAAGTCGCTTTCCTGATTAATAGTCCTCTTTTCTGATTTCAAATAATTTGCATTTTCGGTAGAAAAATAAACTTTGATTTTATCATCCAAAAAATAATTATTATAGAAGAGGAAAAGTAAATAAAGTACTGCTGCTGTCAACAGTAAAACTCTCAAAACAAGCAGCATTTTTCTTTTTTGCTCAGGACTTAATTTAATCTTTTTAACAGCCATATTATTTTCCCCCATTCTCTTCCAGGTAATCAAGAATCCCTTCCGTAATCAGAGATGCGGCTTTTTTCTGGAATTTGGATGATTGAAGCATTTTTTCTTCTCCAGGATTACTTACAAATGCAACTTCTATCAGAGCAGAAGGCATTTTTGTATATTTTATAACATAAAAATTACTTTCCTTGATTCCTCGATCATAAATTCCAAGACCTCTCCCCAGTTTATCATGTATTTTTTCAGCAAGAAATCTATTCTGATTATTTTCATGCTGATTATAATAAGTCTCTACTCCACCTGTTTGAGGATTATTAAAGGAATTAGCATGAATACTGACAAATAAATCTGCATTTCTGGCATTAGCAAACTTGACTCGCTGCTGCAGTGAATGGAAACGATCAGAATTTCTAGTTAAAAGCACTGTCTGATCTTTATCAGCTAATTGACTGGCAATTTCTCTGGCAATTGCTAAATTAGAAACTTTTTCTTCCAGACCTGTCATTCCTATAGCACCCGGGTCAAAACCTCCATGCCCTGCATCAACTACTATCAGATGACTTTCAATTTCTCTATCTTCTTTCATTTGCTTATTTAAATAATCCTTAGCTAGAGCAATTTTAATCCCATGTTTATCCTGATATGTCTCAACTCGATGGCTGTAATAATCATTTAATTCAAAAACCAATCGGGTGACTTCTTCTCCCTCCAGTTGATAATTACTACTTCTAATATCTTTTATTAAAGAAGTCTTTTCAATGGTCTTAAATTCATCCAGGTTATTTAAAGTATTTTTAAAATCAACTACTATTCGGTGCGGATAATTAAACTTCTTAACCTCATATTCAGCTCTGCTGTCCATTAAAATGTCAAGATATTGATATTTATCATTATCCTCTGTCCTGATTTCTGCAAACTTATTTTTTAAATTAACTGTGTAATGATAGATACCATTTTTCTCTTCTTCTACCCAATCATAGCCAGTAAGCTCTTTTAGGTCGGCAACTATTCTAACAGTCTGTTCATCAAATCTTGCTGTCCTTAAATTTTTAATCAGAGAATTATTAACCTCTATTTTATCAAGAATCCCGGCTCCACGATTAACATGATAGAGATTCATAACCAGTCTTGGAGGGGTTTCCAGCAAAAATAGTTCAGGATTTAAGGCAGAAGAAGAATCAAAACTAAAACTTCCCGCTGCATAATCAAGATTTGTAATCTCCGAACGCTGTCCTGGCTTAAATGCCAGCAGACTATTTTTTTCTCTTTTTAACGGCTTAAATATATCCCCATTTACCATTGTGGCTTCTATCCTTAAAATTACCGGGTCCAGATCATGCTGGGTAACCTTAATGTCCTTAATCAGAGGATGATTTTCTATATCCAGATCAAAATTACCAATAACTACAGACGGTATATCAATAATCATTTTTTTGCTTTCAGAGATATATTTAGTTTTTGCATCAGGAATTTCACCGGTAGCTTCAACTTTCAAAATGTTATTTTTATCAATCCTTATATCTTTAAGCTGAGGCAGGAAACTGAGGACCAGTGAATCTTCATACTCATAAACTCCCCCATCAATCTGAAAGGGAATCGGAGTTCTACTTTTAATAATTAACCTTAATAAAGCTCTATCCGGAACATTAACAACACGCAAATAATAGTTATTATTTGAAATATTATCACTAAACTCCTGATCAATTACTGCCTTATCAATCTCTATAGTAATTTCTCTACCATCTTCACTATGTAAAATTCTATAAGGTGTAATCTCATCCATTTTAATCTGAAGTTGATTACCATCTTCCTGCCAGGATACATTGTTAATTGTTGTTTCTGGCTGAAAAATATACAGCTCCTCATTATCGCGCTGATATTCAAGCAGATATCCAAATGCCTCTATCGATTTTGCCAGCGGAATATATGCCTGATTATCTACCAGCTGCAGACCAGCTCTAGTTTTTAAAGCATCATTACCTATCTGAATATATCGACTATTGGCCATGATTTTAATTGTAACATTCTGGGACTTCATTTCCAGTGATTTAAGAGCTGGTCTCCAGGTTAAATCAGCATCCAGTAATTCTGCCAGGTCCCTTGCCTTAATCAGCAGTTCCCCTTCCCGGCTTACCGTTTCTATTTCCGAAGTAATATCTTTGCTATTAAAATAAATTGTATTTTGAGCTGCTGCTGTACTGCTCAGAATAAAAATTGATAAAATAAGCAGTAAAATTCTAATGCCAAATTTTCTGGGAACTGACAAGGTAACCCCTCCTTACTTTTAAATATAATTAATATCACTAAATTCTAACTCTACCTTATTTAATAGACTGTCTGCAGAATAACTTTCTGCAGCCAGAGTTCGCTCATCAATGGTTTCTGCAGGTAAATAAACACTAAATCTGCTGTAAACACCGTAAATACTGTCCAGTTCTATTTTTCCTCCATGCATCTCCACAATTGACTTAACTAGAGATAAACCAATCCCACTACCCTCTCTTTTTTTATTAAAACTCTGATCCACCTGTCTAAACTGTTCAAATATAATATCCTGATTTTCCTTTTTAATACCAATTCCAGTATCTCTTAAAGAAATTTTAATCCACTCTTTTTCTTTTTCAATTCTTAATAAAATTTCGTCTCCCTCTGCTGTAAATTTTACAGCATTTGAAATCAAATTCAAAATCACTCTCTCAATATTAAACGGGTCACAGGCTATTACTTCCGAATCCAGACTGCTTTCAAATCTAAAATTTCTATTTTTGGCTTCCAGATAGTCTCTAGTACTTGTTACAACCGATCTGATTAATTCTATAACATCAAAATTGGCCCGATGAAGCTGAAAAGTATTAACATCGATTTTAGTTATATCAATAAGGTTATTTACAAGTCTCAACAGTCTAAATCCATTATTTCGAATTGAAGCCAGATATTTATCAAAATGATTTATCTGTTCAAAATTAGTATTTTTAAGTTTATAATCTAAAAGCTGCAGACTGGAGAAAATCAAATTTAGAGGAGTCTTCAATTCATGCGAAATATTTGCAAAAAATTGAGTTCTCAGCTCACTATATTTTAATTCTTCTTTCTGATTTTCAATTCTTCTTTTTGTTTCTATCTTCTCACTAATATCTTGAGCAATCGAAATAATTTCCAGTATTTTATCGTTTTTATCTCTTATTAAGGCAGTATTCCATTCACAGTAAAGTTCACTGCCATCTTTAGCTATATTTTTATTAATGTTGTAACTCTTTTTCCCTTCAAAGACATTTTCAATAACCTCTGTTATTTCAGAATAAGAATCTTCGGCTACAATTAAATTAAAATTTTTATTAATAACCTCTTCTTTTTTCCAGCCAAAAATGTCTTCAGCCTTATCATTCCAATCAATAATGTTTGTTTCTCTATCAGAAACAACAAAAGCGAGTGGTGCTTTTTTAAAAATACTTCTGTATCGTTTTTTGTTTCTATAAAATCTTTTCTCTTTTTCCAGCTCTGCAGTAATATCTTCAGCCAGGCAGAGTAAATAATCAACTTTGCCCTGATTATTATGATGAGGTATTGTATCTACTTCAATTGTGTGAAGCTTTTTATTTATCTCAATTTCCATTTCAGCCTTTTTCCGCAGACCTTCGTTAAAAATATTTTGATTAAATCTTTTAACTGTTTCAATCTCTTTTTGATCCAAAATAACAGATACAGATTTCCCCTCCAGTTCTGAAACTTTACAGGAACAAAAATCAGCCATTTTCTGATTTACAGAACCAAAGTGAGTTGGATCTTTAAAAATATAGGCAATTTTATTTAAATTATTAAATAAAAAATCAAAATCAGGTGCAAGCTTCTGCATCCTATCTCCTCCGAGAATTAATTATTAAAATTATTAAAAACCTGCTGCAGATCTGCTTCAACCTTCTTTAGATCGAGCAGTTTAAATTTTGCAGCTACTCTCTCTGCCTTATTAAAAAGCTGCTGGTCAAAATTCAACTTCAAATTCAAAACTCCAGACTGCAGACTGTAATCATCTTTAGCAGCCAAAACACCTTCTAAAAACTTCTTGATTTCTTTTAAGTCAAGATCTGGATCAATTAAAAATTTGAGTTCCAGATACTTTTCCTGAAGCTTATTTTTAAATGCTGAAGGTCTGTTAACTGCCAGTACTTTTCCCTGATTAATAAAAGCCACTCTATCACAGAGCCGATCTGCTTCTTCCAGATAATGGGTACTCAAAATTACAGTTTTTCCTTCTTCTTTTAAGCTCAGAACTTTTTTACGAATAATTTCTGCCGAAATTGGATCAAGCCCTCCGGTAGCTTCATCTAAAATTAAGATTTCTGGCTCAGCAAGCAGTGCTCTGCAGATCATCAGCCTTTTTTTCATTCCCTTAGAAAAGTTTCTAACTTCTTTTTTAGCAGCATCCTGCAGCTTATATTCAGACAAAAGTTCAGCAATTCTAGCTTTGCTAACATTATTTATTCCGGCAAATAACTTAAGATTGTCAATAGCATTAAGTCTCAGATATAAATTGCTTTCTTCAAATACAACTCCGATTTTTGCCTTTAACCAGCCCGGAAGTTTTTTGTTGACAGATGATCCCATTATTTTTATACTTCCCTGATCAGCACTTAAAAGCCCGGTTAATATCTTAAGGGTGGTTGTTTTTCCGGCGCCATTAGGCCCTAGCAGCCCAATAATCTCTCCCCTATCAATTTGAAGATTAATACCTTTTAAAGCTTTAAAACCTGAAAAATTTTTTTCTAAATTTCTTATCTCAATAATTGGATTATTCATTTTTATCAGCCGGTTCTGCTGCTTCATCATTATTCAAAGCATTTTTATAATCCCAGAAAATTTGGAAGTCATCATTTATTTTTCTAATATAAACCTTCTTCTCAGACTTTTCTTCCCGACTGCCAAAATGTTTGAATTTTAATAAATAACTAACCTGAAGCTGATAATAACTGCCAAAATCATCAGCATAATCAAATTTATCTTTAATTGTCTTAAAATCTATTTCTTTGGCAGCAGAAACTTTAATTTCTGTATATTTCAATTGATATTTTTCAAAATTCTGCTGTTGAAATTCTGTATATTTATTTTCGGGTAATATCCTTTTTAATTCTGCAGCAAAATTATTATAGACCTCAGAAAAATCCCTTTCTGAATAACTATTATAAATATATTCTGTAAAAGCCTGCGGATTTTCGAATCCCTCAGCCTGAACTACTGGATTTATTAAAATAATAATAGAAATAACTGCTAACAAAAAATTATTTTTATTCAACAAGAGAATCAGCCTTTCTAGTATAAATAAGGATTATTAAATAAAAAATCAATGCAAATAAAATTAAAACTGCTAACTCTAAAGACAGATTTCTATTGCCTCCCTCATAAACCAGAACTTTATCTAAAGCCTGATATAAATAATGAGTTGGAAAAAATAATGCTAATCTCTGTGTTAAGGGAGAAACATCAGCAACAAGAGCAGGAAAAATAATTGGAAAATAGATAACTGTCGAAATTGACCTCGAAGAAGACTGTGATTTACTGAAAAGACTAATAATTAATCCCAGACCACTAAAAACAAATGAAGCAGCTGAAATAATAATAAAGGCAGATAATAATCTATTAAACCCAATTACTAAAACTCCATTTAAAGCTCCCATCAAAGTGGAAGTTATTAAAACTAAAATCCAGGCGAATAAACTTTTGGCTATTATCACCTGGTAAATATTTGCTTTTGTGACCAGTAAAGCGGCCAGAGTTTTATTATCCTTTTCTTCCGATAAAGAAGCAGATATTAACATTAAACCAATCATTGTAATTGTAACTGTTAACCAGACTGGTAAAATTGAACTGCTAACTTTTACTTCTGAAGCAGAATTAAAGTTAAATTGGGGACCACTATTTAGATTATGATAACTTGATAATAACTGAGAAATATTTTCTTTCAAAATAAAAAAATTAATTGTATCTCTACTATCTAAATATATCTGATAACGGTCTTCAATATTTTCTGGATCAGGATCATAATTTATAGCTGCATCAATAGATCCTGCCGCTGTAGCCTCTTTACCAGCCTTAATATTGGGATATTTTTCAATTTTAAAGTTTTTAAAATTACTGTTAATAAATGATACCAGTTCTTCGCTTTCAGGTCCACTTACTGCAAGTTCGAAATTTCGCACCAACTGCTGAGAACTAACAAGAGAAAACATCAGTGATGCAAAAAGAGGTAGCATGATAATCATTAAAGCAGTTCTATTTTTCAGTGATTCTTTTATATCTTTCTTAATTAGTAAAAATATAATCTTGATATCTTCTTTAAAATTAGGCATTATTACTCCTCTACTAATTTAAAATTTATGTCTGACTAATCATGGAAAGAAGGGAGAAATAAATACATTTCTCCCTCCAATTTTTTCTTATGGAGCCATTCTATCAAAAAAGTAAACGATAGCCCATACTATAACAACAATTCCTACGATTTCTGCCATAAGAAAAACCTCCTTTCACCTCAAAAATATAATCTTAAATGCAAGGCTATATATATTTATTCTCTAAAAAATTTTATTATCCTTTTTATTCCGCCTTTAAATAACATAATAAGAATATAATTTCGCCAATTTTTTCTTATTATGTTATAATATTAGCCGGAGGTTGAATAAATCGTGAAAAAATTACTCAAAATCTTTTTGATTTTTTTTAAAATTGGATCTTTCACCTTTGGTGGTGGTTATGCCATGCTGCCAATAATCAAACGGGAACTGGTTGATAATTTAAACTGGATTACCGAAAAAGATATCTATAATTATTATGCAATCGGCCAGAGCACTCCGGGTATTATAGCTGTTAATACGGCTACCATGACCGGTTACAGCCTTAAGGGTATTAAAGGAGCACTGGCAGCTACTACCGGTTTTATTATGCCCTCGCTTATTATTATAACGCTTATTGCTTCATTTTTTAAGCGTTTTCAGCAAATTGATCTTTTTCAGCATGCATTTGCTGCTATTCAAATTGCTGTAGTTGCTTTAATAATTGATATAGTAATCAAAATGTGGCAAAAATCTGATAAAACCAGAGCCAGTCTGCTTATATTTTTAATAGCTTTTTTATTGCTGGTAATTTTTAAGATATCCCCAGTTTTTGTTATTCTTGGCTCAGCAGCAGCCGGTATTATAATTCAATATCTCAGAGGTAATCTGGAGACTGCCTATTACGATTATCAAAATAAAGATCAGGGAAGTGATAAATAATGGTCTATCTAAGATTATTCCTGGAATTTTTTAAAGTTGGTCTTTTTGCCCTTGGAGGCGGACTGGCAGCTCTGCCCTTTCTGCAGGATTTAATTACAAAATACAGTTGGATGACTTCCAAAGAACTTTTAAATATGATTGCAATTTCCGAATCAACTCCCGGTGCCATTGGAATTAATACCGCAACTTTTATTGGTTTTAATACTGGAGGTATCCCGGGTGGAATTATTGCAACAGCAGGACTGGCAGCTCCTTCAATTATTATTATTACTATTATTGCTCATTATTTTAAGAAATTTAATCAGCATCCCCTTGTTGAATCAGCATTTAGTGGAATTAGACCTGCAGTCGCTGGTTTAATTGCTTCAGCAGCTTTTGAACTGGCTCAGGGTGGAATTTTAAACCTCCAATATCTGCAGTTAAATAAAAAGTTAATTAATTTTTTTGACTATAAATCTTTACTTTTACTGCTAATTGTCTTTACTGCAGTTCGAAAATTTAAAAAACATCCTATTATTTACATAACTGTTTCTGCACTGATCGGGATTATCTTTAAATTTTAAAATCAACTATTTAAAAATTATTATCTGTTTTTAACTTGCAGATAATAATTTTTTATCGTATAATTGGTATAGACCACATGTTGTATATTCCTTAAAAGGAGGCAGGTTTATGCAGGAAATTAATAAAAACAGTCCTCTTCCGCTTTATTACCAGCTTAAAGAAAGTATTTTAAATGCTGTTAAAAATAAAGAATTTGAAGTTGGAGAAAGACTGCCCTCAGAAAGAGAACTGGCTGAATATCACAATATTAGCCGCATGACTGTTAAAAAAGCAGTTGATATTCTGGTAGACAACGGCTATTTAATTAGAAAACAGGGAAGTGGTACCTTTGTCACAGACTATCAGCAGAGTTACAGCATCTCTCCACTTTTAAGCTTTACCAAAGAAATGGAAAAAAAGGGACTCAGTTACACCACTAAGATTCTTGCTTTTAATAAAATTAGAGATAAACAAGCTGCTAAAAAAATGAATTTAGACTCTAAAACAGAACTTTTCAAACTGGAAAGATTAAGATTAATTGAAAATAAGCCTTTTTTACTGGAAAACACCTATTTAGCTGCTCATAATTTTAAAGATCTAAAAAAGAATGAACTGGAAAATAGCTCCTTGTTTAAAATAATAAAAGACAAATATAATATTCAGCTGAGCAATGCTGAAGCAGAAGTTGAAGCAGTTATTTTTGATTCCAGTATTGCAGATAAGATGCAGGTTAAGGAAGGTATGCTGGGGCTATATTTTGAACAATTCAGTAAAAATGAAACTGATGACATTATTGAATATACTTCTGCCTATTATCGTAACGATAATTATAAATTTAAATTCACTTTTGATCTAGACTAAATTTTTAAAAGGATGTGTAAAAATGAGAATTATTGTAGAAAAAGATTATCATGCTATGAGCAAAAAGGCTGCTCTAATGGTTGCAAGTCAAATCACTTTAAAACCCGACAGCAATCTGGGACTGGCAACTGGTGGTACCCCCCTGGCAATGTATGATAAACTAATTGAAATGTATAGAGAAGATGAAGTTGATTTTAAAGAAGTACAAAGTTTTAATCTGGACGAATACTGTGGACTGGAAGCAGACCATCCTAACAGTTATCATTATTATATGAATGATAATTTTTTCAATGACATTAATATTAAAAAAGAAAATATCCATATCCCTGATGGAAGTGCAGAAGATTTTGCTGAGGAGTGCAGAAATTACGAAGAATCAATTAAAAATGCCCGGGGTATTGATCTACAGATTCTGGGAATAGGTTCTAATGGCCATATTGGTTTTAACGAACCTGCAGAAAATTTAAATGTCGCAACTGAAGTAGTAGATCTAACTGAAGAAACAATCGAAGCAAACAGCCGCTATTTTGACAGCAAAGATGAAGTTCCTAAAAAAGCAATTTCAATGGGTATGGCTACTATTTTAAAAGCTGATAGAATAATTTTGCTGGCCAGTGGTAAAAGTAAAGCAGAGGCAATAAAACGAACTGTAAGTGGAAAAATATCCACTCAGGTTCCAGCATCACTACTACAGACTCACCCCCAGATCACAGTTTTGCTTGACCGGGAAGCTGCTTCTTTAATTAATAAAGAAGAGCTTTCAGCTGATTGTCACTTCGAAGTCTGTAAGTAGAAATTCGGGAAAAGATTCAACAAAGTCAAGATATTTGTCCATGACACTCTGCAAATACTGATAATCACTTCCTACCAGTGCAACTCCCAGTACAGCAGTCTGGATATAATCCTGGGCATCTACCTCTGCTGCAGAAAGATTAAATTTGTTTTTGCTTTTCTGCAGCAGGCTTTTTATTATTCGCCGCTTATCTTTTAAGTTTGCTGCGCCTGGTAAATATAATTTGATTTCACAACTTGCAATTAACATCTTTTTAACTCCTTATTTCAATTTATTTTATCTTTATTAAAATTATTTTGATCTTCTTTATTTATACCTACAACTTTTTCAGATTTTTTATTTATTAACTCTGATGAAGCAAAGTGAATAGTCTGAGTTGGAAAAGCAAAACTAACTCCCAACTCCTCAAAATTTTCTTTTAGTTTAAAATTTATCTGCTGCTGAATGTCCATATATAATTTATAATCACTATCTGTAACATAATATACAACCTGAAAAAGCAGACTGGAGTCAGCATATTCTGCAAAATGAGCTCGATCAAATTCTGTCTTATCAATTGATTTAATTATATCTTCTACTATACCCGTCACTTTTTTTAGCTTTTCCAGAGGAGTATCATAAGTCACCCCAAAACTAAAATTAATTCTTCTCTGCCTCATCCGCTTATAGTTGTTAATTCTAGAATTGACAAGGTCTGTATTGGAAATAATAAGTTGTTCACCACTCAGACTTCTAATTCTGGTAGTTTTAACTCCTATATGCTCTATTGTGCCTTTATAGTCTCCTATAATAATAAAATCACCTATATCAAATGGTTTATCAAAAAAAATTGTAAAATAATTAAAAAGATCAGTTAAAACATTTTGAGCTGCAAAAGCTATTGCAATACCACCAATTCCAAGCCCAGTGATTAGGCCAGTAATCTGGATATTTAAATTGTCCAAAATAAATAAGAAAGCAATTATCCAGACAACAGTCTTGATAATAAAGAGTGTAATACTCAAAACTTTCTGCTGTTCCTCACTTCGATGTTTTTTAGACCAGTATTTTTTAAGACTGTAAGTAATTATATCCAGAACAGAAAGAACTATAAAAATAACTGATAAAATCATAAGAATTAAATTAATAAAATTATCAATCTGGCTGCTGGTTTTCAACTCATTAAAAGCTAAGAAAAGTGCCAGCAAATACAATAATGGATAAATACGTTTTTTTATTATTTTTTTTAATAAGACTGAAAAAGAGTGAGAAAACTTTTCTACAAACAAATCCATTTTCCCCAGTAATACTTTATCAAATATTCTTATTATAAAATAAACTGCAGATAAGAATAATAAAGCCAGAAGGTAATTTTCAATACTATTATTTAAGAGCATTGTTCCCAGACCAATTTCCTGCATTATCTTTCCTCCTTTTAATTTAAGTTTATCTATTTATCGTATGTTTTCAGCTGATTTAATCTTTTGCTTTTCCTTATACATAGCATTATCAGCTTCATTTATCAGTTGTTCTAAATCTTTTTGATAATCAGGACTGTATTCAGCTGCTCCATGACTGGCGGAAATTTTATAGTCTTTTTTATTAGCTTCTGTAGCTCGCCTAAATTCTTTTCTAATTCGCAGCCAAATCTTTTCAGCCTCTATTTGATTACTATGAGGTAAAACAAGTAAAAATTCATCTCCACCCAGTCTGACTACTCTATCATTTCTCCGAAGAGAGTGCTGTAAAATATCGCTAATTTTTTGCAGCAGTTCATCTCCTTCCTGATGACCAAAATTATCATTAACCAGCTTAAGATCATTAACATCAATAAAAATAATAGAAAGACTGTCCTGATTTTCTTCAGCCTTGTCCATTTCTTCTGCTTTTTTAACTTCAGCTGCAGTTATATCTAAATCCTGTTCATTATTATCTTCAATAAATATCTTGAAAATATCTGTACACTCTTTTCCTTTTGCTTGGGAAAGTGTCCAGCCAAGCATATCTTCAGCTTTCGAATTTAAATAAACAATAAGGTCATCCTGATCAGCAGTTATCACTCCTTCTGCTATGCTAGCAAGTGTAACACGATATTTTTCTTTTTCTGCTTTTAAAAGCAGATTTTGTTTGTTTAGTTTGCGCTGAAGATTTACTAATTCATTATTTAACCTGCTCATTTCATTATAAATTTGATCTTCAGATAAAAGCATTCCCTGATCAATCTTTTCCTTTAAATTTCGTCTCAAATTATTTACATAATTATTATTGATCCGCATTAATTCTTCATAATATTTAATAATCCCTTCAGATTGATTGGCAGCAATTAAAATACTACTGCTGTCAAGATTATTTAAAACTATCAAAATATATGATTCTGATTTTTCGCCCAGTTTAAGATTAATTTCTCTGCCAAAAACAACCTCTTTCTTTTTAACTTCCTTTAAAAGAGAAAAATATTTTTTAAGACTACCCTGGTCTACATATCTGCTGAAATTTTCATTTTCTAAATTTAGCGAGTTATTTAAAGAATTGAAAAGGACTTCCTGAACCTGACTGTCCTGATCAATTTTTATAATAAAACCTAAATTCTGCTGGTTTTTACTTATCATAATAACGAATCAGCCACCTTTACTGCTTCTTTTGCATCAGCGGCAAAAGCATCTGCTCCAATTTTTTGCCACAAATTGTTGTTTTCTAAAAACACTCTTCCACCAACAATAATTTTTAAACCTGACAATTTAGTATTTTCATTAATTTTAGTTATTAAATCCTGTGCTAACTCCAACTTATCTGGCAGAGTGAGCGAAATAGCAAGTAAATCAATTTCTTTTTCTACTAGCAGCTTTAAAATTTCAGCAGGAGGAGTGTTTGAACCAAGATGAATTGTATCCCAACCGGCTAATTCTAAAAGATCGGCTACCATTCTAACTCCCAGCTCATGTAACTCATCTCCAATACAGCCAGTTAAAACTTTTTTCCCTTTCTTATAGGAAGAAAAAATTTTAGGATATAATTGTGCCATTGCCAGCTGAGTTACAGAAGTCGCATAATGTTCCTGAGCTATACTTATCTGATTTAGCTGCCAGAGACGTCCAATTTCATACTGTACTTGTTGAAAAATATTTAAATAAATATCGTCTACTGCAGTTCCCTGATCAACCAAATCAAGAATTAGTTTAACTGCTCTTTCTCTTTCCATATTAATTATAAAATTAAGATAAATTTTTGCTTTTTCCTGCAAATAATTATTTTCATTGATGAAAGATTGATAATGATTCTCAGGATTTTGAATCTCCTTCTCAGCAGAATTTAAATAATTTTTAATTAAATTAAAATCTTTTTGCGTAAATTCAGAATATAAAACATTTTTTATTGCCTTTAGGTGTTTCTTAAGAACTTCAATTCCAATCCCCCGCTCTTTTAAAACCGTATAAAGCCAGCTGTAGTAATTAACAAAAATGTTTTTTTCACCAACAGCTAAAGCTTGAGCCAGATAATTTAAATTAGAAGAGGTATCACTTCTAACTTTCTCCATCATATTTGAATTATACCTGTTCATTTCTTGAGGTAACAAAAACTCCTGCTCATCCATAATTTTATTTATTAGATCATCTCTATTATCTAAAATATATTTTTTGATTTTTGTCCCGGTCATAAGGACACCTCATTTCTTCTACTAGTATATATATTAAACATTTGAGCCTTATTTCCTTCTATATAAAACAAAAAAGAACCCTTATATAATCAGGTTCTTGAATCAAAAATATTAAATTTAGTTATTATTTGGTGGAGGTGGTGGGAGTCGAACCCACGTACTGAATGGCTCACCCAGTAGTTTCTACGAGCGTAGTTCAGCTTTTAATCTCACAGTAAGCACTCCACTGAACAGGATTACTTACTGCCAGCCTGTTAAATGTCCCTTCTTCTTACAGACATCAGAAGAAGGTTAGTCTGCTTTTTATGGCACCTGAGGCGACTCCACAGACAGGACCCGCTCAGGCGTTAACTGCCTACGCGGCAGCTAAAGCGTAATTATTATCGTTTGCAGATAATTTTATAGTTCCCAGTGTTTTACGAGTGAAAGGAACTCCTCGACCCGCTTCTAAAGGATTCACCATCCAGGCGAAGCCAGAACACCCCCTGGATAGCTGTTTCTTTTCAGCATAATTATTATAACTCAAAGGTCAGGAAATGTCAAATTTATATCATATTCCAAGATCATCCTAAAAGCAAAATAGTAAAAAAAATTAACATTTAAGAGTTAATAATCTCCTTTTTGCTGACGTCTAAAAGCTTTTTCCATCTCTCTCTGAGCAGTTCTCTTAGCAATATCTCTTCTTTTATCATGCTGCTGCTTACCTTTAGCCACTGCAAGTTCAACTTTACATAGATTTTTCTTTAGATAAAGAGTAAGAGGTACCAGGGTATAACCTTTCTGAGTTGTATATCCGATTAGCTTTCTGATTTCATTTTTGTGAAGCAGAAGTTTTCTTTTTCTTTCCGGTTCATGATTATAACGATTTCCTTCTTTATAGGGACTGATATGCATATTATGCAGATAGACTTCCCCCTCTTCAACTAGAGCAAAACTATCTTTTAAATTCACCCGATGATTTCTAATGGATTTAATCTCTGTTCCTTTTAGTTTGATTCCTGCTTCATAAGTTTCCTCTATATAAAAATCATGTCTGGCTTTCTTATTTCTGGAGATAATTTCTATGTCTTTATCCTTGTTTTTAGCCATGACTATCACATCCTTATTCGTTTATTTCAGCTATTATAGCTTAATCTAATTTCTCAAGCAGTTCGAAATCCAACTGCCTCTCATCTCTATTAACTTTTGTGACCTTTATTTTTACCTGGTCCCCAATCCGATAAATCTTTTTGGTTCTCTCACCAATTAAATGGTATTTTTCTTCATCATAATGATAATAATCATCACGCAGATTTTTTATATGAACCAGGCCCTCAACAGTATTCTCCAGTTCAACAAAAATCCCAAAACCTGTTATTCCACTGATAATACCTTCGAATTCATCACCAATTTTATCTTCCATAAATTCAATCTTTTTAAGATCAACTGAATCTCTTTCCGCGTCCATTGCCCTTCTCTCCTGTAAGGAGCAGTGGTCTGCAATTTTAGGCAGCTCACTATCCAGCTCATCCTGACGTTCTTCACTTAAATATCCTTCAGTGATTGTTTCCTTAATGATTCGATGAGCTGTTAGATCAGGATATCGCCTAATGGGAGAAGTAAAATGACTGTAATGACTAATTCCAAGTCCAAAATGCCCTATGTTTTTATCAGAATAAACAGCTTTCTTAAGTGAACGAAGCATTACTGTTTCAATAATTTTTTCTTCCTTAGTACCCCTAACATCTTCTAAAATTTCCTGCAGTGCTCGGGGATGGACTCCATTTTTAACTCCTTTAAGACTGTAGCCAAAGTTATGAATAAATTCATTAAACTGCTGCATTCGATCAAGATCCGGTTCTTCATGAACTCGATAAATAAACGGCATATCTCGCCAGGACATTTCAGCAGCTACAATTCTATTAGCAGCAATCATAAATTCTTCAATTAACTGCTCTGCTTCCCGGTGACGTCTTTTCTTTAAATCAATTGGATGTCCTTCTTCATCAAGTTCTACCTTAACTTCTGTAAAATTAAAATCCATGCTTCCTTCCTCAAAGCGATGGCGCCTCAGTCTTCTTCTTAATTCATTCATCATTTCCAGCTCTTCAACAAAATCACTGTATTGCTGTCTCTCCTGACTTTCTTTGTCCTCTAAAATATTTTGTACTGCATCATAGGTCAGCCGGTGATTGGAATTTATCACAGATTTAGTAATATCATGATCTATAATCTCAATTCCATTTTTTCCCTGCAGCCTGTAGTCAATAAATACAGTCATAGTGAAACGATCAACACGAGGATTTAAGCTGCAAATACCATTCGAAAGTTTTTCGGGCAGCATTGGAATCACCCGATCAACCAGATAAATACTTGTAGCCCTCGAATAAGCTTCACTATCAAGCGGACTATCTTCGGTAACATAATGACTTACATCAGCAATATGAACTCCCAGTCGATAAACTTCACTATCGAGTTTTTCTATCGAAACTGCATCATCTAAATCTTTTGCATCTGCTCCATCAATTGTAACCAGTTTTAAATCTCTTAAATCTTTTCGTTCGTCATCCTTTTTTACTCTTGCCTCACTAACTTCATCCGGAATATTTTTAATCTGAGTTAAAACTTTATCCGGAAATTCTCCCGGTAGATCAAGCTGACGTATTATTGCCTCAATATCTACACCTGGATCATCCTTATCTCCAAGAATTTCAATAATTTCGCCTTCAGGATTTCTATTTTTTTCCGGCCAGCGGGTTATTTTAGCAACCACTTTTTGACCATTTTCCGCCTTATTTAAAGCTTCAGGTGGAATAAATACATCATTACAAATTCTATTATTATCCGGAATCAAAAATCCATAATTTTTATATTTCTCTAAATTACCAACTATCTTTTTGTTAACACGTTCTATAATTTCTGCAACTTCTCCTGCCTGACTTTTACCTCTATCAGAATGGACAGGTCTCACAAAAACTTTATCATTGTGCATTGCACCGTTCATATTTGCTGAAGCAATATAGATATCATCTTTTTCTGGGTCATCAGGTATTAAAAATGCATTTCCAGATGCTGTTTTCTCTATTCTCCCACCGATTAAATTAAATTTTTCAGGAACTCCATATAATCCCTGTGAGTTTTTAAAAATCTGTCCTGACTTAATTAAATCCTGCAGTAGATCTGAAAACATCTGCTGCTGATCCTTTGCTATCTCAAACTCCTCAAAAATTTCGTCCTTACTTAATGGACGATGCACATCTTCTCTTAAGCGTCTCAATAATTCACTTCTGGCACTCATTAATAATCATCCCCAATCTTTTGGTGATTCTGAGCTAAAATTTATTTAAAATTAAAGTCCTAAATCATCAGAAACATTCTGCATAGCTGCTAGAGACAGTTCAATAAATTCTTTTAATTCTAAATCCATCTCCTTACAGGAAGCAATTACATCCCGATCAGCTCCCTTGGCAAAAGAGTTGTCTCCATAACGATTTAAAACAAAATCTATATCCAGTGCATTTAGACTTTTTTCAGGATGGATCAATGCCGAAGCAACAATTAAACCGGTTAATGGATCAGCTGCATATAAAGCCTTTGCCATCAATGTTTTTCTGGGAAGTTGATGCATTCCATTGTGAGCTCTAACAGCCTCCACTATTTTTGCTTCCATTCCCATATCTGCCAGCATTTCTGCACCAAGCTGACTGTGCTTTTCGGGCTCATCTGCAGTATCTTCGTAATCAATATCATGCAGCAGCCCTGCCAGCCGCCATTTATCCTGATCTTTATCAAAATAATCAGCAAGCTCAGCCATTACTGCTTCCACTGCCAGACAATGTTTACGCAAATTCTTCTGTTTAATATTTTCTTTCATTAATTTAAGTGCTTCTTCTCTCTGCATTAGTATCCTCCCCTAAATATGATTTAATTGTTTGCAAGTTTTCGTTAATAATTAAGATTATCCTCAGGCCTCAATAAATTTGGCTCTGGCTTCAGCTTTTAAGTTTCCATTATTATCAATAATTTCTGCCCGGGCATAATAAACATTTGCAATAGATGACTTTTTAGAACTTTTATATTCACCAATAATTTCTAACTTTTTTCCAATCTCAATTGCTTTTCTGTACCGAATATTTAATTCAGCAGTATAAGCCTTAATTCCTTTAAAACCAAGTACATGTGCCATTGCCTCATCCAGTAAAGTAGCTGTTATACCTCCATGAATAATCCCCTTATATCCCTGGTGATATTCTCCAGGTATAAATTCAGCTTTAACTTTGTTTTCTTCAATTTTTTCAAATTTAAGAGCCAGAGAAATTGGATTTTCCTCACCACAGGCAAAGCACATTTCATCCTCTACTTCCGGCATTAAATCACTACCTTTCTAATTAAAAAACCCTCCCAGTAGTATTAACTACAAGGAGGGTGATTAAATCCTTTACTACTATATTAATTTTACATGAATAAAGGAGCAAATACAAGTGAAACAATGGTCATTAATTTGATTAAAATATTTAAGGATGGACCGGATGTATCCTTAAATGGATCACCAACTGTATCACCAACAACCGAAGCAGCATGAGTTTCTGTCCCTTTGCCACCAAAAGCTCCTGATTCAATATATTTTTTAGCATTATCCCAGGCACCACCGGAGTTAGCCATCATAATAGCCAGAAGAACACCGGAAGAAAGAGCACCACCTAAAAGACCACCAAGTGCCTGCACATTCCAGAGTCCAATAATTACTGGAACAACTACTGCTAATAATCCTGGTAAAATCATTTCTTTTAAAGCAGCTGTTGTAGAAATATCAACACATTTCCGGTGATCAGGTTTTTGAGTTCCTTCCATTATACCTGGCATTTCTTTAAATTGTCTTCTTACTTCTTCGATCATCTCTCCAGCAGCCTTACCTACAGCCTCCATAGTAATCGCTGAGAATAAAAATGGTAACATGGCTCCAATAAAGAGACCAATGATAACCTGCGGATTAGTTAGAGAAATTGAATCCAGGCCAACTGCCTGTGAGAAAGCTGCAAATAGTGAAAGAGCTGTTAAAGCAGCAGAACCAATTGCAAATCCCTTACCCATAGCAGCTGTTGTATTACCAACAGAGTCCAGTTTATCAGTAATATCTCTAACTGAAGAATCTAATTCTGCCATTTCGGCAATACCTCCTGCATTATCAGCAATAGGGCCATAGGCATCAACAGAAAGTGTAATTCCTGTAGTAGAAAGCATACCAACTGCTGCCATTGCAATACCATACAGACCGGCAAAATTATAAGCTAAATAAATAGCTACTGCAATAACTAAAATTGGAAGAGCTGTACTTCTCATTCCTACAGACAGACCACTGATTATGTTAGTTGCTGTACCAGTCTGTGACTGACGGGCAATATGTTTTACAGGCCCATAGTGTTCAGAAGTATAATACTCTGTAATTCTACCAATTAAAGTACCTGCAATTAAACCGGCGATAATTGCTATAAAAATTCCAACTTCTCCAGTCAGTGCTGTTACCAAAAAGTAAGCACCAACAATTGTAATTCCGGCAGCACTTAAAGTTCCCCTTTCCAAAGCTTTAGCAGGGTTGCCACCTTCTTTAGCTCTGACAAAACGAGTACCAATAATAGCAGCTACAATACCTAAAGCTGCAATTAACATTGGTAATAAAACATGATCTACACTCAGAGCAGCTCCTAAAGTCATAGCAGCTACTATTGAACCAACATATGATTCGAATAAGTCTGCTCCCATACCTGCAACATCACCAACATTATCACCAACATTATCAGCAATAACAGCAGGATTACGGGGATCATCTTCTGGAATTCCAGCTTCTACTTTACCAACTAAATCAGCACCAACATCAGCTGCTTTAGTATAAATACCTCCACCAACACGGGCAAAGAGGGCAATAGAACTGGCTCCAAAAGCAAAACCTCTAATAAATTGTACATTATGAGAAAAGAACATATATAAAATTCCAAGCCCCAGAGTACCTAAACCTACAACAGACATTCCCATTACTGTTCCTCCGGAAAAAGCAACTTTTAAAGCTGCATTCAAACCTGTCCGGGCAGCATTGGTTGTTCTAGCATTTGATTGGGTAGCAATTTGCATCCCGATAAATCCAGCCAGAGCAGAGAATAATGCTCCTAAAATAAAGGATACCGCGTACTGCCAGCCAAGACTGGGTACTACTGTCATTACAACTGCTACTACAGCAACAAATACTGCTAACATCTTGTATTCACGACCTAAAAAAGCCATAGCCCCTTCATTGATTGCATCTGACAGTTCAGCCATTCTATCTGTTCCCATACTTTCCTTTTTTACTTTTCCAGCAAGAATAAAAGCAAAAGCTAATGCGATTATTCCCGCCAGCGGTGTATAAAAATTCATGCACCAACCTCCTTATTAATTTTTTATCTGCTAATTTTTTCATAGCATCTTATCTGGTTTTTATTTCATTTTAAAAATTTACTATTTTCCCTGATTGAATATTAGATGATTATTATTAATAATATTTGCTTTATCATTAACTTATTATTACTTAATTATGAAGTTTAAAATATAGCAAGAATTAGAGAATTAAGCATAAATAATACTGCTGCTACAGTTGTTGCCTTACTTATTTTGTCTTCCATCTTCTTTCCTGACTTACCAAAAAAAGTTGTAGCACCACCATCAATTGCTCCAGATAAACCGGCACTTTTTCCTGACTGCAGTAAAACACCAACAATTACTCCAATTGCTATAATAAAGTGTAAAATCTTAAGTACAAACATCTAAATCTCACCTCCAGTAGTTAAGTAAAATATTGCTAGATATCCATAATTCAACACAGCTTTAATTTTAACATATTAATGATGAAAATACAATAACCTGAATGAGAAAAAATCCCTTTCAAACCCCGGAAAACAGTTTCCGAAGCTCTGAGAAAAAATTAAGAAGACATCTTTTGAATAATCAAACTTTATTATCCAATTATTTTAAGATGTCTCCTTAATTGATTATCTATCTATTAAATTTTTCCTTCCAATTCTGAACGATCAACACCCTTAATTTTTGCAAGTATAATCTCTCTAAATGATGTTAATAGAGAATAGAAAATTGGTATTATAAATAAAGTTAAGAAAGTGGCAAATGTTAAACCACTGATAACTACAACAGCAATTGGCTGAGCCAGTTCTCCTCCATCACCACGACCAAGGGCAAGTGGAATCAGACCCAGAATTGTTGTCAGAGCTGTCATCATAATTGGTCTTAGTCTTACTGAAGCAGCTTCAAGAATCGCTGCATTCTTTTCCTGTTTTTCTCGTCTCAAATGATTTATATAATCGACCATTACAATCGCATTATTTACAACAATACCGGCAAGAGTTATTAATCCAATTAAAGATGCTACAGATAAAGTACTATTTGTTATAAAGATACCCAGTATTACACCAATTACAGCAAGAGGTACAGTAAACATGATAATAAATGGATGGATTAACGATTCAAATTGTGAAGCCATTACCATGTAAACCAGAACTACAGCCAGAATAAAAGCAAAAGCTAAACTTCTAAATGAACTCTGCAAATCCTGGAACTGTCCTTCATAACTGAATTCGTAACCATCTGGCAGTTCAATATTTTCAGCCAGTCTATTTTGAATTCTCTCAACTGCTGTTCCCAGATCAATATTGTACAAATCAGAATTTATTTCTGCATACCTTTCCTGGTCTATACGCAGTATTTGATTCGGTCCTGTTTCCACCTCTAAATCAGCAAATCTCTTTAATGGCACCTGAACTCCACCCGGAGCTATAATATTTAGATTAGAAAGCTGGGAAACAGTATTTAAATCACTTTCCTGTAATTGAACCCTGATATCATATTCATCTCCAGCTACTTCGTAACGGGTAGTTACACTACCACTAACAGCTGTTCTGACAGTATTAGCAACCTGCCTGGCATTTAAACCAAACTGACTGGCCAGAGATCTATTGAGCTGTATCCTTAATTCGGGTCTTCCCTCTTCAAAACTATCACTTACATCTCTCAATCCATCGATATTTTCCATTTCCAGTCTTGCTTTAGTAGTATATTCTTTCAGAACTTCAAAATCATTACCCTTTAATTTTATATTAATTGGTTTGCCTCCACCCGGGCCACCAAAACCGGACTGAGTAGAAAGCTGAAAGTTTACATCAGGTAAAGATAGACGCTGTCTTACTTCTTCCATTATTTGATCAGTACTTCTAGTTCTCTGATCAAGTTCTTTCATTAAAACAATTATAGTTCCCGAATCACTACTGGTAGAAGTTCCCATCATATCTGCAGAACCAACTCGACTGAAAACAGTTTTTACTTCCGGAATGGAAGCAAGTACATCTTCTATATATTGAGCTACATTATCACTTTCAGCCAGAACAGTACTGGCCGGTAGATCATAATTAATTGTAAACATCCCCTGGTCAGAAGCCGGTAAGAACTCAGTTCCAATGGTAGGCACTAAAGCAATACTTCCCGCCAGTAAAACAACCAGAATCAAAACAATTATCCAGCGGTGATTTAAGGAAAACCCAAGCATTCTTTTATAATTTCGAGTAATAAAGCCCTGTTTACTCTCTCTATCTAAATCTTTCTGACTTACCTTCAAAAAGGTTGAAGAAAGCATGGGAATTAAAGTTAAAGCTACAGCCAGAGAAGCAAATAAAGAAAAACTAACTGTTAAAGCCAGTTCTTTAAATAATCTAGCAGCAAGGCCCTGCACAAAAAACACCGGCAGAAAAACAACTATTGTAGTCAGAGTTGAGGCTGTAATTGCCATTCCCACTTCTGAACTACCTTCTTTAGCAGCCTCTATCTTACCGACTCCCATACTTCGATAACGATAAATATTTTCCAGCACCACAATAGCATTATCCACCAGCATTCCAACACCTAATGCCAGGCCACCAAGAGAAATAATATTAATATTTAAATCAGCAAAATACATTAATACAAAGGTAGCTATAATAGAAACCGGAATTGCTGTCGCAATAACAATTGTACTTCTAATATTTCTTAAGAAGATAAATAAAATTAATACTGCTAAAAGTCCACCGACCAGAGCATTTCTCTGCACACTTTCAATAGCTTTTTGAATAAAATCTGACTGATCCATAGCAGTTATAATATTTAAATCATCATACTCATTTTTTATTTTCTCAATTTCATCTTTAACTGCATTAGCAGTCTGAACAGTATTGGCATCAGTCTGCTTTTGAATGGAAAGACCAATACTGGAATCACCATTAACCCTAGAAATTGTATTTCTATCTGCATAAGTATCACGTACTGTACCTAAATCAGACAGCTTTACTGTTGAACCATTTCCAGTTGGGATATTAATATTTCTAATATCATCCAGAGAATCAAATTTACCCATGGTTCTAATTAAGAGATTACGATCACCGCGCTGAATTTCACCAGCAGAAACATTAACATTCTCCTGAGCTAAAATACCGTTGACAGTAGAAAAATCAATACCATAATTATACAGTTTATCTCCTGCCAGAGAAATCATAATCTCTCTGGTTAAACCTCCTTCCAGATTAACCTGGGCAACTCCCGGTAATCTTTCCAGACGTGGAGCTATATTGTCTTCTACTTCGCTTTTTAAATCTGCCAGATTCTGTTCGCCAGTAATTCCATAACTTAAAATTGGAAACATCGCCGGGTCAAATTTAAAGATAAGCGTGTCATCAGCCTCATCAGGCAAAAAACTACTAATTAAGTCAATCTGCTGTCTTAAATCTAAAACAGCAAAATCCATATCTGTTCCCCATTCAAATTCAACTACTATAGTCGACTGTCCGGTATCTGAAGTCGAAGAAACAGATTTAACTCCAGTTACTGTAGAAACCGAACTTTCAATAGGTTTAGTTATCAGGTTTTCAATTTCTTCGGGACCAACACCGGAATAAGTTGTTACTATTGCTGCACCAGGAAAAGTGACATCAGGATAAAGGTCGACTTTTAATCGGCTAAAAGAAATTATTCCGATTAATACGACCAGTAAAACTAACATTGCCGTTGTAATCCGCCTGGAGATGGAAAAATTTGAGATTTTCATTAGTTAATCACCTCAACTTCTTCTCCATCACTTAGTCTATTCTGACCTTTAAGGATTATTTGATCATTTTCTTCTACACCGGAGACTAGTTCAACTAAATTATCTGACACGATTCCAATCTTAACTGCTTTTTTTACAGCTTTATTGTCTTCAACAATATAAACATGAGGTTCTGTTGAGTCAAAACCAACTATCGTTGAAATTGGAACAACCAGTGTATTTTCGGCAGACTGCACACTAAAAACTGCATCTGCAAACATTCCTGGCTTTATTTGATGAGCTGAATTATCAACGAGCATTTTTACCGGGAAATTTTTACTTGCCGGATCTGCTTCGGGACTAATTGTATCAATTTTTGCAGTTAGCTCTTCATTTTTAATTGCTTCAGGAATAATTCTAACCTGATCTCCCTCCTGTAATCTGCTCATTGTAGCTGCTGTAACTGAAACTTCCAGATAAAGCTGATCAATATCAATAACAGTAACTATCGGCTGTCCTGGAGAAATAATTTCTCCAGCTTCTGTTCTAACTGCTGAGACTACTCCCTTAATTGGGCTTTTAACTATAGAATTTTCCAGGCTGAGCTTAGCCTGCTCCAGACCTGCTTCTGCCTGTTTTACCTGGGCCAGGCTCGCATTTAACTGCTCTTGAGTAGCTCCCTTTTTAACCTGTTCCAAATTTGCTTCAGCAACTGCCAGACCTGCCTGGGCAGACTTAACCTGACTGCGAGCATTTTCCAGCTGCTGTTTTAACTGAGTCGGATTATTAAAAGTCTGTTCTGTTAATTTATAACTCTGTTGGGCAGTATTATATCCAATTTTAGCCTGTTCTAAACCTATCTGAGCAGTGTTTAATGAAGATTTAGCATTTTTATACTGACTTTCGGCACCTTCAAACTGCTTTTCAGTTATGACTTTTTCTTCATATAAATACTGCATTCTCTCATATTCTCGTTCAGCCTGTTCAAAATTAATTTCTGCCTGATTATATCTTTCGCGAGCACTTGCTAACTGCTGTTCTGCATTTGCCAGCTGACTCTCGGCAGATGTAAGCTGCTGCTTTAAACTAATTTTGTCTTCATATATTTCTTTCATTAATTCTAAATTCGACTTGGCCCCCTCCAGAGAAGCCTGAGCCTGATCATAAGAAGCCTGGGCTCTATTAATTTCTTCCTGGCTGGCTCCATTTTTAAGCTGCTGATAATTTGCTCTAGCAGCATCTAAAGCAGCCTCTGCCTGTTTGATTTGAATATTTAGTTTATCCTGGTTTAACTGTAATAATTTTTGATCCTGACTAACATCATCTCCCACACTTACTGTAATTTGATCTACAATCCCACCTATTTCAGCAGGTATATTTACTTTTTTGAAAGCAGAAAAATTACCTGTAATTGTATCTCTAACTGAAATCCCGGTTCTCTCAGGAGTAGTAACTTCTACCGGAGATTGTGCCATAACATTAAAGGAGAGGAAAATTAATAATAAAAGTATTATAATTGTTTTTCTCATTTATATCACATCCTTAAATAGTTCTTTAATTCTACCAGTATTGTAAAATAATTTATATAGATTTTTTTCATAATCATATTCAGCCTGCAGCAAAGCAATCTGGGCCTGTTTATAAGAAGTCTGGGCATTTATAACATCTATATTGGTGTTAATTCCAGCCTGATAGCTCTTATTTGTCAGTTCTAAGTTTTCTTCTGCGTTTTCTAAAGATAATTTCTCCAACTTAATCATTTCTTCTGAATGCTGCAGTGACAGCAGAGTATCTTCAATTTCAATTCTGATAGATTCTTTTAGATCTTTTGTTGAATTATCAAGATTATTTACTTCTATTTTCTTTTTTTCTTCATTTAAATTAGCCTTACCACCATCATATAAAGAAATTGAACCTGCAACCGTTACATTCCAGCTGCCATCACTAAATTCTAATTCTGATCCCTGCCAGCTATATGAACCATTTAAAGAAATCTGAGGTCGATAAGGATTACCTTCCAGATCTTTCTGCTTCTCCAGCATTTTTTGATTTACGGATAGTGACTTTAATTCAGCTCTATTTTCTAAAGCAAGGTTGATTAATTTATCCAGTTCAGTTGCCGGCTCCGGATTTTTTTGTGGTGTGGAAACCTGATACATAACACTGCTGTCACCAAGCAACTGGGCCAGCCTCTTTTTAGCAATCTGCAGCTGATTTTCAGCAGCAATTAAATCTTCTTCTGCTTTGCGCTGCTCAATTTGAGTCTGCAGCAAATCCTGTCTCAAACTCATTCCTGCTTCATTATTAACTTTTACAATTCTTAAATGTTCATTTACTACTTCCAGGGCATTTTCTCTAATCTCAACCATGCCCTGAGCCTGTAGGACACCATAGTAGGCCTGAACAAGATTGAAAATACTCTGATCCAGCTGTTTTTGATATTCAATTTTGCTCATCTCAAGCCCCAGTTTAGAAATATCTTTTCCAATCCGCACTCTGCCTCCCAGATAAAGTGGCTGCGAAAGTGATAGGGAAGTGCTGTAATTCTGATCTGGAGTTTCAGTCATTGGAAATCCATCTTGGAAAAAATTATAACTTGGATCAGATAATTGCTGAAAATCAATAGTCTGCTGACCTGATTCCAGCTTGGTATAGGAGGTCTGCAGATTGGCTGTTGGATAATAGCCTCTTCCGCTCAGCTCAACATCTTTTTGGGCCTTTTCTATATTCTGACGGCTGTTAATCAGCTGTCTGTTGTTTTCCATTAAAATCTTTACTGCTTGTGTCAGAGTGATTTCTGTTTCTTCAGCTGCAGCCACGTTAAATGAAGCAGTTAATAGACAGAATAATAAAATCAAAATGATATACTTAGTTTTCTTCATTTTTAACCTCCCTGGAGATTCCCTGCATAATAAAATTATAAATAAATTCCACATCTTTTTCTCTACTTTCAAAATTGTAAAATAATTCCTGAGGATGAGAATTGAAAATTAATACCATAATCATCACTGCGGTGTTGTGAGGATCATTAGTTTGCATACTTCCTTCTTTAATCCCCTGTTCAATTACAAGTTTAATAGCATTTAAGGCTGATTTATGTCTTTCAATCATTTTTTTCTGAAATTCACTGCTGATCAACTGAATATTATTTTTCAAAATATTTGCCATTTTAATATTATCCGCCAGCATACTAATACTAAAATCAACTATTTGGAATAACTTTTCCTCTGCATTTGAATCACTATTCTGGATTTCCTGATACTTTTCATGAAAATATTCTAAACCAACTAAAACTAATTCTCTAAATAAATCTTCCTTGCTGTCAAAATGCCAGTAAAGAGTTCCCTTACTCAGACCTGCTTCTTTGGCTATCATGGACATTGAGGTAGCATGATAATTATTTATTGAAAATAAGTTAAGTGCCGCTTTTAGTATTTCATCTCTTGTGTCTTTAGCCATATTATCCCCCTCTCGACTAACCGGTCAGTATAGAGTATATTATATTGAATCTGAGTAATAAAATCAAGTAAATAAGACTACAAAAATTAAAAAAATTAGTCTGCAGCTGATTTATTCTTTTTTTTTAATAATATAATATTATATAGCCCATTCCACCTATCAAAAGTTAGGTTTTAAGAATTCATAGCTTGAAATTTCAAAATAATATATTATTAAATAGTGCACTAGTTAACTGGTACACTGTTAGTATAATCTTATTTTTAAATTTTGTCAAGTGATTTTTTTAATAAACTTTGTTTTAGCTGCTTTTTTACTTTTATTTTTTTCTTTATAAATAAAAAAAGACCAAGTAGAGAATAAACCCTACTCGGCCCTTTATATTACTTACACTATTTAATTTAATAAATTTTACTTCAGATTAAAGAATGCTTCTTTACCTGCATACTGAGCTGCATCGCCCAGGCTTTCTTCAATTCTTAGCAGCTGGTTATACTTAGCAACTCTTTCTGAACGGGCAGGAGCACCAGTTTTAATCTGGCCAGTATTCATTGCAACTACAAGGTCAGCAATTGTTACATCTTCTGTTTCACCAGAGCGGTGAGATACAACAGAAGTAAATCCTGCTCTTGTAGCCATCTTAATAGTATCTAAAGTCTCAGTTAAGGAACCAATCTGATTAACCTTAATCAAGATTGAGTTAGCACTATCTTCTTCAATACCTCTCTCTAATCTTTCTACATTAGTTACAAAGAGATCATCTCCAACAATCTGCAGACGGTCACCTAAACGCTCTGTTAACTGAGCCCAACCGTCCCAGTCATCTTCGTCAAGACCATCTTCCAGTGAGATAATTGGATATTTATCAATTAATTCAGCATAGAAATCTACCATTTCTTCAGAAGTTTTTTCTACACCTTCTCCAGCAAGTACATACTTACCATCTTTATAAATTTCAGATGCTGCTGCATCAATAGCAAGGTAGAAGTCTTCTCCTGCTTCATAACCGGCAGCTTCAATAGCCTCTACAATCACCTGGAGAGCTTCTTCGTTGGAACCTAAGTCAGGTGCAAATCCACCTTCATCACCAACACCGGTACCTAAACCTTTTTCCTGCAGTACCTTTTTCAGATTATGATAAACTTCTGCTCCCATCTGTAGAGCTTCGCGGAAGCTTACTGCACCAACAGGCATGATCATAAACTCCTGCAGGTCCACATTGTTGTCAGCATGTTCTCCACCATTTAAAATGTTCATCATTGGCACAGGTAAAGTTTTAGCATTCATTCCCCCAATATAGTTATAAAGGAAAGTACCTGTAGCTTCTGCTGCTGCTTTAGCAACTGCCATTGATACACCTAAAATAGCATTAGCTCCTAATTTACCTTTGTTGTCAGTACCATCTAATTCGCGCATTAAGTTATCAATATCAATCTGCTCTCTTACATCATAACCGATTAGCTCAGGTGCAATTATTTCATTTACGTTTTCAATAGCATCTAAAACACCTTTACCTAGGTAACGGTCGCCACCATCTCTTAATTCCACAGCTTCGTATTCACCAGTTGAAGCTCCGGATGGAACAGCAGCTCTACCCATTACGCCATCTTCCAGTACTACTTCTACCTCTACAGTTGGGTTACCACGTGAATCTAAAATCTCGCGAGCATAAACATCTACAATTGTTGTGTTTAACATTATTAATTGACCTCCTTATAATTTTACAGCGAAACTAATTTAGATTTATTTTTGCAGAGACAGTTAAGACTGCCTCTACTTATTAATTAATTTAAGCTTGACTATTAATTATCAATAATCAGTGATTCACCAGTCATTAATTCTGGTTTTTCAATTCCTAAAATTTCTAACATTGTTGGAGCAAGATCAGCCAATTTCCCTGATGCAATACCTTTATTTTCTGGTCCACCTATATAATAAAGTGGAACTATATTAGCAGTATGAGCAGTAAATGGAGAACCATCTTCTTCTTTCATCTTCTCTCCATTACCATGGTCAGCTGTCAGTAAGGCCTGACCTCCCTTTTCTAAAATAGCAGGAACCAGTTTAGAAAGACATTCGTCCACTGTTTCTACAGCTTTAATAGCTGCATCCATATAACCTGTATGTCCTACCATATCAATATTAGCATAATTTAAGATAATCACATCATATTCATCAGTTTCAATTTTTTCTAAGAGCTTATCTGTTACTTCATAAGCACTCATTTCTGGCTGCATTTCATAGGTTGCAACCTGTGGTGAAGGAATTAAAATTCTGTCTTCACCTTCATTCGGCTCTTCAACTCCTCCATTAAAGAAAAATGTTACATGGGCATATTTTTCAGTTTCAGCAATTCTGAGCTGTTTTAAGCCTTCCCGGCTTAATACTTCTCCCAGTCCATCTTTAATTTCTACAGGTTCAAAAGCAACCGGCAGATCAAATTCTTCATCATATTCTGTCATGGTAACATAATATAAGTCTTTGGGATGTTCAGGAGCACGCTCAAAACCTTCAAAACCATCAATTGTTAAAGCCTGAGTTATCTGACGCGCTCTATCAGCTCTAAAGTTAAAGAAAATTACAGAATCATGATCCTTCATTTCACCTACAGGCTCACCGTTTTCAGTAATTACTGTTGGCACAACAAATTCATCTTCCACATCCTCTTTATAAGAAGCTTCTACAGCCTCAATGGCATCTTCTGCCTTATTTCCTTCTCCCAGCACTAACATATCATAGGCCTTTTTAGTTCTATCCCAGCGGTTGTCACGGTCCATTGTGTAGTAACGACCACTGACAGTTGCAATTTTACCGATTCCTACTTCGTCCAGTTCTGCCTGCAGTTGTTCTAAATAGCCTGTACCGCTGGCAGGAGGAGTATCTCTCCCATCAAGAATCGGATGAATATATACTTTCTCTAAACCGGCCCGATCAGCCATCTCAATCAGTCCAAAAAGATGTTTAATATGGCTGTGCACACCACCATCAGATAGAAGTCCAATTAAATGCAGTGCTCCATCATTTTCCTTGGCATGTTCTACTGCTTTTTTTAGAACTTCGTTCTCTAACAGATGTTTTTCTTCTACAGCTTTATTAATTCTTGTAAAATCCTGATAAACTATGCGGCCAGCACCAATATTTAAGTGTCCAACCTCAGAATTACCCATCTGACCTTCTGGTAAGCCAACAGCCTCTCCAGATGGTTTTAAGATTGAATGGGGATAATCTTGATTTAATTTATCTAAGAAAGGAGTATCTGCCTGATAAACAGCATTTCCTTCCGCATTTTCGTTTATTCCCAGCCCATCTGCAATAATCAGGGCCAGTGGTTTGGGTCTTGCCATAAATAATCCTCCTTATAATATATCTTATTTACTTATAGATTTCGGCAGTTTTTAAAATAATTTCAGAAAAAGAATCTGCTGCCAGGCTGGCTCCACCAACTAAAGCACCATCAATTTCTTCCTGAGCCATAATTTCTTCTACATTATGTGGTTTAACACTTCCACCATACTGAATTCTAATCTTATCAGCAGCTTCAGGATATTCTTTTCTAATGTTTTTTCTAATAATTCCAATTACACGATTAGCTTCTTCAGCAGAAGCAGTTTCTCCTGTACCAATAGCCCAGATTGGTTCATAGGCAATTACCACATCTTCTACCTCATCTTCACTTAGACCAGCAAGTGCAGAATCAACCTGAAAGTTAACTTTGGCTTCTATTTGATCTGCCTTTCTTTCTTCTAAAGTTTCTCCAACACAGACAATTGGCTTCACACCATGTTCAAGTGCAGAAAGAACCTTCTTATTTACTTCATAGTCACTTTCTCCAAAAATCTCTCTTCTTTCAGAGTGACCAACAATAGTATATTCAATATTACTATCAGCAAGCATCTTCGCAGATATTTCGCCAGTATAAGCACCTGAGTCTTTCCAGTAAATATTTTCGGCACCTGTTACAATATCACTGCCCTGAGCAGCTTCCTTAACAGTTGTTAAACAGAGAGCGGTTGGGCAAATACCCATTTCTACATTTTCTACACCTTTAACTTTATCTTTTAAAGCGGTTATCATTGCTTCAGCTTCTTCAACATTTTTATTCATTTTCCAGTTTCCACAAATAAATGGTTTACGCATTAATATTCCTCCTCAAACTCTGCCCAAATGCAAAGTTTTTGTTTAGAATTTTTTTGAATAATTAATCGTTATTCTTAGTTTATTCTACTAAATGAACTTAATAAAATTACTCAACATCGTCCAGTGCAGCAACACCAGGAAGTTCTTTACCTTCAAAGAACATCAGAGAAGCTCCACCACCGGTAGAAATATGACTCATCTTATCAGCCACTCCAGCCTGATTGATCGCTGCAGCAGAATCTCCTCCACCAATTACTGAATGAGCATCTGATTCAGCCAGAGCTTTTGCTAATTCCACTGTACCGTGAGCAAATTTCTCCATCTCAAATACTCCTAAAGGTCCATTCCAGATTACTGTTTTGGCATTTTTTATAATTTTCTTGTAGTTTTCTAAACTCTGAGGGCCACCACAGTCCAGAATCTGCCAGCCAGCAGGAACTTCTTTTACAGATACTGTTTTTGTATTAGCATCATTGGAAAAATCATCAGCAATTACTACATCAATTGGAAGCACAATTTCTACTCCCTTTTCTTCAGCTTCAGTCATTAATTCTTTAGCCAGATCAACTTTGTCAGCCTCAACTAAAGAATCTCCAACTTCATAACCTTTTGCCATCAGAAATGTATTGGCGATTCCCCCAGCAACAATTAATTGATCAACTTTATTGATCAGATTCTTAATCACATCAATTTTATCAGAAACTTTAGCGCCACCCATTATGGCAACAAAAGGACTTTCCGGATTTTCCATTACCTCACCCAGAGCATTTAATTCTCTCTGCATTAAGAAACCAGCAGCAGATGGTAAGTATTCTGTTACCCCAACTGTAGTGGCATGAGCTCTATGGGCAGCACCAAAAGCATCATTGACATAAAGGTCAGCAAGTGATGCTAATTCTTTCGCGAATTCTGGATCATTTTTCTTTTCACCTGCATGGAAACGGCTGTTTTCTAAGACTAAAACTTCACCGTTTTTAAGGCTGTCAGCTGCCTTTTTAACTTCGTCACCAATACAGTCATCAGCTTTTTTAACTTCTTTGTTTAATAAATTAGCCAGTTCTTTAGCAACTGGATCCATTCTTAACTCATCTTTTGGCTCTCCACCCGGGCGACCCAAATGAGAGATAAGTAATACTTTTGCTTCTTCTTTAATTAAATACTCAATTGTTGGCAGAGCTGCTTTAATTCTGGTCGTATCACCAACAACTCCATCTTTAAGAGGAACATTAAAATCTACTCTAACTAAAACTTTCTTTCCTTTAAAATCCATATCTTTAAGTGTTTTTTTCATTTTTAATACCTCCATATTAATTAGCAGTTACTAATTTTTTGACAGCTATCTTAAAAGGCTTAATATCTATCTCTAAAAATAAGGCAAAAAAATTTATTGAGAAAATTTCAGGGCAGGCAACTATGCCCCACCCTGAAATGATTTTTATATTTAAATTACAGCTTTAATGATAAATCTACGACTCTATTTGTATAACTTAATTCGTTGTCATACCAGGAAATAACTTTAACCATATTGCCATTAACTACCATAGTTGACTGAGCATCAATTTTAGAAGATTCGAACTGTCCCATAATATCTCTGGAAACTAATTCATCTTCAGTATAGCCTAAAATACCTTTCATTTCACCTTCTGCTTTTTCTTTAAACATTGCATTTACTTCTTCAGCAGTTACATCTTTCTCTAAAGTAAATACTCCATCAACACAGGAGCCATCAGGTACTGGAACACGAATAGCCATACCATCAATTTTACCATCTAACTCAGGCAGTACTTTTGTTGTTGCAATAGCAGCACCTGTAGTTGTAGGAATAATGTTTTCAGCAGCTGCTCTACCTCTTCTTGTTTTTCCAGCTGGCATATCTAGGATAGCCTGACTGGTTGTATAACCATGAACAGTTGTGATTAATCCTTTTTCGATTCCAAACTCATCGTTAAGAGCCTTAGCTAAAGGAGCTAAACAATTAGTTGTACAGGAAGCATTGGAAACAATTAAGTCATCATCGCTGAGATCGTCATCATTAACACCAAGTACAATAGTATTATCAATCTCATCTTTAGCAGGTACAGTTAAAAGAACTTTTTTCGCACCAGCTTCAATATGCTGCATTAACTGAGCTTTTTTGCGGAATACACCAGTAGATTCAATTACTACATCAATGTCATTTTCGCCCCATGGTAGTTCTTTAGGATCTTTAATAGCAGTAACTTTAATTGTTTTACCATTAACTACTAAGTTTCCAGCTTCAACCTCTACTGTACCATCAAAACGACCATGTACAGAGTCATATTTAAGTAAATAAGCTAAATTTTCAACATCAACTAAATCGTTAATTGCAACGATTTCAATGTCTTCTCCTCTTTTTTCAACTAATCTTAAGTAACCTCTACCAATACGTCCAAATCCATTAATTGCTACTTTTTTCATTATTTTATTCCTCCTTATAATATGTTGAACATTTACATAAATTAATTTACTAAACAAAGACTTAAAAAATTTGAAAGTTTATAACCTGCTGATTCTAATCTGCCAGCCTGTCTTCGGCCTCACCCCCCTTAAGAGAGATAATTTTTCGGGCTGTAATTTCATCAGTAATTAAAATATCCTGGTATTTAGGAGAAACTGCAGAAATAATAGCTTCTGCCTTATTTTCTCCACCTGCAACAACAATCACTTTATTTATTGCCTGCAGATCATCAAGATTCAAACCAACACTGGTAGTGGAATAGATAATCTCACCCCGGGAGTTAAAATAAAATCCAAAAGCCTCTCCCACGGCACCGGCATTAAGGAGATCATTGATTTCTTTTTCGTCCATCCCCCGTCGGCCTGCCATATCTTTAGCTGTTCCTACTCCGTGAATCAAAATATTGGCTCTTTTTAAAATTTCCAGAGTTTTTTTAATTGTTGGTTCTTTTGTTATATGATAAATATTTTCTTCAGCCATATTGTCCGGAATATGCAGGAGATGATAGCTGCCGCCTAGCTTTTTGGCAATTTCAGCAGCAATCGTATTAGCCTGTATTTCAACATCCTCACCCAGTCCACCTCGGCCGGGAACTACTGTCACATCCCTGGATTCAGCGCTGTAGGTCATCTCTGCTGCAACCTGGGCCAGGGTTGTCCCACCCGTCACAGCAAGAATGTCTCCATTTTTAATTTCCTGCTGTAAAAGCTGTGAGGCCATTCTACCAATCTCGGCCTTTAAATCTCCGGCCGGAACTGCGCCATTAACCAGCTTAACTTTTTTTATCCCCAGAATATTTTCCAGTCTATTTTCTAAATAACTGATATCTCGTAACTCTTTGATGTACTCATCTAATTCTATCAGAAATTCTTCTCCAATTCTAGTAATTTGAGTACCTGCCGGGGTAATAGTTATAAAGGCATTTTTTTCAAAAAACTCCAGATCATTACGAATTGTTCTTTCACTCAATCCTAATATCTTTGCTAGAGCTCGTCTTCCAATAGGCTGATTGTAATATATACCACGTAAAATATTATATCTTTGCTGGGCTGTCTTAACAATTTCCGGTACAATTTTCTGCTGAATTTTAAACAGTTTATTCATGTTTAACCTCCGAGCTGGAACGTTTTTGTCCAAATGGAACATAATTGTCCCGATACAGCCAAAAACAAAGCTGATTTTTAAATCAGCAGCAAGTTTGATTTATTTTTAACTTCCAAATGTATTATATCATCTCCTGAGATAATTTCAAGTTAAATTTTGGGCAATTTTTTTAATTCTTCGCAAACGATGATTAACTCCCGATTTACTGAGATCTAAAATTTCACCCAGCTCTTTTAAAGAGGCATAAGGATTTTCTCTTCTAACCTCAGCCATTTCCTGCAGACCGGGGCTCAATGACTCCAACCCTTCTTTGCGCTCTATAATATCTATATACTCCAGCTGATCCATAGCTGCAGAAACAGATTTCTCTAAATTTGCAGTTTCAAAATTCACCCGCCGATTAACATCATTTTTTAACTCTTTAACAATATGATCATTTTCCATTTTAAGCATTGCCTGATGAGCTCCAATAATATTTAAAACCTTAACTACTTCAGCATAGCTCTTAAAATAAATTACATGATAACCCTTGTGTTGAGTCTGATGAGCCTCTAATTCAAATTTAGCCAGTAAAATTTTCAAATCTTCAGCTACACTTTCACGCTCACAGCGAAATTCAAGGTGATATTCGCTCTGAGGTTTATTAACTGATCCCCCACCTAAAAATAAACCGCGTAAATAAGCCTGAGATAATTGGCGAGAATTCAAATATTCATCTTTAATATGAAAAACTAAACTATTATCCGGGGTTAGAAATCCCAGTTCCAGTAGAAATTCTCTCACACCTGGCTGTGGTGTAACAATAATATCGTAACTATGGCTTAAATTAAATCTTTTATCCTGTCTGACTCTGATCTCGATACTGAAACCAAACCGCTCCTTAATCAGGGAATAAATTCTGCGGGCTAAATTACCATGATAAAGAGTAATCTTAACAGCCAGATGTTTATTTGAGATTTGAATCGATCCATCTATCCTGATTAGAGCCGCCAGTTCGGCCAGCTGCTCAGAGTAATCATATTTATCTTTATGTGTTAATTCTTCCTTAACCTGATCAGTAAAAGACATTTTTATCACCTTTTAAATCTTAATTAATGAAATTAGTTTGTAATCTCCTGTTGTTAATTATATTTCTTATTTAAATCATAAATAAGTTCTGCCAGTGCATCCGGATCATGTCGCAGATAGCTGTCTTTTTTTAAGAGATCAGCTTCAATAACCTTTACTCCCAGTTTCTCTAACTGCTGATGATCTATCTTAACTGGGTAAGCACCTTCTGCTTCATATTTCTTTCTCAGTTTAGCTGTACCCTGACGATTGTTGACAACAATATAGTCAAAAACTCCACTACCACAGTGATCAATGATTGCTCGAGCATGATCAGCTGCTGTATAACCATCGGTTTCTCCAGGCTGAGTCATCACATTACAGATATATAGTTTTAAGGCACTACTATTTTTAATTTCTTCTGTAATTCCTTTCACCAGCAAATTGGGCAAAATACTGGTATAAAGACTACCCGGGCCAATCACTATTACATCTGCTTTTTGGATTGACTCTTTTACTTCTGGAGTAGTACTTGCATTTTCAGGATACAAAAAAACTTTATTGATTTCTTTATCATAGACTGGAATAGCAGATTCGCCCATTCTTTCTTCCTGATCGTGATAAACTGCCCCCAATTTAATATCTTCGTTAGTAGCAGGTAGAACTTTACCCCTAATAGCCAGAACTTTGCTGGAAGCTCTAACTGCTTCCTCAAAATCTCCTAAAACCTCAGTCATAGCAGCAATATATAAATTACCAAAGCTGTGACCTTCAAGCCCACCTTCAGATTCAAAGCGGTGTTGAAATAATTTCTCCATTAAAGGTTCTCTATCAGCCAGTGCAACCAGGCAGTTACGAATATCTCCAGGTGGTAAAATACCCATTTCATCTCTTAAACGACCTGAACTACCACCATCATCAGCCACTGTGACGACTGCTGTCAGATTGTCACTATTTTTTTTCAGGCCCCGCAGGAGATTTGATAAACCGGTACCACCACCAAAAGCAACAATTTCTGGTCCCTTATTTGACCTTCTTTTTTCATATAATAAATCAAGAATTTCTCCATTAGGAGTTATATGGGTATTAAATTCTGATTTGATTTTTAGCAGAGAATAATAAGTCAAACTAATCCCACTTAAAATCATAAACAAAGCAGTCAATTTAAGCACAAAACCGGCCTGATGACCAAATATATTGTTGAGCATTAAAAGCAGCTGATTTGTAACATAGACACTTATGTCAAAACCAAATAAAGGAGTTATTCCAATACTAATTAAAATAAATGCAAATATAATAACTAAAAACCACCGCTTAACACCCAGACCGGGAAAAAACCATTTTGGCAGGTTCATAATTACACTTCCTTATTTTTCGATATCCCGATGTTCAATATTTATATTAAAATCTTTATCCTTTAAAAATTCCGCTAACTTATTAACTGTAGTAACTGAGCGGTGCTTGCCACCAGTACAGCCAATTGCAATCGAAAGATGACTCTTTCCCTCTTTTTTATATTCAGGTAGTAAAAAATCAATTAAATCAAAAAATTTACTGTAAAACTTATCTGTTAATGGCCATTTTAAAACATAATTCTGAACTTCCTGATCATTACCCGTTTGCTCTCTTAAAGACTCAACATAATAAGGGTTGGGCAAAAATCTTACATCCATTACTAAATCTGCATCGCGTGGTATTCCATATTTAAAACCAAAAGATATTAAACTTAAATGTAGTAAATTTTTATCTTCTTCTCCCAAAAATAATTGATTTAATTCCTCCTGTAATTCTGAACTCTTCAATTCCCCGGTATCAATAATCTTTGTTGCTCTACCCCGGAGTTCTTCTAACATTTTTCTTTCTCTTTCAATAGCATCCAGAATTCTTCCCTCTTCATCCAGAGGATGACGTCTTCTACTCTCTTTATATCTTCTAATTAAAACATCATCAGAAGCCTCCAGAAAAAGAATATTATAATTTAAATTCATATCCTCTATCTTAGCCAGTTCTTCGAATAATTCGGTAAAAAATTCTCGCCCTCTAATATCACTAACCAGAGCAATTTTATCCAGATCAGACTGCAGACACAATTCCGCAAATTTGGAAATTAAAGCTGGCGGAAGGTTATCCACACAGAAATATCCCCTATCCTCAAAATAATTTAAGGCAAGAGACTTTCCCGCTCCAGACATACCAGTAATCAGTAAAAAATCCATTACATTTTTTCTCCTTTCTCAGCAAAATAAATCAAAGCAGCTAATCCTTTATCCGAGCTGCATGCTTAAAAAAATATTTTTCAGGAGACCGCATAATATTTAAAAAAGTCAATTTAGAAGTTTTAACAGGTTTATCTCCATAAAATACTTCCGGATTATTATTCAGCTTATCTAGAGTTGCAAGCCCAAGGGCATTATTAACTGCAAAAAACTTTTTATAGCCTTTAAGCTCATCCGGCAGTGCCTGATAATATTTTTTTAAAGCCGGAATATGGTTTTTTAAATCTAAAAGCATCTGCTCCAGAGCCTGCATAGCCTGCTCCCTACATTCTGGATCTGCCAGTTCTGCCTCACTAATCCCCAAATCTTTGAGCGGCCAAAAATGCTTATCTCTACTTTCTAAATCTTCTCTAATATCTCTAATCAAATTTACTTTCTGCAGAAAAAGCCCCGCCTGATTAAAATTATCCATTAGAAGCTTCTGGTTCTGTTGATCAATCTCAAATTTATAAATTATAGTTTCAGTCAAAAAACCACCAACTGTACCTGCAACATAATAACAGTATTCATCTAATTCGGCAAAGGTTTCGACTTCTTTTTTTAAGTATTTTTGCATTCCCTGATTCATTTCCTGCAGCCATTTGTGAGAAACCTGCTGAATTTTAGGTTCTAAACTCTGATAACCCTGATAGACTAAATCAACATTTCTGGTTAATTCCTGCAGTGATGAATCCTCAATTAAGCTGCTGTTTTTTTTAATAATTTCAAAATCAGAACTGCGGTCATAAACTACCGGCGAAAAAATTCTGCTGACTCGATCCATCAGATCCTTCTGTAATTTAAGATCGGGAGGATAAATTTCATCTTCAAAATTATCAAGTATCCTATCCTGCAGATAGGCCAGAAGAACCTCATCTTTTATTTGATCATCGAGCATAGGGATTGTTAAAGCAAAACTTCGAGATACCTTTTTTAAGATTTTCCTGGCATAATTCATTGGCTCGGCTGTCATTATTTCACCTCTTAAAAATTTAAATTTAATTATGATATTTAAACCTATAAATTACAAAAATTAATAAAAATATGTAAAACAAAAGAATGGAAACAGAAATTTTATTGATCGGTTTTAAATAATCTATTATTGTCGGCTCAACAGCAGCAATATCAGTATCAATCTCAAGATATGGTATTGCTGGTAATTCACCTTTTAATATCTCTTTTTGACTACCCCCCCCGGGAACCAGTATATCAAGAACTCTGGGTGCTTTAGTCAGAGATATCTCATTTTCAGAATAAATCTGCCAGTAACTTTTGCTTTTTGATAGTGAACGAAAATGATCATAACCAAATGGATCAAAACTTCCTACCATAACAACTATCTTGCTGTTATCCAGTGATTTTATTTCGCTTTTTGGCAGTATCAAAAAAATATCATTATCTTTCTTATTTAAACTAAAATTATTATTTACTCCTGGCTCATTAAGAGATAACTCGTTTATATTTAAAAGATTTTCTTTCTGACTGTCCGGATTAAAAGCTCTTATCCACCAGCCGCTAATTTTAATAAATTTATTCCAGTTAAAATCAGGATCAAAACTAACACCAGCCCCACTGTGGAAAAGTTGATTACTGCCAGTAGAATTATTATCTATGTATATTTCTAATAATGGTAAAGAAAAACCGTATTTTGCCCCCCAGGGATCAGTTAAATTAGAAAAAGAAAAGCGAATTTTATATTCGCTTTTAGATTCAAAAATAGTCATCGACTGAAGATCAAAAAGATTACCTTTGTTTTGAAATATATGATTCTGAGGATAAAGATAATTTCCCGGCCCATAGTCATCGCCAGCGGCATCGAGATGATTAAATATTACATTATAATTTTCTGCGTTAACTGCTGCAGTAAAAATAAAAAGACAGATAATGAATAATATGATTAGTTTTTTTCTCTTATCTTTAATTTTTTTTAAAACCATTTTTACACCTCTGCCAGAAGCATTCTTTATCTTTTCATTATATTCTCTGTAAAATCAACTGCAGCATTATAGCCCATTGATTTCATTCTATAATTCATAGCTGCAACCTCTAAAACTAGAGCCAGATTTCTCCCTGGTTTGACTGGAATCACTATTTCATCAATTTCAAGATCCATAATTTCTGTTTTACGACTGTCAATACCAAGTCTTTCATATTCCTCTCCCTCTTCCCATTTTTCTAATTTAATGGTTAAATTAATTGGAGAGTCATGTTTTACTGCTCCAGCCCCAAACAGAGTTTTTACATTGATAATACCAATACCTCTCATTTCAAGAAAGTAGCGCGAATTACTGGGAGCAGTACCACTAAGTCGCAGCTCACCAATTTTTTTAATTTCAATAATATCATCAGCAACCAGACGATGTCCTCTTTTAACCAGTTCGATAGCAGTCTCACTTTTACCAATTCCGCTCTGGCCTCTAATTAAAACACCAATACCATAAATATCTACTAAGACACCATGAATAACCTTAACAGGCGCCAATTTTTCTTCCAGATAGTTTAAAAGCATACTGCTAAATCTGGTTGTCGAAATTTCTGTGGAAAGAACTGGAATACCATTTTGATTTGCTTTTTCCAGTAAATAATCGGGAATATGCTCTCCTCTGGCAACTATAATACAGACTGGATTATAATCTACATATTCTTCAATTCTTTTTTTTAATATTTTTTCATCAAGCCCCCGCAAAAAAGACAATTCGGTTCTTCCTATCAAATTAACCCGCTCGGGGACAAAGTGCTTCCAGAAACCTGCAAGCTCAATTCCTGGTCTCTTAATATCACTTACTTTAACCTCTCTTTTAATGCCAGAGCGTCCGGCTTTAATTTCAAGATCAAAACGATTAAAAATATCAAGAACTAATACTTTATCTTCATCAATCATTTTTTACTAACCTATCTTCCATTGCTACAGCTATAGCTCCCATCAAACCAATATCAGATCCAAGTTCAGCTTCCTTAACTGTAACCATCTCCAGAGAACCCGCCAGAGCAATATCCTCCATAGTCTTTATTGCTTCATCTAAAAATAAATCGGAAGCCTTCATAACTCCACCACCGAGAATTATCATCTCTGTATTAAAAGTATTTACAACATTACCGAGTCCAATCCCAAGATGATAGCCTGCATTTTTAAAGATATCTCTAGCCACCTGATCTCCCTGATAAGCAGCCTGGGCACAGATTACCGCATCAATATCTTCAACTATATTATCTGCCAGTTCCAGCATTTCTTTGCTCTCACCAGCTGCCGCTGCTTCTTTAGCTCTCTTGCCAATCGATGTACCAGAAGAAAAAGCTTCCAGACAACCGTGGTTTCCACAGCCGCAGAGTGGACCATTAGGATCAATAACTGTATGTCCAATTTCACAGGCATTATCATTAACCCCTGTAAATAACTCTTTATTAATAATAGCTCCCCCACCTATACCGGTAGAGATAGTTATGTAGACCATATTTTCAACATTTCTCCCTGCTCCAAACCATTTTTCACCCAGAGCAGCAGCATTAGCATCATTCTGCAGTAGGGTTTTAATCCCCAACGCCGACTCCATTCTTTCAACCAGAGGCACATTTTTCCAGGGGAGGTTTGCATTTTCAATTATAATCCCTTTTTTCGAATCAAGCGGGCCCGGACTGCCAATACCCAGAGTTATAATCTGATCTTTGCTAACATCTGACTCTTCTAATACATCCTCTATAGTTGCTATCATATTTTCTATTATTTTATCTTCACCTAAATCAGCTTCTGTATCTCTGCGTGATCTGGTAATTATCTTTCCTTCACTATCAGCAAGACCTGTTAAAATTTTTGTTCCACCAAGATCAAGACCCAAATAATATTCTTTCATTAATTATTCCCCTCTCAATTTATAGCTTAAATTTATATTTTAATATTTTGCCAGCATTTCTTTTGTTCCCTGAAGAATCAGAATACCAATAATCCCAATAAATCCAGCTGGCAGACCAATACCTGTAACAAATAAAATTACACTAATTAAGAAAATTGCTAGAAACCAGAGCAGTGAAAATATAATGTTATCCAGACTGAGAATTACTGCATTTTTAAAAATGTCCTTTAATGGTCTCTCACCCTGAATAATTAAAAGTCCCCATAAATAAGCCTGATAAATTGAAAAATAGATCAATAAATAGGCAAATAAAAAAGCAAAAGCCAAAAGCCATATATTTTCCTGTCCTTTTAACAAAAAGAAGCGTAGATCAACCACAAAAATTATATATAAAATAACCGAGATTAAAAAAACTAAAAATCCACGCCAAAAATTATTTTTAAAATATGAAAAAAGTGCTTTAAGAGCAATACTTCCCTCTTCTAAAATCTGACTGGTCCCATAAAGTGAAGTCAAAAATACTGGTCCCAAAAAAACTAAGGGTAACAAAAGTATTAAATACCAGCCACTGGTCAGCCCAATAAAAACAGCAAATAAAAGTACTGAACTTATTACAAACCAGGCTACACTAAGCAAAACCAGTTTAAATAAGTCTTCATAAAAATCTTTAAATGTTGATTTTAAAATCGAAAAAATTTCCAAATAAATCCCTCCAAATTGCAACCAATATTAAAGTTAATCACTATCTTAAATTATAACATAAATAGTTGGAAAATGCATAATCTAAGGAGCAGCCTAATTATTTAAATCAAGATCAAGTTTAAAATGCTGTTTTAAATAGCGAGCTATTCCCAACTCATCGTGATCTGGTGCAGTATCATCAGCATGTTCCTGCAATTCGGGATGTGCATTCTGCATAGCCACACCTTTACCTACCCATTCGATCATTTTAAGATCATTTAAACCATCTCCAAAAGCCATAATTTCTTCCTGTTTAATATTGAAATCTGCTGCCAGTTTCTTAACCGGAACTGCTTTAGACATATCTTTTTTTGTTATTTCAATAAAAGAGGGATAGGACGAAGAAAGTTCAATCTCTTCAGCAAAATTTTCATTTAAAAAATGATTAATCTCAACCTGCTTATCTTCATCCTCTTCGATTATTAACATTTTGGTAGGTTCAGCCTCAAGAAAATCATCCAGACGACCAACAGCATTGGCTTTAATTCCAGAAATCTCTTCGTAACGATCTGTAAATTTATTTTCCTCTGCTACATAGAGCTTATCATCAATATATAGCTGCAGATGATAATTGTTTTCGACAACCATTTTTGTGATTTTTTTAGCAATTTCGAAAGGTATTGGGGCGTGGAAAATCTCTTTCTGGGTTGAAGGATCAACCACCAGCGCACCATTATATGTAATTATAGGATCTACAATCTCCAGTTTATCAGTATGTGGTTTAGCAGAACAATACATTCTACCGGTTGCAACCAGAGTTCTAATCCCCTTATTTCTAATCATTTTAACTGCCTCAATTGTTTTATTATGCAGCTGATGATCAATATCCAGTAAAGTTCCATCCAGATCAAATACTATCATTTTAATATCCATAATATCACCTTTTCTTATATTCTTATATTCTAAAAAAATGACCGGGTTTCCCCGGCCCATTAATTATTAGCTTATATATAATCTACTCCATAAACTGAGCAGAAAAAGCATGAACCTCTTTTTTCATTTCTTTTAATTTGTCTTCATTTTCAAGATTTTTTAAAGCATCAAAGATAAATTCTGCGATTTTTTTCATATCTTTTTCTTTCATACCCCTGGTTGTAACTGCCGGGGTTCCAATTCTAATTCCACTGGTAACAAAAGGACTTTTGGTCTCAAATGGAATTGTGTTTTTATTTACTGTAATTCCAACTTTATCTAAGGCTTCTTCTGCTTCTTTACCCGTGATTTCCATATTATTTAAATCAACCAGCATCATATGATTATCTGTGCCGCCAGAAACCAGTCTCATTCCATAACCCTTTAATTCTTCTGCCAGTGTATGTGCATTATCTATAATTTGCTGCTGATATTCCATAAAATCATCTGTCAGTGCTTCTTTAAAAGAAACGGCTTTAGCAGCAATAATATGCATCAGCGGACCTCCCTGCAGTCCAGGGAAAATTGCTTTATCAATATCTTTTGCATATTTTTCCTTGCAGAGAATCATACCACCCCTGGTTCCTCTTAAAGTTTTATGAGTAGTGGTTGTAACAAAGTCTGCAGTTTCTACTGGGTTGGGATGTAATCCAGCTGCTATTAAACCGGCAATATGGGCCATATCCACCATAAATAATGCGCCAACCGAATCGGCAATTTCTTTAAATGTTTTAAAGTTAATGACTCTGGGATAGGCACTGGCACCGGCTACAATTAAATCAGGTTGATGTTTTTCAGCAAGAGCTCTTACCTGATCATAATCAATAATTTCTTTTTCTCTGGTTACACCATAGTGAATAAAATCATAATACTTACCTGACATATTAACAGGACTACCGTGGGTTAAATGGCCACCGTGAGTAAGATCCATTGCCAGTATTGTGCCACCTTTTGGAACCTGAGAAAAATAAACTGCCTGATTTGCCTGTGAACCAGAATGAGGCTGTACATTAGCATGTTCAGCACCAAATAATTCTTTTGCTCTTTTTATCGCCAGTTCTTCTGCCTTATCAATTACCTCACAGCCACCATAATATCTTTTATGAGGATAACCTTCTGCATATTTGTTTGTTAAAACAGAACCAGCTGCCTCCATCACAGCAGAACTAACAAAATTCTCTGAAGCAATTAATTCAATATTTTGAGCCTGTCTCTTCTCTTCTTCTGAAATAATTTCTGCTATTTCCGGATCAATTTTCTTTAATTCCCGCATCCAAAGCTCATCTCCTTAATTTAATAGTTATAATCTACCTTTATGTATATTTCTCTAAAAGAGAATTAAATCCTGCTTAATTTCTAGCTTCTTTTTTAAATAAAATTAAAATTTTGATTTTTTAAAATGAAAAAGACCGGAGAATCCCCCCGGTTTTTTCAAAAATTTATAAACTTATGCCTGGCTGATAACATCTACTGGACAAACAGATACACAGGCTGCACAGTCGATGCATTCGTCAGCATCAATTTCATATTTTGTATCACCTTCACTGATACATTCTACAGGGCATTCTGGTGCACAGGCACCACACATAATACAACCATCTGCAATTACATGAGCCATTTAAACATTCACCTCCTGCTATTCAACTTTATTAAAATTATTTGTAAAAAGTTCACAAAACTATTATACCCAGCCAGTTGCTAAATGTCAACTACTTTACACTTCTGAAAATTCTTTTATCAATAATTTTTCTTGATTAAATACTATGAGGCTAAAATTACTCCATTTAGGCAGAAATTTTAGCCTTTTTTTAACTATAGGGAATTAAAACTTAACTTTTTAATTAAAAACTATAATGTAAAGAAATTGAACTGAAATCATTATCATCAAACTGACCAAAATCAGTATTTTGATCTCCATTAAATATTTTATGAGAAAATTTCATTACCAAATCCTGTTTTAACTCATATTCTACTGCATTTTCCAGAGAATAATCATGATCACTTAAGTTATAAACCCAGGTGATTTGAGGTATTATTTTTTCATTTTGATAGCTGTCTTCCAGTTTAACTACAGCTCTATTTGTCAAATAATCTCCATCTTGATTATACTGTAAATCTGCAGCATTATTGGCCTCAATCTGGCTGTCATCTAAAATTTTCTCACCTGTAAATTGAATATTTAGATTTAAATTACTGATTGGTAGATCTCTGTCTCCACCAATAACCCAGGCAACTTTATTATTTCTAATTGTTGGATCATTACCTGAACTGTCATCTGTATTATAATATGCCAGTTCAAAGCGACTATTAATACTGGCAATCACTCGGGCCATTTCAAAACCAAAAACATCAACCTGATCATAGTGAAGATCAGCAGCATCCAGTAGCTGACTAAATATATCTCTATTTTGCGCCGGGTTATTTGTAAATGGATTTGAACCTGTATTAAATGCCGCAGGATCATAACTTGGTTCTCTTAAATATCCGTGGTAGTAGCTGAAGCCATAATCTGTACCACCTCTGGTATCAGTAAAGCGCAGACCAAACTGCTGCTCTTCCTCTTTAACTGCAGCTTCTACCTGCCTAATAATTTCTGTTTCACTGTAGTTAGTAGCTGACTTAAGTGCAGAGATTGAAATCTTATCAGCAAAAGGATTGATTATCCAGTTGCCGAGTGGACTATCAGGATCTTCTGCCAGCCGGTGCCCCTCAAAATCTGGCGTGTAGATAAACTCAAGATTGGCATTGCCATTTCTAAAATATCTATCAATTTTAATCATTTCTTCCCCAATCTGACGATCTTTATAATCAGGGTTATAAAAATCACTTAAGTCTTCCGGATTTATATTATCTAAAACATGAAGTTGATCTCCTTTGCCCCAGATTACTCTGTGTTTTCCCAGCAATAAACTGTATTTATTGCCAAAATACTGATAGTTTAATTCGTTAAATTCAATTTCTTTAGCAGCCCCAATCTGAAAATCAGTTATAAGTTGAAAACTGTGTTTATTGCCAGGATAACTTATATCAAGGTTACCACTTAAATTTCTTTCTAAATCTCCATCATCAAAAACTCTAATTTCAGGTTTTAGATCACCAATAATTGTTGTTGCTGTCTCTTTTTGTTCAGCGTAAAAACTACCATCATCAAAGGCAATTACTGCTGTTGAGGAAAGAACGATAATTATTAATAAAATAAATGTAATCTTTTTAATATTTGTTAACATAATTTCACCTCTGTATCCAATTAAGTTTATTGTAAAAAATACTGATTAATTAAAACTTTCCTCACCTCCCTCCCCCGGAAAATGTAGTTAGTAAAACAAAGGTGAGGAAAAGTTAAAATATAAAGGAAAAATCATTCCTTTTTATCTGCCAGTTTTTAAGAACTGCTGAGTAAACATGCTGTCAGCTATATCTTTGTTATATTCTAAGAGATAATTATTATTTCTACTTTTAATATACAATCTTGTGCTGTGACCACTCTCTAAATTTTCCATTGTGGTTGAAAAAATAGACCAGATACCATTCACTTTTTCTATATTTTGTTCAACTGTCATTCTTTTAAACAGTTCTCCAGTCTTTTTATCATACATTTCTACCTTGACCGGGATAAAATGTTTTTTTGTAATCCAGGAAACTGTTTTTTTATACTGTTCATCTTCAGGGTTTTTAGGAGTTGCTTCAACAACATAAGTCTCGTAATCTCCCAATACTTCCTCCTTGAGAATTTTATAAGTAAAATTATCAATCTCTCTGGATTTCATATCATCATAGCTGAAATCTGACCCCATAAAGGAATCTCCACCCTGAGAAGCTGAAATACGTCTTACTCTACCCAGAGCCGGTAAATAAATCCACTGATCATCGTCAGCTTCCGTGTTCTGCACCTGTAAAAAACGAGTGTTTTTGACAGAGGAAGGCTCATGAAAAACCATTACTGTTTTATCAAGATCATCAGCTGGATTACCATATTTTTCTGACCAGACTTCAATTACTCGGGGACTAACTTCACCATTTTTATCAATTAGATCCATTCCCATTAGTGCATGTCTGCTCTCACCTGTATTCCTTTGATCAACTTTTTCCATTACCTCTCTACCGCTCATTGCCATCACACTACCACTTATAATAAATACAAGCAGAATAGTTGTTATTAAAATATTACTTTTTAATTTTTTCATTTTTAATTCCTCCTTTGATTTTGCTTTGGCTTATAATTTTTTTGAAATAAACTTGGGTTTAAATATTTTTAATATCAATGGTAAAATAGTCATAGAAGCCAGTGATGAAGTAAACATAGTCACTGCAATTAATAATCCTAAATATACCAGAGGATAGAAATTGGAAAATAATAAGACTAAAAATCCAGCAGCAACTGATAAAGCATTAAAGATTATTGCCTTACCGGTACTGATAAGTGTGTTTCTAGTTACCTGATGTAAATCATCAGTTTTTAATCTATTTTCGTGATATTTATCCAGAAAATGAATAGTGTAATCTACTCCAATACCTATAGCCACAGAAGCAACCATTGCTGTACCGATATCTAATTTTATACCTGTATATCCCATCAAAGCAAAGTTAATTAACAGAGAAAATGCCAGCGGTATAACACCATAAATACCTGCAATTATGGATCTATAAGCAAGAGCAACAATTATAAAGACAATTATAAAGGAAACTATTATACTATTTATCTGACTTCCTATAATTAACTCATTTGCTGCCAGAGACATATTAGCATGCCCGGCTACTGAAAGATTATAGTTTTCTGGAAAGTTTTCCTTACCATAATCTAAAATATCCTGTTTTATTCTAGCAGTAACAATATTACTGGGATTATTTAATTGAATCAGCATTCTAGCCTTATCAGGTTCCAGCTGATCATTAATCATATCATCCAGACTACCTGAATATAAAAGCAAATACTGAGAAACAAGATTTTTTAAACCCTGCCTGTTCTGAACCGGATATTTGCTTAAATCATAGGGTATTTCATTATATTTGGCCCCCTTATAATTTAATTTCTTATTTATTAGACCAACAAATTCTTCTGAACTTAGATTAAGACTATCAGCTTCCGCTAAAGCATTGTTTAAAAGTGAGACTAATTCATACTCACTTAAATTATTTTTTGTATCAGGACCTTTATTTTCAATCACAGCCTCAGAATTATTCTGTTCTGACTGTTTACTCTGATCCTCTTTGTAAAAACTCGAGCTGCTAGTTTCAGAACTGTTTTCTGACTCACTGTAGAAGCTTGAAGTACCAGCTGAGCTTTCTTTTTCTGAGTTGCTGTAAAAGCTTGAAATGCCAGACTCAGCATTATTATCAGATCCCTTATAAAAACTGGAACTTTCTCCATCAGAATTTTGTTGATCCTGCTTTTCTGTGCCAGCAGCTTCCTGATTATTCTCAGCTGCAGTTGAAGGATAATGCATAACCCTGTTCATTCTTTTAATAAAAGTACTAATTGAAGAAGCTTTACCAACTTCCTGATTATTTGCCATTAAATAATTCTGCATTTCTTCCATCGATTTTAAAATTTCAGGATTAGTTAAACTACCTTTTTCATTTCCTTCCACCAGAACAGTTAAAATTGATGAGCCAGCAAAATTATTATTAATAAATTTATCTGCCTGACGAATTTCTGTATTTTCTTTAAACATATTAATTAAAGGGCTATCAATAATTATTTTATCCATTCCAACCAGTGAAACAATAACTATCAGAAAAATTATTAGAAGTAAACTGATACTTTTTTGTGAATAAAAATTATGCAGTTTTATAATTAGCTTTTCAAAGTGTTTTACCTCAGAATAATTTCTATCATTAGAATTATTATTCCTTCTGTTAATAACCAGCAATAAAGCCGGAATCATTAAAATTGCTATTATAAAAGCTACTAAAATACCAAGAGCAGTAAATAAACCAAAATTCTTAATTGGAACTATCTTACTTGTAGCCAGCGAACCAAAACCGGCTACAGTTGTTAAACCTGCAAGTAAAACAGGTTTTCCCATACTGTCTACAGTCTTCATCACAATTTCCTGGCGCCTTTGAAGACTTATTTTTCCTTTTTCCGCTGCAAGATAATCATAATAATGACTCAAAATATGAATACCATAGGCACTGCCAACCGCCAGCAGCAAAACCGGTATGACAGTAGAAACAAGTGTCATTTTAATTCCCAGCATTGCCATTAATCCTACTGACCAGATCGTACTAATACTAACTGTCAGCATTATTAAGATAACAGGTAAAATTTTTCTAAAAAACAAAAATAAAGCAAGAAATAATATTAAGATTATAAAAGGGATCAAATATTTAACGTCTTCAATCATCTTATCGCCGAGAAGTACATTAATTGCAGATGTGCCAGCAATATAGGTTGTTAAATTTTCCTGCTCATATTTATTAGTAATTTCTTTTATATCATAATAAAGATTATCTTCCTGTTCAGCAGAAATACCATCTTTTAAACTAACTAATAGCTGTGTTGCTTTAAAATTATTAGAATAAAGATTATTTTTATAAAAATCCCAGGATAATAATCTTGATTTAAAATCTGTTATTTCAGATTCACTCTCCGGGATTTCTTTTACCAGCTCTTCAACAACCATCCCTTCAGAAGTTCCCTCTATATAGTCAGAATTACTAAAAGATGTAACTTCATCGACATTTTTAATCGCTTCTAATTCTTCAGTCATTTGATCAATCAGTTTGATATTTTTTGAAGTAAAGATATTTCCATTTCTAACTTTTACAGCCACTATCATATTTTCACTTGATCCAAAAATATCTTCCATTTTATTATTTACAATAACCGACTTATTACTATCCGGTAAAAAAGTCATAATATCATTATCAATTTCAATCTTCGGCAGCTGAAAAGCAAAAAATAAAGTTATTATTGCAATTATAGTAATTATTAGTCTGTCGTGTTTTAATATTTTTTTCATTATTTGGCCTCCTGTGCAAAAACAAAAATTATAAATGACAAAAATTAATTATCTCTATTTTTAACTATATAATACATTTTTTCTATATTATCTAAAACTCTTTTTGCCTCTCTTTCTCCAATTTCATCAATGAAAATTTGGAACCACTGCTGATAAATTCTATTTATTTCTTCCTGGACTGCATTAGCTTTTTCAGTTAAGTAGATTAAATTTACTCGACCATCCTCAGGCGAACTTTTCTTTTTTAAATATTTCTTATCAATCAGCGAATTAATAGCCCGAGAAATAGTAGCTTTATCTACAGCTAAATTATCCTTTAATTTACTCTGATTAATTCCATCACCATCCTTATATAAGTAAACCAGTAAATTCGCTTCACTATAATTTAATTTGTAATCTTCCAATAAATTATCTACATATTGATCATGATCTTTATATAATTTTGCTATCCATTTTCCGATTGGAGCATCTATCTTCATTTTCTCACCTCTTTTAAATTTAGTTGCGCTCTCAACTATCTTGCTAAAATTATAACAGAAATTAGTTGAGTATGCAACTAAATAAGATTAAAATTAGATTAAATTTTTATTTTTTTGACAAAAAAATAACCTCTCAACTTAAATGAGAGGTTAATAAAAATTAAATTTTCAACTAAACAACTTCGTTTTTGGCTCCTTTAACTTCTACATCCATTGCAAAATCAACTACACTGAATACAATTACTGCTGTAATAGTATTAACTGCTGCTGCTGGAATTACTACTGTCGAAAATAAAACCGTAAAGGGACCAGGCAATCCAACTAGCAATGCAGCTGTACCCAAGAATATACAACCACTCAAAAGAGTACCAAAAGCTGTAATAATACCTGTAGATAATTTTCTCGATGGTAATTTTACTATAATTGGTATTAAAGGATAAACTATCATAAATGTTAATAGTTTATCTACCATATTTGCTACCTGTCCACCAGGAAAACCTGTGGTCAAAGCAGTAAAAATACCAGTAGATACTGCAACTAAAAAGCCCAATTTAAAATCCTGTTTGATAATCAATAAAATAAACATCATTGCCAGAGCAAAGTCAGGCTTCATTCCCATCACTATTGGAGGGAAAAATGCATGTAAAATAAATCCAATCGCCACCAACAAAGCCGCCTGTGCTAAATCTTTTGTACTAATTCTCATCTCAACTCATCTCTCCTTTTTATTTTTTTACTAATCTCAACTAATTTTAAGCTAATCTCTATTAGCTTTTCTAATTACCTAATATTATACATCAGCCAGAATAAATTGTCAAAATATTTGATATCAATTCAGTTAAAAGTTAGGTGTTTTTAAGCTGCTCAACCAGAGCCTGATTAAGTTCAGCCAACATTCCCTGCTTTCCTGCCATCTGACTGTATTCTCGGTACAACATATCCGAAAAAACATCTTCTGCATAACCACCATCAAGCATTTTATCATCAGCAAGTGTTTTTTTCATTGAAGCAAACATTTTCTCAATGAAAATAGAACTGAACTCCTGAGCAGCTTTTTCCAGATTTTCTTCTTTTCCAGCAGAAGTTTTAATACTATTTTCTGACTTCAGATTCTGCTGTTTATTAAGCTGATACTGAGCCAGTTGATGATAATTACTATTGAGTTTAACCATTCTTACACCTCGTTTTCCTACCAGTTATTTTATTTCGACTATTTACTGAATTATTAATTCTGCATGCAGCGCCCCAGCAGCATCAATTTTCTGGATAATTGAAATAATATCCCGCGGAGTTGCACCAATAGCATTTAAAGCTGTCACAAGATCTTCAATAGTATTTTCCTGACTTACAACCATCATATTACCCTGTTGGCCTTCATCTACTTTAATCTTAACATCCTCAGTCACAGTAGTTTCTCCCGGGCTAAGTGGTGGTGGCTGCGATACATTTTCCTGAGTAGAAATACTAACTGAGAGATTACCATGAGCAACTGCTACAGTAGATATCTGAACATTATGACTGAAAACAACAGTACCAGTTTTTTCGTCAATTACAACTCTGGCTTCAACAGCAGGAGTCACTTTTAAGCTGTTCACCTGGGCAATAAAATTAACCATTCCCTGGTTAAAGTTTGCTGGTTTTGAAATTTGAATTGTTGAGTCATTCAATGCCCGGGCTGTACCCTGACCAAAATTATTATTAATTGTTGTTGTAATCTGACTGGCAGTTTTAAAATTTGGATTGGCAAGTACATAAGTCAGTTGATTTTTATCCAGGCTAGAATTAATTTCTTTTTCTACCAGAGCACCTCCAGGTATTCTGCCAACAGTAGGATGATTTTGCTGTTCTGAATTAGAACTACCGCCTACACTGTAACCACCGACAGAAAGTGGACCCTGAGCAGAAGCATAAACTTCACCATTTGGAGCCTGAAGAGGTGTTAATAATAATGTTCCTCCCTGTAAACTATCAGCATCACCAATCGAACTTACTGTAATATCAATTGGGTCACCATTATGAGCCACAGGTGGCAGCTCTGCAGTTACCATAACTGCAGCTATATTCTGGCTTGCAACCTGATTATCTGTTACATTAACACCAAAATTCTGCAGCATATTGGCAACACTCTGAACTGTAGCCTGACTTCTATTGGAATCACCACTTCCGTTTAATCCAACTACAATACCATAGCCAATTAACTGATTAACACGCTGTCCCTTAATCCTGGTTATATTACCAATTTCGACCTGAGGATCATTAACTGCTGCAGTCAGTGTCGAACTGATCAGCAGCAAAAAAATAGAAATAAATATAGTTCCAAAAGCTTTTGATTTCATTAAATTAAACAAACTATCCCTTCTTTCAAATACTAAAAAATAAAATTAAATAATCTAGTTAAAACTCCCGGGTCCTGTTTATCACCAACAACACCCTCCCCTTCATATTCTATATTTGCATTACTGACCCTTTTGGAAGAAACTTCATTATCAAAATTAATATCCTGTGGTCGAATTACTCCTTCTAAGATAATTGTCTGAATTTCACCATTAATTTTTACCCTTTTTGTTCCCTGAATTTTAAGATTACCATTTTCTCGTAATTCTACTACCTCAGTCGTTATGTCTGCCTCCAGAGTACCACTTCGTTGAGTCTGACCATCTGCGGATTCTGAATCTGAATAACTGAAATCAAAGAAAGGAAGAAAATCTAAAAATCCACTCCCTTCAGCATTGTAATCACTACCCTGACTCGCATCAGAATTAGCGCTCTGAATAGCACTAGCGTCTTCCTCAATTACTACAGTAATTATATCTCCCATTTCATACTCCGGATAATCCTGATACAAACCTTTAGAATTATCGCTCCAGAGTGATTCTGCAGCTGCAGCAGAAGTTGCCAGAAAAACTATTATAAGTACTATACTAATCAGTTTAAATTTACCTAAATAATACATATTTGCACCTCTCTTAATCTGAGATCATTTTAACCTCAGTTGGTGAAACTACTTCAACCTGAAATTGATAACCACTGTTTAAATTTTCAACCGTAATGATTTCACCAATTTTTCCTCTTTCTTTAGCCTCTACAAAGGTAGAAACTTTTATATTATTAACTTCAACTTTTAAATGTAATTTTTGTCCCCATTTTACTACATAGGGGGTCTTTAAATAATTTGACTTTAGTATTTCACCTTTTTTTAATCGCCTTGATAATTGAACATTATTGAAATCGACTTCTGACCAGCTCTGAATAACTTCTGTTGGATCACCTGAAATCTTTTGCTCTCGAATTGAAAAGTCCGATTTATTAATTTTTGAATTACTTTTTAAACTTTTATCTGCTGTCAGCACCTTAAGCAGCAGTTTGACTTTAACAGGATAAAAAAGACTTCGTATTTTTTTATCATTCTGCCATATTTCAAGCTTTAGATTAATATCCGGCAGAGATAAATTTTGGTTTTCAGCAACCTTTATTTGATAATCACCTGCTGCAATTTCAATATTATGGGTAGAACTTTTACTTTCAATTAATATATCTTCAGCCTTAAAGTCAAGCTCAGTTTTTAAATAATCTTTAACCAACCTAGAAATCTCATCCTCGGTAATCACCCTACTTCGACGGCGAACAATTACTGTTGCCGGCATCCGGAGTTTAAACTGTGATTTTTTATAGTCCAAATTTTGGATGCTTAAATCAACAAGAACTCGACTCAGCCTTTTTTGATATCCTGGACCGGGAGAAGATTTAAAAACTAAATTTTTGAGTTCACTCAGAGCAGAATCAGAGAGCTCTGGAGCTTTAATTTGAGCAATTTCGCCCAGATAAATCTCGGCAGAACTAACTTCTACTTCTTTTTGTATTTCAATTTCAAAAGCAGCAGTATTAGTAGTTATAATTATTGTTAAGATCACCGCTAAAAAAACAATTATTTTCTTCATAATTATGCACCTCTGGCCACTGCTTTATTCAATAGTTAGCAACTTATTATCTCTTCAGCTGATTGGCTGTCTGCAGCATCTCATCCGAAGCCTGAATAGCTTTTGAGTTAGTCTCATATGCTCTCTGAGCTGCAATCATATTTACCATTTCTTCTACTACTTTAACATTTGACATTTCTAAAAAGCCCTGAGTTACTGTACCAAAACCAGCTTCTCCAGGAACTCCCTGCATAGCCTGCCCGGAAGCAACTGTCTGTAAATAAAGATTCCTTCCTTCACTGGAAAGACCGGCTGGATTGGCAAAACGATATAACTGAATTTGACCCAGTTGTTGATTTTCACCATTCACTTTGGCATTTACTGTACCATCGGAAGTTATTGATATTTCTGTCGCTTCCTGTGGAATCTGAAATCCAGGATCTATCTGATAACCATCCGAAGTAACTATATTACCATTACTGTCCTGTTTAAAGGAACCATCTCTGGTATAAGCATAATTCCCATCTGGCAGCTGTATTCTAAAGAAGCCATCTCCTTCAATAACCATATCCAGGGGACTATCAGTATTTTGAATATTTCCCTGAGTAAATATTTTCTGGGTACTGTTAACTTTAGATCCATGACCAACCTCAATCCCGGTCGGAATTTCTGCTCCCTGAGCATTTGGTGTCCCGGATTCTCTCATATTTGTATAAATTAAATCCGCAAAATTAATTTTAGATTTTTTAAATCCACTTGTATTTACATTGGCCAGGTTATTAGAAATAACATCGATATTAGTCTGCTGTGAATTCATTCCTGTTGCTGATGTCCATAAAGCACTAATCATATTTTCCACCTCATTTATTTTTTTGGAAGTGGACAGACTGAAATAAATTTAATTGAAAACTGCTGTCTCTTTCAGTCAACAGCAGTAAGAGCTTCCTTTTCAGGTCCGGCTCTCAATCTAAAATATTTATGCCCGTCCAACTTCATTAATCACTTTGTTTAATGTCTCATCAATACTACTAATGACTTTCTGGTTTGATTCATAATGCCGGGTAGTCTTAATCATTTTTGCCATTTCTTCTACAATTTTAACATTAGAACCTTCTAAATACCCCTGAGCAATTCCAGCGTCAGTTTCAACAGCTACTGCCCCTTCCTGAGCTGCATAAAGATTATCACCCTGCTGCAGTAATTGGGACTCATCTTCAAAATTCATCAGTGCAATCTGTGCTCCCTGAAGACCATTATTAAAAGTGATCTGACCGTCAGCACTAACCCTAAAATCCTGGTCAGGAATAAGCTGAATTCTCTCTCCAGCACTATCCAGCACATAATTGCCGCTCTGGGTTACAAGCTCGGAATCAGAATTGATAGTAAAATTACCATCCCGAGTGTATCTGTTGCCTGCATCAGTTTCAATTACAAAAAATCCTTTCCCTTCAACAGCAAAATCTAAATAATTATCAGTGCGTTGAAAAACCCCCTGACTCATATCTTTAAAACTCTGCTCTACATAGGAACCTGTTGCCAACTCACCTATTTCCTTATCAGCTTTACCATTTTCAATCCTGCTTAAAAGCATTTCGGGAAAAGAAGCAGTGATAGCTTCTGATTTTTTAAAGCCGGCTGTATTAACATTGGCCAGATTATTGGAACGAATATTTGTCTTTTTCTCCAGCACATTCATCGAAGAAGCGGCAGTATATAAGCCTCTAATCATTTTAACACCTCCTTATACATTAGTTTTCTGTCTTAACTCCTTATTAACTTCAGTAAAGGCACATTTCGAAATTTTGTTGCGAATAATCATTTTATCCTTACTACTTAAAAGCTGTACTCCAGGGAAAATACAGTTATTAACTTTTATAACCGCCTCCTCAGATGCAGTTAACTGTTCTTCCAGTTCTTCAATTTCAGACTCAAGTTCTGATTTTCTTTCTTCCAGCTCATCTTTAGTAGCTTTTAATTTAGAAAACATTTCTCGCTTATTTGCTGGTAACTTGATTCCTTTTTCTTTCATTGATTTTAATAGATCTACACTTTTGATTACCTTATCCAGATTGTTCTCCACTGTCTCCAGCTCATCTTTGGCAGCTTTGAATTTCTTGCGCAGTTCTGGCTCCAGCCCAATCTCAATATATGTCTTTGTTGCCAGACTGGAGCCAATCATATTTGCTTCGATGATATTTTGGGCCATAACCCGCCCGCCAACAATTAAACCTTTACCTCCACTTACTATAACACTATTTTTAGCAGTAACATGACTGTGCATTATTGCCTCATGTACTCTTACATTATTGGCTTTAATTTCAGCATTTTCTACAAAACGAGCATTTACATCACCACTGGCATTAATTTCGCCTTTATTCCTGCCCAAAAAACCTTTTTTTATTAAAACACTACCTCCACTTTCAATTTTTGCAGCACCTACATTTCCTGCAATTTCTATATCTCCAGAAGCTTTAACAACAAAACCTTCTCTAACATTACCACTAATTTTAACACTACCAACAAAATCTATATTACCTTCTTCCAGGTCTACATCCCCTTTGACCTGATAAACAGGATTAATAGATATTTTTGTCCCATTACGCACTATCTGACCGTCTTTAGCAGCATAAATGCTGTTATTTTTTTTGACAGTGTTTTTGGCACGAGGTAATTTTACGGACTTAGGAACAGGAGCTTTAATTTCCTCTCCAAAAACATCTTTTCCTGGTTCACCTGCGGTTGGTTCTACCATTGTTACAATTTTTTCTCCCCGACGAACATTATTAATTAAATTTTTGGAATGAAAATCCATGGTTCCATCTTCTCGTAGAGTACCAATATTATTTTCCTTCTCTTCAAAATGATAAATTAGATATCCATCTTCTCCTGGTAAAGGTTCTTTCCCTTCAGCAATTACTTCTCTTTTTACCGGCTGTCTAATTTTTAAAACCTGTTTTATTTTTTCTTCTTTGATTCCATAGCTAATATTCTTATCTGCCAGCAGCTCTTTTAAATCTCCAAATTTAATTTCCTTCCCATCTCTACCCGGAGTAAAATCTAATAAAACTTTTAATCCTTCATTAGAAACTTCAATTTCTATTTTATCATCTTCGGAAGGCAAATTTATATTTTCAGCAATTTTAAACCATTCTTCCTGCTCATTACTTAGTGCTTTTTTAATTTTTTCATAATCTGCTTCCATAATATTATTTTCTACTAAAAAATCTTCAATCTCTAGTAAATCTGGATTATTATCCAACCTTAATTTCAATAATATTTCATCTTCTGTAAACTTAAGCAGACAATTCTGGTCTTTTCTATCAAACTGCTCTTTACTCACTTTTAATTACCTACCTCTCATTAGAAAAAATATTCTTTTGATCTACTCAGCATTCCCCGCAGGCGTCGAATTGCCTGACTATGCAGCTGAGAAACTCTTGCTGCAGACAACTCTAGCACTTCTGCTATTTCAACCTGAGTTAGTTCTTCATAGTAATATAAAGTTAAAACCAGTTTTTCGTTTTCAGAAAGCAAATCAATTTTTTTAGATAACAAATCAACAGCTTCCTGATCTGTTAATCTATCAACTGCCTGATCAAGATCAGCAGCAATTAATTCTATTAATTCAGCTCCATCAAATTCATGGGACAGTGAAATCCAATTAGCCAGCTGACTGTGTCTTTCAATAGTATTTAATCTATTTTCACTAATTCCTGTTAATTCTGCAAGTTCTTTTTGATCTGGCTCTCTGCCGGTTTTAGCCTTAAAATTTTCTCGCTGCTCTTCTACTCTTTTTAATTCTCTTCGCATATTATCCGGAAGCCAGTCCTTACTTCTTAAATAATCATAAATTTCTCCCTTAATCCTTGGCAGAGCAAAAGTAGAAAATTCAACTCCTCTTTGATAGTCAAATTTTTCTACTGCCTCAATCAAACCAATTATTCCATAACTTTCTAAATCTTCAGCTTCAATTTGATCAGGAAGCATAATAATAATTCTACCTACAGCATACCTTACCAGTCCCAGATGTTTTAAGATAATCTCTTCTCTAGCCTGCTGATTATTATTTAGCCTGTATTTTTTCCAGAGTAATTTATCTAAAGCCATAATAATCTCCCTTTAATTAGTTATTATCCTGCTGATAGTCAAATTCTTCTGGGTTAAAAGCTGAAAACTCCTGATTATCGAACTCATTTTCAACTGCAGATTCAGCAAATTCCTGCCCTGCTTCTGAGTCGGTAGCTGTTTCTCCCTGATCATTCAGTTCCGATTCAGAATTTAGCTGTCCATTTTCGTCTTCCGAATTTTCTATCTCAGTTGCAGCACCTGAATTATAATCTTTAATTAAATAATAACTGAGCTGCAGAAAAAAAGTCATCAGGGTTGAATAAACTAAAAATTTGAGCCCCAGAAAAAAAACCAACTCCAAACTTTGTCGTATAATTAAATTATAAATAACTGCAGCTGTATATGTAATTAGCCCTATAATAAGCGAGTTTACTAACATCTATCTCAAACCTTTTTTTCTGCTTTTACGCTGATAGGCAAAAATCCACTGTATTATCTGTTCTCGCTGCTCTTCTTCAATTTCTACAAACTGAACTCCATAGTTGTTGAGCTCATTATTTTCCCGCTGGATTCGAACAATTTTTGCTTTAATAAATTCTTTTGGTGGCAGAATATTTTTTAAACTGATTAGTATTTCTTCATTTTTTTTGAATTTCTTTTTTAACTGCATTTGAATCCCTCCACCACTTATATCCAGCAGTCTGGCTTCGGAAATTTTTTTTGGATATTTTTTGTCATCCATCATCTTATATATATCAACCGTACCGGTAACATCGAGTCTGAAATAATCACGCCTCTGAATTCGAGTTACCGAATCAGCTCTTTCAATTAAAAGTAATGGTATCGGTTTATTGGTTCTTTTTAAAATTTTAGATTTAAATTTATAAGCAGCCCGATCAGTAGTATAATAAACATTAATTGTCTGATCTAATCTAAGAGGAAGTGGTGCTCCCTCGCGATAGAGACCTGTAATTATAATTCCAGCCTCCAGAAAATCTGCTACTTTACTTAAATAGTTTCCCTGATAGGAACCTGATAAAACTTCTATTTCAAGTTTTTGATTAACCTCTAATTCCTTCATATTCTCAACTCCATCGACTATTTAACATGTTTATTAAAAAAACCAACCATTTTGTAAAAATAACTTTTTACACCTTTTGCCTGCTGTTCTTTTTCAGCACCGGTAATTTTTCTTGCCAGATTTTCAAAATCTCTGGCTGCTTTCCGATTAGAAAATAATTCAGAATAAGGTTTTTGTCTGCGCAGTGCAGCACTAATCTTTCGATCATGAGCTATACTGCCAATTAAAGTTAGATCTAAATCAAGATAATTTTTAACTGTCTTGATAATTCTTTTGGCAGTTTTTTGAGCATCCTTTTCGTCCTCAGTCTGGTTAATTACCATTTTGATCGGTTTATTATATTTGTGATTGGCCAGAATTTTAATTAAACTGTAACTATCCATAACAGAGGTTGGTTCTGTAGTTAAAAGAAGGATCAACTCTTCAGCAGCCAGGATTGTATTTACAATACTTTTTGCTGCCCCAGCCCCCAGATCAATTAAGAGATAATCATAATTTTTTTCAATCTGATCCCCCAGATCAATTAATTTTTGCATAGCATCATTTTGAATATCAATAAAACTATCATCACCGGTAATACCACTTAATAGTTTAATTCCAGCGGGACCTTCTATCACAGCATCTTCCAGACTGCATTCTCCCCGCAAAAGGTGTCCCATATCATAGTTAGGTTGTACTCCCAGCATAATATCGAGATTAGCCATCCCAATATCACTGTCAATAATTAGAACTTCTTTGTCCAGCTTGCTAAGATTATAGGCAAAATTAACTGTAAAGGTTGATTTGCCAACACCACCTTTACCACTGGCAATCGCTATGGTCCGGGTGGATGAAGTTTCAAATTCCTTTACCTCAACCTTTTCTTTTTTTTCCTGCATTATTTCTTTTAATTTTGCTGCCTGACTACGCATAAAAATCACCAAATAAATAACTGTATATCTGATCAGCTCCTGCTATTTCAAAATCTTCAGGAACATCCTGACCACAAGTTAAATAGGATAACGACAGGTTATAATTCTCTTTAATATTTATTATATCTCCATAACTACTTGTTTCGTCCAGTTTTGTCAGCAGAGCTCTGTCAGGTTTAAGTTTGGAAAACTCAGAGATAATACTGCGCAGATCACTGCTTTTAGTATTTAAACTTAATAATAAATGAACCTCATCTACCAGAGTGTGATCAACATAGTCTTTTAGTCGCCCTAACTGAATCTGATCTTTCCAGCTGCTGCCCGGAGTGTCAATCAAAACTAAATCACAATTTCTAAACTGTCCTGCAATCATTTCTTCCAGCTTAGAACTGCTGTAACAGACAGCAAATGGAATATCGATAATTTTACTATAAGTCTGCAGCTGTTCTACTGCAGCTATCCGATAGGTATCAGCTGTAATTAAACCAACATTTTTATTTTTATCTACTGCAAAGTGAGCAGCAATTTTTGCCATAGTAGTGGTTTTGCCGACTCCGGTTGGACCGATAAAAGAAACAACTTTTTGAGCTGAATCTAATTTTATTGCCTCATTTTCAGCAAAATAAATTCCTAAAAATTCTTTTAAACGACTCTCAAAGTTATTTTCACCTGCTGAAGCTGTTTTTATATCCATTTCTTTTAAAAACAGATTAACATTTCTGCTGTCTACTCCCTGCTCTAACAGATAATTATATAATTGATTACTATTATTTAAATTTTTATTTTTATTTCCTGGATTTTTTTGATCAAATTTATTCTGCAGTTTTTGAGCAGCTGTTAAATTCTGCTGATTTTTTAATTCTTTTTTAAAAGAGTTTTCCGGCTCTACAGTCTGATTGCTGGTTTTAGTTTGTTTCGGCTGCTCTGATTTTTTTTCTGTTACATCTACTTCAGATCCGGCAGCAGTTTTTAAATCATCTATAAATTCTTTAATTGCATTTTTATTTTCAGGATCTTTACTTGCAGTTTTCTGGATCTTAGTTCTCTCAACTTTCCTCGTTTTTCTTCCATAGTTTGAAATTTCAACAATATCATCATTATTATCTTCTTTTACTGTAGTCTCTGAATCAGACTCTTTACTATCCAAAGCAGCAACTACCTCAAAAACCTCTTTTCCGAAAAATCCGAAAAACCCACCCTGTTTCAATTTTCTTTTATTTACAATAACAGCCTCAGGTCCCAGATCAGCCTTAACCTGAAAAATTACATCCTGCATTGTTTCGCCAGTATATTTTTTTACTTTCATTTAATTAACAACCCCCTGAACCTGAAGTTCAACATCAGATTCCAACTCATTAAAAGAGAGTACTGTTAGATCAGAGAAAGTTCGATGTACCATTTCTTTAATTGGCCTTCTAATCATTGGTGAAGTCAATAAAATGGGCTCTCTTCCCTGTTCTAATAACTGCTTAGCCTGCTGAACTATACTATTAATTAAATTTTGTGCCTCAGCCGGCTGTAAAGATAAATAATTACCCTGATCAGACTGCTCCAGAGAATTTGCCAGTTTTTCCTCTTTCTGCGGATCAATAGTAAAAACATTTAAATTGTTATTCTCATCAGTAAACTGATTACTGATCTGTCGGGATAATCCCTGACGTACATATTCAGTCAAAATAGTCTGGTCTTTAGTTCGAGCAGCATGATCTGCCAGAGTTTCTAAAATTAAAACCAGATTTTTTATTGGAATATTTTCCCACAATAGATTCTGCAGTATTTTCTGAATTTCTCCCAGATTCATAAGATCCGGCATAAGTTCATCCACTACAGCCTGATTATCCTCTTTTACATTATCAATTAATTTTTTGACTTCTTCTCTGCCCAGCAATTCATAAGCATGAGATTTAATAATTTCAGTTAAATGAGTAGCCATGACTGAACCAGGATCTACTACTGTGTAATTTGCCATCTCAGCTCTTTCCCGCTGTTCAGCCTCAATCCAGATAGCAGGTGTACCGAAGGCGGGCTCTTCAGTATCTACTCCTTCTATATCTTCAAAAGTATCACCTGGATCCATAGCCAGATATTTATCAGCAAATAATTGGTATTCGCTTATTTCTACTCCCTGCAGCTTAATCTTATATGTGTTTGGCTGCAGCTGTAAGTTGTCCACAATTCTTACCGGTGGTAAAATAATACCCAGCTCCATAGCAATCTGCTTTCTGATATTGGCAACTCTATCTAAAAAGTCTCCACCCTGTTCGGGAAGAACAAGCGAAATTAGGTTATATCCAACTTCAATTTCAAGTTTATCAACTTTTATCAGCTGTTTTATTTCTTGTTCCTTCATCTCCTGTTTTTCTTCCGGGCTTAACTCCGCTTTTTCTTTTTTCTTTTCTCTCGGAGCTTCAACCTGAGCGGTCCTGATAATTAAATACGCCATAGTAGCAATAAATACTGCCAGCACTAAAAATGGAATTGTAGGTAAACCGGGAACAAAGCCAAGTACTAATAAAACTCCCGCAGCTATAAAAAGAGCTTTGGGCTGTTTTAAAAGCTGTTCCGTCATCTCATTACCCATATTATTATCAGAGGCAGCTCTGGTGACCACCATACCGGTAGCTGTAGAAATTAGAAGTGCAGGAAATTGAGAAACCAGACCATCACCAACAGTTAAAAGAATATATGTTTGAGAAGCTTCGCCAAAACCCATTCCCTGCTGTAACATTCCAATAACAAGTCCACCTATAATATTAATAAAAGTTATAATAATACCGGCAATAGCATCACCTTTTACAAATTTACTGGCACCATCCATTGCTCCATAAAAATCTGCTTCCTGTCTAATTTTTTCTCTTTCTCTTTTTGCTTCTCTTTCGTCAATAATACCTGCATTTAAATCAGCATCAATACTCATCTGTTTACCGGGCATTGCATCTAGAGTAAATCGAGCTGCTACTTCTGCAACTCGCTCTGCACCTTTAGTAATTACAACAAACTGTATAACTACCAAAATTAAAAAGATTATCAGACCAACAACATAATTTCCCCCGACCACAAAATCACCAAAACTCATTATGATTTCTCCAGCATAACCCTGACCTAAAATTAATCTGGTCGTAGAAACATTAAGCCCCAGTCTAAAAAGAGTTGCAAAAAGTAAAAGAGAGGGAAAAACTGAAAGGTCCAGTGGCTCTGTGGTATAAATACTCACCAGAATAACAACCATTGAAAAGGTTATATTGGCAGCCAGCAGCATATCCAAAAGCATAGTTGGTAAGGGAATAATAAACATTACAATTATTCCAACTACCATTAAAGCAAAAATTATATCCATATTTTTTGTTATATTTGTAAAAGCTGCAGTATTATCCACTAATAAAATTAACCTCCACCAGTATAAGTAAAAAATTTAAAACAAGTTGTTCTTATTATATCAACTATCAGACTAAATTAAAACAAAATATAGCAATTAATAAATTAATCTCTTTAATTTCTATTTTGAAATATTTTTGCCAGGATTTCAGCCACTGCCTGATAAAGCTCAACCGGAACCTGATCACCAATCTCCGTCATTTTATTTAAGGAACGAGCCAGTGGTTTGTTTTCAACTATTTCGACCTCTGCATCTCTTGCTCTTTCTTTTATTTTCTGAGCAATAAAATCTTCACCTTTAGCCACAACCACAGGAGCTTCCATATCCTCCAGATCATATTCCAGTGCTACAGCAATATGAGTAGGATTAGTGATTACTACATCAGCATCTTTGACAGAAGACATCATACGATTCATACTCATCTCTCGCTGTCTCTGCTTCCGCTGCTGCTGAATCATGGGATCCCCTTCCATCTCTTTTCGTTCCTGTTTTACTTCATATTTAGACATCTTAAGATCCTTATTGTGCTGCCATCTTTGATAAAGTAAATCTAGTACTCCCAAAATTACTAAAGCAGCAATAATTGCAAAAGCCATCCTGGTAATCAAACCAGCAATAGCAACCAGTGACTGATCCAGTCCCTGGTGGATACTATTTTCAAATATATTAAGATTATTCATTAAAAAACGATAAGCAATAACTGCAATCACAGCCAGCTTAAATAATGATTTTAATAATTCAACAAACCCCTTGAGGGAAAAAATGTTTTTTGCACCTTTAATCGGATCTATTTTTTTAAGATCAGGCACCAGGGGCTTGGTTGTAAAGAGAGCTCCAATCTGTAGAAAATTGACCAAAATCCCTGCTGCAGCAGTAACTATCATAATTGGATAAATAGTTTCTACCACTGAAAAAAAAGCATCATATAAAATATTAAAAGCCATATTAATTGTAAACGGTCTGACAATTAAGTTTTTAAAATAATACTGAAGTTGATTAAGTACACCAAAAAATATCTGCTGCATTAAAAAATAAAGAAACATAAAACTTGCCAGCAGCGTAAAAGCCTGACTTATTTCTTTTCCTTTGGCCACATTACCTTCTTCTCTGGCCTCTCTTTTCCGTTTGGGCGTGGCTTCTTCTGTTTTTTCACCAGTTCCATTATCCGCCATAATTTTATCTCCTTCAGTTCAATTTATAATAAGCTAAAAATATTATTAATCTAATATACTCCTTCAAATCACAGTAAAACTAGGGTGCAATCAATTTAAAGAGAGCCGGAATTTCATTAATGACATCCATTAATATTTCTGCATAATAGTGGTTTAAAACCGGCATTAAAACAAATATCAAAATCAAACCAGCCATAATTTTAATTGGTAGTCCAATTATAAATAAATTCATCTGTGGTACTGATCTTGCCAGAAAAGCAAGTATAATGTCAATAAAAAAGATAGCTCCAGCTATCGGCAGAGCAATCTTAACTGCAAGTAGAAACATATCAGCACTTCTTCTAAAAAAATACTGCCAGAGTTCTGAAGAAAAATTAACTCGCCCAGGAGGAATAATCTCAAATGACTGATATAGATGTTTGATTAAAAGCAAATGACCATTTAAAGCCAGAAAAATTAAAGTTACAAAAATATTTTTCAGCTGTCCAATCACCGGTGAATCTACTCCACTAAACGGATCAACAACATTGGCAATTCTGAAACCCATCCGCATATCAACAATTTGACCACCTAACTGGACTGCAGAAAAAACTAGAAAAACAGCCAGGCCCATAAAAAGGCCAATACTTGCTTCACTGATAATTTCAATAATCACCAGCAAATTACTGTCCGGATAAACTGCAGGATAATTCCCTACTACAAGTGGAAATGTAAGAACAGCCAGACTCACCGCTACTAAAATTTTAATCTGATATAATATTACTCGACTGCTAAATATGGGGGTTAAAAGCATCATTCCCAGATAGCGGCTCAAAATTAGAAAGAATAGGTAAATATGTTCGTTAATCATTAATCCATCTATCACTTATAATCAGCCCCTAACTAATATAGGTAGGAATATTCTGCAGAAGTTCCTGCACAAACTCTACAACAGTTGTCATTATCCAGGGACCAAAAAAAGCTATCGAAGCCAGTACAGCAAATATTTTGGGGACAAAGGCCAGTGTCTGTTCCTGAATCTGAGTTGTAGCCTGAAAAATAGCAACTAAAAGACCGGTAATCAAACCCGCTCCCAGAACTGGCAAAACAACAATAATAACAGTATATAAGGCCTGTCTTCCAATATCAAGAACTACTGCTTCTCCCATATGCTTCAACTCCCAAATTATTTAAAATTAGCAATTAAAAATAAGTTTTTTTAATTAATTAGAAAAAAGTTTCGATTAAAGAACCAATTAAAAGATGCCAGCCATCTGCCAGAACAAATAGTAAAATTTTAAACGGTAATGAGATAATAACCGGTGGTAACATCATCATACCCATCGACATTAAAATACTGGCTACAATCATATCTATCATCAAAAATGGAATATATAATAAAAATCCAATCTGAAAGGCTATTTTAATCTCATTAACTAAAAAAGCGGGAATTAAAACAAATGTTGGAAGGTCTTCCCTGGTCTCCGGTCGCTCAATCTCCGCAATGTTAGTGAATAGTGCCAGTGAACGTTCATCAACCTGATTAAACATAAATTCTCTAACTGGAGAAATAGTATTCTGATAAGCTTCTTCCAGACTTATTTCATCAGCAAGATAGGGCTGAAGAGCATTCTGATTTACCCCCTGCCAGACAGGAGACATAATAAATATAGTTAAAAATATTGCAATTCCAATTAAAACCTGGTTGGGCGGCATATTATTTAAAGCAAGTGCCCTCTTTAATATTGAAAAAACAATTATGATTCTGGTAAAAGATGTAAAAAGTATTATGATTGCCGGAGCAAGAGATAAAACTGTCAGCAGGAGTAAAATTTGAAGTGATAAAACTAAATCATCCCCCTGATTTTCAGCTCCCTCATCTCCAATTTGAAAAGAAATATTTGGAATATTAAAATCCTGAGCTGAAACAGAAAAACTGAAATTAAATAACAATAATATTACCAGAGCAATTAAAAATAATCTTTTAAACATCCTGATCACTGCTGTTAGAACTTTTATCTTTAGCCAGAATACTTTTTAGCTTATCTTTAAAATCTCCTTTTTTCCCTTTTTCTTTTCTCAAATCATTAAAATCAAAATCTAACTGATCGATCGGCCAGCTTCGCAAATAATTTAATTCTTCTTTACTACCACCAAGCATTACAATTTCGTTAAAAACCTTAACCAGATAAATTGTCTCTCCATTGGCCAACCGCATTGTATCAATTATTTCCATCTGCCTGGAATTGGTTAAATTAAATCTGTTTTTCAAAAGATAATAAATTGCTAAAATAAAGCCAATTACTAAAACAAGGTAAAAAGTAATCTTAAAGGTTTCCCAGAGATAATTCATTATATCACCAGCCTATATCTTTGATAGTCGTTCAGCGGGACTAATTATGTCTTTAACTCTAAAGCCAAAGTTTTCATCAATAACAACAACTTCTCCCTTTGCGACCAGCTTTCCGTTAACCAAAAGATCTACTGGTTCTCCAGCGAGCTTGTCAAGCTCAATTATAGAGCCATCCCCAAGATCAAGAATATCTCTAATTTTCATAACTGTTTTACCCAGCCTTACTGTAACTTCCAGCGGTACATCTTTAATTAATTCCATATTATTTGGTAAGGGCTGTGTAGATGACTGACTAAATTCGGGAAATTGTGCTGACTGAACATCAACTTTTTCTTCTCTTTCAATATTTCTATTTTGCGGTTCTCTTCTCTGCTGTGAAGACCGCCCGGCTTCACCAGTATTAGTCTGAGAAGCTGATTTGTTTTTTTGTCCCTGAGAGCTCTGAGAACCTTCTGTTTCCTGATATTCTTCTTTAACTGAAGTATCAACTTCTTCTTTTACTTCTTCTTCAATTTCTTCTTCATCAATAGTATTATCCATCAAACCTGTATTACCATGGAGCAGAGAATCAGCCAGATCCTTAACAAAATTATAAGAAGAAATCTGTTTAAAACTGCTATCAATTACATCTCCAACCTTCAGCTTAAAAGAAGTGACAACAATTTTTTCGTTCGGATCAAACCAGTCTCTTCCCTCTTCAATAACATCATCCAGATCTATAAATTCTGCTGTTGGAGGAGATATATTAACCAGTTCATCCAAAATATTTGACATTGCTGTAGAAGCAGCTCCCATCATCTGATTCATTGCTTCTCCAACTGCACTAATTGAAATTTCATTTAACATTTCCTGGTCCATACCTTCGAGACCATCTCCACCCATCATTAAATCAGCAATTACTGCAGCATCTTCTGTATCAATAACTAAAAGACTTAGACCCTCAATTCCTTCGACATATTCTACCTTAACTAAGACACAGGGTCTGTCATATTCTTCAATTAACTGCTGAAAAGTTTTAACATCAACTTCTGGGGTTGTTATATCTACTTTCTCATCAAGTAATGTGGAGAGCGCTGTAGCTGAAGAGCCCATAGCAATGTTATTAACTTCTCCAATAACATCAATTTCTTCTGAATTCAAATCAGAAGCATCTGGCCCACCTTTTTGACTATCTGCTACAGGTTCTTCGTCTTCCTGATCATTCATTAATGCATCTATTTCATCCTGTGATAAAAAATTACCATCATTCGTCATCGTCTTCACTCTCCTCTAACAAGTTTTCCGCTACACCAATAATTTGAATTGCTTTATGATTATTTTTATTTCCAACAACTGCTTCGTATTTTCTTCTGCTGCCAATTTTTAATTCAGCATTTTCTTCAACTTTTTTATCAAGTCTTACCACATCTCCGGGCTGGAGATAAAGGAAATCTTCAACTGTAATTTCTGTACTTCCTAAAACTGCATCAACTTCAACCAGAGCCTCATTTAATCTTTTGCGAAGTTTCGCTATATGTTCTGGAGTCTGTTTCTCTCTGGTACTCGAAAACCAGTATTGAGCATTTAGGTTACTTACAATTGGCTCCAGCATTATATATGGCAGACAAATATTCATTAATCCCTCACTGCCACCTATTCTCGCCGAAAGAGTAACAATTATTGTCATGTCACTGTCTGGAACAATCTGGGTAAATTGAGGATTTGATTCCAGTTCAAGCAGCTTTGGTTTTAACTGAGAAATATTTTCCCAGGCTTCACTAAACCCTTCCAGAAGCCAGCTCATAACTCTTTTAATTACTACCTGTTCAATATCTGTAAAAGAACGTACTTCATCTATTGGATTGCCGAAACCTCCAAAAAGTCTATCAATAATTGCAAAACCAATTTCTGGATTAATTTCAAAAATAAATTGTCCGTCAAGAGGATCCAAATTATTAATTCCAATAATAGTTGGTTCAGGTAGAGAGTGAATAAACTCTGAATAAGAAAGCTGTTCGATTGATGCAACTTCAAAATTAACCATACTGCGAAGTTTGGTAGATAAAGTTGTTGTAAATAGTCTTGAAAGATTTTCGTGAATCATCTGTAATGTTCGCATCTGCTCTTTAGAAAGCTTATCAGGTCTGCGAAAATCATAATCTTTAACTTCTTTTTCTTCTGATTGTTCTTTAGCTTCCTCCACATCAAGGCTGCCGTCACTAATTGCAGAGAGCAGAGAGTCTATTTCATTTTGATTTAGTACATCAGCCATCTTTTATCCTCCCTACTGTACAACCAGTTCTGTAAACCAGACATTTGTAATCTTTCCTGAAATCAATAACTCATTTATTTTATCTTTAACAATTTTTTTAATTGTATCTGAACCAGGCTCTTCTAAAATCTCCTGATTCTGAGCTCTTAGAGTAGAAATTACTCTGTCTCTAATCTGAGATGAGCGTTTGTCCAACTCTTTTGCCAGCTCAGCATTTTCAAGCTCAAAAACTATAGTTGCTCGAACAAAGCTAATCTGACTGTTATTTGAAATATTAACTGTATAACTCCCGGCATTATAAGTTGGCCGTATATCTTCTATACTCTTAACTTGTTCTTTATTTTGCTCATCACTGGAAACTGAAAAATAAGTAAAAAAAGTAAAACTTGCCACCCCGGTTATAATTACTACTAAAACTATAATTAAGGCCAGCATTTTAAAATTCATCTGTCCTTCTTCAGCCATCTATATTTCCTCCTTCCTCAGTATTTTCAGTTTGATTATTATTTAACAGATTTTTTGTATTTGCCTCAGCTGCAGACTCCTGATTACTAACTACAGGCTTGTCTTCAGCTTCAGCGCCATTATTAACTGTATACTGAGAATTTAATACAACTACTTCGACCCTTCTATTTTCAGCTCTTCCCTCAGCTGTAGTATTTTCTGCAACCGGGCGATATTCAGAATAACCTGCTGCAGAAAGTCTTGCCGGATCAAAGTTCCTTTCTTCTATCAAAAATTTTATCACATTAACAGCTCTGGCAGTTGACAACTCCCAGTTAGATGGGAATTCGTCTGTTCTAATCGGTAAATCATCTGTATGCCCTTCAATCATAATATCATTGGGAATATCTTTAAGAATATCAGAAATCATGGCCAGAACTTCTCTCCCCTGGTCTCTAATTTCAGCTCTACCAAGTTCATACAGAATTTCACCAGTTAAACTGATTACCAGTCCCTTTCTTTTGTTTTCAACATTAACTCTGTCACCCAGATTATTAGCTTCTATATAATTGTTTAATTCCCGCATTACCTGTCGAATGTTCTGGGGTGCCTGAGCATAATCTTCACCCAGGGTTCCGGCATCAATATTAGGATTGGGAGTAATAGTCTGTCCTCCCTCTAAAACACCTAATTGACTTTGAAGAGCAGAAATAAAACCCTTAAACTTTTCTACATCCATTGTCGAAAAAGAATATAGTAATACGAAAAAAACTAAAAGCAGAGTCATCATATCTCCAAAAGTTGTCATCCAGGCAGGTGAACCACCTTCATCTCCCCCGCCATTATTATTCTTTTTATTACGAGGCATTTTCTGCAGCACCCACCTCTCCTGCTTCTCCTATTCTGGCTTCTACTTCTTCTTTTTCTCCTTCGGAGAGAAAAGCATGTAATTTTTCTTTAACAATTCTTGGGTTCTCTCCAGCCTGGATTGAAAGAATCCCTTCAATGATAACCTCTTTTACATGAATCTCGTGGTTACTCTGAGTTTCTAAATTCTTAGAAAGAGGAATAAAAATCCAGTTTGCCAGCAGAGCACCATACAGAGTAGTTATTAGTGCTACTGCCATCCCGGATCCAAGCTGATTTGGATCATCAAGCTGACTCAACATTTGCACCAGACCAATTAAAGTACCAATCATTCCGAAAGCTGGTGCCAGCTGACCCATTGTAGCAAAAATACCTCTCCCCTTGGCATGCCTTTCCTGTAAAAAAGTAAGTTTTGTTTCCAGTATATTTCTAACCAGCTCTGGATCTGTTCCATCAACTACCAGCTGAATTCCTTTTTGTAAAAATTCATCATCCATTTCTGCTGCATCATCTTCTAAGGCCAAAAGCCCTTCTCTTCTCGCTTTTTCAGCAAAATTTACTAAATTTTCTATTACATGTTCTGACTCCATTTTGTCATCCTGAAATGAAACTCTTAAAAGATTGGGGATATTCTTTAAATCTTGGAAAGTATAACTGATCATTACACCGGCCAGGGTACCACCTAGAACTACCAGGGCGGACTGAACACTGACAAAGATTACTACATTGCCACCCAGCACCGCGACTAAACTAAATATTATTGCTCCTGCTACCATACCCACTATTGTTGCTAAATCCATTTAAGATCTCTCCCCTGTTCTAGAAATTCCAGCCATTATTTTCTGGCGATAAGTTACTACTTTTTTAATTATATCATCTGCTGAATCTTTGACAAGCAATTTCTTGCCATTGGTAAGAGTAATTACCGTATCTGGAGTCTCCTGTACTTCTTCTATCAGATCAGCATTTAATACAAATTCTTTTCCACTGGTTCTGGTCAATTTAATCATCATACACTTCCTTATTAAAGAACTTTATTATCTATCAGGCCGAAACCTGTGATAGGTCTCAGCCTGACAGTTTAATTAAAATTATCTTTTTAAATTAACTAATTCCTGCAGCATTTCATCTGAGGTTGTAATCAATTTGGAACTTGCCTGAAAACCTCTCTGAGCTGTAATCATATTTGTAAACTCCTGAGAAAGGTTGGCATTTGACATTTCAAGTGTTGCTGGAGCCAGAGAACCAAAACCACCCTGAGCCGCAGCACCTAATTCCGGATCACCGGAGTTACTTGTAGTCTGGAAAACTCCTTCCTGCCGCATCAATCCAGCCGGGTTAGAAAAGTTTGCTAATCCTAACTTAGCCAGAGTTTGTGTTAAACCATTACTATAAGAACCAACAACATCTCCTGTTTCTGTAAAGGAGAACGATTCTAATGCACCATCTTCATAACCATTAACATTGGTAAAATTAGCAGTCATAGATCCATCAAACTGAGTTACTGCACTAAAATCGAGTTCAACAGTTTGTTCCATATCAGGACCAGCAGGGGTAAAAGTTAATTCAACAGTTTCTCCACCATCAATATTACCATTTGCATCAAAGGTTATTGTATGGTCTCCACCCAAACTGGCAGTACCAGTAATACCATCTACAGAAAAATCTTCGTCACTATCACTTATCTGCCATTCATTATTAGCTGTTTTTTCAAGTGGAAGCACTACAGTATGTTTGCCGCCCTGACTATCAAAAACATCAACAGCAATGTTTCTTTTAGCTGTTTGTTCGAAGGCAAGATCAACATTTGCATCATTCACTCCTGTTGAGTTAGTAAAAATATTATTTACATCAGTTGATGATAGAGACAAAGTTTCATCGGGGTTAGTTCCGCTTGGGTCAACAATAGTTGTTACCAAAGGATTTGTCAACAAATCAACTTCAGTTGCTAATCCTTCATTTGTTTCAAAAGAAGTAATATTGCCATTATTATCTAATTTAATTTTACCTTTTAAAGTATCATCAAAAGTTTCTCCATTTGAACTAAATTCAGTTGATGAGTTACTCGCATTCAAAGTAAAATCCCAAACATTAAATTCTTCTGTTTCTTGTAGACTAAATGATAATTCTTCTCCATAACCAGATGCAGTTGATAATTCTAAATTCTGTTCTAAAATTTCTAGACTATTCATTGCTCCAGCATCAAGATTTTTCCCATACTTTACTTTGTCAGTCTCTTGAGCATTAATTTCCTGTTTTAATGTAATGTCATCAATATTTTGAGCATTAAAATCTCCATAGTCTCCATTGGCATCTGCCATCCAGCCCTGAACCAGCATTCCAGTACTGGATGAATATAACCTTCCGTTTTCATCGAAGTTTAAGTTTCCTGCTCTGGAATAAACCTGATTGTTGCCATCTCGTAAAACAAAGAATCCATCTCCCTGAATTGCAACATCAGAAGTCTTCCCTGTTGACTGCAGGTTACCGGAAGACATATCACTATCTATACTTCCAACTCCCACACCAAGTCCAACCTGCTGTGGATTGGTACCGGCCCGGTTAGCCTGTGGTGCAGAAGCACCCTGAATTGTCTGACTTAACATTTCTTTAAAAGTGACACGGCTGCTTTTAAAACCAATAGTATTTACATTGGAAATATTGTTACCTGTCACGTCCATCATCTGCTGATGTGCATTTAAACCTGACACACCGGCATACATCGATCTTAACATATAATTTTTCCTCCTTCAGTATTTATCGGAGTCCTGCTGTTATCGACAGCAGGACAGAGCTTCCTGAAAAAGGTCCAGCTCATATCCGATTTTAAGCTAGTTTTATTATTTTTAGCTTAAATTAAATCAATTAACTTTCCTAATCTCAAATATTATTTCACTTTTATTTCATAAAAACTGCACTATCTATATTTGTAAAGACATTATCATCCATACTTTCCTCATCAACTGCAGTAACTACAGTATTATTTTCCACACTCACAATATAAGCCACATTATTAACCATCACTAGAGAATCCCTTGCTCCTTTATCGCGAGCCTTTTCTACTCCATTATTAAGCTTATCAATTTCAGCTTTAGTAACTGGAATAGCACGGGAATTAATTCTTTTCTGTGCATGTTTCGAAAAAGAAAGTTTTTCTTTTCCTTTCATCTTTTCTCCCAGAACATCTTTAAAAGAAGGAGAATTGGTATTTTTCTTTTTCTGAGCAGTCTTATTTTGCTGCTGTGTTTTAGGTAGAGGTCGTATTGGTTGATTGATCTGTAGTCGATTATCCATTATTAACACCTCTTTTAGCTTTAAACTTCAACATTTTTAACCTGATTAATTTTATTGATTTCAATTTCAGATCCAGTATCAAGAACTGCTAAAACTTTATCCTTGGAAGATTTAACTGCCTCAACAACCCCTTTAAGTTCAACGCCTTCAACGCTGGCTGTAATTTCTTTTCCAATTAGATTACTGTTATCAATCACCTGGTTGGAACTCAGTTTGTTTTCCAGCAGAGAATAAAGTTTTTCAGTTTTTTCCAGTGAAGAAAACTCTGCCATCTGAGATATAAACTCACGATCCTGCATTGGATTAAGTGGATCCTGATTTTGAAGCTGGGTAATTAATAACTTAAAAAATGCATCCTGACCCAGACCATTGTCACCAGTTAGACTGCCTCTCTCCGTTTCCTGTTCATATTGAGTATTTTGAGCGGCTGTTACACCGGTAATATCAGACATTTAACTACCTCCTTTAGGCAAGCAAATTGAGCTTTTCATTAGAAAAAGCCGCTCTATTAATAATTTCCTGCTGCCTCATTACTAAACTATCATTATCTAAGTCAGGGCTACCATTATGTCTTCGAACATAATACTGTCCCTGAAAGAACTGACGCTGCTCATATTCCTGATTCTGACCTGTTTCCCCATCACTAAAACTGTTCTGTTGATCAAAGACAAAGTTTTCCTGTTTATCAACCTGCTGGGGGCCATTTTTCGCAGTTTCAATCTTAAACTGTTCAATATTGATTCCCTGTTTAAGCAGATCTGATTTTAGTCCTTTAAGACTATTTTCCAGCTGTGCCCTCACCAGCTCACTCTCAACCAGCATTTTACCTGTTAATTCTTGATTATCATAAGAAAGACTAATATCAATTTTACCAAGTGATTCTGGTTTTAGTTGAATCTGCATTTCTTTTGTTTCCGGGGAATATTCTCCTTTAAACTGCTCCACAACCTGTGATCTTAAATCAGCACTTTCAGCAAGTTGAGCTCTGTTCTCATTATTTAAACTAAACTGCTCTGTATTAACACTTCCGTTAAGATTTTGATTTTCCTGCCCAAAATTAAAAAGCAAATTAGAATTATCTAAATCAAAAAAATTATTTTGATTTTCTAATTTCCCTGCAGAATCAAAAACAGAAGACAGATCCGAGTTTAGAGAAAAAAGTTCTGAGTTAAGCAGATCAGTTTTAGCTGCTGAATTATTAGCAGAGCTTTGTGAGTCTTGCTGTTTAAGCATTTCTTCTAATTGAACACTTAATTCTGCAAATAATGACTCTCCATCACCAGAAGTAACCATATTGACCGATTCTGACAAAGCAGAATTATCCGGATCAAGTAAGCTGCTTAAAACAGGTGTTTCGAGATTTTCCAGCCTGGAAATTTGGTCCAGTGAATCACTTTCCAGATCAACTGATTTTAAAACAGAAATTAAATGCTCTAAACTACTATCATCATTGGCAGCTGCTTTAGTTTGATTTAAATCAGATTTTAATTTCCTACTATCCAGATTAGACAAAATTTGACTCAGTTTATTTATTTCACTCTTCAGTTCAGAATTTTCTTTTTCAGATAATTTAACCATCCCATTTTTCATTAAATAAGACAGCTTTTCTAAATCTTCAATATTCAATGACTGAAAAGACAGAGCCTTACTTCCTTCAGTTTCATTAAATAAATACTGCAGACTGGACTCTTCTAGATTTAATCTGTTACTGTTTTTTTCCAGTAATGACTTGAGATCTGAAATACTAAGATTATTATTCTGCAAATTTAGCATTAACTGTCCCAACATTGCTCTCTGCTCCCTATTCAAACTAACATTCTGAAGCATTGAGAGAAGTTCTGAAGGAACTTTTTTGCTGTCTTTCTGCAAAACTTTCTTCAACTTTTTAAAGAATCCCTTTTCATCAAGCTTAGCCTTTTTATTCTGACTGGATATAGGTTCTCTGGCAGAATAAGTTTTTCTTTTTTGAGATTGACTGTTAATTTCACGCATAGTCTTAGCAAAACTTTTAGAATGCCCGGATTCAAGATTTTCTTTACCTGGCGAAAAAAAGTCTTTGTTTGAGCTTTGAATTATATTATTGACTATCGCTTCTGTCATTTATTCACCTCCTTTCACAAAGTTTTCTTTTATATACAAAATGATAACTTTGTATTTGGGCATTGAGCCCGTCACACTAAGTTTTCTTTATATATACCTAACTTTCAGAATTAATTTATTCTAAACCCAGCTGGCTGATAAACTTTGCAGCCTGCTGCTGGGGCATAGCCTCTAATATTAAAGCAGCCTGTTCCTCTTTCAATCTACTTAAAACTTCAACTGCCAGATTATTTTCCAGTTCCTGAATTACAGCTGCTGCTGATCCTGGTTCCATCCGGCGATAAATGTTAGCGATTTTTTCTAACCTTGCTTCCCGATTATTCTTTTCAGTCTTTAAAGACTTATAATCTGATTCTAAATTTGCAAATTGATTATTTTGCTCTGCTAATTTTTTATTTAATTCTTCAATTTGAGTTTCTAATTCCGCAATTTTACTATCTTTTTCAGAAATTGTATTTTTAAGAGAATTATTTTCTTCTTTTAAAGAATCAAGCTCTGACTGAGTAATTAAATAATCTTTAACAAACGGAGTATTATTAGCAAGATTACTCACAGTCGCCTTAATATCAATAATTCCCAGTGCATCAAAAGACCAGGATAACATAGCAAATAATATTAAAAATAATAAGAGAAAAAATAAAATCTTTTTTATCAAGTTCATCTCCCACCCATAGAATAAAGTCGTCCCAACTCGTCAAGTTCTTTTTGCTCATCCTCCAGAAATTCTTTAACAAACTTTTCAATTTCCTGTTCCTTTAATTTTTCTAAAGTCTTTCGCTCTTTTTTCTTTTCCAGTAGAATATCAAGCTGCTCATCTACTTCTTTCTTTTTTTCCTTTTTTTCTTTACGGACTCTTTCTTGTTTAAGTTTTAAATTTTTCAAATAACGCCTGAGGCTGATATTTAGTGCAAGATCATTTTCTTGATCTCTTAAATGCTTAAAAATATTTTCTTTTTCCGATTCCAGTGTCTTAATCTTATTTTTAAGAGCATTTAACTCTTTTTTTAAGATTAAATATTTATCTTCTTCCTGTTCTTCCTGTCTGATCCTTAAATTTAAGATTTTTTCAAACTTAAATTTATATCCCTTCATTTTAAGCCACCTCAATAACTATATATCTAATTATTAGCTATTTCAATTAACCGTTTTACAGTCTGCTCATAACTGGCTGATTCATTAACCCCCTGAGTCAAAAAATCATTAATTTCATCTATTTTATTTATTGCTTTATCCACCTCAGGATTGGAACCTTTTTCATAAGCTCCAATATTGATTAAATCTTCAGACTGATTATAAGTTGCAATCATTTTCTGCAAGCTTGCTGCAGCCTGACTGTGTTCTTCGCTCACAATATCTTCCATAATTCTGCTCACACTGCTTAGAACATCAACAGCAGGATAATGACTTGCTTCTGCAAGTTCTCGCGAAAGCGAAATATGACCATCTAAAATACCTCTCACTGTATCTGAAACAGGTTCATTAAAATCATCACCCTCAACAAGCACAGTATAAAGAGCAGTTATTGATCCCCGATCATTGGTCCCAGTTCTCTCTAATAATTTGGGTAGCTCAGCAAAAACAGAGGGTGGGTAACCCCTTGTAGCTGGTGGTTCTCCTATTGCCAGCCCAACCTCTCTCAGAGCCATAGCAACCCGAGTTACAGAATCCATCATTAACAGCACATCTTCTCCCTGATCTCTAAAGTATTCTGCAATTGCAGTGGCAATATTTGCAGCTTTAACTCTCAGCAGAGCCGGTTGGTCGGAGGTAGCAACTACTACAATTGAGCGTTCTAAGCCTTCTTCCCCCAGATCTTTTTCGATGAAGTCTCTGACCTCACGTCCCCGCTCACCCACAAGACCAATAACATTAATATCAGCATTGGTATTCCGAGCAGCCATCCCAAGTAAAGTAGATTTTCCAACACCACTACCTGCGAAAATACCCATTCGCTGGCCTTTACCGCAGGTCAAAAAACCATCAATACAGCGAACCCCTAACGACAGTGGCTCTTTAATTCTTTCCCTGGTTAATGGATTGGGAGGTTTACGATTAACGGGAACTTCACTTAAACCACCAAGATCAGCGTCGGTAATTACATTTCCTGATCCATCAATTATTTTACCAAGCAGCTCTCGTCCCACCTTAACTTTCAATTTCGAATCAGTGGCCACAACTCTCGCTCCGGGCTTAATGCCTTCCATCTCACCAATCGGCATCATTAAAACTTTATTATCATCAAAACCAACAACCTCAGCTTTAATATCACCCTGTTCTCCTTTGATCAAACAGAGCTCTCCCAGTGATGCCTGGGGTCCAATAGATTCGATAACCAGACCAATCACCCGATTGATATGACCAAAATTACGAGTCATATTAATATCCTTAAGTTTATTCTCTAATTTTGACATATCTAAATCAATCATGCTGTTCTACCTCTTTTAACAACTCAGTTTTTATTAAATCAAGTTTATGATCAAGACTTCCTTCTTTGCCACCAAGATTAGTTTCAACTACACAATCACCTTTTCGCAATTCTGGATCTGAAATAAATTCAATATTTTTTTGATTTATATGCTGATAAAAACGATTCTCCTCAATATATGGCAGCAGCTGCGGATTAACCCTGACTACAATATCTCGATGATTATCGTCTACTTTTCTCAGCATATCAGAAATAATATTATTTATCATATCATGCTCTGTTTCTAATTTAACGTCAATAACAATACTGGCAATTTTAACCGCCAGTTCAATCACATCTTTGCGAATACTACTTTTTTCCTTTTCAAACTCTCTCTCAAAACTGGAAATTAAATCAACTAATTGTTTTTCCTTTTTTTCAATTTGAGATTCTGCTTCTGCCAGACCTTCTTTTCGGGCTTCATCTTTAGTTTCCTGATATATTTTATCTTTCTCAGACAGTATTTTCTCTTTTTTAGATTTTGCCTGTTCAATAATTGTTTCCGCTTCTTTTTCTGCTTCTTTAATAATTTTATCTGCTTTTTTTTCAGCCTGGCTCAAAATTTTATTTTTATTACTATTAATTTTATTTGCTTTATTTTCCTCTTTCGAAAAAGATTCATCTCTGTCATCATTATTTAAAGAAATGGTTTTAGGTTTTTGACTTATCTTATATTTACCTGTAACCTGAGATGCCTTAATAACTTTAGACAATTACTTCACTCTCCCCACCTCTGGCTATAACAATTTCTCCACTTTCTTCTAATTCTCTAATCACATTAACAATTCTCTGCTGAGCATCTTCGACCTCTCTAATTCTTACAGGTCCCATAAATTCCATATCTTCTTCCAACATCTCTGCTGCTCGCTGAGACATATTTCCAGTTATAATATTTTCAACCTCATCACTGGCTGTTTTCAAAGCTAATGCAAGGTCGTGAGTTTCAACCTGTCTTAATACAAGCTGTACTGCTCTATCTGATAGAAGAACAATATCCTCAAAAACAAACATTCTCTTTTTAATCTCTTCCACCAGTTCCGGGTCATCCTCTTCCAATTTGTCTAAAATATTCTTTTCAGTACCCCGGTCAACCTGATTTAAAACATCAACAATTGACTGGACTCCTCCTGCACTAGCATATTCATTAGCAGCAACTGATGAAAGTTTCTTTTCTAAGACGGACTCAACTTCCTTGATTATTTCCGGAGAAGTTCTATCCATAACAGCTATTCTTTTTGCTACTTCACTCTGAATTTCTGGTGAAAGTGAGGATAGGACTTGAGAAGCCTGAGTTGGATTAATATAGGCAAGAATCAGAGCAATTGTCTGTGGATGTTCTCCCTGAATAAAATTCAACAATTGAGTGGGGTCTGATTTGCGAATTGAATCAAAGGGCCGTACCTGAAGAGTAGCAGTTAAACGATTGATAATACTTCGGGTTTTATCCTTACCAAATGACTTTTCCAGTATTTTCTTGGCATAATTAATCCCACCAGAATTAATATAATCATTTGCTTTCTGCAGTTGCAAAAATTCTTCCTGAATCTTCTTTTTGGTCTCAGGATCAATTTTATTTTGATTGGCAATTTCTAACGTTAATTTCTCAACCTCTTCGTCATCTAAATGCTTAAAAATATCAGAAGATACGTCCGGTCCCAGTGAAATCAACAAAATAGCCGCCTTTTCTTTTCCTGTTAACTCTTCTCTCATAACAAAAACCCCTTTGACATTTATTCATCAACTAACCAGCTGCGTATCAACTTAGCTGCATTTTCTGGATCAGAATGAATCATATTTTCAAGTTCATTTTTAACTCTGGCTCTTTTTTTCTGGTCTGCATCTGGTTCAAATAAATCAATTTCTTCTTCATCTTCTTCAACTGAAACATCAACTTTACTTCCTCTGTTTGCCGCGGGTTTTTTGCGATATAAATAAATAATTAAAGCAGATGTTAGTAATAAAACTAATAATATAAGGCCACCATAAATATACATCTGTCTTCTTTCCGCTGCTGCACGAGCCTGAATAGCATCCTGAGCTGCCTGTTCAAGTGAATCGTCAAAAGCCATCGAGCTGATATTTAAAACATCACCTCGCTGCTCATTATAGCCAATTGCTGCACTAACCGCATCCCTAATTTGTTGCATAGTTTCTTCATCTGTACTCTGATCTACAACTACAGAAACAGATAAACGCTGAACCTCACCTGGCGCATAAACATGATGTTCAATTCTTTCATTTATTTCATAATTAGTAATATTATTTTTTTTCTCATAACTGCTATTTTCTCCGGTGCCATTCCCTTGATATTGAGGAATATTTGTATCTGTGCCCGGAGCACCACCTGAAGCTCCATTTTGCTGAGTTTCAGTATTTATTTCTTCACTGCGAACAATTCCACTTTCATCAATTACAGGTGAATATATTTTGCTTTCTGACTCCCTCTGATCAAAATTTAAGTTTGCGTTAACCTGAACTGCAAAGTTATTTGGTCCTAAAACCTTAGTTAACAGGGTATTTAAATCATTTTTTAAAGCAGATTCGAATTCCTGCTGCATTGCAAAATTCTGGGGATCAGACCACTGATCATTATTAGGATTAGAAGGATGAGACAGCAGGTTTCCGTTTGTGTCAACAACTGTCACCTCTGTTAAAGGTAAATCCTGAACTCCACTTGCAACTAGATTCTGAACAGCATTAACTCTTTCTGCACTCATATTATATCCAGGAGCCAGTTTAACCATAACTGAAGCCGTAGCCGACTTCTCCTCATCTAAAAATAGACTTTCCTCTGGTGGTGTGATCTGAACACGAGCAAATTCTATCCCTGAAATTGACTGAATAGAACGGCTCAATTCTCCACCCAGTGCGCGATAGTAATTAACTCTTCTTTCAAATTCTGTTGTACCAAATTCACTATTATCAAAAATTTCAAAACCGACAACTCCCTGATCCGGGAGACCTGCCGAAGCCATATCAAGTCTTAATCTATAGATCTCGCTTTCTGGAACTAAAACTGTATTACCATTACCCCCAAGCTGATAATCTACATTATTTTCATCCAGTCTTTCTACAATAGCTGCAGTATCATCTGTAGACAGGTTGGTAAAAAGAGGTTGATAGTTTGTAGAAGTTCCTCTAAATATAAGATAGCCAAAAGCTCCAGCCATTAATATTGTGAGAACAATAATTAAGATTTGAATGTTTCTATTCAATTTTTGCCACGTGTTTTGAATCTCTTCTTTATATTTTGCGAAAAATTCGGCCATCACTATACCTCTTCCATAAATACTCTTTGTTTTACCATCTTATACTATACCTGCAGACGCATAATTTCATTATATGCATCAATCACTTTGGTCTGAACTGCAGTTGTCAGATTAACTGCTACCTTAGCTTTCTCGGCAGCAATCATCACATCATGTATATTGTCTGTTTCTCCAGCAGCAAAACTGGCTGTCATAGCCTGCGAATCTTTTTGCAGCTGATTAACTTCGTTCATTTTTTCTCTAAACAAATCCGAAAAAGCTTCGGTTTTTTTGTTTTTATTCTCATTTTCAAGAGAAAAGTTTTCAAATCCACTCTGAAATTTAACTGGATTAATCTCCATTTTCTTCCCTCCTTAATTAAGTACTAATATTTAAAGCACTATTTGCCATACTCTTATAATTAGAAATTGCCTGAATGTTTGCCTCATAGGCTCTTGTTGCATCTATCATATTAACCATTTCGGTCATAATACTAATATTAGGAAGCTCTACATAACCGTCCTCATTTGCATCAGGGTGCTCAGGACGATACTCAAGGCGAAATGGAGATTGATCTTCTGCAATTTCTGCAACTTCTACTCCAGCCGATTTAAGATTATCAGAATCAATTCCAACTTCCATCTGATTTTCTATTTTTTGTCTAAAAATCGGAACTTTTCGTCTGTAGGTATTGCCATCTTCATCCCTGGTTGTTTCCGCATTAGAAATATTTGATGATATGGTATCCATTCTTAATCTCTGAGCAGTTAAACCGGAAGCACTAATATCTATTCCTTTAAACATTATTATTTACCTCCCTGCTGGATAACCTGGTTTAAGGTGGAAAAATGTCCGGCAGCTCTATTTGACATTACATTATAATAAATACTATTTTTTGCCAGTTCTGCCATCTCAACCTCAACATCCACACTATTTTCGTCATTTCTACTATTCCTATTATTCTGACCGCTGCGAACAGAAGTATATTGTTTACTAAAAGCTATATGGTTACTCTGAGTAGTTTTCAGACTAATAGAATTAGAAGAATTTATTTCCTTTTTCAAGGCAGTTTTAAAATCAATATCCTGTCTTTTGTAGCCCGGGGTGCTCACATTTGCCAGATTATTAGCAATTAATTCACCTCTCCGAGCAGAACCATTAAGTGCTCTGGTTATAATTTCTAAATTGTCCATATATTTAAACCCCTTTCAAGCAAAAAAATCTACAGTCACAGCTATAGATTTTTGAATGTGCAGTCTGGCAATCATAATACAAAATATCTTAGACCCATAACTTTGCGTCATTAGCTTTCGCTAATTTTGCTAATATTTTAAATACATATATTAATTTTTTAAAAAAATAATTTATATTTAAATATATTAAAAATAAATATAATCAAAGATTTATTAAATATTATAATTCAATATTACAGCAGCTTTTTAAGCGATTCCATTACCCTATCTTTTTTAAATGGTTTGACAATAAAATCTTTTGCTCCCATTTCAATCGCCTGAATAACAATTTTTTGCTGACCCATAGCACTACAAACAACAATCTGAGCACTGGGATCTATATCCTGAATTGCTTTAATAGCTTCCAGTCCATCCATAACTGGCATTGTAATATCCATAGTAACTATATCGGGATTTAATTCCTGGTATAATTCAACTGCTTCTTTTCCATTTTCGGCTTCACCGGCTATTTCAAATTCATCTTTTAATATATTTTTTAAATTTAATCTCATAAATGCTGCATCATCAACAATTAACACCCTAGGCATTTAAAAATTACCTCCTCTAGATTATATCTACTGTTATATTATATAATAACAGAAATGATTCTTGTTTACAATAGTAAAAAAATAATTTATCTAAAAATACTAATAATGTCTTTTTTCCATCTATTACTATATAATAAATTTATATGGTAATCAAGTCTCTGCTGAATGATTTAACTTCAACTCGACCATCATCAGGATAAAAATACATTGAACGTCCATAATCTTTGCCAACATCACTACCTATAACTTTTATTCCCTCATTTTTTAAAACTTCTTTAACTGCTTCAATATTTCTTTCACCAATCTTCATTACTGAGTCTCCACTTTCCGACTTAAACATTCCTGCCCCACCTACAATCTTAGCTGAAAGCCGCCTTTTTTTGGCACCTGCAGCCTCCATTTCCTCAATCAAAAAAGGAATCCCTGTATCTGCATATTTTACAGTTTTTTTGCCCCCTGGATTTTCAGGCAGCATAATATGGACAAGTCCCCCTACCTTAGAAAATTTATCATAAAGCGCAATTCCAATACAGGAGCCAAGTCCCAGAGTTGCTAAAACTGTATTTTCATCACCTATGGCATGATCTGCCATTTTAACAACCATTTTTTCTGCTACCAGATCCGAACTAGGCAAAACTACCACCTGCCAGTCGCTGAAAAAGAAAATCCAGGGAATCTTTTTCCGGAATGAAAAAATAAAAGAGTTCCAATTTCTCTTTACCAGCAACAAATTCTGTTTCCAGAAGCAAAATAAAATCTTCAGTCTGACTGTAATCAATAACAGAAGAACTTAAAACAGCTCCAGCCATGTCGTAAGCCATCGCTGGTACACTTTGATCAAGGTCTAAATCAGTAAAATCATTGATTGCTTTTAAATAAGCTCCACTTAGTATATTTCCCAATTCATTAAGAGCAGAATTCTGCATTTCTTTTCCGGGAAGATCATCCGTAGAAAAAATTAATTTTAACATTTTTTCAACATTTTCCATATCAACTACAAGTAAAATTTTACCCGATATTTCTCCAGAAAAATTAATCATAATACAGGCAATATATTCTTCTTCATCACCGGTAATTGCAGGTAAATCCTGGATATCAATTAACTCCACTTTAGGAACAGTCATATTTATTTCATGACCAATCATCCCTGAAAAAGCAGTGGCTGCGTTTCCCGCCCCGATATTTGCTACTTCTTTAAGTATATCTTTTTTGGTCCTATCTAATTCCATAAACTCCTCCTCCTGGCATTATTTATTTTAACTATCGACTTTTTTTAGTTCTTCTATTTCGCGATTACTTAAAACATTTTTTAGGTCAAGAAGCAGGAGAAGCTCACCATCTTTATCAGCTCTACCAACTCCCTCAATATAATCACTATCTACTTTTCTGGCTAAATCAGGAAGGTTTACAATATTTTCTCTGGTTAAAGGCTCAATTTCTTTAACATCATCAACCATCATCCCCGCAGTTAAACCATCCAGCTCTACAATTATTATTTTCTCTTCTCTATTTTTTTTCTGCCCTTCAATATTAAGACGCAACTTTAAATCAACAACCGGAACAACAGCTCCCCTTAAATTAATTATTCCGCTGATAAAATCTGGACTATCAGGAACAAAGGTCATTTCTGTATTAGAAAGGATTTCTTTTGTTTGATTGATATTTACTCCAAATTTTTTGTCTGCCAGATAAAAAATAACATACTGTTTTTTATCCCGGGTTATTTCTTTAAGCTCCAACACCATCACCTCCTGTACATTTATAAAACCTTTTTTCAGAATAAAACTTTCCTCTGCTTCATTTATCAGCTAAAAATTTAGCAAAGGAAAGCTCTTGATAACTTATTGGGTAAAAAGTGTTTTTTCTAAGTCCAGCAGAATCAAAAGATGATCCTCATCACGAGCGCAGACCCCGCGCAGGTAATCCTGACGCAATCCACTTTCCACATCAGGAGCCGGAGTAATACTATCTTCTTCTAACCAGACAATACCTTCAATATGATCTACCTGGATTCCCAGCAACATATCGTTAACTTCCACGGTAATAGTTCGCTGTTCATCTTTTTCAAAATCTCCACTATCCTGATCTATTTCAAAGCGGCTGTGCAGATCAACAACTGGAACAATTATCCCCCTCAAATTAATAACACCTACAACATGTTCATCCGTATTGGGAACATTTGTTATTTGAGCAGATTTGATAATTTCTCGAGTATATTCTATTTCTATCCCGTATTCTTCTTCTCCAATATTAAAAACTACATATTGAGCCTGACCGCTTTTTTTATTATTTTTAGCATTTTCTAAATCTACGCGTTCTTGAGCTGTCTCCATAATCACACCCCATTTATGAAATTTTAAATTCTCCAACTAATTCTTTTAATTCAACTGTCATCTCAGTCAGACTATCAACTGCCTGGTTAAGATTTTCCATCGACTCTGATTGTTGCTGAACAGAATCGGAAATCTGATCACTATTAACTGCCTGCTCTTCTGTAACTTTAGAAATATCCTGACTTCCTTTTGAAAGCTCGTTAACAGAGGCAGCTGTTTCTTTAACCTGAGCAACAACATCCTTAATTTTATCAGTAATATTGTTGAAGGTTTTACCAGTTTCAGAAACAGAATTTGCTCCTGTTTTAATCTGGTCATTGGTATTATTGATAACACCAACTGTAGCCTTTATTTCATCCTGCAGGTTATCAACTAGGCCTTTAATCTCATCGGTTGATCCCTTAGTTTCTTCAGCTAATTCTCTAATTTCGTCTGCCACTACTGCAAATCCTCGCCCGGCTTCTCCTGCTCGAGCAGCCTCAATAGCAGCATTTAAAGCCAACAGATTTGTCTGTTCTGCAATTGAAGAAATCATATTAACAATCCCATTAATTTTCCCGGCAGACTCATTAAGGTTATTAATTTTATCAATTGATTCAGCAGAGACTTCCATTACCTCTTCCATCTCTTTTTCTGTTTTCTGCATCTCTACCAGACCATTTTCTGCCAGATCATTAACCTGATCAGTATAATCAGTAATCCCCTGAACATTTTCGTTAATCTCAGTGCTTGAAGAAGCAAATTCCTCTGCTGAAGCAGCCACTTCCTCAATTGAAGCAGAAAATTCTTCTACTGTAGCAGCAACATTATCAATAGACTCAGAAGTTTGAGCAGCGGTTGCTTTTAACTCCTCACCTGTCTGATCAGTTTTTAAAGCAGAATCATTAATGTTTATAACCAGTTTTTTAATGTTTGCTACCATTTGATTAAAGGCATCTGCAAGTTCGCCAATTTCATCTTTGTTATCAATATTAACAGTTTCTGTTAAATCTCCACCGGCTATTACATTTGCAGAATCACGTAGTTTTAAGATTGGTTTTGCAATATACCCCGCAATATAATAAGCAACCACAATTCCGATAATCACTGCAATAATGCCAATTAATAAACTCATATAGCGCATTGTGGTAATTGGAGCCATAACATTAGCATTTTTTGCCTGAATTGCAAGTGCCCAGTTGGCAGATTTTAAGGGAGCAAAAGCAACTCCACGTTCAGCTCCCAGCAGATCATAGAATTCTATCTCACTGGCATCTGAATGCATTTGCTCAAATAAAACTTTCATCTCCGGTCCACCGGCTTCAAGTATCGACTGGTTTCCCTGATATTCAGGATTTTCATGAGCAATCACATGGTTATTTTCATTAATTATAAAACCAGATCCCTCACCATTTATATTCATTGAAGTACTCATCTGATTAAATACAGAAAGAGGAATTGATCCCCCAAAAATCATGGTTAAATTTTCGCCTACAAAGTAGGGCTCGATTATTAAAACTGATTGTTCTTCAGCCCCCGGGGTCTGCACCGGATCACTAATAAAAGTTTCTTTACTTTCTAGAGCTCTCTTAAAAAAATCCATTTCTGATACATTTATTTCTTCGTCAGAATAAGTTGTACTCATCTGTCCATTTAAATCAATTAAAAAAAGTGAAGATAGATAAGGGTGTTCTTCCACTATAGTTGCAAAATGTTCATTATTACCCATATTAAAATAAAGCTGTCTTGCCAGTTCGGTATCCAAAGTTGTGCGGCTGTCAAACCAACTGTGGTCCAGATTTTTGACTGAACTTATGCTCTGATCAATAACCATATCCAGCTGTCTGGCATTATTACGAACTTTGTCTAAAGCTGACTGATAAATACTTTCCTCCAGAATACTCCTCGACTGAAAATAAGTAAAAACTGAAGAAAGTAAAATTAAGGCTAAAACTAAAATACTTATAATTATTATTAATTTTGTTCTGATACTCTGCCAGTTAATTTTATCGATACTAAGGTCCATCTTTTTATCTCCCCTATTTTTATATTTAAGCAACAATATCTCTTACATCAATAATTAGAGCAACATCACCATCACCAATAATTGTCGCACCACTGATATACTCAGTATCCTGCAGATAATTACCTAGAGATTTAATTACAATCTCCTGCTGGTTTAATAGTTCCTCTACAATGAGACCAATAAAACGATCACCACTTTTTAAAATCACTACCGAAAGGTCAGACTCTGATTTTTTAAATGAATCAAGGCTTTCATGACCAAAAATTTCGGCAGCCGAAACAAGTGGAATTGTATTTTCTCTTAATACAATTACATCCTTACCTCTTACCTTTTTAATATTTTCCGGGCTAATTGTAAGTGTCTCACTTACAGCATTCAGAGGAATTGCAAAAGTGTCTCCATCTACTGTAATCATCAGCGCCTGAGTTATTGCAAGAGTTAGAGGGAGAGAAATTGTAAATGTACTTCCCTGACCCAGTTCAGATTCAATACTAATTTGTCCATCAAGTTTTTTAACTACATTACGAACTATATCCATCCCAACACCACGGCCAGACACATCTGTAACTTCAGCAGCAGTACTAAAACCAGGATGGAAGACAAAATCAAGAATATCTCTTCTCTCCATCTGTTCCAGTTCTTCTTCAGTCACTATTCCCTTTTCTATGGCCTTACGTCCAATTTTTTCAGCATCAATACCCGCTCCATCATCTTTAACTTCTATGATGATTTCGCTGCCTTTTTGATAGGCTCTAAGCTCTATTCGACCTTCCTCATTTTTGCCTTTAGCTTTTCTGGCTTCAGGCTTTTCAATTCCATGATCAATGGCATTTCGCAGTAAATGAGTAAGCGGATCTGATAATTCATCGATTATCGAACGATCCAGTTCAGTTTCCTGACCTTCCATAACAAAATCAATTTCTTTTTCCATTTTATTAGAAAGATCTCTAATCATTCTTGGAAATCTACTGAACATTACACCTACTGGAACCATTCTAATCTGCATTACTATATGATGCAGCTCCATTGTCACTCTATCCAGCTGAGGAATAATCTCATTAAATTTTGATTTTTGAATATCAAGTGACTGCAGCCGGGTCTTATTAATTAAAAGTTCCCCGACCATATTCATTAAAGTATCAAGTTTAGAAATATCAACTCTAACTGTAGAACTACTCTGAAAAGAATTAACCTTATGCTCAGCATGCAGACTTCCCTGTTCATCTGCCGCACTTTCTTTATCCAGTTCTAAGTTTTCAATCTCATCAAAATTGAGAACTTCCGCTCCAGAAACTTCAGCCAGTTCTTCTTTAAATTCATCTGTCGGCAGCCAGCTTAAAGCATAAATATCAAGCTCAGAAATTGACTCTTCAGAATCTTCGATTTCCTCTTTTGCAGGTACAGATTTAAATAATGTTCCAATCTCTTCAATTTTTTTAAGAACCATAAAAGCACGTACACTCTGAAAATCCTGATCATCTAAAACAACTTTTAAATGATAAATTCTTTCTTTGTCTTTCTTCTGGCTTTCAAGTTCCTTTTTTTCCTGCTGGTTAAGTCCAACTCTAAAATCACTTTCTTCATCAGCATCCAAACCAGCTGTTCCAGCATCAGATTCAGAAGACGAAGCTGACTGTCCATAACTGGCGAGTTCCTTAATAAAGCCTTCTAAATTAATGCCATCAGGTTCTTCACCTTCATTTTCTCTAATTTTTTCTACCAGAAACTGAATATTGTCAAGTCCCTGTAATAAAAGATCTATAAAATCTGTTCTAACTTCCAGTTTACCCTCTCTAACTCGATCAAGCATGTTTTCCATCTTATGAGTCAGCTCGGTTAAATTTTCAAACCCCATAGTCGCAGCCATCCCCTTAAGAGAATGTGCTGCTCTAAATACTGCATCTATAGTTTCTTTATCCCCGGGATTATTTTCGAGGGTTAAGATACCGTTGTTAAGGGTTTCAACATATTCTTTTGCCTCATCAAAAAACATATCTAAATAACCATTATCCTGCATTAACTTCCCCCCTGATTTTAATTATTAAAATTATTAACTTTTTTGATCAAAAAACTTTGCCTCATATTTATCAGAATTGAGATAGCCTTTAATACTCTTCTCCCGACTGTATAGAGAAATCATTCTTTCTTTATTTTCTTTCTTTTTCTCTTCCAGTTCCTGCATATTTTGAGCCTGAAGTTCAGCTATCTCCTTTAATAAATTATGAAGTTTAGTTTTTTTCTGCTGCAGTTCATCTTTAGTTAAAGATAAAGCAAGCTGAGCAAAGTAATCTTCCTGCTCAACCTTATCAATCTCTGCAATGACCTCATTTTTACTAGCTAATTTTTCTTGTAAAATATCAAAATCACCAGCTTCAATCAGATCTGCCTCTGCTTTAGTCAGTGATTTTAACTTTTGATATAATTTAAATAAATCTTTCATTATCAACCTCCAGCCTAAACACCAACATTTACTCGTTTATCTTCGCCAGAATTTTGATTAATTACAATTTCTTTATAGGTAGTAAATAATTCTTCTACCAGAGGAATTACATTATCAAGGTGTCTGGTATTTTTGTTAAGATTAGCCTGTATTAACTCTCTGTAGATAAAATCATAGAGACTTTCGAGCTGAACAGCGATTTCTCCACCCTGTTCTTTATTCAAAGTACTCTGTAATTCTAAAATAATATTTTGCGCCTTAATTATATTTTTATGGCTTTCTTCAATTTTTCCTTCTTTTATATTCTTTTTTGCTAATTTCATAAATTTAACCGCACCCTGATAAAGCATCAGCAGAAGCTTACCCGGACTTGCTGTCTTAATTTGCATCTGTTTGTACTGATCGGCGCTTCTTCCCTGCATAAAAATTACCTCCTAAACATATTTTATAATTTTTTGCTTAAAATAGCAATAAATCTAGAGTTTAAATTTAATATTATTTAATTCTTCCAATAACTTTTTGTTTTTAACAGCTTTCTTATTCTCTTCTTTAACATCTTCCAACAGCTCTTTGCGCATAATTTCAATTTCCTGAGGAGCTTCAATCCCAAGCTGTACTTTACCATTCTCAATTCCAACAACAGTAATTTCTATCCTCTCATCAATAACAATTTTTTCATTTAATTTTCTAGTTAATACCAGCATTATTCTGCCACCTCTTCTACAGGAGCAAATATTTTATATCTAACCTGATAGCGGCTATCATCAAGAATTACCTGTTTTCCCAATTTATCTTCTATGTTAATTACTATTGGTGCTGATAGATTGGCAGTACTCTTTTTTATCTCATTCTTTAGAGTAATAATGTTAAGTATCAGTACATCCGAGACTTTTTTGATTTCTAATTCCTTTTCAGTCTTATCGCTGATCTCAAATTCGTAATTTTGAATTAAATTCCCTGGTTCCACAGTTACAAAGGCAATATCCGGATTATCAACTGACTGCATAACTATAAAAGGAGATTCTTCCCCCAGCGGTAGTAAAACAAACTCTTCTAAATTCTCAAAACCAGGTAAACCTGATTTAAAAATAATTATATCTGACTCTGCTATTTCCAGTCTTCCAAAATCACGGGTCATTATTTCCATTTAAATACCTCCAATTTTAACTTACTAATATTTTAAGCCTTGAAATTTATATTTGGTCCCGGTTTGTAAGCTATAACCAGTTCCTTCTGCTCACTGTACATAATTTCTGCACCCAGATCTGAGATTTTATAATTTTTAAAATCACTCAATTTATCACCGGTTGCTGCATAGAAAGCTGCTGCTTTTTTGGCGGTTTCCATTCCTTTTTTTGAAAAATTATTTGTACTATCTTTCAATTTATAAAAACCCATTGCTTTTCTGGATGGATAACTATCAATCTGCAAATCTAAATTCTGCAGCATTAGATCACATCCTCTCTTAATTTAAGCATCGGCAATGATGGATTAAATATTAAATTGAATTAAATACACTTATATAAGATTAAAGCAACTTAAATATGTTATACTTCAATTTACTCCCAGTTATTATTATCTAAAAAAGGTTTTGAAATATTAATAGCGAATAAATAAAATATGCAATTAAAAAATTTTGAGGTGACTGAAAATGAAAAATAAAATTATCTTTTTAATACTTATTCTGCTTTTTATACTTACTTATCCAGTTTCAGCCCTGGAAACTGAAACAGTAACAGAACTAAATTACCAGGTTATAGAAAGTTATCGACACGATCCAAAAGCATTTACCCAGGGGCTGGAAATTTTTGATAACAATTTATATGAAGGTACAGGTCTCTATGGTAAATCAAGTTTAAGAAAGCTCGAAATTAAAAGCGGCCGAATTTTAGATAAAATAAATCTAAGTTCGGATTATTTTGGGGAAGGAATTACTATTTTAAATAATAAAATTTATCAGCTCAGCTGGAAAGAAAATATAGCTTTCGTCTATGATCTTAATTTTAATTTAATCAAAAAAATTAACTACTCGGGAGAAGGCTGGGGGCTAGCCAATGACGGAAAATACCTGATCATGAGCAATGGCAGTGAATATCTATATTTTAGAGATCCAGACACATTCGAATTAGCCAAAAAAATCAAGGTCAGAACTAAAGACCGGCTGATAAAAAACATTAATGAATTAGAATATCAAAATGGTTTTATCTATGCAAATATATGGCAAACAGATTATATTATTAAAATCGATGCTGCAAGTGGTAAAGTTTCAGCATATCTTGATCTGAGTGGAATTTTGAAAACAGACTATACAGGCGAAATAAATGTCTTAAATGGAATTGCTTATGATTCAACAAATAAAACATTTCTGGTTACAGGAAAATTATGGCCCAAAATTTATAGAATTAAAATTATCGATTAAAACTAAAATCCTTCTGGAAAATAGCTTAATAACCATTTCCCAGAAGGATCGATTTAAACTCTGCTTATTAATTTAAAATCTCATAAACCTGTGAGTTATTATACTCGCTGTAAGGCTCTTCCTCTCTTAATCTTTTTAATACCTCTTTGCTTTTTTCTACTTTCCCGGCCTCATTAAGCATTAAACCAAGATTATAAAGAGCCTCATCATAATAATTGCTTTCCTTATATTCATTTAAATAAATACGATAAAAATGCTCTGCAGACTGATAATTATCTATTTTTTCGTGACTTCGGGCCAGTAAAAATAAACTTTCGCGCCTTAAATAGTCTGTTTCAGTCAAATTATATATACTATTAAATATATCAATTGCATCCTGATAGTCCTGACGGGAAAAATAATCCATTCCCAAATTAAACAGCTGCTGTTCAGTTCCATCTTCCAAAAATGTATTTGCTGCTTCCAGTCTATTTTTTTCTCTTTCTTTTTCTTTTAATTCTCTAATATTTTCTAAGGAAATCAACGGAGAATCTTTCTGATAATCAAGCAGCTTATTTTTGGTTAAAATACTGGTGCTGCCTGTCTTTACCTGCTCTTTTTTATTTTGTTCTAACTTGCTTGCTTCATTAGAACCATTATCCGGCGAAGAATTACTCTCTTCTGAAGTTTTTATCTTTTTCGGGGATGAATTAACCTCTCCAGATAAATTCTGACTTAAAGCCGGATTTTCACTTTCCTCTTCTTTAGCGGAATTTGCAAATTCAAATCCCTGAAGGTTATTTCCAATCCAATTTAAAGGACTGACTCCACTTAAATTTAGAAAAATTGCAAATAAAGCTAAAGCAATTACTCCTGCAATTAAAGCACTCTTTTTATTTGTCTTTGATTTAAAATTAAATGCACTGCTATTTTTATCTTCTTTTTCACACTGCATAATATAATTTTTTATATTCTGATTACCACTATCCAGCTCATATGCCTGATAAAAATATTTTAAAGCTTCTTCGTAATTTTCTTCTTTTTTATATAAAAGTCCAAGAATAACATAAGGTTCAATTAATTCATCATATTCTTCAATTAATCTTTTTAAAAATTTAATCTTCCTGTTCTTTTCTGTTTCATCATTAAAAAGAATCTCCTTATATTCTTTTCTAATCTCTTTAAAATCCTGTTTAGTAATTAATTCCAGATAATCTCTGGCTTTATTTTTATCTTTTTGCAGAGACAGACTTTTCCGCCATGTTTTTTCTGCTTTATCAAACCTGCATTTAAGATAATAGGCCAGACCAAGTAAATTAAGAGCAGATACACTCTTGGAATTAAATTTTAAACATAATTTTAATTCATCAATGGCATCTGATACATTATTATTTTTTATAAGTTTCATTGCTTCTCGATAATGAGCATTATTTTTATTCATTATAACAACCTCTCCAGATTTAATATCTGCCTCTTTTTTACTATTTTATCACATATTAATTAATCTGAAAAGAAAAAGAGATAGCCACAAAGTAATAGTCGGGCTATCTCCAGAATTTATATTTTTATGTTTAGTTTTATATTCTATGCTGTTTCTCTTCTGTTTAAAACATCAATCATAACAGCCAGAATTATAATAAAACCTTTGACAATCATCTGATAAAACGTATTAATACCCAGTAAACTCATTCCGTTATTGATAACTCCAATAATTATGGCACCAATAACTGTTCCGGTTATGGTTCCAACACCACCCATAAAACTGGTACCCCCAATAATTACTGAGGCAATAGCATCAAGCTCAAAACCGTCTCCTAAGTTAGGAGATGCACCATTCAATCGAGAAGCAAGCAAAATACCGGAAGCAGCACTTAAAACACCTGTGATGACAAATACCATGGTTTTTGACTTTAAAATATTAATACCAGACAGCCAGGCTACTTTTTCATTCCCACCAATTGCATATAATTTACGACCAAAGCGAGTTTTACGCAGAGTATAAATACCGGCCATTACAATTACTGCAAAAATAGCTACTGGAATCGGAATTCCCTGATAGCCAATAAAGGTAAAGAATCCGGCAATAAATCCAGCGATAGTTAAAATTATTCCACCTGTTAATCTGGCTTTGTTTCTAACTTTTTCGCCATTTTTTAGCTCAATACTGGTTTTAAATACAGCAAAAATACCCAGAACTAATGCGACTACTAAAATAATTAGAGAAGGTAATTTAGGAATATATCCACTACCTATTTCCGCGAAGGTTAAATTAGTAACCGGAACTGAAACTCCCTGAGTTAAAACAAGACTTAAACCTCTAGCAATAGTCATAATACCCAGAGTAATAATAAAGGGGTGAATATCAAACTTTGCACTCATAAAACCATTGAAAAATCCAATTACACCACCTACTCCAATCAGAGTAACTAAAATTGCGAGCCACATACCAAATCCAGCCTGCATTAAAAGAGTTACTGTTACAGCGGATAGTCCAACTACAGAACCTACAGAAAGGTCAATACCAGCCAGCAGAATTACCATAGTCATTCCAACTGCAATAATCCCATTAATTGTTACCTGACGCACCAGGTTAGTTAAGTTTCTTGAACTTAAAAATGAAGGTGATAAAAAACTTAATATAATAACTAAAAAAATTAAAGCTATAAATGTACCATTATTCTTGATAAACTTCTTCAAATTTATTCAACTCCTTTATTACCAGTAGCATATTTCATTATTGTTTCCTGATCTGCTTCAGAACGTTCTAACTCAGCAGTCTTTTTACCTTCAGACATCACAACTATCCGATCACTCATTCCCATAATTTCTGGCAGCTCAGAAGAAATCATAATTACTGTAACTCCCTGTTCAACCAGCTGATTCATTAATCTATAAACCTCAGTTTTAGCTCCAACATCTATTCCCCGGGTCGGTTCATCTAAAATCAGAACATCAGATTCTGTAATCAGCCACTTTCCAATAACTACTTTTTGCTGATTACCACCGCTTAATTTTTCTACGAATACATCCAGAGAAGGTGTCTTAATATTTAGTTCATCAACGTATTTTTCAGCTACAGCCCTTTCGGCATGCTTATCCATTGCCAGTTTAGAACTGAATTTTTTGATTGAAGGTAAAGTCATATTCATTACCAAATTCTTATCTAAAAGAAGCCCAAGTTCCTTTCTATCTTCAGTGACCAGAGCTATTCCATTGTTTATTGCATCAGCAGGAGATTTAATATCCAGTTTCTTTCCATTTAGAAAAATTTCTCCTTCTCGCTTTTTTCCATAAACTCCAAAAATAGCATTTACAAGCTCAGTCCTACCTGCCCCCATCAAACCTGAAATACCAAGAATTTCTCCTTTATGGGCAGAAAATGAAACATCATCTACCAGCTTTTTCTCAGGGTTAAAAGGATCAGGAACTGATATATTTTTTGCTTCCAGCGTTTTTTCTCCCCGTTTAAAATCATGACTGGGAAAAAGATCTTCAATATCACGACCAACCATTCTGGCAATAATTTCATCCAGAGTAACCTGATCAATATTTATTTTGTCACCAATAGTTGAGCCATCTCTTAAAACAACAACGGAATCTGCTATTTCTTCTATTTCTTCCATTTTATGAGATATATAGATTATTGAAACACCACTGGCTCTTAATTCATTAATTACTGTAAAGAGTTCATTTACCTCAGAATCTGTTAGTGCAGAAGTAGGCTCATCAAAAACTAAAATTCTGGTATCTAAGGAAAGTGCTTTTGCAATCTCAACCATCTGCTGTTTACCAACAGTTAAATCTCCAAGTTCTATTCTCGGGTCAATATCCATGTTTAACCTTGCCAGTACCTTTTCGGCATTATGATATAATTCTTCCCATTTTATTCCACCAAATTTGTTTAAAGGTTGTCTATCTAAAAATATATTTTCAGCAACAGATAGGTCAGGCAGCAAATTTAATTCCTGATGAATGATTCCGATTCCGGCTTCTTCCGCTTCTCTGGTATTGTCAAAACGAACAAGCTGATCATCAAGATAAATATCTCCTTCATAGGTAGGATAGGGCCAGACACCACTCAAAACCTTCATCAATGTTGATTTCCCGGCACCATTTTCTCCAACCAGAGCCAGGACTTCTCCCTGCTCCAAAGTAAAATTAACATTGTCTAGAGCTCGTACACCGGGGAAATCTTTAATAATATTTTTCATTTCCAGAATTACTTCAGCCATCTATTTTACCTCCAGAATTGATTATTTACAGAGCAATCCCATCCTAATGGATGGGACTGCTATATTATTTGTTCTTATATATTCTTATATTTACTCATCTTTGAAAATTTCTGTTGCTTCATGATATCCATCTGCTACAACAGTATCCATAATATTATCTTTATTAACAACTACAATTTCTGTAATTACAGTTGGTACTTCAATCTTACCATTGTCAACATAGCGATCAATTTTTACAATTTCATCAATTGGCTTATCAGGATTCTTAGCTAAAGAAACTGCTACTTCAGCAGATCTATAAGCTAAAGGTTTAATCTTTTTAAAGATCTCAACAGTCTGCTTACCCTGAGCTATATATCTAATATTTAATAAATCAGCATCAGACCCGGCAACAAAAACTTGATCACTGTCTGCCATACCCTGAGCTTCGAGAGCTCTTACAGCACCGGAAGCAAGACCACTATTATTTGCTACAACAGCATCAATATTGTTATCATATTTTGTTAAAGCATTTTCAGTTGTAGCCATAGCCAGATCTGGAGACCAACCTTCATGACTCTGATCGACTACTAAGTTAAGTCCATCATATTTAGCTACTGTGTCCAGAACTCCCTGAGAAAAAGCATTGGCATTGGAGTCACCAGGCTGTCCTCTTAATAAAACGACATTACCTTTGACTTCACCACGATTTTCTTTAAACCATTCAACCATTGCTTTACCCTGCAGTTCACCAACAGCCCAACTGTTTTGGGTTAAAAATACATCTACATTACTATTCATAATTAAAGAGTCATAGTTAACTACTGCAACTCCAGACTCATGAGCCATTTTTACCATATTACTTGCTGTACCTGTATTAACAGGTTGTAACACTATAACATCAGCACCCTGAGTTAACATGTTTTCAAACTTAGAAAGCTGAATATTTTCATCATTGTTTGCTGAATCAAAAATTACCTCATCAGCACCTAATTCTTCTGCTTTTTCAATAAAAGCATCTCTATCTTTAATATATCTTTCTTCCTGCATTGTCTTCAGAAGGAAGCCAACTTTGATTAGACCATCATCTTCTTTTTTGTTATTACCAAGAAGATTATCCAACCAACCGCCACCATCCTGAGCAAAAGCCGCCATTGAGATTGAGGAAACAAGTAAAACTACTACCAACAAAATACTTAATTTTTTCATTATTAACCCCCTAATAGTTTTCTCAATGTGAACCATTATTAACTTATATTTGCTTATAATTCTCAAAGAGTTATTTGATTTATCTAAATTGTATATAATAATCTGAGCATTAACCATAGAATATTTTTTTAAACCCTTGAATATTTTTTGTATTGATTAATTTAGGCTCATATGAATGTTTTTCTAAAAGCAACTATTATACTACTAAATTCATTAAAATAAAAATATGACAAGAATTTATAAAATAGAGAAAGTCCCCAGCTAAAATTCCAGCTGAGGACTCTAATTATTTCTTGATTATATTTTCAGTAATTACCAAAAATACGTTTATTACAAAAGATTAATGTTATCTCGATATGTTGTGGGAGAGGCTCCGACCAGTTTTTTAAACCAGGAACTGAAATAGTAGGCGTCATTAAACCCCAGTTGATCGGCAATCTGATAAATTTTATCATCAGTTGTTTTTAAAAGTTCTTTTGCTTTATTTAATCTGATCATATTAAGATAATCACTAAAACTTTCTCCCGTTTCCTCATGAAAAAGATTACTTAAATGACCGGTGCTTAAATTAAATTTGCGGGCCATCTCACTTAAGGTGATCCCATCCTGATAATTGGCTGCTATATATTCTTTCATCTCACTAATAATTTCAGCATTTTTTTCTCCCGGACTAAAAGAAATTAAATCATGTAATCTCAACAGAAACTCTTTTAGCAAAATTTCAATTTCTTTTAAATCATTATAATCTAAAGCCTCAATTCTCTTCTTGTTAATAATCTCCATCAAATCTTCCGCTTCATAATCCAGATCTTTAATAATTTTAAAGCTTTCTAAAATCAGATTATTTAATACCACATATAATTTTTCTTTGTTAAGTTTTACACTTTTTAGTTCCTCAATAATTTTATTTACGGTTTTTAAAATATCATCTCTACTACCTCTTTTTAAAACAGCGTTTAAATCAATGCGGTCCATTATTAAAGACTGATGCTGAAAAAATTGATCATCAATTAACCAGTTATAGATTGTGTTAAGTTTATGATCATTAATATAACTGGATATTTCTCCTCTTAAAACAGCAAGCCTCTGCTCATCATTTTTTTCCTTAATGAGCTCATCTCTAGCTTTATTAACCACCTCTAATAATTTTTTTGAACGAAAAGGCTTTAATAAATAATCATTAACCCCAAAACGAATCGATTTTTGAGCGTATTCAAATTCTGCAAAACCTGAAATAACAATTACTTTTAAATGAGAACTATTTTTTCTGGCTTCTTCAATTAAATTCATTCCACTTAATTTAGGCATCTGAATATCAGTAACCAGAATATCTATTCCTTTTTCTTTAATAATATCTAAAGCTTCCCTGCCATTAGCAGCAGCAAATATTTGATAGCCCTCTCCGGCCCAGTCTGTATTATTAATTAATTTTTTTCTAATCGGTTTTTCATCATCAACCAGCAGTAATTTAAATTCCAAATTACTTTCCTCCCCTCTGATCAATCCTAATAATGACCGTTGTTTTTTCACCTTCAATACTTTCCACAGTAAGACCTGAACTACCACCATACATTAATTTTAAACGCTGATCCACATTACGAAGACCAAAATATTTTTTCTGATCATCAGTTTTTAATTCACCAGTTAATATTTTATTAATTTCCCTCACTTTGGCAGTTGGGATCCCGACCCCATTATCCGCAATTTTAAAATATATATTTTTATTTTTCCGATAACCTTTAACGATTACCAGGCCATTTTTTTCGGCCGGTAATAAACCGTGATAAATAGCATTTTCTACTATTGGCTGCAGTATTAGTTTAGGAATATGTTTTTCCATTATTTCAAAATCCTCAATGTCAATTATATATTCATATTCTTCTCCATGTCTAAACTGCTGAATAAACAAATAATTTTTTACATGTTTAATTTCATTTCTGATTAAGACCATTTCCTTACCGTGGCTTAAACTTAAACGAAAGAATTTACCCAGAGCTTCCACCATATGAGTTGCTCTATCAAAATCTTTATTTTCCAGCAGACCAATAATTAAATCAAGTGTATTATATATAAAGTGAGGTTTGATCTGATTATCCAGACTTTCCATTTCCAGTTTTCTCAAAAGCTTCTGTTCTCTAACATTCTGTTCCATTAACTTATTTATTCGCCTGATCATCTTATTAAAACTCTGACCGAGCTCAGCAATCTCATCATTACCACTGATATCAATTTTTACTGAAAGATCATTTTCAGAAGCACGATGTGTTAATTCCTGCAGTTTTTGAATTGGTTTCGAAAGAGAATAAGAAAGATAAACAGTCAGCAAAATAATAATCAAAAGTACTACTAAAGTTAAATATACTGTAATATCAGTAATATAATTCAATTCTGCCTCTACTTCATCAGCCGAAGCCATACTGATTATATACCAGCCAGTAGATTTAGAAAAAGTGGAAGTTAGAATATACTGTTCTCCATTTAAATTTACTTTGCGATTAGGAAAACCGTCACTATAAAGCAAACTCCGCTTGCCAATCTTTTCCTGATCAGGATGATAGACAATATCACCATTTTGATCAGCAATTAAAAAATAGCTCTTTTCTCCCAGATTAAAATCTGTCAAATTTGCCAGTACATCCAGATCAATATCAGCAGAAATTAATACATTTTCTTCCGCGATTTCTGGATAATATGAACTAACTATTGTAATTACTTCCTTTTGCAGATAATTGCTATAGGGTGGTGTGAAAAATATATCTCCACTTAAATTTGAATACATCCTGTTTTTAAATTCATTTATATCTATACTAAAGGTACCATAGCTGCTGATTCTGCGGCCGTCCTGAAAAGTAATTGCAATATCTTCCAGGCCGGGTTTCATCTGTTTTAAATTATTAAAATCCTCCCAGATTCGAAAAGCATATTTTCTATTATTTCTAAAATCATTTGCCTGGGTAAGCTTGATAAACTGATTAATATAAAAATCCTGTTCTCTACTTAAAAAAGTTTCTATTTCACTAACATAATCCTCCAGATCTCTTTCCATCCTGTTTACCATTTCCTGTGAGTAATCACTAATGCGATCATTAATCGCACCTCGATAAATATTAAAAGAAAGCAGCCCGGATAATAAAATGGGCAGCAGACCAATTATCAAAAAAGAAATAATTAATTTAGTTCTAATGGTATGGATTTCTATTCTATTAAATAATTTTTTGAAAAATTTATTAAACATTAATTCCCACCTTATTTTACTCTCCAGGGGCGATGAGTCTGGAGAAGCCTCTCTAAATTTTGTTCATTAGCAACTTCTACCCCGGTTTCAATATATTCCTGGGGAAGGGCATCATACATTATATAATTATACAATGTTGATAAACCTTTAGAGCCCATAGTTGCCATATCCTGTCCCACTAAGTACTGCAGCAGACCTCTTTGCTGTAATAATAGAGCATCATAAAAAATATCTATCCCAACTGCAATACCTCCATCTTCTGCCCACTGTTGAAAATTAGGTAAAGCTTCTGCAGGAACATAAAAGGGCCAGCCTCCCACAAAAAATATAATATCAATATCCGGATTTTGCTGTAAATACTGCTCCAGTAATTCCACAGAAAGATTGACACTATCCTGATTTTCAATTATATCTTTAACTCTTATATTGGTATTTTCTACCCTATCCAGAAAGCCTTCGATTCTACTATCTAGATTTAAAGCCCCTCTGACTCCTGTCATAATCATTGTATTTAGATGTTTTCCCTGCTGCCTGTAATCAATATTATTATTTTTTAAGACATCAAGCAGTCCTTCTGCAGTCACTCTGCCAGCTTTATAATTATTAATACCTATGTGAAAAAGTCTTTTGCTATCAGGAGCATCAGCATCAAAAGTTGCGACTGCTATTCCTGCCTCGACTGCCTTATTAATTACATTAATATATTCAGGTGTATTATTAACACTAATTACCATTCCATCCACTTTCCTGGCAATTAGACTTTCAATAATATTTATCTGCTCTTCCGCATCATAAGCAAAAGGAGCCACCCATTCAAGATTAATCCCCAGATCAATTGCTTTCTCCTGAGCATGCTCATAGGCATCAAGAAAAATTGGATTATCCAGTGATCTTGGAACATATGCTATAGTAATTTCCTGCTCATTTTTCTGGTCTTCCTGCTGATCAATATTTTCTGCCGCTGCCGGCAAATTTAAAAAAGTAATAAATATTAAAATAAAAATTATTAAAATCCTATTTTTTTGAGCAAACAATATTTGTCACCCCACAAATTTATTCATCTATCTAAAAATTGAAAAAACTATAAATAACACATAAAAAAAGGCCCTTTTAAAGGCCTTTAATCTTTAAGTTTAAATCTTAAAACTATGCCATCAGATTAATATTTTGACCTCTACCTGGCCCTGCGGCTCTGGCCTGCTGTACCGCCTGTGAAGTTTCTTTCATACCTTCAACCAGTTTAGAAACCTGATCAGCACTCTGACCCATAGCCTTCTGCATGCCAGAAATACTTAAAGCCTGCTGAATACTTGCTATCTGATTCTGCATTGCAGCGTTCACACTGCTCATAATATCAACTCCTCTACCATTAATTCAAATTTAACAGTGTTAGTAGTTTAATAATAGCAGATTTTATGCTGTTTTTCCACTATTTTGAGTAATTAATTAAATAAAGAAGGTAATTTGAGTACTTTTGTACAATTATTACTAGTGAGAGAATAAATTTTGAAAGGAGAATTATGATGACTATTAAGAAAGACTACTACAAAATTAAAGCAGAGAATATTATTAATAATTTTAAAAAGAGAAATATTGAAGGTTTTTATGTAGAAAATTCAAAAGCAGCCAGAGAAAAAATTCTTAACCTAATTCAAGAAAATTCTTCTGTTTCCTGGGGAGGCTCAATGACTCTAAAGGAAATTGGAATTTTTAGTGATTTGAAATCTGGTAACTATAATTTGCTGGATAGATCGACTGCCCAAAATTCAACTGAAAAAGATAAAATCTATCATCAGGCACTAAGTGCAGAATATTATTTAATGAGTTCTAATGCAATTACTCAGTCAGGAAAGCTAGTAAATGTTGATGGCAACGGCAATCGCCTGGCAGCTTTAATTTATGGACCAAAAAATGTAATTATTGTAGCAGGCATGAATAAAGTTACCGCAGATGAGGAAAGTGCAGTTAAAAGAGTTCGTAATCAGGCAGCACCTGCAAACTCAGTTAGACTTGATCAAAAAACTCCCTGTGCTAAAACTGGCCACTGCAGCAGCTGCCAGATTGAAGATACTATCTGCTGTCAAACTGTTATTACCCGTCGTTCTCGCCATGAAGGAAGAATTAAAGTTATCTTAGTTGGAGAAGAGCTGGGATTTTAAAATGTTAATCTATTTACAGTAATAATTAGATCACTGTGTTAAGTTTATTATAGTTATGGGAGGTGCTTTCAATGAACAAAACAGCAGATAGACTATATAGAAGCCCTGAAGATAAAAATATTGAAGACAATTTTCAATTTATATTATTTGGTGGTACTGGTGATCTGGCACATAATAAAATTATCCCTGCTTTTTATAACTTAGCAGCCAAAGATATTTTACCAGATCATTATACAATAATCGCTACCGGCCGCCGCTATGATAATAAAAATGAATATCTTAATAATTTATATTCTTCAATTGAAAACAAGAAGGAGAAAATTGATAACAGAACCTGGCAGTCCCTGACAGATCATATAGAATATTTTCAACTTTCCTTTAAGGAAAATAATGACTTTGAAAGACTTAGAAAAAGACTTTTACAGAAGTCTAAAGAAGACAAAATTTCCAATCGAATTTTTTATCTGGCTACTGCGCCTAAGTTTTTTGCTGAAATCGCAAAAAAACTAAAGGAATTTAACTTATTAAATGCTGGTTTTGAACACAGTGATTCGAGACTGGTCATTGAAAAACCATTTGGACATGATTTTGAATCAGCCAAAAAGTTAAATAATACTCTAAATGATATTTTTTCTGAAAAAAATATCTTTAGAATAGACCATTATCTGGGCAAAGAAATGATCCAGAATATAATGGTTATCAGATTAAGCAATCCAATTTTTAGAGCTCTCTGGAATAGAGAGCATATTGATAATATACAAATTTATTTAAATGAATCAGAAGGAGTTAAAGACCGCGGCAAATACTATGATGATACAGGAGTAATTAAAGATATGTTCCAGAACCATATTCTACAGGTATTATCCTTAATTGCTATGGAAGAACCAGCTAATTTAAGTGCTCAGGAAATCTCAGATAAAAAAGTAGAGGTTTTCAAAGAACTGGCTGACAATGATTTAAGCGATATAGACAAACATATTGTCCGAGGCCAGTATGACTCAAATACTGTTAATGGAGAAAAAATCAAAGCTTATCGCCAAGAAAAACAGATTAATTCTGAATCTCAGACCGCTACTTTTATGGCACTTAAACTGTTTTTAAATAATGACCGCTGGCGAAATGTACCTATCTATCTTAAATCAGGTAAGAGATTGAATAAAAAAGAGGCTGCAATTGCAGTTGAATTTAAAGATAATTTTCATTCTTCTTATCTTCAAAATCAGAAATTGGACAGCAATCTTTTGCTAATTAAAATCCAACCTGAAGAAGGTGTCTCACTCAGGTTTAATACTCGTAAACCGGCAAGCAATAACAAAATTATTCCTGTTAAAATGGAATTCTGTCAGAGCTGCCAACAGTTCTTTAACTCTCCTGAAAATTATGAAGGTCTAATCTATGATATGATCGAGGGGGATAAAACTCTCTTCACAAGCTGGGAGGAAGTTTCATATTCCTGGAAGTTTATAGACAAGATTCAACAAAAATGTGAAGAAGAAAATATTGAACTCCATAATTACCCAGCCTTAAGCGAAGGTCCTGAAGCAGCTGACCGGCTGCTGGAAGCAGATGGAAGAAAATGGCTGGACAAAGAATTGTCGTAAAAGATATAGATATAATTTAATATTAACGGTTGTAAATTATTTAAGGGGGAATTTTTATGTATGATATTTCAATGACAATTAGAAAAAATATGCTGGTTTATAAAGGTAAAGACGAAATTAGACCCCGTCTCAAAACTGTCAGGGGTTTTTCCGGAGGAGATGCACACGAATCTGAATTACAGATGAATGTCCATACTGGAACTCATGTAGATGCGCCACTGCATATGCTGCAGGATGGAGAAAATGCCAATTTGTTTTTTGCTGAAAATCCATTTTATCAGGCTCAACTGCTGGACTTAACTCAGCTTAATGAAAAAATCACGGCAGCAGATCTAAAAGAATATAATATTGAAGAAAACTCATTTTTAATTTTAAAAACACGCAACTCCGAACCTGGTTTTCTGGAAAAAACTCCTGAGAAATTTATCTATCTGGCAGAAAGTGGTGCTAAATATCTGGCAACCAAAAAAATAAAGGGAGTAGGTATTGACACAAATGGAATAGAACGAGCTCAATCAGAACATCCAACCCATAAAAAACTCCTGGGAGAAAAAATCATGATTTTAGAAGGACTGCGATTAAAAAAAGTTCCCTCAGGAAAGTATATTTTATTACTTTCTCTTCTAAAAATTGCAGATAGTGATGGTTTACCAGGTAGGGCTTATTTATTTGAGCCTGGAGAAATTGAAACTATGCTCAAATTATTTAAATAAATTATTTTTTTAAGTTTTGTTATTAAGGAGGTAATTATTAATGAAGAAATATGAAATTGGATTGATTGGGCTTTCAGTCATGGGTCAAAATTTGACTCTAAATATTGCTCGCAATCATTCTATTGCAGTTTATAATCGTACAAAAAGTAAAATTAGAAATTTTATGGAAAATAAAGTACAAAATCAAAATGTTAAAGCCACCTATGAACTTGAAGAATTTGTAAGTTCTCTTAAAAAGCCTCGTAAAATAATGCTGATGATTAAGGCCGGTAAACCTGTAGACTTAGTTATTGACAGTCTACTGCCCTATTTAGAAGAAGATGACATTATTATAGATGGTGGAAATTCTCATTTTGAGGATACCAATAGGAGGTTAAAAAATCTCAATGAAAAAGGAATCCGATATCTAGGAGTAGGAATCAGCGGTGGTGAATATGGTGCTCTTCACGGTCCTTCCATTATGCCGGGCGGCAATGAAAACGCATATGCAGAGGTTTCTGATATCATGGAAAATGCAGCTGCCAGCACCGAAAAAGGGGCCTGTGTCAGCTACTTAGGTCCCCGGTCAGCCGGACATTATGTGAAAATGATTCATAATGGAATTGAGTATGGTATTATGGAGGTACTGGCCGAGATATATGACTACATGCGTAAGGTGATGCAGTTAAAACCGGTGGAAATGGGAAATATTTTTGCCAAATGGAACCAGGAATTTGATTCTTATCTGGTAGAAATAACTGCTAAAATCATGCAGAAAGATGATCCTAAAACTGGGCGGAAATTAATTGATTTAATTCTGGATAAGGCAAAACATAAAGGAACTGGTAAATGGAGTGTACAGAGTGCCTTAGATCTTGGCACAGCTATTCCCACTATCAATGCGGGTGTAAATGCCCGTTTAATGTCAGCAATTAAAACTGAAAGAGTTGAAAATTCTGCCCAATTTGCAAGCAGTTCCAGACCTGTAGTTAATAAAGAGGAATTGCTGCCCCTGCTCAAATCTGCTCTTTACTTTGCTTCGGTAATTGCTTATGCAGAGGGATTTAAGCTTTTAAAAACTGCTTCAAATGAATATGAATATAATTTAAATTATAAAGAGATTGCTCGCATCTGGGAGGATGGCTGTATAATCCGCTCTGGGCATTTAGAACCAATCCAGGCTGCTTTTGCTGAAGATATGCAGTTAAATTCTTTAATTACTGCTCGTCAGTTTAAATCACAGCTTAATGCAGCTGCAGATAAAATAGACAAATTAATTACTACTGCAGCTCAAGCGGGAGTACCATTAACTGCAATTCACTCTGCTCTTGATTATTTTAACAGCCTAAAAGCAGAGGAACTTCCAGCCAATTTAATTCAGGCCCAGCGTGATTTCTTTGGTGCACATACTTATCAGCGCCGGGACCAGGAAGGAACTTTCCATACTGAATGGGAATAATTGTCCCAGTTATTTGAAAGTTTAAGATAAATGATTTTACTTTTAATTAAATATCTAAAAAAGGTGCTCCCCAGTAATTAAAAAGTGGAGCACCTTTTTGATTTAATTTTAAAATCTGCCATTACCCGAGTCACTTAAGTCAATCAATCCTTCGGGATAAGGATTAAAAATTGTCTGTGTCATTAAATAATCGACTTTAAATCTAATAACCCAGGATCTCAGCAGGGCGAGAGGTAATGAAAATGGTACTTTTTCATTTCTAAAATCCTGAAGAGTTTCTAAAAAATATTCCCGCTCATCTCGACTAATATCTGATGATACATAACCAAAAATATGCTGCAGCATATTAACCCTCTTACCTGAGTCAGGCAGCACATTTAAAGTTTTTAACATTTGCTCTCTATATTTATGCATTGTCTCCTCAGTCTTTCCTCTTACATGAGCTGCCACAATTCTTCCCAGTTTATTTAAACCATCCTGATTATAAGACATTATTAAATATTTATTATTACTGTGAAAATCAATTAAATCTTTGATATTTTCTCCTTCAATAACATGCCGCAAATCTGCCAGCAAAAAGATCTTAATTAAAAAGTTTTCCCGTAATTTAAAATTTTTGAGTCGACCTTCATTTTCAATAACCAGTGAAGAAAATTTTTGAGCTAAATTATCGGTAAAATAACCTGCTCGTTTTTCTCCCAGAGCTGGTACCTTTCCGGCTTTAGAGTAGACTTTGGAGTCATTACTCCCACACGATGGTGAGCGATTCTTCGCAATAAAGCCTTCTATTTCTTCCTCCTTCCATTCTGAAGTGAAGCTTTCAATATATTTATCCATTTTTTCCGTATGATCCTCACCTGTCATAGAATCTACAAGTCTATATTGATCATTCTTTTTTATTAAACGAACCGAATTACGGGGAACCCCCAGTCCTATTTCAACTTCAGGACATATTTTAATATAATTAACATGTTTTTCTAAAGCCCGCACAAATTTGTCCGGTATCAAATCTCCATTATACCGACATTTACAGTATTCCAGACATTTACTTAAAATTAAATTTGGTTTTCTAAACTCTCTCAAAATAAATCACTCCTATTTTTATCTTTATTTTTTAGGAAACCAGGGAAAGAATATATTTGTTTCTTCTGCATATTGCTGATATTCCTCATCATCAGCATATCTCTTTTCTAATAGCGGTACCCCCGAAACAAAACGAAGCAAATAGTTCATTATTATAGGACTGTAAATAAATTTCCAGCCACCACTTACAGCCAGGGCAATAATATAATATCCCCACCAGACCAGAGCATCACCAAAATAATTAGGATGTCTGGTATATTTCCAGACTCCTTCTTTCATTATATGTCCATCTTTTTTAGAGTCAGATTTAGACTTAAAATCTTTAAGCTGTTTATCCCCAGCTGCTTCAAAGGCAAAGCCAATCCCCCAGATAAATAAACCAATAAAATCTATAATTTTTAAGCTCTGATAAGGCGAAGAAATAATTTTAATTATTGGGGTTGAGATAATAAATAATAATACTCCCTGCAGCATAAAAACTCTTAAAAATGACTTTAAATAAAAATTATCCCATTCTTCTCTCCATTTGGCATAACGAAAATCTTCGCCCTTACCAAGATTTCGCTTAAAAATGTGATAACTTAATCTTAATCCCCAGATACTAACCAGAAAAGTTATAATAAAAGAACGCAGATTATAATTATTAGTTAAGTACAGAGCCATATTTGCTGTATAAACATAACCCAGACCCCAGCCAATATCAACAATTGAATTATCTTTTTTTAAGACAGCAATCACAAAGAAAAGTGAAAAATAAAGCAGCACCAAAAGAAATAACTGAAAGTAAATTGAACTTAACATTTTAACAACCCCTTAATTTTTTTCTAGTAATGCAACAGCAGTACTTCCACGTCCAGCATTCATTGCCACAATTGGAGAAATCGCTTCCAAAAAATCAGCTTCTATACCCAGTAATTCTTTAAAACTATCTCGATACCTCTCAGCTCGCTCCAGATCATCCCCATGTACAACTGCAAAGCGTTTAATTCCATTTCCCTGCTGATGATCCTTTAAAATTGATTTGATTTTTTTGAAATTACCTTTTTTACTGAATGCTGTAGCAAAAGCAATTCCATTACCTTTTCGATCAATTGAAATAATGGGTTTTAGATTAAGAAATCCAGCAAGTCTTCCTTTGAGAGGACTGACCCGTCCTCCGCGAACCATGTATTTAAAATCACTCACACTGACATAAATATAGAGTCTTTCTCTGATTGATTTAAGATAGGTTATTGTTGCTGCAAAACTTTTCCCTGATTCTATCTGCTCTACTGCTTCTATTACCAAAAGTCCTTCAGCTCCCGAATTTGTTCTGGAATCTATAACTTCAATTTTAAGCTCACTATTTTCCCGGCTGACATTTTCTGCTGCTCTGGCTAAATTATTATAAGTGCCACTCATTTTAGCAGACACTGTAATTGCAATAATTGAATTATAATGTTCTGCCAGATAACTCAGCTGATCTTCAATCTTTTTAACTGCCGGTTGAGCTGAAGATGGATATTCCTCAGCATCATCAATAATCTCAAAAAAGTTCTTACTGTCTATGGTAAGTTTGTCTAAATAATTAGTTCCATCAAGCAGAATATTTAGTGGTAAAATATGAATCTGATGTTTATCTATATATTCTTCTGGCAAATCTGCAATTGAGTCTGTCAAGATAGCAATCTCTGACCGCTTATTATACTTCACTCCCTGCTGTAACAGCATATCATCCGCCTTTTGGTCTAAAATATGAGAAAATTGTTTTAATCTAATAAATAACTCAGGTGGATTATTGGTATGAATATGAACCCTGAGTTTATTTTTATCCCCGGCAATAATTAAAGAATCTCCCAGATTTTCAATTTCTTTTCTCAGTTTGGGTATTTCTATCATTAAATTTTCTAAATACGCTTCTGTACAGTAGCGAAACTTAATCTCTTCTTCTTGACCTATTTCTTCTTCAATAACTTCAATTTTAGCTGCTGAATCAATTTTAAGTTCTTTTAGATCTCCTCTTTTTATAAAATCTACAATTCCTTTTAGAAATAATACAAAAGCCTGAGCTCCCGAATCTACAACATTTGACTTTTTTAAAACTTCAAGCTGGTTTTTGGTATTTTCCAGAGAAGTGGATGCGATTTTAAGAGATTCTTCCATTACTTCCGCAAAATCACTGCTCTTATTTTTTAATGTTTTTAAAGATTCTGACCAGTCTTTCATTACAGTTAAAATTGTTCCTTCAACTGGATTATTAATTCCCTGGTAGGTATGCTTAACTGCTCTATCTATTGCCAGAGCAAACTTATTTACATTGATACTTTCTGCACGATCAACACTGCTTTTGAAACCATTAATAAACTGAGCAAAAATAATACCAGAGTTCCCAATTGCTCCTCTCAATGCAGCATCTCCCATAGAGTCTAAAGTTATAGTTAAAGAATTATCCTTTACTGCTTCATTTTTAACAAAACTTAAAGTTCTCGATAAATTACTACCGGTATCTCCATCTGCAACTGGAAATAAATTTATGCGGTTTAATTCTTTTTTATTGGCGATAACTTCTTTTGCTCCAGATAAAAAAGCATAATATAATCTTTTTCCATCAAGATAAGTTATTTTCATCCCTATCTCCTCCTGCTTGATCAAATTAATAATCTTTACTGTTAAATTTATTATATCCTTAAATGCTAAAAATTGAAAGTTATTTAAAACAATTTTCTAAAGATTTTAGAAATAAACTTGACATTAGATAGATATCTAATTATACTATAGTTAGAAGTTTATTAAAGGAGTTGTTATGATGAGTAATAATTATATTCTGGATCGATCAATTATTTATGAGGTATTTTTAAGTCTTTTTCGATTAAATAACAATAAAACAATCAATTTAGAAGATTTAGAATTAGAAAAAGAAATCAAACTTGATAAAGAAATAGTTAATTGGACTGCAGAAACACTGGAAAAAATTCCAGAAAATAAAAAAGAAACAATTACAAAATACTTTAATGAAGAAAGCTATTTTGGCCTCTGCCTAATTTCAGAAATACCAGTACTTGAGATAGATAAAATGGAAGATTATTTAAGTTATTTAAGAGAAAAAGAAGCTTCAGATTTTCTTTATCGATTTACTCAGTCAGGATATGGTCCAGCTCCTTCAGAGAAAATTGATCTGGCAAAAGTTAAGAATCTAATCAAAAATGAAAAACAGGCTGCAAAATTTGTTAATGAAAAACTTAATTTTTCTTCTGCTCAAAAATGGAATTTACTGCAGTTTTATTTTGAACCTGAGGCAATGAAAAATGAATTTATTGAACTTTTAGAGTGGTATTATAAAAACATATTCAGCAGTAATCTGGAATGGATAAAAAATAAATTAGAAAAAATTAATGATAATTACCAGGAAAATATCAAACGCTATGGTAAAAAATATCTGGAAAATATATTAAGCAAGTTAATTGATAATCCGCTAAGTGGAGAGCAAAATTATATAGCCTTCTCCTATTTTTATGAAACTAGAATTTTAAACAGTAGTTTAAATAATGGCGATAGTTTTTATTTGATCGGTTTCCGCTTTCCTGAAATTTTTGCTGCTGATGAAGAAGGTCTCTTAGGAAGCCTGGAAATTTTTAAAGCACTGGCTGATGAAACAAGACTTAATATTATCGCGCTTTTGGCTGAAAAAACAATGTATGGTAATGAGCTTGCAGAAAAATTAAATCTTTCGAATGCTACTATTTCCCATCATGTCAGTAAATTATTAATGAATAATATTATTCAGGCACAGAAAAAAGAAAATAAATTATATTTTAAGTTAAATAAAAACAAATTTAAGACAGCTGTTTTAAAAGCCGTTAATAATCTAATTTAATTTTTTTAAAATTATATTAGATGTTTATCTAAATATTATATATTAGATTTTTATCAAATTAATATTAGGGGGAGTTAAAATGACTCGTATGCCAAAATCAGTAAAATTTAATTATCCTGCTTCTGTTTTACTAAATCTCTGTATTTATCTTTTTATCAGCTCTGTAATTTATTATCTCTGTAGTTTAAACATTAAGCTGCCTAAAATTGTCTTACTCTGCAGCAGTTTTATTTTAGTCTTTTACCTGAGTTCCAGAAAAATGGACATACTGCTTCCCAAAATGAAGTTAAAAAATATAGTTATTCTTTCAAAATTTTTTTTAGGGATTATCACTTTAACCACAGCAATTTTAATCTATAATAACTTTAGTTTGACTTCTAGCTATCTTTATCTATTAATCTTAACTACCGCTATCTTATATGCAATTTTAAATAGAGCTTATAATCTTCACTACAAAAAAATCAACTCCAAAAAAGAAAGTACCAGAAACAGCGAATTAATATCTCAGTTTAATCTGGAAAAACTATTAATAATAATTTTGGCCGCGGCCACTGCTGTCTTTGTAAAACTAAATCTGATTCCTCTGATTTTGCTGGGAACAGCAGTCTACTATTTTATCTCAGCATATATCAATACATTTCAAAAAATTTAGCTAGATACATAAACATCCCGGTAGACTGCAGAACAGTACCGGGATGTCATTATACCTTTAAGTATTTTTAACTGCAGCCAGTTCTTCACTGATTCTTGATAAATTCTTACCATAACGCAGATCATTTCTTAAATCAGTCAGCACTTTATCCAGAACCTTTAATTCCTGCATTAATTCTTTTTCTTCTGCAGTAGTATCAATTATATTCTTAATTCCTCCATTATTTATAATAATTCTTTTATCTCCCATCAGAGCTAAGATTGGATCATGGGTAGCCATCAGAACTATTTTTTCTTCACCAACTAGCAGCTCAAGTGCTTTTTCACGATCAATACCAGCATTTTCGATCTCATCAATTAAAATAATCGGAGATGAACTTAATATTGCAGTGTCAGCAATCATTAAAGCTCTTGACTGACCACCACTCAAGCTCGTGATCTGAGCCTCTCTGCCAAACTGCTCACCTGCAAGTCGATTGGCTTCATTAAAAATTCTTTCTACAACCTCTGCCTGATTATCAATTAAACGGCTCTCAGCGTGTAGATTTAAAAATTCAATTACCGAAAGATCCATCACAAAGTTCATATTCTGTGAAAGCTGAGCCACCAGTTTTTTACCGCCGGTAAAGCGCCATTTTTTATCCGGTACCTCATCATTTATTAAAATTTGCCTTTCTGTTGGTGTATCTCCCTGGGCGGTCCATTCTATATCCGCCAGCAGACGACTTTTCCCTGAGCCAGTTGGCCCAACTATCGAGATAATTTCTCCACTGTGTATATCCAGCTTATCATAATTTTCTTTTTTTCCATCCTTATTATTACCGGCAAGAATAGAGAGCTTTGCTACTACAGAATCATTCTCCCCTAAAAACTCCTGCATATTTTTTATATGTGAACTCAAACTGTCTGCAAATTGATCTAAATCAAATACCACATCTTCTCTTTCCTCAACTGTTAATCCGGCATAAATTTCTTCAAGAGTTTTTTCCTGATCATCCACTGCCAGCTTTTGATCCTCAAAAAAACTTTCGGTATAGGGATATTGCTCAATAATTTCATTTACTGTCGAACTTTTCAATTTATCTTTAATGATCATTATTCATCACCCAGTTCTATTTTTCTAACATTTCCTAACTGATGTTCTTCACCAATTCTTGTTTCACCAAGACAGTAAGAACACATAGCAGAAGGCATAGAAAATCTTAATTTTTTACCTGTTACTGTATCTATATGATCATTTTCATCAAACAGTAAAGTCGAAAACTCATAAGCGCCCTGTCCTGTCAGACCATTAACATTCATCACCATAGCATCAGGATTTACTGTACTGACTCTGGAAGCAAAAACTTCTCTTTCTGCCTGAGAAACAATATCTCCCTTGGTAATTACCACAATATCAGCTGTCTTTAACATTGGTCCAATTTTTTTAGGAGTATTAATCCCACTCAAATTGTCAATTACACAAATCGCCTTAATATCTTTAATATAAGGAGAGCAGCGATTACAGAGGCCTGCACTTTCTGTAATCAAAAGATCAAGTTCTTTTTCTCTACCCCACTGAACAACTTCTTCAATATTACTAACAAAATAATGATCCGGACAGAGAGAACCTGATAAACCTTTTTTAACCGGTACTCCCGCTTTACGATAGAGTTCATCATCATCTGTATATAAACAGTCAAACTTGACAACCCCAACATTAAGTCCCCGCTGCTGAATTGCTTCTATAGTCTTTAAAATAACAGCAGTTTTACCAGAGGAAGGTGGGCCGGAGAAGGTGACTAAATTCATACTGCAGCCACCTCCACAGCTTTGTTAAATTCTGCTTCTAAATCTTTTAAGAGTTCACCTGGATTTTCCCCTCTTAAGAAATCCCAACCGGGCCACATAAATTGAGCATTTTCGGGCAGTCCGTTATCTACTTCTGGCAATACACTGGGGAATAATCCCTGTTCAGCCAAAATCTTACCCATTTTTTCTGAAGCCATTAAATCAATTAAAGGTTTCATCTTTTCATTTTTTTCCGCTTTAGTCAGCATAAAGATTGGAGAAACAATTGCTCCATCTTCAGGCCAGACAAATTCCATATGGGGGAAACGCTTTGCCATTCTGGTGAAGAAATATGGCATAATTGTAATCGCTGGTTGATCATCGGCTTTACGACCTCCATCTTTAACCATCTGAGATGGATGAAGAGCTTTTTTCATTGAACGTCCCAGCTTCTGAACCCCTTCTCTACCATATGCTTTATAAATATTTAATAAGATTGCATTAAAAAGATCAAAATCACTAACTGGCAGACTGACACTGTTGGCAAATTCTTCACTTAAAATATCTTCCCAGCTTCCAGGAATTTCTCTACCATCTAATTCTTCTTTATTCACCAAAAATACTGCCGGTACAATACTTAAAACAGAATAATCACCTTCGGGATCCAACAGATCAACACCGGCTTCCATAAAATCTTTGTTCAATTCTGTAATTCCTGTTGCATCCTTAAAAACATCCTGGCGGCGGAAGCGATCCATCAAATTTTTATCAAAGAAAAGATCAAAACCGGCAGAAATAAAGATATCGGAGAGTTCAGCAGCTGAACTGATTTCCTCAAAACCATTCTGAAGCCATTCCAGCCCCTGAGAAGCAGACTTAAGATCGAGCTCAACCTCATAATCCAGTTCGGCAGCTGTTTTTTCCAATTCTTCTGTCATTGGAATTTTTACCGGACAGGGTAAAGAACCAGCAACTTTAATTTTCTCTCCCTCAGTTTTTGTAACAGATTTTTTTGCTATTTCATTTTCCATCAGTTCGATAAGCTTTTCCAGATCCAAATTTTTAAGCCTGGCAGCCTGTTTTAAAGTAATTTGTTTACCAAAACTTTTTCTTTTTTCCTCTTTATCTAATTGATTAAAACCTTTATTAACCAGTACAGAAATAACTTCCGGATATGCTTCAGTTATTTCAAATAAATTTTTATTAACATCAATTTTTCTTTCCATTTTTATAAACACTCCTTTATTGATAATTATACCGATTATCTAAAAATAACTTGCGAATAACCTGTACTTATATTATTTACTATTTAAAGTTTAGCATTTTACTCAAGTTTGTTCTGTGACCTATCTCACTCAGCTTATTTTTTTTTATCAAAAGTTTGTCTTCTCATAAAATGATATGGAAACAATATTTTAACTTGAATTCGGCAAGTAAAAAGTTAAAATAGTTCTTTTTAGATTTTTGCCGTTAAAAAATAATTTCAATCTATTAAAATTAAATATTTAGTCTCAATTTAAATAGCCAGTTAAATAAATTGTCCAGCTTCCAGATTTTAGACGCACTTAACTAAACTATGGTTTTCATAGCTTAAAAAATTAGTCTAAACTGTACTGGTGGTTTTAATTTAGCACCACCTTCTTTCTAAAATCTGTTAGTGCTTTTCTAAGATATTTAATTGTTTTTTCCAGCAGTTTATTTGGGGCAAAGCGGATGTGTTTGTACCAGCCGCTGCCGCAGATATTACCTGCTATTTTGTAAAATATCCTT
>NZ_FTNC01000038.1 GCF_900156285.1 Halanaerobium kushneri
AAAATAGCAGGTAATATCTGCGGCAGCGGCTGGTACAAACACATCCGCTTTGCCCCAAATAAACTGCTGGAAAAAACAATTAAATATCTTAGAAAAGCACTAACAGATTTTAGAAAGAAGGTGGTGCTAAATTAAAACCACCAGTACAGTTTAGACTAATTTTTTAAGCTATGAAAACCATAGTTTAGTTAAGTGCGTCTAAAATCTGGAAGCTGGACAATTTATTTAACTGGCTATTTAAATTGAGACTAAATATTTAATTTTAATAGATTGAAATTATTTTTTAACGGCAAAAATCTAAAAAGAACTATTTTAACTTTTTACTTGCCGAATTCAAGTTTAAATAATAATTTTTAAAATAAAAGTAAATTATAAAAGTTAATAAAATTAGGAGATAAAAATATATGCTTATTTTACAGGCATTTTATTGGAATTGTCTTGATGACTGGTGGGAGGAAATAAAGAATGGAATCCCTACTTTGAGGAAAAAACCTTTACCAGGTTTGAAGAAGAAAAATTCCCCAAAAATCATCAGCACTTCTGTCATGAATGTGGTGGCTGCAGCAGCCACAACAGCTTTGGGGAAACAATCTGTTATTACTCAGATGATCACTATATGAAAAATGAACTGATCAACTGGGCTGAATGGCTGAAAAATGAAATTGGTTTTGACAGCTTCAGGCTGGATAATCTCAAAGATATGCGCTGGGATTTTGCGAAGGAATTTGCTGATCATTTCAGGGATAACACCTTATGGTGGGTGAATTCTGGCATGGTGATGACCGCATTCTGGAAGAATTTATAGATCACAGTCAGATAAATTTATTTAACTTTCCCTTTTATTACAGCATCAAGGAAATGTGTATGGACCCGTTTTTCCCTGTGCAGAGTTTAGAAGGAGTTTCCAAGGAAAACAGGGTAAACTTTTTATCAAACCATGATATAGAAAGAGAAGAGAGAGATTTTAACCATGATGCCATTATTACCAACAAAGAACTTGGCTATGCCTATATACTTTTCCAGGATAATCCGGCTGTTATTTACTGGAATGACTATTATTATTCCGGCTTGAAAGTTGCGGGCAGGGACTATGAAATATTTGTCCAGGATTAAAGGAAAAAATTAATCTGAAGGAAGGATTTTTTATGTCTAAAGATACAGATATTAAAGAGATTTTAAATAAATATTACGGTTACAGCAGTTTCAGAAAAGGTCAGCAGAAATTAATAGAAAACATTCTTAAAGGCAGAGATACAGTTGCTGTGATGCCTACAGGTTCAGGGAAATCACTCTGTTATCAGATCCCGGCCCTTATTTTCGAAGGGCTTACAGTTGTTATTTCTCCTTTGATTTCTCTGATGAAGGATCAGGTTGATGCCTTAAAAGAAATGGGAATTAGGGCAGCATTTATCAACAGCTCGATCTCAAACCAGGAATTGGAGGCCAGAATTAATGCTGCCTCCAGGGGAGAATATAAAATGCTTTATATTGCTCCAGAGAGATTAAATTCATTTCGTTTTTTAAAGCTCCTACAGCAGATAAAGATCGAGATGATTGCAGTTGATGAGGCTCACTGTGTATCACAGTGGGGACATGATTTTCGCCCCAGCTATTTAAATATTTCGCGGGTAATTGATAAACTTAGTCCGCGGCCTATTCTGAGTGCTTTTACAGCCACAGCTACCCCGACAGTCAGAGAGGATATCAGCAGTCAGCTCCAGATGGAAAAACCCAATATCTATACAGGTGGTTTTGATAGATCTAATCTGAGCTTTAAGCTTCGAAAAGGGATTGATAAGGATCAATTTTTGAAGGATTATCTAAAAGTTAATTCAGAGCAGCCGGGAATTATATATGCTGCAACCAGAAAAGAAGTCAACAGAATTTATAAGCTGCTAGCCGAGCTGGATTATGAAATCGGCAGGTATCACGCCGGTCTGACCGAAGAGGAGCGGACAGCAGTCCAGGAGGATTTTATTTATGACAAGCTTAAAATTGTGGTGGCCACAAATGCCTTTGGGATGGGGATTGACAAGTCCAATGTTCGTTTTGTAATCCACTATAATATGCCCAAAAATATGGAATCCTATTATCAGGAAGCTGGTCGTGCCGGTCGTGATGGTGAACCAGCAGATTGTATTTTACTCTACTCACCGGGAGATAAACATATTCAGAAATTTTTAATTGATCAGGTAGAAACTTCCCCGGAAAGAAAAGAAGAACATTTAAAAAAACTGCAGCAGATGGTTGATTACTGTCATACCAGTAAATGTCTTCGTGCTTATATTTTAGAATATTTTGGAGATCAAGAGGTGTCCAAAAGCTGTAATAACTGCAGCAGCTGTAACGACCAGCGTGATTTAAAGGATATAACCGTTGAAGCCCAGAAAATTTTATCCTGTGTTTACAGACTAAATCAGCGCTGGGGAATCACAGTTACAGCAAAGGTTTTGGCCGGTTCAAAAAGCCAGAAAATTTTAGAGTCAAATTTTGATCAGCTTTCAACCTATGGAATCATGCCGGATTATACAATTAAAGAGATTAAAAATCTGATTAATCTGCTGGTGGCTGATGATTATTTGAGTCAGTCAGGAGCTAAATATCCGCTGTTGAAATTAAATCAAAAATCTTATCAGATTATGAATGGTGAGCTTGAAGTGGAAAAAAGAGTTGAAGCAGAACAAAAACAGGTCAGTGAGGAAAGTGAACTCTTTATGATCTTAAAAGAGCTGCGTAAAGAAATTTCTCAGAAGGAGGGAGTTCCTCCCTATATTATTTTCCACGACAGCACCTTAAAGGATATGTGCAGGATTCTACCGCAGAATCAGGCAGAAATGCTTAAAGTAAGTGGTGTTGGCGAAGTTAAGTTTAAGCGCTACGGTCAGGATTTTTTAGATAAAATTAAAGAAAATACTTCTTAATAAATGGGTGGACATAGTGACCGATAAAACAAAGAAAAATTTAATTTATTTTATTAGAAAATAACTTACAGCTAATATAATTTTAATAAAAATACTGTATAATATTACTAATAATATTAAAAATCACTTATTGAGGTGATAAAATTGGATTTAGATAAAATTCTGGCAAAAGGAAGAGTACCCGATTTTTTATTGAGGCGAGGAATTAGAAGGGTTATTAAAAAGCGAATAAAAAAGCAGAATCAGATTGGAATTGAAGCTCGCTTTAATTACTTAAAAAGTTTTATAGAAAATTTAAAAACACAGCCGATTGCTGTCCAGACTGAAGCTGCCAATGAGCAGCACTATGAACTTCCACCAGAGTTTTTTGAGAAAATTCTGGGCAGAAATTTAAAGTACAGCTGCTGCTACTGGAATGATGATTTAAGTTATAAAAAGTTAAAAAAAGAAGATGATCTGCAGCAGAGGCTTGATCAGGCTGAAGATGAGATACTCAAACTGACAGCAGAAAGAGCAGAAATTGAAAACGGACAGAATATTTTAGAACTTGGCTGCGGCTGGGGCTCACTTTCTTTTTATCTGGCAAAGAAATTTCCTGACTCTAGGATTATTGCCATGTCAAATTCAAAGCTGCAGATAAATTATATTAATCAGCTGGCGGCCAAAAACAGAATTAAGAATCTAAGGGCAGTTAAAGCAGATATCAATAATTTTACTACAGATGCCAGATTTGATCGGATAGTATCGGTAGAGATGTTCGAACATATGCGTAACTATCAGAAGTTAATGCAGAAGGTAAGCAGCTTTTTAACTGATAAAGGCAAACTATTTATTCATATTTTTACGCATCAATTTTATCCCTTTACCTATCAGGACAGCAAAAATACTGACTGGATGGCCCGTTATTTTTTTAGTGGAGGTACAATGCCCAGTCAGGATCTGCTCCATTATTTCAGCAGTGATCTTAGCTTAGAAAAGCAGTGGGTAGTATCAGGTATTCACTATCAAAAAACTTTAGAGGCCTGGCTTGCAATTATGGATCAGAAAAAACAGTCTATTTATCCTATTTTAGAATCAACCTATGGAGCTCAGGCAGCTGAGAAGTGGTGGAATTACTGGCGGCTATTTTTCATGTCTTCAGCTGAATTTTTTGGCTACAATGGTGGAGATGAGTGGTTTATTAGCCATTATTTATTCCAGAAATAAATGTAGTGTCTATTAATAAAGTGTACCCATACATATTTATTTGTGTATGGTTTTTATTTATCTTCGGGAAATTCAACTCTGGTTCTGGGCAGACTTTCTGGATAATTTTCTTGAATAAATTTGATGAGTTTTTCTCTCAAAAAGACTCTTAATTCCCAGGCAGTTGGAGAGTCATCAGCACTAACCAGAATTCTTAATTCCATAGATTTTTCGCTGGCATCTGTAACCTGAACCACTTTAACCTTGCCATCCCAGAGTTTATTATCTTCTAAAAGGCGATCCAGTTCTTCTCTAACCGCATCAACAGAAATTGTGTAATCTGTGTATAAAAAAACTGTTCCCAGAATGAAAGAGGATTTACGAGTCCAATTTTGAAAAATATTGTCGATAAAATAGGTGGTGGGAACAACCAATCTTCTGCGATCCCAGACCTTAACTACAACATAGGTTAAATTAATTTCTTCAATCCAACCCCACTCTCCATTGACAATTACTACATCCTGAACCCTAATTGGCTGGGCAATAGCAAGCTGAATCCCGGCAATTATTGAGGCAATTATTTTCTGAGCTGAAAAACCAATAATAATACTGGCCACCCCGGCAGAAGCAAATAAGCTGATTCCAACCTGTCTAATCGAATCAAAGGTCATTAAAGCAGCAGCAACTGCAATAAAAATAATCAATACTTTAATTACTCTTTCTAAGATTCTGTATTGAGTATGTATTTTGCGGGCTCTTAAATTATTGCTGACATCAATTTTGTGAGTGTCATCAAGATAAAGCCTGATTAAATGCATCAATCGAATAATAAACCAGCTAATTAGAAATATAATTGTTATTCGTAAAAGATGATTTAAAAAAGCAAGAATTTCATTGCTCTGATTAAGGTAATAAAATGGGATTAAAAGAGCAACATTTAAAAATAGGTAAAGCAGCGGAATTTTAAGATTTTCTCTGATCTGTTTATATCTTTTTTCACTTAAGTCTTTTAAAATAAATCTGGTTGAATAGAGTAAAATAAAATAAATAACTGTAAAAGCCACAAGCGAAAATAAAAAATTTAAATACATTGAGTCACCACCTCTTTCAATTACTATAATTATAAATCCCAGACGGATAAAATTCAAATTCTTAAATCCCACTTTTATTTTACACTAACAATCTCATTTTATTTTCTACTAATATATTGTATTTTCCTAATTTTAGATTAAAGTTTTTATTTAAATTTGTTATAATATTATTTAGAAATAAAATTGCAAAAATAGGCTCCCGGGCAGGGTTTTAATTATAAATATAGAAAGTATATTTAGATAAGGAGGCATAAAAATGGATATTACCTGTGATCAAAGCTGTGATATGGGATATATTTATCTGCAGAAATTTAGTAATAACTATGATTATAGTTTTGATAAAAGTAGACTGATAGCATCAAATCAGCCTATAGAAGTAGTGGACAGTGTTTATCTTAAATTAAATAAACTTAACTGGCCTAATAAAAAATATAATGATGCAATTATGGATGGAGATTTTATAGAAGAATTTCAGAATGACCTGGATAATAATGGTTATATTAAGGGCATTGAGTTGCAGTTGACTGAGTCCAGATTGAAATATTTGATAGAAAATTATAAAATTGCAACCTTTGAGTTTAATGACAGCCAGTATTATTATATTGCCTTTGCTGAAGATAATGCAGTTTTTGATGCTGAAAATTATGTTTATACTTTTACAGATAAGGAAGATGCTTTTGTAATTGTTAGCCGCAGTAAGGAAAGGCGTTATCAGATTAATTTAAATAAAAATAAAGAATCTGAAAAATCATTAAGTCCTAAAATTGCTTTTATCAGGGCTTTAATTTTTAAGGAAAGTTCTCCCTATGATATTGATTATTTAAAAAGTTTAAAGCTTTATATTAGCAATGATGATTATTAAAATAAGCTTTAAAATATAAATTCATTTAAGTCGGACTATTAAATTTTAGTCCGGCTTAAATATTAAATACAACTTTATAATTTGAGTAAAGTTTAAGTTTAAGGAAGCCTATTCATAATATTTCAAAAGCATACCAAAACATGTTCAAAGAGTATTAAAAATATTGAAAATACTAAGGTCCTGTGCTATAATTTAACTGTAAGGAAAGGAGAGATTTTAGATGAATGTATATACTACAGATGAGGTTGCTGATATGCTAAAAATCTCCAGAAATTCAGTTTTGAAGTTAATAAAACGCAAAGAATTGAAAGCAAAAAAGGTTGCTCGGAAATGGAGAATTACTGAAGGCCATCTGCAGGATTTTTTTAGAGAGGTTGATAATTAATTGATAATCAGACTAATTTAAGATTTAATGTTAGTAATAAAGGGAAGGATCTGGTATTTATGATTTCTTTAACTATGGCTCGAAAGCTTGTTGAAGAAGCTAGAGGGGAAGAAATGCCTTTGATTTATACTGATCTTAGACTTCGTGACTGGTCCAGAGAAGGAGTGATTTCCCGGGTAAAGATAAAAAATGGCAGTGCCCTTTATCCAGATATAGTAACAACTGAGATTTTAACAACTTTAAGACTTAAAAGAAAATATAAACTTTCCGAAATTGCTGAAGCCAGAAAATGTCTGGAACTTGAAGGTAGTCATCCCCATCAGATAACAGAAGAAGAACTGATTAGATTTGTTAACTGCAGTAAATTATTTAATGACAAAAAATTGGTAACAAAACTCAGTCTTAGTCGGATTGAATCTCTGGATAAGATAAGAGAATTAATCGATGATCTGCTCCAGGAAAAAAAGCATTTAGAGGTAGTAGGGGATTATTTAAAAGAATTTTTGCAGGCAGAAAAAGAATTGAAAATTATTAGAGCAAGGCAAAATGAAGAAGTTGTTTCATAACTTATTAGCAGCCAATAGAGATATTGGCTTTTTTTCAATAATATTTTTAAAAATTTTATTTTTGAAACAGGATATTTTATACAGGAGTGATTAATTTGAATCGACCGAACTGGAATGATTATTTTATGGAAATGGCAGAACTTGCTTCCAGTCGTGCAAGCTGTCTTAGAAGAAAAGTTGGAGCAGTTTTAGTAAAGAATAAAAAAGTTCTTGCAACAGGATACAATGGAGCACCTAAAGAAATTCCACATTGCGAAGTTACTGGCTGTCTGAGAGAAGAGAAGAAAGTCCCGAGTGGTCAGAGGCATGAAATCTGCCGCGGAGTTCATGCTGAACAAAATTTAGTTGCCCAAGCGGCATTTCACGGGGTAGAAACTGAAGGATCAACAGTTTACTGTACCCATCAGCCCTGTATTATTTGTACTAAGATTTTGATTAATGCAGGAATTGAAAAAATATATTTTAAACATGCTTATTCTGATCCATTTGCTGAAAAACTACTGGAAAAATCAAATATTGACTTAATTAAATTCTTATAATAATTATATTTTTAAAATTTTACAGAGTGTTGGATGCTTACTATTTTTCAGCATATTTGATATATTATACTTAAAACATATTAAGATATTAAGGAGGAATGTTAGATATGAGAAAATATTTATCAATATTTTTTGTTTCTTTACTAATTTTTACAGCTTTAATGACAGCTTTACCAGTAGGTGCTCAAGATACTTCTAATTTTGATCAAATTATTGAAAAAATTTCGGGTAACCAAAATCTTAATTCTAATGAAAAAGAAGAAATTCTTGATCGGGCAATCGAATTATACTATGATGAAGGAGTTAATTTGGACGAAATATCTCAGATTTTAGACTCTAATAATGGCTATAATGATTTGAATAATGAATTTATCAATCTAGATGATTCAAATAATGAAGATAGTCAAATTAACAATGATGACAGTAAAGACAATGATTTTATGAATGATAGTGATGATGATTATCAAAAAGATGATGAGAATGACCATGAAAATGATAGAGATGATGAGAATGATAATGATCATAATGATGATGACGATGATCATAGAGATGATGATCACAAAGATGATAATAACAAAGATGATGATCATGAAGAGAGAGAAGATGATTAATATAATTTAATATAAAATGAGTATAAGAGTATAAAATACTCAGTAGTTATCTGAAACTGCTGGGTATTTTTTAATAAAGACTCCTTAAACAATTATTTGTCAGCGGAATATATGTAGGAGGGTAGTTCGAGATTAAAAGATATTTTTTTCAAATTTAATTACGGAAAGGAGAAAAAAATGAAAAAAATTGTAACATTTACTTTAAATCCGGCTGTTGATAAAAGTTCCAGTGTTGAGCATGTTAAAGCAGAAGACAAACTTTATTGTGATCAGCCTATTTTTGAACCTGGTGGTGGTGGAATTAATGTTTCGCGGGCAATCCATAAGCTGGGCGGAAGTTCTTTGCTTCTTTATACTTCGGGAGGTTTTACTGGTAAAAAATTGGACAAATTACTGGCTGATGAAAATTTAAACATACGTGCTGTTGAAATTGAAGCAGAAAGCAGAGAGAATTTAATTATCAATGAGAAAACATCCAATCTTCAGTATAGATTTGGAATGCCTGGACCAGAAATCAGTGAGCAGGAATATAATAAAATCTTTGAAGTCATGTCTGATCTGGATCCTTTTCCAGATTATTTTGTAATCAGTGGCAGTATCCCTGCAGGAGTAAGTGCTGATATTTATGCAGAAATGGCAGCATTTGCTAAAAAAAGAAAGGCAAAGGTAATAGTAGATGTTTCAGGTCCACCGTTAAAATCAGTAATAAAAGAAGGGGTATATTTAATAAAGCCCAATCTGGGAGAATTTCAGGAACTTGTAGGTAGAGAATTGCAGGATGAAGATGAGATTAAAGAAGCTGCTTTAAAATTTGTAGAAGACAGATGCTGCCAGGCGATTGTAATTTCGATTGGAGCAGGAGGAGCCCTGCTGGTTAACGACCAGAAGGCAGAATTTATGCGACCTCCAACTGTACCAATAAAAAGTAAAGTGGGGGCAGGAGACAGTATGGTAGCGGGAATTGTACTCAGTCTTGCTAGAGGGGAAAGCTTAAAAGAGTCATTTCATTATGGCCTGGCTGCCGGTTCTGCTGCAGTTATGACACCAGGTACTGAATTATGTACAAAAGAAGATACAGAAAGACTATATCAAAAAATAAGTGAAAATAATTAAGAATAATTTTTAAAGCTCTTCTCAAATTGGGAAGAGCTTTTTGTAAACTTAAAGGAATAATGAGATTATTATCGAATAATACTAATAAACTGGATTTTTTTATTGACCTAAAAGATAGGGGTGATTAAAATTAAAAATTTAATTATTATTTTACTCTTAATCACAGTGCCTTTTTTAATGACAGTCGATGCAGCAGCAAAAAAAAATATTCTTGTTCTGCATTCCTATCATCAGGGTCTGGAATGGACAGACCAAATTTCGGAAGGGATAAGGTCAGTTTTTCCTTATAAAGATGAAGTCAAAATATATTATGAATATCTTGATACAAAAAGAAATTACAGCCAGAAATATTACGAAAAATTAATTTCACTTTATCGGGAAAAAGCCAGAATTATTAATTTTGATGCAATAATTGTTTCAGATAATGCAGCTTTTAATTTTATTCTTAAGTATGGAGAGGAATTATATCCTCAAACACCGGTAATATTCTGTGGAGTCAATAATTTAAATAAAAATCTTCTAAAAAATCACGAAGATATCTGTGGAATAGTAGAAAAGGCAGAACATAGAAAGATAATTAATTTGATTTTAAAACTGCATCCTGATTTAAATAAATTGATTATTATCAACGATCAGACTCTGACAGGAAAAAACATTAAATCAGAACTAAAATTGATTTTAAAAGAATATGAAAACAGGCTTGATTACGAAATTTGGGATTCTTTTACAATTGATGAACTTCAGAACAGATTAGTTAAAATGGATAAAAACAATGTTATTTATCTTCTGGTATTAAACAGAGATAAAAATGGAAATTTTATTTCCTATAATCAGGGAATTAATATCATTAGAGGTGTCAGTAATAATCCAATTTATGGGGCCTGGGATTTTTTTCTTGGTAAAGGAATAGTAGGCGGCAAGTTGATTTCTGCTCAGGCTCAGGGAAGAGAAGCTGCCCTGATGGCTAAGAAAATTATCAGTGATCAAAAAGATTTATCTGGCAAAGTAGTTTATGATAACGGTAATGATTATTTTTTCGATTATTTAGAATTAAAAGAATTTGATATCAATAAAGATGAATTACCTGCCAATAGCAAAATAATAAATCAGCCGGAGCCTTTTTTGGAGAAAAACTATCAGTTTTTATTCTGGGGATTAATATTTTTGGCTGCAATTATTGTAGTCCTTCTAATTATTTTCTATTTTAAATATAAAGAAAAGAAAAAAATAGAAAAACTGAACAGGGAATTAGAAGAAAAGGTCAGAGCACGAACTAAAGAGTTAAGAAAAATGGTTATTACAGATGAACTTACAGGGCTTTTTAATCGAAGGCGTATTTTAGAACTTTTAGAAAAAGAGTTAGCGAAGTGTAGAAGATATCAGAGAAATCTTTCTGTTATAATGATGGATCTTGACTTCTTTAAAGATATAAACGACAGTTATGGTCATCAGTTTGGCGATCAGGTTTTAAAAAAAATAGGATATATATTACAGGAAAATACAAGAAAATTGGATTTAGTAGGCAGATATGGGGGAGAAGAATTTTTATTGATTTTACCAGAAACAGAACTCGAAAAAGCATCGCTTGTGGCAGAAAAACTGCGTCAAAAAATCAAAAAAGCAGAAATAAAAGGTCAGGATTTAAGGTTGACTGCCAGTTTTGGAACTGCCCAATTTGACGATGACCTCAGCCATCAGTTAATTAAAAAGGCAGATGATCTTTTATATAAAGCTAAAGCAAAGGGGAGGGATAGAGTAGAAAGCTAAGATATTACTAGATGAAGTCTGAAAAAATCTAAATGATGATGCCCAAACTTTTGAGGTTTTGACCGGGTTTAATACATTGCAAATAAAAATAAAGGATTTATATTTTAAAACGCTAATATTATTAATAAAGATTTTAAATTAATTTAATAAAAAAGGAGGTTTTAAGATGCATAATAGTGAATATATTGATACATTTGATGATCAGGAAATATTTCTGCGTCGGGATTTAGTTGATGATCCCGAAGCTGTTGTTGTTATTGTGCATGGATTAAATGAACATCAGGGTAGGTATGATTATCTGACTGGAAGATTTAACGGAGAGGGATTTAATGTTTACAGATTTGATAATCGGGGTCACGGCAGATCAGATGGAGCACAGTCTTATATAAATGATTTTAATACTTATCTTGATGACGCTGATACTATTGTTAATATAATTAAAAAAGAAAATCCTGATCTCCCAATTTTTATGCTTGGTCACAGCATGGGGGGCTTTATCGCTGCAGGTTATGGAATAAAATATCCTGATAAATTAAACGGTCAAATACTAACAGATGCTGCAACAAATACTCTTGATGCTTTCAGTGAATTAAATGATATCAGTCTAGAAGAAAATCCGGATATGACTCTGCCTAATGAACTGGGGAATTTAATATCCCGGTCCGAGTATGTGGTAGATGATTATAAAAAAGATCCCTATGTTTCAGAATTTACCACTCTAAAGCTGATGAAAGTATTGATGGATGAAGGTATCCCCTGGCTGGTAAATAACTTTAGTGAATTTAAATATCCAGTTTTAATTCTGCACGGGGAAGAAGATAAAATTGTTGATCCAGTCTGTTCAGAAAAATTCTATAAACATATTTCATCTCAAGATAAAAAACTAAAAACCTATCCAGAGCTCTATCATGAAATCTTAAATGAAAAAGAGAAGGAGGAAGTGATCAGAGATATTATTAAGTGGCTTAAGGAGAGAATTTAATCAAGTTAAATTAGAAAAATTATTAAGATTGACTTAACTCCCGGCAGCCTTTAATTGAGCAGTCGGGTTTTTATTTATTTTAAAATATGCTAAATTTTGTTTTTAACCTGCCTGGATCAGAGGATGAAGAATGGAATTAAAAAGCAGGAAGTCAGTGCTCTTTAACGAAGATTTATTTATAGATAGATAAAATAAATATAGGAGCTGAAAAATATGGAAAAAATAATAGAAAGATTTAAAAGGTATATAGCAGTAGATACAAAATCTGATTTAGATTCCGAAACTGTTCCCAGCACTGAAGGTCAGCTTAAACTGGGAAAACTTCTGGTTGAAGAATTGAATGAACTGGGACTTAAAAATGTAATTCAGGATGAAAATGGCTATATTTACGGGGAACTGCCTGCGAATACAGATAAAGAAGTTCCAACTATCGGCCTGATAGCCCACTTAGATACCAGTCCCGATTTAGATGGTAAAGTTACCAATCCTCAAATAGTTGATTATCAGGGAGGAGAGATTAAATTAAATGATCAGTACAGTCTGAGTCCGGCTGAGTTTCCGGCCTTAAAAGATTTAGAAGGGAAAAGGCTGATCACCACAGATGGAACTACCCTTTTAGGGGCAGATGATAAGGCCGGAATAGCAGAAATAATGACTGCTCTCGATTATTTAATTTCAAATCCAGAGATTGAGCACGGAACGATTAAAGTTGGCTTTACCCCGGACGAGGAAATAGGGAGAGGTGCTGATCATTTTAATGTAGAGGCTTTTGGAGCTGATTTTGCCTATACCTTAGATGGTGGACCACTTGGTGAGCTGCAGTATGAGAATTTTAATGCAGCCAGTGCTGATCTAAAAATTCAAGGAAAAAATGTGCATCCGGGTACAGCCAAAAATATGATGGTCAATTCAATGAAAATTGCGATGGAATTAGATTCTATGCTGCCGGCTGCAGAAGTTCCAGAACACACTGAAGGTTATGAAGGTTTTTATCATTTAATTGAACTTGAGGGTAGTGTGGATTATACTGAAATGAGTTATATTATCAGAGATTTTTCCCGCGAAGGCTTTGCAGAAAAGAAGGCCTTAATGGAAAAGGTAGTCGACTTTCTAAATGGCAAGTACGGTGAGCGAATAGAAGTTGAGATTGAAGACAGCTATTATAATATGAGAGAAAAGGTGGAGCCTCATTTTGAGATTATTGAGCTGGCGGAAAAATCAATGGAGGAGCTGGGGATTAAAGCAGATATCAAACCGATCAGAGGAGGAACAGATGGAGCTCGACTTTCCTATCTGGGCCTGCCGACTCCCAATTTATTTGCCGGAGGTTATAACTTCCACGGCCGATTTGAATTTATTCCGGTGGAGAATATGAAAAAAGCTGCCGAATTAATAGTTAAGATTGCAGAAAATGCGGTTCAGAATTAATAAAAGCAGCTTGATCTTAAAAAAATAGCCGCTGATCAATGAGCTCTTCTCTGAATGAGGGGGGCTTTTTTACTGTATTATTTGAAAACTATTCTCAATTAATTTGTTATTTTTATTGACATATGTTCATTATTATATTATAATTTATATCGTAAATAATGAATATAAATTTTTGGAGGGATATTTTTTGAAGAATTACGATCTTTTGATTATTGGTGGAGGACCGGCTGGAATTACTTTAACTAAAAATATAAAAAACAAGAGAGATATTGGAATCATGAGGCCTGAGGACCATTCGATGATCTACTGTGCGATGCCATATGTGATAGAAGATCTGCTGCCCTATGAGAAGACTCTAAAGACGGATTCGATTGTAACTGATACCGGGGCAGATTTAATCCGGGATCTGGCAGTGGATATTAATTTTGAAAATAAAACTGTTAAGACTGCAAAAGGTGATCAGTATGACTATAATGAGCTGATTATTGCGACTGGAGCTGATCCAATTCTGCCGCCAATTGCAGGAACAGAGCTGGATGGAGTTATGACTTTTAAGAGTGAAGATGATCTTAAAAAAATACTGGATACTGTTAACAGTGGAGTCGAAAATGTTTCTGTTGTTGGAGCAGGGGCAATTGGTATTGAGCTGGCCCAGGCTTTAAATGAGAAGGGGATTAAGACCAATTTAATCGACATGATGCCGACTGTGCTGCCCAATATGCTTGATCCAGAGATTGCCGAAGCAGCAGAGAAAGAATTAAAAGAGCTCGGCATTAACTTATATCTTGATCAAAGAGTAGTTGAGCTGAAAGGTGATTCTGCTCTGGAGGCAGTTATGCTGGATAATGAAGAAGAAATTGCAAGTGAGCTAGTTGTTTTTGCAGTAGGAATGAAGCCCAATGTTGATTTTCTCAAAGACAGCGATCTAGAAATCGCTGCTGATGGAATTTTAGTTAACGATAAGATGGAAACTAATATTGAAGATGTCTATGCTGCAGGAGACTGTGTGCAGTTTGAAAGCGGAATTACAGATGAAGTGATTTCCGGTAAACTGGCAACCAATGCTGTTGCAATGGGCAGAGTGCTGGCTGCAAATTTACTGGATGGAAACAGAAGTTATAAAGGGTTCTATAATGGTGCTGCTACTAAAGTTGGTAAATTCTATGTTGGTGGCACAGGGCTGACTGAAAAGCTGGCTGCAGAAAAGTATGAGATTGTTACTGCTCAGTCCGAGTTTAAAACTGCCTTTCCGATTATGCCCTTTGCTAAAGATGTTAAATTAAAGTTGATTGTCAATAAAGCTGACCGCAGAGTGCTGGGAGGCCAGATAATTAGTGGTGAGCCGGTGACCGATAAGGTTGATAAGATAACAATGACCGTGCAGTACGGGCTCAATGTTGATCAGCTCTTAGATTTCAATTATTCAGCTCAGCCCTATCAGTCATTTTATCCTGCACACAATCTCCTGGTTAAAGCTGCAGAAGAAGCAGTCAAAAAGCTGGACAGCTAGAAATTAATATAAAATAAATGCATTCAAAATCCTGTTTCCTTAATTGGAGCAGGATTTTTTTAAATTCGTAAAATTAATTTACTTCTAAACTTTAAATGATATAATTAAATTTGTGTAAAAATAATATTTAATAAACACAGGAGTGAATTAAATGGAATCAAATATTAGTAAAGAACAGTTAATGAACATAGCTGACCATTATGGTTTTAAAGAGTGGAGAGAGCTGATCTTTATGCATGAGTCAGCAATCGAGGAAGTAAACACCAAACTTAAGATTTTAAATAATGAATTTAAAATAATTCATGATCACAATCCAATTGAACATATTAAAAGCAGAGTTAAAAAACCAGACAGCATCATTGAAAAATTGGAGCGCAAGGGTTATGAGGTTAATCTTGAAAATGCTAAAACTAAGATCAATGATATAGCCGGAATTAGGATTATCTGTTCTTTTACCGATGATATCTATAAGATTTTAGAAATGATTAAGGCTCAGGATGATATTGAGGTTTTAAAGGTCAAAGATTATATCAAAAACCCGAAGGAGAACGGCTACCGGAGCCTGCATTTATTAATTCAACTGCCTATTTTTTTAAGCAGTCAGGCCCGGATGACTAAGGTTGAAATCCAGATCAGAACTATTGCCATGGATTTTTGGGCCAGCTTGGAACATAAGATTTATTATAAGTACAAAAACGATGCTCCAGATGAGATTCCTCAGAAACTAAAAGAATCTGCCGAAATGATAAAGAAACTCGACCAGCAGATGCTCAATATCAAAAGGGACTTGGAACAGTATTCAAAAGAACAATAATAAAAATTACGCTCTAAAATTTAGCTCCTATGTAACTGATAGTTCTGGAAATTTAATATCTCCTAAATCACAGTTAATATTTCTAATAAAAAATGGATCTCCTTTATAAAATGCTGGATTAGTACTAAAAAAGGAATAGATTTCTTTATCAAGAATAAAATATTAATAGAGATATTCACTAGCATTGCATAAAAATATTTAAGAAAAGTCAAGTTCTAGTTTCAGCGAGAATACTTGCTTAAAATAGAAAAACTCCTTATAATTGGGATTAGGATAGTCTTTGTCCAAATCCCAATAAATAAGGAGCAATCACT
>NZ_FTNC01000039.1 GCF_900156285.1 Halanaerobium kushneri
AGAAAGCATCGATTCTAGATCATATTCTCTTTTTCTACCAAAATATTTGTAGTAAGCAGTGTAGAAACTGAATGGAATAAATTCAGATAAATCAAGATATTGATCGAGCATTTCAAGGAATTGAGGTTTATCATTTTGAGCCCAATCTTTGGCCTGTTCATAAAGATCACCGAAAGACAATTGCTTTTTAGAATTAAAAGACATTATGATTTCCTCCTTTTGGCTTTGTGGTATTTTTAGTATCTCTAACTATATTATACCATATCTTAAGGAGGAAATCACCAAAAATTTATGTCATGAGCCCTGTCATTTAGGGCCTTAGACATTATACAAACGACTAAAATTAAAATATAATTAGGAGGATAACAATGGGACAAAATACTGTTTTTGCTGACGACATTAAAGAGGTAATTATTGATGAGGAAGAATTAAAGCAGAGGATTTCAGAATTGGGAGAGGAAATCACAGCTGGTTATGAAGAAGATGATGATATTGTAATGCTCTGTATTTTGCGAGGGGCAGTTCTTTTTATGGCTGATCTAGCAAGAGAAATAGATTTGCCGGTGGTTTTTGATTTTATGGATGTTTCAAGTTATGGAGCATCTACAGAGTCATCAGGTGTTGTAAGAATAATTAAAGATATGGAAGAAAATATTGAAGGTAGACATCTTTTAATTGTAGAAGATATCATTGATACTGGTCGTACCCTTAAACATGTTGTTGATATGTTAGAAACTCGTGATCCAAAAAGTATTAAAGTAGTGACTCTTTTAGATAAACCAGATAGAAGGGTTCAAAAAGAAATTGATGCTGATTTTAATGGTTTTGAGATTCCGGATAAGTTTGTTGTTGGTTATGGTCTTGATTTTGCAGAAAAATATCGAAATTTATCATTTATAGGTGTTTTAAAGGAAAAATTATATATATAATACTCAGCGGCTTAAAGAATAATATTTATATTCTAATGGAAATTTAATATTAATGGTTTATAATATAGTTTAGCTGAGGTAATAATTTAAGTATATATAATAAAAAAATTAGCTCAGATTGAAGGCCATTTCGTTTACAAAATATAAATATTATGTTATAATATTTTACTGTATATGATTTAAGTCGTAGGGGAGGTAAATAAATTTGAATAAGTTTGTTAAAAATATAGGATTTTATTTAATTCTGATTGCTATATCAATTTTAGTTGCTCAATTTTTTATGCAGCAGGGACCGTCTACTATGGAAGATTTTACTTACACAAATCTTTTGCAGGAGGTAGAGGCCGATAATATTAATCAGGTAACAATTATTGGTAATCAGGAAGTGACAGGTACAATTAATAATAAGAATTTTAGAGTTCCCGTTCCACCCGAGGCAATTCCATCTTTAATGCAGGAATTGCGAGCTGGTGATGTTAATATAAAAACTGAACCCCAGCCAACAACACCCTGGTGGATCAATATTTTAAGTTATATTTTACCTGTTGTAATTTTAATTGTCGCCTGGGTTTTTATTATGCAGAAAATGCAGGGTGGCGGCAGCAAGATGATGTCATTTGGTAAAAGTAAGGCTAAATTGAATGAAAGTGATGTTAAGGTAACCTTTGATGATGTTGCTAATTATGATGAGGTTAAAGAGGAATTACAGGAAGTAATTCAATTTTTAAAGAAGCCTGATAAGTTTACAGAACTGGGTGCCGAGGTTCCAAAAGGAGTTTTAATGGTTGGTCCTCCAGGAACCGGTAAGACATTAATGGCAAAGGCAGTAGCTGGAGAAGCAGGTGTACCATTCTTCTTTATCAGTGGTTCTGATTTTGTTGAAATGTTTGTTGGTGTAGGTGCATCCAGAGTCAGAGATTTATTTGAAAAAGGTAAAAAGAATTCCCCCTGTATTATCTTTATAGATGAACTTGATGCAGTGGGACGTCAACGTGGAGCCGGTCTTGGTGGTGGGCATGATGAACGTGAACAAACATTGAACCAGCTTCTGGTTGAAATGGATGGATTTGAGCCAAATGAAGGAATTATTTTAATGGCTGCAACTAACCGACCTGATGTTCTGGACCCCGCTTTATTAAGACCTGGTCGTTTTGATCGTCAGGTAATGGTAGATAAACCTGATAGACTGGGAAGACAAAAAATACTGGAGATTCACGTAAAGGATAAACCTTTGGGTGATGATATTGATTTAGAGGTTCTTGCTAAAAGAACACCTGGTTTTACGGGAGCAGATATGGAAAATCTGGCCAATGAGGCTGCTATTTTAGCTGCCCGTAGATCAAAACAGATTATCGCAATGAAAGAATTTGATGATGCTATTGATAGAGTAATTGCTGGACCTGCAAGAACCAGTAAGGTAGTTTCTGAAGAAGAGAAAAATCTTGTTTCCTATCATGAAACGGGACATGCTCTTCTGGGTGAACTTCTGGAGCACGCTGATCGCACCCATAAGGTTACAATTATTCCGCGAGGTAGAGCAGGTGGATTTACTGTACCCTTACCATCGGATGATCAGAACTTTATGACCAAAGGGCAGCTTTTAGATAAAGTAACCAGCCTAATGGGAGGACGAGCTGCAGAGGCTATTTTCCTGGATGATATTAGTACAGGAGCTCAAAATGATATTGAGCGAGCAACCCAGATTATTAGAGCCATGGTAACCGAATATGGAATGAGTGAAAACTTAGGCCCATTAACTCTTGGTCAGAAGCATGATCAGCAGGTATTTCTGGGTAGAGATATTTCACGACAGAGAAATTACAGTGAAGAAGTTGCTGCTCGCATTGATAAAGAGATTAGTAAAATGGTTGAGGAGTGCTACAGTAAAGCAGAAAGACTGCTTAGAGAAAATTCTGATACAGTAGAAAAAATTGTTTCTGCCCTAAAGGAATATGAAACCTTACATGCAGATCAGATTAAACGTCTGATGAGAGGTGAAGAAATTACTGGAGATCCAGACAAAGATAGAATTGAAGAAGATGATTCTGATGGAGATCAAGAAAAACAAGAGAGTATAATCACTACTTTTGAACCTGAACCTCAGAATGGGTAAAGACAATCTAGAAATATATTATTTTAGACGACCAGCTGTTTACAGCTGGTCGTTTTTTGCATTGTTATTCTTTTACTTTTAATTTTATTATCGAACTGCTATAATGAAATTCAATAACGAAATTCGATAATGAGGTGTTATTATGGAAAATAAAATTCTAAGAAAACTTTTTCTGGCTTTTATGAGAATCCATATTCTTTATCATGCCAAAAAAGAGCCATTTTTTGGTCTCTGGATGATTAAAGAGTTAAAAAGTCATGGTTATAATATAAGTTCTGGTACTCTTTATCCCATCCTACACTCCATGGAAGCTGATGGAATCTTGAGCAGTGAAGAAAAAACTATTGAGGGAAAGGTCAGAAAATATTACAGCCTTACAGAAAAAGGAGAAGAAGTTTTAATAGAAGTTAAGGCAAAAACAATTGAATTATCAAATGAAATTGTGGATTAGGGGGGGTTATATATGTTTGAGTTAAAAAATGTTAAATATAAAAATATTTTAGATATCGAAAAAGTTAAGCTTAATAAAAATTTTGTTACAGCAATTTTGGGCAGCAGTGGTGGTGGAAAAACTACTTTTTTAAAACTACTGAATAATATGATATCAGCTGACCAAGGAGAGATATTTTTTAAAAATAAAAATATCGAGAATTATGAGCCTGTTGCTTTAAGAAGAGAGGTTGTAATGCTGCCCCAGGATCCGGCGATATTTAGAGGGAGTATCAGAGATAATTTTCAAATAACTGAAAAAATTGCTGAGAATGGGAGTTCTAAAAATATAAATTATAAGGATCTTTTAAAAAAGGTTTCTTTAAACAAAAACTTAAGTGATAATGCCGATAATTTATCCGGTGGAGAAAAACAGCGTCTTGCTCTGGCTAGAGTCATGCTTCTGGAACCAGAGGTGCTGCTTTTAGATGAGCCTTCGTCTTCTCTTGACAAAAAAACAGAAGAAAAAATTATTCAAATGGTAGTTGATTATGTTCGAGAAAATGATAGGACATTAATTATGGTTACTCACAGTCCGGAGATAGCTGAAAAATATGCTGACAGAATAATTAATATAGAAAAGGGTAGAATTGTAAGCTGGAAAAATTGATTTACTATTGAATTTTTTTGAGGAGGGAAGTTTATGGAGAATGATATTATAAATATTCAATTACTACAGCTGGTATTTGCTTATATTTTTGTTTTAGTTTTGCTTTTTATTGTCAAAGAAAAAAAGATTGGGCATAAAGCAGAAATTTTACTGGCTTCTGTTAGAATGACCATTCAGTTAGTTGCGGTAGGATTTATTTTGGAATATGTTTTTGCAAATCAAAATCCATATTATAGTTTATTAATTCTGCTGATTATGGAAATCTTCGCAATATATAATATCTATGGTAGGGTTAATTCTGAAATCTCTAAAAAGTTGAAGGGCATAATAGCAGGCTCAATGTTTCTAGGTACCTCAATAAGTATTTTTTTCTTTGTTCTGGTAGTAGTTAGACTGGATCCCTGGTTCAGAGCTGATTATTTTATTCCTTTATCTGGAATGTTGATTGGAAATTCAATGACTGGTATTTCTCTGGGGGTTAACCATTTAATAAATGGATTTAAAGATAACAAATCATTGATAGAAAATTATTTAATGCTGGGTGCTGAACCGGAAACAGCTGTTAAAGAGATAAGTAATCGAGCTTTTTATAATGCAGTGCTGCCAACAATTAATTCGATGATGGGAATGGGAATTGTATTTTTACCCGGAATGATGACCGGGCAGATACTTGCTGGTGCCTCTCCGATAATTGCCATTAAATATCAAATTGCAATTATGATGGGTATTCTAGGAAGTGTAACATTAACTGTGTTTTTTATGGTAAACCGAGGAGCGAAAACATTTTTTAATTCAAGAAAGCAGCTGAGATTATAATTTCAAAGAAAATTTAAGTGAAATAAATATCAAAGCAGGAATTATTTAAATTACATTGAAATATTATAATAAGAATTAAGTATAATTTAAATTTTCAAACAAATTATCCGAGGGGGAAATATAGTGAAAAGTGATATTCAAATTGCTCAGGAAGCTAAAATGAAAGAAATTACCGAAATTGCTACCCAGATTGGTTTAGAGGAAGATGATCTGGAATTATACGGCAAGTATAAGGCAAAAGTGAAACTGGATGTACTCAAAAGACTTTCTGATAACTCTGATAGTAAACTGGTTCTTGTGACTGCGATTACACCGACACCGGCTGGAGAAGGAAAAACAACAACTACAGTGGGGTTGGGGCAGGCCCTGAATCGAATTGGTAAAAATGCTGTGATTGCAATCAGAGAACCTTCCTTAGGCCCGACAATGGGAATTAAAGGTGGTGCGGCAGGTGGTGGTTATGCCCAGGTTATACCCATGGAGGATATCAATCTTCATTTCACTGGAGATATCCATGCGATTGGAATAGCGCATAATTTATTGGCTGCAGCTATTGATAATCATATTAAACAGGGTAATGAATTAAATATTGATCCAACTCAAATCACTTTTAAACGTGCGGTGGATATGAACGATCGAGCGCTTAGAAACACAGTAGTCGGACTGGGTGGAACTAAAAATGGTCAGCCACGTGAAGATGGATTTTTAATAACGGTTGCTTCGGAGATTATGGCAATTTTATGTCTGGCCAATGATTTAATGGAATTAAAAGATAAACTCGGTAAGATTGTAATTGGTTATACTTATGATGGGGAAAGTGTAACGGCTCATGATTTAAAAGTAGAGGGAGCAATGACTGCTTTATTAAAAGATGCTATTAAACCTAATTTAGTTCAGACTTTAGAAAACACACCTGCTTTTATTCATGGAGGACCATTTGCAAATATTGCTCATGGATGTAATAGTGTTATGGCCACTAAATTTTCAATGAAACTTGGTGATATAACAGTTACTGAGGCTGGTTTTGGTGCTGATCTAGGTGCCGAGAAATTTTATAATATTAAATCCAGATTTGCTGATTTGAAACCTGATGCTACAGTGTTAGTTGCGACTATCAGAGCTTTAAAAATGCATGGTGGGGTAGAAAAAGATAATCTGAAAGAAGAGAATTTAGATGCTCTGGATAAAGGAATAGAGAATTTGGAAAAACATATAGAAAATGTTAATAAGTTTGGTGTACCCACAGTTGTTGCAATTAACAGATTTCCAGATGATACTGAAGCTGAGTTAGAATTAGTTAGAAAGAAATGTGAAGAGTTGGGAGTTAATGTCGCCTTATCTGAAGTTTGGGCTAAAGGTGGAAAAGGCGGTGAAGAACTAGCCAATGCTGTTGTAGATGTTCTTGAAAATGAAGAAAGTAAGTTTGAATTTCTTTATGATGAAAAGGCTCCAATTAAAGAAAAAATTGAGACCATTGCTACTGAAATTTATGGGGCAGATGGTGTTGATTATAGTGATACAGCACTGTCTCAAATAAAGAAATATGAAAAACAGGGTTATGCAGAAATACCAGTTTGTATGGCAAAAACGCAGAGCTCGATTTCTGATAATCCGAATTTAAAAGGACGTCCCAGTGGTTTTAGAATTAGTGTTAAGGAAATTAATCTTTCGGCTGGTGCAGGCTTTTTAGTTGTGATGACTGGTCCAGTATTAACAATGCCCGGTCTGCCAAAGAGACCTTCAGCTGAAGACATTGATATTGATGCTGACGGAAAAATTTCTGGATTGTTCTAAATAACTTTAAAAAATTATGTGAATGGGTTATAATATAAATAATGAAATATAGTGATAGAGTAGGCAGGAGGCGTAGAGTGTTCAGAGATGGGACGTTGCTCTGAAACGAAAGCTTTTAGCTGCGGTCTCCCTGTCGCGTCCGCTGTCACCAAAGTCTCCTCTTTCTTTGGTGCAGATTAGAAACTATCATCTAACCAGAGAGGGGGGAGGTGTAAAAAATGAAAATAAGCACAAAAAAGATTGCTTATCTATCTTTCTTAACGGCTTTGACAATTATTTTAACCCGAATATTAAGTATCAGGATTCCAATTGCAGGTGTTGAAGGTGTCCGAATTGGTTTTGGAGCTTTGCCTATAATTTTTGCAGGTGTAGCTTTTGGTCCTGTTGCTGGAGGTATTGTGGGTGCACTTGGAGACCTGCTTGGTTATTTTATTAACCCGATGGGAGCTTATATGCCGCACTTTACTTTTACTTCATTTTTAACAGGCTTTATCCCGGGATTTATGGTGTTTTATGTACTCAAGCGCTGTAGAACATTACCGGTTATATTTATTTCAGTAGCTGTTGGACAGTTAATTTCTTCTTTGATTTTGGTACCGTATTTTATTAACACTTTATTTGGAGTTCCCTTTACAGTATTAATGCCTCCAGGACTGATTAGTCAGTTGATTAATATACCGCTTTATGCATATTTTATCAAAGTTCTTTTAAATTATGATGCTGTTAAAGTTCGTGAAATCAAAGCAGGAACGAGCTGCTGACATAAAATTAAATAAGAATCTAAAGGGCCCTTTTTGGGTCCTTTTTCTAGGAGAATTAATAATGGAAAAATATAATAATTTTAATCAAAATAAAATACAGGACAATCTTAAAAATAATATAAGCAGAAAAACTATTCTAAAAATTTATGATAAAGTTGATTCGACTAATAATCAGGCAAAAGACTTAATTGAGAGCTCCATTGCTGAACTAAAATTGTTAAAAAATGATAAATTATTTGTATTTGCAGCGGACTCTCAACTTGCGGGTCGAGGGAGAAGAGGTCATAGCTGGCTTTCCTCGGATCCTGCCAGTATGGCAGTTTCTTTTCTCTTTAAACCGAATTCTAATACTGATAAAATCCCACAAATTACGGCAGCAGCAGCACTTGCCGTTCAGGATACTTTTAACTTTTTTGATTTAAAAACTGTTATAAAGTGGCCCAATGATATTTTGGTTGATCATAAAAAAATTTGCGGCATCTTATCAGAATTAGTATTAAATAGAAAAAACGAAGCTTTTGTAGTAGTTGGCTGTGGGATAAATTTAAATAATGAATTTTTTGCTTCTGAAATTCAAGCAATAGCAACTTCTTATTATTTGGAAAAAAACAAAAAAATAAATAAGAATATATTTCTAGCCAGATTAATAGAAAAAATAGAAACTCATATTACTAATTATTTCTCTGGTAGCAGAGAAAATATTATTAATAAATGGAAAAAAAGATTAAATCTAACTGGTAAAAAAATTGATTTTATTCATAATGGAGAAAAACAGACTGGGTTTATTAAAGAAGTACTTGATAGTGGTAATTTATTAGTTGTTTTAGCAGATGGTAGAGAGAAAGAATTACAATCTGCTACTACATCTTTAGATTATCAGAGTCTGAGTAAATATAATGATTGATTCTGGAAAGGAGAGAAAATGAACTTTAAATTATTAGTAGTTTTATTAGTTTTTTTCTTATTCATTTCTTTTTCTGTATCAGCTCAATATCTGGAAGTGGCTCTGGTTAGTGATGTTGGTGGTTTTGGTGATAAAAGTTATAATGATCAATTAAGAAAATCTTTGATTAAGGTTAGTGAAAATTCAAATTTAAAACTTGAATTTAGAGAATCAAATTTAATGACCGAGTATCAAAGTAATATTAATTATTTTGCAGAAAATGATTTTGATTTAATCTGGGGAGTTGGTTTTACAATGGAGCAGGCGATTAAGGAAGCCGCTCAGATGTATCCAGAGACTAATTTTGTATTATTTGATGGGGTAGTGGAAGAGAAAAATGTTATGTCGATGATTTTTAATAAAGAGGAAGAAGCTTTTCTGGCCGGGATTGTCGCTGCTCTGACAAGTAATAGTTCAAAGGTTGCATTTGTTGGAGGTCAGGATACCCGAACAATGAGACTCTATCAGTTGGGTTTTAAAGCTGGAGCTGATACTGTTAATTCCGGGGTGGAAGTAATTAGCCGTTATGTTGGGAGTTTTAATGATTTTTCTGCAGCCAAAGAGATAAGTTCTGAATTAATAAATGAGAATGTTGACCTGATTTTTTACGCCGCAGGTGCTGCTTCCCGCGGGATAATAGATACAGCTATCGAAGAAGATATTAAATTGATTACCCTAGATTCTGCTGATATAAGCCTTGCTCCAAATAATATAATAACTGCAGTTTTGAAAAATACTGATTATTTGGTTAAACAGCTTATAGAAAATTTTGGTAATGATAATTATAACAGTGAAATCAGAGAATATGGTCTGGATGATAATGCTTTTATTCTGGAACAGAATCAGCTATCTGATATGCTGGATGAAGAAAAAATCAAAAGAATAGAAGAATATAAACAGCAGTTTCTTGCTGGGGAAATTGAATTACCTTCAGTTCCTTAGTTTAAGAATCTAGACTAAGTTTTGACTAATAGTCAAAAAACCATTTAAATCCTATTGATTCTGTGATAAGATAAAATAGAATAAAGTTTAAAATATTTTTAGGAGTGATAAATTGAGATTACCTGAATTAAAGATTGCTGATTTAAGAGCTAAACTTCCTATTATTCAGGGAGGCATGGCAATTAGAGTTTCGATGGCGGAACTGGCTGCAGCTGTTGCCAATGAAGGTGGTATTGGAGTAATTGGTGCTTCAGTTATGACACCTCAAGAATTGAAATCGGAAATCAAAAAAGCGCGAAAATTAAGTGATGGTATAATCGGTGTAAATATAATGTTTGCTGCTAAGGGTTTTGGTGAACTATTAAAAGCCTCAGTTGAAGCAGGTATAGATTGTATTATTTCGGGAGCTGGTTTTTCTCGGGATATGTTTGGTGTTGGGAAAGAATATGATACTCCGGTGATTCCTATTGTTTCTTCTCTCAAGCTGGCAAGGATTTCTCAGAAACTTGGAGCATCTGCTGTAGTGGTTGAAGGAGGAAATGCTGGTGGTCATCTTGGAAGTGATGAGAATAGTTTCGATTTAGTTAAAAAAATTGCTGGTAAAGTTGATATACCTGTAATTGGAGCTGGAGAAGCAGTAACTCCTGCAGATATTGAAGCGATGTTTAAGCTTGGTGTTGATGGAGTTCAGATGGGAACAAGATTTTTGGCAAGTAAGGAGGCTTCGGTTTCGGAAAAATTTAAGAAATTATGTGTTAAAGCCTCTTCTGATGATGTTATGAAGATTATGAGTTCTGTTGGTTATAAGGCCAATGCGATCAAAACTAGATTTTCGGAACTTATTAAGGCTGGAGAAGCTCCTCCACCTGCTAATTGTACAGATTGTTTGAAAAGCTGCACCAAAAAATTCTGTATTAAAGATGCTTTAATTAATGCTAAAAATGGAGATATGGAAAACGGAGTATTTTTCACTGGAGCTGGTATCGGCAGAGTTAAAGAAATTTTGTCTACTAAAGAAATTTTCCAGGAAATAAAAGATTACTTTAATGCTTAGTAGAGATTTGACATCTGGCTGCAGTTTGGTTTAATATAAAGCTGCAGCTTTTAAATATTTAGCTGCTTTTTTAGATAAGCCTGTAAGTATTATGGGGTTGATCAAATACAAATCAATAAGGGGCAGAAAAAATGATTTTAACAATGGATATTGGTAATACTAATACAGTTTTGGGTTTATATCAGGATGAGGATTTAAAAACTCACTGGAGAATTTCTACAGATAGAAATAAAACGCCAGATGAATATGGAATGCTATTTAAAAATTTATTTGAATCAGCAGGTATTAATAATGATGCGGTAAATTCAATTATTATTTCAAGTGTTGTACCACCAATTTTAAGAATTTTAAAGAAAACAGCCTATCGTTATTTTGATGTAAATCCATTAGTCGTTGGGCCTGGGGTTAAAACCGGAATGAATATTAAAACAGATAACCCAAAAGAGGTTGGAGCTGATCGAATAGTTAATGCTGTTGCGGCAGGGCACCTATATGATGGTCCCCTGATAATTGTTGATTTTGGAACCGCTACAACTTTTTGTGCAGTTTCGGCCAGAGGGGAGTATCTTGGAGGATCTATTGCCCCGGGGATTGGAATTTCAGCAGAAGCACTATTTAGTCAATCTGCCAAGTTGCCCAGAATTGAGTTGATTGAGCCAGGGAAAGCCATAGGTAAAAATACAATTGATGGAATGAAATCTGGAATAGTCTATGGTTTTGTTGGCCAGGTTGAATATCTGGTTAAAAAATTCAAACAGGAGCTCTCTGAAGATGCTGTTGTTATAGCTACTGGTGGGCTTGTAAGTTTAATAGCTGCCGAGACTGATTCTATTGATTATGTAGAACCATTCTTGACTTTAAAAGGTTTAAAATATATTGCTGATATAAATGGAATGGGATCTTAAGATGAAGATAAATGATTTAAAAATTGAACCGGCTGTTTTTTTGGCTCCCATGGCTGGAGTAAGTGATTATCCTTATCGGAAATTGATCAGGGAAATGGGAGTTGAACTTCTTTATACAGAGATGGTTAGTGCTAAGGGTTATGAGTATGGAAATAAAAGAACTGCAGAATTAATAGAGTTTGATAAATCGGAAAACGGTAAAATAGCTGTCCAAATTTTTGGTGAAGAACCGGAATTTATGGCCCGGGCTGCTGCAGGCATTGCTGAAGAATATGATGTGGATATCATTGATATTAACATGGGATGTCCTGCCCGGAAAATTGTAAAAAATGGTGCGGGTTCAGCCCTAATGAAAGATTTGGGACTGGCTGCTAAAATTATAAAATCTACTGTTCAGGCCGTAGATATTCCGGTAACTGTTAAGATGCGAAGTGGTTGGGATGCTCATAATCTAAATGCAGTTGAACTGACAAAAATTGCAGAGAAGGCAGGAGCTGCTGCTGTAGCTATTCATGGTAGAACCAGGAATCAATTTTACAAAGGTGAGGCTGACTGGAGTATAATTAAAGATGCAGTTGAGATGGTAGAGATTCCAGTTATTGCTAATGGCGATATTTTTTCTGCCGAAGATGCTAAAATGGTTTTTGAACAGACCAATTGTGAGGGAATAATGATTGGCCGAGCAGCTCAGGGATATCCCTGGATTTTTAAAGAAGTAATTAAATATTTAAAAACTGGAGATTTAATTGAAGCACCTTCTTATTCAGAAAAGATTGAAATGGCTATTAGACATTTAAAACTTGCAGTTGATTATTATGGTGAAAGTCATGGAGTTCCAATTATGCGTAAACATATTTCCTGGTATTTAAAAGGACTGCCAAATGCCAGTGAAATGAAAAATAAAGTTAATCAGATTACTGATTTGAATAACTTAATTGAATTATTAAAAGCTTATCGGAAATCCTTTAGTATGTAGATTAATTGAAGTGATTAGATAATCCTGCTTGACAATAAAAGTAAAGTTATTTATAATAATTAATAATTGTAGACTTATAGTGGTGTCAGGTATAAATACCTGGCACACTTTCGTGTTGGGCTGTATTGCTGGCCCATTCGGCACTTTTATATATATTAGACAATTTCGACAATTCGAAAATTAAAATTCAACGAGAAAGTAGAGGGAGATATTTATGGCAGATCAGGTAATGTTGACTGAAGAAGGTTTTGAAAAATTAGAAAATGAATTAGAATATTTAGAAACAGAAAAGAGACGTGAGGTTGCAAAGCGGATTAAGGTTGCTCGTGAATTTGGAGATATCAGTGAGAATTCCGAATATGATGATGCAAAAAATGAGCAGGCCTTTGTAGAAGGTAGAATTCAGGAAATAAAAAATATGCTTAATAATGCTCATGTAGTTAAAGATGAAGAAGTAACTGATAAAAAAGTTAATCTTGGAACTACAGTTATGCTCCACGACCTTGATAGTGATGAAAAAATCAGCTATACTTTAGTTGGTTCAGCAGAAGCAGATCCTTTAAATTATAAAATTTCCAATGAATCACCTATTGGTAAAGCTATTTTAGGACATGCGATTGGAGATGAGGTAACTGTGGAAACTCCTGCTGGGAAAGTTGATTATGAGATTATTTCAATTAAGAAGGCTAAACATTAATAAAAGTTATTAGATTTATTTATAAAAATTATTAAATTTGCAAGAAATAGAGTTGGTACTCTATTATAATTAAATAAGGAGTTGGATATTTATAATGAGTGAAAATATGCTCGAAGATATGAATGAGTTAATGTTACAGAGGCGGGAAAAGTTATCTCAATTGAGAGAAGAACGCAAAAAGGCTTTTGCCGAAAAATATGAAGTTACTCATCATGCAGCTGAAGTAGAAAATAATTTTGAAGAATTAGAAGAAACAGAAGTTAAATTAGCCGGTCGTCTGATGGCAATTCGTACTCACGGTAAAGCAAGTTTTGCTGATGTAATGGATATGAGTGGGAAAGTTCAATTATATGTTAAACAAAATAATATTGGCGAAGACCGGTACGAGTTTTTTCAGGATTTAGATCTTGGAGACCTGGTTGGTATTACCGGAACTGTTTTCAAAACTAATAGAGGTCAAATTTCAATTAGAGTTTCTTCTTTTAAACTTTTAACCAAATCTTTAAGGCCTTTACCCGAAAAGTTTCACGGTCTAAAGGATAAAGATATACGTTATCGTCAGCGTTATCTTGATTTAATTGTTAATCCTGATGTTAAAGAAACTTTTGTTATTAGAAGTAAAATAATTAAAGAAATGAGAAGATATCTGGAAGAAAAAGGATTTTTAGAAGTTGAAACTCCGATGATGCATCCCATTGCTGGGGGAGCAACTGCTCGACCTTTTGTAACCCATCATAATACTTTAGATATGGATTTATTTTTAAGAATTGCACCAGAACTCTATCTTAAAAAGTTAATTGTTGGTGGCTTTGAGAAGGTATTTGAAATAAATAGAAACTTTCGTAATGAAGGTATGTCCTATAAACATAATCCTGAATTCACTACTATGGAACTTTATCAGGCCCAGGCAGATTATTATGATATGATGGAACTTACTGAAAATCTGATTAACCATTTAGCAGAAGAAGTTCTTGGGGCAGAAAAAGTTGAATACGAAGGAACTGAGCTTGATTTTACTACTCCCTGGACTAGAATTACTATGGTTGAGGCCGTCAAAAAGTATGCAGACGTTGATTTTACTGAATTTGACACAGCAGAAGAAGCCTATAAGGCTGCAGCATCAGTAGGAGTTAAACCTGAGGAAGGACTATCCTACGGTGAAGTTCTTAATGAAGTTTTTGAAGAAAGAGTTGAAGATAAATTAATTCAACCAACTTTTATAATGGATTATCCAATTGAGGTATCACCACTGGCTCAAAAAATAGAGGACGATCCTCGTTTTACCTATCGTTTTGAAGCCTTTGTTTATGGACGGGAAATTGCCAATGCTTTTAGTGAGTTAAATGATCCTGAAGAACAGAAGCGCAGATTTGAAAAACAGGTAGAAATGCGTGAAGCTGGTGATGAAGAAGCTCAGATGATGGATTATGATTTCATAAGAGCACTGGAATATGGTATGCCGCCTACAGGTGGATTGGGGATTGGGATTGACCGCTTGATTATGTTGTTAACAGATTCCAGTTCTATTAGAGATGTTATTTTATTCCCTACTATGAGACCGGAGAGTAATGAGTAATTAAAATTATAAAATAAAACCGGGAATCAGACCCGGTTTTATTTTTCTTACTTATTTAACTAAATATTCAGTTAAATAAGTATTCAATAAATAAGTATTCAATCAAAATATAAGGGGTGTTGCTAATGTTTAAAAAGATTTCAATTAAAACTAATAGCAAAGTAGAATTTATTGATATTACAAAGGATATACAAAAGGCAGTTAAGGAAACTGAGTTTGAGTCTGGTTTGCTTCAAATTCATATACCACACACAACTGCAGCAGTGACTATCAATGAAAATGCTGACCCTGATGTTACAGAAGATATCAAAAAAGAGATAAATAAAATAGTACCCTTTAATGATAATTATGCACATTTAGAAGGTAATTCAGCTGCTCATATTAAGTCAAGCTTATTTGGTGTTGACCAGAGTATTATAGTGAAAAATAAAAAATTATTGCTTGGAACCTGGCAGGGAATTTACTTCTGTGAATTTGATGGTCCTAGAAGCAGAAATATTTACTTAAAAATAATAAAAGATTAATCGTGTTTTTTTGCTTTAAACTCTTGACAAAAAAGAGGATTGATGTTAAGATAATGTATGTCGCTGAAAAGTTGAAACATTAACTTTTCCGGCCGACAAAATTATTTTAAAAAGTTCTTGACAAAGTAAAAAGAGCTTGATAAGATAATAAGCGTCGCACAAATAATCTCAACACTTTTTAAGCTTTTAGGTAAGCTTAAAATAAGAGATTGAAAGAACTTAAATTTAAGGCTTAAATAATTTTTTCTTCTTTAATATATAAGAGAAAAAATAAAGCTTTAAAGCAGAGGAAAATCTTTTTAAAAGTTTTTCTAAAAAGTTCTTGACAAAGTGAGGCGGAGTTGATAAGATATTAAATGTCGCTGAGAAAAAAGGCGGCAGGAAATATAGAAACATTATCTCGAAATGAGAACAAATTAAATAAGGCGCCGCCCTCAATGGGCAAGTGCCAAAATATCAATTTGTTCTATAAAAGAGATTGTGTGCGAAGGGGTCAATCCCCGAGCAAGGCGCTAACCTTTTTGTTTAAAAAAGAAAGCGCGTTGAACCTTGAAAATTAAACAGCAAGCCAACGTTAATATACTTTGAGTGT
>NZ_FTNC01000040.1 GCF_900156285.1 Halanaerobium kushneri
TACTCCAATAGCTATGGAAGAAGGACTACGTTTTGCAATCCGTGAAGGTGGTCACACAGTAGGAGCTGGAGTTGTAACTGAAATTATTGAGTAAGTACGGCAGATACTTGATATTCTAAGTTATTAAAACTTAAATTTAATTCCATAAGCATGTGCAGAACTGAGCTGCACATGCTTTTTTTCTAAAAAAACATTGACATTAGTCTTTAAATATGGTAAATTAATTAAGGTTAAGAATCAGAAAAAATATAGAATAAATAGAGGGAGATTTATTAAACAACTCTCTTAAATATAAGATTTTCAAGCAGGATCTGTTTGATTGAGGAGGTGGATTTACGGTGAGAGAAATTATTACACTAGAATGTACAGAATGCAAAAACCGCAATTATTCTACCAAAAAAAATAAGAAGAATACCAGAGATAGACTGGAACTAAAAAAATATTGTAAGTTTTGCAAGGAGCATACCCTCCATCGTGAAACAAAGTAGAATCATTAATACTTTAGCTGAGGAAGTGATTTAAAGATGGCAAAAGAACTCGGGTTTTTTGGTAAAATAGCTAAATTTTTTAAATCAGTTAAATCTGAACTTAAAAAAGTAAACTGGCCAAACAAAGAAGAAATTACTTCAAATACATTAGTTGTAATTGTTACAGTAATTGCTTTGATATCATTTATTGGTTTAATAGATCTGGCACTGGCTAATATAATTACTCCACTAATTTCGTAATTGAGGAGGTGAGGATTCTTTAGAGAATCCTTAAATATGAATGAAGAAAGCAAGTTAAATGAAGAATTAGAAAAGGCAAGAGAAGATGTGCCCTGGTATGTTGTTCATACATATTCAGGACATGAAAGAAAAGTTAAGGCAAATCTTGAAAAAAGAATAGCCAGTACAGGTATGGAAGATAGTATTTTTCGTATTTTAGTTCCAACTGAAGAAAAAATTGAAAAGAAAAAAGGGAAAGATGAGGTAGTTAAAAAAAGAATTTTCCCTGGTTATATTTTACTGCAGATGGAAATGAATGATAAATCATGGTATGTTGTAAAAAACACACCTGGTGTGATTGGCTTTGTTAGTGGAGGGACTAAACCTCTTCCTGTCGAAAAGTCAGAAGTCGATGCTATTTTAAACAGTATGGGCGAAAAAGCTAAAAAAGTTTCCGTTGATTTTGAGGTTGGAGATCAGGTAACTGTAAAAGATGGTCCTTTTGAAGACTTTGATGGAGTTATTAAAGAAATACATCCTGAACAGGGTAAAGCGAAAATTCTTGTTTCAATGTTTGGAAGAGAAACTCCAGTTGAGTTAGAATTTGATCAATTTGAGAAACATTAGTTTATCTTTTTATATAGATAATTATTTTGAAGAAAGGGGTGTTTTAAAATGGCTAAACAGGTTATGACAGTAATTAAATTACAGATTCCTGGCGGACAGGCTAACCCTGCACCACCTGTAGGTCCTGCTCTTGGACAGCACGGTGTTAATATTATGGAATTCTGTAAATCTTTCAATGCTAAAACTAAAGATAATCAGGGAACATTAATTCCGGTAGAAATTACAGTATACCAGGACCGTTCTTTTGATTTTATTACTAAAACTCCACCGGCTGCTGTATTGTTAAAGCAGGCTGCAGGAATTGATACTGCTTCTGGAGAACCAAATGTAAACAAAGTTGCTACTGTAAGCAAAGATGCTGTGCAGAAGATTGCAGAAACAAAAATGCAGGATTTAAATGCTGGTAGTTTAGAAGCTGCTATGAGCATGATTGAAGGTACAGCACGAAGTATGGGAATTCTAGTCGAGTAAAATTTATTTTTACTTGTTGAACAGGAAATAATTATTTTAAATTAATAGACGTAATTCAGTGGGAGGAAAGATTCCGCTAATACCACAAAGGAGGAATAATAATGGCAAAAAGCAGACGTTATGCAGAAACTTTAGATAAGTACGATCGTGAAAAGTTGTATGAGCCCAAAGAAGCTTTTGGATTAGTTAAAGAACTTGCAACTGCAAACTTTGACGAAACAATTGAGCTTTCAGCAAGATTGGGAGTAGATCCTAAACATGCTGATCAGAATATAAGAGGAACTGTTGTTTTACCGGAAGGTACAGGTCAGGAAGTAACTTTAGTTGTTTTTGCTAAAGGTGAAAAAGCCAAAGAAGCTGAAGAAGCTGGAGCAGATTTTGTAGGTGGAGAGGAACTCGCAGAAAAAATTGAAGGTGGCTGGTTAGATTTTGATCTAGCAATTGCTACACCTGATATGATGAGTGTTGTTGGTCGTTTGGGTAGAGTTTTAGGGCCTAAAGGCTTAATGCCTAATCCTAAGGCTGGTACTGTAACTTTTGAATTAGAAAAAGCAGTAGCAGAATTTAAGGCTGGTAAATTGGAATACAGGGTAGATAAAACTGGTATTGTACATTTGCCAATCGGTAAAGCTTCTTTTACTGAAGAAGAGCTTTTAAATAACTACCATAAAATAATGGATACTCTTGCCAAAGAACGTCCAGCTGCAGCTAAGGGTAAATTCTTTAGATCTTTAGCTATCTCACCAACAATGGGACCTGGAGTTAAAATTGATCCAGCAGCTACAATGTCTTTTATTGGACGCTAAAAAAAGTTTGACCTGTTAAGTTTTTTGTGTTATATTTATTGAGACAAGAAAATAACCTAACCGAAGACAGTAGGGGCGTAATGCTTAAATTTCCTGCCGAGGGCAACTTTCTGCAAATGTAATTTTTGCATTTATACCTCCTGACTGTCTACAGGAGGTTTTTTCAATTTATAAAAAGATTTATTGTTGAGCTCATATTTTGAGGGGGTGAAAATGTGGCAAGACCAGAAAAAGAAGCGGTTGTTAAAGAACTTACTGATAAATTTACCGGTGCAAAATCACTAGTTATTACAGATTATCTGGGTTTGAATGTTGCCGAAATGACAGAATTAAGAAGCAAGTTAAGAGAAGCGGGAGTAGAATTTAAAGTTGTAAAAAATACTCTGGCTACTATTGCTGCTAATGATGTTGAAATGGAAGAAATGACAGAATACTTCTCGGGACCTACAGCTATAGCTTTTGGTGAAGATGATGCTGTGTCTCCTGCGAAAATTTTAGTTGAATTTGCCAAAGATCATGATGTTTTAGAAATTAAAGCTGGTCTTTTAAATGGTGAAATCATAAGTAAAGATAAAGTGGAATCCCTGGCAGAAATTCCTTCCAGAGAAGAATTACTCGCAAAGGCTTTTGCAAGTATGAAAGCACCCCTATCTGGATTGGTCAACGTATTGCAGGGTAATATCCGCGGCTTAGTACAGGTGTTAAATCAAATTAAAGAAGAGAAAGCTTAAAAATATTAAGGAGGATTATTATAATGAATAAAGAAGAAATTATTAGTGCAATTGAGGAAATGAGTGTTTTAGAATTATCTGAGCTGGTTGAAGAATTAGAAGAAAAGTTTGGTGTAAGTGCAGCTGCACCTGTTGCAGTAGCTGGTGGAGCAGCTGGTGGTGGAGCAGCAGAAGAAGAACAGACAGAATTTGATGTTTTCTTAGCTGATGTTGGTGGCAAGAAAATTAAAGTTATTAAAGCTGTTCGTGAGTTAACAGGTTTAGGCTTAAAAGAAGCTAAGGCTGTTGTTGATGATGCACCTGGTAATGTTAAAGAAGGTTTAGCTAAAGAAGATGCAGAAGAAATGAAAGAAAAATTAGAAGAAGCTGGAGCAACTGTAGAACTTAAGTAAATCCAGCATTACAATATAACAATTATGATAATAGTCCTGCTGTATGGTTTATCTTACATATACAGTGGGACTATTTTTTCATGATGTAATGTGAAATTCTCTCTTTTATATACATTTATTTATTATTTTTATAATTTATATAATTTGTGACTTTATTGGATAAAATTTATTTAATTAACAAGTTGAATTTTATATTTATTATGAAAATAATAAATAATACAAAAGAGTGTAAATGAGAGAATTTCATTAAAAATCTCTTGACAAGAGATTTTTCCTGTGCTATCATTATTAGATGTCTATAAGGTAATAAGAAAATGATTATTATGGGATAGTTTCAGCTAATTATTAGAATTTCCTGGGGGTGCAATGATGTCAACGGCAAGGGAAAGACATACTTTTAGTAAAATTGATGACGCGATGGACTTGCCAGATCTGATTTATACACAATTAAATTCTTATCAGTGGTTTTTAGAAGAGGGACTGCAGGAGGTTTTTAACGAAATCTCTCCAATTGAGGATTTTTCTGAAAATCTGGTGCTTGAATTTGTAGATTATTATTTGGAAGATCCCGAGTATACAGTTGAAGAATGTCGGGATAGGGATGATACTTATTCGGCTTCTTTGCAGGTTAAGGTTCGTTTAATTAACAAAGAAACCGGTGAGGTTAAGGAACAGGAAGTGTTTATGGGTGATTTTCCACTTATGACTGATAAGGCAACATTTATTATCAATGGTGCCGAAAGAGTAGTGGTTAATCAGCTTGTTAGATCATCTGGAGTCTATTTTAGTGATGAGAGAACAAAAGATGGCCGCCGTTTGATTACAGGTAGTATTATACCTAATAGAGGGGCCTGGATAGAATTTGAATATGATAAAAAGAGAATAATTTCTGTAAGAGTTGATAGAACAAGAAAACTTCCATCAACTGTTTTGCTGCGTGCACTTGGTTTTGGTACAGATGCAAAGATTATTGACGAATTTGGTGATTCTGAGGTATTACATGATACTTTAGAAAGAGATAATACTGAATCTAAAGAAGAAGCTTTAATTGAATTATATAAAAGATTACGTCCTGGAGAGCCGCCAACAGTAGAAAGTGCTACCAATCTTTTAGATTCGCTGTTTTTTGATCATAAAAGATATGATATGGCAGCAGTAGGACGTTATAAATTAAATAAAAAGTTAGAATTGGATATTGATAAAGATCGTAAATATCTTCATATAGATGATATTGCAGAAACTGTGAAATATATGATCAAATTGATCTATAATGATCCGGAAGCATATATTGATGATATAGATCATCTTGGTAATCGTCGTTTAAAAACTGTAGGTGAATTATTACAGAATCAGTTTAGAATTGGACTTTCCAGAATGGAAAGAGTAGTTAGAGAAAGAATGACAATTCAGGATGTGGATGTAGTTACTCCTCAGGCTTTAATCAATACCAGACCTGTTGTAGCTTCAATCCAGGAATTCTTTGGTAGTTCTCAGCTTTCTCAATTTATGGATCAAACTAATCCAATGTCAGAGCTAACTCATAAAAGAAGATTATCCGCTCTGGGACCTGGTGGTTTGAGTAGAGAAAGAGCTGGTTTTGATGTTCGTGATGTTCATCACTCACATTATGGACGTATTTGTCCCATCGAAACACCTGAGGGTCCAAATATTGGACTGATTGGTACTATGGGAACATATGCCAAAACAAATGAATTTGGATTTATTATGACTCCCTATCGTAGAGTAGATGATTCACAGGTTACTGATGAAATTGATTATTTAACTGCTGATGAGGAAGATAAGCATATTATTGCTCAGGCAAATGCGGAAATAGATGAAGAGGGTAACTTTACAAATGAATTTGTAATTGCCCGTAAGAGAGGAGATATCCTTGAGGTTCATCCTGAAGATATTGATTATATGGATGTTTCTACTAAACAGATGGTAGGGGTATCTGCAGCTATGATTCCTTTCTTAGAAAATGATGATGCTAACCGTGCTCTGATGGGAGCCAACATGCAGCGTCAGGCAGTTCCGCTGATGATTACTGATGCACCAATGGTTGCTACAGGTATGGAATATAAGGCTGCTAAGGATTCTGGAGCAGTTATTGTTGCTGAAAAAGATGGTGAAGTTGTCAGTGTAACTTCCAATAAAATTATGATTAAAAATAATGAAGGATTAATTGATAGCTATAAATTAATGAAATATAAAAGATCCAATCAGGGCAGCTGTATGAATCAAAAACCAATAGTTGCTAAGGGTGATCAGATTGAGGCTGGAGATATTATTGCTGATGGTGCTTCAACTGAAAAAGGTGAAATGGCACTTGGCCGTAACTCTCTTATCGCTTTTATGCCCTGGGAAGGATATAACTATGAGGATGCTATTTTAATCAGCGAAAATCTGGTTAAAGAAGATGCATTCACAACTATTCATATTGAAGAACATGAAGCAGAAGCCAGGGATACTAAACTTGGTCCGGAAGAAATTACTCGTGACATTCCAAATGTCGGAGAAAGTGCTCTGAAAAATCTGGATGAGCGCGGAATTATTAGAGTCGGAGCTGAAGTTGAAGAAGGAGATATCTTAGTTGGTAAGGTTACTCCAAAGGGAGAAACTGAGTTATCAGCTGAGGAAAGACTCTTGAGAGCTATTTTTGGTGAAAAAGCACGTGAAGTTAGAGATACATCTTTAAAAGTTCCCCATGGGGAAGAGGGAATAGTTGTTGATGTTAAAGTCTTTTCTCGTGAACAGGGAGATGACCTAAAACCAGGTGTTAACCGTCTGGTGAGAGTATATGTTGCAACTAAGCGTAAAATATCTGTTGGGGATAAGCTTGCTGGTCGTCATGGGAATAAAGGTGTTATTTCAAGAATTCTACCTGAAGAAGATATGCCTTTCTTACCTAATGGTGAACCAGTAGAAGTAGTACTGAATCCACTTGGAGTACCTTCTCGTATGAATATTGGACAGGTACTGGAAACTCATCTTGGTATGGCTGCTCGAGCTCTGGGGATTTATACTGAAACCCCGGTCTTTAATGGAGCTACTGAGGAAGAAGTGGAGGATATCCTGGAAGAAGCAGGCCTTGCCAGAGATGGTAAAACTGTTCTTTACGATGGTAGAACTGGCGAAAGATTTGAAGAAAGAGTAACGGTTGGAGTTATGTATATTCTAAAACTCCATCATTTAGTTGATGATAAATTACATGCGCGTTCAACAGGACCTTATTCTCTTGTTACACAGCAGCCGCTGGGTGGTAAAGCTCAGTTTGGTGGCCAGCGATTTGGTGAGATGGAAGTTTGGGCACTGGAAGCATATGGGGCCGCTTATACTTTACAGGAAATGCTGACTGTTAAATCTGATGATGTTGTAGGAAGAGTTAAGGCTTATGAGGCAATTGTTAAGGGAGAAAATGTTCCTGATCCTGGTATTCCAGAATCATTTAAAGTATTGATTAAAGAGATGCAGAGTCTTGGACTTGATGCTCGAATCTTTACTTCTGATGAAGAAGAACTGCAGGTTGCTGAAAATGAAGATGAAATGATGGAAACTGCACAAAAACTTGGATTAGATACAGACTTAAAATTAAGTCGTGATAATGATGATGAAGACGAATAATTCCAATATAGAAAGGGGAGAGACCCTTGTTAAATGTGAATAATTTCGATTCAATGAGGATCGGAGTTGCTTCTGCAGAGCAGATACGTGAATGGTCCCGCGGAGAGGTTAAAAAACCGGAGACAATTAATTACAGAACTTTAAAACCTGAAAAAGATGGTTTATTCTGTGAAAAAATCTTTGGTCCTACCAAGGATTATGAATGTCACTGTGGTAAGTATAAGCGGGTCCGTTATAAAGGTGTTGTGTGTGACCGCTGTGGAGTAGAGGTAACTAGATCCAAAGTGAGAAGAGAAAGAATGGGGCACATTGAACTGGCTGCACCATGCACACACATTTGGTATTTCAAAGGTATCCCCAGTCGTCTGGGTTTAATAATGGATATGTCACCAAGGGCATTAGAAAAAGTAATTTATTTTGTTCATTACATTGTAACTGACCCCGGTGATACACCATTAAGTGAAAAACAGCTGCTGCCTGAAAGTGAATACCGAGAAGCTAAATCTAAATATGGTAATACTTTTAAAGCTGCAATGGGAGCAGAAGCTATTCAGGAACTACTGGGAAGAATTGATGTTGAAGCTGAAGTTAAAGAATTAAAAAAAGAGGTCAAAGAAGCAAGTGGACAGCGGCGCAAAAGGGCAGTTCGCCGACTTGAAGTTATGGATGGTTTATTGGAATCAGGCTTAAATCCTGCTAATCTTGTCCTGAATGCAATTCCCGTTATTCCACCTGACTTAAGACCGATGGTCCAGCTTGATGGTGGTCGTTTTGCTACCTCTGACTTAAATGATTTATACAGAAGAGTTATTAACAGGAATAATAGATTGAAAAGATTGCTTGATCTTGGAGCACCAGAAATCATTATTCGTAATGAAAAAAGAATGCTGCAGGAATCAGTAGATGCACTAATTGATAACGGAAGGCGAGGAAGACCGGTTACTGGGGCTGGAAATAGACCGCTTAAATCTTTAAGTGATATGCTTAAAGGTAAACAGGGACGTTTCCGTCAGAACCTTCTGGGTAAACGTGTTGACTATTCTGGTCGTTCAGTTATCGTTGTTGGACCGGATCTTAAAATGCATCAGTGTGGTCTGCCGAAAAAAATGGCTTTGGAATTATTTAAGCCTTTTGTTATGAGAGGCCTGGTTGAAGAAGGTCATGCTCATAATATTAAGAATGCTAAAAGAATGGTAGAAGACGTTGATGAGGCAGTCTGGGGTATTTTAGAAGAGGCAATCAAAGATCATCCTGTTCTTTTAAACCGGGCGCCAACTCTTCACAGATTAGGTATTCAGGCTTTTGAGCCGGTACTTGTAGAAGGAAAAGCTATTAAGTTACACCCATTAGTATGTCCAGCTTATAATGCTGACTTTGATGGAGACCAGATGGCTGTTCACCTGCCATTATCTGTTGAAGCTCAGGCTGAATCAAGGTTGTTAATGCTGGCAACCACCAATATTTTAAATCCATCTGATGGAGGGCCAATTACTATTCCTACACAGGATATGGTTTTGGGTGTCTTCTATTTAACAACAATTAAAGAAGACAGAAAAGGGGCCGGAAAGATCTTTGCTAATGCAGATGAAGCTATCAAAGCTTATGATACAGACCGTGCTCACCTGCAGGCACCTGTTAAAGTAAGGATGAATGGCGAAATTATTGAAACTTCTATTGGTAGAGTGATCTTTAATGAAGCTTTACCGGAAGAAGTTGAATTTGTAAACGACAGAATAGGTAAAAGTGATCTGGGGGATTTAATTACTGACTTATATGAAGAAGTAGGTAATGATAAAACTGCTGAAACACTGGATAATATTAAAGCAATGGGATATGATTATGCTACTAGATCTGGTATTTCTATTGCAGTAAGTGATGCGGAAATTCCACCTTCCAAACCAGAGATTGTTTCTAAAGCGGAAGATGAGGTTCATCAGATCGAGAACCACTATCGTCGCGGAGCAATTACTGAGGATGAAAGGTATCATAAAGTTGTTGATATCTGGAACCAGGCAAAAGATGATGTAACAGATGCTTTGCTTGATAACCTTGACGAAAGCAATAATATTTACATTATGGCTATTTCAGGTGCCCGTGGTAATACATCTCAGATTTCTCAGCTTGCTGGTATGCGTGGTTTGATGGCTGACCCTTCTGGACGGATTATTGATGTTCCAATTCGTTCCAGTTTCCGTGAAGGTCTGGATGTTTTGGAATATTTCCTATCAACTCACGGTGCTCGTAAGGGTCTTGCTGATACAGCCCTTAGAACCGCTGATTCAGGTTATCTAACCAGACGTCTGGTTGATGTTTCCCAGGATGTTATCGTTAGAGAAGATGACTGCGGAACTGAAGAAGGTATTTATGTTGAAGCAATCGGACCAAAGGGTAAAAATGCAGTTGAGCCTTTATCAGAACGCTGTATTGGACGTTATACTGCAGAAGAAATTGTAGATCCAGAAAGTGGAGATGTTATTGTTGAAGATAACACTTTAATTAATAGAAAGAAAATGGACCAAATTGAAGCTGCAGGTATTGATCGGGTTAAGATTAGATCAGTTCTGACCTGTGAAGCTCAGCATGGAGTCTGCCGTAAATGTTATGGGCGCAACCTGGCAACAGGCCAGCCGGTTGATATCGGAGAATCAATTGGTATAGTCGCAGCCCAATCAATTGGTGAGCCCGGTACTCAGTTAACAATGCGTACCTTCCACACCGGAGGAGTTGCGGGTGATGATATCACTCAGGGTCTACCAAGAGTTGAAGAGCTTTTCGAAGGTAGAACTCCAAAAGGACAGGCAATTATGACTGAAAGAGAAGGTTATGTAACTGTTGTCGAGAAGAAGAACTCCAAACGAGTAGTTGTAGAAAACGAAGATGGAAAAAAGAAGACATATAAGATTCCTTACGGATCTAAGATGATTGTCAAAGATGATGACTACGTAACAGCTGGAGACAAGCTGACTGAAGGTCCGCTTGATCCGAATGTTCTGCTTAAAGTTAAGGGAGAAAAGGCTGTACAGAATTATCTTTTAGAAGAAGTACAAAATGTTTATCGCTCCCAGGGTGTTGAAATTAACGATAAGCACATTGAAGTAATAGTTCGTCAGATGATGAAGAAACTTAAGATTGTAAAGCCTGGTGATACTGATTTATTACCTGGAAGTCTGGTAAACAGATATGATTATCGTGAGGCCAATAAAAAAGCTGCAGAAGGAAATAATGAGCCTGCAGTTGCTAAGCCGGAGCTGCTTGGTATTACAAAAGCTTCACTGGCTACAGATTCTTTCTTATCTGCTGCTTCTTTCCAGGAGACCACCCGAGTCCTGACAGAAGCTTCGCTGGATGGAAAAGTTGATCCACTGCTGGGGCTTAAGGAAAATGTAATAATTGGACAGCTGATTCCAGCAGGTACCGGAATGAAATATTATAGAGATATTGATGTAGTTAAAGAAGATGGTACTATGTTTGGAGATTTGACTGAAGATCTAACTGATGTTGAATAAATATCATTCAGATCCATCAGTTTAATCTTATATTAAAATATAAATAAATTAGAAGAGTTTCCCCCATATTGTCAGGTGAATTTTGGACTGGAAAATTTATTAATTGGTTCACAATTTACAATATCAATAAAAGGGGAAACTCTTTTTAATTTTTGCTTGACATGGAACTCTAAAGCTGTTAAAATACTTAAGTGTGCTCAACAAAGTTTGATCTGGAGGTTTGCTTAAAATGCTAAGCGAAATACGTACTGATGAGCTGCTTGTTGGCAGCAAACAGACTTTGAAAGCTATAGCAGAAAATCAGGTTAAAAAGATATTTTTAGCTAAAGATATTGACCAGCCTTTAAAAGCTAAAATACTTGAGGCTGTTAATAATAATAATATTCCTTTTGAGATTGTAGAAAGCAAAAATGAATTGGGCAGAATTTGTGGGATCGATGTTTCTGCAGCTTCTGCAGCTCTATTGAAATAATTGGAAGGAGGTGGGATTGCATGCCGACAATTAGTCAGTTAATCCGTAAAGGACGAGAAAAGACTAAAAAGAAGACTTCCGCTCCTGCTTTGGAGGGTTCTCCACAGAAAAGGGGTGTCTGTACTAGAGTATATACTGCTACTCCTAAGAAGCCTAACTCAGCTTTAAGAAAGGTAGCTCGTGTACGTTTAACCAATGGAAAAGAGGTAACAGCCTATATTCCGGGAATTGGACATAACTTACAGGAACACTCTGTTGTATTAGTAAGAGGTGGAAGAGTAAAGGATTTACCAGGTGTTAGATATCATATTGTAAGAGGAGCACTCGATACAGCTGGTGTTGAAGACAGAAAACAGGGACGTTCCAAATATGGTGTAAAAAAACCTAAGTAAAAGGAGGGATTTTAGTGCGCAAAAATAGAGCAGAAAAAAGAGATGTAGTACCAGATCCAGTATATGATAATGTTGTTGTCAGCAGAATTATTAACAAATTAATGCTGGATGGCAAAAAAGGACTGGCGGAAAAAGCATTTTACAGTGCTCTTGATATCATCTCCGAAAAAACTGGTGAAGATGGTTTAACAGTAGTGAATGAAGCGCTGGAGAATATCAAACCAGCTCTTGAAGTTAAATCAAGACGTGTTGGTGGATCAAACTATCAGGTACCAGTAGAAGTGGATGAAGATAGAAAAAGAACTTTAGCATTACGCTGGTTAGTAACCGCAGCTAGAGCTCGCAGTGAAAGAACAATGAGAGAAAGAATTGCCGGAGAAATTATGGACGCATATAACAATACAGGCGGCGCAGTTAGAAAGAAAGAAGAAGTCCATCGTATGGCTGAAGCCAACAGAGCTTTTGCACATTATAGATGGTAATTTAGTTGCGTGATGTATATAATTTTTATATAAGGGGGGAGAATAGTGGCCCGACAATTTCCACTAGAAAAAACACGTAACATTGGTATTATGGCACATATTGATGCAGGTAAGACAACTACAACAGAAAGAATTCTTTATTATACAGGTCGAGTTCATAAAATGGGTGAAACTCATGATGGTGCATCTGTTATGGACTGGATGGAGCAGGAACAGGAAAGAGGAATTACAATCACCTCTGCTGCTACTACCTGTCAGTGGCGTGAAAACAGAATTAATATTATAGATACGCCCGGACACGTGGACTTTACAGTTGAGGTAGAAAGATCTCTGAGAGTTTTAGATGGAGCAATTGCTTTATTCTGTTCTGTAGGTGGTGTTGAACCACAGTCTGAAACTGTATGGAGACAGGCAGATAAATATGGAGTTCCCAGAATTGCATTTGTAAATAAAATGGATAGAACGGGAGCAGACTTTTTTAGAGCTGTAGATATGATGAAAGATAGACTTGGTGCTAATGCAGTGCCAATTCAGCTTCCAATTGGAAGTGAAGACAGCTTTGATGGAGTTGTTGACTTAGTAGAAATGGACGCTATTGTTTATGAAGATGAGCTTGGTGTTAATTTTGAAAGAGTTGAGATTCCTGAAGATATGAAAGATCAGGCAGCAGAATACAGAGAAATTTTAATGGAAGTGCTGGCTGAAGAAGATGACGAATTTATGATGAAATATTTAGAAGGTGAAGTAAGCACTGATGATATTAAGGATTTACTGCGTCAGGCAGTACTTAATGTAAATGTTATTCCAGTATTATGTGGATCTGCTTTTAAAAACAAAGGTGTACAGATGTTACTGGATGCAGTTTTAGATTACTTACCTTCTCCAACTGATGTACCGGCTATTGAAGGTATTAATCCGGAAACAGAAGAAACTGAAACAAGAGAAGCTTCTGATGATGCTCCATTTTCCGGTCTGGCATTTAAAATTATGTCTGATCCTTATGTTGGTAAATTAGCCTTCTTTAGATCCTATTCTGGAACTTTAGAAGCAGGATCATATGTATATAATGCAACAGCAGATATTCGCGAAAGAGTTGGCCGTATCTTGCAGATGCACGCTAATCGTCGTGAAGAAAGAGATCAAATTTATGCTGGTGACCTTGGAGCTTTAGTTGGTCTTAAAAATACAAGTACAGGTGATACAATCTGTGATCAGGATAATCCAATTATTTTAGAATCAATGGAATTCCCGGAACCAGTTATTGGAGTTGCCATTGAACCTAAGAGTAAAGCGGATCAGGATAAACTGGGTGAAGCATTACAGAGATTAGCTGAAGAGGATCCAACTTTTAGAGTTCACACTGATGAGGAAACAGGACAGACAATTATTGAAGGTATGGGAGAATTACACCTTGAAGTTATTGTTGACCGTCTCTTAAGAGAATTTAAAGTTGATGCTAATATTGGTAAACCGAAGGTAGCTTATCGTGAAACAATCACTAAGAAAGTTACCGGTGTTGAAGGTAAATTTATCCGTCAGTCTGGTGGTCGTGGTCAGTACGGTCATGTTGTGATCGATATTGAGCCTCAGGATGCAGGCGAAGGATTTGAATTTGAAGACAAAATTACCGGTGGAGCAATCCCACGTGAATACATTCCTTCTGTAGAAGATGGAATCAGAGAAGCAATGGAAAATGGTATTATTGCCGGTTATCCAGTTGTAGATGTGAAGGTTACATTGAATGACGGTAGTTATCATGATGTCGATTCATCTGAAATGGCATTTAAAATTGCTGGTTCAATGGGCTTTAGACAGGGAGCTAAAAAAGCTGGTCCTGCAATTTTAGAACCTGTAATGAGTGTTGAAGTTGTTACTCCCGAAGAATACATGGGAGATGTTATGGGTGACCTTAATGGACGTCGCGGTAAAGTTGAGGGTATGGAACCTAGAGGTAATGCTCAGGTTGTTAGTGCTCATGTACCACTTTCTGAGATGTTTGGTTATTCAACAGATCTCCGTTCTAAAACTCAGGGTAGAGCAACTTATACAATGCAGTTCTCTCACTATGAGCAGGCACCAAAAAGTATTGCTGAAGAAATTATTGGAGAATAGATAAATTTTTAAGGAGGAATAAAAAATGGCAAAAGCAAAATTTGAAAGAACAAAACCACATGTTAACATAGGAACAATAGGACATGTTGACCATGGAAAAACAACACTGACAGCAGC
>NZ_FTNC01000041.1 GCF_900156285.1 Halanaerobium kushneri
CTGATGGGACTTGATTTATACCAGGTAGGCCTGGGAGAAAAGATAGAAGGCTACTTTAAAGAAATGATAGCAGGAGAAGGAGCAGTTAGAAAAACACTTAATAAACATTTAAAGGAAAAATAATGAAATTTAACATATTTATTTTCCTGTCAGTTTAACTTTCTGGCAGGATTTTTTTGTTTTAACACTAATATAGTTATAAGGAGTTATTTTTATATATTAAAAATTAGGATTTTAACATTTTAAGACGGAGGTATTTTTATGAGCGAAATTAATATTTCAAAAAAGGAATTTGGAGAATTAGAAGATGGGAGAAAAGCAGATTTATATACCCTGGAAAATGAAAAAGGAATGAAAGTCGAGATCACCAATTATGGTGGTATTATCCTTAGGTTGTTTGTACCAGACAGGGATGGAAATCTGGATGATATTGTGCTGGGATATGATAATTTAGAACAGTATTTTAATGATCCCAATTATTTTGGGGCTTTAATTGGTCGTTATGGTAATCGAATTGCTGAAGGAAAATTTGAACTGGATGAAAATACATATCAGCTGGAAATTAATGAAAAGCCTGCCGGACATCCCTGCTGTCTGCATGGAGGAGAAAAAGGCTTTAATTCTCAGCTCTGGACAGCGGAAACAGCCATTATAAATGGAGAAAAATCTTTAAAACTTACTCATTTAAGTGAAGATGGAGAAGGTGGATTTCCAGGTAATTTAAAAGCAGTAGTTTATTATACTTTAACTGATGATAATAAATTAAGAGTTGACTATCGGGCAGAAACTGATCAGAAAACAGTTGTTAACTTAACACAGCATAGTTACTTTAATTTAAAGGGGCATGGAGAAGGTACTATTGAAGACCATCTTTTATATATCAATGCAGATTACTTTACACCAGTTAATGAGGGAATGATTCCAACTGGTGAAATCAGAGAAGTTAAGGATACTCCATTCGATTTTACTGCCATTGGAGAACTGGGCAAAATGATAGATGCTGATGTGGAACAGTTAAAATTTACAGGTGGTTATGATCATAACTGGGTATTAAATAATGAAAAAGAAGACGGACTTGAGCTGGCGGCCAGGGTAATTGAAACTCATACTGGAAGACAATTAGAAGTCTGGACTACAGAGCCGGGAGTTCAGTTTTATAGCGGCAATGGAATTGGTCCCAATGGTCCAGGAAAGAAGAATAAGAATTACTTAAAAAGAGGTGCTCTCTGTCTGGAAACTCAACACTATCCAGATTCTCCAAATCATGATAATTTTCCTTCGACTATTTTAAAACCAGGAGAAAAATATCATACAGTTACAGAATTTCATTTTGATATAATATAAATATATTTAAAATATTTGCTATAAAATCCCCTTACTGGAAGAGTACTAAGTTATATTGCTCTGACTGAAGGGGATTTTTTTAAAAATAATAAAAAATCAGCTGATTATTTTTATAAATTATCTTAAAATTACTTTAATTTCAATAAATTTGCTTTTAGCACTATAATTTAATAAAATATAAACATAATTGAAATTTTTATAGAAATAGATAATTATATTACAAATAAGGATTTATAAGACTTAGAAAAATCAGGGAGTGGTTAGTTTGGAAAATAAGAAAGGGTTTTTATCTTTTATGAAAAATATTAATCTCAGTCAAAGTTTAAGTGCCAAAATTATTGCTATAATTTCTTTAGTTATTATTTTGGGAATGGGAGGCCTTGGTTATTTAATTAATAACACCGTAACAGATGAGATAACGGGTCTGGCAAGAGAAAGGAATAATGGGATTGCTGCAGAAATGCAATCAGAGATAAATTCTTTTCTGGTGGAGAGTAAAAATGTAGTCAACCTGCTTGCTGAACAGCCTGAGGTAATAAACAAGAATGAGGCTGGAATAAGAGAATTATTAAACTCAGTTTCGGATAATTATGATCAGTTTTTAAACCTATATCTAGGAAGTTCTGATGGAGAAATGATTATCGTTCCTGACCAGAATTTGCCCTCAGATTTTGATCCCAGAGAAAGACCCTGGTTTCAAAATGCTGAAAATACAGATCAACCTGTCTGGACAGATACCTATGTCGATGCAGGGAGTGGAACTTTAATTATTTCTGTCGCCAGAAGGGTTCTGGATCAAAATGGAGATCTGGTAGGAGTTCTGGCAGGAGATATTTCTCTGGCAGGGATCAGTGAACTTGTTGGAACAACTAAAGTTGGAGAAACAGGATATACTTTTATGATTGATTCCAGTTCTAAAATTCTGGCTCATCCTGATGCTCAGATGGTAGAGGACAGATTTGATGCCAGCCAACTTTTTGATACTTCTCCTGCCCTTGCTGGCGAATCAGGCTTTGTTGAGTATGAATATCAGGGAGAAGAAAGACTTGCTTCTTACATGCCGATAGAAGAAATTAATGGAGCAATCTTTGCCCAGATTCCGGTAGCTGAAGCCTATAGTGCTAACAGAGAAGTTTTACGACAGATTATTACTCTGTCTATAATTGTTTTGCTGGCTCTAATTATTATAATTATTTTTTATGTAACTAAAAATGTGGTGCGTCCTATTGTTCACTATGGTGAACAGATGCAGAAAGTTTCTAATGGTAATTTGGATGTTGAACTTGAAATTAATCGTAAAGACGAACTGGGCCATCTGGGGAATATTTTTAATCAAATGGTCAAAGATCTTAAGAATCTGGTTCAGAATATCAAAGATACCTCAGATCAGGTAACAGAAACTTCCAATCATCTAGAAGAAAGTTCTCGCGAAGTAGGCAGCACCTCAGAACAGGTTGCAGTTTCAATTCAGGAAGTGGCAACTGGAGCTGATGAACAGGCTAAGAGTGTGGAAGATGTTTCACTTAATATTCAGCAGCTTTCTGAAGGAATAGATGAATTAGAGGCAACTAATGATCAGGTAGAAGAGTTAACAGAAAATATGAATCAGGTAACTGAGGCTGGGTCTGAAAAAATGGAAAAACTAAGCTTCCAGATGAAAGAAATAGTAAAAGCAATGCGGGAAGTTGCAGCCGATATTTCTGATTTAGAGTCTATCTCTCAGGAAATTGGAAGTATAATTGATATTATTAATAATATTTCTGATCAGACCAATCTTCTGGCTTTAAATGCTGCTATAGAGGCAGCCAGAGCTGGAGAAGCCGGTCGAGGATTTTCAGTTGTTGCAGATGAAATCAGAGAGCTGGCAGAAGAATCATCAAGCTCTGCTGATAAAATCAAAAACTTAATCGATGAGGTTACCAGAACAACTGATTCTGTTGGTAAAGAAATGAAGACAAGTGAAAAAGAAATACTGAATGGTGAAGAACTTGTAGATTCAGCTAATGCTACCTTTAAGGAGATTAGAGATACCCTTACTCAGATTAATGAGGGAATGCAGAAATCTGCTGATATTGTAGAAAATACAAATCAGTTTAGTAATGAAATCTCTGAGAATGCTCAAAATATAGCTGGGATTTCCGAAGAAACCTCGGCCTCAGCAGAAGAGGTTGCAGCTGCCAGTGAAGAGCAGACTGCTTCAGTAGAAGAGGTGGCTTCAATAGCTGATGAACTTGCAGCCAGAGCTGCTCATTTAGAGACTTTAATCGAAAAATTTGAAGTTTAGGAGAACTGATAATAAAAAAATATTTTATCAGAAGTATATTAAAGTCAAAAAGTAAAATTTATTTTAGAATCAAAGTAATCCCCATCCGGTTTTTTATTGGATGGGGATTATCATTTTTACTGATTCATTTTTTCAATCGTTTCCGAAGCATTTTCAATTGCCTGCTGATAAATGGAAAATAGCAGATTACTATCTAGATTAAATTTCAATTCAATTTTTTTAAGCTGACTCCATCTTGCCTGTTCAAAAAGAATAATCATTTCTAGAGTTTCTCCAATTTTCCCCTCCAAATTTAGAACTGCTTTTTTAACTTCTTCTGTTAAAGAGAGTTCTTTAATTATATTTTCCAGAGGTCGATCTAAATAAGCATCCAGCATAGAAAGCATTCCTACTGTATAATATTCTGAACTTTTATCTGCTGCATTAGTATGGTTTGCAATCAGTTCTGCCATTTTGGCTCTTACCAGAGTATTTGTAAATAAAGCATTAGGTTTGTCTTCGCTGAGACCTTTGATGAAATAAAGCATTGCCCATTTTTTTAATTTATTGATCCCAAGTAAAGCTACAGCCTGTTTGATAGAAGAAATCTGATACCCATAAATTGCTGCATTAATTGTTCTTAAAAGACTGTATGACATAGATAGATCATTTTTAATAATTTTTGATATTTTTTTAAAGTCAGGATCCAGCGAGTTTAATTCATTAATTACCTCAAGATAGTTAAACTTGTAAGAAGGGATTTTGCGGGTAGATATAGTATCGGGTCTGGTAAAAAAGTATCCCTGAAAATAATCATATCCCATTTCATAGGCTGATTTGAATTCCTCATAATTTTCAATTTTTTCTGCTAGAAACTTTACCTTAGAATTATAATTATTTTTAATTAAATTCATAATTTCTTTACGCTGTCTGCCCTTAGTCTCTAAAAAATCAATTTTAATTATATCTGCAATTTTAATTAAAGGAATTAGTTCTTTTTGATAGATAAAATCATCCAGTAATAAAATATGACCCGAGTCTTTAACTTTTTTTGAGCAGTCAATAATTTCCTGATCAACATTTACTGTTTCTAAGATTTCAATACCAATTTTCTGCTGTGGTAATAATTCTATAATTTCTGATTTAATTAATTCAGCTGTAAAATTAATAAAAGCTTGTTTACCTCTGGTTAGATTATCGAGGCCTATTAGATCAAGACTGCTGGTTAAAACTTCAGCTGTTGCCTGAGTGCCATTAAATTTGGCTTGTTTATTTATAGATCTAAAGAGTAGTTCGTAGGCTACTGTTTCTTTTTTTCTGTTTAATATCGGCTGTCTGGCAACTATTGAATTTTGCATATTTGATCAGCCTACTTTCTTGAAAAATTTAGTATCTATATATTTATTAAACAAAAAAGTTCTAAAATCCTTTTTTATTACTTAATTAATTTTAAAAATAGGGATTTTCGACAATAACTTTGTTAAAATTACAAAAATTGAAAATAAATCATCTTTTTATCTTAAATAAAGAAGGAAAATCTCGACAAATATTGAATATATAAAATAGAAAATAGATTATAAATTGAGAAGGGGGATTTTTTAATGAAAAAAACTATGGTGGTTTTACTTGTAATGGCAATGTTTTTATTCTCTTTCAATGTTTTTGCACAGGCTCAAAGCAGCTGGTCAGTTAAGGCAGGACTTGATTTTGGCTCAACAATAGAAATTGATGGAACAGAACATGATTCTGAAATAGGATATTCTCTAATTGGTGAGTTTAAAATGCCCTATACACGGAACTGGAATATTGGGGGCGGAGTTGCTTATCAATTAGATAGACAGGAAGAAACTAATAATAGTGATTTTGGTTTTACACCATTTTATGGTCTAGCTGAGTATAGAATGCAGGACAGTCCACTTTATTTCTTAGGTCATCTGGGTTATGCCTCATTTAGATATGATAATGCAGGAGACACAAGTGGTGGTTTATACTATGCTCTTGGTGCCGGTATGGACCTGGGTGAGAGATATGAAGCTGAAGTTCTTTATACAGATAATAGTGGGGAAAGTGATGGTACTGATGTAGATTATTCTAAGATTAGTGTGACTTTCGGTATGAAATTCTAAATTAAGTTAAAATAAATTAAAGGCCTTCTTCTTAGATTAGAAGAGGGCCTTTTTTCTAATTAAAATATTGTTTTTGTTAGCATGAAGCCGACATAAATACCTACAATTCCCATTACTCCAGATAAAGTTGGCGGGGCAGGAATAGGTAATTTTAGAAAAGAAAAAAGACCTCCAACAATTAGACCTGAAATCGCTGCTAAAAATGCTTGATTCATAATTAATTCTCCTTTATATATAGATTCAAAATTTTATGATTTATATTTCGTTAGACGTCAGACGACTAACACCAACATCTATTTTAATATATTAAAACACTTTTGTCAAAGAATATGAAGGTTTTTTTGATTATTTTTACTGTTTTAACTTAAAATGATTTAGTTTACAGCCGCTTTTAATTAAAACGTTTTCCATAATCATTGAAAGCTAAATTAATCTATGATAAAATAATTCTTATAACTGATATTAATTGGAAGGAGTTTATCATGGCAAATAAAGAAATAACTATTAAAGATGTAGCCAGATTAGCTGAATGTTCACCAACTACAGTTTCGAGAGTAATCAATAATAGTGATCATCCTGTCAGCAAAGATACAGAAGATAAAGTTAAAGCAGCAATTAAAAAGTTAAATTTTTCACCAAATAGAATAGCTCAGGGTTTAAAAAGTGATAAATCAAATATTATTGGTGTTATTGTTCATGATATCTGTGACTCATATTTTGCCGAGATGGTAAAGGGAATTGAAGAGTTTATTTCTGGACATGAGTATATTGTTAATATTTATAATACAAGCCGTAGTGTAGAAAAAGAAGTGCATGCTGTAAATATGTTAAAAGCCAATCGGGCTGACGCAATAGTTTTCGCTGGTGGTGCACTAATGGATAAAGAGTACGAACAAAAAATGTATACAATTATTGAACAGCTTAAGGCTCAGGGGACTATTTTACTGGGGATTACACCTCATCCATTTGAAATTAATAATATAAGCCTGGGTAATAAAACAGCGGCAAAGATTGTTACTGAACATTTATTAGAAAATGGGCATCGTAAAATTGCCTTTATAGATGGGCCAAAAAATCTTTATACAAGTTTTTTAAGAAGAGAAGGTCTAAAAGATAAATTAATGGAGAATGGTCTTACACTTCCAGATGAACTTATTTTTGATGGAGACTTTAGCTTTGAGGGTGGTCGTAAAGCAGCCTTAAAATTAATGGATAAAATTGATCAGATAACTGCTGTTCTTGCTGCTAATGATGCAACCGCTTTAGGATTGATCTGGGAATTAAATAACCAGGGAATTAAAGTTCCTGCTGATATTTCGGTTGTTGGTATTGATGATTTGCCTGAGGCTAAGTATTCATATCCACCACTTACAACAGTTTCCTTACCTATTTATCAATTAGGAACGAATATTGGTAAATATTTGCTAGAAAATTTAAAGGAAAAGAAAAACTCTAAATTTAATTCGATTGATTTAAAATTAATCAAGCGAAATTCAGTAAAAGATATAAGTTGATTAAGGCCCGTTATATAAGGCGTCGCAAATTATCTATGTGAAGATTAAAACAAATTAATTAAAAAAATATTTAAAAATTGTTTGACAATTAACAGACAATTATTTATAATGTAAATAGTGAATAAAAGTTATCACTTTTTTTATTCCATTTATGGAAATTGTTTTCCGAAAGATAGATTATTACATTTTTGGAACTGCTTAGTTTAATAACTCCTTATTAAATATTAATTATCTAAGAGAGTAGTGTTGCTATTTATCTAAAAATTCTTAATAATCTTTTATTTGACGGAAAACATTTTCCTGAGATAAGTTTACAGATAATCTAATAAGGATAAGGATATAAGACTGTATTTATTTTAATACTCAAAAAAGGGGGGACATCAATTTTCTCTGATCTTTTTGTAAAGGCAAAAAGATTTATAAGACTATAAGAATTTATAATTATTCATCTACAAATTGAACATATTAATAGCTAATTAAATTCCAAGGAGGAAATTAAATGTTTAACAAAAAAAGTTTGGCTTTAGTATTAATCTTAACATTTGTATTATCCTTATCACTTAGTGTTGCTGTAATGGCTCAGGATGATGAAGTGACTTTACGTTTTGCCTGGTGGGGTTCACAGAGTCGTCACGAAAGAACTTTAAGAGTAATTGAAATGTTTGAAGAAGAACATCCGAACATAAAAATACAGCCTGAATATACTGGCTGGGGTGGATACTGGGATAAGATGAATGCTCAGGCTGCTGGAGATAACTTACCTGATATTATTCAGCATGTAAGAAAAATGATGGCAAGTTATGTGGAAAATGAGCAGCTTTTAGCTTTAGATCCCTATATCGAAGATGGAACTTTAGATGTTAGCAAAATTGGAGAATCTTACTTAGAAATGGGACGTGCATATGGTAAACAGATGGGACTTGCTACTGGTGTAAATGCTCCTGCTGGTTACTATGATAAAGAATTATTCGATGCTGCTGGAGTAGATTATCCATCTCCAGAAGATACATGGAAAGATAGAGCAGAGATGTTTAAAAAGTTACACGAAGAATTAGGTATTTTAGGTGCGGCAACTCCTGCTTCACAGGAAGAAGGTAATGGTTTTGTTGTTTGGTTAAGACAACATGGTCAGAGTTTCTTCAGTGAAGATGGAAAGTCTTTAGGTTATGATGATGATCAGTTATTTGTAGATTATATGAATTATGACCTTGAATTAATTGACTCTGGTGCAGTTCAGGATGCTATGCAGAGACAGGAATCACCTGATGCAATTGAGCAGGATCCTGTAACTCAGGGTGAAGCTGCAACTGCAACTAATTATTGGAGCAACCAGCTTCCAGCTATTTCCAATGGTGCTGGAAAACTTCTACATCCTTTCTTATATCCAAAAGCAGAGGATCAGGTTCAAGAAGGTAGATTTATGAAACCAGCAATGGTTATGACTGTTGCTAAGAGTACTGAACATCCAGAAGAAGTAATGACATTCTTAAACTTCTGGTTCAACAATATTGAAGCTGGTAAAGTAATCGGTACAGACCGTGGAGTTCCTACAAATAGTGAAGTCAGAAAAGCTTTAAAAGCCGACGCTGATAAATATGATCAGGCTGTATTTGATTTCATTGAAGTAGCTGCAGAAAATGCTGGTCCTGTACTTCCATTACAGCCACCTGCATTCTCAGAAGTAACTACAGCATTTGCTGACCAGTACTGGGAAGTAATTTATGGAATGAAAACTCCTGCAGAAGCAGCTGCAGACTTCAGAGAAGAAGCTACAAAGTTACTTTCTAGATAATTAACAAATAAAAATTCTTATTTGGATAAATAAAAATAAAATAAGATAAAATTCTATAAGCTAGTGATTTTAAATGAGTCACTAGCTTATAGTTTGTATTAACACTTAAGGAGGGAGATTTTTGAATAATAAATTTGAAGCACTGGATACAGTCCGTTCTCTAGATGCTGGAATGAATAAAAAGAAATGGATAAAAGAAAATTTGACTGGTTATGTATTTATTCTACCCTGGTTAATCGGATTTTTAGCATTTTTGGCTTTTCCGTTATTAAGATCTTTATATTATTCTTTGACAGAATATACTATTGTCGGTGATCCAAGCTGGGTTGGTTTACGAAATTATATAGAAATCTTTACTGATGATCCCAAGTTTTGGACTTCACTTAAAGTAACATTTTACTATGTTGTTTTTGCAGTACCTTTAAGACTGGCAAGTGCTCTTGCTTTGGCTTTAGTTTTTAGAAAGGCAAGGCCGTTTACTAATTTTTATCGTGCTGCTTACTATGTACCTTCTATTTTAGGTGGTAGTGTTGCAATCTCAGTTATCTGGCGTCAGTTATTTTCTTCTCAGGGTGCTTTTAATGATTTTCTGGTTGCTATTGGTGTTATGGGTGATAGGATTTCCTGGATTGGCCATCCTGATTATGCAATCTGGACAATTATTATTTTAGCCGCCTGGCAGTTTGGTTCTCCGATGATTATTTTCCTGGCTGGATTAAAGCAGATTCCAAAGGGGTTATACGAAGCAGCTGAGATTGATGGAGCAGGTAAGATTCAGCAGTTTTTTAGTGTTACTTTACCACTTTTAACACCTGTAATTTTCTTTAATTTGATTATGCAGATGGTTAAAATGTTTATGGTCTTTACCCAGGTTTATATTATTACCGAAGGTGGGCCGCTTAATCGAACTCTGGTTTATGCTGTTTACCTTTATCGTAAAGGTATTTCAAATGGATATTTAGGTTATGGTTCAGCCCTTGCCTGGATTATACTTGTTTTATTAACTATTGTTACAATTTTATTATTTAAAACATCCAATAAATGGGTATATTATGAGTCGGAAGGAGAATAATTGATGAATTTAACCTTTAGTCAAAAAGAAAAACTTAAAAATATATTATTTCATGTATTAGTTGGTGGATTCTGTATCTTTATGCTTTATCCTCTACTCTGGATGGTAGCTGGCTCATTAAAAACCTCAGGTAATGCCTTAAGTGCTACTCTATGGCCTGAAGCAATGCAGTTTAGAAACTATCTGGAAGGCTGGAAAGGTTTTGGTGGGGTTTCGTTTTTAACTTTCTTTAGAAATTCATTCTTTATTGCGGGTACAGCAACAATTGGTCAGATTCTTCTGGCTTCATTTTCTGCTTTTGGTTTTACCCGAACCCGATTTATTGGTCAGAAGTTCTGGTTTGCAATTATGATTGCAACTGTTTTAGTGCCTGGACAAATTTTAAGAATTCCTCAGTATATAATGTTTAATCAGTGGGGTTGGGTTGGTTCATTTTTACCAGTTATTTTACCTCAGATGCTGCCAGTTCCTTTCTTTACATTCTTAATGGTGCAGTTTGTAAGGGGTATTCCAACTGAGCTTGATGAGGCAGCTGAAATTGATGGCTGCAGTAAATTTGGTATTTTCTTTAAGATTATACTTCCTAATTTAAAACCTGTACTGGTTACAGCCGGAATCTTTAGATTCTACTGGTCCTGGAATGACTTTATGACACCTCTGTTATATTTACAGAATGTTACTAAGTATCCAGTTTCAATTGCACTTAAAATGTTCTCTGATCCAAATGCAATTACAAACTGGGGAGCAATGTTTGCAATGACTTTCTTATCCATATTGCCAACAATTATTCTCTTTATTTTCTTCCAGAGATATTTAATTGACGGTGTTGCATTTTCAGGTATTGATTGATCTAAATATTTTTATCTTAAAAATTGTTAAAAAAAACTTAATAGTCAAAGATATGTTTAGAATCTAGATACTGAAACAGATATAATAATTAATGGTCTGATGAGATTAAATTTAAATGGTGTAGATAAATAAGGAGGTAGATCAAATGTCCGAAGTAGGTTTTGCTGTTGTCGGTGTACGTAATTTTGCTGGAAGTTATTTGAGAAACATTGAAGAGTTAGAGACAGAAGGTAAAATGAAACTGACAGCGGTTGTAGTAAATGATCAGGTTAATAATGCTGATAAGGTTAGAGAGCTAAGACATAAAGGAATTGCTATTTATAGTTCTTATGAGAACTTATTAAAAGAAGGGAAATCATGTGTAGATATTATTGGTTTACCTGTCTCCATTCCAACTCATTCCGAGATGGCAATTAAGGGGATGAAAGCAGGTTATAATATACTCCTGGAAAAACCACCTGCTCCTACAGTTCAGGAAATTGATGCAATGATTAAAACTGAAAAAGAGACAGGAAGATTCTGTTCAATTGGTTTTCAATATATCCATTCTCACACAATTAGAAAAATTAAAAAGTTTATTCTAGATGGTAAATTAGGTGAGGTTAAAGAAATTGCAGCTAAAGGATTCTGGCCGCGTTTCAAATCATATTATGATCGTAATGATTGGGCAGGAAAAAGTGTGGCTATGGGCCAACTTGTACTGGATGGGCCAATGCACAATGCTTTTGCTCATTATTTAAATAATATGATTTTTATTGCTGGATCTAATATGCATAGTTCTGCTCAGTTAAAGAGGGTAAGAGCTGAGTTATATAGAGGTCATAGTTACATAGAAGCTGATGATAATTCATGTATTGAGTTGGAAACAAATTCAGGTACTAAAATATATTTTTATGTAACTCATATTCCCGAAGCAAAAAGAGACCCGATAATGGAAATAGTGGGAACAGAAGGTAAAATAACCTGGCAGATGAATGAGGATACAAAGATTGAGTTGGATAATGGAGAGGTTATTGAATTTGATAATGAAGGTTTAGATCCTAAAAAAGAAGTCTTTAGAATTGCAGCAGATAAACACCTTTCTTTAATTGAAGATTTGTACTGTACTCCGGAGAACACAAGAAACTTTGTAGTAGCAATAAATGGGGCGTATGATTCTGCCCAGAAAATTAAAGCTATTCCCCAGGATTTAATAAAAGAATTTAACAATGATGAGGGAGAGTATCAAACAGTACTACCTGGTATTGACGATTTAATAGACCAAGCTTTTGCAGAAAGAAAGCTACTATCTGATTTAGATATTGACTGGGCAGTTAAAACAGAATGGATTAATGTAGAGAACTATCCTGGTTTTAATCCGTTTAATTAGGAAGGGATTTGATTAAATGAAAGATAAAAAATTTAATTATAGTTCTCTAAAAGAGCTTCGGGCAGATCTGTCTAAGCTTGATTTTAAACTGCCCCTGACGGAGAACACAGATATTTTGAAAGAAGAAATTAAGATAAATAATTTAAAGATCCCAAATCGAATTGCTATTCATCCGATGGAAGGAGCAGATGCCAACAACGATGGCACACCTTCTGAGCTTACCAGAAGAAGATATCAGCGTTTTGCGTCTGGTGGAGCTGGTCTTATCTGGCTGGAAGCAATAGCTGTTGATGCTGCTGGACGAGCAAATAAAAGTCAGTTGTTTTTAAAGGAAGAGAATCTGATTGAGTTTGAAAAGCTGGTTAACTTAATCCAGAGTCAGTCCAGTGTTGATCCTTATCTGGTTGCTCAGTTGACTCATTCCGGTCGTTTTGGGGTAAATAATATAATTGCCTTTAGAGATCAAGAACTTGATTCAGTTTCAATAGCAGAAAACGATTTCCACATAATTACTGATCGTGAACTTGATCAGCTGCAGCTTGATTATTTAAATGCTGCCAGCTTAGCAGAAAAAGCGGGCTTTGATGCAGTTGATATTAAAAGCTGTCACCGCTATCTGCTTTCTTCACTGCTTGCTGCTTATGATCGAAAAGGTAAATATGGTGGAAGTTATGAAAATAGAACCCGATTTTTAAAAGAAACTATCAAAAAAGTGAAGGCAAATTTAGATATCGATATTACAGTGCGCCTAAATATTTATGATGCAATACCCGGGGGCTGGGGAAGTAATGAGGATGGAGAAGCCGATTTGACAGAGCCGGCGCGATTATTAAAAGAACTGGAAGAATTGGGAGTGAAGATAATTAATGTTACTGCCAGTACTCCATACCTAAAACCTCATGTTAATCGTCCCTATGATGTAGGAAGTTACAGACCGCCTGAACATCCACTAAAAGGTGTACAGCGTTTGCTGGAACTGACGAAATTTACCAGAAATAATCTGGATCAGGCTCTAGTAATCGGTACTGGTTTCAGCTGGCTGCGTCAATTTGGAGCTAATGCAGCGGCCGGGATGATTGAGGCTGGCTGGACAGATTTAGCAGGTTTTGGTCGTCAGGCATTTGCCTATCCCGATTTTGCAAATGATATTTTTGAAAATGGTGAAATGGACAAAACAAAGGTCTGCATAAGCTGCAGCAAGTGTGCAGAATTAAAAGCTGCTAAAAAGAAAGCTGGTTGTGTAATTAGAGATCAAGAAATATATCTTCCTATTTACCAAGCACTGCAGCAGGAAAAGGCAGCTCAAGAGTTTTCGGCAGTGAATGATTAAAATAGTTTATCCTCAAAGTTACAAATGAGCTAATTATTGAATAAAATAACAAATTACTTTATTGTTATTAGAGTAGATATTTAGTATGATTAATTAAAAGGGTGAAATAGATTTATAACTAGTTTTTTAAATTAGGTGTTTGCAAAATAGGCAAAGAAAATAGTGAAAAACTGTAAGTGATGGGTTTAGTTCAATTTTTAGATTTAAAAAAATTGAATAAGGAAA
>NZ_FTNC01000044.1 GCF_900156285.1 Halanaerobium kushneri
ACTTTAATACGTTTTCCTCTTTGTTTTGGGCTCATAATATTTTTATCCTTCTACAAAGTTATCCACATTCCTGCAAAAGCATAATTTCCTATATATTAAAAAAACTCTTCTCAATAAGAGAAGAGCTCATAAATAATCATCAGCATCTTTTCTTATCTTTCAGCACAACTGCTGCGAAAATTAGCACCTTCTCTGACGGGGGTTGCTGGGTTTCACCGGGTCCGTTCCCTCCACCACTCTTAATAAGATTAGATTTATTAAATTGTAATTATAGATTAACACAGAAGTTAATGAATAACAAAATATACTTAGATAATTTTTCCTGCAGGATTCTATTTAGATACAACTAATATTATAAATATCAGTTAATTAAAGATAAATAGGAAAAGGAGTTTTTAAAGTGAAATGCTTAATTTTATATTTTTCCCAAACAAATTCTACCAGAAAAGTCGCTGAAGCTATCGGCGAGGAACTGGCTGCCCATGAATGGTATCTAAAATTAAAAAATATTAAAGATGAGAAGGTTGATCATTTAGAAGAATATGATCTAATTGGATTTGGCAGCCCTGTTTATTATTTTAGACTGCCTTTTATAGTAGAAGATTATCTGAAGTCTCTGCCAGACTTAAATAATAAAGCTGTATTTTCTTTTATTAGTTATGGCAGCTATTATTTTAATGTGCCTTTTCAGATAAGAAAAATACTCAAAGAAAAAAATACAGTTAATCTGGGTTTCTATGCTGCCAGGGGTGAAGATAAATATTTGGGATATTTAAAAGAAGGAGTTCTCTTATCAGAAAGCCGCCCAAACAAAGATGATATCAGTCAGGCTAAAGAATTTACCCGCTACTTAATAGAATCTTTTCAGCAAAATACAGCTTCAGAAAATAATTATAGTTATAAAAGCAAAAATAAAAAGAATCTAATTTACAATATTGAATCTTTATTAACAAAAAGATGGCTTATAGATAAAATCTACACCAGACTCTTTTTCAGTAAAAAAAGCTGTACAGGTTGTGGTAAATGTGTCAAAGAATGTCCTCAAAATAACATTATTTTAAACAGCAAAAAAAGACCCCAATGGGGAAAAAGCTGTGAATTATGCTTTAATTGTGAGATGATATGCCCGGTACAGGCAATATACTCTTCAGCAGATATGAAAATATTTGATCCCGTTTTTAAATATAATGTTAGACAAGCTATAAATGATAATGAGATTAATTATACTGAAATTGACTATAAAAAAGGTGAAATTATAAAAAAATAGTCTTTAGTGTTCTAGCCCTCATAATAAACAAGCTGCTTTTTCAGCCTCCTGATTCCTCCTCTGGGATTCTCTACATCACCTTCATAGCGGGGTATAATATGCTGATGAAGATGCATCACCGTCTGCCCACCGGCATAATTGACATTAAAACCAATTCTGTTGTAGTATTTTAGTTTTCTCAGTTCTACTATATCCTTAAAGTGATCAGTTAGCTCATCGCATCTACTTCAAAGCCAGTTCAATCGCTTTTAAATAAGCTTTACTGCTTACAGTTGCCTCGGAGATGACATCTACATTTACTTTCTGTTCATCTATAACTCTGGCCAGAATTTTGTCTACTACCTCGGGCTGCGAGAATAAAAGATCATCAACTATTTCTATATCTGTAATCCTGTGGTCTTTAATAGTAACTTTAACCGTATTTGTCCATCTACCACCCTCATAGGTGCCGGTGTAAGTCCCATCAGTCAGAGCTGAAAGGTCAACCTCATTAATTGGCACCCGACTGCCTGAATCAAGACCGCGGCTCAGATAGAAAAGCCCACCTCCAGCAAGGAAAATTATAATTATCACTAGCAATAAAATTACTTTCCAGAATGTTTTCATTAGCCTTCACCTCGCTGCAGTTTTTCTGCAAATTCTTTAATATTTTCATCCTTAATCTCAGATTTGTTTTCCTTGACTTTGGCCAGTTTTTTTACCATAAATCTGGAAACAAAGTTCATCCGGTCAAAATTAAATTCATAACCGAAATAACCTTTGCTTAGTGAATGTTCCAGCAGTCTTTTGTCAAATGAATTTTCCAGCTGTTCCCCTGCTTTCTCACTCATACCACAGCAGATAAATAGCCCTAATTTTTTCTGGAGTAAGGTATTAATATTTTCTGAACAGAATTTTTTTACTTCCTGCTGAATATTCCCGGCATAAATAGATCCTCCAACCACAACTGTATCATATTCTTCTAGCTTAATAACTTTATTATCCCTACTGCCCAGATTCAGCAGTTGGGTTTCTCCATCCAGGTAATCAGCCAGCCTATTAACGGCCTTTTCAGTACATCCATATTTAGTGGCATAAACGATCAATGTACTCATTTTTTCACCCCTTATTAAATTTTATGTGTCAATGACTTTACAGACAATATCAGAAATTACTTTGCTAAAATATAATTTCTTGAAAGCATTTTTTTATTGTAGTTTAATTTTTTTAGCAATATAATTAAAATATAGATTAAAATTAAAGAGGTGAATAAAAATGAAAATTTTGATAAATTCATTTTCAATAGTCTTTATTCTTTTAATCTTAATTTTAAGCCTAAAATTAACTGCACTGGCTCATATACCAATAGACACCTCTGCTCCTGCAACCAAAGTTAATCCAATATTTGTTGAGGACCACCAGATTTCCTGGGCTGCCTACAATCAATTAGATAGTGCAGGTGATGTTGATTACTACCATTTTCAGGCTGAGCAGGGAGAAGAAATCTACTTCAGCCTGGTTATTCCTCAAATAGAAAGATATCAGGATTTCAGGCCGGATGTGGCCCTGATTGGTCCAGGATTAGAAAGTAATTATGCCGGTTATGATCCTAATTATATCATTTCTATTTTAAAACTGGAAGCAGACAAAAATATAATTATTGTTAGAGATGATCAGGCTAATCCTGAAATCTTTTTTGAACCGTTCACCATGACTTCTTACTGGAGGAGGCAGCAATTTTCAATTCCAGCTCCAGCAGCAGGCACTTACTACCTGGCAGTATTTTCAGCTGAACAACAGCAGGGTAAATATACTCTTGCCATCGGCCGCAGAGAAGTTTGGACCTTTAGTGACCTGATCAGAATGCCAAAAATCTGGTGGGATACCCGAATCTTTGTGGAAAAAGAAAGTTCAACCTATTTAATTTTAGCTTTTATAATAGCAGTAACCGCATTTATGGTCTATAAATTTATTTTTTAAGAATAATCTATTCTATATTCAAAAACAAAATCGTCCATAAAAAAGCCCTTACCGATATCCTTTTTCCGTTCGCCGACTTTTATAAAACCAAGCTTTTGATAGGCCTTAACTGCACTATTATTTTTGTTAACATTCAGCCTGATTGAGGTAAGCCCTTCTCTTCTGGCAGCTTCAACCACAAAATCAAGCATTTTTCTGGAGAGGCCCTTTCCCCGAGCTTCTTCTTTAAGATAAAATTTGCTCAAATACATTGACTCTTCTTTTGGATAAAAGGCCAGAAAACCAATATTTTCTCCCTGCTCATCCTGAACGAAATAATACTGATAACCTTCTTTCAGCTGTTCAGTAATTGACTCCACCGAAAGAAATTTATCAATCATATAATCATTCTGCTCAGGCCCAATAATCGGGTCGAAATGTTTTTTAACAATCCCAGCTGCCAGTTTAGAAAGCTTCTGTAAAGAACTCAAATCATCTTTCTCAACTTTTTTAAACTGCATAACTACCTCCTAAATTTAAAACTACTGATATCATAAGCTCAACTCCTTATATTAATCTCATTATCGATTTTAAATTCTCAAATTATACTGTTTTCGTTTAACAATTCTACTAAACAATCAATATTTTCAGTAAAGTATTCTCTCATTTTTAGAAAAATCTTATTTCTATTTTCATTAAGATAAATAAAAATCAAGCAGTTTCAGATTTTCAATCTTTTCTAATCTATCCCAGGCTTTTTCTGTTAATGGTTGTTTTGCATCAAATATTAATGAATTTAAAAATTTAAATCTCTTTTCTTTGCTTTCCATATTTACAGATTTTAGATTTGCCTTAATTTTATATAATTCATTTTCCAAATCAAATTTCCTGTTTCCTTCAAAATAGAGGTGTTTTTATGCCTTTTTCCAGAACACTCTGAAGTAAGTTAAGTGCATTTCCTATCTCTTTTTGATTAAAAACTCCAGTTACTATAGCTTCCCCTAGAAAGTTGTTTTCAATTAACATCGATACTGCCAGAATTAATTTATGGTAATCTTTCAATACATATGTTCAAATAATTCTTGTCTAAATATATCTCTATTTATTTTTCACTCTTATATTTGCTTAAATTATTAGCTTATAATATAATTAATATGTGGGTAGAACCCATAAAATTCAAGGTGGTGATAAAATGAGTGATAAATTAGTAGTAAAAGTAGATTCTAGAGGCAGAATTACAATTCCTAAAGAAGCGCGCAAAAAAGCAGATATTAAATCAGGTGACATACTTTTTATGAATTTAAGCCCGGGTAGGGTAGAATTAACCCGAGCTATTGAAGATCCTCTGGTAGAATTAGCTGCCTATGCAGAAAAAGAATATAAAGATGGACACACACAAAATCTAAGAGATTTTGCAGAAGAAGAAGGGATTAATCTAGATGAGTGATTATTCAATTGAGATTATTAAATCAGTAAAAGATGACTTAAAAAGTCTTAAACATCAAAAAGAAAAAGCGATTAAAAAAATTATTACTTTAGAAAATAATCCAATTGAAAAAAGCAAATCGCTTTCAGGAACTCTAAAAGGCTTAAGAAGCTTTAATTTTTCATTAAACGACGGCCAGTATCGAGCTATTTTTAAAATCTTAGAAGATAATAAAATATGTTTAATGATTATTATTGGCAGCAGACAAAATATTTATTTAGAAGCAAAAAGAAGAGTTAAAATTCTTAAAAAACAGGGATTGCTCTAGTCTTTCCCCAGACAGCACTTCTTATACTTTTTACCGCTGCCGCAGGGACAGGGATCATTGCGGCCAACTTTTTCCTCTTTGACAACTGTCTCATCCCCGCGAGATCTGGACTTATATCCTTTTTTGGGTAGTGGACGCAGGTGTTTACGCTCTTCTTCCATAATCTCATTCGGGGTATGACCCTTTAAAACCCAGAGTCGCGTATTATTATGAAATTCATTCATTTCCTGAAAGAAATCCTGTGCCTGATCAAAATGATCAAATTCTAATCTGTCTGCTAATTCCTGAATAATCTCTATTGTCTTCCTGTCATTTTTTATATCCAGCATCATAGTCCAGATTATCTCTTCCACCTCATCTTTTGAGAGAGAAAAATCTTTAAGCAGTTTTTTTCTGAACTTCTGCTGAGTGAAATTCAATTTTTCCCGGTCATGTTTTCCAGCATAGAGTATATCTTTCTTTTTCGGATGATAGTAATTAATTTGTGGTCTCATTTTTATTTCTCTAATCATTTCTTCTGGATTAAAAACCCCTGAATAGAGATAATAGTGATCAAAGTATTCAATATCAAAAGTATTTAAGAAGGCTTCATTTATTAATTTCAAAAAATGATAAAATTTTTCTGGCTCAGTTTCAACCTCAAAATAGAAATCGTAAAATTCAATCAACTGCATAATTGAAAGAACTCCATAATAAGCCAAAAGACCCCGGGCAAATTGAAGCAGCCTATCATTATTTTTTATCTCTTCCTGAAAATCTGAATAAGTTATAATCTCTGCAATCTCTGCTGCTAGATCAGCCGGTATTCTGACGGATCTTTCAGTTTCTGTATCCTTAATATCAATAATTCCGTGCCCATGATAATTATCTAAGGCAGGAGGCAAAATATCTTGAGGAGTTATTTCAAGCCAGTCTATCTGCTGCTGTTCTTTAATTATTTTTTTTAAAAAATTAATTTCTTTTGAACTCTGATACCCCATCCATTCTCTCAAATTTTCTTTTATTTTTTGATCCAGAACATCCACTAATTCAGCTTTATTTAACTGACTGATTCCACTGAAGTTCCAGTACTGCCTGATTTTTGTTAAGTCACTTTTAGTATATGAAGCTAAAAATTCTTTGTAATTTTGATACATTCACCCGTCTCCTTAATGCTAAATTTTCTAAAGTAAGTATAGCCTAAAATTTTTAGGATATCAATTTATTAGCTGCTTAAATTATCAAATTAAATATTTAACTTATTATAAATTTCGGGTATTTCCCAGTCAGTAATAATTCCCTGCAGAACTTCCTCTCTGCTCCCATTTTTAGTTATCAAAAAGGCATCAATTTTATTTCCCGCTTTAATTATTGAGGTATCTTCTTTAATTACCATTAAATTATCATCAATAAAGTCACTGATTTTAGGCGAATCTATTACTTTATCTAAAATTTCTTCCAATAAAGTGTATAGTGAGCTGCTGGGTAAAAAATAATATTCATTATTGTGGGCAATAGAGTTTCTAACTTCCCTGACAGTATCAAGTTCATCTATGTACTTTTTAATAATATAATCATTATTCCGGCCTTCATGCAGCAGACTGTAAAAAGAAGTATCCCAGTCATTGACCTCTTTTAGATGTTCATAGAGTTCGTTAAACATTTCAATGAATTTATCTTTTTTATTTCCCATAATTAGCACCCCTCATTCTGTTATTTTAATAAAATCTCTCACTAGCATTGCATAAAAATATTTAAGCATTGTCAAATTGAAGTTATAGATAAAGTATACTATCTACAGAATATTCAGTCACAACCTTATCCATTTTTAAGAAAAAGAGATAATGGAGTACTAATAGATAGTCTTCATCCACATTTTACCATAATATATTTATTCTTTTTACAGAATCACTGGATTTAATTCTGTTGAATATAAAAACTCTGTTTCTCCTGCCATCACCTGCCTTTCGGTTAGCTGATAGATTTTTTCGTAATCTATCACTCTTCGACCTTTAGAAGTGCGTGATGGTGGTCGATTTATCTTTCTGATAAAAGCTTTTAGACTTTCAAACTTACAGGCTCTAAAATACTTCAGTACTTTAAATAAGCTCTT
>NZ_FTNC01000020.1 GCF_900156285.1 Halanaerobium kushneri
AATTGAAGTTTTCCATAAGACAATTAAGTATGAGAATGTCTATAGAAAAGAAACCTATCAGAGCTTTTATGAAGCCAGAGAAGATATAGAAGATTTCATTGACTATTACAATTCTGAAAGACTGCACCAGGGTGTAGATTATGTAACACCAGATCAAAAATATAACGGTAAAGCTGATGAAATTATAGATGAAAGAAAGAAAAAACATCAGTCAGCTATTGATAGAAGAAAACGACTCAATCGAAAGAGAAAATCAACTGCTGCATAAAACACCTCGGACTACAAAAGTATTTTTAAAATTTACTTGACTTTTCAGAAACAATGCAATTATAATCGTCATCAGCGTAAAACAGGAGAAAAATATTACCGACACTATTTTAAAAAAGCCAGACTTGTTAAGATAAATGAAATTATAAAGGATTATTATTACTTACTAAAAAATACAATTAGAACATATAAATTTATTGAAGAAGAACAGTATCAATATTTATTAGCAGAGGCTGTAGAAAAATCAATTGATATAATTAATCTGCATGAAGATAATAGAAAAGAATATATTAAGATGATAAAAAAAGCAGCAAAGACCTTAAAAAATAAATTAAGTAAAATTAAGAAAGCTTATCCAGGTAAAGTTTTTTTTACTGCGAATTCTCATCTGGATGTGGCTTTTAAATGGCCAATTAAAGAAACTATTAGAAAGTGTAAAAGAACATTTTCAACAGCGATTGAATTAATGGATCAATATGAGGATGTTTTTTATCTTCAGAGTCAGCCTTTATTATATAGTTTTGTTAAAAATTATTATCCTGATCTTTTTGAAAAAATTAAAGCAAAAGCAGCTGAAGGTCGATGGGAGCTGATTGGGGGAATGTGGGTTGAACCTGATGCAAATCTACCCTCTGGTGAATCTTTAGTTCGTCAGCTTTTATACGGTCAGAAATTTTATCAGGAGGAATTTGGCCGGGTACCAGAAATATGCTGGTTGCCAGATACTTTTGGTTTTACAGCTTCTTTACCCCAGATATTAAAAAAATCAGGTATTGACTACTTTGCTTCAGCAAAAATAAGACAGAACACTACTAATGAATTTCCTTATAATGCATTTCGCTGGCAGGGGATAGATGGGAGTCAGGTTTTATCTTATTTTGCTACTCAGAGTTCAACTGCTGAAATTGAAGCAGAAAAGATTTATCAAAGCTGGCACAAGTTAAAAGAAAACAAAATTATGGATAAGTCCTATTTTATCTATGGTTATGGGGATGGAGGTGGCGGTGCAACTTCAGAAATGCTTGAAAATTTAAAGGCAATTAAAGCTAATCCAGTTTTACCTGAAGTTGAATCTGGAAAAATTGCAGATGATATTGCCACTTTAGATTCGATTACAGATGATCTACCTCTCTGGAATGGAGAGATATATTTTGAACGCCACCGCGGAACTTATACTTCCCAGGCTTTAATTAAAAGGTATAATAGACGGCTTGAATATTTATATAGAGAGGCTGAAATAGTCTCCTCACTGGCAGATATAACTGGAGCAGAAATTGATTTATCAGAGCTGGAGAAGGGTTGGAAAAAATTATTGACAAATCAATTCCATGATATACTGCCTGGCTCCTGTGTTAGAGAAGCAGTTGTAGATGCTTATAATTATTATCAGGAAGCTGAAGAAATTGCAGAAAAATTAATTAATGATTCTTATGATTATTTAAGCAGTCATACCAGTGATAGTAATGATGAATCAGAACTTTTTGTTTTTAACCCTTTTAGCTATTCCAGAGATAATTTGATCAGTCTGAGTCCAGAACAGATTGAAGAAGATGATAAGGATATAAATTCTCTGATTACAGAAGATGGTGAGATTATTGAGCTTCAGAAATGTGATAATAAATATTATTTTAGAGATTTGATTCCAGCAATGGGATATAAGAAATATAAATTAAGTAATATTGAAAGAGGAGAAGCGAAAATAAATGATACTAGTAAATTCAGTCTGGAAAATGAGCATCTTCGTTTAGTTATTAATCAAAATGGTAACCTATGCAGTATTTATGATAAGAGAGTTGAACGAGAAATAATTGAAGCTGAAGAAGCAAATATATTTGAATTATTTAAAGAGAAACCCTGTTATTATGATGCCTGGGATATCAATATTAAAGAATCTGATAAGGTAATTATCAATAATGTACAGGAAATATATTATAAGGAACAGGGTCCGGTCTATAATTCAATTTTAATCAGAAAAAAATATAATAATACAATTATAGAACAGGAAATAATCCTGAGTGAGAAGAGCAGTCGGATTGATTTTAAGACAAAAATCAACTGGCAGGAAAGGCAAAAATTGTTAAAGGCTTCTTTTCCAGTTGATTTAAAAAATGCAAAAGCAAATTATGAGATAGCTTTTGGAAATATAGAAAGATCGACCACCAATAATACAAGTTGGGAACAGGCACAGTTTGAAGTTTATACACATAAATGGGCTGATCTTTCAGAATATAACTATGGTGTTAGTCTTTTAAATGACTGTAAGTATGGTTATGATATTAAAAATAATGTGATGAGAATTACTTTACTAAAGGGAGGACTTTATCCAGATCCAAAAGCAGATTTGGGAGAACATGAATTTACTTATTCACTCTATTTGCATCAGGGAGATTTTAGGGAAGGGAAGACAATAGAAGAGGCAACAAATCTTAATGCTCCTTTAAAAGTCAGATCAATTACTCATAAAATTAATGATCAGCTGCAGAATTATTCTTCCCTGTTGAATATTGAAGGGGATAATTTAGTTCTTGCAGCTTTCAAAAAAGCAGAAAATAATCAGGGATATATTTTAAGAGTTTTTGACAGTTATGGTCAGAGATCAGTCAATAAGATATCTATTTTTAAAGAATTAAAAGAGGTAAAAGAAGTTAATCTGATGGAAAAAGAATTAAATTCTGAAAGTCAGGTTAATATAAAAGAAGATAGTTCTTTTACTTTTGAAATCAAACCATATGAAATTAAAACATTTAGACTTACTTTCAAAAAATAAATTGAGGTGAAAAAAATTGAGTAAAATTAAAGCTATTTTTTTAGATTTAGGTGATGTAATTATGGAAGAAGCAACAGAAGTTAAGGATGCAGAAGGAGTTACTTTAAGAGCAGATCTGATCCCTGGGGCTAAAAAGGCAGTAAAGAAAATTAAAGATATGGGATATACTCTGGCTCTTGTAGCAGATACTTATGTGGGAACTTATAATAATGTTTTAAAAGCACACGGTCTTTTTGATGTTTTTGATGCTTTTGCAATTTCAGATGAGGTTGGCTGTTTAAAACCAGATCCAAGAATGTTTAAAAAAGCTTTAAATGATCTTGAGATAGCTGAAAAAGATTATAATAGGGTGATTATGGTTGGTAATAATTTAGAAAGAGATATTTTGGGAGCAAACAGGGTTGGACTGATAACTGTTTGGACTAACTGGAATGATGAGGATGGGTATAAAGAAAAGCCTGAAGTAGAACTTGAATTTCCCGACTATGAAATTGGTACTTTAGATGAAATTATTCCTTTATTGACTAAAATTGAAGAAAGTGTCTAATCATGAAAAATAATAAAGAGCCTGAAATTGCCAGGAGGTATGCGCCCAGAATATTTTTTGATGAGAATGAACCTTTTTTACCTTTATATGTCGGTTATACTGTGGTCCGGGGGGAAGAAATTGATTCTCCCTCCTTCAGCCGCAAACTAACTCCACCTAAAAATGGAATGACAATTGAATATGCAATTTACTGGGACTGGGATATTGGTCATCACTATGATCTGGAACACCTCTGGGTCCATGTTAATCAGAAAGGAGAAGTTATTTCTTTTGAAGGGAGTGCCCATGGGCTATATATTAATCTCTGGCCTTCTCCACCTGAATTAGAAGCCTTGATTAAAGCCTTAAAAAATAAAAATAGGAAAAATAAATACTGCCCGGCTGAAAAAGAATTTAACTTCCCTAGAATTTATAAAAGTGGTGAGGGATTACTTTGTTATTCTCAACCCGGAAAACATGCTTTTGCCCCTTCAGCTGACTGGTACAGGCAGCAGCAGGAATTTGTTACTGCTGAGTGTAATCAGAGAGCGGGTCAGGCAGCGACAATAGGTGGAGTTTATGGAGATAGTTTATTAAACAAGTATAGAGACTGTGAGGAACTGGCTAGAGATTATTTGAAAAGATCTGCCTTTAATCCAACTTTAAACTTTAATCAACTTATTGACTTAAAAACTGATGTAGAACTAATGAGCTGGAAAAAATTATATAAACTTATTCCAGAAAGAATAAATTATTGGATGCAGAGACTTAAAATAGATAGTAAAGAAGATGAGTAATTAAAATACATAAATGAGGTGTTTATTTTGATCAATCATTATCAAAAAGTACTGGCTAGTGCTGATTCGCTTGTGGCTGATTTATTAAAAATGCAGGTTTTAGATAAAGGAAAAAAGGGTTTTGGAGGCCTGCAGGCTTTAGAAAGCAGACTGGTGGCCCCAAAGTTTTCAATATATGGACTAAAGGCAATGCTTTCTGCTTATTATAATCAAGATTCTGTTTACTATCAGGATAATGGGTTATTTAAATCTATAGAAATGCTTGTAGATTATATAGGGAATGTTCAGCGGGAAGATGGAACTTTTGACTTGTTAACAGTGAATTTTTATTCAAGTCCAGATACCGCATTTATGGTTCAGAGACTCTGTATATCACATAAATTAATTACTAATTTTGGGGAAGATAGTGCTAAAGAAATAAAAAATCAACTGGAAAATATTATTAATAAAGCTGCCTATGGAATGGCTGCAGGAGGTTTTCATACTCCTAACCACCGCTGGGTCATTGCTTCAGCCTTAATGATGGCCTATAATATTCTGGATATAGACGAATTTAAATTAAATGCAGAAAAATATCTGGGTGAAGGGATTGATTGTAACCAGGATGGGGAATTTACTGAGCGTTCGACCGGTATTTATAATGTAGTAAATGATAATGCCTTAATAATTCTAGCAGAGGAAACAAAAAACTGGGAGTTATTGGACCATGTTGAGAGAAATCTAAAAATGATGTTGAAATTCATTGAACCCGATGGAACTATCTATACAGGTAATTCCACCCGCCAGGATAAAGGAGAAAAATACTATCCGGATAATTATTATCACTTATATTTATATATGGCTGCTCGATTGAATGACAAAGAATTTTCCTATATGGCTGAGACAATTATCGAAAGACATAATAGAAATACAGATGTCCAGTCCTTTGCTCAGTCTCTCTATTTATTTATGTTTAATCCAGAATTAAAAAATTTTTCTGTTCCAACTCAGGAAATAGAAGAAGATTATGAAAAGTTTTATCAGCAGTCTGGAGTTTTAAGAGTGAGAAGAGATGATATGAGCTTTACTTTAACAGAAAATAGTACTCAGTTTTTAGAATTTAAAGCTTATTCTTTACCTCTTGCTTTAAAATTGAGTGCTTCATTTTTTGAAATTGGTCAATTTAACTTAAATAAAGTTGACAAACAGTGGCAGAGAGAGTGTAAAACCAGCAAAATAGAGAAAAACAATGACAGCTATCAGATGAGATTTCACGCCCATGGTACTTATTATCTACCATTTGAGGAAGAACAGGAAATTGAATGGGGTGAAATGAATTATGATCAGCGAAAAATCGGCAGAGAGGTTGATTTATATATTAATCTCAATTTTAAAGAAATTGAAGCTGGTATTGAAGTTACAATTGATACAGATGGCTGTGATCAGGTTCCATTGAAAGTAGAGTTTATTTTGCCAGCAGACTCAATAATAGAAGGAGACTCATTTTTAATGAAGGGTAAAGCCGGCAGCAGTTTGGCTGCAAAAGAGGGAGAAATTAAAATTACTCAGGGTACTGATACTATACTGCTTGATTCATCTTTTGCTGAGCACCTTTATACTGAAGATATGCGCGGGACTGAAGCAATGAGTGAACATCATTTTACTATTTTTTATACAGCTTTTACCAATCTGAAAAAGTCTTTTAAAATTAAGAAACTATAAGGAGTTCAAATGCTTGATACAATATTAAAAATAATTTTAAGTCTTATAATGGCAGGGCTGATTGGTTGGGACCGGGAAAAACAGGGGAGGCCAGCAGGGTTTAGAACCCATATTTTAGTAGGTATTGGTTCTACAACCATTATGATAGTTTCAATTTTGCTTTACCAGAGCTTTCCGGCCGCTGATGCTGATCCAGGAAGAATAGCTGCTCAGGTGGTAAGTGGTGTAGGTTTTCTTGGTGCAGGAACTATTCTGGTGAGAGGTTCTAATGTCAGAGGCTTAACTACTGCTGCCAGTCTCTGGGCAACTGCAGCAATTGGTCTTGCTATTGGTGGAGGATTTTACTTTCAGGGAATTATAACCACTCTGGTAGTTTTTATCGCCCTATATTTTCTATCCGATATTAAACAGAGTGACAATAAAAGAACAGATCAGCAGTTAATCTGTAGAACCAACGATAAACATCTTGAAGTGTACAATGTGCTTTATGAGAGTATGGAAAAAAATAATTTTAAAATTAAATCTATCAAAACCTACAGAGACTCTGAGTCCAGTGATTTTATTATTGACTGCCAGTTCAGTACCAGACAGAAAGAAATAAAAAAAATTAATTCTATGTTGATGAATTTAGAAGTAATCGAAGAGGTTACTTTAACATTTAATAAAAAGTAGAGGAGATGCCAATGAGAAGAAAATTAGATTTCAGTTCAGTAGAAAGTTTGGAGAAATTATTGGAATCCAGTAATCTGGAGATTAATTTAGAAAAAAATTATGATCCAATAAGAGAAAAATTGCTAATTAATAATAGAGAAATAGATAATCGACTGGCAGTTCATCCAATGGAAGGAGCAGATGCTGAAATGGATGGAACACCTTCTAAACTTACCAAAAGAAGATATTTGAGATTTGCCAGAGGTGGAGCTGGTCTGATCTGGATGGAGGCAGTTGCAGTAAATGATAATGGGAGAGCAAATGATAAACAACTATTTTTAAATGATAAAACTCTAACTGCTTTTAAGAATTTAAATAAATTAATCAAGGAAGAGGCATCAAAAAAAAATAATAATCCTTATCTGGTGATTCAGTTAAGTCATTCAGGTCGTTTTGGTGAAAAAAACAATATTATATTTAGAGATGAATGTCTTGATCCTATTACCTTTTCTGAAAACGATTTCCATAAAATGAGTGATTCTGAATTAGAAAAGTTAAAATATGATTATTTAAAAGCAGCCCGTCTGGCAAAAGAAGCTGGTTTTGATGCTGTAGATATAAAAAGCTGTCATCGTTATCTACTGTCAGAAATTTTGGCTGCCCATAAAAGAGAGGGTAAATTTGGTGGCAGTTATCATAATAGAACAAGATTTCTCAAAGATGTAATAAAACTTGTCAAGAAAAATGTTGAGATTGATCTGGCGGTCAGACTGAATATTTATGATGCTATTCCCTATCCAGATGGCTGGTCTACAGATGATAGGGGAAAAGCAAAATTAAATGAATCTAAAAGACTTTTAAAAGATTTGGATCAGCTTGGGGTAGAAATTATTAATGTAACAGCAAGTACACCCTATTTAAAACCACATATTAATAGGCCCTTTGATAAAGGTAATTATAAATCACCTGAAGAGCCTTTAACAGGAGTAATTAGATTAATGAAGTTAAATAAATTTACTCAGGAAAATTTTTCGGGTACAGTAATAGGTACAGGCTTTAGCTGGTTCAGACAGTTAGCTCCAGATATTATTTCGGCCATGATCAAAAATGGTTGGATAACTATGGCTGGATTTGGTAGGATGGCATTTGCATATCCAGATTTTGCTCAGGATATAATTGAGAAGAATGAACTGAGTTCTCAAAAAGTTTGTATAACTTGCAGTAAATGCGCAGAATTAAAAGCTGCTAGAGAAAATTCCGGTTGTGTAATTAGAGATCAGGAAGAATATCTCCCTTTATATAAAAGTTTAATACAAAGAAAGAAATAAAATATGTTAGCAACAGATACCTAAAGATTTGCAATAATAAAAGCAGTAATCTCAAAGCGAAAAATCGATTATTATTGTATAATTGATTATAGATTTAATTTTCGAATAAATTGAAAAATATTTAAAGTTATTTACATTAAATTGGGAGGAATAAAAATGTATTATACTGGTTTTACTGATGAAGCAGCAGATTCTATGGAAAAACAGATAGAAGTTACCAAAGAACTGGGCTGGGATTATATAGAATCTCGCAGTATTGATGGTACAAATCTCACCGATATCAGTGACGAAAAATTTGAAGAGGTATATCAGAAATTAAATGCCGCCGGGATTAAAGTCAACTGTTTTGGCAGTGCTGTTGCCAACTGGGGTAAAGATCCCAGAGATGAAGAATCTTTTAAAAAGAGTATGGAGGAACTTAAAAGAGCTATCCCCAGAATGCAGAAACTGGGTACTAAAATGATTAGAGGAATGAGCTATGGTATTCCAAAGGATCTCTCTCCAGATAACCCTGAGCTGGAAGCAAAAATAATTGAACATTTAAAAAAGATGGTCAAAATGTGTGAAAAGGCAGGAATTATCTATGTACATGAAAATTGTATGAACTATTTTTCCCAGTCTTATGAGAAAATGGATAAATTACTTGCAGAAATTAATTCTCCCAATTTTAAAATTGTTTTTGACACAGGCAATCCTCTGATGGCAGACAATAGGATGGGTGAGCCCCCTTATGAAAAACAGACAACCTGGGGAGCTTATCAGCATTTAAAAGATAAAATTGCCTATGTGCATATAAAAGATGGAGCTTTTGTTAAAAAAACTGAAGGTATTTTTCCGGAAATGAATTATTGCTATCCTGGTGAGGGAAATGGTGAAGTAAAAAAGATTGTCAGAGATCTGCTTAAAGGCGGTTATGATGGTGGTTTCTCTATTGAACCTCATATGGGAGCTGTTTACCATGAAGATCGTAATGATAATGAAGCAAATGCAAAATATAATACTTATTTAGAATATGGAAAAAGATTTATGCAGTTAATGGAAGAAATCAGGCGTGAACTGAAGGAGGAATAGAGAGCAGATGGAAGAAATTAAGCTTGGAATTATCGGAATTGGAAATATGGGCAGCAGTCATGCTAAATCTATATTAGAGGGCAGGGTGAAAAACGCCAGGCTGACAGCTGTCTGTGATATTGAACCTGCCAGACTTCAATGGGCTGAAACTAATCTGGGAGCAGAAGTTGAATGTTTTTCTGATCAAGAAGAATTTTATCGAAGGGCAGATATTGAGGCAGTCTTTATTGCTACCCCCCATTATGATCATCCTCCTTTAGCTATAAAAGCTTTTGAAAAGGATCTCCATGTTCTAATTGAAAAGCCGGCTGGAGTTTATACAAAAGCAGTAAGAGAGATGAACGAAGCTGCTCAAAAGACAGATAAAGTTTTTGGTATTATGTATAATCAAAGGACAAGAGCCATTTATCAAAAACTTAAAGACCTTGTTGACTCTGATGAGCTGGGTGAAATAAAAAGAATAAACTGGATAATTGACTGGTACCGTTCTCAAAGCTATTATGACAATGGCGGCTGGAGAGCAACCTGGGAAGGTGAAGGTGGAGGAGTTTTATTAAATCAAGATCCCCATCAGCTTGACTTATGGCAGTGGATCTTTGGGATGCCGAAAAAAATAAGAGCTTTTGCTGAAAACGGTAAGTATCACCATATTGAAGTAGAAGATGATGTTACAGCTTATTTAGAATATGAGAATGGAGCTACCGGGGTCTTTGTTACTTCAACAGGGATAGCTCCGGAAACAAACCGTCTTGAGATTACAGGGAATAAGGGTAAGATAATTGTAGAAAATGATGAGATTATCTTTAGAAGATTAAGAACTCCGGAAAGAGAATTTAATGCAGAGTTTAGAGGCGGGTTTGGCAGACCAGAGTGCTGGGAATGTGAAGTACCTGCTCCGGGTGAAGATCCTGAACATGTGGGTATTTTAAATAACTGGATAGATGCAATTATAAATGGAACAGAATTAATCGCTCCTGGAGAAGAAGGGATTAAAGGATTAACAATCTCCAATGCAATGCATCTTTCTTCCTGGACAGATGACTGGGTTGAGCTGCCTATAGATGAGGTTTTATTTAAAAGAAAACTAGATGAAAAAATTGAAAGATCTACTTTTGTTAAAGAAAGTACAGAAGTAAAAACAATGAATGTTGAGGGAACATTTTAAAAGTATAATATTAATTTGATGTTTGAGTACAAACTTAATTTTTAGAAGGTGACTCTAAATGAAAAAATTAAAATCAGCAATTATTGGTTGTGGAAATATATATAAAGTTCATGCAGATGCTCTGCAAGAGCTAGAAAATGCAGAATTAAAATATGTTGTTGATATTAGAGAAAAAAGAGCTCGTAATGCAGCGGAAGGATATAATTGTGATTATATAATTGAGTATGAAGAGCTTTTAGATAAAAAGATTGATGTGGTTCATATCTGTACTCCCCATTTTTTACACAGCCCAATGGCTGTAAAATTTTTAGAAGCAGGGGTCAATGTTTTGGTTGAAAAACCTCTGGCTTTAAATTATAAAGAAGGTAATAAAATTATTGAAACTCTTAGTAAAAGTCAGACAAAACTGGGAGTCTGCTTTCAGAATCGTTTTAATAATAATAATCAGCAGGCTAAAAACATACTTGAAAGTGGCAGACTTGGTAAAATAAAAGGTATTAAAGGTTTTGTGACCTGGCATCGTGATCAGGAGTATTATCTTAAAGATGATTGGAAGGGGTATTATAAAACTGAAGGCGGAGGAGTTTTAATCAATCAGGCAATCCACACTCTTGATTTAATGCAGTGGTTTGTTGGCCCTGTAAAAGCTATTAAAGGTAATGTTGATACTAGAGTTTTAAATGAAATAATAGAGGTGGAAGATACAGCAGAAGCAACTTTATATTTTGAAAACGGTGCAGTTGGAATTTTTTATGCAACTAATACTTTTAGTCAAAATAGTCCGGTGGAAATTGTAATTGATTGTGGAAAAGGAAGCTTAAGACTTTTTGACGATCAGTTATTAATTACTGATAATAAAGAAAGTAAATCCATTATTAATACAACCAGTGGAGGAAAATATAAATCATACTGGGGAAACAGTCACTATAAATTGATTAAAACTTTTTATCAGGACATAATTGCAGGCTATTATACTGAAACTGTAAATGCTACAGAAGGTTTAAAAACATTAGAGTTAATCCAATATATAAACCAATCAGCAATTAATCAGAAAAAGTGTTATCTATCAAATAATTAATTTAATTTTACTAAATAAATTGTTTCTTCCTTGGGAAAGCCCTGTTCTTTTTAAATTTAGAAGAACAGGGCTTTCAATTAAGTAGTTAAAGAATTTATAATAATTATTGTAAAAAATCATGAGGATGTGATAATTATGAATTTTGATAAGTTAGAAAACAGTTATGATCTTCAGCTGTCAGACTGGGGACCCTATACAAAAAAATACCTTGGTATTTCACATATAGCTGACCCCAAAAAAGGGATTCGATTCGACCTCAGTGTTTTTCCCGGTTATTATAGAAGAAAAGTTAAGATTCCTAATGTAAGATGGGAATCTGATTATCATCCTTGGGAAGCCGCCTCTGATTTAAGATATTATTCTAATCGTCATCAACTGGAATGGAAGGATCAGCTTTATTGTGATATTTCTTATTCAGAAATTGATAGTCAATCAAGATTGATTAGATGTAATTGTGTTAATCAAACAGACTCAATTCAGAACATCGTATTACACTTGATGGGATATATTAATTATCCTGACAGAGAATCATATAAATTAGATGCTGAAGTTGATTTTGTTTGGATAAATGCTTTAGATTATAATGAACTAAAATATTCGAGTCCGGAACCTCAAGATAATTTAATGCCTGATGGTTTATTAAGGGGAGAGGTTCAAGATGCTGAATTTGTTGATGGTACAGGATTGGGGCGTAATTTTGGTAAGGATTTGGGCGACAGAGCAAATTATAATTTTAAATTAGAAAAAGATATAGAAGATGCTGTTTTGATTATCAGATATAAAAATGAATCAGAGCAGATTCTTACTTTAAATTTAGAAGGTATAATAGAAAAGGAAATAGAGTTTTCACCTGCTAATAATGTAGAGATTAAAAATATTCAGCTTAAGAATCTTACTAAGGGTGAACATAAAATCAAATTAATATCTACTGGCGGTGCTGAAATAAAGATAGACGGTTTCTTAATAACTACTCTTGAAGATAGAAACAGCATTAATTTTATCCCCCAAAAAAATAATGTAGTTCCTGAAAATATAGAAAAAGTAACAAACAATTCTCTTTTGATAAAATACGAAAACATTAATCAATATTATGGACTTAAGTGGTCTTATGAAGATTTTGAAATAAGAGAATTTGAGACTAATAATTTAGATACTTTTATGAAGGAAACAGTTCATGACCATGTTTCAAAAAAATTAGTAGACGATGAAAGTGAAAAGACAAAATCACACTATACAAATGTCTTTCTGCGCCCTATCACTATAGAAGCTAATTCGAATCAAATTATATATGGTATGGTTTGTAATGGGAGCCGCCAGGAGGTTGAAAAGTATTTAAAAAACTTTAAATCAGATAAAAAAAATATGGATCAAATATACAATAAAGCTCAGAAAAAAATATTTAATTTTGATCATAAAGCTGAAGGTGAAAAATATAAGTTTAGTCAGCAGAAAATGGCTGCAACAACTCTGACAAATATAGTCTATCCCACATATATTAGAAAGGGATATATTAAACATTATCCTCCAGGGCGCTGGTGGGATTCATTATATACCTGGGATTCTGGTTTTATTGGTCTGGGTTTGACCGAACTCGATGCAGAGAAGGCTGTCGAATGTCTCAATACCTATTTGACTGATCCGGGCGATCAACATTCAGCTTTTATTCATCATGGGAGTCCAGTGCCAGTTCAGTTTTATTTATTCTTAGAATTATGGAATAGATTACGTTCAAAAAAATTTTTACAGTATTTTTATCCACGTTTAAAACAGTATCACCAGTTTTTAGCTGGTAGATGGGGCAGTTCAACCACCAGGAAATTAAAATCAAATCTTTTAAAAACATGGGACTATTTCTATAATTCTGGTGGCTGGGATGATTATCCAGCTCAGGTCTATGTCCATGAACAGAACCTGGAAGATAGAGTGGCTCCTGTAATAAATACCGCCCAGGCAATACGAACTGCTAAAATATTAAAAATGGCTGCCTATGAGCTTGGTCTGAAAGCAGATATAGAAGAATTTAATCAAGATATAGATATCTTTACTAAGTCTCTTCAAAAACATTCCTGGGATGAAGAATCTGGTTATTTTTCCTATGTTATTCATGATCAAGATGGAAAAGCTAAGAAGATTTTAAAAGATAAATCAGGTAAAAATTATAATATGGGACTGGATGGAGTTTATCCACTTGTAGCAGGAATTTGTAATCAAGAGCAGGAAAAAAAGTTAATTAATAAATTGTTTTCTAGAGAAAGAATGTGGACAGAAATTGGAATCTCTACAGTAGATAAGAGCGCTCCTTATTATAAAAATGATGGCTACTGGAACGGTTCAGTCTGGATGCCTCATCAATGGTTTATCTGGAAAACAATGCTGGATTTAAATAGAGCTGATTTGGCCTATAAAATTGCAGTTACAGGTCTAGAACTCTGGAAGAAAGAGGTAGATAAATCATATTCTTGTTTTGAACATTTTCTCCTGCAGTCAGAACGAGGAGCGGGCTGGCATCATTTTGGTGGACTTTCGACACCTGTATTAAGCTGGTTTGCGGCTTATTTTACCCCTGGGAAATTAACTACAGGTTTTAATGTTTGGGTTATCAGCCAGGAATTTAATGACAAGAACAGCTCACTGACAGCCCGACTTAGAATATTTGATAATAATGACGGAGTAAGTATTATTGTTTCCCTTAATTCAGGTAATTCGTATAGAGTCACCTGGAATGGAAAGACTATTGAATATCAGAATTTGAAACCTGGTCTGTTAATTATAAAAATTCCTGGTGGTTTATTAGAAGGAGAACTAAAGGTTATCCATTAATTTGTTTAATCTATTATATATAAGAGGATTCTTAACCAGATTATAGAATTATATTTAAGTAGCCTATAAAAAATTATTTTTTTAATTAAACCAAAGTTAAGTCTGGAGAATCCAAAATGAAAATCAAAAAACTAAAAAATCGCATAATTTTATATTTTATTTTTGTTACAATTATTCCCTCAATGCTTATAACATTTTTTTATTATTACAATACCAGCAATCTTTATGAAGAAAACATTCTTGAAACAGCTGTCACTGATCTTAATTATATAAAGAATAATGTGGAAGAAAGAATTACAATGGCTAATCAGTTTACCGACTGGTTTTATTTAAATTCCAATTTTAATGATTTGTTGAGTAATAATTATTTAAAAACTTCCAAAGAAGATCTCGAAATTTATAAACAAATAAACCTTCATCTTAATAATTCACCCCTGGAAAATTATGTTGCTTCTTTAATTATTGTTGGAGATAACGGAAAATCTTTTAAACTAGCTACGGATGGATCAATGATTGAAATTGAAGATATTAAATCACAGAGCTGGTTTGAAAAAGGTACTAAAGCTGATAATTCTGTTTACTGGCCGGGTTTGATTGAAAATCCTGCCCTAATTAGTAATTATGATAATGTAATACCTGTTATCCGACCTATTTTCGATACTACTTTATATAAAAAAATTGGCTGGGTTTTTGTTGCTTTTAAAGAAAGCTTAATTACTGATATTTATAACAGCAGTAATAATTATGAGGTAAAAAAATATTATACTATTGATCATCATAATAATATTCTAGCTTCAGAGCATAAAAATGAAATTATAGAGAGTCATCAATCTCAAACAGAGGTTAAAAACATTCTAAACCAGAAATATGGTTATTTTAAAATTGAAAATGAAGGAATTGATACCCTTTATATTCATCATAAATTGGATCAGAATGATTGGTCTGTAGTTGAAGTTCTGCCAATGAATGTTCTGGCAGAACAAAATAAAGTTTTACTGCATACTTCGCTAATTATTTTTCTGATTAGTTTGATATTAACTTCTATTTTAACAGTTTATCTTTCTTCAAATTTAACCGAACCTCTCAAAAAAATTATCCGACAGGTAAATCAAATTTCTCTGGGAGTATTTGATAAAAATAAACATATTGAAGGCCAGGATGAATTAGGAATTCTGGGTTCAAAGATTAATACTATGACAGAAAGTATAAAAATTTTAATGGATAAAATGGTGGAGGAAGAAGAGGAAAAAAGAAAATTTGAATTAAAAGCACTACAGAATCAAATAAACCCTCATTTTTTATATAATACGCTTAATTCTATTAAGTGGATGGCTGCTGTACATGGTGCAGAGGGCATAAAAAAAATGGTAGTTGCCTTAGGAAGACTGCTGCGCAATCTTTCTGCAGATACAAATAAGGAGATTACTCTGCAGGAAGAGTTGGATATTCTTGATGATTATATTTATATCCAGGACATCCGCTACAGTGGTAAAATAAAATTCAAAAAAGAAATTAAGGATTCTGACTTATTAAAGGCTAAAATTATCAAGTTTATTTTACAGCCCTTAGTTGAGAATGCTATTTTTCACGGAATAGAACCTAAAGAAGAGGCAGATTTAATAAAAATTAGAGCTGAAAAAATATTTAATCTTGAAGATAAGCCCAGAATGAAGATTACTGTTTTTGATAATGGAATTGGTATGAGCAAGGAAGAGATTGCTAAAATTTTGAATAAGAATGAAGAAGTGGAACATAAACATGGTTTAAATGGTATTGGTATTCAAAATGTTCAAGAGAGAATAAAAATGAATTATGGAAATGAATTTGGATTAAAAATTAATAGTAAAGAGGAAGAGTTTACAGAAGTAATTGCTATATTACCAATAAATTTTTAATAAAGATAACAAAATATTTTATTAAATTTATAGAATTAGAAAAGATACCCGGGAGGAAGCCAGGATGATTAAGGTAATGTTGATTGATGATGAAGTATTAGTTAGAGTTGGACTTAAATCTTTAATTAACTGGGATGAATATGGATATCAAATTATTGCTGAAGCTTCTAATGGAAAAGAAGGCTTAAAATTGATTAAAGAAAAGCAGCCAGAAATAGTAATTGTCGATATTAAGATGCCGATTAAGGATGGAATAACTTTAATCAAAGAAGTTAAAGACCTAAATTTAAATACGGAATTTATTGTGTTAAGTAGTTTTGATGATTTTGAACTGGTTAAAAAAGCTATGAAACTGGGAGCAGTTGATTATCTGCTTAAGCTTGAATTAGAGGAAAAAGAACTTGTGAATGCTCTGAATAGTGCTGTTGAGAAGGCAAAAGAAAACAAATCTGATTTGGAGAGTAATAAAAAAAATAAAAGCAAATTAGAAGAAGTAAAGAAAAAAACATTACATAAAATACTGGCAGGAATAATTTCAGATCAAAATCAAATTAAAAAACTTTTTGAAAATTTAAAAATTAATCTAAAAGAAGAAAAAATATTATGTTTGACAATTAAAATAAAGGATAAGGATGTATTAAAAAAATTTAGTCAGGGAGATATAAATCTTTATGAAGACTCAATTATTAATATAGTTGAAGAAATTGTTGGTGATTTTTATAATTCAACAGTTTTTATGAATAACTGGGGTGAGATTGTAGTTTTTTTAAATTTAGAGAATGATTTGGAAACTGAAAAAGAGAAAATCTCTAGGTTGAATTTACGTCTGCACAAAATGATTAAAAATTACTTTTCTCTTTCAGTTACCACTGCTGCCAGCAGCTTAAAAAATAATTATCTTCAATTAAGTGAGGCTTTTGTTGAATGCTCGGAATGTTTAAATTACAGCTTTAGATGTGTAGAAGGGAATGCAATTTATTATCAAAACTTGCCCCAAAAGACTAATCTGCAAACTTCAGAGTATATTAAAAATTTTGTGATAGAATTTGATGAAAGTCTGGAGTATAGAGAAATAGAAAAGGCTGTAATGTTGCTGAAAAAAATAATTGCTAAAATTAAGCAGAATTATTTAAGTAGAAATAATGCATTTAACCTTTATTTTAAAATTGCAGCTTCTTTAGAAAAAAATCTGGAGCAAGAAATAATAGGCCAGTTCTTTGAAAGTAATAATTTATATCAGAATATAGATTCGATAACCAATAATAGGGATTTAATCAGCTGGCTTCAGATTCTAACCGAAAATCTTAAGCAGTATATAGATAAAAAGAAGGATAATCATCTTATCTTAAAGGCAAAAAAATATCTTAAGCACAATTTTAATCAGGAAATCAGCCTGGAACATACAGCTAAAGAAATAAATGTTAGTTCAGGTTATTTGAGCCATCTATTTAAAGAAAAGAGCGGGATTAGTTTTACTGAATATTTAAATCAACTAAGAATTTCTGAAGCAAAAAAATTGTTGAGAAATAAGGGATTAAAAATTTATCAGATAGCAGATCAAACAGGTTATAATAATCCATATTATTTTAGCCGTGTTTTCAAAAAAGTTACTGGTATAAGTCCCACTGAATATAGAAAAAGCAAATAAATATTAAATTTTTGTATGAAATCTAAAAAAAGTACAAAAAAGTCAACTTTTTATTTTTAGAAAATTTAATATCTTAAAATTAATTAGATTTGTATATTAATTATTAAGATACTGCATTTATCCCCGAGCTTTAAAAATATATAATAAATTTAGAATAAAAAATATTAAGGGGGAGAAAAATTAATGAAAAAGACTTTTGTTTTTAGTTCAATTTTTTTAGTTTCAATTTTATTGCTGGCAACTTTATCTGTAGCCGCTCAGACAACCATTCGAGTGGTTTTATGGGATTATGAGATGTCTCCGGAGTACCATGAGTTAATTAATACTTTTGAAGAGAAAAATCCGGATATTGATGTTGAGGTTGTAGATGTTACATCTCAGGATTATGGTGATAAGCTTACAGTAATGCTTTCAGGTGGAGAAGATCTTGATGTTTTTGCTGTTAAAGATATGCCTGGATACTCTAATTTTATCAGTATGAATCACCTGGAACCTCTAAATGATTATATTGAAAGAGATAATCTGGATACTTCAATTTACAGTGGTCTGATGGAAGAAATTAAAATTGATGGTGAGTACTATGCTATTCCATTCAGAACTGATAACTGGATTTTATTCTATAATAAAGATATCTTTGATGCAGCCGGTGTCGAATACCCAACAAACGATATGACCTGGCCAGAATTTAGAGAAAAGGCTGCTGCTGTAACCAGTGGTTCAGGTAGTGATAAAACATATGGTGCTTTTATTCAACCATGGATGTCTTTAGCAACAAACTTAGGAGTACTAAAAGAAGAAGGGGCAACTACTCTTGCAAATGGAGAAGATTATGATTTCTTAAAACCTGGTTATGAACTTTACTTAAAAATGCAGTATGAAGATGAATCTGTAATGCCTTATGGTGAAGCAACAACATCTAGTGCTCATTACAGAACCCAATTTGAGTCTGGAAAAGTTGGAATGGTTTATATAGGAACCTGGAATATTGGAGCACTTATTTCTGATAAAAAAGCGGGAAGACATGATGTTAACTGGGGAATTGCCAAGTCTCCTCACTGGGCTGATATGGAAGAACCTGATACAGCAATTTCTATCGTAACTCCAATGGCTATCAATTCTAATAGTGATAAAAAAGAGGAGGCCTGGAAGTTCATTAAGTTTGCAGGAAGTGAAGAAGGTGCCAAGATTTTTGCTAAACACGGTGTACTACCTGCAGTAAAAACTAAAGATGTTCTTGATGTATATACCTCTGCAGATGGATTCCCAGAAAATTCTGCTGCAGCACTTGAAGCTAAAAAATTACTCTTAGAATTTCCTCCTGCACCTAATGCTGGTGTAATTAGTTCCATCATTCAGGAAGAACATGAATTAATTATGTTAGATGAAGTCTCAATAGATGAGGGTATTGATAATATTGAAAGAAGAATAGATATGGAATTAAACTGGTAAACTGATAAATAGTAAGTCAACTGGACGAGTTAATTATTAGCTCGTCCAGTTTATTAAATAGCAACAGGAGGTGACCGGGAAACCGGAAATTATGAAATCAATCAAAAATTTCTTTAATAATATTTTTAAAAGCAGTGATTCTGGAGCAATGGTAAGTAAAAATAGAAAAACTGCTTATTTTTTTCTGCTACCTAATTTTATCGGTTTTTTTATTTTCACTTTGATACCTGTAGCAATTGCTTTTTTTCTTTGTTTTGTGCGCTGGGATTTTTCAAATCCAATGAGATTTGTTGGTCTCAAAAATTTCACTTATATGTTTACAGATCAGACCTTTTTGATTGCGCTTAAAAATACATTTTTCTTTACTCTTGTCTCAGTACCTTCAACTATGATTATTTCCCTGGGACTGGCAATTTTATTAAATAAAATTATAAAAGGTGTTAAATTTTTAAGAACAATGTATTTTATTCCCTATATTACTTCGATGGTGGCAGTGGCTATAGTCTGGAACATGCTTTATAGTCCATCTATGGGTCCTATCAACAACTTTTTAAGAAATATGGGAGTTAATAATCCACCAGGCTGGACTGCTTCAACTGACTGGTCGATGATCGCAATTATTATTATGAGTGTCTGGAAACAGATAGGATACTATATGGTTATTTATCTAGCAGGTCTGCAGGGAATACCATCTCATCTTTATGAAGCGGCTACAATTGATGGAGCAAACTCCTGGCAGAAATTTAGATATGTTACCCTGCCGATGTTAACACCTACTACATTTTTTGTCAGTATTATGCTTTTAATCGGATCATTTAAGGTCTTTACTCAGGTTATGGTTATGACGAGTGGGGGGCCGGGTCGTTCCAGTAATGTTTTAGTTTATTATATTTACAATCAGGCATTTGTCTATAATAGATTTGGCTATGCTTCTGCGATTGCCTTTGTTTTATTCTTTATTGTTTTAGCGATAACTATTTTCCAGTTTAAAAAAGAAGAAAAATGGGTTAATTATACTTGATAATTTGGAGGTGAAGGAGTTATTATGTCAACAACTAAAAAAATAACAGTTTATATATTATTATTACTTGGTGCTGCAGTAATGGTCTTTCCGTTTGTCTGGATGCTTTCAGCATCTATCAAAACTAATATTCAGGTGTTTGAATATCCAATTCAATGGATTCCAGATAATCCTCAGTGGCAGAATTATATTGAAATCTGGAAACAGATTGACTTTTTAACTTATTATAAAAACACTATCTTTTTAACTTTAGTGGTTACTGGTCTAAGTCTTTTTACCAGTAGTCTGGCAGCATATGCTTTTTCTAAAATCGAATTTCCGGAGCGAAATTTACTATTCTTATTATATATAGGTACAATTGCGGTTCCGTTTCAGGTTATTATGATCCCGCAGTTTATGATCATCAGAAATATTGGTCTTAGTGATTCACTCTGGGCTCTGGTTCTGATTCAGGCATTTACTCCTTTTGGAGTGTTTTTACTGAGGCAGTTCTTTATGAGTATCCCCAATGAGTTAAGCGAAGCAGCCAGAATTGATGGTTTAAATGACTTTGGTATTTTTACTCAGATTGTACTACCTCTGGCTAAACCAGCCCTGGCAACCCTGGCTATTTTCCAGTTTGTATTTGTCTGGAATGATTATCTGGGTCCGCTAATTTATCTTTCGTCTGACAGCAATAAAACTATTCAGCTGGGGATAATGAAGTTTATGACTCAGTATTCCTCTGATTATGCTCTGATAATGGCGGCTTCAGTAGTGGCTGTGGTTCCAGTAATTATTATGTTCCTTTTCTTACAGAAGTATTTTGTAGAAGGAATTGCAATGTCTGGTATTAAAAGTTAAGTTTAATTAGCTCATAATAATAAACAAAATTTTTACAAGAGTAATATTTTAATTGAGGAGTTTTGTTATGACAGAAAGAAAATTTTGGTTAGAAACAATGTTTGAGATTATTGATCCGGTTTTAGAAAATTTAAGTCAGGAAAAATTAAAGCTTAAGATGCCGGTTGCTGGAGAAGATGAGCGGGTTAAATTTAGCTATCTGGAAGCTTTTGGGCGAACTTTGAGCGGAATTGCTCCCTGGCTTGAGCTTAATTCTAAGGAAGTAGATTTGTCTCCAGAGGAGAAGAAAAGACTGACTAAATATACTAAGTTAGCCAGAAAATCAATTAAAAATGCAGTTGATCCTGATTCAGCAGATTATATGGTTTTTGCTGATCAGATCAGGCAGCCCTTAGTGGATACTGCTTTTTTAGCTCAGGCAGTTATCAGGGCACCTGAAGAACTCTGGCAGAAGCTTGACTCTCAGACTAAAACAAAACTGGTTGAAGCTTTAAAAAGCAGCAGGCAGATCAAACCATATTACTGTAACTGGCTTCTCTTTTCGGCAATGGTCGAGGCAGCTCTTGCTTTTATGGGAAAAGATTATGATTCAGTCAGAATTGATTATGCTATAAGAGAACATATGGGCTGGTATCTTGGAGATGGAGTTTATGGTGATGGCCCTGAATTTCACTTTGATTATTATAATAGTTTTGTGATTCAACCGATGATGCTCGATATTATTAAGGTTATGAAAGATAAGGATCCAGAAATTGCGGAGATGGAAGCAGAGGTTTTAAGCAGAGCTCAGCGTTATGGAGAAATATTAGAAAAAATGATTGCTGCTGATGGAAGCTATCCACCAATTGGACGTTCAATTACCTACAGGTTTGGAGTTTTTCAGCTGTTATCACAGCTTTCATTAAATGAAAAGCTGCCTGAATCTTTAAATCCGGCTCAGGTGAGATCTGCTTTAACTGCTGTAATCAAAAAGGTAATGGAAGCCGATAATGTATTTGATCAAAATGGCTGGTTAAATATAGGACTTTACGGTAATCAACCTGATCTGGGGGAACATTACATTAATACAGGCAGCCTTTATCTGGCCAGTGAAGTGTTTTTAGCCCTGGGTCTTGCTGAGAATTCAGAGTTTTGGTCAGCTCCGTCCGAAGCCTGGTCAGCTAAAAAAATCTGGAGTGGAAAAAATATAGCTGCAGATCATGCACTTTAAAATATTTAGCTGTTTAGTTTTTAAAATCATTATATTTTAAGGTTAATGGGGTGGAATGATGAATTTTTATGATCTGGAAAAAGCTTTAGAGTCAAACAGCAGCCGGAATAATCTTTTTTCTGCAGACATAAAATCAAAGATTAATCAATTAAAAATGTCTAAACTGATGCAGAAAGAACTAATTCAGATTGAAAAAAGTGCTGAGAAATTTATTGAAAAAAGTCTGGCAGAACTTACTTTTAGAGATTTTAAGATTTATTTTGAAAATGGTTCCCGTAAAGAATATGAAAATAAATACTTTCAAAGGAGAGAAGCACTTGTCTCTCTGGCAGTAATGGCTTTGTTAAGCACAGAAGATGAGAAAGGAAAATATCTAGATGCACTGGAAGAGGTTATCTGGGAAGTATGTGCTGAATTCACCTGGGCTCTGCCTGCACATTTGGACTGGGATAGTTATAATCCTGATCAGGAGTCTGAATCTAAACTCTTATCTTTAAAAAAATGGCAGTCTGCTGATAATTTTATTGAAGATTCCAGAGAGGTTATTGACCTTTTTGCTGCAGAAACTGCTTTTGCTCTGGCTGAAATTGGCCATTTGCTGGAAACTGAACTGGATTCGTTAATTATCAGCAGAATAAAAAGTGAAATAAGAAAGAGAATATTACTCCCTTTCAGTGATTTGAAAAATTCATATCACTGGGAAAGTCTAAAAATGAACTGGTCAGCAGTTTGTGCTGCTTCTATTGGCAGTACAGCTATTTATCTGCTGGAAGATACTGCAGAATTGAGCCGGATTTTGGATAGAGTTATTAAAAGTCTGGAAGTTTATCTTTCTTCTTTTGCAGGAGATGGAATTTCTCAGGAAGGGCCTTCCTACTGGAATTACGGTTTTTCATTTTATACATATTTTGCCGAGTTATTGAAAAAAAGAACAGATAATCAAATTGATTTACTCTCTGATGCAAAAGTAAAAAAAATTGCTTTTTTTCAGCAGAAATTTTATCTGAGTGGTGATCAGGTGATTTCTTTTTCTGATACCCCACTTACTTTTAATTTTAGAGCCGGACTGAGTTCAAAGTTAAAAGAAAACTTTTCGGAATTAAAACTTCCGGAGCTGGAGTACAGGGCTGATTTTCACAGTGACAGCTGTTACCGCTGGCCCCATATAATTAGAGATTTGTTCTGGCTGCAGCCGGAGTTTTTTGCTGAAGAAAATGAAGGTGATCAAGGCTTAGATAAGCTTGATCAGAGTGATAGCTACAGCTATGAAGCAGATGCTGAATGGTTAATTTATAAAAATAAATTTAAGGGTAAAAAACTTGCTATAGCAGCTAAAGCAGGCAATAATAATGAGCCCCACAATCACAATGATCTGGGATCATTTATTTATCATTTTGCTGGCGAGAGTTTTCTGGTAGATCCAGGAAGTGGTGAATACAGTAGAGATTATTTTGGCAGCCACCGCTATGATTATCTGGTTAATAGTTCTCGGGGACATTCAACAGCTTTGATTGGCGGGGAAGTGCAGTTTGCTGGGGAAGCTGCTTTTATTACAGAGAATGACTTTATAGCAGCAGATGATCGGCTAAAATTTTCTTTCCGACTGGATAATGCCTACAGTTTAGAAAGTCTAAATTATTATCAGCGGCAGTTTAAAATTAATAGAAAAAAAGGACAGTTCTTTGTAGAAGATAGTTTTAAATTTAGTCAGGCTGAAAGCTTAACTGAAAGATTTGTCAGTTTTTTTGAACCAGAACAGACTGCAGATGACTTAATTAAACTGCAGGGAGCGAATAATTCAGTCTTTATTAAATTTGAGGCAGAACTATTTAATTTTAAACTGAATTCTGAGGAATTTACAGCTCACAGTGGGGAAAGAAAAAAATTATATTTACTTGATTTTGAACTAAAAAAGAGGATTAAGGAAGAGAAATTTAAATTCGAGATTTTTCCTGATCTATAAATAGTTTTAAGATGTCCTGCTTTTTTAAAAAAACTTAATAGATTATATAATCAGAGCAGAGTTATTTTGGTTTGATTTAAAATTGTTTAACTAAAATATAAGAAAGGAAGATGAAATAAATGGCAGAAAATAAGGGAGAAAATCATATTGGAGCACTTCATGATGAAGATTATAAAGAAAAATATTTTGAGCCTTTAATTGATCATAATTCAATGGTTTATGATGTGAGCAGAGAAAAAGAATCACTCAATGGCCGCTGGAATTTTCAGATTGATCAATATGATACATTTTTAAGAGCAGACTGGTATTCAAACAAAAAAGAAGATGAAACAGGTCTTGAATTGCCTCTGGATCATGATTTTGAGCAGTGGGAAGAAATTAATGTTCCTGCCTGCTGGAATACAGAGTCTGATAAATATCTTTATTATGAAGGACCTGCGGTCTACCATAAATCATTTAAATACTCAAACTATGGAGAAGATAAAGTCTTTCTGAAACTGGGAGCAGCAAATTATGACAGCTATATCTTTTTAAATCAAAAATTTGTTGGACACCATCAGGGTGGCTCTACTCCTTTTATGCTTGATATTACAGAAAATCTTGCAAAAGAAAACAGCCTGCAGATTGTTGCTGACAATACAAGACGTAGAGAGGCAGTACCTACAAAAAATACTGATTGGTTTAATTATGGTGGAATTTATAGAGATGTAGAACTTTTAAGATTACCTGAAACATATATTAAGGACTTTTCTCTGGCACTTGCAGAAGCTTCCTATCAGAAAATGGATCTTAACTTAGAAGTGGCCGGAAAAGAGCTTAATGGAGAAGCAATACTTAAAATTCCAGAATTAGATCTTGAAGTAAAAACAAAACTGGAAAATGGAATGGCAGAACTCAGTTTTGCTGCTGAGCCAGAACTCTGGAGTCCTGATAATCCTAAATTATATCAGGTTATTTTAACTTATGCTGGTGATCAAATTGAAGAAAAAATTGGCTTCAGACAGATAAAAGTTGAGGGTAGAGATATTTATTTAAATGGAGAAAAAATATTCCTTAAGGGGATAGCTGCTCACGAAGAAAGTGTTGCCAATGGAAAGGCAGTAACTGAAGCGGAAGTAATTGAAAATATTAAACTGGCAAAAGAGATGAACTGCAATTATATTAGGCTGGCCCATTATCCTCACAGCTATAAGGTAGCTCAGATTGCTGATGAGATGGGAGTTATGCTCTGGGAAGAGATTCCCGTTTACTGGGCAATTGATTTTAAAAATCAAAGAACCTATAATGATGCAGAAAATCAGCTTTTAGAATTAATTAAAAGGGATATTAACAGAGCCAGTGTTATAATCTGGTCAGTTGGAAACGAAAATGAAGATACTGACGCTCGACTTAATTTTATGAGCGGACTCGCTAAAAAAGCAAAAGAGATCGATCCAACAAGACTGGTATCTGCAGCCTGCCTGGTTGATGAAAAGAATAACAGAATTTCCGATAGATTAACAGATTATCTTGATATAATAGGTCAGAACGAATATTACGGCTGGTATATCCCAGATATTTCAAAATTAATTGACTGTATGGAAAATTCTAAGCCGGATAAACCGGTAGTGATAACCGAATTTGGGGCAGGTGCTTTAAGTGGAGAACGGGGAACAAAAGATGATCTTTTTACAGAAGATTATCAGCTTCAGGTTTATCAAAAGCAGACTGAGGTTCTGGGAAATATTGAATATATTAAAGGTTTAAGTCCCTGGATTTTATTTGATTTCCGCTGTCCCAGAAGAACTAATAAATATCAGAAGGGTTATAACCGTAAAGGATTGCTTTCTGCTGATAAGAACCATAAAAAAATGGCTTTTTACGAGATGCAGAGATTTTATTCTGAAATAGAATAACTCAGGAGGTGAAGATTTAATAGAGCTTAAAGTTTGTTCTATTAATAGATAATGAAACTTTCTTTTAGTACTTTAGCCTGTACAGACTGGGAAATAGAAAAAGTAGTTAACTTTGCAGCTGCTAATAATTATGATGGAGTTGAATTAAGAGCCAGAGAACCCCATTTAAGTACAGATTTTAATCAGCAGGAGCGCAAAAGAATAAAAAATTTATTTCGAAAAAATAATTTAGAGATTCCCTGTATTACTGCCTATACCAGGTTTGGTTATCAGGATGATGAACTGCGCCAGAATAATATAAGACAGTTAAAAAAGATGATCGATCTCGCAGCTGATGTTGGGGCTGAATATATTAGAACATTTGGTCCGGCTCCTGATAACACTTTTAGCCTGCAAAAAGTAATTGGCTGGATTAGAGAATCTTTTTTAGAAATTGACGATTATGCAGCAGAAAAAGGTGTTAAAGTTCTGCTGGAAAGTCATGATGATCTCTGTCTTGGTAAAGACTTAATTAAAATTTTTGAAGGAGCAGGTCTAAAAAGCTGTGGTGTTTTATGGGATGCTGCTCATTCAGTGAGAGCTGGAGAAAAGATAGCTGAAACGGTCAGCTATCTTAAAGATTATATTTATCATGTTCATTTAAAAGACTGGATTAAATTAGCTGACGGTGAAGATTATTATGTATTGCTGGGTGCCGGTGAACTGAAGGTAAATAAGTTATTAAACTGTTTACAAGATATTAATTATAAAGGTTATCTTTCTTTAGAATGGGAAAAAATGTGGCACCCGGAAATTGAAGAATCTGAGATTTCTATAATTCAATACTCCAGAAAAATGAAAAATGATTTTTTAAAAAATATTAAATAATATTTTATAAAATGATATAATCAACCTGAGAGTTAGTAAAGTTAATTTTATTATAATCTCTTATTAAAAAATTGGAGGGGATTTTAAATGCAAGAAGTAGGATTTGCGGTTGTAGGTGTCCGTAATTTTGCCGGCAGTTATCTTCGTAATATTGAAGAACTGGAAGCTGAGGGAAAAATTAAACTTACTGCTGTAGTTGTTAAGGATCAGGTTAAAAATGCTGAAAAAGTGAGGGAACTGAGACATAGAGGAATAGCAATCTATAGTTCATATGAAAGTTTACTTAAGGAATCAAAAAATAGCGTAGATTTAATTGGACTTCCAGTTTCTATTCCAACTCATGCAGAAATGGCAATTAAGGGAATGAAGGCCGGTTATGATATTTTATTAGAAAAGCCTCCTGCCCCAACTGTTCAGGAAATGGATGCAATAATGAGAACTGAAAAAGAAACAGGTAGGTTTACCTCTATTGGTTTTCAGTTTATTCATTCCAATACAATCAGAAAAATTAAGCAGTTTATTTTAGAAGGCAAGTTAGGTGAAATTAAAGAAATAGCTGCTAAAGGATTTTGGTCGCGCTTTAAGTCATATTATGATCGTAATAACTGGGCTGGAACAAGTATAGAAATGGGGAAACTTGTTCTGGATGGGCCAATACATAATGCCTTTGCTCACTATTTAAATAATATGATTTTTCTTGCTGGTTCGGATATGCAGAGTTCAGCTGAATTGAAAAGAGTTAGAGCAGAACTTTACAGAGCTCACAGCTATATTGAATCAGATGATAATTCCTGTCTGGAAGCGGAGACTACTAAAGGGACAAAGATTTATTTTTATGTGACTCATGTACCGGAAGAAAAAAGAGATCCTGTAATGGAGATTGTAGGAACTGAGGGTAAAATCAGCTGGAAGATGAATGAGGAAACAAAGATTGAATTAAATAATGGGGAAACAATTGAATTTGATAATGAAGGTCTGGATCCTCACAAAGAAGTATTTAGAATTGCAGCCGATAAAAAACTTGGATTAATTGAAGAGTTATACTGTACTCCTGAAAATACTAGAAGTTTTACTGTGGCAATCAATGGAGCCTATGAATCTGCTAAAAAAATTAAAGCCGTTCCTCAGGAATTAGTAGAAGAATTTACCAATGATGAGGGAGAATATCAGACAGTACTGCCAGGTATTGATGATTTGATTGATCAGGCTTTTGCAGAAAGAAAATTAATATCTGATCTGGGTAAAGTAGATTGGGCAGTTAAAACAGAGTGGATAAATGTAGAGAACTATACTGATTTTAATCCATTTAATTAATACAGTTAAATAATTAGATATTGATGTTAAACATTAATATATTTATTCCTTGGAAGATGCTCTCTGATGGTGAAGAATAGTGATTTATTACTTCATCTAAAGAGAGCATTTTATTATTAGAGCCAATCTTTTTTAATTAATTGAAGAATCAATTAATAAAAATCAAAACTAAAGGCTGCTCTTTTAAATCAAAATTAAATTACTTATTAAGAGAGCAGCCGAGCATTAATACTTATGTTATTTATCTATTCAAAATCAAGTACCATACTCTTAACATTTACACCTTCAACAGACTTTAATTCTTCTTCTAATGCCTCTACTTCAGTATTGCTTGCAGTAAGATCTAAAATTATCATACCCTCATCAGCACAGTCTCTACTTTCGTGCATCCCCAGGCGGGTTTTAATTATACAGCCGTGTTCAGTTAATATTTTCTGGACAGTTGGAGCAGCATCAGTTCTTTTGTCAATCAAAATTGCCATAATCATAGAATGCTTCATCAGATCACTCCTTTTTAAGTTGAAAAGACTCATATTTTAATATTTAACCATTAGATCAAATTTCCCTTTAAAAACTTAGATTTAATCAGAAATAAAATTAATTTGTTTGACATTCGAACAAATATAAATTATAATTTAATTAAAGTCAAAATATTATTTTTAAAACAAAAATTCAGAAAATAAAAAATATTATAAAATAACTTGTTAAAAAAGAGGGAATAATTATGTTAGATAATGATAGTAAAAAAATTTTTGGCTGGTCTGGTCCTGCTGCAGGTGCAGCTATTTTTAGAATAATCAAGAATATTGGTCCAATATCGAGAACAGATATTGTTAAAAAAACAGGTCTGTCTAAATCAACAGTAAGTGTTCATACAAAAAAATTGTTGGAAATGGGTTTAATCAAAGAATCTAAAAGTAAAAACAAATCTGTGGGTAGTGTGGGAAGGAATCGTAAATTACTTAAATTTGCAAAAAATAATGGCTATATTATTGCTATTGATCTGGGAGCAACCAGTTTAAATGTGGGGCTTTGTAATTTAGATGCCGAAATTATTGATTTAAAAGGAAAAAGTGTTCTGGTGAACAGTGGTCCTAAAAAAATTATGGTTGAAATAGATAATTTTATCGAAGAATTGATAGTGAATAACAATGTTTCTAGAAATAAAATTTTTGGTATTGGTATGGGAGTTCCCGGACCTGTTGAATTTTCCAAAGGTCTGCCAGTATCGCCTCCAATTATGCCTGGGTGGCATCATGTGCCGTTAAAAGAAATATTGCAGGATAAATATAATTGTCCTTCTTTTATTGATAATGATGTAAATGTTATGGCTGTTGGGGAAAAGCATGCAGGTGTTGCTCAAAATTTTTCTAATTTTATTTTTATTAAGATCGGAACTGGTATTGGAGCAGGTATTATTTGTGAAGATAAATTATACAGAGGTTCTAAAGGATGTGCTGGTGATATTGGACATATTTCAATAAATGGGGAGGAAGAATTATGTCCCTGTGGTAATAGAGGCTGTCTTGAAATTGTAGCGGCAGGTCCAGCAATTGCTAAAAAGGCTAAAGAAGCAGCAAAAAAAAGAGAAAGCGATTTTCTGCTCTCAGTTTTAAATAAAAAAGGAGATATTACAGCAAAGGATGTCGGAGAAGCAATTAAAAAAAATGATAGTTCTGCAATTGAAATTGTAAAAAATAGTGGCCAAAAAATTGGTCAGGTGACCTCCCGACTGGTAAATTTTTATAATCCTTCTTTGATAATTATTGGAGGTGGAGTTGCTAATATTGGAAATTATTTAATTTCAGCAATAAAAGAGGAGGTATTTAGACATTCTACCTCGCTTGCAGTTCAGGATTTAGAAATTGAATTATCTAAAAAGAATGAAGAGGTTGGGATAATTGGAGCTGCAGCGATGGCAGTAAATGAAATTTATTCACATGATAATGTTACAGAGATGGTCTATCTGGATAGCAATTAGAGTTGGTAATTTTTTTATTATATTATCTCATCTTAGAAGTATGAGGTTGAATTTCTGGAAAAAGTTGGAGGGGATTAATCTGATTCTTGTTCCAAGAGTTGTTGGGGTGAAAATATGGAAAAGCATTATTTTTGGTTAAACAAACTAAAGAGTACTTTGGAGAAAGAGAAAAAGAATTAAAAGAAGGAATTTAAAGAGGGAGGAGATAATTTGAAAAGAATAATTGCTGTTAACTCAAATACCTACCACGGATTTTCTCTCAAACAGGCAATTACAGGGATCAAAGCAGCAGGTTTTAAATACATTGAACTTACTGCTACCAAAGGCTGGACAGAGCATGTTTTTCCGACTATGTCTTTAAAGAAATTATATGAGATCGAAGATCAGCTGATTGAGGCTGGATTAACTCCGATTTCTTTAAGCGGTCACACAAATTTGATGGATAATAATCGGGTCGATGATTTTATTGCTAATATTCGTCTTGCTCATTTTTTTGGCTGCAAATATATTATTTCTTCGATTGGGGAAGCTCACCTGGAAGATAAAGCAGAACTTTCTGATCAGAAAACAGCCGAAAACATTAAAGATTTAATTCCTTATCTGGAAGAATATAAGCTGATTTTAGGACTTGAAAACCATGGTAAACATGGAACAGGTAAGCATTTAAAAAAAATTGTTGAGCTGGTTGATTCTGAGCGAGTTGTAATTAATTATGATACAGCCAATGCTATTTTTTATGGAGAAGAAAACCTTGATTTAGAAACCGATTTAAAGTCTGCAGTAGAAAAAGTCGGACATCTGCATTTAAAAGATAAAGCGGGCTCTCAAAAAGAATGGAATTTTCCTGCTTTAGGTAAGGGTAAAATTGATTTTGAGTCTTTATTTAAAATTTTAAAAGAAAATAATAATAATTCTCCTTTCAGTATAGAAATAGAATTTACTGAAGAAGGGCCGACAGATCTGGCTGAGGTAAATGAAGCAGTAAGAGAATCCTATCAGTTTCTTAAAATAGCCGGTTTTGATATTTAACTTTGATTGACCAAAAGTTTTAAGGTGTTTCTGGATAATATATTTGATAGAAAATATGAGAAAGGGGGGGCAAATGCAAAAAATTGCTATTGTTGGTGTTGGAGGGATGGGTACAGTGCATTTTAATAACTATGCTCAAATTAACGAAGCTGAGGTGAAAGCAGTTGTTGGTCCTTCAGAGGATGATCGGCAGAAAGCAGCTAACTGGGGAGTGAAAATTTATCCGACAGTAGAAGAATTACTGGTGGCTGAAGAAGTTGATATTGTGGATATCTGCACCCCTACATTTTTGCATGTTGAGCATGCTCTTAAAGCTTTGAATGCTGGCAAAAATATAATAATTGAAAAACCAGTTGCTCTACATGAAGAGGATGCGGAAAGAATATTTGCGCTGGCTTCAGAGATGGATGCTCAGGTATTTGTTGGTCAGGTGCTTCATTTTACCAGGGAAGTTGAGATTTTAAAAGAAGCAGTAAGAAGTGAAAAATACGGTAAGGTGCTGGATGCTTATTTTACTCGTTTAACAGCAGCACCCAACTGGGTTCAGGGGGGATGGATGTTTGATAAAGAAAAGAGCGGACTTTTGCCATTTGATTTGCACATTCATGATCTTGATTTAATTATCAGCTTGTTTGGTAGGCCTGAAAGCTACAGTTTTAATGCTGCCGGCAGAAAAGAAAGTGAGTTTAAAGAGCACTATCGTTTTAATTATAATTTTGGAGATTTAAATGTTGGAGCTGAGGCAGCCTGGTTTAATGCAAACTATCCTTTTACTGCCTGCTGGCGTGTCTATTTTGAACAGGGTCTCTTAGTCAAAGAAGAGGGTCTTATTTTTTATCCACCTGAGGGAGATCCAGTAGAATTTGATATAGAATCAGAACCTAAAATTGAAACAGGTATTAATTTACCACCGACCGCAATGTTTTATCATGAACTTTCTCATTTTATTGATTGTGCGGAGAAAGGAGTAACAACGGATCGAATGACAAAGAAAGAATTAATTACAACAGTTGAAATTTTAGAAGAGATTGCTGGTTTACAATAATATTTTGAACAGAGAATCGATTAATTTGGACAGGGGTTTTAACAGCAGTTTTAGCTGCTGAGTCTTATAGAGATTTTCAATAAAAAAAGGAGGAAATTTATTATGAAAAAAGCTTTAGTGTTTCTGGTTACTTTTTCTCTCTTAGTGACTCTTGTTTTTGCTGGCAGTGTAAGTGCTCAGGATAAGTATAAGATTGGTGTTCTGGCCCCGGCAGTTACTCATGGTTGGGTAGCAGCAGTTGCCTATCATGCTGAGGCACGCTGTGAGGAACTTTCTGATCAGATTGAATATCGAATTCAGACCAGCAGTAATGCTGCTGAAATGACTTCGCAGCTTGATGATTTAAAAACCTGGGGAGCAGAAGCAATAGTTGCCTTCCCACAGTGGACAGGTATGGAAGTCCCAATTAGAATGGCAATTGAAGATGGAATTGAAGTAGTAAACTTTGATATTAAAATTGATGTTGATGGTGTTTATAGAGTAGCTGGAGATAACTATGATATGGGAGTTGAAGGTGCACACTATATTACAGATAAGATTGGTAAAGAGGGAACAGTAGTGATTTTAGAAGTTCCAACAGCTGGTTCAGTATCTGAGCTCCGCAAAGCAGGATTTTTAGATACTCTAGAAGAAATAGGAGCTGATTTTGATCTGCATACTTATGCAACTAAGTTTACCCGTGAGGCAGGTCTAAGTGACATGTCAGATATTTTAATCAGACATGATCAGATTGATGCTGTTTATTCAATGGATGATGAAACCTCTATTGGGGTAGTTAAAGCAATTGAAGAAGCAGGTCGGGAAGATATCAAAGTAGTTACTGGTGGTGGAGGAATGCAGGAGTACTTTGAAATGATGCCGGAATATCAAAATATCTGGCTGGAGTCCGCACTTTATTCGCCAGCAATGGTAAAAGATGCTGTTGATATGGCATTAGATATCTTAAAGGGCAAAGATGTGCCTCAGGAAAAAATAATTCCTACTACCATAGTTGACCGTACAAATTATGAAAAGTTCCTGGATCCAGATTCTCCTTATTAATATTAAACAAATGGTTCAGTCAGCATTTTGAATTTCATAAACAATTATAATTGAGATATCAAATATACCAGATAATCAGAGGTTAAGAAATTTACCTGAATTATTGTACCAGGAAAGCAGGGATTTCATAGCCTCTGATTTGAATTGATGGGATGTGATTTAATGAAGATAGAAATGAAAAATATTTCCAGAGCATTTGGAGCAATTCAAGCCCTAAAAGATGTTGATTTTTCTGTTCAGGGAGGAGAAGTCTGTGCATTGATAGGAGAAAACGGAGCCGGAAAATCAACTCTAATGAATATTTTAGGAGGGGTACTGCCTGCTGATCAGGGAGAAATTTTAATTGACGGAGAAAAAGTAGAATTTAATTCGCCAGCTGAGTCATTGAATTCCGGGATAGCATTTATTCATCAGGAATTAAATTTGATCAATGATCTTCCCATTTATGAGAATATGTTTATTGGTCGGGAGTTGAAAAATAAGCGGGGTTTTTTAGATTTAGAAAAAATGGAGAGTAAGACGAGAGAAGTGTTTGAAAAAATGCAGATTAAGCTTGATCCGAAAACAATGGTTAGAGATCTTGATACATCCTATAAACAGATAGTTGAAATTTCAAGGGCAATTATGATGGATGCATCAATTATCATAATGGATGAGCCGACAACTTCGCTCACAGACCAGGAAATAGAGCGGGTATTTTCAATGATGGAAACTTTAAAAAAACATGATGTTGGAATAGTTTTTATTTCTCACAAATTGAGTGAAGTTATGGAATTTTGTGATCGTTATACTGTTCTTAGAAATGGAGAAACAGTTGCAGAAGGTTTAGTGGAAGAAGTTACTGTAGATCAGCTGGCTTATTCGATGGTTGGTCATGAAGTAAGAACAGAGTCACTGCAGCGAGAAACAGAATTTGGTGAGGAAGTTCTGAGAGTAGAAAATTTAACTTTTGAAAATAATTTTAAGGATATTTCATTTTCCGCTCATAAAGGAGAGATTCTGGGTGTTACAGGACTTTTGGGAGATGGACGCCGTGAACTTTTCGAAGCTATTTTTGGCAGCGGCCAGATTGAATCAGGAGAGATTTATTTAAAAGGTGAGAAAATTAGAGTCAGAAATACTACTGATGCTCTGCAGAAGGGAATAGGATATCTGCCCCGTGATCGTAAAGAAAATGGCATAATAAAAGATATGAATATTTTTGAGAATGCTTCAATTGTTACCTGGCCCATATTTGATAACTGGGGAGTTATTGATCTGGAAAGGCAGGAAAAAGAATTTGAACAGCAGGTGAAAGATCTACAGATTAAAATGGATCAAAAAAATGATCCGATAAATAGTCTTTCGGGTGGGAATCAACAAAAAATTGTACTTGCAAAATGGTTAATTGCAAGTCCGGAGCTCTTTATCCTGGATAATCCCACTCAGGGAGTTGATGTAGGAGCTAAAGAAGATATTTACGATATTATTTTAGAACTTGCAGCTGAAGATATTGCAGTAATTATTTTATCCAGTGAGGCCAAAGAAATTATTCGAATCTGTGACCGCAGTCTGGTGATGTATCATGGAATAATCCAGGGGGAACTTAAGGGAGATTCGATGACAGAACATGAGATTATGCGGCTGGCAACTGGTGCTCAGACTAATTCTAGGCAGGAGGGATCCTAAGATGCAGGATAAAGATAGAGAAAAAGGATTTAAAGATTGGTTTTTAGATAATTGGACAAATAAACCGATATTTAGCACCGGTATTGCCCTTGTTGTGATGATAATTTTACAGACCTGGAGTCTGGGGTTCGATTATGACTCTTTAGGCAGTTGGTTTCTTACCTGGATCAATAACTGGATAAATATTTTAAGAAATAATGCTGGAGTTGGTCTTATTGCTTTGGGAATGTCTTTTGTAATTATGTCAGCCGGAATTGATCTTTCTGTGGGATCAACTCTGGTAGCTGTTGGTGCTTCTTTGATGATGTTAATTGATAGAGGTCCCAATGGAATTCTAATTAATCTGGGAATTGAAGGAATACCAGCTATTTTTATTGCAGTAATTTTATCACTGGCAATTGGTTATTTTTTAGGTAATTTGAATGGGCTTTTAATTACCCGGGGGGGTATTCCACCTTTTGTGGTGACTCTGGCAACAATGAAATTCTACCGCAGTGTAACCCAGCACTTTATGCAGGGCTATAACCCAAGGGTACCAATGCAGTTTCTGGGGATTTCTAATTTTCAGATTGGCAGCTTTAGAGTGATGCCGGTAATTTACTGGCTGCTGATTGCAGGAGTTTTATATTTTGTCTCTAAACGGACAACATTTGGACGTCAAATTATTGCGGTTGGTTCCAACGAGCGTTCCGCTAACTTATCAGGGGTTAATGTTAAAAAAGTAAAGAGGAGAGTTTATGCAATTACCGGATTATTAGTATCTTTTGCAGCTATTATTCAGGTTTCCCGGATTGGATCAATGGATTATGCGAATGCTGGTAGTGGTTACGAGATGGAAGCAATTGCGGCAGCTGTTGTTGGTGGAACCAGCATGAGTGGAGGCCGCGGAACAGTAATTGGAACAATTCTTGGGGTTTTAATTATTGCTGTAATGAATAATCTGCTTAATTTACTTGGTGTTCCTCCTTTTCTGCGAGAGGCATTTAAAGGATTAATTTTAATTGGAGCTGTTTTAATGCAGAAAAAGCAGAAATCAGTTTGATTAAATTTATTTATATTTTGCGGAATATAGAATACTATTGAGAAGGCAAATAATTTAAACTGGGGAAGTGAGAAAATGGCTAAATTAAAAGTGGGAATTATTGGAACAGGTTTTGTTGGTCGAGCCCATGTTGAAGCATTAAGAAGAATCGGGAATGTTGAGGTTAAGGCAGTTGTGGCTAGTTCTTTAGAATCTTCTAAAAAAGCAGCGGCAGAATTAAATGTTCCTGGTTATTATGCTGATTATCTTAAAATGCTGGAAGAGGAGGATTTAGATATAGTTCATAACTGTACCCCTAATTATCTGCATTTTCCTATCAATCGAGATTTTCTGGAAGCAGGAGTCCATGTTTTTGCAGAAAAACCACTGGTGATGAATACAAAAGAGGGAAGAGAATTGCTGGAAATTATCGAAAAAAAAGAACTGTATACAGGAGTAAATTATAACTATCGGCATTATCCACTGGTTAAAGAAATGCAGAATCAGGTGCAGAAAGAGCTGGGAAAAATTCTTCATGTTCAAGGTCATTATTTGCAGGATTGGATGCTTTTTAAAACCGATTATAGCTGGCGTGTTGATCCTGAAAAAGGAGGTAAATCTAGAGTTGTAGCGGACATTGGATCTCATTTTTGTGATCTGCTGCAGTATCTGACTGGTAAAAAAATTAGTCGTTTAATTGCTAATACAAAAATTGTGTATTCTGAACGTAAAAAGCCGCTTTCTGAGGTGAAAAGTTTTGCTAAAGCTGATGCAGAGTCGGCGGAATATGAAGAATATCAGGTGGAAACAGAAGATTATGCTTCGATACTTTTTGAACTTGAAGATGGTACAGCAGGCAGTTTTATAGTTTCTCAGGTTAATGCCGGTCATAAAAATGATCTTTTTATCGAAATTAGTGGTAGTAAAAAGAGTATAAACTGGTCTCAGGAAAAGGCCAATCATTTATTTATTGGGCATCGGGAGCAGGCCAATCAGGATTTAGTTCGCGATCCTTCCCTCCTGGCTGGAAAAGCTGCTGAGCGCTGTTATTATCCAGGAGGTCATATTGAAGGTTGGTCAGAAGGTTTAAAAAACTCGATTAAGGATTTTTATGACTGTATCCGGGAAAATGGTGATCCAGCTGATTATGATTTTGCCACTTTTGCTGATGGTCAGCAGGAAGTTAAAATTACCGAGGCAATTTTAAAAAGCAGCCGGGAGGAAAAATGGATAGAAATTGAGTAAATTAATTATTTGGCTATGATATGGTTTTAATTATTAATTAAAATCTATTTTATAAATAACTTTAAAATACTTTTGAAATGGAGTGTTGAATATGGGAAGAAAAGTAACTTTATTTACCGGGCAGTGGGCAGACATGAAATTTGAAAATCTGGCACAGACTGTAAGTGAGATTGGTTATGATGGCCTGGAAATCGCCTGCTGGGGAGATCATCTGGATGTCCAAAAAGCAGCCAGAGAAAGTTCTTATGTAGAAAAGAAGTTAGCAATTTTGGATAAATATAATTTGGGAGTCTGGGCTATTGGCAACCATCTTGCCGGTCAGTGTGTTGGAGATCGTTATGATCCTCGTCTTGATAATTTTGCTCCGGAAAAATATGCAGGCAAACCGGATGAAATACAAAAATGGGCAATAGAAGAAATGCAGCTTACAGCAGTAGCAGCAGGTAATCTTGGTGTTAATCTAGTTACAGGTTTTACAGGTTCTCCTATCTGGAAGTTTTTTTATTCTTTCCCTCAGACCACAGAATCAATGATCGAAGAAGGATTTGATCGGATAGTTGAGCTGTGGAATCCAATTTTAGATGTATTTAAAGAAAATGGGGTTAAATTTGCTCTGGAGGTGCATCCGACAGAAATTGCATTTGATTTTTATACAGCTCAAAAACTTTTAGATAAATTTGACTGGCGGCCTGAATTCGGAATTAATTTTGATCCAAGTCACTTAATCTGGCAGGGACTGACTCCTCATTTGTTTTTGAGAGATTTTAGTGAGAGAATTTATCATGTGCATATGAAAGATGCAGCAGTGACTTTAAATGGACGGGAGGGAATTTTAGGCTCGCATCTCCCCTTTGGTGACCGCAGAAGAGGATGGGATTTTCGTTCTCTTGGACATGGAGATATAGATTTTGATGAAATAATTAGAGAATTAAATCTGATGAATTATACTGGACCCCTATCTGTAGAATGGGAAGATAGTGGAATGGATAGAATTTATGGTGCTCGGGAAGCACTTAACTTTGTCCGGGATATAGATTTTAAGCCCTCAGAACTGGCCTTTGATGATTCGATGGAAAAATAATATTTTATGGTACCAGGTTCAAAACGACCGTTTTGAACCTGGTTAAAGTGCGTTATTTCACAAAAACAAATAATTATATTTCTTATTATTAGCCTGTTTCCAGTATCTGGGGCAGGTTATTTTTTATATAATATTATTTAGCAAAAAAATCACTTAAACACTTATTATTTTTATTTAAATTCACATATGTGCAAAAACAATCATAAAATAATATAATTTATTCTTGACATATCCCATATTTTAGTATTATAATTTAAATATAGTAAAATAAATCAAACAAAAACTATCACATATGTTAAAAAAATGAACAGAGGTGATTAAAATTAACAGAGAAAGAATGAGAACTTTAAAAAAGGTTGCACATTTGTACTATGAAAAGAATATGAATCAAAAGGAAATTGCAAAAATAGTAGATGTCTCAAGATCACAAATTTCACGAATGTTAACTGAAGCAAAAAATGAGGGGATAGTTAAAATTACTATTTTAGACACAGTTGACTCCTGTGAACACCTGGAAGAATCTTTAAAAAAATATTTTGGTTTAAAAGATGCAATTGTTGTTCCAACAACCAGCTATATTCCAGATATGATCAGACAGGTGGTTGGTCAGGCGGCAGCAAATTATTTAAACAGTATAATTAAGAGCAATCAAAAAATAGGGGTTTCCTGGGGAATTTCAGTTTATGAGATGATTAAGTCTATGAAATCATTAAATCTGGCAGAAACTACAGGTATTGAAGTTGTTCAATTAATAGGAGGACTTGGTCAAACCTCAACAACTTTACAATCTTTTAGTCTTGCAAATGAACTCTCTAATATTTTAGATGGACAATCGCATTTAATGCATGCTCCTGGTTTTGTCAGCAACTCAAATTTAGTGGATAATTTAAAGAAAGATAAAGAAATTGGGGCAATTTTAGAAAAGGGCAGAAACGTTGATATAGCTCTAATGGGACTTGATGCTTTATGGAAACACAGATCTCTGGTTCAGGTAGATAACTTAACAGAAAATGATTTGGATTTATTAGAAGAAAAAGGTGCAGTTGGTCAAAGCTGTTTTAGATTTTATGATATTAATGGAAATATCTGTAGTAAATCTATTGACGAGCGGGTTTTAAGTATATCTTTAGCTGAGCTTAAAGATATCGAAACAGTGATTGGAATTGCAACATCATTGGATACTACAGAAGCTATTTTAGGAGGATTACGGAATGGTTTTCTTGATGTTTTAGTTAGTGATGAAAAAACTGTCGAAGAAATAATTTTTCAGCAGGAAGATTTTTTAGAGCAAAATAATTAGTAGAAGGAGTAGTCTAAATGATCTTTTATAAGAAGAAGAATAAATATCTGAGCATATTTATATTTTTGCTTCCCAGTGTTCTGGGATTAATAGTATTCGGAATATTGCCAATGTTGGGTTCTTTATCGCTAAGTTTTTCAGAATGGGATATCATAAGTGGTCCACCTAAACTGATAGGATTAGATAATTTTGTTAACATCTTAAAAAGTGAAGAGTTTTGGCGAGTCTTAAATAATACCCTTTATTATATTATCCTTTATATCCCACTAATTTTAATTTCTTCGCTTTCACTTGCTCTTTTATTAAATAATAATTTTAAAGGTATTAAGATCTATAGGACTCTTTATTATATACCGGTTATAACTTCCTGGGTAGCCGGTTCACTAATCTGGAAAATTGTTTTAAATCCGCAGTTTGGAGTTCTAAATAATATTTTAAATTTTATAGGTCTCCAGGGACCAGGCTGGTTATATGACCAAAGCTGGGCCATGCCAGGGATAGTACTTGCTAGTATCTGGAAAGATGTTGGCTTTTTTGGTCTGATTTTATTTTCTGGTTTAAGAGGGATTTCTCCAACTTACTATGAAGCAGCAAAAATTGATGGAGCAAATAGCTGGCAGAGATTTAAAAACATAACTTTACCACTGATATCTCCTACTTTATTATTTGTCATTATTATTTCTCTGATTAATTCTTTTCAGCTTTTTCCCCAGGTAATGATTATGACTCAGGGTGGTCCAAATGGAGCAACTCAGGTAATGGTCGAAAGAATTTATAAATATGCTTTTCAATATTATAAGATGGGTTATGCTTCAGCTTTTTCATGGTTATTATTTATTATTGTTTTTGTTGTAACACTTGTTCAGATGAAACTGCAAAAAAGGTGGGTCCATTATGAGTCATAATAAATTAAAAGGCAGTATATTCTTTTATTTTTCAGCAACTTTAATAGCAATTTTCATGCTTTTACCTTTTTTCTGGATGATCAGTACTTCTTTAAAAAGTAGTGGTTCTGTAATGACAATACCTATACAGTGGATTCCAGAAAATCCTGGTTTTAATTCTTATAGAAAAGTTTTTGAAATTTTTCCTTTTGCCAGATCCATTTTTAACAGTGTTTTTGTGGCAGTAGCTACAACATTAATTACGGTTTTGTCATCTGCAATGGCAGCTTATGTTTTTGCTAAATTTGAATTTAAGGGAAGAGAAATTTTATTTTCGCTTTATCTGGCAACTCTCATGATTCCCAAACAGGTAACGATGATTCCCAATTTTTTAATTATAAGAGAAATTGGTTTATTAAATACTTTTACTGGTTTAATGCTTCCATCCTTATTTAATGCTTTTGCCACATTTATGCTGCGGCAGAATATAAAGACAGTTCCTGATTCTTATATAGAAGCTGCAGTAATGGAAGGATCATCACAATTTAGAATTTTTAAGGACATAATTTTACCACTTGTAAAGCCGACTCTGGCTACCCTAACAGTAATTACATTTATGGAAGCCTGGAATAGATATCTCTGGCCTCTAATTGTTCTGACAGATCGAAGTAAAATGACACTTCCGGTTGGTCTGAGCCTATTAAATGGTCAGTATGGAGAACAGTACAATCTTTTGATGGCAGGAAGTTTAATTTCGATAATTCCGATGTTACTGGTATATATTTTTGCGCAGAAATATTTTGAGAAGGGTTTAAGTGTAGGTGGAATAAAAGGTTAATTTGGTGGAGGTGAGTAAAGAGAAAATTATTCTATTTTAAAATTTTAATACTGGTCTTTTAAAAATCAACTGAATAATCAAAGGAGGAAAAAGAATGCTAAAAAGAGTATCTATATTATTAATGGTGAGTATACTTATTTCTTTACTAGGTTTTACTTCAGGAGTGTTAGCACAGGATGCTACAGAAGTCGACTTTATGACTTTTTCTGGTAGTGGATCAAACCTGGAATACTTAAATCAGATGAAAGAGGAATTTGAAAAAGAAAATCCGGAAATTAAGATTAATATTATGACTGTAGGTTATGAAGATTACTTTGTAAATTTACAGACTAAAATTGCCGGTGGAATGGCTCCTGATGTTTATGAATTAAATTATGAAAACTTTGTTACTTATGCAAAAAAGAATGTATTAAAAGAACTGGATACTGTGATTGATCAAAATGAATTTGATAAATCTCAACTAAATGAAAAAGCTCTAAATGCATTTCAAATAAATGATAACCAATATGGTCTGCCATTTAGTTTTTCAAATGTAGTTATGTTTTATAATGAAGAATTATTTGATCAGGCTGGTGTTGATTATCCAGACAGTGACTGGAAGTGGGATGATTCGCTGGCGGCAGCTAAACAGATCAGGGATTTAGGACAGCATATTTATGGAATTTATCAGCCGGTAACTTTTTGGGAATTCTATAAGATGGTTGAGCAAAACGGAGGCTCAATTATTGATGAGCAGAAAAAAGAATTTGTAATTAACTCCCCGCAAAATATTAAGACTCTGGAGTATATGATAGACAGAGTTCAGGAGAGTAATGTTATGCCAACCGAAGCTCAACTTTCTGGTATGCAGGATTGGGATTTATTTAAATCCGGTAGAGTAGGTATGATTGTGACCGGCATCTGGGCCTTTCCTGATTTTGCCAAAAATATTGATTTTGAATGGGATATTGCAGTAGAACCTGGAAATACTCAAAAAGCTACTCACTTTTTTGCTAATGGTCTGGTAATGAATAAAAAAACTGATAAATCTTCTGAGGCTTTTAAATGGATGAGTTTTTTATCAGCAAGCAAAGAGGCAGCAGAAATCAGAGTTGAAAGTGGTTGGGAACTTCCTGCAATTACAGATCAGGAGATATTGAGTGATTATACAGAAATAACCCCCCCTGAAAATAGAAAAGCAGTATTTGAATCACTTAATTATTTAGTAACTCCACCTGTGATTGAACAATTTGCTGAGATGTCTGATATTATTAATCAGCAAATACAGGCAGCTAGAGATGGATTGAAAACTCCCGCAGAAGCTTTAAATGAAGCTCAGACACAATTAGAATCAACTATAGAAATTAATTAATGATAATTTAAAAGATATATTATAGTTGAGGTAGTATATTGGTTACATAGATTTATAAACTTTTATACTACCTCTTAATAATTCAAGAAATTTAGGAGAGATTAATTATGCAGAAATATAATATTAAACATATACCGGAAGGATTTAATGATCCTTATAGGAATTTTGATTTTGAAAGAATACCAAGAAAACCTGTTGAAGATGATTTTGTAATTATTAAAGCAATAATTGAACCAGATAATCTGACTGAAAAAGATGTTTTTTTAAACTGGAAGTTAAATGGGAAAGAACAGAAAAATATAAAATCTGAAATAGTAATTGATCACGTAAATGATAAAAAATATTACAAATTTGAGCTGGGTAGATTTTCGGCTGAAGATAAAATTGAATATTATATTAGTGTTAAGAATCAAAAGTCTAATATTAAATCTAATAAATTTGAATTTATTACTGCCAAAAAATATAAATTAGATTCAATTGAAAAAGTTAATTATAATCAAAAAAATAATTTTTTAGAAGTCATCTTTTCAGAAACATCAAATATGGTCCCCAGAATTTATTTTTATTTTGATCAGGGGAATTTACGAATTTCTTTATCTTTAGAGGAAATAGTAATAGAAGGTGAAGAAAGAGTTGAACTTGATAAAAGAAATGGGCAGTATTTTTTAAAAGATGACGAGACTGGAATAGAAATTCAGGTCAGTAAAGAACCAATGAATATAATTATTAGGCAAAAAGAAGATATCTTATTAAAGACAGCTGAAAATATTTTGCCAGCCTTTGAATTAACTAATTACTTTAATGGGAAATTTGAGCTCAATATTAATTTTGAAAATAAGGCAGAAGATTTTTTTGGTTTTGGAGAAAGATACAATAGTCTAAACCAAAAAGGATTAGAACCGGATATCTGTGTTTATAACGAATATTTATATCAAAAGGATAAAACATATATTCCAGTACCGTTTTTCTTTACTTTAAGTGGTTTTGGGCTAAATATTAACACTCCAAATTATATCAAATTCTCTTTAAATCAGGAAAACAAAATTTTGCAAATCAAAACTAAACTAAACAATAATAAAACAAATTTGAATTTTGATATATTCACCGGCAAACCCAGATCAATTTTAAAGAAATATTTAAAAAAAGTGGGACAAGCAAAATTACCACCTAAATGGGTTTTTGGGCCCTGGATGTCAGGTAATAGCTGGAACAGTCAGGATATTATTTCCAAACAGATACAGCTAATGAATGATTTTGAGATTCCCGCAACTGTAATTGTGGCAGAAGCCTGGAGTGATGAATCAACATTCTATATTTTCAATGAAGCTGAATATGATTTAAAAGAGGGAAAAGAGAGTTTTACTTATGATGATTTCAAATTTAGTAAGGATGGTAAATGGCCTGATCCAAAATCTATGGTAGAGAATATTCATAACAATAATCTTAAATTTATTTTATGGCAGATTCCAATTATCAGAAAACCAGAAAATAATAACAGACAGCATTTAAATGATGAAAAATTTGTTATAGAAAATAATTACTGTGTTTTAAATGAAGATGGTAGTCCCTATAGAATACCGGATGGCTGGTTTAAAGGGAGTCTGCTTTTAGATTTTAATAATCAGGAGGCAGTTAAATGGTGGTTTGAAAAAAGAAAATATTTAACTGAAGAGCTTAATGTAGATGGATTTAAAACCGATGGCGGAGAATTTGTTTTTGATGAGAATATTGAATTTGCTGATGGTAAAACTGGAATGGAAATGAGAAATGAATATCCGATCAGCTATATTAAAGCCTATAATGACTTTATAGGCGAGGAAAGAATAACCTTTAGTCGAGCTGGTTTTAGCGGAGCACAAAAGTATCCCATTTACTGGGGTGGAGATCAAATTTCAGATTTTAAAACACTGAAGAATATGATTGTTGCCGGGCTCTCAATGAATATCTCTGGTAACCCTTTCTGGGGCTGGGATATTGGAGGCTTTTCTGGCGAAATTCCAACAGCTGAATTATTTATCCGTTCAACTCAAATGGCAGTCTTCTGTCCGGTAATGCAGTTCCATTCTGAAAATTATCTTGAAACAGATAACTGGGATCGCAGTCCCTGGAATATAGCAGAGAGAACAGAAAGTGAAGAAGTCCTAAATATTTATAGAGATTATGCAAATTTGAGAATGAATTTAATACCATATATTTATCAGGAAGCATCTAATTCAGCAAATAATTATGAGCCAATGATGAGACCCCTTGTTTATGATTACCCTCAAGATCAAAATTTAATTAATATTGAAGATCAGTACTTATTTGGCAGATCACTTCTGGTTGCTCCGATTATAGAGAAAGATTCCCGACAGCGTGAAATCTATTTACCAGCAGGTAAATGGATTGATTTCTGGAATGGCCAAGAGTATCAGGGTAATAAATATCTTAAATATTTAGCTGATTTAGAAAAAATTCCGGTATTTATAAAAAATAATTCCGTTGTTCCACTCAACTTGAATGAGGACTTTGAGCTGGGTAAATATATAGGTAATGAATTAGATGAATATAATAAACTTGCATTCTGGGTAAATGGAAATATAGAAGAATATACATTTGAAGATGACTTGAATAATAAGCTAGTATTAACTCAAACAGCTAATAAAATAAAAGTGAACTTTAATGATGCTGATTTAAAGGAAGTATATATACTTACCAAAGAAGATAGCTTTGATAATAATTTAGTATCTGCAATGAAAAATGATAGTGATTTTTTTGTTTATCAAATTACTAATGAGTGATTAATATGAAATTAAGAGATTATCATAGATTTACAAAAGAATTATCTCAGAATCTAAAATCTGAAGCTGATGTTATAGGATTACTGGCACTAGGTTCTATGGCTGAGAAAGATCATGATCCAGATCTCTGGTCTGATCATGATTTTTCCATAATAGTAAAGGCAGGAAATCAGGATAAATATATAGACAAACTTTTCTGGCTTCCAGAAGAGTATGAAGCTGTTTTCACTTATAAAGAAGCGGCAAACAGTAGAAAGATAATATTAAAAAATATGCATTTAATTGAATATGCTGTTTTTACATTAGAAGACCTCAAAAAACTTAAAATTAATAGTTATCGGCTTTTAATTGATAAAAATGGAATTAGCGATTATATTGAAGAAATAAAAAATGAGACTTCCAGGACTTCTAAATTACTAACAGAGAATAAAGTTTTGCTTGGAAATCTATTGACAGATCTCTTCATTGGGATTGGTAGATATAAAAGGGGAGAAAAGATAAGTGCTCACTACTTTATTAAAGAAAAAGGATTAAAGCAATTATTATTATTAATCGAAAAGAATATCGATAATAATGAAATAGATAATTTAGATAACCTTGATCCTTTCCGAAGATTTGAATATAATTATCCTGACTTAGCTTTAATGATTAATCAAATTATTGATGCTGAAATAATTTCTGCTGCTGAAAATATACTAGAATTTCTGCAGGCTCAGCTGAGAGAAGTTCTTGATTTGTCAGAGCAAAAAACTATTAAAATATTGAATAATTACATTAAAAAATGAATTTAGGAGTGATAAATTTGGCGGGGAAATTAAAAGACTATCGGCTTAAAAATAATCAGATTGAACTAATATATGAATCTAAAATCTATATTGTTGAAATAATTGAAGCAGGAATAATTCATCTTTTTGATTCAGATTATAAGGATTATAATTCTTATGCTGTTGAAGATTATGAATTAACTACTGCAGATACTGACTTTGAAATTAATAATAAAAGGGGTAGATTGCTGATAACTACAGCAGAACTCATTATAGAGATAGAAGATAATTTTAAAGTAGATTTTTATGATCTAAATCATAACCCTATTTCTAGAGACTATTCAGGAGAAAGGGACCCCTTTATTAGAAGAAATAACAGTAACCTTGCTGAAGAAGAAGGTCATAAACTGCAGGAAGAATTAAAGGACAAGCCTGTTGAAGTTTTAAAAGAAATTACTGCTGCAGAAAAATTTTATGCTCTGGGAGATAGAACCGGTCATTTAAACAATAGAGGCTACAGATACCAACTCTGGAATACTGATGACCCTTCTCCTCATGTAGAAAGTTTTGAGGTCTTATACAAATCGATTCCATTTGTGCTTGGTTTAAAAGATGATTATGCTTATGGTTTGTTTTTTGATAATAGCTTTAGATCCTATTTTGATTTTGGCAAAGAAAATAATGACTACTTTTATTATGCAGCTGAGGGAGGTAGTTTAAACTACTATTTTATTAATGGCCCTTCAGCTAAAAAAGTAATAGAGTCCTATACCAAACTAACAGGAAGAACTCCTCTGCCGCAAAAATGGACACTTGGTAATCAACAGAGTCGTTGGAGTTATGACAGTCGAGAGTGAGTTGAAGAAATTGCTGATAACTTTAGAAAAAAAGACATACCCTGTGATGTAATTCATTTAGATATTGATTATATGGATGATTATAAGGTTTTTACCTGGGATGAAGATAAATTTAATAACATGCAGGAAATGATTGAAAATCTGCATGAAAAAGGTTTTAAGGTTGTAACAATAATAGATCCCGGTATCAAAAAAGAAAAAGGATATCAGGTATTTGACCAGTGTCTTGAAAACGAATTTTATCTAACAGATCCAGATGGGATTCCATATGTAAATGAAGTCTGGCCGGGTGAATGTGTTTTCCCTGATTTTACTAATTCAGACTGCAGGAATTGGTGGGCGGATAATCACAAAAGATTATTAGAAATTGGTATTGACGGTATCTGGAATGATATGAATGAACCTGCAAGTTTTAATGGTCCTCTACCGGAAAATGTACTCTTTGATAATGATGGAAAGAAAATAGAGCACAAAGAGGCCCACAATATTTATGGCCATTTAATGTCTAAATCAACTTATGAGGGTTTAAATAATTTAACTGATAAAAGACCTTTTGTAATTACAAGAGCAAGTTATGCAGGAACTCAAAAATATTCTACATTCTGGACAGGTGATAACCAGAGCCTCTGGGAACATCTGCGGATGGCCCTTCCGATGCTGATGAATATGGGACTCAGCGGACTCAGCTTTTCTGGAACAGATATTGGTGGTTTCGGTTTTGATTCTTCTGCCGAATTACTGACTCGCTGGTATCAGGCAAGTATTTTTACTCCACTGTTTCGGAACCACAGCAGTACTGGTAGTAGAGATCAGGAGCCATGGGCTTTTGATCAGGAGGTTGAAGAAATTTCTAAAAAATATATTAAGTTAAGATATAAATTTATTCCATATATTTATGATTTGCTCTGGCAGGGAGAAAAAACGGGATTACCTGTTATGAGACCTTTATTTCTCCATAATCAGAGTGACAATAACACCTATAATTTAAATGATCAGTTTTTAGCTGGTGAAAATATCATGGTCGCTCCAGTAGTTCAGCAGGGGCAGAAGTATAGAAAAGTTTATCTGCCAGAAGGTAAATGGATTGATTACTGGACTGGAAAAGAACATCAGGGTAATAATTATATTCTAAAAGAATCTAATCTTGATACTCTGCCGATGTACATTAAAAAGGGCAGTATTATTCCAAACTATGAAGCTCAAAATTATATTGGAGAAAAGGAAATGGATGAACTTAAACTTAAAATATATCCTGGTGATGGTAGTTATCTTCATTATCAGGATGATGGAGAAAGCTTTGAATATCAGAAAGGTAAGTATAATTTATATAAATTTACTCAAAATGTATATGATCAAAATTATAAAGTAACTCTGGAATTTGAAAATAAAGGATATAATGAATTTTACAACAGCTTTGAAGTTGAGTTTTTTAATACTGAAATTACTGAGATAAAAGTTGATGAACAAAAAATTAATTTTGAAAAAGGAAGTCAAAGTGTTACTTTTAATATTGAAGGAGACTTTTGCAAAATTGAGTTATTAAAAACTTAAATAATGAATAACTTATGTCCGTCTTTTTGGCGGGCATTTTTTTATTATATAGGAAATTATGCTTTTGCAGGAATGTGGATAACTTTATAGAAGGATAAAAATATTATGAGCCCAAAACAAAGAGGAAAACGTATTAAAGTTAAAACAATATTGAATGATCACTGGGAAGAGTTTAAGATTAAACATCTTCCAGGTAGAGTGCCTGCTGATATGTTAAACCATGTAATTGATCAGGTAGAAAAGTCAATGAAATGTGGTAATCCAGAAAATGGTTATGCTAAATATAAATGCTTGGACTGTGGTCAAGAGCATATCGTCAGCTTCAGCTGCAAAAGTAGATTCTGCTCCAGATGTGGTAAAGTCTATGTAGATAAAT
>NZ_FTNC01000042.1 GCF_900156285.1 Halanaerobium kushneri
CCTGTTGCCACTGTTCCTCGTCCTGTGATTGAGAATACATCCTCTACTGGCATTAAGAATGGCTTTTCTGTATCTCTTTCTGGCTCTGGAATGTAGCTATCTACTGCATCCATAAGCTCAATGATCTTCTTACCCCATTCTCCTTCAGGATCTCCATTTTCGGCAGCTTTTAATGCTGATCCTACTATTACTGGAATATCGTCTCCTGGGAATTCGTATTCGTTTAAGAGTTCTCTTACTTCCATTTCTACAAGTTCGATTAACTCTTCATCGTCTACCATATCTGCTTTGTTTAAGAATACTACGATTGATGGTACGCCAACCTGACGAGCTAAAAGAATGTGCTCTCTTGTCTGTGGCATTGGTCCATCTGCTGCAGATACTACTAAGATTGCTCCGTCCATCTGTGCTGCACCTGTAATCATGTTCTTTACATAGTCAGCGTGTCCAGGACAATCTACGTGAGCATAGTGTCTTGTTTCTGTTTCATACTCTACGTGAGAGGTCGCAATTGTAATTCCTCTTTCTTTTTCTTCTGGAGCGTTATCAATTGAATCAAATGCTCTTACTTCTGCTCCACCGTAGTTTGCTAACACATTTGTGATAGCTGCTGTCAGTGTTGTTTTTCCATGGTCAACATGTCCTATTGTTCCTATGTTAACATGTGGTTTTGTTCTTTCAAATTTTGCTTTTGCCATTTTCTTTTCTTCCCCCTTAAAAATTTAACTTATTTTTATGTAGCCATCAGGATAAAATATCCACAAAAAAGGCCTGGCGGCTGCAGGCCGAATGCTGTCATTAATGACAGCCATATTTATTTTAACCAGAAGCAAATTAGAAAATCTAAATATTATGCTTTTCTAAAAATACTTCTAATTTTCTTTTTACTCTCTGTAGTGCATTGTCAACTGATTTAACATGTTTATCCAGGCTTTCAGCAATTTTTTGATATGATTTACCATCCAAATATTCCTGTAAAACATCAAACTCTAAATCACTCAACATTGAAGAAATTTCAGATTCAATTAAATCATAGGTCTCATTACTTATAAATAGAGCTTCCGGATTGGATAATTTACCACCTTTTAAAATATCCAGAAGGGTTCTATCAGATTCTTCATCATAGATCGGCTTATTTAAAGAAATATAGGTGTTTAAAGGCTGGTGTTTCTGGCGAGTAGCGGCTTTGATTGCAGTAATAATCTGACGGGTAATACACAATTCTGCAAAAGCCCTAAAAGAAGCCAATCTCTCAATCTTATAATCACGCACTGCTTTATAAAGACCAATCATACCTTCCTGGACAATATCTTCCCTATCAGCTCCTACTAAAAAATAAGAGCGTGATTTAGCAAGCACAAAGTTTTTATAACGCTTGATCAGAGTTTCCTGAGCTTCCATATCCCCCTGATGTACCAGTTCGACAAGTTCATCATCAGACATCTGTTTATACTCCTCAAAACTGATATCATCAAAATCGAGTTCATGAGCATTCATCTTCAACCAGAATCCCCTCCCTTATCCATTACATTACTATTATACTTGCTAAAAAAACTTTCGTCAAGAAATATCTTCTCCGTGTTGACGGAAAATTTCGTAGATTATAATAGCAGCTGCTACAGAAGCATTGAGGGAACCCAATTCTCCCTCCATTGGTATTTTGACCAGGAAATCACAGTTTTCTCTAACCAGTCTTCTAAGGCCACTCCCCTCACTACCAATAACCAGTCCAACTGACCCACTTAAATCAGCTTCAAAATGTGTCTGTTCTGCTGCAGCATCAGCACCTGCAATCCAAAAATGGGCCTCTTTCAAATCTCGAATAGCATAATTTATATTAGAAACTTTTACCAGGGGAATGTGCTCTGCCGCCCCAGCTGCTGCTTTAAGGACTATTGGTGTAATCCCGACTGCTCTTCGATCCTGGTAAACTACCGCATCAGCACCAGCTGCATAAGCAGTTCTAATTACTGCACCAAAATTATGGGGATCCTTTATCTCATCTAAGATTACAACCAGTGAGTCCCCCTCTTTATTTTTTTTAATCTCAATTATATCTGCCAGTCCATATTCTGGCAGAGAATCAGCTTCAGCAATAACTCCCTGATGGGCATGAGATCGGGCACTTTCATCCAATTTCCTTGCTGAAATTCTGCTTATAGGTATGTTTTTTTCTGCAGCTAGTTTTAAAATGTTATCAATAACCTCAGCAGAAATACCCTCCTGGATGAATATGCGATGTATTCTTCTTTTCCCTCTAAGTGCTTCATAAACCGGATTTCTTCCTTCAATCTTTGGCATTTATTTATCATTCCTTTTTTTTATTGAATCTATACGCCCACAGGACATTTCCCCTTCTGGACATTGACCTTCAGCTTCACAGGGAGGACCAGCTTTCTCAAATAATACAGGTGCTACATCTTTTACCTGTTTTAACATTTGATTTGCCAGACTTCTAATCTCCCACTGAGCTCTACTACAACAGCGAAGACTAAAGAAGTGATACAAAGATCGAGCATTAAATGAAACCATTAAATTTGTTTTAACTGTAGGAAGAACAAAGCGAGCATCTTCTGCGGGAATATCTTCAGCAAGCATATCATTATAGATTTTTCTTCCCTGTTCCATCCACTCTTTATATTTTTCAGCAGCCTTTTTGTTTTTGGCAATTTTAGGTGGGGTAATATAATCAAAATTATCTTCTTTAACATATCTCTGAGATCTCTGACTGTAAGAAACTCCAATTCTATGTCTAACAAGCTGATGACTGGCTACCCGACTGCAGACAATATGAAAATAAAAATATGTATGTTCCAGAGTCGAATAATGCCCCAGACCAACAACTTTTCTAACTAATTTGTTCATATCAGCCTGAGTCATTTTTGCTTCCAGTTCCTCAGCCCCATCTTCAGAATAACAGAGCCGTGCAGCTAAAGCTACATTTTTTTCAGGATTCTCACTAAAGTTAATCAATTTTGCTCTGGGCCTTACTTCCATTTGAATTCTCCTCTATGTCAATAATTTCTAAATTTATTCTGTTATCTTACGTATATTATTTTTAGCTTTAATTTTTTCTTTTACTTTCCATTCTACTCCCCGAGGAGTATCAGTAACTTCAATTCCTATTTCTTTAAGTCTGTCTCTAATTAAATCCGCCTCTTCCCAATTTTTATTTTCTCTTGCCTGTTCTCTCAATTCTATTAATAAATTAATTAAAGGTTCTACTAAATCATTATCAACTACAGAGTCTGATTCTATTTCAAACTCTAACCCTAAAATTTCAGCTAATTCTAAAAATACTTCTTCTGTTTCTTCCAGAATAGCAAAATTTTTCTCATTTAATGTAAATTCTTTTTGATTAATATAACTGTTAATTTCTCCAACTAAATCATGTAAAACTCCAATCGCTTCAGCTGTATTAAAATCATCATTTAAAGCCTCAATAAAGGTTTTCTGCTTTTCAATAACTCTTTCAAAAAACTTTTTGCCTGATCCTTCTCTAGAAGCTGAATTAATATCCAGACTTAATACCTTTGCCAGCTGACTGCGTGTATTTTTAATTCTTGCAAGTGAAGTTCTGGCTTCCTCTAATTTTTCATAAGAAAAATCAATCGGACTTCTGTAATGTCTAGTTAAAAGAAAATATCTTACTTCCTGACCACTAAATTCTTTTAAAACTTCTCGACTGGTAAAGAAATTACCCTGAGATTTAGACATCTTTTCTCCACTTAAATTAACTGTCCCATTGTGCAGCCAGTAGTTAACAAATCTCTCCCCACTGTAAGCTTCAGATTGAGCAATTTCATTTTCATGATGAGGAAAAATCAAATCTACACCACCACCATGAATATCAAAGGTAGCGCCTAATCGCTTCATTGACATTGCCGAACATTCAATATGCCATCCCGGCCAACCTTCACCCCAGGGACTATCCCAACCTTCTCCTTTTTCGACTTTTTTCCAGAGAGCAAAATCAAGAGGGTTTTCTTTGTCTTCCTGAACTGCAATTCGGGCACCTGCCTGCATTTCCTCTAGGCTACGTCCGGATAATTTACCATAATCATCAAAACTTTCAACACTAAAATAAACATTACCATTTACCTCATAAGCATAACCTTTTTCAATCAAAGTTGCTACCATTTCAATTATTTCATCTATATTTTCACTTACCCGAAGATATTTATCTGCTGCTTTAATATTAAACTCTCTTATATCCTCTAAAAATGCATTAGCATATTTATCAGCCAGTTCTGATGGAGTTAAACCTTCTTCTTCTGCTCTTTTAACAATTTTCTCATTAATATCAGTAAAATTCGAAATATAATCTACTTCGTAGCCTGAATATTCAAGAAATCTTCTAATTACATCATAATTAATTGCACTTCTAATATGACCAATATGAGAATAATTCTGAACAGTTAATCCACAGACATACATCTTCACCTTACCAGCTTCTACAGTCTCGAATTTTTCTTTTTCACCTGTTAAAGTATTGTATACTTTAAGCATTTACTCACTCCTTTCTGGTCCTACCTTTTTTAATGACACTTAATAAAATACAATTTATTTCTAAAAAAGAGCCTTCTCCCTCAGAGAAGACCCTTTTATTATCTCTTTTTTTAATTGTTTTTAGCCAGTTTCAGAGCTGCATCAAGTCTGCGGGCAATTTCTTCAGCTCCAAAAATGGAAATGACGCTGGTCATTTCAGGACCAGAAGTCTTACCTGTAATTGCCAGTCTAGTAGGATGATAAATTGTTCTCCCACCAACATCAAGCTCATTTTTTAATTCTTTAAAAATTTCTCCTACAGCATCTGGAGTTAATTCTTCTCTGGCAAAAATTTTATCTTTTAAAGTTTCGAACACTAATTTTACATCTTCGCCTTTAAATTCCTGTGCTGCTGCTGTCGGATCTTTAAATTCAACTTCAGTCAGGAACAATTCTGCTTCTGCTGGAATTTGTGATAAATAATCAACTCCAGTTCTGCTTTCATCAATAACTTTTGCAAGCCACTCTCTATTATTTTCCAAATACTCCTGCTCAACAAGACCAGATTCGATTAAGAATGGTAAGGATAACTCAAAAATCCTATCAAGTTCAGCTGCTCTAATATATTTACCATTCATCCAGTTTAATTTTTCTCGGTCAAAAACTGCTCCACTTTTATTGACATCCTCAATAGCAAAGCGATCTATAATTTCTTTTTGAGAAAGAATTTCTTCCTCATCTCCGGTTGACCATCCCAAAAGAGCCATGAAATTAAACAGGGCTTCGGGTAAATATCCCTGCTCTCTAAATTCTCCAATATAAACAGAGTCTTTACCTCTCTTTTTTAGTTTTGCCTTGTTCTCATCTAAAATTAAAGGTAAATGGGCAAACTTGGGCAATTCAAAACCTAATGCTTCATAAATCAAAATCTGTTTTGGGGTATTGGAAAGGTGGTCTTCACCTCGAATCACATGCGAGATCTTCATAAGAGCATCATCTATTACTACTGCAAAATTATAAGTAGGCATACCATCAGATTTAAAGATAATAAAATCATCTAAAACAGAAGAGTTGAAACTGACATCACCACGAATTAAATCTTCTACAACAATTTCTCTTTCCTGTTCGGGCAATTTAAAACGCAGCACGGGTTCCCGGCCTTCTGCTTCATAATCCTTTTTTTCTTCTTCAGTTAAATTGCGACAGGAGCCATCATAACGAGGCATCTCATCATTATCAATAGCCTTCTGCCTCATATGATCTAATTCTTCCTTTGTGCAATAACATTTATAAGCATGACCTGTTTCTAAAAGTTTATCAGCATATTCCTGATAAAGTTCAATTCGTTCTGTCTGGCGATAGGGACCATAATCGCCTCCAATGCCAACACCTTCGTCTGCATCCAGACCAAGCCATTTCATTTCCTTAATAATTATTTCTTCAAATTCTTTAGTTGACCTTGCCTGATCTGTATCCTCAATCCTTAAAACCAGCTCTCCACCTTTTTGTTTGGCAACAAGCCAGTTAAAAAGAGCAGTACGCATATTACCAATATGAATTTTCCCAGTCGGACTTGGGGGAAAACGCAATCTTATATTATTACTCATAACCTTATAATTCCTCCTAAATAAATTTACATTTATATTATATTACACTTGTACCAACAGTTAACTGTTCAGGGCCATCAACAAGTGCATGTCCAAACTTACCAAAAATAGCCACAGAAACATGTCCATCACCACGAACAACTGCTATTTTAAAACCGCCACCAAGACCTGGATTAACAAGGTCCAGCTGGCTGTAAGCATCCTTAACCGCATTGGAAACAGCCATTTTTTCGCGAGAATTTTCACTAATTACACCTCTGGCAATTGCTGCTACAGTTGTACTTTCCCGCAGCTTAATTGGCAGTTTTTCAGCACTGGCACCAGTCTGAGTTATAGCTCCCCGATAGCCATAGCCTTCAATTTTTTTAAGCCAGTATTCTTCATAATCACGACTTCGGGTCATTGAAAGATAAATGGCTGAACTTTCTGGAGTTATAGTTTTCTTCTCCATTTCCATTTCTTCCTCTTCATCTTTTAAATAACCATAAACTATATCTTCAGAGGTAACAATCCCCACTAATTCTTGCTTATCATTAAAAACAGGCAGTCCTCCAATATGATTATCAGATAACTTTTTTGCCGCCTGCTGAACTGTACTATTTTCATTAATAATAATTAAATCATCAGACATAAACTCACTTACAGGGGCCTCTAAATTTTTCTCTGAAATTATATCCCCGTCTGTAAGCATACCTATTATTTTTTCGTTTTCTTCCACTAACAATCTACCGATTTTATTAATAGAAAGCATTTTTTCTGCCTCCATAATTGTTGCATCTGGATTAATTGTTATTGGATCATTTGTCATTATATTCTTTACTAACATCATCTAATACTCCCTTCCTGTTCAGCTTATTTAAAAACTGCCACAATGCCTTCTCCACTACACTTACAACAGCATATGCTGCCATACCTTCTCTCCGGCCAGTAAAGCCCATTTTTTCATTAGTTGTCGCCTTAAAATTTATATCCTGTAAATCCAGGTTTAAATTTTCGGCTATTGAACTTGTTATTCTTTTGCGATAGGGTTTTAATTTTGGTTTCTCTGCTACAACTACTAAATCACAATTATTGATCACAAAATTTTTTCTTGATACTTCTTTTTTTACTTCACTAAGCAGCTTTAGACTACTTATATTTTTAAACTTCGGATCACCATCCGGAAAATGACTACCAATATCACCACTTCCGACTGCCCCAAGCAGGGCATCCATTAAAGCATGTAATAAAACATCCGCATCAGAATGACCCTTAAGTCCATAATCCGAATCTATTTCAACTCCACCTAAAAAAAGTTTCCTATTTTCATCAAATCGATGACTGTCATAACCAAAACCAACTTTAAACATCAATCCGCTCCTTTAGAATTATTTCTGCCGGCTTTAGATCTTCTGGAGTAGTTATTTTAAAATTATTATAATCTCCCTCAACAATATACACTTTTTTACCTAACTCTTCAACCAGAGAAGCGTCATCAAGTGCTTTTTCTTTATCATAATTTTTATGTGCTTTTTTTATTAATTCTATGCTAAATGCCTGAGGAGTCTGAATTGCTCGCAGAGAATTGCGATCAAGAGTTTTTTTAGAAAAAGAATTTTCCACTACTTTTATAGTATCTTTAACCTTTACTCCACAGCTGACAGCATCGTATTTTTTTACTGCCTGAAAACTCTTTTCAATTAAATCTTTCGTTAGCATAGGTCGAGCACCATCATGTATTATAACATACTTAACTTTGTCACTAAAGCTTTTTAAACCATTATTAACTGATTCTTTTCTGCTTTTTCCTCCAGCAACTAAACTAATTTCAACATCTGCAAAGAGAGGCAATATATTTTGTTTGAAATAATCAATTTCTTGAGGATCTAATACAATATTTAATTCAAAATCACGCTGCCAGTCCAGAAAAGTCTTTACTGTGTGATATATTACTGGTTTCCCCAGTAAATCTAAAAATTGTTTATTAATTTTCTTTCCCATTCTGCTTCCTTTACCGGCAGCTGGAATTAAAACTCCAATCTCTGACATCAAAATCATCCTTTAGTTTGTTTTAGGGCGCGCAAATATCATCCGTCCAGCAGCTGTCTGTAGAATACTGGTGACCAGTACTGAAATGTCATCCCCCATATATTTAATACCTTCTTCGATAACAATCATAGTACCATCATCAAGATAGGCTACTCCCTGTCCATTTTCTTTACCCTCTTTAATAACTTTGACATCCATTTCTTCACCGGGTAAAACAACAGGTTTAACAGCATTTGCCAGCTCATTGATATTTAAAACATTCACTCCCTGTAATTCGGCAACTTTATTTAAATTATAATCATTTGTTAAAACTTTTGCCTCGATAACCTGGGCCAGCTTAACTAATTTACTGTCTACCTCTGATATTTCTTCAAAATCATAATCAATTATTTCCACCATAATCTGATCATCATTCTGCATCTGTCTTAAAATATCGAGACCTCGACGACCTCGATTTCTTTTTAAATCATCTGCAGAATCAGCTATATGCTGCAATTCTTCTAAAACAAACTCAGGAATAATAAAATGTCCCTCAATAAAACCAGTGTTACAGATATCATAAATTCGACCGTCAATAATTACACTGGTATCTAAAATTTTGTCACTTCCAGTCTTTAGCTGTGGACAATCAATGTCATCTTTTTTCCTGGAAAATAAAAAAGATGATATATCCTTTTCTTTATGAATAGCAAGGGCAAAACCCATATAAGTAAAGGTAATATTAATAAAAACTTGTAGAGGCATACCAATACGAGGTATTTGAGGAATAGGAAATATAAAATTAATAATAGCACCAGTTATAAGACCAATTATTAAACCAATAACCGCTATCACAATTTTTTTCCAGGTTAAATCTTTAAATCTCAACTCAAGTTCCATAATAAAATTAAGTAATTTATCTAATAAATAAAACAATAAAAAATAACCCAGAACTGCACCGGAAAGAACTGCATAAAATTGTTTTGTTAAAAAGAATTCCCCGATATTTTGCCAGCTAAAAGAATATTCATTCGAAAAACCGAAAATATCAACTAAATGATAAGAGATAACACCGCCAAAAACCCCAAAAATTAAGCGCATTATCTTTTTTAGCATCATCTCACCCCCTCCCCCAAAAGTTATTTATTAAGAATCAAGCTCTTCTTCGTCAAGTGTAAATAAATCATCCATTTTCTCCGAAATGCTTTCTTCATCCATATCTTTTGCCAGAACAAGTTCACTAATTAATATCTGCCGAGCATTGCTCAACATTTTTTTCTCACCTGTGGAAAGTCCTTTTTCCCGGTCGCGAATACTCAGGTTTCTAACAACCTCAGCTACTTCAAATATATCACCAGTTTTTAACTTTTCCTGATTAGCACGAAAACGGCGATTCCAATTCTGAGACATCTTACTTTTTTCACCATTTAACAATTCAAATACTTCATCTGCTTTTTCTTCAGAAATAACATCGCGAATACCAATTTTATCAATTTTATCAACTGGAATCATAACTTTCATTTCTCCAATAGGAAGTTTCATAATATAATATTCTTTTTTCTCATCTAAAATAGTCTTAGTTTCAATGCCAACAATGGTTCCTGCACCATGATTTGGATAAACGACTTTATCACCAATTTTATACATCTTATCCACTCCTCTTTTATGAAAGCAATAAAAATCCACCTTATAATTATATCATTTTAAAAAGCGTCAGTCAATTTGACCACTTTCTAGTTTAAGTTATAACGAAGTGTGCTAAATATGTCTGTCAAGCAGAACCTGATCGCGGAGACGACGCAATCCATCTTTAATTGCCTGTGCCCTTACTTCTCCAATTCCATCAACATCATCCAGTTCATCAACTGATGCTCTAATAATTTCCTGTAGGTTTTCAAAGTGCTCAACTAAGTTCTCTATAACCGGCATTGGTAACCTCGGTATTTTACGCATAATACGATATCCTCTTGGTGAAACAGTTTCATCAAGAGCGTTGACACTGCCGCTATAACCAAGTGCTTTACTGATAGTATTTAAAGTCAAGATTTCATCAGAAGACCAATCAGTGAGATTTTCTAATACTTTTTCTGGATCAGATGTGTCTTCTTCCAGTTCTTTTGAAATATAATCTTCAATCAGCAGAATACCTTCTTCCTTAACATTGCTAACAAGTTCTTCCAGCTGCATTTTAATTAGTCTTCCCTCTGATCCTAATTCAGAGATATACTTTTCTATTTCCCGCTGAATTTTTAAAACCATTTCTGTTCTTTGAATAACTGTAACGACATCAGAAAGTGTAACTAGATTTTCAAATTCTAAAGCACTCAAATTAGTGAGGGCCTGGTCAAAAACAGAGCGATATTTTTCCAGAGTCTGAATTGCCTGATTCGCTTTAACCAGCACAACCCTGATATCTTCTAAAATATGTTTTGAATCACCCTTATAAATAGTAATAATTGATCTTCTCTGAGAAATGGCAATAACCAGTTCTCCAGTCTGGCGAGCTACTCTTTCAGCAGTTTTATGTCTTGTTCCAGTTTCGGAAGATTTGACTGTCGGATCCGGAATCAACTGAGCATTGGCAAAAAGAATATTTTCAGCATCCTGATCAAGAACTATCGCTCCATCCATTTTGGCAAGTTCATACAACCTGGCAGGAGACAGAGAAGTTTCAATTTGAAAACCATCATTAACCAGATCAAGCACATCTTCTTTATCGCTAACCACAATCAAACCACCTGTCTGAGCTCTCAAAATGTTTTCCAGCCCATCTCTAAAAAGTGTTCCTGGAGCTAAAACTTTAAGGATATCAAGTAATTTACCATCAATTTCTTCCACTACTTCACCTCTTTTCATAATGATTTAGTTTAAAATGATTTTTACAAATTCAGCTATATCTTTAACTGCATCTATTTTAATTTCAGGATCAAAGGCAATATTCTTTGCATTTGCTGCCGGAATAATAACTTTTTTAAAAGAAAGTTTTTTTAACTCATTAATTCTCTTTTTTACCTGCCCAACTGCTCGTACCTCACCCCCAAGACCAACTTCTCCAATTACCGCTAGATCTTTAGCAAGAGATATATCCTTATAACTGGAAACTACTGCTGCTATAATTGCCAGGTCAAGTCCCGGCTCTTCTACAGTTAATCCTCCCGTAATATTTAAATTAACATCATGCTCTTTAAAATTAGCTCCCAATCTTTTTTCAAGCACAGCCAGGAGCAGAGATAACCTTTTGTAATCAACTCCTTTAGCCAGTCTTTGAGGAGAAGGGAAAGCCGCATCAGTAACCAGAGACTGAACTTCAACCAGAAGAACTCTACTTCCTTCCAGGGCCGGTGTGATTATCGAACCTGAAACATCAGCAGATCTCTCATTAATAAAAAAACTGGACGGATTAGCTACCTCATTAATACCATTTTCCTTCATTTCAAAAACACCAATTTCATTGGTCGAACCAAAGCGATTTTTTTTTGCCCTCAGCATTCTATAAAGATGATAATTATCGCCTTCAAACTGCAGTACTGTGTCAACTAAATGTTCTAAAACTCTAGGACCGGCCAGCTCACCTTCTTTTGTTACATGACCAATTAAAACAACTGGAATTTCAGTAGTTTTAGCAAGTTTAACCAGTCGGTTTGTAACCTCTTTTATCTGTGTAAGATTACCAGGTGCTGCATCCAATTCTGGAATGTGTACTGTCTGAATAGAATCGACAACAATAAGTGAATAATCCTTGTTTTTAGAAATATGATTTTCTAAAACCATGTAATCTCTTTCATCTAAAATATTTAAATTTTCTTCCATACAATTTAAACGTTCTGCTCTCATTTTGATCTGAGAAGCTGATTCTTCTCCGGAAAGATACAGAGTTTTCCCATATTTTTGACTAAAAAGAGAAGCCACCTGAAGTATCAGTGTTGATTTACCGATACCAGGGGCTCCACCAAGTAATATCAGAGAGCCAGAAACTATACCCCCACCAAGTACTCGATCAAGTTCAGTTATATTTGTTTGATAACGCTGTCTCTTAACCGATGAAATTTTTGTAATTGGTTGAGGCTCTTTCTCCTCCCTCTCCAGAGCATATTTATTATTTTTAACATTTGATTTATCCTCAATAACCTCTTCAAAACTATCCCAGGAACCACAGTTAGAACATTTACCCATCCAGTTAACTGATTTATAACCACATTCCTGACATAGATAGTACTTTTTAGGTTTTGCCATTATTAGTATCTCCTAGCTTAAATTTTGCTAATATTTATTAATAATTATATCATTTTTTACAGCATTTTACAAGAGAGGTTAATTTACTGCAGAGATTCCGCAAATGATTTTTAAAAAATAAAAAAGAGAGAATATTACTTTAAACAGTATTTTCTACACTAAAATCAGCTCAAATAAGATACAGAACCCCCTTTCCCCCATTGAAATGGAAGGTTTTTAGCATATTTGCTTTGCAGTTCTATAACCAACTGAACAAATTCAGATATTATCCTGAAGAAGCTCCTGGATAATATAGTGGTTCATTTAAGCGGATAATTCCTCTGTAAAATCTTCTTAAAAATATCTTTTTAGTATCTTTTTTAAAATCAAAAGTTCTTAAATTTCTGTAGATATATAAATGGAATAAATTATATGCTA
>NZ_FTNC01000046.1 GCF_900156285.1 Halanaerobium kushneri
TAAGTTTCTCTTTTTCAGGATCTTTTTTCTTTTTGTTTCTGAAGACTTTACTGGCAGATCCAATAAGACGTTTTTTCCACTGATAAAATTGACTTTCATAAATTCCATGTTTGCGGCAGGTCTCAGATATATTATCATTTTGAAGACCTTCAAGAACAATTTCCATCTTTTCTTCAGGTGAACGTTTAGTATTTTTACTCATAATTATCTCCCTTTCCAGTTATTATTTTGAAGGAAGAAAACGACTGTGTCAAATTAATGAGCATAATTCAAATTACTACAAAAAACTTTTGGAAATCTCTTTGACGGGCTTAGAAACATTATACAGACTATTATTAGTTATTTAACTGAAACTAGAATGAAAAAAGCTAAAGAATTATTATTAAATTCACAACTAAAAGTATATGAAATATCTAAAAAAGTGGGTTATAAAAGTTCAAACTATTTCAGTCAGGTATTTAAAAAACACACAGGTAATAGTCCTTTAGAATACAGACAGAATAATTTTTAGTCTTTATTTCAAAATTTTATCTCAGAAAATTCAACATAAAATCTATTTTAAAATTAATATGGCTGGTAATTTATAATAATTTAAATTCCCAGCCATTAGTTTTAATTTATTTGATTTTTTATACCAATTTGGATAAATCAAACTTATCCAAAACTATTTAATAGAAAAAATTGTGTGTTGATTATCAATTAAAGTAATTTCTTGATTATTTATAACAATATTTCGACCTTCAAATTCTGGAAAATACAATTTAATTTTTTGATAAGGCAGTTCATAATTTCCACTCACGGTTATCTGAAGCACTATTTTTTTCGAATCAGATTCCATCTTTATTTTTATTTTCTTGTATTCTCCATCTAAATAGTTATAACTTTCTCCATCATCTTCAAATAATGTGTATTCTTCTCTGCCAGAATCCAGAAATGGATAAATTAGAAAAGCTCTTTTTTCTTTCTCCTGCTTGTCAAATGATATCTCCTGATCCTGAATAGGTATTATGGAACCCTCTTTGATGAAAAGCGGAATAGTATCCAGGGAAACATCAACTATTATTTCTTCTCCTCCCTGATAAATCTTATTGGTATTAAAATCATACCAGGCATTATCTCCTGGTAAATAAGTTTTTCTTTTTTCTGCACCCTTTTCAACTACATTAGCTACCAGCATAGATTCTCCAAGCATAAATTCTAAATCCTGTTTATAGCTCTCTTGATCATCAAACTCGTAAAAGGTTGGTTTAATAATTGGAGTGTGTTTTATATGAGACTCATATAATAAATTATATAAGTACGGTTTTATTTTTTCTCTAAACTTAATTGCTTTTCTAATTGAATCAATGCTTTCCAGATACATCCAGGGTGTATTTACACTCTGATCATCATTCCAGGAGTGAATCGTAAATCTTGGATAAAATATCCCATTCTGAACCCATCTAACCAGCAATTCTGGTTCTGGTGCCGGGCCGGCAAAACCACCAACATCATGGCCAAAATTATAAACTCCCGACATCGTCAGTCCCAGACCCATTTTTATATTGTATTTTAAAGTTTTCCAGCTGGTATAGTTATCTCCAGACCAGGTCTGAACATATCTTTCCATTCCCGGACAACCAGATCGAGAAATCAAATAGGGTCTCTTATTGGGCGCATGTTCCTTTTGGGCTTCAAATGATGACTTCATCATCAGAAGAGACTGCAGAGGTCTAATTGATTTCATGTTTATTTTACTGTCAAAACCATCAGCATATGCATTGTCTGACCAGATTTCATATTCATTATTATCATTCCAGGTAGAATCAATTCCAAATTCAAGCAGCTGACTTTTTACGTTAGTTTTCCACCAGTCTACAGTATCCTGATTAGTAAAATCAAGATAAGAGCCTAAATTATCCCAGAACTGTGATATCTCCGGCTCTCCTTTTTCATTTTTAATAAAGAGATTTTTTTCTTTTGCTTCCTCATATCTGGGATGATCTATCAATAAACATGGTTTTATATTTGCACAGAGTTTGATTCCATTTTTATTAAAAGTTGCAGACATTTTTTCTGGATCAGGTATTTTGGAATAATTCCAGTTAAAAACATATCTCTTATCATCAATGGAAGTATAACCAGATGATAATTGAAAAGAGTCACAGGGAATATCATATCGGTCACAGTCTGCAATAAAGTTCATTAACTCTTCCTGAGCATTGGGTGAATCAGTATAGGTCATTGTAGAGCCTGAATAACCCAGACTCCATTTGGGTTCAAAAATATTTTCCCCACTCAGCCAGGAAAATTTCCTGGTCACTTCCCTCATTTCCGGACCTAGAATTATATAATAATCTAAATCTCCCGTTTCAGCAAAATAATATCTGTATTGACCGTGATAGTTATCTTTTTCTTTACCAAAATCAAATATAGCTTCACTTAGATTATCATAAAAAATTCCATGGGCTATGTTGTTTGAAGTGTTTCTCGTAATATAAAAGGGTATGTATTTATAAAGTGGATCTGATCTTTCCGCATCATAACCCATTGCATCAATAGTAGTCATTCGATACCTCTGATTATTTTTTTCTATCTCACCGGCTTTTTCCCCCAATCCATAATATTTATCCTTTTTATCTTTTTCTAAATAATGATAAATACCCTCACCAAAATGATTATTTAAATTATAACTTTGAGTTTTCCGATCAGCTGCAATTTTAATCCAATCATTATTATTTCTGGCATACCAGGTAATTCTAAAACCATCCAAATTTATTTTTGCTTTTAGAAAAGTAGTTTCAATAACATAAAAATCTCCTTTTTGATAATGATTATATTCTGGCAGAGAAAACGGAGATATATCAAATTTATCTCTCCCCTGGTAGGGGACATCAGCTAAATTGGGTGCTACCATCCATGTTTTTCCCAGAGTTAATTTATCTCTGATAAACATTACTCTTATAATATCTTTTTCGAGCACAAACACTTTAACTTTCAAGTTGTTTTTTTCTTTGAACTGATCTACAAATGTTATTATATTATTTTCAACTTTATCCAGTTTAAATGGATATTCTTTTAAAATCATAACAAACCTCCAGATAACATTATTTACATTTTCATACCTGACATAGCAATACCTTTAACAAAATATCTCTGGAAAAACAGGAATACTAATAATACCGGTATCATAGCAACAATATTCATTGCTAAAAGACTGTTCCAATCAACAGAAAATTGACCAACGAAATTTGCAATTGCTACCTGAATAGTATATTTACTTTCATTACTTAAAACTACAAAAGGCCAGAGAAAATCATTCCATCTCCACATAAATGAAAAAATTGTTAAAGCAGTTAATACTGGTTTAGATAAAGGTAGAATAATCATCGAAAATATTCTCCATTCAGAGGCCCCATCAATTCTAGCTGACTCTAAAACTTCATCCGGAATTGTTGTCATATACTGCCTAACCAGAAAAACTCCTGTAGGTGTGGCTGCTGGTGGTATAATAATCCCCCATAGAGAATTATATAAGCCGAGATTTCTCAGCACTATAAAAATAGGAACCATTATAACCTGCAGGGGAATCATTAATGTCGCAATAAAGAGAAAAAATATGAGTTTATTGCCTTTAAAATCAAATTTAGCTAAAGCATAACCCGCCATTGAATTTATTAATAAAGTTAAAGCTGTTGCTGCCACAGCGACAAAAATACTATTTTTAAAGTAAGTAATAAAATTTCCTTTGCTAAAAGCAGTAATATAATTTGAAAAAGTTACATTATTAGGCAAAATAGTTGGCGGCCAGGAAAAAATCTCATTACTTGTTTTTAAAGAAGATATAAAGATCCAGATTATTGGTAGAACAAATATCAAACTGAATAATAATAAAATTGTATACCATAAAATATTTTTTATTTTATTATTCATATGCATTACCCCCTCTGTTAGATACTTTAAATTGAACTATTGTTAATAAGCCAAGGATAAGAAATAACATTACAGACATAGCAGAGGCATAACCCATATCTCCAACCTGAAAAGCCTGCTGATATATTTCCTGGACCAGGTAAGTTGTGCTATCGCCAGGACCACCAGTAGTCATAACTTTAATTAAACCAAACATTTTAAAAGCCTGAATGGTAGATAATACTACAACTACTAAACTGGTTGGTTTTAAAAGAGGGAAAGTAATATGTCTAAACTGCTGCCATTTACTGGCTCCATCAATTTCAGCCGCTTCATAATATACACCAGGAATACCCTGCAGACCAGCAATAAACATTACCATAAAATATCCAACTCGGGCCCATACTGAAGCAAAAATAACCATAATAGTTGCTGTTGTGGAATTAGTAAGCCAATTAACGGGTGCCATCCCCGCTAAATCAAGTAAATAATTTAAAATCCCAAAGTTATTGCCAAGAATCCAGCGCCAGGAAACACCAATAACTATAAATGATAACATTGTGGGTAAATAAAAAATTGCTCTAAAAAATCCTTTGGCTTTAATATTTCTATCTAATATAATTGCTAAAACCATACTCAGTCCAAAAGTAATTGGTACAACAGAAAATACATAAATTAAAGTTCTGCTTAATATAGCCCAAAAATCAGCACTCTGAAAAAGTTTAATAAAATTTCCTAAACCTATAAATTCGGGAGAAGTAAGTACATCCCATTCTGTAAAAGAAACATAAAAACCAAATAATGCCGGAAATACTATAAATATACTAAATATTATTAAATTCGGTAGAACAAACAAATAGGGTGCTATCTTCTTTTTCCACCTATACATAAAATACCTCCTTATTAACTATCCTGGCCTGTTTCAAAACAGGCCAGGAAATGTGATCTAGTTTAGTTTTCAATATTTTCAATTTCTGATTTAGCCAGCTCTTCCATATTTTCTACAGCTTCTTTTGGTGTTATCTCATGCTGAATTGATTTTACAATATTTTGTCTGATATCATCATAAATTCTTGACATTGCTTCATTATATGCCCAGTCAGAACCCGCTTCTGGAGGTGATACTGCCAATTCATTACTGAAAATCTCGAACATATCAGAGCCAAAAGAATAATTAAGTTTACTGTTATCTGTTCTGGCACTTAAAAATAGAGACTCTTCACAAAATTTAGCATTTACTTCCTGAGAACTGAAATATTTTAAGAAATCAACAGCTGCTTCTTTATTGTCAGAATCTTTAAATCCTGCAACAAATTTACCACCTACTACGGAGGATCTTATCTTACCTTTAGGCATATAAGCTACTCCCCAGTCAAAGTTTTCGATATTGTCGCGATAATTTGTCAGCATCCAGTTTCCTGCAAAGTGCATTGCTGTGAGACCTGAACGGAAAAGTGTATTGGGGTTTTCTCCTCCCAACCAGATAGATTCAGGTATTATATTTCTGTCATGTAACTCCACAAAAAATTCTACAGCTCTTTCTCCTTCAGGTGAGTTGATTGTAACTTCACTCCAGTCTTTAGAGAAGAAAGATCCTCCTGCCTGATATAGAAGTGTAGACCAGCGATGAGGACTGTAATCATAAGCTAATCCATATCTTGCATCTGAATTTTCAACAACTTTTTCCAGTGCATTAGCCCATTCTTCCCAGGTCCATAAATCATCTAATTCTTCTTCAGTATCTGGTACATCAATTCCAGCCGCTTCAAAATAGTCTTTATTATAAATTATACCATTTGCTGTTACGTCGATTGGGATAGCTAGCATTTTACCATCTACCATTACATAAGGATGGGTAGACTCTACAAAGTTGTCTAAATAATCCTGACCAATACTGTCATTAAGATTTAACAGTGCTGAAGATAATTCTCCTGGATTGGAAACTCTGGCAAGATCAGGAGGATTTCCACCTGCAACCATAGTCTTTATTTTAGTATTTAACTCATTATATGGCACCTCAATGATATTAAAATCTACATCAGGATGTTCTTCTTTATAATCAGCAATAATATCCTTTAGTACTTCTCCTTCTACCCCATCACTAAACCAGACAAAGTCTAAAACAGTTTTTTGAGCAAAAACAGGAACAGCCATTAAACCAACTAAAAGTAAAGCAGTAATTGTAATAAGTAAATTTTTTCGCATTAAATATAACCCCCTAATTTTTTTTAAAACACAAGAACTAAACCAAAATCCCTCCTTTCATTAAATTAATTTTTATAGTCGTTTGTATAATGTCTAAGGTCCTAAATGACAGGGCTCATGACATAAATTTTTGGTGATTTCCTCCTTAAGATATGGTATAATATAGTTAGAGATACTAAAAATACCACAAAGCCAAAAGGAGGAAATCATAATGTCTTTTAATTCTAAAAAGCAATTGTCTTTCGGTGATCTTTATGAACAGGCCAAAGATTGGGCTCAAAATGATAAACCTCAATTCCTTGAAATGCTCGATCAATATCTTGATTTATCTGAATTTATTCCATTCAGTTTCTACACTGCTTACTACAAATATTTTGGTAGAAAAAGAGAATATGATCTAGAATCGATGCTTTCTGCATTTATTCTGCAAAAAATACTGGGAA